>NZ_JBXAQK010000001.1:4616587-5836391 GCF_058807155.1 Tardiphaga sp. GW821-FHT12E02
ACGCGCACTGGCGTAAGCCTCCCACCTCACATTCCGCCCCACCCCCGACCACGACCTGAGATCGCTCCACGAGTATGCTTTGCCAGTTAGCTTTGTTCTAACTCAACCTTAGCAACATTCCGAAACAGATCGCCCGTTGATATTCCGGATTACGGAATAATTAACCTTCGGAAGTGAGCGGGCGACTTGACCAGTAATTTCTCGACGGGCCGTGCAGCGGGCCGGAGCCATCTCCTGGGCAAACACCGGACATGCTGCCTCATCGGCACAGCAATCCTGTTCTGCGAATGCAATACGCCGACATCGCTGGCACAGGCACAAACGGTGCTGCCCGCCGTCACTGTGGAAGCTGCCACGCCGGCGCGACGCCCGACGCGCGCCACCACGGCACCGCGGCGTGCCCAGACCACCTCGCCCCAACGCAGCGTCCAGCCCTCCCCGCCAACCGCGAGCGAACGCGCCATTGCTGCTGCCGCGGCCCGCTACCAGCAGATCCTCGGCTACCGTGCGATGCCCGATGCGTCCACGCTGCGCGGTGCGACCTCGCCACTGAACACGTCACAGGTCGTCAATGTCGTGCCCCAGCAGGTCATCAGCGACCAGAAGCCACGCAATCTCGACGACGCGCTGATCAATGTCAGCGGTATCACCCAGGCCAATACGTTCGGCGCCACCAATGACGGCGTGATCCGCCGCGGCTTCGGCAGCAATCGCGACGGCTCGATCATGCGTAACGGCATGCCGCTGATGCAGCTGCGCGCCTTCACGCCGGCCGTGCAGAGCGTGGAAGTGCTGAAAGGCCCGGCTTCGCTGCTCTACGGAATCCAGGACCCCGGCGGCATCGTCAACACCATCAGCAAGCGTCCGGATCTTTATCAGCACGGCGAGATTTCGCTGTCCGGCGCCACCTACGGGTCTCGCGGCGGCGGCGACGTCACGCTCGATCTCACCGGCCCGATCGGACAGGACGGCCTCGCCTATCGCTTCATCGCCTATAACGTCAACGAGGACTACTGGCGCAATTTCGGCACGCGCCATGAGACGCTGATTGCACCATCGCTGTCATGGTATGGCGACGACACCACGGTGCATGTCAATTACGAACATCGCGACTACAAGTATCCTTTCGACCGCGGCATTGCCTTCGATCCACGCACGCTAGCGCCCCTCGCCGGCGTGCCCATCACGCGCCGCTTCGACGAGCCGTTCAGCTCCACATGGGGCCAGACCGACCTCATCCAGATCTCGGTCGATCACCGCATCAACGAGAACTGGAAACTGTATGCGGGTTACAGCTTCAATCATGAAAGCTATGGAATCGACCAGGTCCGCAACACCGGGATTGATGCCGTGACCGGCAACGTCACCCGCCGCGGCGACACCGCCCGTGGTCCGTTCAGCCACCTCAGCTATGGCACCGCGTATATGCAGGGCAATGTCTGGATCGGCGGCTTCAAGAACGAGGTCACCTTCGGCGGCGACGCGCAATATCGCGTCATCTATCGCGACGACCAGTTCGTCCAGACCGTGGCGCCGATCAATATCTACAATCCGGTCTATGGCGTGGCACAGCCCGCCTCCACCATTTCCAACCGCGACAGCAACGAGACCGACAAGCTTGGCACCCGCGCGCTGTTCGTCAAGGACACGCTGTATCTGACCGACTGGTTGCTGCTGGTCGGCGGCATGCGCTGGATGGAATACGACCAACTGGCCGGCACCGGCCGTCCCTTCAGCGTCAATACCAACATCATGGCCGACAAGATTCTGCCGCAGGGCGGCGTGGTCGTGAAGCTCAATGATCAGGTGTCGCTCTATGCAAGCTATACGCAATCGCTGAAGCCGAACTCGTCATCGAGCGCGCTGGACGGCGGCACGATCATCACGGCAAATATCGCACCTGAGGAAGGCATCTCCTGGGAGACCGGCGTCAAATTCGATGTCAACAAGCGGCTGTCCGGGACGCTGGCCTTCTACGACATCGACAAGAAGAATGTGCTGGTGTCGCAATTCGATCCACTGCTCGGCACCAATGTCTATTACACCGCCGGCAAGGTGCGCTCGCGCGGCGTCGAGTTCGACATCACCGGGCGCCTCACCGACAACTGGACCGCGATCGCGACCTATGCCTATACGGCCGCCCGCGTCACCGATGATCCGGTCCTTGCCGGCAAGGCGCTGCAATATGTGGCGCCCCACACCGCTTCGCTGTTCATGGTCTATGATTTCGGGACGCTGCTGCCCGGCCGCCTCCGTGTCGGCGCCGGTGCACGCTATGTGGACGACCGCGCCGGCGACGCCAGCAACACATATGTGCTGCCGTCCTATACTGTTGCCGATGCCTTCGCGACCTATGAGGTCAATCAGATGGGGCTGCCGGTGACCTATCAACTCAACATCAAGAACATGTTCGACACCATTTATTTCCCGTCGGCCCAGAACCGCTTCAACGTGATACCCGGTGAAGCACGGCGCTTCTCGCTGGCGGCGACAGTGAAGTTCTGACGTCAGGCCATCTCGATCGAATATCGAAGCCCGGCAACGCGCAGATGCTTTCCGCAGCTGGGTCCTCCGGAGATTGTCGGAAATGAGGTCAGGGCCTGAAACAGAGCGCGCGCCGGGCCGCAGGTGCAACATCGTTGCCACACTGCGTTGACAATGAGACCACTTTAGAGCGGTTCAATGCCCGCCTCGCAGAATTTGTACGCCACTGCTGCTAGATCGCAATCACGACACTTCTCAAACGTGAAAGCAATCGACGTGACCACCCACAACCAATGCAGCCCGACGTCAGACCCGTGCACCAGTTTCAAGCTGCGCCATGCGCATTGGTTGATCGGCGCGGCCTTCCTCATCGGTGACGTCGCTTTCGCGATCGACAGCGCCGAGGCACAGACCGCACTGCCGGCCGTGACCGTGGAATCATCGTCAGCCACGCGCCGCCCGGCGCGCGCCGTCGCCACGCCGAGCCGCTCGCGCGCTGTCGCGGCCCGCCGCAACGCCACGCCGCCCCCGGCGCCTCCGACGCAGACCCAGCGCGCTATCGCTGCAGCCGCTGCGCGCTACGAGCAGATCCTCGGCTATCGCGCGATGCCCGATGCGACCACCCTGCGCGGCGCCACCTCGCCGCTCGGCACCTCGCAGGTCGTCAATGTCGTGCCGCAGCAGGTCATCAGCGACCAGCAGCCGCGCAATCTGGACGACGCGCTGATCAATGTCTCCGGCATCACCCAGGGCAATACGCTGGCCGGCACGCAGGACGCCGTCATGCGCCGCGGCTTCGGTGACAACCGCGATGGCTCGATCATGCGCAACGGCATGCCGATCAATCAGGGCCGTGCGCTCAATCCCGCGGTGCAGAGTGTCGAGGTGCTGAAGGGCCCGGCATCGCTGCTCTATGGCATCATGGATCCCGGCGGCATCATCAACACCATCAGCAAGCGGCCGGACCTCTACCAGCATGGCGAAGTCACTCTGCTCGGGTCGACCTTCGGCAATGGCAAGGATGGCATCGATGGCACCATCGACGTCACCGGCCCGCTCGGCGACAATGGCCTCGCCTATCGCTTCATCGCCTATGGCCAGAGCGAGGATTACTGGCGCAATTTCGGCACCCGCCGTGAATCGCTGCTGGCGCCCTCGCTGTCATGGTATGGCGAAGACACCACGGTTCACCTGAACTACGAGCGTCGCAGCTTCTCCTATCCGTTCGACCGCGGCATTGCGCTCAACCCGACCACGCTGAAGCCGTTCGACAACGTGCCGATCACGCGCCGCTTCGACGAACCCTACAACGCCATGTGGGGCAATTCCGACCTGATGCAGGCCTCGGTCGATCACCGCATCAACGAAAACTGGAAGCTGTATGCGGGCTACAGCTACAATGAAGAAACCTACACGGCCAACCAGCTCCGCGTCTCCGCGGTTACGCCAGCCGGCATCCTCAGCCGCAGCAATGACGGCACCGGCGGTGCGCTGACCCAGGTCAGCTATGGCACGTCCTATATGCAGGGCACGGTGTGGGTCGGCGGCTTCAAGAACGACATCGTGTTCGGCGGCGATGCCGAATATCGCGTGATCTACCGCAAGGATCTGATCCGCCAGGCCGTCGGAACGCAGAACATCTTCAATCCCGTCTATGACCGACAGGGACCGGGCACCACTGTCTCCGCCAGCGACAGCGACCAGACCGACAAGCTCGGCCAGCGCTCGATCTTCGCGCAGGATACGCTGCATCTCACCAACTGGCTGTCGGTCGTCGGCGGCCTGCGCTGGATGGAATGGGAACAGATCGCCGGTCGCGGCCGTCCGTTCGTCGCCAACACCAACACGATGGGTGACAAGGCCCTGCCGATTGCCGGCGTGATCGTGAAGGTCAATGACGAGATCTCGCTCTATGCGAGCTATTCGGAATCGCTGAAGCCGACCTGGACCATCGCGCCGCTGGTAAGCCAGGTCACATCCAATCTCGCCCCGGAAGAAGGCGTGTCCTATGAGACCGGCGTGAAGTTCGACTTCAACAAGCGCCTGTCGGGCTCGCTGGCCTTCTATGACCTGAACAAGAAGAACATCGCGGTTTCGCAATTCGATGCCGGCACCGGCACCAATATCCTGCGTACCGCAGGTGCTGCCCGCTCGCGCGGCGTCGAGTTCGACATCACGGGCAAGCTGACCGACAGCCTCAGCGCCATCGCCACCTATGCCTATACCGACGCCCGCGTCACCGCGGATCCGCTGGTCAATGGCAACACGCTGCAGAATGTCGCGCTGAACACCGGCTCGCTGTTCCTGACCTACGACTTCGGCACGCTGCTGCCGGGCCGTCTGCGCATCGGCGCCGGTGCCCGCTATGTCGGCGATCGTGCGGGCGATGCCGAAAACACGTTCTACTTGCCGTCCTATACGGTGGCCGATGCGTTCGCGACCTATGAAGTCAAGCAGATGGGCTTCCCGGTGATTTACCAGTTCAACGTCAAGAACATGTTCGATAATGTCTACTTCCCGTCGGCCGTGAACCGGTTGAACGTGGCCGTCGGCGATGCGCGCAGGTTCTCGCTGGCCGCGACGGTGAAATTCTAACGGAGTGAGTGATGCGAGCACGAGACTGGACCAGACTTCCCACCCTCCTGCTCACACTCACGGCAACGTTCCTCTCCTCGGCGGTGTCGGCCGCCGAGGAGATCAACCTCTACACAACGCGCGAAGCCGCGCTGGTGAAGCCGGTCACGGATGCCTTCACCAAGGCTACCGGCATCACCGTCAACGCCACCTTCATCGAAGACAATCTGTCGAAACGCGTCGCCAGCGAAGGCAAGACCTCGCCCGCCGATGTGCTGCTCACCATCGGCCTCGACAAGACCTCGCAATTCGCGACGCTCGGCCTCACGCGCCCGATCAAATCCACTGCACTGGACAAAGCGATTCCATTCGAGCTGCGCGACCGCGGCCGCGCATGGTTCGGCATTGCCATGCGCCCGCGCGTGGTGGTGGCGCGCAGCGACAGCGCGCTGGCGTCGATCACCTATGAAGATCTGGCCAAGCCGGAATGGCGCGGCAAGCTGTGCATGCGCACGGTGCTGCACCAGAACAACGTGGCGCTGGTGGCCGCCTATCTGCTGCATAACGGCGTGCCGGCCACGGAGGCATGGCTGAAAGGCCTCAAGACCAATCTCGCCGGGCTCCCCGAAGGCAAGGACAACGACGTCATCCGCCGCATCGCGCAGGGTCGCTGCGAGATCGGCATCGCCAACACCGTGGCGCTCGCTCAGTTGCGCGATGGCCGCGAGGGCGCGGACTGGAAGACCGATGCGGACAAGGTGAAGGCGGTGCCGACGACGTTCCGCAATCGCGGCACGCATATGAACGTGACGGCTGTCGGTATCGCAAAACATGCGCCACATAAGGCTGCAGCGCTGAAATTCGTCGAGTTCCTCGTCACCGACGAGGCGCAGAAACTATTCGCCGAAGCGGAGCTGGAATATCCCGTGACAAGAACCGGCGCACGCGCGCCGATCGTCACGGACATCGGCTCATTCCCCATCGACGATCGCCCGATCGATCAGATCGCAACGACGCAGAAGGCCGCAGTGGATCTGATCCGGAAAGCGGGATTTACGAAGTAGCCACCCGGGCGCTCCGTGGACTCCCTCCCCCGACGCGGCGTCGCCGCTTGAGGGAAGGATACCCGTCTCACTCCTTCTTCAGCTTGATGCTGAAGGTGAGCGAGCCATTGACGGTGTAGCCTTCCGGCTGGCTCGACTGATAGCGCGGCGTGGCATTGAGATTGTTGGTGATCTGCTCCAGCACGCATTCCTGCGCCAGCGTCTCGCGCAGGATGTCGCATTCGCGCGCGGCCGTGCTGTAGACGATGCGACGCGCGCGATCGCGCAGCTTCTCGGCCTCGTCGCTATCGCCGGTGGGTCCGGGCACGAAAATATTGATGTTGGCCGTGACGCGGGTATAGCCCTCCGGCACGCCGTTGGGGCCGAGCATACGACGACTCTGCACCTGCGCATGCACCGCGGTGGCCGCGGACACCAGCACCAGCAATGCGGCGGTCGCCGAGAGATAGAACTTCGATGGCATCTTGCGTGTCTCCCTGTGAGAAGCGCATGATACCTATCCTGGATTGCATCCATATGAATGCGCGCGCAGAAATCCCGCACGCGCATTCATATCTCGTTAACTCACCGCCAGCCCATGCCCGGCGCCACATGCTTCAGGATCGCCTCGATCACATGGGCATTGTAGTCGACGCCCAGCTGGTTCGGCACCGTCAGCAGCAGCGTGTCGGCTTCGGCAATCGCCTCGTCGCCCTTGAGCTGCTCGATCAGCCGATCCGGCTCCGCCGCATAGCTGCGCCCGAAGATCGCGCGCTCGGTCGCGCTCAGCATGCCGACTTTGTCTTCGTCGCCACTGCGGCCGAAATACATGCGGTCCTGATCATTCACCAGCGCGAACAGGCTGCGCGACACTGACACACGCGGCGTTCCCGCATGCCCAGCCGCTGTCCACGCATCGCGATAGAGCCGGATCTGCTCGGCCTGCTGCACATGGAACGGCTTTCCGCTCTCGTCGATCTTCAACGTCGACGATTGCAGGTTCATGCCGAGCCTGGCCGCCCATTCCGCCGTCGCATTGGTGGCAGCGCCCCACCAGATGCGCTGGCGCAGGCCTTCGCTATGGGGCTCCAGCCGCAACAGGCCCGGCGGATTCGGAAACATCGGATTGGGATTCGGCTGCGCAAACCCCTTGCCCTGGATGACGTCGAGAAACACCTCGGTATGCCGCCGCGCCATCTCCGCTTCGGTGTGGCCGTCCGCCGGCCCATAACCGAAATAGCGATAGCCCTCGATCACCTGCTCCGGCGAGCCGCGCGAGATGCCGAGCTGCAGCCGGCCGCCGCTGATGAGATCGGCCGCGCCCGCATCCTCCGCCATATAGAGCGGGTTCTCGTAGCGCATGTCGATCACGCCGGTGCCGATCTCGATCTTTTTGGTGCGCGCGCCCACCGCCGCCAGCAGCGGAAAGGGCGCTGCGAGCTGGTGCGCAAAATGGTGCACACGGAAATAGGCGCCGTCGGCGCCGAGCTCTTCGGCCGCAACTGCGAGATCGATGGATTGCAGCAGCGCGTCACCCGCCGAGCGCGTCTGCGACGAGGGTGACGGCGTCCAGTGGCCGAAGGAGAGAAAACCGATTTTCTTCATGGGAGGGTCTCGGGGTGGATCTGTTGAGACCTATCTAGGCGCTTTCCGCCTTGGAAACAGCGCATGCATGGAAACGATGCGTTTCCGCAGGATGCCATTCCCATCCGCTCCTATGCACAGCCGCGCACGACCTGAAGCTGTCCATTCCCACAACATATACAAATAGTTGACGCGCAATCCGACTTGGGCAAGCATCGCTGCGCAAGATCGCGGCATCCGTGGGGGACATCATGCGAACCGACGACGAGGCAAAACCGTTCAGGGCCAGGGCTATCGCCGGCACACGCGCCGTGATGATTGCGCTCGATTGCGAGGCGCCAGCCAGCAAAGGCCTGCTCGGTTTTGCCTTCCGACGCGCCAAGGGCACCGCGGATCTGAAATATCTCCGCTCGCTGAAAGTGTTCGAGGACGTCGTCCCTGATCCCGACACCGAACAGGGCGAATACCTGACCGACCGCTTTCCGGTCCAGAGCTTCCTGTGGAGCGACTACACCGCCGATCCCGATACGGACTACCGTTTCGAGATCGTGCCGGTCTATGGCACGCCCACCGCGCCCCGGCTCGACGAAGCCCATAAGCTGACACTCAATGTCCATACCGAGAAGGAGGACGACGGCAAGCACGGCATCTGGTTCAACCGCGGGGCCATCGCCAGCCAGGCCTATGCCCGCCGCTTCAAGAACCATGTGCCCACCGATGCGGAGATGAACGATCGCGACGACGAACACACGATCTGGCTGTCGCGCGGATTGCTCGAAGCCTGCCTCGCTCACATCGACGGCACGCAGGAGCGCGAGGCATTGCGCGCCTGCGTCTATGAATTCACCTATCCGCCCGTGCTCGAAGCCTTTCGCAACAAGATCGAAGCCGGCATCGATGTCCGCCTGATCGTGCACAAGGACAAGGACGGCAAGAACGAAGCGGCGATGAAGAAAGCCGGCCTCGACCTCAAGAAGACGGTGAACGGCGAGCCCGTCATCATCTGGCGCACGCGCCCGCCGATCCCGCACAACAAGTTCATCATCAAGCTCGACGGCGACAGCCCGCAAGCCGTGTGGACCGGATCGACCAACCTCACGCCGTCGGGCTTCCTCGGCCAGTCCAATGTCGGCCACCTCGTGCACGACGCGGATGTCGCCGAACAATATCTGAAATACTGGACCATCCTCAGCGATGACCCCACCGGCAAGCCGGCCAAGGAAGGCGTCGCCGAGATCTCGCCCTATCCGCCCCCGGTGGTCGAGGCCGAACCGCCGACCTGCATTTTCTCACCTCGCCAGACCGCCTCGATGCTGAACTGGTATGCCGACCGCATGAGCGACGCGACCTCGTCCATCATGTTCACCGCAGCATTTACAGTCGCTCCGGATTTCATCGAGCCGCTGGCGCGCGACCGCGATTTCCTGCGCTTCGTGCTGAAGGAGAAGCCGCCCACCGCCGACGAAAGCAAGGCCCTCCAAGGCGATCGCGACCTGCAGATTTCCTATGGCGCCGTGCTCGGCGCCGAATTCAAGGTGGTCGACGGCAAGCTCGTCGCCAAGCGCAAGGTGAAGCAGTTTCCGCTCGACCGCTGGTATCTCAAGGAAGAGCTGACGCGCAGCCAGGGCAATATCTTCTTCGTGCACACCAAATATCTGCTGATCGATCCGCTCAGCGACGACCCGCTGGTCTGCACCGGCTCGGCGAATTTCTCCGACGGCTCGCTCACCAAGAATGACGAGAACATGCTGCTGATCCGCGGCGACACCCGCGTCGCCGACATCTACATGACCGAATTCGATCGCCTGTTCCGCCACTTCTATTTCCGCGATGTCGCCAATGAAGTGGCCGCCAAGCGCAAGCCCGGCGAGAAGCCGGAAAAGGTGTTTCTCGATCCCGACGATCGCTGGACCAGAAACTACTTCATCGAAAACGGATTCAAGTCGCGTCGCCGCCAGATGTTCTTCCTGCCGGTGAGCCCGAACTGGGTCGACAACGCGAAGACCCACAACGCGGAAGAGCCCATCCGCCCCGCCAAGGACAAGCCAGCGAAGAAAGCCGCTGCAACGAAGAAAGCGGCCGTGAAGAAGGGCAAGACAAAAAAGGGAACGACGAAAAAAGCACCGGTGAAAAAGGCCAAGGCAAAGAAGGCCACTGCGAAGAAAACAAAGGTCCGCAAGGTCAAAACGGCAGCCAAGGCCAGGAAAGCGACAAAGAAGGCAACAAGAGGAAAGAAGGCGACCAAGGCCACGGTGAAGAAAACCACCAGGGCCAAAGCCAAATCCAGAACCAAATCGAAGGCCAAATCCAGGACGGCAAAGAAGAAGCGCTAGCCGCGACGGGCGCTTTGCCGGCAGCATGCCGGCATGACGATATGCGCTACATCAGCTTTGGCAGCGCTGCTGCCAGCGCATCCACGGCCAGCCGCACCTTCATCGGCAGATGCGGCGTGCGCAGCCAGAAGGCATGGACGTCGTAAGGATAGCTCGGCACATCCGCGAGCAGCTGTACGAGCTCGCCGCGCGACAACTGCGCGCGCACCAGCCATGACGGCAGCCACGCAATGCCAGCACCGGCCGCGGCCGCTTCTGCGATGGCGTCGAGATCGTCGAGGCGCAGACGTCCCTTCGGCACGACTTCGTGTATCGCGCCATTCGCTTCCGGAAACAGCCAGGGCGGCACCGGCCCGGAGCGGCGATAGATGACGGCTGCATGCACGGCGAGATCGTCGATCCCCTGCGGCGTGCCATGCGCAGCGAGGTAATCCGGCGCCGCGCACACGATCATCTGCTGCCGCGCGAGTCGGCGTCCCACCAGCATGGCGCTGTCGCCGGGCTCGCCGGTGCGGATCGCCAGATCATGGCCGTCGTCGGCGAGGTCGCTGAGCCGGTCGGTGAACGACATCTCCAGCTCCAGCAGCGGATGCCGCATCACCAGTTCGCGCAGCACCGGCGCCACGCAGCGGCGGCCGAAATGCACCGGCAGCGTGAGACGCAACACGCCCCGCAGCTCCGCACGCTGATCCGCCGCCAGCGCATCGGCCGCCGCCATCTCGGCCAGGATCGCCTTGCAGCGCTCGTAATAGGCACGGCCGAAATCTGTCAGGCTCTGCTTGCGCGTGGTGCGATGGAGCAGTTGCATGCCGAGCCGCGTCTCCAGTTCGCGGACATGCTTGCCGGCCATCGGCCCGGACATGCCGAGCGCGTCGGCCGCCGCGGCGAAGGAGCCGAGATCGACGGCCCGGACAAAGGCTTCCATGCTGGCAAGGCGATCCATATTCCGAACCATTGGTTTCGAATGATCTTCCGAAACGCTCATTTATCGCATCCGGCACCACCGATACAGCTCATTCATTCCCGCGATGAAGGAGTTTTCGCATGCCCCGCATTGTCCGTTTCCATCGCTTCGGCGGTCCGGAGGAACTCGGGATCGACGACATCCCGGTGCGTGATCCCGGCCCCGGCGAGGTGCAGATCCGCGTCAAGGCGCTCGGCCTCAACCGCGCAGAAGCCCTGATGCGCGCCGGCGCCTATATCGAGACGCCGCCCCTGCCGGCGCGGCTCGGGCTTGAGGCCGCCGGCCTTGTCGCCGCTCTCGGCGCCGGCGTCACCGGCTTCGCGCTGGGCGATGCGGTCAGCGTGATCCCGCCGGTGTCGATGATCCGCCATCCCACCCATGGCGAGATCGCGAACCTTCCCGCCGCGCATGTGGTGAAACATCCGCCGGCGCTCGGCTTCACCGAAGCCGCCGCGCTGTGGATGCCGTTTCTCACCGCCTATGGCGCGCTGATCGATCTGGCAAAACTGCGCGCGGATGACACCGTGGCCATCACGGCGGCGTCGAGCAGCGTCGGCCTTGCTGCGATCCAGATCGCCCGCAGCGTCGGCGCACGCACCGTGGCCATCACGCGCACACCGGACAAGGAAGCCGCATTGCGCACCTTCGGCGCCGATGATGTGGTGGTGACGGCGCATGACGATGTCGAAGCCAGTCTCAAGACCATCGCCCCCGATGGCATCCGCATCGTACTCGACGCCGTGAGCGGCGCATTGGTCACGCCGCTCACATCAGCCATGGCGCGCGGCGGCATCCTGATCGCCTATGGCGGCCTTGCACCGGAGCCGACGCCCTTCCCGCTCTTCACCGCGCTCGGCAAATGCCTGACCCTGCGCGGCTATCTCGTGCATGAGATCGTGGAGGATGCGGTGAAGCTCGCTGCCGCAAAACGTTACATCCTCGACGGCGTCGCCGCTGGCACCTTCACGCCAGTGATCGCCAGGACGTTTGCGTTCGACGACATCGTCGCATCCTATCGCTTTCTCGAATCCAGCGCACAGTTTGGAAAAGTGGTGGTGACGCTTCCATAGGTGCGATGCCGGCCCCTCCTCAGCGCTCGGGTCTTGCCTTGCGACAGAAATAGGCATATATTCCAACGCATGCCTTATCCCATCGCCCCTCTCTTCCTTCCTGGTATCCGCGTCATCGACTCCACACGGAGCGAGCCGCAGGAGGAGACGATCCTGAGCGGCCCGCGGACGCGCGGATCGCGGCGACCGCATGGCGATGGCAAACATGCGCAGGTGCGTCGCCTGATCGAGACGACGCGCATGACCTATGGCGAGATCGCCAAGGCAACGGGCGTCGGCCGCGCCTCGATTTGCCGCTGGACGCAGGACGGCCAGTGGCAGCGCCCCTTCTATGCGCCGGTGGCCACCGACACCGTGCCGAGCGCCCGCGCCTCGCGAAAACTGCGGCTGCGCAAGCTCGGCGAACGGCTCTATCTCCTTGCCGACCGCATGCTGCGCGACCTCGAAGCACGGCCCGACGTCACGCCGGAAGCGCTGCTGCAGGCCTTGCAGGTGGTGAAGATGGCCAGGGCCGAAGCCATGGGCCGCCGGCGCCGCCGCCGCGATCCCGATGGCGTGCCGCGCACCGGCGCCTGGTTTGCGTCGCGCGACGAGGCGATCATCACAGCCCTCAAGGAGATGCGCCGCGCCACCGGCCTCGATACGCGCCATATCCCCGATGAAGCCATGGCGCTGCTGGAAGCCGCCCATCCGCGTCCGGAAGACGAGCCCGATCACCCGATGCTGAACGGACGCCGGCGGCGACGGCGGCGGTGATCGCAAGGACGTTCGCGGTCGACGATATCGTCGAATCCTATCGCCCTCGAAGGCAATCATTTCGGCAAGGTGGTTGTGACTCTGCAGGAAGCGCCGCGCCCGCGCCTCTATTGCGCCGCTTCCGCTTCTGCCTCACGCAATCTCTTGCGCTGTTCGCGCAGCGTCGGCAGATGGATACCGAGGCGGCTGGCCTGACGGCGGATCGCCTGCACATTACGCCGAAGCGCCGCCGCACATTTGATGGGAGAGGCGCCGGCTGCTGCCATCACGCGCAGGCGCTCGATGTCGGCTTCGGACCAGGGTTTGACCAGCGGCATCATGAGGATTGCCCGATCACACGAAGCGGCGCGTTGTCGCGATGGCGCATAAAGGCCGCTATCGCGCGATTGGAGAGTTTGAGCCGGCTGCCTTCGCCCTGCTCGATCTGATAGGCGACATGGCGCCCGACATAATCGAAGGCTGCGTCGGCCGCGCACACCCCCGCTCGCTCGAGATAATCGAGCGCAATCTTCACCGACTGTTCGTGCAGCGCGTCCATGGAGAGGGTCAGGCTGCCAACTCCTTGCGAACGGCTGCAGCCGAGTTACCAACCTTGTCCACCAGCGCCTGCAGTTTCGCGCGATCGATCTTGAGCTGATGGCTCCAGTATTTCACCTCATGCGGCTCGTGCATGTTGATTTTGCTGCGATCGGGCTGGCCCTTGTTCCTGAGATCGTCCATGGCGTCCTCCAAAGCGCGGCGGCAGCGACGGGCTGCACCATACGAACGTGAGCCAGCACGTCTTGTTCCGCCGACCCGGCGTCGCCGCCGGGCCGGCAAAGAAATCACAGATCGGCTTCAGCCGCGACATTGACCACCGACTTCGCCAGCGTGGACAGCGCCGCATCCGTCGCCTTCTCCTCCTTCAGCGTCGCGTCCAGCAGCGCGACGGCTTCGGGCATGCCGAGCTCCTTGGCCCAGGTCGCCAGCGTGCCATAGCGGGAGATCTCGTAATGCTCCACCGCCTGCGCCGCAGCCGCGAGGCCGGCATCCAGCGCCGGCATGCCTTTATATTCGGACATGATCTCCGCGCCTTCCTTGGTGATCCCCATGATGGCATCGCATTTCTTGGCAGCGGGCCTCTTGCCGAGGATCTTGAACACGCCTTCGAGGCGCTTGATCTGACCGGCCGTTTCCTTCTGGTGCTTGAGAAAGGCCGCCTTCAACTGCTTCGACTCCGCCGCCTTGGCCATCTTCGGCAGCGTGGCGAAAATCTTCTTCTCGGCGAAATACACATCCTTGAGCGTGTCGTGAAACAGGTCGGCGAGCAGCTTTGGCTTTTTGGTTGTTTTCTTGGCCATGATGATTTCCTCCGTACGATACAAAAATGGCCCCTGCACAGATGCAGAGGCCAGACATGTGCTGGTTTACAAATGACCTGCGACAAGCAGCAGTTGTGAGCAAGGTTCCGCGCGAAGCAATGTCACGCGCAGCGCATCAGCTGCCGCTCGTACCAGTCCGAGGCTGGTATCCACACGACCGCAAACGGCCGGGACAAGCCCGGCCGCGACGTATGATGGCAGATCGCCGGTCGGATATCCTTAGTCTTCCTTGAAGCCATATTCCGGCACGTTCCCGCTCGCGCCGTAATATTTGTACGGCAGGAATTTTCCGCTCATCGTGATCTTGACGCGATCGCCCTTCGGGTTGGCCACGCGCTCGAAATCGAAATCGAAATCGATCGCCGACATGATGCCGTCGCCGAATTCTTCCTCGATCAGCATCTTCCAGGCCGGGCCGTTCACCATCACCATTTCGTAGAAGCGATAGATCAGCGGATCCTGCGGCGGCATCTGCATGGTTTCGGCGCGCATCGGGATCTCGTTCAGCATCGCGGTCTCCGCCTTGGAGAGGCCGAACAGCTCGCCGGCATTGGCCGCCTGCGGCTTTGTCAGTTTCATATTGCCGAGAATGGCGCCGACGATCAGCACGTCGGAATAGCCGCCGATCGCCTTGCAGATATGTTTCCAGGTCCATTCCTTCTCGCGCTTGATATCGAGCAGCTTTTCGGTGAGGTCGGATCGCAGCATGGTGGTCTCCTTTGCAGATGATCAGCGCATCGCGCTGGTGAGAGACGGCATCGTTGGCGCCTCGGTGAAAACTGGCCGCACCACGGGGACGTTGCGCGGATCGTGGTCCGGCGTGGTGGCGGTAAAGGTCTTGCTGCGCGTCACCAGGAAATCGATGATGTGGTTGCGCAGCGCGTAGTAATGCGGGTGCTTGTGCAGATCGATGCGGGCGCGATCCTTCGGCAGCGGGTTCTCGACGATTTCCGCGAGCACGGCACCGGGGCCGTTGGTCATCAGAAAGATCTTGTCGGCGAGATACATCGCCTCGTCCACGTCATGGGTGATCATGAAGGTGGTCTGGCCGGTCTCCAGCGTGACACGGCGCACCTCGTCCTGCAGCGTCCCCCGTGTGAGCGCATCGAGCGCCGAGAACGGCTCGTCCATCAGCATGATCTTTGGCGTGATCGACAGCGCCCGCGCGATGCCGACGCGCTGCTTCATGCCGCCGGAGAGTTCGGACGGCCGCTTGTGCTCGGAGCCGGTCAGGCCGACCTTGTCGATGAAGGTCTGCGCATGCGCCCGGATTTTGGCCTTGTCCCATTTGCGCCATTTGGACGAGACCGCATAGGCGATGTTGCCCATGACCGTCATCCATGGCAGCAGCGCGTGGCTCTGGAAGATCACCGCGCGATCGAGGCTGGTGCCGGAGATCGCCTGGCCATCGACGATGACGGTGCCCTCGCTGGGCTCGTCGAGCCCGGCGAGGATGTTGAGCACCGTGGTCTTGCCGCAACCGGAATGGCCGATGATGCAGCCGAATTCGCCGGGGGCGAGCGAGAGCCAGAGATCCTCGAAGATCGTGGTCCGCCCGCCATGCGCCGCCGGATAACGCTTGGCGATGCCTTCGATGGAGATGAATTTTGTGGTCATGCGGTTGCTCCTGCCTTCTCCCGGCCTGCGGGGAGAAGGTGGCGTCGCGAAGCGACGACGGATGAGAGGGAGTCTCCGCAGGCTCCGGAGCGTGTGGAGCGCCCCCTCACCCGCCGCTTCGCGGCGACCTCTCCCCGCAAGCGGGGAGAGGTTAGAAAGCTGCGCTTATCGAGAGTAACGAACACCATCGCCATCACTCCGGGAACGTGACCATGCGGGTGAAACGCGCGAGGATCTGGTCGAGCAGCATGCCGACCAGACCGATCATCAGGATCGCAATGATCACATTAGTGATCGACAAATTATTCCATTCGTTCCAGACGAAGTAACCGATCCCCGTGCCGCCAACGAGCATCTCGGCGGCGACGATCACCAGCCACGCGATGCCGATCGAAATGCGCATGCCGGTGAGGATGGTGGGCGCGGCCGCCGGCAGGATCACGGTGAAGGCGCGGCGGAACGTGCCGACTTCCAGCGTACGCGCGACATTCACCCATTCTTTTCGCACCGAGGCGACGCCAAACGCTGTGTTGAGCAGCATCGGCCACACCGAGCAGATGAAGATCACGAAAATGGCGGAGAGCGACGAGTCCTTGATCGTGTAGAGCGCCAGCGGCATCCAGGCCAGCGGCGAGATCGGCTTCAGCACCTGGATGAAGGGATCGAGCGCCTTGTTCATCAGCGGCGACATGCCGATCAGGAATCCAAGCGGGATCGCGACGAGCACGGCGATGAGATAGCCGAGCCCTACGCGGCCGATGGAATAAGCGAGCTGGATGCCGAGGCCCTTGTCGTTCGGCCCGTTGTCATAGAACGGCCGTTTGAGATGCTCCCAGAGCTTGGCGCCGACATCGAGCGGACCGGGCATGGCGGATTTGCCTTGCGTGGCCGTGATGCCCATGAGCCTTGCGTATTCCGGCGACATGGTGGTGGTGCCAGCGCTCTGGCGCGTGGCGAGGTGCCAGGTGCCGAGGAAGGCGAGGAAGATCGCAAGTGAGACGACAGCCGCGCGAAAACGAAGGGATTTTGTCATTTAAATATGTCTCTTGACGTCACGACACACTCTGCCTGTCATCCCCGCGAAAGCGGGGATCCATAGCCTCCGAGTTCGCGAGTGAAACGCTGAACTTATCGACATGTCGTCACACTAGCTCGGAGGGTATGGGTCCCCGCTTTCGCGGGGACGACAACGGAGCAATCAGCTCGCCTTCTTGATCTTGAAGCTCGCCACATATTCATCCGGCTTCATTGGATCGAACGTCTTCCCCATCACCGCGAACGACTTGTAGCTCGTGGTCGGCGGCGTCAGGCCCATCTCCTTCATCACCTTGCCGGTGTCGGTCGCGAGATAGATCTGCTCGGCCACCCCCTTGTAGTCGACGTCGCCCTTGATCTGCCCCCAGCGCTTCATCTGGGTCATCATCCACACCGCAAAGCTCTGCCAGGGGAACGGATCGAAATCGACGCGCTTGGGATCGGTCTTGATGCCGCCGAGCCCGTCCGCATAGGTGCCGGTGAGCACCTGCTCCAGCACCACCGGCGGCGCATTGAGATAGGCCGCGGGCGCAATCGCTTCCGCGATCGACTTGCGGTTCTCCGCCTTCGAGGCATAGGCGGTGGCATCGACGATGGCGCGCGTCAGCGCAGCAAAGGAGTTTGGCGAGTTGGTGATGAATTCGCGGCTGGCAGCGAAACTGCAGCACGGATGCCCGTCCCAGATTTCCTTCGACAGGATGTGCATGAAGCCGACGCCGTCATAGATCGCGCGCTGGCAGATGTTGTCGGGGGCAAGGAAGCCGTCGATATTGTCGGCGCGCAGATTGGCGACCATTTCCGGCGGCGGCACCGAGCGGATCTGGATATCCGCATCGGGATCGATGCCGTGTTCGGCGAGATAATAGCGCAGCAGATAGTTGTGCATCGAATAGTCGAACGGGACGGCGATCTTGAAGCCTTTCCAGTCCTTCGGATCGCGCTTGTCCTTGTGCTTCATGGCGAGCGTGATGCCCTGCCCGTTGATGTTCTCGATCGCCGGCACGGTGAACGGGATCGGCTGCGAGCCAAGCCCCAGCGAGATCGCGATCGGCATCGGCGCCAGCATATGCGCGGCGTCATATTCCTTGTTGATGGTCTTGTCGCGAATGACGGCCCAGCCGGCAGTCTTCACCACTTCGACCTTCAACCCCTGCTTCTGATAGAAGCCGAGCGGATCCGCCATGATGATCGGCGTGGCGCAGGTGATCGGAATGAAGCCGACCTTGAGCTCGGTCTTTTCCAGCTTGCCCGCGCCCTGCGCGAACACTTCGGTCGCGGTCTTGATCGGGAAGAACTGCGACAGCGCCGCCAGCGCGGTCGATGCGCCGACCGACTGCAGGAACGCGCGGCGCGTGGCCTGCTGCGGGAACAGCTGGCGCATCACGGCGGAGGCGACCACGCCCTCGTAGCGCTTCTCCTCGCTCGCGGGGACATCGCATTGCAGTTGCAGGGAGGCCTCATGGGCGGACTGGCTGTCGTGCTGTCCGCAGCTGCAGGCGCCAAGGCGGCGGTTGGGGTCGAACGGATTGTCGAATGTGGACATTGTGACTCCTCCGGTGATGCTCCCAAGAAGTATTCAAGGAGTGTGCCAGCCGCGGCCGGCGCGAAAAGTCCAAGTGCCGCAGGCGTTTTCGGGGATCGTTGGAAACCACGAGATTTCGTGCTACACGAAAATTCGTAGCCCGATTACGAAATCTCGGAGTCCGCCATGGATGCGCCGGTCCGCGAGCCCGATCTGCGCCTGATCGCCTTCGATCACGCCATCGAGCCGACCTTGCTGCTCGATCCGCACAGCGACCAGATCATCGACGGCAATCTCGCCGCCTGCACCCTGCTCGGCTATGACCGCATGACGCTGCGCGAGATCAAGATCAGCGCGCTGCATGCCGGGCAGCTGCCCGCCCTCATCGTGTTCACCCAGGCCGTACTCGCCAAGGGCAGCTATTTTACCCGCACGCTCACCCCGCGCCACGCGACCGGCCAGCCGCTGCAGCTCGAATATGCCGGCGCGCTGCTCGAAGTCGGCGGGCGCACACTGGTCACGCTCACCATGAGCGATCTCGAAGAGCGCCGCCGCCGCCATGTGGATGCCGATGCCGAAGACTACATGCATGGCGGCATCGCCGCCTGGCAGCGGGTCGAGCGCGTGTTCCAGGATATCGAGCGCGAGAACCAGCTGATCCTGCGCGCCGCTGGCGAAGGGATTTACGGCGTCAATGCCGAGGGCAAGGCAACCTTCGTCAATCCCGCCGCCGAACGCATGCTGGGATGGACGGCGGAGGAACTGGTCGGCCGCGAGATCCACGCCATCATGCATCACAGCCACGCCGATGGCAGCCACTATCACGATCACGACTGCCCGATCTATGCCGCCTTCCGCGACGGCGCGGTGCACAAGATCGACAATGAGGTGTTCTGGCGCAAGGACGGCACCCCGGTCTGGGTCGAATACACATCGACGCCGATCCGCGACCGCCACATGGTGGTCGGCGCCGTGATCGTGTTTCGCGATGTCAGCCAGCGCCGCGAGGCGGACGAGAAGCTGCATGCGGCGCTCACCGAAGTCGATCGCCTCCGCGCGCGCCTCGAACTCGAAAACGCCTATCTGCAGGAGGAAATCCGCATCGAGACCAATCCGCGCGGCATTATTGGGCAATCCGCGGCGATCCAGAAGACCCTGCGGCAGGTCAAGCTGGTGGCGCCCACCACCGCCGCCGTGCTGATCACCGGCGAGAGCGGCACCGGCAAGGAGCTGATCGCGCGCGCCATCCACGAAGCCTCCAGCCGCCGCGACCGCCCGCTGATCCGCGTCAATTGCGCCGCCATCCCGCGCGAACTTTTCGAGAGCGAATTCTTCGGCCATGTCCGCGGCGCCTTCACCGGCGCGGTGCGCGACCGCATCGGCCGCTTCGAGCTGGCCGACGGCGGCACGCTGTTTCTCGACGAGGTCGGCGAGATCCCGCTGGAGCTGCAGGGCAAGCTGCTGCGCGTGCTGCAGGAGGGCCATTTCGAGCGCGTCGGCGAGGAGCGCACCCGCGAGGTCGATGTCCGCGTCATCGCCGCCACCAATCGCAATCTCAAGACGGAGGTGTCGCGCGGAAAATTCCGCGAGGATCTGTATTTCCGGCTCAACGTGTTTCCCGTGGAATCCGTGCCGCTGCGCGATCGCCGCGAGGACATTCCGCTGCTGGCGCAACACTTCTTGCTCAGCGAGCGCCTGCAGTCGGACCTGCGTCTCTCCGAAGGCGATGCGCGAAAACTGTCGCGCTACGACTGGCCGGGCAATGTGCGCGAATTGCAGAACGTGATCGAGCGCGCGGTGATCCTCGCGCAGAACGGAAGGCTGCGCATCGACCTGCCCGACAGCGCCAGCCCGCAAGCCGCCAGCGGCGCGCGCGCCAAGACAGAGGCGCGGCCGGCGGTGATGACAGCCGGCGAGCTGCGCGATCACGAGCGCAGCAACATTCTTGCGGCGCTCGCCGCCACATCCGGAAAAGTGTTCGGCCGCCATGGCGCGGCCGAACTGCTCGACATGAAGCCGACGACGCTGGCGTCGCGGATGAAGGCGCTGGGGATCGAGGCGCCGCGCGGACGCCAATAGCCGTCATTGCGAGGCGCCACTTGGCGCCGAAGCAATCCAGAGCCGCTCGAAGGAAGACTGGATTGCCTCGTCGCTACGCTCCTCGCAGCGATACCTGACGACAATTATGGGTTGCACACACCGCGAATAGGTATATAGTCCCCTGCATGCCCTATCCCTTCGTCCCCCTTTTTGACTCCCCCATCCGCGTGATCGACAGCGCCGAGGATGCGGCGGCGCGTGATCCGGCCAACGGCCCGCCGCCGTTTCTGCGCGGTCGCCCGAAGGGATCGAAGCGCCCGCACACCGACGGCAAGGTCGCGGAGGTTCGGCGCCTGATGGAGGATACCACGCTGACCTACCGGCAGATCGCCGCACGCACCGGTGTCGGCGTCGGCAGTATCATGCGCTGGAAGCGCGATTTCGGCTGGCAGCGTCACCCGTTTGCTGCGCGCCCCACCGACACGGTGCCGACGGCACGCGCCTCGCGCAAACTCAAGCTGCGCATGCTCGGCGCCAAACTGCACCTTCTCGCCGAGCGCTGTGTCACCGAGCTGTGGAACAGTCCCGCGGTCGATCTCGAGCGGCTGATCGAGGCGATGCAGGTGCTGCAGATGGCGCGCGTGGAAGCCATGGGCCGCCGCCGCCCGCGCCGCAGCCCCTTCGGGCCGATCCGCACCGTGCGGGAATGGATCGACCGCGACACCGCAATCCGTATCGCGCTGCAAGAGATGCGTCGCGGTGGCGTCGATCTCGAGCACATCCCCGAGGAGGCGATGGCGCTGCTGGAGGATGCGCACACGCCGCCGGAGGATCATCCGGCGTTAAGGCCGAGAGTATCGCGGGGACCGAGAAGGAGGCGATGAGCGCCAGTCGCCGTCGCCCAAGCCCGCTCCCGTGCTCAATCGCAAATTCGGCTTATAACCAGTTGTCCGACTCAAAAGAAACTACCCTCGATAGCGGCGCACTCCTATAGTTGCTAACAACTGATGGAGCAACCATGCGATTGATTCATATTACTGACCTTCACTTCACTTGTTCGAACCCATTTCAACAGGCTCTTATCGAAGCGATGTTGAAGGACTTTGGTGGACTGTATGAATCCGGATACGTGCCAGATTTTCTCGTGTTTTCTGGAGATCTAGTAAACAATCCCGACGAGAAAGACGTTTATCAAACGTTCGAAACATCCTTCCTACTACCGGCTTTGCAAGCCCTTCGATTGGCACCGGAAGAGGTTGTTTTTTGTCCGGGAAACCACGACGTAAGCCGCTCATCACTTGAACAATGGCAAGACGAACGACAAAAACTAGTTCAAGCTATGGGCGGGGATCAGAGCGGATTAGATCGCCATTTGTCCACTGCTCCAATGAAGGCGTATGCTTGGGCACTCAGCACCGAATTCTTTGAACTAGCCAAGCGTTGCGGAAACCCGTGGGACAATCCATTTGTTCACACCTATTCTTACCCCGCAAAAAAAGTAGGATTTGTTGCGATAAACACGGGCTTCGGCTGTGGTGCTGAAGGATCGCAGCACGACCGAGGAAAGCTCGCAGTCTCAGGAAGCCAAGTCCTAGAGGCACTTCAGAATCTGCCTGGCGACTATCAGAAGCTCTCGCTGATGCATCACACAATCAGCGACCTCAATGAAGCGAGCTCTCGCATCCTAAGTCCGCTACTCTCAAAGCAATCGACTGCTCATTTGTTTGGGCACGTCCATCAGGCATTTCCAACTTTCATCACCACGTCCAGTGCATCATGCTTTATGATACAGGGCGGCGCCCTTTATGAACGAAGCGGTCAATATAACGGATACGCCTGTGTTGCCAGTTCCGATGATAACCACCTAGTTGCAAGATACCGGACATACTATACAGACAGGCAAGAATTTGACGTTGGCACTAACGTCGCTCCAATGGGGCAGATCTTCAATTCATTAGCAAGCAAGTCTTACTGGGAAAATCTGACGCCAGCTCCGTCCAATGACGACGTGTGCCTGTGGCTCCTGGAAACAGCTGATGCAGCAGCAAAAGCGTTGGACGGGACAATTATTGGCAAGTCGCTCCTCTCTACATTCGTTGAGCCGCCGATTACTAAGCAGCAACCCAATGAAGATGACTTAACGAACTCAAGCCATAAATTCACAATTGAAGACATTCTAAAATCGCGTGACCATACCGTCTTGTGCTGCCCGTCGGAGTATGGAGCAACATCGATCTTAAGCTATCTCGCCATGACTTTTCATTCCGACTGCCTCAATTTACCGAAAGCAGTTGTTCCCCTTTTCTTGGACGCGAGGCGCTTTAGAGGAAGTTACGAAGCATCTATCTCAGCGAGCCTGCGCGCTGCATTGCCTGAAAGTGATCAACGACAATTCAAGTTAGGGCCGCTGCACGAAAATGGCCGCCTGGTAATTCTGGTAGATGATGTTGATCCATCGAATAACCAGCACCTTGCGTATATAGCTGGCATCCGACAATACTACCCGCGCGCTAGGCTGATCGTGGCAGCAAAATTGGATCTGCTGAATACCGAGCGCTTAAGGCCGGCAATTGCAATCGATAAGTACGATCTACTTCGTGTGGGGGCATTGTCTCGAACTAAAGTGAGGGGACTCGTCGAGAAGTGGAAGCTGCCCGCAGCGTTACCAGCTGACGTCGTTGTCGATGAAATCCAGTCGAGATTTGAGGCGCTAGGAATACCACAGACGGCCGGCTACGTGTCGATTTACCTGTCTGTTATCGAGCAAATCGAAGGCTACAATCCGATCAACTCATCAACTGTGATCGAGAATTTTGTCGAAGCTGCCCTGCAGAAATATAAGCCACAATACATCTTCCGAAGCTCCTTCGATTATCGAAATCAAATCGATTATCTTGGTTTCATTGCGGAGAAGATGTGCCGTCTAGACTCATTCCTTGTTCCCTATGAGGTAGTGTATGAGTGGACGAAAGAGCACTTCAATCGGATTGGCGTTGAACACGACTATTCAAAGCTAATTCAGCATTTTGTAGAGAACAAAGTTCTCGCTGACGAAGGTAACTATCTCTTCTTTCGATATAATATCTTCCTTGCTTTCTTCGTTGCGCATCGGATGCAGCAGTCCGCGGAATTCCTACAGTGGTTGCTCGTCGACTTCCGCTACATCCACTTTACCGCAGAACTCGACATATATTTTGGGTTGTCGCGCCGCGACCTACTTTCGCTTGAATTTATAAGTCAGCAGTTCGCGGCCCTATCAGCGCAGTGGGATGAGGTGATTAAGCCGTTCGGATGGGCTGATCGCCTGGAGAAGTTGTCGATCCCCGCAGCGAAGAAGACCGATATGGAAGAGTTTACAGCCAGCATTGAGCGTCAGCTTACTGGTGACGACTCTCCTGAGGCCCGGGATCAAGCTTTAGGTGGCGAAGATAAGACACCAACTGACGTGCGCCCACGCCATGTGAGGCAAGTAGCGCAGGGTACATTCCCTCGGTGGGTAATGACGCTGAGAGCATACACTGTCGCACTGAAAAACCTTGAGAACATTCCAAAAGAGAAGAAAGAAGAACACCTTAGTAAGATACTTGAAGGCTGGTCGAAGGTTATTCTTTATGCATGCGTTGGCTTTAGAGACATCATTGAGGTCCGAGAGCTAGAAATAGCAGGAACGAAAGTGCATCTCGATCTGCCGAGCAGAGTTGATGCGCGCACTGTCCGGGCGATTTTTTTGAAGATACCCGTCGTTATATCTGAGTTGCTTCGTCGCGACCTTGGCTCTCCCAAGTTGGCGTTGCAGCTCAAGAACGAAGATCTGGCGACGTCACTATCCGATTCCTTTCTCCAAACAGGACTGTTCGCCGATCTGAAACTTTCGGAATATCTCGGCAGACTGAAGTCGTTCCGTGCTCGTGCCGACAAGCAAAATTCGATGATCTTTCTTGAGATCATGCTGGAGAAGATGAGATTGCTTTTCCTCCGTCTGGGGCTGGATGAAGCGGAGCAGCCAGCGTTTCTAGCGATTGCAGCGGAGATCAGCGCCCAATTGAAGGGATTGGATGGCGAGGACCGGAAGCGCGAGATAGTTCGCTACATGGCGGAGTTGAAGAAAACTGGGCGCGTCAGTCGATTACGTGACATCATGCAGTAAAATGATGAGGTCGAGGCGTTGATGAACGCAGGCGCGCCGCGCGCGGTTACGACGCGCTGCGCATATTGTCGGCCGCCACGGCTGGGCTTTGGGGTCGCAATTTGCGACCTCAAAGCAGCGAACTCCGCGTCGGTCAGATGGAAGCAGTGCCGCTCATCGACCAGATCGGCATTCCGTCTGATGCGCTCGTTCAGACGCTTGGTGCTGATACCGAGCGCGCCCGCCAAATCGGAATCCAGAATGACCTCGATGCCCCGCACGCGATAGATCGTCGGACGCCCCTGCAGCGAAACGATGGCCTGGTCGCCGCTCATGCCGGAACCCCGATGTTTGAGGTCGCAGATTGCGACCGATCTCGTGTCCAAAGCCAGCGGTACTTTAAGTAGCTCGTTCCCGGCGATCTATTGGAAAATGAGAGGTCGGCGCGGGGGATTACTACCCCCCAAACAACTTATTCAACTCCCCGCCCTTCGCCCCATTCGCAAAGCTCGTAAACGTCCCCTGCCCGGCGATCTCCTGCGACGCCTGCATGAAACCGGCCCAGGCCATGCGGGCCAGTGCGCCGCCGACGCTGATGCGGCGGACGCCGAGGGAGGCCAGATGCTGCACGGTCATGGTCGGCTGCACCGTGAGCACATTGAGCGGCTTGCCGCCCAGCGCCTTCACCAGCGTGGTGATCTCCGCGTCGGAGGCGACACCCGGCGCATAGAGGCAATCGGCGCCGGCCTCCGCAAAGGCGACCAGCCGCGCGGTGGTCTTTGTCAGGTCGCGCTCGCCATGCAGAAAGCCTTCGCAGCGCGCCACCAGCATGACGGCGGGATCGACGCGATCGATGGCCGCGCGGGCGGCCTTGATGCGCTCCACCGCGAGCACGTCGTCATAGAGCGGCTGGTCGGCGCGGCCGGTGGAATTCTCGATGGACAGGCCGGAGATGCCGCTCGCCACGGCACGGGCGACATGGGCGGCGACGCCGGCGGGGTCATCGGCAAAGCCGTTCTCGAAATCGGCATTCACGGGCAGATCGGTGGCGGCGGAGAGCAGCGCGAGGTGCTCGATGACGTCGTCGGCCGTGACCTTGTTGTCGGGGCGGCCGGTGGACCAGGCATAGCCGGCGGAGGTCGAGGCCAGCGCCTTGAAGCCAAGATGCGCGAGATAACGGGCGGAGCCGACATCCCAGGGATTGGGGAGGACGAAACAGCCGCTCTCGTGCAGCTTGCGGAAGTTCGCGCGCTTCTCGGCGGTGGAGATCGGCATGGCGGGGCTCCCGGTGTTTGTTCGGCCGCCGCGTTGGTCGCGGCTGGTGGGGGCAGTGTAGCGCGGGAGGCGCGCATGACCACACTGTCATTCCGGGGCGCGCCAGAGGCGCGAACCCGGAATCTCAGTGTGATGAAGCTCCGCTTACCTCACGCGCGGAAAGAGGAGCGTCGCTGATCGAGGTTCCGGGTTCGCGCCTTCGGCGCGCCCCGGAATGACAGCTTCACTGTCACCCCGGCATCCCGCTGTCCAACAGCGCCTCCAGCCGGTCCAGCTCCGGGCCGATGTCCCGCGTCACGTCCTCGGCGCGGATCGCCAGCACGCGGTAGCCGCGCTCTTCCAGCCAGGTCTGGCGGCTGGCGCGGTCGGAGACGATCACCTCGGTCTCGCCGGGATTGACCAGCTCGATGGCGATGCGCTCGGGGAAACTGACGAAATCCGGGATGTGGCGGCCGACCGGGGTCTGGCGCTTGAACTGGCCGGCAAAGCGGCGGTCGGCGCGGAGCGCGTCCCAGAGCAGCCGCTCGGCATCGGTCGGGTTGCGGCGGAGCATGCGGGCGAGGCCGCGGACGGTGCCGCTTTCATGCGGCTGCTGGCCCTTGCCGTGTTCGGCCAGCAGCGCGCGCAGCCGGGTCGCCTGTTCGCCATCGAGCACGCCGCCTTTGGCCGGGCCCTTGCGGCCCTCGGCAATGGCCATCACCACGCCGTGCAGCGTGTGCATGTCCTGCTTGGACGGCTCCATCCGGGTAAAGATGTTGCGCAGATTGACCAGCATGGTGTCGCGCTTTTCCGGCGGGCGGAGGAATTCGACCTTGTCGAGCTCGGCGACGAGATTGTCGAAGAAGGACGTCATCTGGTGCTGCGACGCGCGCTCGGAGCGCTCGGGCATGGCGTAAGGCAGCGCGTTCCCGGTCGCCTGCTTGAACCATTCATAGCCGCAAAGGAGCACCGCCTGGGCGAGGTTCAGCGACGAGAAGGCCGGGTTGACCGGGAAGGTCATGATCCGGTTGGCGAGGGCCACCTCCTCGTTCTGCAAGCCGTAGCGCTCGCGACCGAACAGGATGCCGGCGGTGGCGCCGGTCTTGATATGGGCGATGGTCTCGCTGGCTGCGGCCTCGGGAGCGACCACGGGCTTGGCCTGGTCATGGGCGCGGGCGGTGGTGGCATAAAGAAGGGTGCAGTCGGCGACCGCCGCTTCCACCGTGTCGAACAGTTCGACGGCGTCGAGCACATGGTCGGCGCCGGAGGCGGCGCGCTGGGCATGGACATTGGGCCAGCCGTCGCGGGGCTTCACCAGGCGCAGGCGGGTCAGGCCGAAATTGCCCATGGCGCGCGCGGCGGTGCCGATATTCTCGCCGAGCTGCGGCTCGACCAGAATGACCACGGGGCCGATGAGATCGCTGTGGGGCTTGCTGCGATCGGTGCCGGAGCCGCTCATGTCTTCACTTTCCGATTCAATGTCTGAAGGTCTTGGTCTCAAGATCTTGAATCAACCTGGGGGAGACCCGATTCAAGAGTTTAACCTGTGTTCGCGCGATATCTCGCAGGGTGGCGTTTTCCCGAATGATATGAGGAACTTGACGGGAACCGTGAATCCTTAACCGGATGTGACCTGCGGGCCCGCGCCGATCGCCGCAGCGGGCTTATGGGAGGTTGGCCGGGAGCGCAAGACGGGCGTTTTCGGCCGTGATTTCGAGCGGTTCTATCACATTGCATTCCGGCATGAATTTTGGGCCGAAACTGCATAGCGGCTGCGCTTCCGCCCCGCCATGCACGGTGCTATAGCCGCGGTCATCATCCCTCCCGCAACGCGCTAAAGGCCCGAACCACATGGCAAAGATCAAGGTCGCCAACCCGGTCGTCGAACTCGACGGCGATGAGATGACGAGAATCATCTGGCAGTACATCAAGGACAAGCTGATCAACCCCTTCCTTGATATCGACCTGCACTATTACGACCTCGGGATGGAATACCGCGACAAGACCGACGACCAGGTCACCGTGGATGCGGCCCACGCCATCAAGAAATACGGCGTCGGCGTGAAGTGCGCCACCATCACCCCCGATGAAGCGCGCGTGAAGGAATTCAACCTCAAGCAGATGTGGAAGTCGCCGAACGGCACCATCCGCAACATCCTCGGCGGCGTGATCTTCCGCGAGCCGATCATCTGCTCGAACGTGCCGCGCCTGGTCCCCGGCTGGACCAAGCCGATCATCATCGGCCGCCATGCCTTCGGCGACCAGTACCGCGCCACCGACCTCAAGTTCCCGGGCAAGGGCACGCTGACGATGAAGTTCGTCGGTGAGGACGGCACCACCATCGAGCGCGAAGTGTTCCAGGCTCCGGGCGCCGGCGTGGCGCTCAGCATGTACAATCTCGACGACTCGATCCGCGACTTCGCCCGCGCCTCGCTGAACTATGGCCTGTCGCGCAAGGTGCCGGTCTATCTCTCCACCAAGAACACGATCCTCAAGGTCTATGACGGTCGCTTCAAGGACATCTTCCAGGAGATCTACGACGCCGAGTTCAAGACCAAGTTCGACGCAGCCGGCCTCACCTATGAGCACCGCCTGATCGACGACATGGTGGCTGCTGCCATGAAGTGGTCGGGTGGCTATGTCTGGGCCTGTAAGAACTATGACGGCGACGTGCAGTCCGACACCGTGGCCCAGGGCTACGGCTCGCTCGGCCTGATGACCTCGGTGCTGCTGACGCCGGATGGCCAGGTGGTGGAAGCCGAAGCCGCCCACGGCACGGTGACCCGTCACTATCGCGAGCACCAGAAGGGCAAGGAAACCTCGACCAACTCCATCGCGTCGATCTTCGCCTGGACCCAGGGCCTCGCCCACCGCGCCAAGCTCGACAACAATGCCGAGCTGGCCAAGTTCGCCAGAACGCTCGAGAAGGTCTGCGTCGATACCGTCGAAGCCGGCTTCATGACCAAGGATCTCGCGCTCCTGGTCGGCGCCGACCAGCGTTGGCTCTCGACCACGGGCTTCCTGGACAAGGTCGCCGAAAACCTGACCAAGGAACTGGCGGCCTGATTTCAGGCCTTCAGTGAGGGACGGACAAAGGTCCGGGGTGCTCAGGCGCCCCGGACTTTTTCGTTTCAGGAGGCGAGAAGCGTAAAACCGTGGCGGGTGATCATGTAGCGCATCTCGCTGGCACAGGGACGGCAGGCAAAGGTGCGGATCTCGGTGCCATCCTTCTTCGGCACGGCAGGCTCGGCGCGGACAAAATCTCGACGCTCATGGCAGGTGGGACATTGGACGAGACTTGGGGTGATCATGATGCTCTTCGAATCGGCGTGAATGTCCTTCGACTTTCGTCTAGGCCGCGACATTCTGCATCACCAAGATGAGTGAAGCGCCGTCACCACAACCGGAACGGGCCGCCTTGCTCTGCCCATGCTTGGCCCGTAATCACGCATGAGCACCGCACTCCCTCCGAGGTAAGCATGACCGCATCAAATCCCGCCGAAGGCCACGACGATCCCTATCTGTGGCTCGAGGAGATCGAGGGCGAGAAGGCGGTCGGCTGGGTCGAGGCGCAGAACAAGCGCACCGACGGCTTCCTGATCGATGACGGCTACAAGCGCGATTTCCATGCGGTCATGACAATTCTCGATGCCGACGACCGCATCCCCTTTGTCGGCAAGTCCGGCGACCACCTCTACAATTTCTGGAAGGACGCGAAACATCCGCGCGGGCTGTGGCGTCGTACGACGCTTGCAAGCTACCGCACCGACAAGCCCGACTGGGACGTGCTGCTCGACATCGACGCACTGAACAAGACCGAGGGTGTCTCCTGGGCCTTCGCCGGAGCCGCGCGCTCGCCGGACAAGACAAGGGCGCTGGTGAGCCTGTCCTTCAATGGCACCGATGCCATCGAGGTGCGCGAGTTCGATATCGCCGCGAAAAGCTTTGTTGCTGATGGCTTCGTGATTCCGAAAGCGAAGACGCAAGTCGCCTGGGTCGATCAGGACACGCTGCTGGTCGGTAGCGCCTCCGGGCCCGACCACACGACCGAGGCCGGCTACACGCGGACCGTCCGGCGCTGGACGCGCGGCACGCCGCTGGATGCCGCCGCGGTGGTGTTCGAGGTCGAGAAGCAGGACGTTGCGGTCTGGTTCGGCGTCAATCGCCGGCCGGGCCACGAAGGGATGATGTTCTGGCGGGCGCTCGATTTCACCCGCTCGCATATCTTTGTCGAGCGCCGCAATGGCCCGCATGCGGGCAAGCGGCTGCGGCTGGAACTGCCCGAGGAAATCGATGTCGGAGCAGAGGCGGAAGATCTGCTGATCAGCCCGAAGCAGGACTGGACGCTCGGCGATCTCAAGATTCCCGCGGGTGCTGTCGCGGCGATCGATCTCGACCGCTTCCTGTCCGGCGCACGCGATTTCGAGATCGTGTTCGCGCCAACGCCGACGCGGGCGCTACAATCCTGGACCGAAACACGCCACGGCATCGTGCTCGAACTGCTCGACAATGTCCGTGGCCGTCTCGTGCTCATGCAAAAGAGCGAAGCCGGCTGGACCGACACGCCCCTGCCCGGCCTGCCCGACAATGCCTCAATCTCCGCGCAGAGCTTTGGTGGAGAGGACGATCCCGATCTCGGCACAGAACTGTTGCTCACCGTTACTGGCTTCGACCGGCCAACGACGACGGCACTCTGGGATGGCCATGGTGCGCCAGAGCCGTTGAAAAGCGCGCCGCGCAATTTCGATCCGGAGGGCATCGAGGTGCAGCAGCGCCATGCGGTGGCCGAGGATGGCACCAAGATTCCGTATTTCCTGATCGGCAAGAACCTGTCCGCCAAGGGCGCGCCGCGACCGACGATCCTCTATGGCTATGGCGGCTTCGAAGTCTCGCTGACGCCGTCCTACATGACGATCGCCGGCAAGCTCTGGCTCGAACACGGCCATGTCTATGCCATCGCGAACATCCGCGGCGGTGGCGAATTCGGGCCGAGCTGGCATCTGGCCTCGCGCAAGAGCACCAAGCATGTGGCGCACGATGACTTCGCGGCCGTGGCGCGCGATCTCGCTGCGTCCGGCGTGACCACGGCGGCCAAGCTCGCCTGCCATGGCGGCAGCAATGGCGGCCTGCTGGTCGGCAATATGCTGACGCGCTATCCGCGCCTGTTCGGCGCGATCTGGTGCAGCGTGCCGCTGCTCGACATGGCGCGCTACACAAAGCTGCTCGCGGGCCAGAGCTGGATCGCCGAATATGGCGATCCGGAAATTCCGGATGAATGGGCGTATCTGCAGAAATTTTCGCCCTATCATCTGGCGACGGCGAGCCAGAATTATCCGCCGATCCTGATCACCACCAACCGCACCGACGACCGCGTGCATCCCGGCCATGCCCGCAAGATGGTGGCCAAGCTGCAGGAGTTGGGTTGCCCGGCCTGGTTCAACGAGACCGTGGCCGGTGGCCATTCAGGCGCGGTGGACAACAGCAAGCAGGCACAGAGCCAGGCGCTCGGTTACGCCTTCCTGCGCAGGACGATTGCGAGCTAGGCTCGCTTCATCAAGAGGAGCATCACCATGTCAGCAGGCAAAGTCGCCATCATCACCGCAGGCGGAAGTGGCATGGGCGCCGCATCTGCGCGTCGCCTCGCCGCCGACGGATTTCACGTCGCGATCCTGTCGTCGTCCGGCAAAGGCGAAGCACTGGCGCAGGAACTGGGCGGGCTTGGCATCACTGGCTCGAACCAGTCGAATGATGATCTCAAGCGCCTCGTCGATGGCGCTGCCGCCAAATGGGGGCGCATCGACGTGCTGGTGAACAGCGCCGGACATGGCCCGCGTGCGCCGGTAACCGAGCTCACCGACGAGCAGTGGCACACCGGCATGGACGTCTATCTGATGAATGTGATCCGGCCAACGCGACTGGTCGCGCCGATCATGCAGGCGCAGAAGGCCGGCAGTATCATCAATATCTCCACCGCATGGGCCTTCGAGCCGTCGGCAATGTTTCCGACCTCGGCAGTGTTTCGCGCAGGCCTGGCGTCCTACACAAAACTGTTCGCGGATGCTTTTGCCGCGTCGAATGTGCGGATGAACAATGTGTTGCCGGGCTGGATCGACAGCCTGCCCGCCACCGAAGAGCGTCGCGAGAGCGTACCGATGCAGCGCTATGGCAAAAGCGAAGAGATTGCAGCCACGGTGGCTTTCCTCGCGTCAGAAGGCGCGGGCTACATCACCGGCCAGAACATCCGCGTCGATGGCGGAATGACGCGGTCGGTGTAATCTCACCTGTCGTCGCCCGGCCTGACCGGGCGATCCAGTAAACTCAGAAGCTGCGGTGTCTACTGGGTCACCCGGTCAAGCCGGGTGACGACAATAGAGGATCCGATTACACCGCCATCGTCGCGCCGATCTTCAGCAGCATCGCCTTGGCGATTTCCTGTTCGCCCATGATCACGACATTGGCGCCGTGATACTTGAGATGCGCGACTTCCTCATCGGAATGCGCGCGGGCGATGATCGGCAGCGTCGGCGCCAGCGCCCGCGCCTTGGCGACGATCTGGCCACCTTCGAACGCGTCGGGGATGGCGACGAGCAATCCCCGCGCATGGGTGATGTTCGCCGCCTGCAGCATGTCGGGCGCTGCGGCATTGCCGGTGATCACATCCACATGGCTTTCGCGCAGCCGCTCGACCACGCCGGGCGTATCCTCGATGACGAGGAAGGGCAGCTTGGCCGCACGCAGCGCCGTGCTCACCACGCTGCCGACGCGGCCATGACCGACCAGCACGACGTGATTGGTGAGTTCGGAGATCGGATGGGGATCACGCACCACAGGCTTGGCCGGATCGGGCGGACCGACGGGCTGTGGCTCGGCGTCCTCCTTGGCGACGATGCGATCGAGAAGCGCGAAAAATACTGGATTGATCATGATCGAGATGATCGCACCGGCCAGCACCAGATCGCGGCCGCGATCCGGCAGCAGCGCGAGGCTCGCGCCGAGGCTGACAAGAATGAACGAGAACTCGCCGATCTGCGCGAGCGACGCTGAAATCGTCAGCGCCGTCGATTGCGGATACCCGAACAGGCGCACGATGCCGAAAGCTGCGACGGACTTACCGATCAGGATGATGAAGACCGTGGCCAAGAGCGGCAACGGATCACGCAGGATGATGCTGGGATCGACCAGCATGCCGACTGAGACGAAGAACAGCACGGCAAACGCGTCGCGCAGCGGCAGGGTCTCATTGGCAGCGCGCTGGCTGAGCTCGGACTCGCTGAGAATCATGCCGGCGAAGAAGGCACCGAGCGCGAACGAGACATCGAAGACAAGCGCCGCGCCGAAGGCGACGCCGAGCGAGATCGCGAACACGGCCAGACGAAACAGCTCGCGCGAGCCAGTATGCGCGACGTAATGCAGCAATGCCGGAATGACGCGACGGCCGACCACCAGCATGAAGATGACGAAGCCCGCGACCTTGCCGAGCGTGACCAGCAACGGCATCGCCAGCGCTGACAGATCGCCGCCGCCTTCCCCCTTCAACAAAGGTGCAATGGCTGGCAGCAGCACCAGCGTCAGAACCATGGCAAGGTCTTCGACGATCAGCCAGCCGATGGCGATCCGTCCGCGCTCGCTATCCAGCAGGCGGCGCTCCTGCAGCGCGCGAAGCAGAACGACAGTCGATGCGACCGACAGCGCGAGGCCGAACACAAGACCGCCACCCAGGCCCCAGCCCAGCAGCTCGCCAAGCCCGATGCCAAGCAGCGTCGCCACCCCGATCTGCACGACGGCGCCGGGGATGGCGATGTTCTTGACCGAGAGCAGATCCTTCAACGAAAAATGCAGGCCGACACCGAACATCAGCAGGATGATGCCGATTTCAGCGAGTTCGTTGGCGAGTTTCTGATCCGCGACATAACCCGGCGTAAATGGCCCCATCAGCACGCCGGCCAGGAGATAGCCCACCAGCGGCGAGACGCGGATGCGCTGTGCAACCACACCGAGAATGAAAGCCAGCACGAGGCCGACGACGACGGTCGAAATCAGAGGGGTATTGTGCTCCATGCCGCTTTTTGCCGCATGGGAGCGTGGGATGCCAGACTCAAGTGAGGCTACTCATGGTCGCAGCCCGAAACGATGTCGTTATCAGGACAAGCGGTTGCGATGAAGCATCGCAGTTCCTAACTGAGATAGCTGATCTCGCATCACACCGTGCCGTCCCCGCGCAGGCGCGGGCTGTTGCATATGATTGGCAACGCAGCCTGCCGCCATCCTTCGAGACGCGGCCTAAGAAGGCCGCTCCTCAGGATGAGGGAAGAGTATAGCGCTATAGAAGACCCTCATGGTGAGGAGCCCGCGAAGCGGTTGTCTCGAACCATGCAGGCCGAGCACTATCATCATCCGCGCTTGGCCATATGCGATAGTCTTGGCTTGCGCCTACGCGGGGACGACGCGCGGCTATTTCGCGAGAGCCGCTTCGATCGCCTTCAGCGCATCATTCGCCTTGCTGCCATCGGGGCCACCGGCCTGTGCCATGTCCGGACGGCCACCGCCGCCCTTGCCGCCAAGGGCTTCGGACGCGATCTTCACCAGCTCGACGGCGCTGAAACGCGTGACCAGATCCTCGGTGACGCCGACCACGACGCCGGCCTTGCCGTCTTCGCCGACATTGATGATCGCGACCACGCCTGAGCCGAGCTGTTTCTTGCCGGCATCCGCGAGGCTCTTGAGATCCTTCATCTCTATACCAGAGACGGACTTCGCCATCAGCTTGGTGCCGCCAACATCGATGACGTCGCCGCCGCCTGCGCCGGCCGCCGCGCCACCGGTGCCGCCGCCCATGGCGATGGTCTTCTTGGCTTCCGACAATTCACGCTCGAGCTTCTTGCGCTCTTCCATCAGCGCGGCGATGCGGGCCGGCATGTCGTCGACGGTCGTGCGCAGCTCGTTGGCAGCAGACTTGGCCAGCGCAATCGTGCCATTGGCCTGATGACGCGCCTGATTTCCGGTCAATGCTTCGATGCGGCGAACGCCGGAAGCCACAGCGCTTTCCGCCGTGACCGAGACCATGCCGATATCGCCGGTACGCTTCACATGGGTGCCGCCGCAGAGCTCGACCGACCAGCCGAGCGCGTTGCTTCCGGAGTCACGCGGCATCTTGCCCATGGAGACGACGCGAACCTCGTCGCCATATTTTTCACCGAACAGCGCGCGGGCGCCGGCCTCGCGGGCGTCATCCACCGCCATCAGGCGCGTGGTGACTTCGTCATTTTCCAGCACGACATTGTTGGCGATGTCCTCAACCTGACGCAGCTCTTCAGCCGTGATCGGCTTCTGATGCACGAAGTCGAAGCGCAGGCGCTTGTCGTCCACCGACGAGCCTTTTTGCGCGATGTGATCGCCCAGTACCTGACGCAGCGCTTCATGCAGCAGATGCGTCGCCGAGTGGTTGGCGCGGATCGCCGAGCGGCGGGCATGATCCACATCGAGTGCCAGCGCGGTGCCGATCTTGAGCTCGCCGCTCTCGACCGTGCCGAGATGCACGAACAGATCGCCGGCGCGCTTCTGCGTATCGGTGACGCGGAAGGTGACGCCCTCGCCCGTGAGCACGCCGAGATCGCCGACCTGGCCGCCGGACTCCGCATAGAACGGCGTCTGGTTCAAGACGATGGCGCCGGTGTCGCCGGCCTTGAGGCTCTCGACTTCAGCGCCGTCCTTGACCAGCGCCGTGACAGCGCCTTCGGCGCTCTCGGTCTCGTAGCCGAGGAATTCAGTGGCGCCGAGCTTTTCCCGCAGGCCGAACCACACCGTCTCGGTGGCGGCTTCGCCCGAACCGGACCATGAGGCGCGCGCCTTCTGCTTCTGCCGCTCCATCGCATCGGTGAAGGATGCGATATCGACGGAGATGCCGCGGTTGCGCAGCGCATCCTGGGTGAGATCGAGCGGGAAGCCGAATGTGTCGTAGAGCGTGAAGGCGGTCTCGCCATCAAACATGTCGCCCTGTTTCAGCGTGGCGCTCTTGGTGTCAAGAATGCCGAGGCCCTTTTCCAGCGTTCGGCGGAAGCGGGTCTCTTCAAGGCGCAGCGTCTCTTCGATGAGCGAGCGCGCACGCTGCAATTCCGGATAGGCTTCGCCCATCTCGCGCACGAGTGCCGCGACCAGCTTCCACATGATCGGCTCACGTGCGCCGAGCAGCTGACCGTGGCGCATGGCACGGCGCATGATGCGGCGGAGCACATAGCCGCGGCCTTCATTCGACGGCAGCACACCGTCGGCAATCAGGAACGACGACGCGCGCAAATGATCTGCGATGACGCGCAGCGAGGCCTTCATCGGGCCCTGCGGATCGGCGCCGGTGAGATCGGCGATGGCGCGGATCAGTGCGACGAACAGATCGATATCGTAGTTGTCGTGCTTGCCCTGCAGCACCGCGGCGATGCGCTCGAGGCCCATGCCGGTGTCGATGGACGGCTTCGGCAGCGAGATACGGTTGCCCGGCGCCAACTGGTCGAATTGCATGAAAACGAGATTCCAGATCTCGATGAACCGGTCGCCGTCTTCATCGGGCGAGCCGGGAGGGCCGCCGGGGATCTTGTCGCCGTGGTCGAAGAAGATTTCCGAGCACGGGCCGCAGGGGCCGGTGTCGCCCATCTGCCAGAAATTGTCCGAGGTCGGGATGCGGATGATCTTGGAATCCGGCAGGCCGATCTTCTTCCACAGCGCGAAGGCTTCATCGTCCTCGGAATAGACGGTGACGAGCAGCCGATCCTTGGCGAGCCCGTATTCCCTGGTGATCAGATTCCAGGCGAGCTCGATGGCGCGTTCCTTGAAGTAATCGCCGAACGAGAAGTTGCCGAGCATCTCGAAGAAGGTGTGATGACGCGCGGTGTAGCCGACATTGTCGAGGTCGTTATGCTTGCCGCCGGCGCGCACGCATTTCTGCGAGGTGGTGGCGCGCTGATAGGGCCGCTTCTCGATGCCGGTAAAAACGTTCTTGAACTGCACCATGCCGGCATTGGTGAACATCAGCGTGGGGTCGTTGCGCGGCACCAGCGGCGACGACGACACAATGTCGTGGCCGTTCTTGGCGAAGTAATTCAGAAATGCCGACCTGATTTCGTTAACGCCGCTCATAACCGTCCAATCACGCCTGAGTGCGGCCGCGGCAGTTCCCGCGGCCTCAAACCACAACCGGGTGCTTTTAGACCGGGGGGGACGCCGCTGTCCAGAAACTGTGCAGCTTAATCATGGGGTTGCCGCAATAGCTCAGGGCCGTGGATGGTTGCTGCATGTGCGTTGACAGGCTCGGGGAACGTGTGGTCTTTTGCCGGCGTTGAACGACGTCACGTCGGGAGAGACCAGCCCATGCTCGGGTTGGCGCCGAAGGAGCAACCGCCCCGGAAACTCTCAGGCAAAAGGACCGCGTGACGGACTAAGCATCTGGAAAGAGGCGCTGCGGCATCCCCGTGAGCGTCCGCCGACGGGATAATACTCTCAGGCACAGCGACAGATGGGGCTTCTGCGACACCCGCCGGGAATCTGCCCGGGGGAACCGCGAGGGCCCATCGATGCTTGCGACCGACACAACCTCAGCTCTGAAGAAAACGCCGCTCCACGCGCTGCATGCGGCGCGCAGCGGCAAGATGGTGCCCTTCGCCGGCTATGACATGCCCGTGCAATATGCCACCGGCGTGCTCAAGGAACATCTCCACACCCGTTCGGCGGCCGGCCTGTTCGACGTATCCCATATGGGCCAGATCGTGCTGCGGGCGAAATCCGGCAAGGTGGAGGATGCAGCACTGGCGCTGGAAAAGCTGGTGCCGATGGACATCCTGGCGCTCGCACCCGGCCGCCAGCGTTACGCGCAGTTCACCAATGAAACCGGCGGCATTCTCGACGACCTGATGGTGGCGAATTTCGGTGACCATCTGTTTCTGGTGGTCAACGCGGCCTGCAAGACCGAAGACGAAGCGCATCTGCGTACGCATCTCTCCGACACCTGCATCATCGAGGCCCTGCCCGACCGCGCGCTGATCGCGCTGCAGGGACCGAAGGCGGCGGATGTGCTGGCAAAATTCTGCGAGGCGGCGCCTGACATGAAATTCATGGATGCCGGCCCGCATCAGGTGAATGGCATTGCGTGCTTCGTGTCCCGTTCCGGCTATACCGGCGAGGACGGCTATGAAATCTCGATTCCGAACGATCAGGCCGAAGCACTGACCGCTGCCCTGCTCGATCATCCCGATGTGCTGCCGATCGGCCTCGGCGCCCGCGACAGCCTGCGGCTGGAAGCCGGCATGTGCCTCTACGGCCATGACATCGATACGACGACCACCCCCGTCGAAGGCAATCTGATCTGGTCGATCCAGAAGAGCCGCCGCACGGGCGGCGCGCGGGCCGGCGGCTTCTTCGGCAGCGAGGCGATTCTGGCCCAGCTCGATGGCGGCGTGTCACGCCAGCGCGTCGGGTTGAAGCCGGAAGGCCGCGCGCCCGTGCGCGAAGGCATTCTGCTGTTTGCCGATGCCACCTCCACCGATTCGATCGGCAAGGTCACCTCGGGCGGTTTCGGCCCCAGCATCTCGGCGCCGATTGCCATGGGCTATGTGCCGACGTCCCACGCCAAGGACGGCACTACGCTATTTGCCGAATTGCGTGGCCAGCGTTTGCCGATGACCGTCGCCCCCATGCCTTTCGTCCCGAACAACTACAAGCGTTGAGGAACTGACCCATGACCACCCTCTACACCGAAGACCACGAATGGCTGCAGATCGACGGCGACATCGTCACCGTCGGGATCACCGATTTCGCGCAATCGCAGCTCGGCGATGTCGTGTTCGTCGAACTGCCCAAGGTCGGCCGTGCGCTGAAAAAGGCCGAAGCCGCCGCCGTGGTGGAATCGGTCAAGGCCGCCTCCGACGTCTATGCGCCGATCACCGGCGAAGTGGTGGAGATCAATGACGGCCTCGCCGCTGAGCCGGCGCTGGTGAATTCCGATGCCGAAAGCAAGGCCTGGTTCTTCAAGCTGAAGCTTGCCGACAAGAGCGAGCTCGACGGCCTGATGGATGCCGAGGCCTACAAAGCGCACAGCGCCTGATTTTTCCTCGTCATTGCGAGCGAAGCGAAGCAATCCAGTCTTTCTTTGCGTGGCTTCTGGATTGCTTCGTCGCTTCGCTCCTCGCAATGACGACTTGATGGTTTCTACAAAGGAACAGCCGATGCCCTCGACCTCCGCCGACGTCGCCACTGATTTCGTCCGCCGCCATCTCGGCCCATCGCCGTCCGACATCCAGGCGATGCTGGAGACGGTGAGTGCCAAGAGCCTGTCCGGCCTGATGAGCGAGACGCTGCCGGGCGCGATCCGGCAAAAGGCGCCGCTCGATACCGGCCGTGCGCTGAGCGAGACCGAAGCGCTGACGCATATGACGGAGCTCGCGACGGGCAACAAGGTCTTCACCTCGCTGATCGGCCAAGGCTATCACGGCACCGTGCTGCCCACGGTGATCCAGCGCAACATCCTGGAAAATCCGGCCTGGTACACGGCCTACACGCCGTATCAGCCTGAAATAAGCCAGGGCCGCCTGGAGGCGCTGTTCAACTTCCAGACCATGATCTGCGACCTCACCGGCCTCGATGTCGCCAATGCATCGCTGCTGGACGAAGGCACCGCCGCCGCCGAAGCGATGGCTCTGGCCGAGCGTGCGTCTTCCGTGCAGACCAAGACCTTCTTTGTCGATCACGAGGTGCATCCGCAGACGCAGGCCGTGCTGCGCACCCGCGCCGAGCCGCTCGGCTGGTCGCTGCAGGTGGGCAACCCGCTCACCGAGCTCGATGGCGCCGATGTGTTCGGCGCCCTGCTGCAATATCCCGGCACAAGCGGCGTGGTCCGCGATTTCAAGCCGGCGATTGCAGCGCTGAAGGCCAAGGGCGCGCTCGCTGTGATGGCGGCCGATCTTCTCGCGCTGACGCTGATCGCATCGCCCGGCGATCTCGGCGCCGATATCGCCATCGGTTCGGCACAGCGTTTTGGCGTGCCGATGGGCTATGGCGGGCCGCATGCCGGCTACATGTCGGTGCGCGATGCCATCAAGCGCTCGATCCCCGGCCGCCTCGTCGGCCTGTCCATCGATTCGCGCGGCGAGCCGGCCTATCGGCTGGCGCTGCAGACCCGCGAACAGCATATCCGCCGCGAAAAGGCGACCTCGAATATCTGCACCGCACAGGTGCTGCTCGCCGTCATCGCATCGATGTATGCGGTCTATCACGGCCCCGAAGGCCTCAAATATATCGCCCGCACCACGCATCGCCGTGCGCTGACACTGGCGGCCGGCCTCACGAAGCTCGGCTTCGCACCGGAAAGCGACGCGTTCTTCGATACCATCACCATCAAGGTCGGCGACAAGCAGGCCGGCATCATCGCCGCCGCGCAGGCTGAGAAGATCAATCTGCATATCGGTGACGGCGCCATCGGCATCGCGCTCGATGAAACCACCACGCCCGAGACTGTCGAAGCGATCTGGCGCGCCTTTGGTGGCAAGCTCGGTTATGCCGATGTCGAACATGGCATCAGCGATGGCCTGCCCGCTTCGCTCAAGCGCTCGTCGCCGTTCCTGACGCATCCGGTCTTCCACAGCCATCGCTCGGAAACCGAACTGCTGCGCTATATGCGAAAACTGTCGGACCGCGATCTCGCGCTCGATCGCGCGATGATCCCGCTCGGCTCCTGCACCATGAAGCTGAACGCCACCACCGAAATGATGCCGCTGACCTGGCCCGCCTGGGGCTCGCTGCATCCGTTCGTGCCGGCCGATCAGGCGCAGGGCTATCACACGCTGTTCGCCACGCTGGAAAAATGGCTGTGCGACATTACCGGCTACGACGCCGTGTCGCTGCAGCCGAATTCCGGCGCGCAGGGTGAATATGCCGGCCTGCTTGCGATCCGCGGCTATCACGCTGCGCGTGGCGATCATCAGCGTACGATCTGCCTGATCCCGTCATCTGCCCATGGCACCAACCCCGCATCGGCCGCGATGGTCGGCATGAGCGTCGTCGTCGTCGCCTGCGACAAGGACGGCAATGTCGATGTGGAAGATCTCCGCGCCAAGGCCGAGAAGCACGCGGCCAATCTCGCGGCGATCATGATCACCTATCCGTCGACCCACGGCGTGTTCGAGGAGCATATCCGCGATATCTGCGACATCGTCCATGCGCATGGTGGCCAGGTCTATCTGGACGGCGCCAACATGAATGCGCAGGTTGGCCTCTCGCGCCCCGGCGAATATGGCGCCGATGTCAGCCACCTCAACCTGCACAAGACCTTCTGCATCCCGCATGGCGGCGGCGGACCGGGCATGGGCCCGATCGGCGTCAAGGCGCATCTTGCGCCTTATCTGCCCGGTCATCCCACCACCGATGCCGATGCGCCGGTCGGTCCGGTCTCGGCCGCGCCCTATGGTTCGGCATCGATCCTGACCATCTCCTATATCTACATCCTGATGATGGGCGGCGCGGGCCTCACCACGGCCACCGAGGTCGCGATCCTCAATGCGAATTATGTGGCGGCCCGGCTCGATCCGCATTTCCCAGTGCTCTATCGCAACCACAATGGCCGCGTGGCGCATGAATGCATCATCGATCCGCGCCCGCTGAAGGCGACGAGTGGCGTCACCGTGGATGATATCGCCAAGCGCCTGATCGACTACGGCTTCCACGCACCGACCATGAGCTTCCCCGTCGCGGGCACGCTGATGATCGAGCCGACGGAATCGGAATCAAAGGCGGAGCTCGATCGCTTCTGTGATGCGATGATCGCGATCCGCAAGGAAATCGCCGATGTGGAAGGCGGCCGCTTCAAGATCGAAGCCTCGCCGCTGCGTCATGCGCCGCATACGGTGCATGACATCGCCGAGGACGACTGGACACGCGCCTATACCCGCGCCGAAGGCTGCTTCCCGGCCGGCACCTCGCGCACCGACAAATACTGGTGCCCGGTCGGCCGCGTCGACAATGTCTATGGCGACCGCAATCTGGTGTGCTCGTGCCCGCCGATGGAGGACTACGCGCAGGCGGCGGAGTAAAACTCCGTGTCGTCCCCGCGAAAGCGGGGACCCATAGCCTCCGACGATGTCGCGACGCTATGGCAGAGCCACATCCGTCGCGTACCCCCTATGACGACAGCGTGTATGGGTACCCGCCTTCGCGGGGACGACAACCGAGCTACGCCGCCAGCGACGTCTCTACCAGCTTCACCCAATAGGATGAGCCATAGACGATGGCATCATCGTTGAAGTTGTAAGCAGGGTGATGCAGGCCGGCGCTGTCGCCATTGCCCATGAAGATGAAAGCGCCAGGGCGCGCCTCCAGCATATAGGCGAAGTCCTCGGCGCCCATCACCGGCTCCATGTCGGTGGCGACATTGGCAACGCCGCCGACATCTCCAGCAATCTTCGCCGCGAGCTTCGTTTCCTCGGGATGATTGACGACGACGGGATAACCGCGATCGTAATTCAGCGCGATCCGCGCCCCTGTCTGCAATGCGATGCCGGCGCAAACCTCGTTCATGCGCTTCTCGACGAGATCACGAACTTCCTTCCGCAACGTGCGCACCGTGCCGCGCAGTTCAGCGCTTGCCGGAATGACGTTGCTGGCATGGCCGGCATGGAATTCGCAGATCGAGATGACGGCGGAATCCAGCGGGCTCACTGTGCGTGACACGATCGACTGGAACGCCACGATGAGCTGCGAGCCGGCCAGTACTGGATCGATGGTCTTGTGCGGATAAGCGGCGTGACCGCCGACACCTTCGATGGTGATCGAGATGCGATCCATCGCCGCCATGATCGGGCCGGTCCGCATCGAGAAGGAGCCGATCGGCGCCCCCGGATTGTTGTGCATGCCATAGACCGTCTGGATGCCGAAGCGATCCATCAATCCGTCCTTGATCATCGCATCGGCGCCCGCACCGCCCTCTTCGGCCGGCTGGAAGATGACGACCGCATCGCCGGCGAAATCGCGGGTCTCGGCGAGATATTGCGCAGCGCCAAGCAGCATCGAGGTGTGGCCGTCATGGCCGCACGCATGCATCTTGCCCGGCACTTTTGATGCGTAAGGCAGATTGGTCTGTTCTTCGATCGGCAGCGCGTCCATGTCAGCGCGCAGACCGATGACACTGCCCTTGCCCTTCTTGCCCTTGATGACCCCGACAACGCCGGTGCGGCCGATGCCCTCGACCACTTCATCGCAACCGAACGCCTTCAGCTTCTCCGCCACGAAGGCCGCGGTGCGGTGCACATCGTAGAGCAGCTCCGGATGCTGATGCAGGTCGCGGCGCCAGGCCGTGATCTCGGGCTGCAATTCGGCGATGCGGTCAATGATCGACATAGGTCAACTCGCTGGCAATGAAATCTGCTGGCCTTAGCCTAGCACGCGACGTGCCAACTGCCCAAGCCGGCAGGCCCTCCCCGTCATGCGATGGTCGTCTGTACATCGCTGAATTCGCCCGCTAGAGCGTCATCATACGGCAATAAACCGGGACGATGGCGGGGAACGATGACGCGGCTCGAAGGCGACTTTGACTACATCGTGGTGGGTGCAGGCACCGCAGGTTGCATCGTCGCCAATCGTCTCTCGGCCGATTCGACCAAGCGCGTGCTGCTGCTGGAAGCCGGAGGCCGGGACAACTGGATATGGTTTCACATCCCGGTCGGATACCTCTTCGCCATCGGCAATCCCCGCTCCGACTGGATGTTTCGCACCGAGCCCGAGCCCGGGCTGAACGGCCGATCGCTGGCCTATCCGCGCGGCAAGGTGATCGGCGGCTCGTCCGCCATCAATGCGATGATCTCGATGCGCGGCCAGGCGGCCGACTACGATCACTGGCGCCAGCTCGGCCTGACCGGCTGGGGCTATGACGATGTGCTGAAATCCTTCCTCAAGCTGGAAGATCACTTCCTTGGCGCGAGCGAGCATCACGGCGTCGGCGGCGGCTGGCGCATCGAGGCGCCGCGATTGTCATGGGACGTGCTCGACGCCGTCGCCGATGCGGCGTCGGAAATGGGCATTCGCCGCACCGACGATTTCAACACCGGCGACAATGAAGGTATCGGATATTTTCACGTTAATCAGAAGCGCGGACGGCGATGGTCTTCCGCGCGCGGCTTTCTCAAGCCGGTGCTGAACCGTCCCAATCTGCGGCTCGAAACCGGTGTGCTTGTTGATCGCCTGATCGTCGAGAACGGCCGCGCCGTGGGCGTACGTTTCAGGCAGAACGGTCAAGACATCGAAGCGCGCAGCAAAGGCGAAGTCGTGCTGTGCGCGGGCGCTGTCGGCTCACCGCATCTGCTGCAGCGCTCGGGCATCGGCCCGGCTGAATGGCTCGCTGATGCAGGCGTAGACCTCGTGCTCGACAAGCCTGGCGTCGGCCGCAATCTGCAGGACCATCTGCAACAGCGCGCGATCTACAAGGTCTCCGGCGTGCGTACGCTGAATGAGACCTACTACAACCTGTTCCGCCGCGGCTGGATGGGTATCGACTACGCGCTGCGCCGCCGCGGCCCGCTCACCATGGCGCCATCACAGCTTGGCATCTTCACGCGTTCTGACGAGGATCGCGAGCGCGCCAACATCCAGTTTCATGTGCAGCCGCTGTCGCTCGACAAATTCGGCGATCCCCTGCACCGCTTTCCCGCGATCACCGTCAGCGCCTGCAACCTGCGGCCGACCTCGCGTGGTGAGATCAAGCTGCGCTCTGGCAACGCTGATGAGGCGCCGTCGATCGCGCCGCATTATCTCTCGACGGACGAGGATCGGCAGGTTGCAGCAGATGCGATCCGGGTAACGCGCAGGCTGATGAAGCAGAAGGCTTTGAGTGCCTATCATCCGGAAGAGTATCTGCCCGGCCCATCGGTGGGCGACGACGCGGAATCGCTGGCGAGAGCGGCGGGCGACATTGGCACCACGATCTTCCATCCGGTTGGCACTGCGAAGATGGGCACCGCATCGGATCCAACTGCAGTGGTCGACGAGCGCCTGCGTTTCCATGGCATCGCCGGCCTGCGCATCGTCGATGCATCGGTGATGCCGACGATCACGTCGGGCAATACCAATACACCGACAGCGATGATCGCGGAAAAAGGTGCGTCGATGATTGTCGCGGACGGGAAGTAGCCCTCACCACACTCAGCCCTCATCCTGAGGCGCGCGCACGCGCGCGCGTCTCGAAGGATGGCGGCCCGCCCAGGCAATCATCCTTCGAGACGCCGCGCTTTGCGCGGCTCCTCAGGATGAGGGCGGAGTTTTGGGGAGCAAAAACTAAGCCGATTTCCGCACGGCGTTATCGACCAGCGTCTTGCCGAGCGACCAGATCGCGCCGGGCACCTTGTGGCTGTCGGCGATCACCGTGCGGAACGAGTCCGTGATCCACCTGGTGTCGTCCTCGTTCACCGTCAGCGGCGGCAACAGCTTGATGGTGTGGCTGCCGTGGCCGGAGACCTGGGTCAGGATCTTCTGATCCTTGAACAGCGGCACGGTGATCAGCTGGCAGAACAGGCCCTTGCTGGCCGATTCGAGGATGTTCCACGAGGCTTTCAGGCGCAGCGATTTCGGCGGGCCGAATTCGACGCCGATCATGAGACCCTTGCCGCGCACTTCCTTCAGCAGCTCGAATTCCGGAATCATGTTCTGCAGCGCGAGCCGGATCTCGGCACCGCGCTTGGCGGCGTTCTCGACCAGCTTCTCGTGCTTCATGATCTCGAGCGTGGCGATACCGGCCGCCATTGCGAGATCATTCTTGCCGAAGGTCGAGCCATGGACCAGCGAGCGATCCATGCGGTTGAAGATCTTGTCGAAGATCGCCTTGCGTGTGAGCAGCGCACCGACCGGCACGTGACCACCGGACAGCGCCTTGGCGAGCAGAATCATGTCCGGTTCGATGTTCCAGTGCTCGATGGCCAAGAACTTACCGGTGCGGCCGAGGCCGGTCTGGATCTCGTCGGCGATGAACAGCGTGCCGTATTTCCGGCACAGCGCCAGCGCGCCAGACAGGAATTCGTCGGAGGGCAGATTGACGCCCTTGCCCTGGATCGGCTCGATGATGAAACCGGCGACCTGCTTCGACGACAGCACCTTTTCGAGTGCTTCGAGATCGTTGAACGGAACGACCGAGCAGCCCTGCAGCAGCGGGCCGAAGCCGGAGCGGAAATTGGTGTCGTCGGTCAGCGACAATGCGCCATAAGTCAGGCCGTGATAGGCATGGTCGCAATAGACGATGTCGTTGCGGCCAGTGGCGTTACGCGCGAACTTGATCGCTGCCTCGACGGTCTCGGCGCCTGAATTGGCGTAAAACACCTTGTCCATATAGGGAACGTGTTCGAGCAGCTTCTCGGAGAGAATACCGGCGAGGGTCGAGACGTCCATCTGCACCAGATTGGGCAGATCCGCATCCAGCACCGATTTTAGCGCATCCCGCATCACCGGATGATTGCGGCCAATCGCAAAAACGCCAAATCCGCTCAGTAGATCCAGATAACGGGCGCCTTCCCGATCGAACAGATACTGACCGGTGCCCTTCTGGAAGCCAACGTCATATCCGATGGTCTTGAGGACGCGGACCATTTGCTCGTTAAGGTGGCGCGTATGCATCGAGCTACGCTGCGCCTCCCTTTCGACAAACATCTCGGAAACATCTAGATTCGGATATACCATGATTTACATACGTCGGTTGATGGTCGCTTCGTCAACTGAAAACCGTAAATGCGGCGATTTGACTTCTCACGCACTCTCTGTGGTCGAGAAACCGGTCGTCGCGAAACGCTACTTAAGCATAGGTCTGAACATGTTGCAGCGCCCCCGCATTCCTACGCGCCATCTTACATATTGTGGAATCGTTATTTCGGCAGGCTTGTTTTCAGCAGGTCTGACTCCCGCATTTGCAGCTGATCCGACCGGCGACTGGAAGGTCGAGGACGGCATCGCCCATATCCGTGTTGCCGAATGCGGTGGCAGCATGTGGGGCGCCGTCGCCTGGGAGAAGATCCCTGGCGGCACCGACAAGAACAATCCCGATGCATCGAAGAAAGCCCGGCCAACGCTCACCATGGCCACGCTGATCGATATGAAGCCCAACGCCGCCAAGGACAAGTGGTCGGGTCAGGTCTACAACGCCAAGGATGGCAAGTTCTACAAATCGACCATCAAGCTCGGCGATACAACCGACGAGCTTGAGATCGAAGGTTGTGTGCTCGGCTTCCTCTGCGGTGGCCAGACCTGGACCCGAGTCGGCCCGTCGATCCCGTCGAGCCCGTCCAATGCGAACGCAAAGAATGTCGTCGCGTCTGGAGCGAAGGGTGCGCCAGCCGGTGGCAAGATGGCGCCTGCACCTGCTCCCGGCAGCAACACGATGGCCAAGACTGCCCCTGCTCCAACCACGGGCGCCAAGGCACCGGCCGGTCAGAAGGCTGCCGCACCGGCTGCCGGCGCGCAGGCATCCGCCGATATCGGCGATATCTGCCTGCTGCCGGAGATCAACAAGGTGACGCACTAGTCGTCGACACAGCCCATCAGCAAAAAGGCGCCCTGCGGGGCGCCTTTTTTATTTACTTGCCGTCTTCGCGGGGCTTGCCCATCAGCGCCGGCTGGAACAGCAACACGGCCGCCAGCGTGACCACGAAGGACATTGCTAGCAGCTTGCCCATGCTCGCGGTGCCCGGATGATTGGACAGCCACAGGCTACCGAAGGCTGTTGCCGTCGCCAGTGCGCTGAAGAAGATCGCGCGGGTGAGCGATGACTGCAGCAGGTTCTTATGGCCGGCGCGCCAGGCCACCACATAGTAGATCTTGAACGCCACGCCGACGCCCAGCAGCAGCGGCAGCGCGATGATATTGGCGAAGTTCAGCGGCAGTCCGATCAATACGCATATTTCCAGCGTCACCGCGCCCGCCACCAGCAACGGCACGATGGTCAGCAAGACGTCGGTAAAGCGACGCAACGCCAGCCATAGCAGCAGCGAGATCGAGATCAGCGCCCAGAAGCCGGCGTGAATGAAGGCGGTGACGATGGTGTCACCCGACTTCAAAATCGAGACCGGACCACCGACCGCAAGCGGCTCCGACTTCAAGACAGCATCTGCGAACTTGCGTAGCGTGTCGTTGTCATTGGGATCGCCATTCGGCTGCGCCTCGACGCGAATCTGGCCATCCTTGGTCTTCCACGAATTCACCAGTTCGGGCGGCAGATTGTCGAGCGTGACAGGCGCCGCCTGCATCAGGTTGCGGAGCTGCGCCAGCGCGATCTTGAGCGGAACGACGAAGGTCGCCTGCACCTGATTGCGGACCGGCTCGCTTGCATCAGCCGTTTTTGAGAGCGCGTCGGCAAGTCGTTTTGCAGCGACTGCACCGGGGCTTGTCTGCGTACCCGCCAGCTTGCGCAGGCTGGCAGCGGAATCCTTCAGTGCAGTGACATTCTCGGCATCGGTCGGCGCCTGGTCGACCGACTCAGGATTGAGCGCCGGCTCCAGCACCTTGGCACCGGCCTGGATCGCAGCAAGCTTGGCCTGCTGATCCTCCGGCACGAAGCTCGACAGCGAGATGGTGCGTGCGACTTCCGGCACCTTCGACAGGCGCTCTTCGATCAGCTTCGCGCCCGCTTCATTGGGCGCCATGATATTGACGGCGTTGGCGCCCGTGTTGGGATCGCGGCGCAGATCGAGGAAGGTTGCGATCGACTCGACATTCGGATTGCGCAGATTGATCGGGTTGAAGTCGAAACGCAGATGATACAGCAGCGGCAGGCCGGCAATGGTCAGCGCCAGCGTGCCACCGATGATCCAGAACCGCTTCTCTTCGAGGAAGCGATCGAGCGGCGCCAGGAATCCATAACCGACCGGCTCCTTCTCGCCCGCGGGATTGAACAGATCGAGCAGCGCCGGCAGCATCGTGATGCTGGTGAGGAATGCGATCACCATGCCGAGGCCAGCGATCTTGCCGAGTTCCGACACGCCCTTGTAGTCGGTCGGCAGGAACGACAGGAAACCGGCGGCGGTGCCGAAGGCCGCGAGCGAAATCGGCACGGCGCAATATCGTGCGGCCCTGTCGAGCGCGTCGCGGAGGTCGTCGTGCTTGTAGCGCTCGGAGCGGTACCGCACGCTGAACTGGATGCCGAAATCGACGCCAAGCCCGATGAAGAGAACCGCGAAAGCGATCGACAGCAGATTCAGCGAGCCCACCATCATCAGGCCGAGCGCCGTCGTGAGGGCAAGGCCGACGAAGAGGTTGATGAACACGGCGCCGATGATCTTGGCTGAGTGCAGCGCCATCCAGAGGATGAGCAGCACGGCGACGACGGTGCCGACGCCATGCAGCACCGCGCCGTCCTGCACGGTCGAGAATTCTTCATTGGCGATCGGTACCGGGCCGGTCAAACGCACGCGCGCGCCATATTCGCCTGCGATGTTCAGGTCTACCGCAGCCTGGCGGATCGCATCGGTGGCGTTCTTGCCGGGCTCCAATGCGGTGAAGTCGAGCACAGGCTTCGCTTCGATGAATGCGCGCTTGTCGGAATCCGTCAGCGGCTTGTCGCTGACAAGGCCGCGCCAAGAGAACGAGCCCTTCCCGTTTTTGAGAACGTCTTCGATCGTGCCGGCAACGGTATTGAAAGTGCCGGCCGCGCTGTCGAGCTGCAGCTGGCCGCGGCGGATGCCGGTCAGGCCGGTTTCGAGCGCACCGGTCAGGCCGCGAATGCTGGGATCGCCCGCCATGATTTCGAGCAGTGGTGCCGCCTGCTGAAACTGGGCGGTCATGCCCTGCACTTCCTTGGTCGGCAGGAACAGCAGGCCATTCTTCTCGAAGAACGCGCCGCCATCGAGACGACGAACCGAATCGAAATCCTTCTTGTTCGGCGCGAGCTTATTCTCCAGCGCATTCGCGGCAGCGTTGGCGAATTCCGGCGTCGGCGCCTCGACCACCGCGATGATCAGGCGCTCCTGATCGAACGCCTTGTCGAACGCCATGTCACGCTGGCGCCAGTCGAGATTCGGCGAGATCAGCTTGTTGATGTCGGTATTGATCGAGAAATTCTGGGCGGTGTAGTAGGCGGACCCGATCGACAGCAGCACACCGACGATGACGGTTGCCAGCGCAAACCGGGTGCAAAAATTCACGATCGAGACGACTAGTCTTGTCAGCACGCGTTATCTTTCTATCTGGACGAGGCTCGCAATGAATGCGGCGCGCTTCGGTGGGTTCCGCAAACGGTGATTTCGTAGCCGAGGGAGTGCGCTATCGGCAACGTGACCTGATGGCACAAAACGCAAGGTGGAACTTGAAGAAGACCGTGCTCGTCCTGTTAACGATGCCCATGCGCCGGGTAAAGTGACGAACTGTTGAGATTTCGCAGCATTCTTTGGCCTAAATCCGAGACATCGTAAAGGTTTAGACCTTAACCCGCCCCGGAAAACCACGTTCCCGCCGCGGGATCGCCCAGTGAGTGATTTTTGTCACACCGGACGGCTCAAATACCTAGCCGGACTGGATATGTCGCTGATTATGGTACACATTTATCGTTTGTCAGATCTGGATTTGTCAGACTTTGACTTCTCAGACTTGGAAATGGATTTCGTAGCCCGTGCTTGATCGCCCCCGTCCCCTTGAAATCTACCTGGCCCAGCCTCGCGGATTTTGTGCAGGCGTGGTCCGGGCCATCGAGATCGTGGAGCGGGCGCTCGAGCGCTACGGCGCGCCGGTCTATGTCCGCCACGAGATCGTGCACAACAAGCATGTGGTCGAGACCCTGAGGGCCAAGGGCGCCATCTTCGTCGAGGAACTCTCCGAAGTGCCTGACGGCGCCATGACGGTGTTCAGCGCCCATGGCGTGGCCCGCAGCGTTGAGGAAGAAGCCGAAGAGCGTGGATTGCCGGTGCTGGACGCCACCTGCCCGCTCGTCGCCAAGGTCCATAACCAGGGTCGACGCTATGTCGCCAAGGGCCGGACCGTGATTCTGATCGGCCACGCCGGCCATCCCGAAGTCGATGGTACCCTGGGACAGGTTCCAGGTCCCATCCATATCGTCCAGAGCATCGCCGATGTCGCGGCGCTGACGGTTCCCATGGATGAACCGGTCGCCTACATCACCCAGACGACCCTCAGCGTAGATGACACACGCGACATCATTTCCGCGTTACACGCAAGATTTAGCGATATTCAGGGTCCAGACACCCGCGATATCTGCTATGCGACACAAAACCGCCAATCTGCGGTAAGAGACCTCAGCCGGCTCGTGGACGTGATCCTGGTCGTGGGGGCGGCCAACAGTTCCAACTCCAACCGCCTCCGAGAGATCGGGACCGAGGTTGGTGTCGCGAGCTACCTCATCGCCGATGGCAGCGAGTTGAACCCGGAATGGATTCGGGGCGCGCGGACTGTCGGCATTACGGCTGGTGCTTCGGCGCCGGAAGTGCTTGTAGACGACGTGATTGAAACCTTGCGGCGCATCGGACCGGTCTCGGTGTCGGTACTGCCGGGACTCGAAGAGACGATTGAATTTCGACTGCCCGCTGAACTGACCGCGGTTTGATCCACCTTCTTCACTGAAGATGCCCAGAGAGAAAATTGTAATGGCAATTCCGTTCTTCAAAGAAATCAAAATCGGCGGCTATCTGATGAAGCAGAAGCTGCTGGGCCGGAAGCGCTATCCGCTCGTGCTGATGCTCGAGCCGCTGTTCCGCTGCAACCTCGCCTGCGTCGGCTGTGGCAAGATCGATTATCCCAATGCAATCCTGAATCGCCGCATGAGCGCGCAGGAATGCTGGGACGCCGCCGACGAATGCGGCGCGCCGATGGTTGCGATCCCGGGCGGCGAACCGCTGATCCACAAGGAAATCGGCGAGATCGTGCGCGGCCTGGTGGAGCGCAAGAAGTTCGTCTCGCTCTGCACCAACGCACTGCTGCTGGAGAAGAAGCTCGACCTCTTCACGCCGTCGCCCTACCTGTTCTTCTCGGTGCATCTCGATGGTCTCAAGGACCATCATGACAAGGCCGTGTCGCAGGAAGGCGTGTTCGACAAGGCCGTCGCCGCGATCAAGGCTGCCAAGGACCGCGGCTTCTCGGTCAACGTCAATGCGACCATTTTCGACGGTCATGCGGCCGAGGACATCGCCAAGTTCCTCGACTACACCGTGGAGCTCGGCGTCGGCGTCTCGATGTCGCCCGGTTACGCCTATGAGCGTGCGCCGGATCAGGAGCACTTCCTGAACCGCACCAAGACCAAGAAGCTGTTCCGCGACGTCTTTGCCCTCGGCAAGGGCAAGAAGTGGAACATCATGCATTCCGGCCTGTTCCTCGACTTCCTCGCCGGCAACCAGGAATACGAGTGCAAGCCATGGGGCATGCCTGCCCGCAACATCTTTGGCTGGCAGAAGCCCTGCTACCTGCTCGGTGAAGGTTATACGCAGACCTTCAAGGAGCTGATGGACACCACCGATTGGGACACCTACGGCACCGGCAAGTACGAGAAGTGCGCCGACTGTATGGCCCATTGCGGTTACGAGCCAACCGCGGCCGATGCAGCGCTCAGCAATCCGCTGAAGGCCATGTGGGTGGCGATCCGCGGCGTGAAGACCTCGGGCCCGATGGCGCCTGAGCTCGACCTCAGCAAGCAGCGCCCGGCGCAGTATGTGTTCTCGTCGGAAGTGCAGAAGCGCCTCTCGGACATCCGCAAGGAAGAAGCCGCCGCAGCAGCCGAGAAGGCCGCAGCGAAGGCAGCCAAGGCGGAAGCCGCCGCATCGGCTTCGACCGCCGCGTAAGGCGATTACATCCAGATAGCAAAAAGGGCGCGATGCAGATCGCGCCCTTTTTTGTTGTAACGTGACGTTCGTAGGATGGGTTGAGCGTAGCGAAAACCCATGCTGTCCGTCGACCGTGACAGGCTCCGCCGATGGGTTGTCGCGCCGGCCTTTGGCCGCCGCTCAACCCATCCTACGGCCGCACGCTCGGAGCCAAGCCAGCTCATGGTTCGAGACGCGCGCAAATGCGCGCTCCTCACCATGAGGGACGGAGATCGTGCGGGACGGAGATTAAGCTTCGACCTGTGCCAGCCCGATGCGGCTCAGCAGAAAGCTGCGGCAATCCTTCAGGCTGCGCAGGGCGCGGTTGAAGTCGCGGCCGGTGGAGACCAGCGCCCGGATCACCAGCGGGTTGCGCGCAATACCGCGCAGCACCTTGCCGAGATCGACATCGCCATTCGGCTTGATCGCGGTGGTCGCGATTTCGGGAAGCGCACGGGTGGCGGGATCGCTGACGACGCGAAGTGCCGCGAAAGGCAGCCCGGCGAGTGCCGCGAATTCCGCGGCGATGTGGCTTTCCATATCGACGGCCGAGGCGCCGAATTCCGAGCGCAGCGCAGCCTTGCCAGCCTGCCCCGTGACAACCTTCTCGACGCCGACCAGACCGCCGCGCACGACCGTCTGATTGCCGACGCCCGAGCCTGCCAACAGTTCAGCGCTGAGCTGTTCGGAGGCCGCCCAGACCTGGCCGGCTGCGACCACTTCCGTGGCCAGAACGACGGTGCCCGTCTTGAGCACGGGATCGAGGCCACCGGCGACGCCGAAGGAGATCACGCCGCGGATGCTAAGAGGATCGATATCGGCGAGCAGGCTGCGAAGCTGAACCGGATCGCTGGAGGAACAGATGACCGTCATCCCCGGCCCGGCAGCGATCTTCGCTTCCTGGACCAGTCCCGTCACGATCAATACCGGCCGCGGGTCCACCGAAGTGGCCGTTGCCGCAATGCCCCCAGTCGCCAAAATCACATTCCGACTCCGACCGTCCTGCTGTTGGTGCTCTGCAAATTCCGGAACCGCGCCAACGCCCAGAGCGGGAAGAATTTCGAGTAGCCATGATATCGCAGATAAAACACGCGCGGGAAGCCGGTGGCGGTGTATCGGGCCTCGTCCCACAGTCCTTTTTCGTTCTGTGTGGCCATTAGGTATCGCATTCCGCGCTCCACCGCCGGATTATCGGCCTCGCCTGCTGCCATGAGTGCAAGCAAGGCCCATGCCGATTGCGACGATGTGGACGGAGCAGCCTCGAATCCCTGGTAGTCGAGACGGTAACTGACGGCATCCTCGCCCCAACCGCCGTCCTCATTCTGGATCGAATACAGCCAGGCCACCGCCTTGCGCATCGCCGGGTCCTGATGGGGCACGCCGACCATATTCAGGGCACAGAGGACCGACCAGGTTCCATAGATGTAATTGAGGCCCCAGCGGCCATACCAGGATCCCTCGGCGAGCTGGGTGCGGCGAAGATACTCCACGGCATCGGCCAGCGGCTTCGAGGTCTGAACGGTATCGCCCAGTTGCGCCAGCATCGAGACGCAGCGTGCGGTCACGTCCTCGGTCGGCGGATCGAGCAGCGCACCATGATCCGAGAACGGGATATTGTTGAGGAAGTCGTGATTGTTATCGACGTCGAAGGCCGCGAAGCCGCCGTCGCTGCTCTGCATGCCAAGGATCCACTCCTTGCCGCGATCGATGGCGTGGTCATAGTCCTTGGACCCAGTCTGCCGGCGCGCGCGGTCCATCGCCATCATCACGACGGCGGTGTCGTCGAGATCGGGATAATGCGCGTTGTTGTACTGGAAGGCCCAGCCACCCGGTCGCAGGTCCGGACGGTTCTCCGCCCAGTCGCCCTTCACTTCCAATTCCTGCCGCGGCACCAGCCAGTCGAGTCCGCGCTCGGCTTGCGCAAACGCATCTTCGCCGCCGGCTTCCAGCATGGCATGCGCGGTCAGCGCGGTGTCCCATACCGGCGAGACGCAAGGCTGGCAATAGGCTTCGTGATCCTTGACGACGAGCAGCTTGTCGATGCCACGACGCTGGATCGCACGTTTCGGATAGTCCTCGGGATAGCCAAGGACGTCGTAGATCATGACAGCATTGGCCATCGGCGGGAAAATGGCGCCGATGCCATCCTCGCCATTCAGGCGCTCCTCGAAGAAAGCGGTCGCCTTGTCGATGGCGCTCTGGCGAAACTTTTTCGGAAAGTAAGGTTCGGCAAAGCGCAACAGCTTGTCGATGCCGGTGAAGAACGCGAACCATGCGCGGTTCTGATGCGGCGCGCGCGCCAGCGTGCCGATCGAGCGCGGATCCTGCAGGAACAGCTCGTCGATACCGACGCCCTTCGGATTCTTGGCGCGCGCCTTCTTGGCCGCCAAGACGAGCAGGGTCACGACGGTGGTGCGCGCCCAATAGGACATCTTGTTGAGGTGGAACGGAAACCACTTCGGCAGATGCATGATCTCCACCGGCAGCATCGGAACGCTGCGCCAGCTGGTCACGCCGAACGTGGCGAGCAGAAAACGCGTGAACACATTGGCGTTGATCGCGCCGCCGCGCTCCAGCGCCGCCTCGCGCGCACGCTTCATATGCGGCGCGTCGATGTCATCGCCGATCATCTTCAGCGCAAAATAAGCCTTCACCGTCGCGCTCATGTCGAACGGACCGTCCTGCACCAGCGGCCAGCCGCCGTGTTCGCCCTGGATGCGGCGCAGATAATTGGCAATCTTGCCTTCGAGTTCGGCATCGACGGGCTCGGCGAGGAAGTGCCGCATCAGCACATATTCGGCCGGAATCGTGGCATCGGCTTCGAGCTCGAACACCCAGTGGCCGTCGCTCTGCTGGAAGTCCAGCAGGCTCTTCTTGGCCGATGCGATGCTGCTCTCCAGCTTCGCGTTGTCGATGGTGAGTTCGGAAGTGGTCGATGACATGATGTTTGCTTGATCTCCGTACGTGTCGTGACACTTGGGGTGCCTGAACCGCGCTTTGGTTCAGACCTTTCCGAGTGCCATGTCGGCGGCGCGATCGCCGGAGCGGATCGAGCCTTCGATGGTGGCGGGCAGACCGGTATCGGTCCAGTCGCCAGCCAGGAACAGGTTCTTGAAATCGGTCCGCGTGCCGGCACGCAATGCATTCTGCGCCGGTGTGGCGGCAAAGGTGGCGCGGCGCTCACGCACGATCTGCCAGGCCGGCAACGGCGCCTGGATGTTCGAGATCTTGCAGATCTCGTCCCAGATCTGCTGCGCGAATTCCTCGCGCGGCACGTTCACGAAGCGGTCGGCATTGCTGATGGTGATCGACAGGCGATTATGGAAGGCGAACAGCCATTCCACGACACCACCGACGACGCCGATGATCGGTGCGTGACCGGCCGGCGGCACATAATTGAAATGCGCATTGACGATGGCGCGCATTTCCGTCGGCGTCTTCACGCCGGGCAGCAGGTTCTTCGCCGACCAGGCAGGCACGGCCATGATGACGACGTCATCGGCGCCCAGCGCGATCACATCGCCTTCGCCGAATTTCAGTTCGCTGATGCGCTCGCCGGCCATGGTGAAGCTGCGCAGCTCGTGGCCGAAATGAACGCCCGCGCCCTTCTTGCGCAGCAATTCGATCGCCGGCTCGACCAGCACGTCGCTGAGGCCGGAGCGCGCGATCAGCGGACGGCATGCCTGCCCGCCCGCCAGCAGCGTCTCGCGCACGATGGCACCGGCAAGACCGGCCGAGCCTTCCGGCGGATCAACATTGAGCGCAGCCAGCAGCAGCGGCTGCACAAGGCGATCATAGAGCACGCCTTCGCATTTGATGGTGTCGCCGACGAGCTTGTCATTGCCGGCCCAGATCAGCGGCGTCAGCGCGAAGTAATCGCCGACCGACGTATCGGGCACGCGGCGCGACGCATCGAACAGCCAGGTCGGAATGCGGCCATCGCCGAGATCGAGCTGCCAGTGCTTGCCGGTCTTCACATCGGCAAAAGCGAATTGCGCACGCGCCGGGCCGACCAGTCCCGCTTCGGTGCCGATCGACTTTGCGTAGTTGATGACGTGGCTGTTGCCTGACAGGACAAGGTGATTGCCGTTGTCGATGGTGAGGCCGGTCTGCGCATCGAAATAGGAGCGGCAGCGGCCACCGGCCTGCTGGGTCGCTTCATGCACATGGACCTGATAGCCGGCATTGTTCAGCCGGATCGCAGCGGCCAGGCCGGACACGCCGGCGCCGATGATATGAGCGGTTTTGGACATCAGATGATCGCGTATCGCAGCAGGATCGCTATCTTGGAGGCCTTGCCGAGACGAACGGGATCGCGCGGCAAAGCGAAGCCGCGTTTCACCAGCAATTCCAGGATGGCGTGGTAGTATTTCGACATGATCCGCGGCGCGCGGACGCTGCGGCGCTTGTTGCGGGCCATGATCTTGTCGGACTCTTTGAAGTGGTCCTGCGCGCGGCGCACCAGCGGTGCGGCAACCTTCGGCAGCGCCTTCTCCTTGATCACCACCTGCGGATCGCTGGAAGTGATACCGGCATGGAAGAGCAGCTCGCGTGGCAGATAGAGACGGCCGAGCGTGGCGTCCTCATCGATGTCGCGCAGGATATTTGTGATCTGCAGCGCGCGGCCAAGATGATGGGCGAGCAACACGCCATCTGCATCGGGCATGCCGAACACCTTGACCGACAGGCGGCCGACGGCGCTGGCCACGCGATCGCAATAGAGATCGAAGGTCGCTTCATCGGGCGCACGGATATCGGCAGGGATATCCATCTCCATGCCATCGATGACGGCGAGATAGTCTTCCTTCAGCATGCCGAAGCGCTTGATCGGCTCGACATAATCGCGCACCCGCGGCGGCGGATTGCCGGCATAGAGCGCCTCGATATCCTCGCGCCACTGCTGCATCTGGCTCAGGCGAAGGTCACGCGCCTCGTGAGAGTCGGCGATGTCGTCGACCTGACGGCAGAAGCTGTAGATCTGGAACATGGCATCGCGCTGCTCGCGCGGCAGGATGCGCATCGCCGAATAGAACGACGAGCTGGCGGCGACGCCCTGGACTTCGCTGGGTTCGGTTTGGGTGGTCATCTGATTCATTTGCCTGCCGCCGGGCGCGAGATCGGCGCGGACGTGGTCGCGCGACGCCACAGGCAGCCCGCCATGGCGGCGAGCGCATAGCCGGCCATGCTGCCTTTGGAGAGATGCACCTTCTCGCTCAGCGGATCGCGCACCCGCAGCAGTTTCGAAATTTCCCAGGCGAATTTCTCGATCACCGCGATATTGCAGGCAAAGCGGGTGTCCGCCATGTGCACCGTCAGGCTGTCGCCTTCGTGCAGCAGCGCCTCGTTGCGCGCCACGAGATCGCGCAGACACGCCAGCAATTCCGGCGACGATTTTGGCTTGTCGAGCGCTTCGACGCTGACGCCATGTCGCTGCATGATGTCCTGCGGCAGATACACGCGGTCGAGCTCGCGGTAATCCTTGGCGCAATCCTGCAGGTGATTGTTGATCTGCAGCGCCGCGCAGATGGCATCCGACGCGGGCCATGTCGCTTTGTCCTCGCCATGCACTTCCAGCATGAAGCGACCAACGGGCATCGCCGAGAATGAACAGTAATGGATCAGCTCGTCCCAATCCGCATAGCGCAGCTTGGTGACGTCCATCCGGAACGCGGTGAGCAGATCGAGCGCATGGCGCGGCGGCATGCCGCGCTCGGCAAAGGCCTCACGCAGCGTGTTGGCTTCAGCCTGCTCGTCGTGTTCGCCGAGCAAACCCGTTTCCAGCTCATCCAGCATGGTCAGCTTGGTCGAGGCATCCAGCAGCGGATGATCGGCGATATCGTCGGCGGTGCGGACGAAATTGTAGAACGCCAGAATCAGCGCCCGGTGGCGCTTGTGGATGATCCAGGACGCGACCGGAAAATTCTCGTCGCGATCGGTCTTGCCAGATCGCAGCTCGCTCGCAGGGGTCATCAATCTCGGCTTCGTTCAATCAAGACGGGGGTGAAACGGAGGGGCTGTCACGGTCCTAAAATACCGGCAGGCGGACGCCTCTCGGCCCCATATAGGCCAAATCGGCCAACAAAACCAATGCCAATATGGCACCTCGGCTGCGGCCAAAGCCGCGCCGGACTACTCATGAAACAGGCCTGCGGTACCGACCACAGGCCTGACGTCGTGCGCTTTGACGCTTACTGGCCGTGGCTGACCAGCACGTCGTTGCAGGCCTTGCTGATCTTGGGACGATTTTCCTTCAGGCAGGACAGAATCACCAGATCGCCCTGATCCATCACGGTGCGGCACAGCTTCTGCACATCGCGCGAGCAAGCCTTCTGCTCAGCCTCGGTGCCGCTGCGGCCTTGGGTTTGCTGCTGGGCCAATGCGCCGGTCGAGGCAGATACGGCAATCACGGTCAAAGCCAGGAAAATTTTACGCATTGTCGTCCTTCAATTGAGCAAGCGAGAGTCAGCCCGCTGGGTGCATAGCATAATCAGTAACGATCGCACCTGAAGAGCGATCCCGATCGACGGCGATTTCCTCACATTCATGGCGAGGGATGCATGCGAGACACAGGCCGCAAGCCGGTTAACCCGTAAAATGCGGCCAAAGGTTGCACCTGCCGCGCGGGCCATACCGGACGGACACGAATGCGTCATATGGCGCAAAGGTCAGTCCCGGACCAGTTGCGCCGAGCAAAACGGAACCCAATGTTCAACCGGAACCGTTTCGGCTAGCGTCAATGTCACGATTGCTGCTCATTGCCGAATTGAACCTGTTCCAACCGCCGCGACACTTACGTCCGAAGCGTCGCGGCACCCTGTTGCCGGCGCGGTGCCAAACTTTTCGGGGATACCAAACATGACGATTTCTTCTGCCAAGCTGCTCGGTCACGCCCTCAAGGCTGCTGGCGCTGGCGCGATTCTGATGCTGTCGGTTTCGGCGAGCCACGCCCAATCTGCCCCTTTTGCCGGTTTTGACGGCAACTGGAGCGGCACCGGCACCGTGACCATGTCCGACGGCTCCTCGGAGAAGATTCGCTGCCGCGCCAGCTACAAAGTGGGTGGCGGCGGAAATGCGCTCGAACAGAGCCTGCGCTGCGCCAGCGACAGCTACAAATTCGACCTCGCCAGCAATGTGAAGAGCGACGGCAGCAACGTTTCCGGCAGCTGGAGCGAAGCGAGCCGCAACGTCTATGGCAACCTGAACGGCAAGGCCGGCGGCGGCCAGATCGATGTCTTCGTCGAAGCAGCAGGCTTTGCGGCGAACATCACGCTGACGACGAAGGGCAACAAGCAGAACGTCTCGATCTCGTCCAAGGGCGAGATTCGCGGCGTCAATATCAGCATGACCAAAGGCTGATCGCACTCACACTGTCATCACCCGCGAAAGCGGGTGATCCAGTACACGCAGGCGGCGGAGACGGCCCGCGATGCCCGTGTATACTGGATCGCCCGGTCAAGCCGGGCGACGACATCGGTGGAAGTGGCTTCCGGCCGAACGACTCGTCAGCCCTCCACCTCATCGCAGAGGTAACGATTGATCTGGTAGGGACGCGCTGCCAGCCCCGGGCAGAACGATGCGACCACGGGCTCCAGGCGATCGAACAGACCGCGCCATTCGGCATTGAGCGCCTCGAGCCGCTCGCGCGCCGCCTCCGCCTCGCGGGCGAGTTTGGCAAGATCCATTGTCAGCAAGCGGCCATCGCGCACCACGAAGGTGCCGCCGATCATGACATGGCGCACCGATGTCGCGTCCTCGGAATGAACCAGCTGGTTGACGGTCCAGTTATGCGGGATCCAGTTGATGGCGTGCAGGCTTACAAAAACGATATCTGCCTTGTAGCCCGGCGCCAGCGCGCCGGCTTTGTCGAGGCCGAGCGTTCGCGCTGAACCCGCGGTCGCTGCATGATAGATTTCTTCGACGGCCGCCCATTTACGAGGATCCGGCCCCTGCACTTTCGACGCCATCGATGCATAGCGCATCGCCTCATACATGTTCTGGTTATCCGAACAATTCGCCCCGTCGGTACCGATCCCGACATTGACGCCGAGATCGAGCGCGCGCCGCATCCGGAACAGGCCATTGCCCAATCGCATATTGCTGCCGGCGTTATGCGCCAGCGATGCCCCGCGATCAGCCATCAGCCGGAAGTCGTCGTCGTCCAGCCAGACCGCGTGGGCTGCGGAAAATTTTTCGTTGATCAGCCCGAGCGCGTCGAGATGCGCCACGAGCGTCTTGCCGTAGCGTTCCTTGCCGACCACGGCCTGCACCTTGCTTTCGCCGACATGGCTCTGCATCGGAATGTTGTAGTCGCGGGCCAGCTTGGCGCAGCCGCACATGAAGCTGTCGCTGCAATGGGCAGGAATCGTCGGTGCCACCGCCGGACGAATGTCATGCGCCGACCACTTCCAGCGCTCCAGGATCGATCCGATCGCCGCGATGGTGCGATCGCCGGGTCCAAGACGCAGTCGATCAACCTGCTGCTGAAGATCGTCCGGAAGGGCGTCACGCAGGCCTGGAATGGCTTCATAGAAGCTGTGATCTGCGACCATCGGCGCAAGCACGGCACGCATGCCCACTTCGGCATAGGCTTCCGCGACAGCATCCATGCCATCGATGCTCGGCGCCGGATATTCGTAATACAGGTCATAGGCTGCCGTGCAGCCCTTCAACACCATTTCAGCGGCACAGATCTGCGTTGTGAGTTTCTTATCCTGAAGTGACCGGCTGCCGCTGATCCAGGGCGCAGCAGCCAAAAGCACTTCCAGTGTCCAGCGGTCACCCTGCCCGCGACCGAGGCCGCCATGGCCATGGGTGTGAGCATTGATCAGGCCGGCATGAACGAGCATGCCGGACGCATCGACGATCTCCGCACCATCCGGCGCGGCAAGGTTGGGACCAATCTCGGCGATGATGCCGTCCTTGATCAGAATATCCCCTGTCGTTCCGCGGCGAACACCGGCATCGGCGATGACGGCATCGCGGACCAGCACATATCCCGGGTGATTTTTTGCCATTGGATCTGACCTAGTTGTCGTCGTTGGAAGAATTGTCCAGATTGCTGGACCACGGCACGAGCAGGCGTTCGATGACTTCGACCAGAAGGAACAGCGCGATGCCCATGATCGCAAGAATGGCCACGGCACCGAACGCGACCGGGGTGCGGAAGAACGCCATCGAGGTCTGGATCAGATAGCCGAGCCCGGAATCGGAGCCGACGAATTCAGCGACAACGGCCCCGACCACACAGAGCGCAGCGGCCACCCGCAGCCCGCCGAACACGAATGGAAGCGCATAGGGCAAACGTATGCGCAGCAATTGCTGCAGGCGGGTCGCCCGGCACGATCGTCCGAGCTCGACCAGTTCGGGCGGCGTTGCCAGCAAGCCGGCCACCGAGCTCACCACCAGCGGAAAGAAGGCGACGAGGAAGGTGATGACCACACGCGATAGCTCATTGGCGCCGAGCGCGACCAAAAGGATCGGCGCGAGCGCGACCTTCGGGATCGATTGCGTCAGCACCAGCAGCGGGTAGATCGCTTTGGAGATCGTGCGCGAACTCGCGATCAGCATTGCAAGCGGAAGGCTGATGACGATCGAGGCCAGCAGGCCAAGCAGCACCGTCCGCAAGGTCGTCATCGTATGCATGAGGACGTTCGGCCAGATCGGCACGATGGTCGTCCAGATGACGCTGGGACGTGGCAGCAGGAATGGCCTGATCCCGAACGCCAGACAGATCACTTCCCAGCTGGCCAGGAACAGCACGCTCGATACGATCACCGGCAGGTGTCGCCGCCCCCAGAGCGCAGCATTAATGAGCACGGGCCGCTCCACCGTAAATGCGATGCCGGATCAGTTTCGAACAGCGGTGGAATTCCGCGCTGGCTTCCTGATCGAACGAACGCGGACGCGGCAACCCGACATCGATGATTTCAGCAATACGCCCCGGCCGCGGCGACATCACGATCACCCGATCCGCCAGCATCACGGCCTCGGAAATCGAATGGGTGACAAACAGCACGGCCATCGGATTGGCCTGCCACAAGGCCAGCAAAGAGAGGCTCATCTCCTCGCGCGTCAGCGCATCGAGCGCGCCGAATGGTTCATCCATGAGCAGGATACGCGGCTGTTGCACAAGGCCGCGGCAGATGGCAACGCGCTGCTGCATGCCCCCCGAAAGTTCGCGCGGCATCCGCTGCTCGAAGCCGGCAAGGCCAGCCGACCGCAAGAGCGCGCGAGCGCGTTCGCGCGCGTCCGGTCCGTCACGGCCGGACAGGCTGAGCGGAAACGTGACATTCCGCTCGACAGTCATCCACGGCAACAAGGTCGGTGCCTGGAAGACCATCGCCGTTCCTTCGGTCGCCTCGGTGACGAGCTTGCCGTCCAATGTGAGATGGCCGATGTCGGGCTGCACGAGGCCGGCGACCATGCGCAGCAAGGTTGACTTGCCGCAGCCGGACGCGCCGACAATGGCGACGAACTCTCCCGGCTGGATCGACACCGAGATGTCATCCAGCGCCTGCACATGACCGCCGCGACGCGTCTTGAAGGTCTTGCCGACCCGGGCAAGCGAGATCATGGCACGAAGCTGTCGTCGATCGCCTGCGACGGATCCCAGGACGCATCCAGCTTGAGGCTTTCAGCCACGGCCTTCCACGTCGTCTGCAGGCGTTCCTTGTCGAAATGGCCCTGCCCGGTCGCCTTCTGATGATCGTTGAAGATGAAGGTCATGGTGGCCTTCTGCGAGCCCTCGCACTCGTCCTGCAGCACTTCCGGGTTCTTCTGGACATGCAGCTTGCAGGTCTCGACCGGATTGTCGCGCGCCCAGGCATAGCTCTTCACGGCGGCGCCAACGAAGCGCTTCACCAGATCCGGATTGGTCTTGATGGTCTCGTCGGTGGCGACCAGCGAGGATGCGTAGATCGCAAAGCCGACCGACACGAAGGGCAGCGAGACGATCTCTTCGCCCGCCTGCATCGCGGCCTTGTTCTGGTAGTATTGGTGGATGGAATAGAAGGGCGCGGCATCGACACGCTTGGCGATCAGCATGGCCGCCATGGCCGACGCATCGGTCGTCACCCAGTTCACGCTCTCCGGATCGACGCCGACGCGGCGCGCGACTTCCGGAAAATAGATCTTGTGGCTGTTGCCGGGGCTGATGGCGATCTTCTTGCCTGCGAGATCCTTGAACCCCTTCACACCGGATGATTTCAGGATGAAGAGCGAATGCGGCGAGTGCGTGTAGACCGCCACGATCGACTTCACCGGCACCTGCTGTTGCGCACGCCCCGCCAACACCGCGCCGACATCCGCCACGCCGAACTTGGCCGCTCCGGCTGCCACCTTATTGACCGTGTCGCCCGATCCGTAACCTCTGACGATGCTGAGATCGATGCCGGCATCCTTGAAGAAGCCGCGCTGCATGCCGGCGTAATAAGCGGCGTGCTCACCGCTCGCGATCCAGTCGAGTTGCAGCAGGGCCTTATCTTCGGCGCGCGCGACCTGAGACAAGCCGGCGAGCAGTGCAGTCGCCAGCAGGAATTGCTTTATGCCCATCATACATCCCCGTGAAATATTACGATCCGGCTGCTGCCGCGCTCCCGCATTTCCAAGCAACACGGATGCCGGAATCGGCATTGGAACTGTCTGAAAATGCAAATACGGTTCGCATCGATAGACAGGGGAAGATCCGATGGCGGCATTCACTTGGGACGACCTGCGATATGTCCTGGCCATCGAGGCGAGCGGCACTGCGCTCGGCGCCGCCAGGCGGCTCGGTGTCAGTCACAGCACTGTGCTGCGGCGGTTGGCGACCCTCGAAGGCGCGCTGAACACCAGACTGTTCGAACGCAACGACGGCCGCATGGTCGTCAGCCCGCCTGCAACGATGCTGATGGCCAAAGCGCGATCCATTGCGGAAGCCTTTGACGCGCTTCCTCAGTTGATCGACGGTCCCAATTCAGGGCTCGAAGGAATCGTCCGCGTAGCGGCGCCGCAGGCGCTGATCTGTCACGCACTCACCGACGCACTGGGTGAATTCCGCACCGCGCACCCATCGATCCGGATTTCCCTGTGCGCCGACATGCAGTTCGACGATTTCCGGCGCGGCCATGCCGACGTCGCCTTGCGGATCAGCCTCGCCGTTCCCAATGAACTGGGGATCCGACGGCTTTGCGACTACCGCTTCGCGCTCTACGCCCACAATAATCTGGCCCTGCAGATGCGCGCGGGCGCAACTTTGGAAGAGATGCCGTTCATCCTGCTGTCGGATGCAAGCCGCGACATGCCGGAGCGAAAATGGATGGTCAGCCTGACCGAAGGACGAACGCCGGCCATCGAAGCCAGTTCGACCGTGGTGTGCCGCGCGGCCGTCGCTGCAGGCCTCGGGGTCGGCGTGCTTCCCTGCTATGTGGGCGACGCTACGCCCGGTGTCACGCGCATCGAAATGGGTCCGGCAACGCCCCGCGAGGGAATCTATCTGATCACCCACCCGACCCAGAGCAGAACCGCGCGCTCCCGCGCGGTCGCCGACTTTCTGATCAAATTCGTGACGCGCCGGCGCGACGCCTTTTCCGGCGCCGCGCTGGCAACGACCTTAAGTTAGAGCATGATCTTATCCGAAAACCGGTATCCACGTTTCGGGATCATGCTCTAGTCGCGCTCCTTCGCCAGCGTCGATTTGCCGGTGAGCTTCTGCTGCAGCTGAATCAGCCACATCGAGGTCGGGCGCAGGATGAAGAGGTCGGCGACCAGTGCTGCCACCATCGAGAAGGCACTGAGCCAGCCGAACAGGCGCAACGAGGGCAGATCCGAGAACACCGTCACCACGAGGCCGCAGGCCAACACCACCGTGGTGAGGATCAGCGCCGGACCGACCAGCACGGTCGCGCGTTCGACGGCGACAGCAGGATCGGTGCCCGGCGTATCTTCCAGACGCAGGCGGTTGAGGAAGTGGATGGTCGCGGACAGGCCGAGGCCGAACGAGACCGTGAGCGCCACCACACTGGCGAATTGAAGCCCTTCGCCGAGCAGCCACAACACGAAGCCCGACAGCACCACCGGGAAAATGCCCGGCAGGATACAGGCCAGCATCACCACCCAGGAGCGGAATGCGAGGCCGATGAACACAGCAACCAGGCCGAATTCGATGGTCAGGCCGTGATTGAGCTTCTCGATCATGCCGGCGCTGTTTCGCGCGGCGATGGCGGACAGGCCTGTCACAGCGATCTCGTAGCCGGGATGCGCGGAGCGCACCGTGTTGAGAGCCGCATCGAGCTTGTCGACCACCGGGAGGATCTTGCTTGAATCGCTATCCGGCACGCGTCCGGAGACCACCACCGCAGTCTGATCCGCCGAGATGAAGCGGCGCACCAGATGCTCCGGAATGACGCTGACATATTCCTTCAGCGTTGCGACGTCGGTCGAGCCCGCCTTCTCCGCCAGCCAGCGCCGCAGCGTCTCCAGCGACCAGACATTGCCCACGCCGGCCTGCTTCTCCACCAGGCTATGGACCTGCGCGATGGTATCCAGCGTGTCCTGCGAATAGAGATCGGCGCCCTTGGGGAATTCGATCAGGATATCGATCGGATTGGCACCGGTGAGCTTGGCATCGAGGCGTCCGCTGGCCGCGACCGCCTGCTCCTTGTCCGGCACCTGATCGGCCAGACGATAGCGCGGCTCCAGGCTCGCATAGACGGTGCCGAGGCCGAGCACCACCAGCAGCGAGATCAGGCTGAACAGGCCGGGACGACCGACCATGCGTACGGCGATCCAGTAACAAAATGCGCGCAGCGCCTGCACGCCGGAATCGGCCGCCTGAAACTTGGCGGCAAAGATCTTTTCGTTACGGACCAGCAGCACGCCGAACACCGGCACCAGCGACAGCACCGCGACCAGCGCGATGATGGTCGCGGTCAGCCCCGCTTCACCGAAAGCACGGATCAGGTCAGAGTCCGAGAACTGCAGCGCCAGGAACGAAATGCCGGCTGTGCCATGTGTCAACACGCAGGCCGGACCGACCACGCGCACGGCATTGGTGAAGGCAGAGTATTTGTCTTCACCGGCAATCAGGCGATCGCGCGCCGCGAAAGTGAGCTGCATGGAGTCGGCGAAACTGATCACCATGATCAGCGGCGTCATCACATTGAGGAACATGTTGAGGCTGAAGCCGGCCCAGCCCAGCGCGCCGAGCGACAACAGGATCGCCAGCAGCGGCGGGAACGCCGCGATGATCATGAAGGAGATCTTGCGGAAGAAGATGATGGCGATGATGCAGCCGGCAAGAATGCCGGCGACATTGTAGATCAGGCCGTCGCGCTCGACTGCATTGCGGATTTCGAGCTGCATGACCGGCACGCCGGACAATTCCTTGGTGAGCCCGGAATCCGCCAGATCCTCATTCATCGTCTTGCGGATCTCGGCGATCACCGTGCTCAGCTTGTTGTTGCTGACCACCGCCGGATCGAGTGACAGCACAACAAGCGCCAGCGTGCCGTCATCGGACAACAGCTTGCCGCGGATCAGCTCGTTCTGTTTGACCGTCTCGATGAACTGGTCATAGGCGGCGCCTTCGGGCAGCTCGTTCGGGAACAAAGCTGCCGGCAATTTGCCTGGCGCCGGCGTCTGCCGCGCCGAGAAGATCGAGATCAGGCCGCGCACGCCATCGACCAGCTGCATGTCGGTGACGAGGTCGCGCATCTTTTCGAGATTGTCGCGGGAGAGCAGCGTCTTGCCTTCCAGCACCACCAGCACGTCGAATTCGGTGGAGGGGAAGCGCTTCGTTACTTCCTCATATTGTTTGTATTCCTTGCTGTCGGAGCGGAACAGCTGGCTCAGCGAATCGTCGATCTTGATGCGCTGGATACCGAAGATCGCGCCGACAACCAGCGCCAGCAGGATGATGCAGGACAGAATCGGCGCCTTGACCGCGATCAGGCCGATACGCTCCAGGCCGAAGGCAATGCTGGACGGCCCACGCCCCAATTTCTTGATGTCGGCGTCGTGGGAGCTCATATGGTCCATGCTGTGCTCTAGCCCTTGAAATTGCGCGGTAAATTCGCTGGCGGTGTAGCAGTTCTGTATGACTATTCGCAAGGCGACGCTGGCGCAGGGCGCAATCACCAAGTCACGATTTCAGGTCACGATTTGCGGCGATAGCTGTCTTAGTCAGGCTTTGCGGCCGGTGCGGCCAATTGTAGCCCGCTTTCGTCCTTCAAGGTCACACCGGTGATACCGCGTCGCAGCCCCTCGCGCGCCAACCACGCGATCTTGACCGCAGCCTCGTCGAAACTCAGCCCTGCCGACTGGATATTGGACACGCAGTTCCGCTCGGCATCGCTGCGGCCCGGTTTGGGCGCGACGGTGACATAGACGCCAAGGCTGTGCGGCGCGGACAGACCCGGCCGCTCGCCAATCAGCACGATGCTCATCCGCGCATCGAGCAGTGCGCCGATCTCGTCGCCAAGCGCCACGCGTGCGCCACTGGCTACCGTTACTGGCCCAACCGACGGGCCATCGAGCTTTGGTAGCAACGCTGCCACCAGACCAAGTGCATGGGCATTCACGGCCGCAGGCGAGAGGCCATCGGCAATGACCAGTGCGATGTCGCAGCCAGCGCTGCCGTGCGCTTCGAGCAGCTTTTTCGATTCGGGCGCGAGCTTGCGGCCGAGATCGGGACGTTTCAGGTAATCGGCGCGATCGGCGACCAGGCTGGACACAGCCACTGCCTCACGCCCCTGCTCCACCAGAGCTGCGACAATCGCTGTGGCCTCGAATGGTGCATGCACGGCATCGCGGGCACGGGCATGATCAAGGGTGAAATCCAGCAACGCCTGCGTCGTCAGGCTGGCACCGGCGCGGCCGAGAGCGACACGCGCCGGCGTGAGCCGGCGCAGATCGGCGATCGACGGGCTGGAATGCGCGATTGGGTCGTTGCGTTCGCTCATATGGCCACTTTGCCGATTGCCACCCAAAACACCACCCTCATGGTGAGGAGGCGCGTAGCGCCGTCTCGAACCATGGACTGGAGTGCGCAGCCATCCTTCGAGACGCGATCCAGGTGGATCGCTTCTCAGGATGAGGGCGGAGCTTCACTCAGCCGGAACCGCAGCTGCCGTGTCCTGCAGCTTCATCGAATAGTAGGACGCATTGGTCTGACCACCCGAGGCGTCGCGGGCGAAGTTGATCAGGTGATGCGCAACCATGATCGCCGAGATCAGATATTCGATCTCGCCGCGGACGATGCGGCGGAAGGCAAATTTCCAGAACGCGCGCTTGTAGTCGCCGAGCACACCGACTTTCCAGAAGATGTTGCGCAACATCACCAGGCCAAGGCGGATGTTTTTCGGCGTCAGCATCGCGCCGACGGGCGGTTTGATGCGATGCGGATAGGTGTGCGTGATCTGGTATTCGAACCGCTCGAGCAGCTTTTCCGGCACATAGGCACTGCCCATGGCACGGCGCCAGCTCTTCACGACATCCTCGTAAGGCAGCAGGAAGTCCACATTGGAGTCGCGGCCTTCCTCCTCGTTGAGACGGCCTTCCTTCTTGAGGCGATCCCACAACGGCGTTTGCGGCAGGGCCTGCAGCAGATTGATGGTGAGCAGCGGGATCTGCGACGCATCGACGAAATCGAGCAGCGCCTGGCCCGTCTCCGGGCGATCCGTATCGAGGCCAAGGATGATGCCGGACACCACTTCCATACCGAACGAGTTCAGCACCTCGATGGATTCCATGATCGGCAGGACCATGTTGTGGTCCTTCTTCATCGCCTTCAATGCGACGGGATCCGGCGTCTCGATGCCGCAGAAGATGGTGCCGAACCAGGCATCGCGCATCAGCGCGAGGATTTCCGGCCGCTTGGCGATGTTCAGCGTCGCCTCGCAGGACAGCCGCAGGACAAAGCCGGTCTTCTTCTGCCATTCGACCAGATGCGGCAGCAGATCGAGCGCAGCCTTGCGATTGCCGATAAAATTGTCGTCGACGAAATAGACCGACCCCATGATGCCGCATTCGAGCAGCTTGTCGAGTTCGGCCGTGATCTGCTGCGGCGTCTTCAGCCGCGGATTGCGGCCATAGAGGCCGGGAATATCGCAGAATTCGCACTGATACGGGCAGCCCGACGAATACTGGATCGAGCCCAGGAAATAGCGCGGAATATCCGCCAGCTCATAGGCCGGGATCGGAAACTCCGTCATGTCCAACCGGTCGGCCGTCTTCAGCACGACCTGGCGGGCAGGACGCTTGGTGTCCTTCTCCAGAATATCGATCAGTTTGTCGGTGGCATCGCCGAGTTCGCCGATATGGAGATAATCGAAGGCCGGATAGTAATCCGGGCAGGACGACACCGACGGACCACCAATGGCGACCGGGAGATCATAGGAATGCGCGCGGTGGCATATGTCATTCATCTGCGAGCGCTGGATATGCATGCCGCTGACGAGGACGGCTTCAGCCCAGAGGAAATCGTTCGGCGTGGCCGTTTTGATGTTCTCGTCGATGAAGCGGACTTCCCAATTCTCGGGCATATAGGCCGCAATCAGCAACAGCCCCTGCGGCGGCATGAACGCCTGGACGCTATCAGTCAGGGGATAGGAATATTCAAACGTGCCAAATGAAGAGGTGTATCGCGGAAAGACGCACAAGATGCGCCGTACCGTCTGCCTGCCCTCAGCTCTCATAAAATAACCTCTGCGAATCCATCAGCGGTCCCTGCGCTGAACCTTCAACAACGTCGCCGAGATAAAACCGTTCCAATCCTGTTCGCATGCTTTGTCTAAATCTAACCACGTGCGATGAATCTGGGCCAGAATTTCTTCAAGATTGTGACGGCCGGTGACGCGGACGTGATGCGTCAGGCAATCAGCCTGGCCGCGAAAGCCGGAAGCGCTGCGCCCTGGTCGCGAATGCGCAAATCGTCATTGGCGATTCCCGCCTGGACCAGCCAGGCGTCGAATTCCGGTGCCCGCTTCAGGCCGAACAGATCGCGGAGATAAAGCGCATCGTGGAAGGACGTGGACTGGTAATTCAGCATGACATCGTCGGCGCCCGGCACGCCCATGATGAAATTGACGCCGGCAGCCGCGAGCAGCGTCAGGAGATTGTCCATGTCGTCCTGATCGGCCTCGGCATGGTTGGTGTAACAGACATCCACGCCGAGCGGCAGGCCGAGCAATTTGCCGCAGAAATGATCCTCCAGCCCGGCGCGGATGATCTCCTTGCCGTCATAGAGATATTCGGGGCCGATGAAGCCGACCACGCTGTTCACCAGCAACGGCGAGAAGGCGCGCGCCACCGCATAAGCGCGCGCCTCAAGGGTCTGCTGATCGACGCCATGATGGGCATCGGCCGACAGTGCCGAGCCCTGCCCGGTCTCGAAATACATGACATTGTCGCCGACCGTGCCGCGCTTCAGCGACAGCCCAGCCTCGTGCGCTTCCTTCAGCAGCGCGAGATCGATGCCGAAGCTTCTGTTGGCAGCCTCCGTGCCGGCGATGGACTGGAAGACGAGATCGACCGGTGCGCCCTGCGCGATCAGGTCGATCGAGGTGGTGACATGGGTCAGCACGCAGCTTTGCGTGGGGATGCCGAGCTTGACGATGACGTCATCCAGCATCCGCACCAGCTGGCCGAGCATGGCGGGATCGTCGCTGGCCGGATTGATGCCGATACAGGCATCGCCGGCGCCGAGCATCAGGCCATCGAGCGTCGAGGCCGCGATGCCGCGCATGTCGTCGAAGGGATGATTCGGCTGCAGCCGCACGCTCATATGGCCGCGCAGGCCGATCGTGTTGCGAAAGCGGGTGACGACCTCGCATTTCTTCGCCACCAGGATCAGATCCTGATTGCGCATCAGTTTGGACACCGCAGCCGCCATTTCCGGCGTGACACCGGGAGCAAGCGTCTTCAACGAATCGGACGTCGCCGCGTCGGACAGCAGCCAGTCGCGAAAGCCGCCGACAGTCAGCGATGCGATCGGCGCGAAGGCCGCAACGTCGTGACCATCGACGATGAGGCGCGTGACCTCGTCGGTTTCATAAGGGATCACGGCTTCGTTCAGGAATTGCCGCAGCGGCAAATCCGCCAGCGCCATCCGCGCGGCGATCATCTGCTCGGCGGTTTCCGCAGCAACTCCCGCAAGCCGATCGCCGGACCGTGGCGGCGTCGCCTTGGCGAGCAGATCGCGGAGATGCGCGAAACTGTAAGTCGTGCTGCCGATGCTGTGGCGATAGGTCATGCCGCCATTGTTGGCCATGACCATCGCCGTGTCCATCCTCTCGTCATTGCGAGGAGCGCAGCGACGAAGCAATCCAGTCTTCCTTCATGGGGCTCTGGATTGCTTCGCTGCGCTCGCAATGACGACCGTTTGATGACGGAGGTTTACATCGTGGCGCCCAGCACCCATGGCGCGAATTCGGCGCTGCCGACGTCGAAACTCTCGCTCTTGGTGCGTTGGCCCGAGGCGGTTGCCAGCATCAGTTCGAAAATGCGCTGGCCGCATTGCTGCACGGTCTCGTCGCCGTCGAGCACGGTGCCGCAATTGATGTCCATGTCGTCTTCCATGCGCTTGAACATCGGCGAGTTGGTCGCAAGCTTGATGGATGGCGCCGGCTTGCAGCCGAACACGCTGCCGCGACCGGTGGTGAAGCACACCATATTCGCGCCGCCGGCCACCTGCCCTGTCGCTGCCACGGGATCGTAACCGGGCGTGTCCATGAAGACGAACCCCTTCTTGGTGATGGTTTCGGCATAGTTCAGCACATCGACGAGATTGGTCGAGCCGGCTTTCGCCATGGCACCGAGCGACTTCTCAAGGATCGTGGTGAGGCCACCCGCCTTGTTGCCTGGCGACGGATTGGCGTTCATCTCGGCGCCTTCCCGCTCGCAATAGGCTTCCCACCAGCGCATCAACCCGACCAGCTTTTCGCCGACTTCGCGCGAGACGGCGCGGCGAGTCAGAAGATGTTCGGCGCCGTAAGTCTCGGGCGTCTCGGAGAGCACCACCGTGCCGCCGTGGCGCACCAGCAGATCGCTCGCGGCACCAAGCGCCGGATTGGCCGAAATGCCCGAATAGCCATCGGAGCCGCCGCATTGAAGTGCCACGGTGAGTTCGCTGGCGGAGACCTCCTCGCGCGTCACCTTGTTGGAGTCGGCGAGCGCTTCCTTGACGAAAGCAATGCCCGCTTCCGTTGTCTTGCGCGTGCCGCCGATGTCCTGGATCTGCATTTCGCGCAGCCGACCGGCCAGCTTCTGTTCCTGCATCAAGCCACCGATCTGGTTGATCTCGCAGCCGAGGCCGAGCACGACCACGTGGGAGAAATTCACATGGCGCGCATAGCCACCGAGCGTGCGGCGAAGCAGCGTCAGCGGTTCATCCTGCGTCATGCCGCAGCCGGTCTTGTGCGTCAGCGCGACCACGCCATCGACATTGGGATAGTCGGCGAGCGGATCATGCCCGCTGAAAGGATTTCGCTTGAACACATCGGCGACCAGGCTCGCCACATGCGCGCTGCAATTCACCGACGTGAGCAAGCCGATATAATTGCGCGTGGCGACGCGGCCGTCGCTGCGCTTGATGCCCATGAAGGTCGCCGGCAGATCGAAATTCGGCGTCGGCTTCACATCGACGCCGTAAGCATAATCGCGATCGAATTCGCCCATGCCGCAATTCTGCGTGTGGACATGCTGGCCCGGCGCGATCGGCTGCGTCGCAAAGCCGATGATCTGGCCGTAGCGATAAATCGGTTCGTTCAAGGCGATCGGCCGGATCGCCACCTTGTGGCCGGCGGGAATGCGCTCCGACGTGGTGACGCCCTTGCTGACCTCGACGCCCGGCAGCAGCATGGTGCGCGCGATCAGCACGGCGTCGTCGGGATGCAGGCGAATGACGGGAGACGGAGCCATGGAGATTCCTCGCGCGGGTTTATTGTTTGGAATGAGTCTAGCCCTATCGCTGGCCTGTCGCCAAGCGTGCTCGTTCTCGCGGCGCCCGAGGCGTCCGAGGTGTGAGCCGTTCTCCCCGTCAAAATGAGGGGAGGCAACGCGCCGCAAGGCGCAACGGGTGGAACTTGACGCAATCCGTTTCGCTGGATCGCCAGCGAAACCGCGATTGCGCAACGCCTTGCGGCGCGCCACCGCGACGTTTTTCCAGTCGAAGGACCGTTCTTCCGGGTACTGGGCACTCCCATTGGGAGCCATCCGGCAGGTTTCCCTGCCTTCACCCGCACCACGTCCAGCCGCGCAATAGCGGCAGACCCCCATAGTGGGGTCGGACGGTGACCCTCGACCACCCGAGTGCAAGAGGATGCGTGGTCCCCCTGCCCGCAGGCGCCGCATCCGGCTCCGCTTCAAGACGTCTCTAGAAACGCCCCTCACGAACCGAATGGAGGGGATAATAATCCTGACACTGAAACTGTCAAGATGGTGAGGAATAAATACTTCATCATCTTTGCCTGTCACCCCCGCGAAAGCGGGGGGTCCAGTAGACACTGGCGATCGGTTCTATCCGCCACGTCTGAGTTTACTGGGTTGCCCGATCAAGTCGGGCAACGACACGAAGACGTCCCTCAATTTTTGAACTTCACCTGCCCCGATTTTCCCGCGGCCGTCTTCAGCGTGACGCTGACCGTCGCGCCCTTGGGGACATCGCCTTTTGTTTCGGCTTTCAGCGCTGTTCCGGCGACGACCAGCGGCAGCGTCTCGCGCTCGCTGCCGGATGTCAGCAGCACCGCACCGGTGAAGCCGGTCGCAGCAATCGGCTTGCTGGCCTCGTCGATGACGTGAAACGTCAACGTCTTGCCCGAGACGATCATTTCCAGATGCACGCCGGCGACGTCCTCCATCGGTCCGCCATTCGGGCCCTTGTGATGGACATGCTGCGCGAGCGCGGGTGTCGTGAACAGCAATGCAGATGCGATAAGCAGGATCTTGTTCATCAGTGATCTCTCTCCATGAGTGTAGGATGGGTTGAGCGCAGCGATACCCATCACCGCATGCGCCGGTGTTTGTGGTGATGGGTATCGCTGCGCTCAACCCATCCTACGCGCTAGCGACGCGTCCCTTCTCTTCGGAACAGGATGTAGAGCGCCGGCAGAACCAGCAGCGTGAGGATGGTGGAGGAGATGATGCCGCCGATGACGACGGTGGCGAGCGGCCGCTGCACTTCGGCACCCGGACCGGTGGCGATCGCCATCGGCACGAAGCCGAGCGAAGCCACCAGCGCTGTCATCATCACCGGACGCAGACGCGTGAGCGCGCCTTCACGCACGGCCTCGACGATCTTCATGCCTTCGGAGCGCAGCCGCTCGATGAAGGTGATGATCACCAGGCCGTTGAGCACTGCCACACCCGAGAGCGCGATGAAACCGATGCCGGCGCTGATCGATAGCGGGATGTCGCGCAACAACAGCGCCGCGACGCCGCCGGTGAGTGCGAGCGGCACGCCGCTGAACACCAGCGCCGCATCTGCCGCAGACCCGAGCGAGATGAACAGCAGCAGGAAGATCAGCGCCAGCGCGACCGGGACCACGATGGTGAGACGCTTGGTGGCGGAGACCAGCTGCTCGAACTGACCGCCCCAGCCGATCCAGTAGCCCGCCGGCAGCTTCACCTTTTCGGCGACCTGCGCCTGCGCATCGCTGACAAAGGAGCCGAGATCGCGGCCGCGCACATTGGCCGATACCACGATGCGGCGCTTGCCGTTTTCACGGCTGATCTGGTTCGGCCCCGGCGTCACCTCGATGGAGGCCACCGCCGAGAGCGGCGTGTAGCGCATCTGCGCCAGCGGCGAATTGCTGTTCAGTGATGCGCGTGTCGCCGCCACGGCCGGCGCTTCCACTGAAGGCAGCGGGATCGGCAGGTTCTTCATCGCTTCGATATCGGTGCGCATCTGCTCGGGCAGACGGACCACGAGATCAAAGCGGCGATCGCCTTCGAAGACGAGGCCGGCATGTTTGCCACCCACCGCGGTCTCGACAATGCCCTGCACGTCCTGCACGCTGAGGCCGAGACGCGACAATGCCGGACGATCGAGTTTCACGATCAGCATCGGCAGGCCGCTGATCTGCTCGGTCTTGACGTCGGCAGCACCAGGCACGCCGCGCAGCACGGCCTCGACCCGGCCGGCGGTCTGCAGCAGCTGATCGAGATCGTCGCCGAAGATCTTGACGCCGACATCGCTGCGCACGCCGGAGATCAGCTCGTTGAAGCGCATCTGGATCGGCTGGGTCAGTTCATAGACATTGCCCGGCAGCATGTCGCCCTGCCGCTCGATGGCGGCAACGAGATCGGCCTTGCTGCGCTTGGGATCCGGCCACTGGTCGCGCGGCTTCAGCATCACGATGGTGTCGGCCACATTGGGCGGCATCGGATCGGTGGCGACTTCCGACGTGCCGAGCTTGGAGAACACCTCCTTCACCTCGGGCATCTGCAGCAGCACCTTTTCCAGCCGCATCTGCATGTCGATGCCCTGGGTCAGGCTGGTGCCGGGAATGCGCATGGCATGCAAAGCGACGTCGCCTTCATCGAGGCTCGGGATGAATTCGCCGCCCATGCGCGAGGCCGCGAAGCCGGTGAGCACCAGCAGCGCGACCGCTGCCATCGCGACCATGCCGCGGAAGCGGATCGCGAGCGCGAGCAGCGGCAGATACACACGGCGGCAGCCGCGCATGAAGAGGTTCTCCTTCTCCGTCACCTTGCCCGTCACCAGCAGCGCTACAGCCGCCGGCACGAAGGTCATGGACAGGATCGATGCGCCGGCCAGCGCCATCAGCACCGTCAGCGCCATCGGCGTGAACATCTTGCCTTCCACGCCGGTCAGCGTCAGCACGGGCAGATAGACCACGGCGATGATCAGTGTGCCGAGCAGGCTGGGCTTGATGACTTCCTTCGAGCCGGCGAGGATGGTGGCGAAACGCTCATCCCGTGTGAGCAGACGTCCCTGCTTCTGCTGCTCATGGGCGAGCAACCGCAGGCAGTTCTCCACGATAATGACGGCGCCATCGATGATGATGCCGAAATCGATGGCGCCAAGGCTCATGAGATTGGCGCTGACCTTGCTCTCCACCATGCCGCTGATGGTGATCAGCATGGAGAGCGGAATGACCAGAGCGGTGGCCACCGCGGCTTTGAAATTGCCGAGGATGAGAAACAGGATGACGATGACCAGAAGCGCGCCTTCAAGCAGGTTCTTCTCGACGGTGGCGATGGTGGCCTCGACCAGTCTCGTGCGGTCATAGAGGACGCGGGCGACGATGCCGTCCGGCAGCGTCTGCGCGATCGCCTCGAGCTTGGCCGAGACGCGCTGCGACACGGTGCGGCTGTTCTCGCCCATCAGCAGCATGGCGGTGCCGAGCACCGTCTCCTTGCCGTCGAGGGTGGCAGCACCGGTGCGCAGATCGGTGCCGATCTCGACATCGGCGACATCGCTGATGCGTACCGGCACGCCGCTGCGCGAGCCGATCACCACATTGCGGATGTTCTCCAGATTGGCCACCTGCCCCGGCGTGCGGACCAGATATTGCTCGCCGTTGCGCTCGATATAGCCGGCGCCGACATTGGCATTGTTGGCCGCGAGCGCCGTCATCACGTCGCGAAAACTGAGGCGATAGGCCATCAGCTTGCTGGGATCGGGCAGCACGTGGAACTGCTTCTCATAGCCGCCGATGGTGTTGACCTCGACCACACCCGGCACGGTGCGCAGCTGCGGCTTGACGATCCAGTCCTGCACGGTGCGCAGGTCCATCGGCGTGATGGGCGAGCCATCGGCATTTTTCGCGCCGGGTTTTGCGTCGAGCGCAAAGGTGTAGATCTCGCCGAGGCCGGTGGAGATCGGGCCCATGGCAATCTCGATGCCCGCGGGAAGCTGATCCTTCACCTGCTGCAGGCGTTCGCTGACCTGCTGGCGCGCGAAATAGATATTAGTGCCTTCGTTGAAGACAATGGTGACCTGGCTGAGCCCGTAGCGCGACAGCGAGCGCGTATATTGCAGGCTCGGAATGCCGCTCATATTGGTCTCGACCGGGAATGTGATGCGCTGCTCCACTTCGAGCGGCGCATAACCGGGCGCTTCCACATTCACCTGCACCTGCACATTGGTGATGTCGGGGACAGCATCGATGGGGAGACGGGTGAAATTCCAGGCACCAAAGGCGGCGACGGCGAGCACGCCGATCATCACGAACCAGCGCTGGCGGATGGAGAAGGCGAGAATGGCATTGATCATGATTCCGCTCCGTCCCTCATGGTGAGGAGCGCGCTTTTGCGCGCGTCTCGAACCATGAGCTGTTGGAGCTCCGTAGCCATCCTTCGAGACGCCGCTTCCGCCTTCGCTCGTCGAGCTTCGGCGGCCAAGTCGGGGCTCCTCAGGATGAGGGGCGGAGAATGTTCGGCGACGAGCTCAATGGTCATGGGACGCCTCCCCCTTGCCGAGTTCGGCCTTGACCACAAAGCTGTTCTTCGCCGCATAGCGGTCGCCATCCATCAGGCCGAACACGATCTCGACATTCTCGACATCGCGCTGGCCGATCTCGACCTCGCGGGACTCGAATTTTTCACCGTTGCGGACGAAGACGACGGTCTTGTTCTCGACGGTCTGCAGCGCCGTCGCTTTCACCGCGACCGGGACCTGTTTGGCGGAGAGGATCAGGCGGGCCGACACGAACAGGCCGGTGCGCAGCCGCATGCCCTCATTGGCGACCACCGCACGCACCAGCGCGCTCTGGGTGTCGCTGCTGCCGACCGGCGAGACGTAGGACAGTTGCGCCTCGATGGGCGCGCCGCCATCGCCGACATCGATCTGCACGGTGTCGCCGATGCGCACCCGCGGCAGATCACGGCGATAGACGGAGAGATCGACCCAGACGGTGGAGATATCGGCAACGATAAAGGCTGGCTTCTGCTCGGAGGCATATTCGCCGAGCGAGATCTGGCGATCGATCACGGTGCCGGAGATCGGCGCGCGCATCTCATAGACCGAGAGACTCTGATTGCTCTCGATCTTCGCCAGCAACTCGCCCTTTTCCACGGTGTCGCCGATGCGCTTCCTGATCTCGCGCACGACGCCCGGAAAACGCGGCGTGACCTGCACCAACGCTTCCTGGTTCGGCTGCAGGATGCCATTGAGGATGATGGAATTGCGCAGTGTGCCGGGCGTGGCCGTGAGGATTTCGATGCCTGCGGCTGCGAGTTTGGCATCGGACATCTGGACGACGCCTTCTTCCGCGTGGCCGTGACCTTTGTCACCATGCGCCTTATCAGCGGTCTTCGCGGCTGGTCCGGCATTGCCGATGGACGTATTGAGATAAACGCCGGTGCCGACAGTGAGCGCTGCGGCCGCCATCAGCATCATGAGTGGCTTGTTCATCGTGCGCTCCCCCGCGCCAGTGCAAATGGATTGCCGACCAGGCCCTCGATGGTGGCGACGGCGACATGGAAATTCTGCTGGGCTTCCTGCTCGCGCAGCCGCGCCTGGGCGACGCTGGCCTGCGCATCGAGCACTTCGAGCAGCGAATAGCGCCCCTGCCCGTAGCCTTCGGAAATGGCGGCAGCGGCGTCGCGCGCTTTCGGGATGCCGGTTTCGCGCAGGATCGCGAGTTCGCGCAGCGAGCCCTGCAACGTGTCATAGGCGCGACCGGCGACCACGATCAGCGTGTTGCGATTGGCCTGCCGTTCGGCGGCGGTCTTGGCGAGGCTTTCCTGCGCCGAGAGGATGTTGCCCTGGTTCTGGTCGAAGATCGGGATCGGCACCGAGACCGAGAGGCGCACGGCATTGTCCCCGGTGTCATGGAAACGGCGCAGGCCAGCGGAGACGGTGACATCCGGATAAGGCTTCAGCCGCGCCAGCAGCAACTGCGCATTGCGCTGGGCGAAGATCGCCTTCCAGCGCACGAGCTGCGGATTGGCGTCGATGGCCGTGACCACCGATTGAAAGCTCGGCGCCCGGCCCGTCGCATCGAGACGGCCGGACACCACCGTGAACTTCGGTGCGGCGTCGCCCATCAGGATTGCGAGTTCACGGCGCGCCGAGGCGAGCGCGGCCTTGGTGCGCTCGAGATCGGCCTTCACCAATGCGGAGGCGACATCGGCGCGACCGGTTTCGGCGACCGATGATGCGCCGGCCTCGACGCGCCGCTGCAGCAGCGGCGAGATCTGGTCGATGGCCGCAACCTGTTCGTTCAGGATCTCGATGCGGCGCTGCAGGCCGAGCACGGTGAGGAATGCAATGGCCGTCTCGGACAGCACTTCCAGCCGCACCGCCTGACGTTCGATGCCGGCGGCGTCGAGCCCCGCCTGCCCGGCGGCGATGCGCGCGTCGCGCTTGCCCCAGAGTTCGAACATCTGGCTGATCTGCAGCGTCGAATCCGCCCCGCGCGTGCCGCGATAGGCGCCGGAGCCGAGCGCGCCATCGATCTCATAGGAGATCTCCGGATTGATCAACGCGCCGGACTGGATGCGCTGGCCGCGCGCGATGCCGATGTCGCGCTCGGCAGCGGTCAGGCGCGGACTGGCGGCGAGCGCGCGCTGCAAGGCGCTGCCCATGGTGAGGGTCTGCGAATGCGCTTGCCCTGTCAGCGGAGACGCGACGAGCAGCACAACCGCGCACGCAAAACGCGTGGCGTATGTCGAGAACATGGGAAAGCCTGACGAATAACAGAGTCAGGGCGCTAGGCGCCCGGCGATGTTGTTCAGGTCAGGAATTTGGGGGGCGGCGGATCGATCCCGCGCGGCAGGCTGCGACGCTCGATGTCAACGAAAGCGACCGTCCGTGTTTTGACGGCGACCGGCTTGGCGGTCGTCACGTGCGGCTCGGCCGTCATGAAGAAACAGCCGTGACAGTGATTGTCCGCCACGGTTCCCATATCGGAATGGCCGACGCCCTTGTCGGCGATCGACATGATCGTCTCGAGCGACGGATTGGTGACATCGAGGCCACACAGACCATGCATCGCGCCCGTGATCAGGTAAGTCGCCAGCACGAACGCCACCAGCGCCCGGCGCGGCAAGCGCAGGATGCGAGAGCGGGACATGCGGGAGAAAAACGTCACGGGAGCCTCATGGGACGGATGACACGGACGTATCACGCTCGCCCAAGGCTGTCGATCTGCAATAGAGTTACAGTTCCTTCGCCACAATGTCGCAGGAGTGGCGGGCCGTAGGGCGGATGAGCGAAGCGTCATCCGCCGCGGAGACTCGGCGGCGGATGACGGCTTCGCCTCGTCCGCCCTACGGTCACCTATCTATTGCGGTTGCGGCCCCAGCGCTGCGGCGAGTTCCGCCCAGACCGGCGCCTCGTCCTTGTAGAGTGCGTTGCTGGCCTCCAGCGTCATCGCGCCTTCATCGACACCCTGGCTCTTGAGCAATTCGCGCACGCGATCACTCTTGCTGGCGGCAACGAACAGCGCGTTGAGTTTCGCCACGATCTCCGGCGGTGTCTTGGCCGGCGCCATGCAGCCCTGGAAGGTGAGCAGCGCATGCGCACGCGATGTCGCGCCCTGCTCCTTGAATGTGGCGACATCGGGCAGCGCCGTGATACGGCGGCGCGACACCGCGACGGGATTGCCCTTGCCGGCCTGCAGCACGGGCAGCGCGGCCGCATAGCTGCCGATGCCGGCATCGATGGAGCCGCCGGCGAGATCGCTCCACATCGGCGCCTCGCCGCGATAATGCACGGCTTCCATCTTGAGGCCGTATTGCTTGTTGAGCTCGACGATCACCATGTGGGCGAAGGAGCCGGCGGCATAGGTGCCGACATTCACCTTCTCGGTCTTCTTCGCATAGTCGATGAAGTCCTTCAGCGTTTTGGCGCCGATCTTGTCGCTCACCACCAGCGGCAGGCTGCCGCCCGGCATCACCGTCACCCAGGTGAAATCCTGCGCGACATTGTATTTGTTGTCCTTGATAAGCACGGGATTGAGCATATAGGCGGTGGTGTTGCAGATCATCAGCGTGTGGCCATCGGGATCGGAGCGCTTCAGCTCCGCGGCCGCGACGGCGCCACCAGCGCCGGCCTTGTTCTCGATGACGACGGTCTGTCCGAGTTCGCGCTGCAGATATTCGCCATAGACGCGGGAGAATTGATCGGTCTGGCCGCCGGCGGCGGAGCCGGCCAGGATCTTGATCGGCTTGGTCGGCCATGAGTTGGCGCGGACGAGTGACGGTGCGCTGAGCAATGCGGCGGCACCTGCGCCGGCAGCGAGTAATTGACGGCGGCTCAGCAGATGCAGTTTGTTTCGCACGATCATCCTCCCGATGTTTGATCTCGTCTCTGCGGACGAGTGCATCGAGTATGGACTGCTTCGGTGCGGGAAATCAAAGAGCGCGTGCGTTGAATCAGCGTGCGCAAACGTCGCGTGCGGTGGTGTTATTCCGTGGGGTGGATGTGATGCGCCACATTCGTCATTCCGGGGACGGGCCGACGCCGTAGGCGGCGGGACGGAGCCCGGAATCTTGGAGTGTTCATCACCTCTCACGTCATGTGCGGAGAGAGGTGCGTCGCTGATCGAGGTTCCGGGTTCGCGCTGTCGCGCGCCCCGGAACGACGAGATCAGATCACGCCTTGCCGCCGGAGTTCTTGCGGGTCTCGGCGACCCAGTTCTTCGCACCGGTGGCCAGAATGCCGCTGTCGTTGAGCAGCGTCACCAGCTTGAAGCCCATGGCGATGTTCTTCGCTGCACCCACCGGCCCCGAGCAATGGATGCCCGGCGCAATGCCGCGCTTGTCGCATTCCTTGATGAGCTTGTCGTAGATCTTGAGGATCTCCGGCTCTTCGCGATCGAGCTTCGGCACGAGGCCGTAGGAGAAGCCGAGATCGGACGGGCCGACATAGACGCCGGCAATGCCTTCGACATCGAGGATGGCTTCCATATTGTCGACGGCGGTGCGGGTCTCCAGCATCGGGATGCACAGCGTCTCGTCATTCGCCGTGTCCTGATAGGTGCCGCCGGCGCCATACATGCCGGCGCGGATGGGACCGTTCGAACGCGTGCCGCGCGGCGGATATTTGCAATACTGGACGAAGTTCTCGGCTTCTTCCTTGGTGTTGACCATCGGGCAGATCACGCCATAGGCGCCGCCGTCGAGCACCTTGCCGATGATGCCGGGCTCGTTCCACGGCACGCGGACCATCGGCGTGACCGGGTGGCCGTTCATGGCCTGGAAACAGGTGACCATGGACTGATAGTCCTGCACGCCGTGCTGGATATCGACGGTGACGCTGTCGAAGCCGCATTGCGCCATCACCTCGGCGGAGAAGCCCGACGGGATCGCCAGCCACGCATTGACGACGGCGCCGCCCTTTGCCCAGATTTCCTTGACTCGATTTGCCATTATTCGTTTTCCTCTGTCGCCGCTCGAAGTGAGACGTCATTGCGAGGAGCGAAGCGACGAAGCAATCCAGTTCTTCGCTTGTTGCTTTCTGGATTGCTTCGCTGCGCTCGCAATGACGGAGTGTTACTTGCTGGTCGCGTTCTTCACGGCCTCTTCACTGACGCCGACGTCGCGCGCAGTCTGCACGATGGCCGCCCAGGTCTCGTCCGGCAGCGGCACGCCATTGGCGGTGCGATCGGCGCGGGTCTTGGCTTCGTTGTCGCCGGGGATCATCACCGCATCGACGCCGGCGGCCGGCTTCGCGCTCTTGAAGAATTCCACATAGCGCGCGACTTCGCCGTCGAAGAAGTTGGCGGGGTCGATCTTCTTCGGATCGATATAGATCGAGAACATGCCGTTCGCGAAGGGGCGGCCATGCTTGGTGGCGCCATTGCCGGTGAGCGCGCCGCCGAGCAATTCGCAGATCAATGCCAGGCCGGAGCCCTTGTGATCGCCGAAGGCGCGGATGGCGCCGGTGCCCTGCGAGTGATCGCGCGGGCCTTCCATCTCATGCGGACCGTAAAGCGTGGCCGGATCCTCGCTGAGCGTGCCGTCGATATTGATCAAGGCGCCCTTGGGCAGCTTCTTGCCGCCGCGCGAGGCGACCAGCACCTTGCCTTCGGCGACAACCGACGTCGCGAAATCGAGCACTACCGGCGGGCCGCCGGCGCGCGGAATGCCGACGCAGTAAGGCGCAGTGGAGAGACGACGCTCGACGCCGCCATAGGGCGCGACCAGCACGGAGCCGGCGGCGGTGACGAAATGGATGGAGACGAGACCTTCGGCCGCCGCCATTTCCGCCCAGTCGCCGATACGGCCGATGTGACCGGAATTCTTGGTGGCGATGGCCGACAGGCCAGCGGTCTTGGCCTTCTCAATGCCGAGCTTCACGGCCTGCGGGCCGACGGTCTGGCCATAACCGAAGCGGCCATCGACGACGGCGAGCGACGGCGTATCAACGGGGATCTCGATGGTCTGGTTCGGGATGATCATCCCGTTATTGCGCCAGCGGATATAGACCGGCACGCGGATGACGCCGTGGCTGTCATGGCCGGTGAGATTGGCCGTCGTGAGATAGGTGGCGATGCGCCGGGCTTCTTCCCTGGTGGAAGACGCATGCTCGAACACATCGGCAACGAAGGCGATCAGCTTGTCGACTTGAACTGTAACCATGGCGGGACATTCGTCCTTGTTGTTGGGCCGTGAGTGTCAATGCGCGGGCAAGCCCGCGGCGGGCTTGCCGTGACCGCCGAGATAGGCGGCTGCGATGGCCTCGTTGGCCCAGAGATCCTCCGGTTTGCCGTCGAGCACGATACGGCCGGTTTCCAGCACATAACCATGATCGGCGACCGAGAGTCCCATGCGCGCATTTTGCTCCACAAGCAAGACCGTGGTGGACTGGCGTATCTCCGTAATGATGCGGAAAACCGCCTGCACGATGACGGGTGCAAGGCCAAGCGAGGGCTCGTCCAGCAGTAGCAGCCGCGGCTTGGCCATCAATCCGCGCGCAACGGCCACCATCTGCAACTGGCCGCCGGACAGCGTCCAGCCCAGCGCATCGGTGAATTTCCGGATGTCGGGAAACAGGTCGAACATCGCGTCCGCCTCGCGCGACAGCTCGGCCTTGGCCACCTTGCGGTTGGAGGCGCCGAGCATGATATTCTCTTTGACCGTCAGGCCGGGAAACACCCGCCTGCCCTCCGGCACATGGGAGATCCCCATGCGCACGATGGCTTCCGGGCCGAGGCCGGCGATCGACTTGCCGTCGAACAGGATATCGCCCTCCGCCGGCTTTGCGAGGCCGGAGATGGCGCGCAGCGTGGTGGACTTTCCGGCGCCATTGGCACCGAGCAGCGTCACCACCTGCCCCTCCTCGACCTTGCAGCTGATGCCCTGCAGCGCGACGATTTCGCCGTAACGGACATGAAGGTCCTTGATCTCGAGCAGCGCCATTACGCAGTTCCCAGATAGGCAGAGACGACATCGGGATGACGCAGCACGGCCATCGATTCACCATCCGCAATGCGGCGTCCGAAATTGAGCACGGTGATGTGCTGGGCGGCTTCCGACACCAGTGTCATGTCGTGGTCGATGATCAGGATGGTCAGCCCCTGCGCGGCGATCCGCTTGAGCAACTCATGCAGTTCGAGCTTCTCCGAGGAGTTCAGACCTGCGGCAGGTTCATCGAGCAGCAGCAGGGTCGGATTGCCGGCGAGCGCGCGGGCGATCTCGATCAGGCGCTGATGGCCATAGGAGAAGCTGGAAATCAGCTCATTGGCGCGCGAGCCGAGGCCGACGAAGGTGAGCGCCGCAAGCGAGCGCTCGGTGAGCGCGGTGTGGTTGCCGTTGCCGACCAGCGTATTGCCCGGACGTTCGGCGCCGATGATGACGTTTTCGAGCGCCGTCATCGAGCGGAACAGGCGGATGTTCTGGAAGGTGCGACCAAGCCCCGCGGCCGTGCGCAGATGCGGCGGCATGGTGGTGACATCGGTGCCGTCCAGCATGACCTTGCCCGATGTCGCCTCGTACAAACCAGAGAGCACATTGAGCGTCGTGGTCTTGCCGGAGCCGTTCGGCCCGATCAACGCATGCACGCCACCGCGATGCACGGCGATGTCCACCTCATCGACAGCCTTGAGGCCGCCGAAGTGTTTCGAGAGGCTGGTGACGCGCAGCACCATGTCGTCGCCGGTGGCTGCCGGTTTCAGCACCAGCGGCGCGGTGGATGGCGCCACCTTCTTCGGCGGTCGCAGGCGATCATAGGCGGCGGTGACGAAGCCCCAGATGCCATCGGGCATGAAACGGATGATCAGGATCACCGACAGGCCGTAGATCGCGAGATAGAGGCCCGGCACGCTCTTGAGGAAGCGCAGCCATTCCGGGATCAGGATCAGCAGGCCGGTGCCGATGGCCGAGCCGATCGGCGATGCCACGCCGCCGAGCAGCGACATGGTGAGGAAGACGATGGACTCGGCGAAGGAGAACTGATCCGGCGAGATATAGGCAAAGCCGCCGGCGAACAGGCCGCCGCCGAGACCGCCGAGCAAGGCGCAGATCGCAAAGGCGTAGATTTTGGTGCGGAACACATCGATGCCGCTGACGCCGGCCGCGAGTTCGTTGTCGCGCACCGCCCGCATGGCGCGGCCGAGCCGCGTATCCGGCAGATGCCAGACGAGATAGCCGACAAGGGCCAGCACGGCGACGCAGAAAGCGAGATAGGCCTGCGACGACATGAACAGCGACGGACGGCCGATCTTCGATACGCCGTCCGGACCCTTGGTAAGCCAGATGGCATTGATCATGATCAGCGTGATGATCTGCTGGAACGAGATCGTCACCATGGCGAGATAGTGCCCGCCGAGCCGCAGCGTGGACAGGCCAAGCAAGGCGCCGGCCGCCAGCGCCATGGCGCAGCCGCCGAACAGGCAGAGCCAGTAATTGAGCTGATAGTCCGTGGTGCCGAGGCCGACCGCATAGGCGCCGAAGCCGAAGAACGCCGCCTGCGCCAGATTGATCTGGCCGCACAGGCCGAGCACGACGGACAGGCCGAACACGGCGATCGCAAAGGTCGTCGCCTGCATCAGGATGTTGAGGATGTAGCCATCAAAGCGCATTGAGGCTGCGAGAAAGACCACGATGGCAGCGCCGATGAAATACGGTGCGTGGCGGATCAGCAGCGGCTTCGGGCGCGCGATGTCGGCGACCGACTGGATGTTTTCGGTGGTGCTCATGCTTTCTCCGCAACGCGTTCGCCAAAGATGCCCTGCGGACGGAAGATCAGGAACAGCACCAGCACCAGGAAGGCGAAGCCATCCTTGTAGGGAACGGAAATATAGGCGGCGCCGAAGGTCTCGATGACGCCGAGCGCAATGCCGCCGATGATGGCGCCGGTGACATCGCCGAAACCGCCGATGATGGTGGCGGCGAAGGCCTTCAGCGCGATGGTGGCGCCCATCTGGATCGAGACGAACAGGATCGGCGCGACCAAAATGCCGGCCAGCCCGCCGAGCACGGCGGAATAGATGAAGGTGATCATGATCATGGTGGAGACGGAGATGCCGAGCAGCGAGGCCATCTCCTTGTCCTGCGAGGTGGCCTGCAGCTTCTTGCCGATCATGGTGCGTTCGAAAAACCAGTAATTGAAGATCACCAGCGCGATGGTGACCGCGATGATGAGCAGATACTGGTTATCGAGATAGACCGGCCCGAGCTGGATGCCCGGCGTATCGAACCAGCCCTGCAGCACCTGCGGCTGCGGGCCATACAGCGCCAGCACGCCATTGGCCATCAGGATCGAGGCGCCGATGGTGGCGATGATCACCGGCAGATAGGTGCGGTGGCGCAGCGGATAATAGACGCCGAGATTGAAGATCACGCCGATGACGGCCATGCCGGCCAGCGCGATGATGAAGGACAGCCAGTACGGCAGCGCCAGATCGACAGCGCAGACCACCATCAGATAGGCCGCAACCATGGAGAATTCGCCTTGCGCGAAATTCACGACATTGGTGGCACGGAAGATGAGCACGAAGCCCAGCGCGACCAGCGCATAGACGGCGCCGATGCCGATGCCGGTAAAGAGGAGTTGGAGGACGAGATCCATTGCGGACTTCCAAGATCGTCATTGCGAGGAGCGCAGCGACGAAGCAATCCAGTTCTTCACTTGAGGCTTCTGGATTGCTTCGCTGCGCTCGCAATGACGGATGAGAGGCAGGCGCTGAACATTTCGAGATCCCGGGTTGACGCGCGTGCCCCAGGATCGACAACTGCGGCCGCGGAAGCGGCCTTAGTTGTCGAACTCGATATGCTTGTCGAAAACGATATTGCCCTTGTCGTTCTTCACGATGTTGTAGCCGTGCAGACCGTCGCCGTTCTTGTCGAAATTATACTCGCCCTCAGCGCCCGGATATTTCTTGATGGCGACGATGGCTTCGCGGATCTTCTGCGGATCGGTGGAGCCGGCATTCTTGATCGCCAGCGCCAGCACATTGATGGCATCGAACGGCCAGGAACTCTGATTGTCGGGCGCGACCTTGTAGGCATCGCGATACGACTTGCCGAACGCCTTGGCAGCATCCGACGATTCTTCTGCGTAATCGGCAACGCCGTAAGTGCCATACAGCGCCGGTCCGGCGAGCTTCAGCGCAGTGACATTGACGATCGACGGCGAGCCGACCCACGGAATGTTGACGCCGAGCTGACGCAACTGGCGGGCAAAGATGCCGAGATCGTTCTCGAAGGTGAAATAGGAGCCAAGGATATCGGCACCGGACTGCTTGATCGCCAGCACCACCGGGGTGAAGTCCTGGCTCTGATTGGCATAGCCCTGATCGATGGCCACCGTAGCGCCGAGCGGGCCGAGCGCTTCGGTGAGCGCCTTGCCGCCGGCAGTGCCGAAAGCATCCGTGGAATGCAGCACCGCCCATTTCTTCTTGCCGAGATTCTTGACGCCATATTCGGCGATGACACGGCCGGAATAGCTGTCATTGGGGCGGAAGCGGAACAGCCACGGATTGCCAAGCTTCGTCAGGTTCGGATCGGTACCGCCGAACATCACCGGCTTGCCGAGCTTGAGCACATCCGGCGCCATCGCATGCACCTGCGTGGAGCGGATCGAGCCGAGGAAGCCGACGATCTCGGGATTGGCCGCAAGCTTGGAGAAGGCCAGCACGATGCCGGGATTGGTGGTCTGGTCGTCCTCGATGATCAGTTCGATCTGCTTGCCGAGAATGCCGCCGGCCTTGTTGATGGCCTCGACCGCGAGCTTGGCGCCGCCGGTCGCATATTTGCCGGCTTCGGCCGCCGGGCCCGTGATCGGCGCGCACATGCCGATCTTGATCGTTCCGCCGCCCTGCGCGCGCGCACTGCCGATGATGTAAGGGGCCGCCAGACCAGCCGCGATGCCAGCCGTGAATCCACGTCTCGTGAGCGTCATCAAATCCTCCCTAAGAGGCCGGACTTGAGCGCCAGCCTTCTTTTGATTTTGATGACGCGGAGTTGAGCGAAAAATTCGGCGGCTGTCTACAGTGACCGTGAAATTCGTACGACGAATTCATCGCAGCGCCGCGCGAACGACTTTGCTGCAAAATTATGCAGACGAGGTATCGGCCGCATCGGGGTCATCGCCGGGCATCGCCTGAAGGCAAACCTCCAATTCACGCAGCATGGCCTGCAATTCCGCGAGCTTTCGCGCGCCAAAACGCTTCGTCATCTCGCCATAGATGGCCTCCGACGTCGGCGCGACGACTGCGATCAGTTTCAATCCCTTTGTCGTGATCGACACGATGTTGCGGCGCAAATCAGATTCGAGGAGATGGCGGGCGATCAGCTTGCGCTCTTCAAGATCGCGCAGGATTCGCGACAGGCTGGGGCCGAGCAGGAAAGCAACCTTTGCCAGCTCCGTGACCTCGATCTCACCGGACGCCGCCAGGGCACGAAGAATGCGCCACTGTTGCTCGGTGAGATCATGGGCCCGCAGCGATGGACGAAACTGGCGCATCACCCCTTCCCGCGCTCGCAGCAGCGACATCGGCAATGATTGCGAAAAATCGCGCATCGGGATTTTGGCGGGTGCGCGTGATCTGGAGGCTGACGTCATCACGGTCTCATTGGTCGGCGCGTGCATCGCACAATCGAATTTCGCGCAGCGCGGTTTGATCGCAATCATTTAACATGTTAATTGGATCGACGGAAAGCTGCTCTGAAGACAGCGCCGAACAGGGATGGTCATGCCGCATTTCAGCATCGAATATTCGGCCAATGTCGGCACGGCTGTCGATGTCGGCGCCTTGTGCGAGGTGGTCCGCAAGGCCGCTGTGGAGACCGGCATCTTCCCGCTCGGCGGCATTCGCGTCCGCGCGATCCGCTGCGAGCATTACGCCATCGCCGATGGCCTGCCCGATGCCGGCTTCGTCGATATCCTGCTGCGCATCGGCGAAGGCCGCTCGCTCGAGGCGCGGCAGAAGGCCGGTGCCCATATTTTCGAGGCGGTCTCGGCCTTTTTTGATCCGGCGTTTCTTGCCGGCAGCAAATTCGCACTCTCGCTCGACATCCAAATCAACGATCCCGCGACGAGCTGGAAGCGCAACAACATTCACGACATGCTGAAGACAGAGGCCGACAATGGCTAAAGCTCCCGCCGATCCCGCTGCCGTCTACGCCGCCAATCAGGACCGTGCTGCGCCGCTGCTCAAGGCGCTGCGTAGCGATGGCATCGGCCATCGCATTAATGGCGAGGTCGTCGCAGCCTCTTCGGGGGAGACGTTTGACACCAGCTCGCCCATCGACGGCACCGTGCTGGCCAGTGTCGCGCGCGGCACCAAGGAGGATATCGACAAGGCGGCCAAGACGGCCCAGCGCGCCTTCAGGGACTGGCGCGACATGGCGCCGACTGCGCGGCGCAAAGTACTGCACCGGATCGCAGATGCCATCGAGGACCATGCCGACGATATCGCGACGCTTGAGTGTATCGATACCGGGCAGGCCTGGCGTTTCATGTCCAAGGCCGCGGTCCGCGGCGCGGAGAATTTCCGCTTCTATGCCGACCGCTGCGTCGAGGCGCGTGATGGGCTGAACACACCGGCCGAGGAGCACTGGAATATCTCGACCCGGGTGCCGATCGGCCCCGTCGGCGTGATCACGCCGTGGAACACGCCCTTCATGCTGTCCACCTGGAAGATCGCGCCGGCGCTCGCGGCCGGCTGCACGGTGGTGCACAAGCCGGCGGAATGGTCGCCGATCACGGCGGACCTGCTGGCAAGATTGGCCAGGGAGGCGGGCCTGCCCGATGGTGTGCTCAACACCGTGCATGGCATCGGCGAGGAAGCCGGCAAGGCGCTGACCGAGCATCCCGCCATCAAGGCCATCGCCTTTGTCGGCGAGAGCGCCACCGGCTCCGCCATTATGGCGCAGGGCGCGCCGACGCTAAAGCGCGTGCATTTCGAGCTCGGCGGCAAGAATCCGGTGATCGTGTTCGACGATGCCGATCTCGACCGCGCGCTCGATGCAGTGGTCTTCATGATCTATTCGCTGAACGGCGAGCGCTGCACGTCATCGAGCCGGTTGCTGATCCAGAGCAGTGTCGCGGACAGGTTCATCGAGAAGCTTGTGGCGCGCGTGCAGGCCCTGAAGATCGGGCATCCGCTCGATCCGGCGACCGAAGTCGGTCCGCTGATCCATGAGCGGCACCATGCCAAGGTGTGCAGCTATTTCGACGTGGCGCGCCAGGATGGTGCCACCATCGCGGTCGGCGGCAAGGCGCATGACGGACCCGGCGGCGGGCATTATGTGGAGCCGACGCTGGTGATCGATGCGAAGCCCGGCATGCGGGTAGCGCAGGAGGAAGTGTTCGGCCCGTTCCTGACCGTCATCCCGTTCAAGGATGAAGCGGAGGCCATCGCCATCGCCAATGACGTGCAATATGGCCTCACCGGCTATGTCTGGACCGCCGAGATGGGCCGCGCGCTGCGTGTCGCCGATACGCTGGAGGCCGGCATGATCTGGCTGAATTCGGAAAATGTGCGGCATCTGCCGACACCGTTCGGCGGCATGAAGGCCTCGGGCATCGGCCGCGACGGCGGCGACTATTCGTTCGACTTCTACATGGAGACCAAACACGTCTCGCTGGCGAAGGGGACGCACAAGATTCAGCGACTGGGTTTGCCCTCATCCTGAGGAGCGCGCACAGCGCGCGTCTCCCAGCGAATGGCGTAGCCGTTCGCAAGGGATGGCCGCGGGATCCGAACCAAGACTCCTCATGGTTCGAGACGGCGCTACGCGCCTCCTCACCATGAGGGACTGAGAGAATAACGCATCACAGGAACGCCGCATGCCCGCACCGGTCCACGTCTTCGATCCGCCCTTCAACATCCTGCGCGCCAGCCATGTGGTGCTGGATGTCACCGACCTCGCGGCCAGCCGCAGATTCTACGAGGACATTGTCGGTCTCCATGTGGAGGACGCCGACAGCGACACCGTCTATCTGCGCGCCGTGGAGGAGAATCAGCATCACTCGCTGGTGCTGCGCAAGGCGGCGACGGCCGGATGCCATCGCCTCGGTTTCCGTGTTGCCAGCGAGAACGATCTCGACAAGGCGGGCGCCTTCTTCGCCGCCCATGGCATCAACTACCTCTTCGTCGATCGCCCGTTCCAGGGCCGCACGCTGCAGGCCACCGATCCGTTCGGCTTCCAGCTTGAACTCTACGCCTCCATGGAGAAGCGCCCGCATCTGTTGCGCCGCTTCGATCTCTACAAGGGCTGCCATCCGCAGCGGCTCGATCACTTCAACGTCTTCGCCGCCGAATTGCAGGACACCATCGATTTCTATGCCCGGCTCGGCTTTCGGCTGACCGAATATGCCGAGGAAGACGGCGACAACGGCCGCATCGCTGCCGCCTGGATGCATCGCAAGGGTAATGTCCACGACCTCGCTTTCACCAATGGCAAGGGACCGCGGCTGCACCATTTCGCCTATTGGGTGCCGACCGCGATGAACATCGTGCATCTCTGCGACGTGATGGCCTCATCGGGCTATCTTGCCAATCTCGAACGCGGCCCCGGACGTCACGGCATTTCCAATGCGTTCTTCCTCTATGTGCGCGACCCCGACGGGCATCGCCTCGAGCTCTACACCTGCGACTACCAGACCATGGACAGCGACCACGAACCGCTGCGCTGGTCGCTGAAGGACCCGCGCCGGCAGACGCTGTGGGGCGCACCTGCCCCGCGCTCGTGGTTCGAGCAGGGGTCGGTGTTCAACGGACAGGCGGTGCGGGATCCGTTGTTCGTGGCGGATGTGACGATTGCGGATTGAAAACGACTTGTCATCGCCCGACTTGATCGGGCGATCCAGTAGACGGAGACGATCATGTACAAACACGGGCAGCGCCGTTTACTGGATCACCCGCTTTCGCGGGTGATGACAATTGAGCGTGAGGCAAACGCATCATGACCCATTCTCGCCTCGCCAGTTTCACCATCAACGGCGAACTGAAATACGGCGCCGTCAGCGATGACGGGATCGTCGATCTCTCCGCGCGCTATGGCGGCGACTACCCCTCGCTGCGCGAGGCGATCGAACACCACGCCTTGCACCGCCTCATTGATGCCGCCGCCAACCAGCCGGCGGATTTTGCGCTGGATGACGTCGCCCTGCAGCCGCCGATCCCCGTGCCGGAAAAGATCATCTGCATCGGCGTGAACTATCCGGACCGCAATGCCGAATACAAGGATGGCCAGGACGCACCGAAATTCCCGTCGATGTTCATGCGCACACCGCGCTCCTTTGTCGGCCACGGTGCACCGCTGGTGCGGCCGAAGGCATCGACACAACTCGATTACGAAGGCGAAGTCGTGCTGGTGATCGGCAAGGCCGGCCGCCATATCGCCGAACGCGATGCGCTGGACCACATCGCGGCGCTGACGCTCTGCAACGAAGGCACGATCCGCGATTGGGTGAGGCACGCCAAGTTCAACGTCACCCAGGGCAAGAACTTCGACTCGACCGGCAGCCTCGGGCCATGGATCGTGCCTTATGTCGATGAAAGCCAAATCGCCGACATTCGCCTCACCACCCATGTGAATGGCGAGTTGCGGCAGGATGATCGTACGTCGCGGCTGATGTTCGGCTTCCGCTATCTGCTGAGCTATATCTCGACCTTCACCACGCTGGTGCCGGGCGATATCATCGTGACCGGCACGCCCACTGGCGCCGGTGCGCGCTTCGATCCGCCGCGCTACCTTGTCCCCGGCGACGTGATCGCGATCGAAGCGGATGGCATCGGCACGCTGCGCAATGGGGTGGTGGACGAGCAGCAGTAACAACAAGCTCCGCTGCGTCCGCTCTCCCCTCCGGGGAGAGGGTTAGGGTGAGGGGGCGCCGCCGGCGACGTTCACTTGTGGCAGCCCCCTCACCCGCCGCGCTGCGCGCGACGACCTCTCCCCGGTGGGGAGAGGTGAAGAAAGAACCGACAGTCAGGAATTGATGATGACAGTACAAACAGGCGGCGAGGCCATTGTCAGCGGGTTGAAGGCCCACGGGATCGACACCGTGTTCGGCCTGCCCGGCGCGCAGGTCTACGGGCTGTTCGACGCTTTCCATCAGGCGAAGCTCAATGTGATCGGCGCGCGGCATGAACAGGCTTGCGGCTATATGGCCTTCGGCTATGCGCGCGCGTCGGGCAAGCCCGGCGTGTTCAGCGTGGTGCCCGGTCCCGGCATCCTCAATGCGAGTGCCGCGATGTTGACGGCATTCGGCTGCAACGAGCCGGTGATGTGCCTGACCGGCCAGGTACCGACGGACTATCTCGGCCGTGGCCGCGGTCATCTGCACGAAATGCCCGACCAGCTCGCGACGCTGCGCAGCTTCGTCAAATGGGCGGAGCGGATCGAATATCCCGCGGATGCGCCGACCCGGGTGGCGCGCGGATTTCAGGAGATGATGTCCGGCCGCCGCGGGCCCGTGGCGCTGGAAATGCCGTGGGATGTCTTTACGCAGCGCGCGGAGACGGCGGATGCGACGGTGCTTGCGCCATTCGCCCCGCCCGCGCCCGATCCGGATCGCATCAAGGCCGCGGCGGCGCTGATCAAGGCGGCGAAGGCGCCTATGATTTTCGTCGGCGCTGGCGCGATGGAGGCCGGCGCCGAGATTCTCGAACTTGCCGAGATGATCGATGCACCCGTGGTGGCGTTCCGTTCCGGGCGCGGCATTGTCAGCAATGCGCACGAGCTCGGGCTCACCATGGCCGCCGCCTATAACCTGTGGCCGCAGACCGACCTGATGATCGGCATCGGCTCGCGCATGGAATTGCCGGCCACCTTCCGCTGGCCGTTCAGGCCGGATGGGCTGAAATCCATCCGCATCGATATCGACCCCGTCGAGTTCAGGCGGCTCAAAGTCGATGCACCGATCATCGCCGATGCGGCGGAAGGCACGCGTGCGCTGGCCGCTGCGGTGAGCAAAGCCGAATATACGAAGACATCCGGTCGCCGCGAGACGATCCGCACAGCGTCGGCCAAGGCTGCGAAGGATATCCAGGTCGTTCAGCCGCAGATGGCCTATCTCGACATCCTGCGCGATGTGCTGCCCGACAACGCCATCGTTACCGACGAGCTGTCCCAGGTCGGATTCACCTCCTGGTACGGCTTCCCGGTGTATCAGCCGCGCACCTTCATCACTTCCGGTTATCAGGGCACGCTCGGCTCCGGCTTCCCTACCGCGCTGGGCGCCAAGGTGGCGCATCCGGACCGGCCGGTGGTGGCGATCACCGGCGATGGCGGCTTCATGTTCGCGGTGCAGGAACTCGCGACCGCCGTGCAGTTCAGGATCGGCGTGGTGGTGCTGGTGTTCGACAACAATGCCTATGGCAATGTGCGCCGCGACCAGCTCACGGTGTTCGACGGCCGCGTGGTGGCGGCGGATCTGGTCAATCCGGATTTTGTGAAGCTGGCGGAGTCGTTCGGGGTGAACGCCGCGCGGGTGAAGTCACCGGCGGAGTTCAAGCCGACACTAGAGAAGGCTCTGGCGGATGGTGGGCCGTATCTGATCGCGATCGACGTGCCACGGGACTCGGAAGTGAGCCCGTGGGCGTTCATCCATCCGAAGAAGCCGTAGGGCTCTTAACCTCTCCCCCGCATCTTGCGCGGGGAGAGGTCGATCCGGCGTAGCGCAGCGCAGCCGGATCGGGTGAGGGGCGAGGCACGAGGGCTGTGTTGACCGAGCGCGATCGGATCGAAGAAATTTCGAAACGCGTTCTACAGAGCTCCACAAGAATCCAGGCGGAAAGCGCGTGCCACGCCCCTCACCCGCCGCGAAGACGCGGCGACCTCTCCCCGCAAAAGGGCGGGGAGAGGTTAAAGAGCTCCTACTTCACCGGTGGATCCAACTGCGTGCAGCCGCCCTCGCTGATCGGGCGCATGATATCCGCGGCCTTCACCTTGCCCTTGATCTTGAGCAGGTCCCATTCGCCCTTCACTTCCGACGGCTTCTTCACTTCCGCCAGCAGCATGTCGTTCATCAGCCGGCCGTCCTCGCGCACCTTGGCGCCCGGCGCGAAGAAATCATCCACCGGCATTTCCTTCATCTTGCGCATCACCGTGAGGCCGTCATTGTCGTTGGCGGCTTCAGCAGCGCGCAGATAGTGTTTCACGGCGCTGTAAACGCCCGCCTGGGAATGCGTCGGCATCTTGCCGTGCTTGGCCATGAAGCGCTTGCCGAAGTCGCGGCTGGCATCGTCATTGTCCCAGTAATAGCCTTCGAGATATTGCACGCCTTGCGTCGCTTCGGCGCCGAGGGCCTTCACCGAGGTGAGATAGAAGATCAGCACCGCGAGCTTCTGCTTGCCCTCGCCGATCTGGAATTCACGCGCCTGCTTGATATTGGTGACGGTATCGCCCGACGCATTGGCCAATGCGATCACCTTGGCGCCGGATGATTGCGCCTGCAGCAGGAAGGACGAGAAATCCATGCTGCCGACCGGATGTTTCACCGAACCCAAGACCTTGCCGCCGGCGCCTTCGACGACCTTTGCGACCTCGGCCTGCATGGCGATGCCAAAGGCATAATCCGCCGTGATGAAATACCAGGTATCGCCGCCATCCTTCACCACGGCTTTCGCGATGCCCTGCGCCAGCGAATAGGTGTCGTAGAGCCACATGGCGGCGGTCGGCGCGCATTGCTTGCCGAACACGTCGGCCGTCGCGGAACCGACATGCACCAGCACCTTGCCGCGCTCGCGGGCGAGATTCTGCACGCCCAGCGAAATGGCGGAATTGCCGATGTCGAAGATCGCATCCACTTTCTGCTGATCGTAAAGTTCGCGCGCCAGCGAGACACCGATATCGGTCTTGTTCTGGTGATCCGGCCCGAGCAGTTTGACGGGCTGGCCACGGACCTTGCCGCCGATATCGTCGATGGCGAGCTGCGCGGCCACCACGCTGCCGGTGCCGCCGGCATCGGAGAACACGGAGCTCTTGTCGTTCAGTACGGCGATGGAGAGTGGCTTGGTGATCGGCTCGGCCAGCGCGGAGCCATTGAGGCACGCAAAAAGCGCGGCAGCCAGGATGCCCGTTCGGGTCATTGTCGTTTCCTCGGTTTGTTTTTATGGCGGAAACGTAGCGAGGGCTGCCGGGCTTGGCCAGCGGATTTTTAATCGCGCGATTAAATCGGATCTCGGCGCGAGCCAGAACGATTATACCGCTGACACCGCACCTTGCTGGTGCCAGCGCCGAGACGCCAGCAGCAGCAAGATCGCACCGGCAGCAGCCCAGCACACCACCGGCAGCCATCGGAGCAGCGCCGCATAATCCGGCACGGCGGGCAGACCGCCCGCGACTGCCCCCATGCGCGCGAAGGTGGCGAGCGCCAGCGCCGAAAAGACGAGGCCGACGACCTTGCCTTCGGCGCCTGTCTCGCCGATCGCCATGGCGGCGGTGACGGCGCTCATCATCACGCAGCCCCACGCGGCGCCGGCGACGAATTGCGCGGCGATCAGCAGGTCGAGATTCGGCGCCAGTTCGGCCGCGATAACGGCGACCGCACCGATCAGCGCAGCGACGCCGATGACGACGATGCCGCCGAAACGCTTGACCAGAACACCGGCCGGAAACATCGCGATGTTGAAGCCGATCCAGAACACCGGCAGCAGCCATTGCAGGTCCGCTGCTGCGGCGAAGCGACGGAAGAACGGCACGCTGTTGATGCTGACATGAAGCTGGAATCCAAGCGCGAGGATCGTCATGGCCGCAATGAACAGCAATGGCGTTCGACCGAGCGCCTTGTCCTGTGCAGGCAGCGCCGGCTTCTCCCGCGCGCTGACCTGTACAAGGCCGCGCTCGACCCGCGACAGCGGGACTGTCACCAGCAGCAGCGTGATGCCAGCGATCACGAAGGGCACGCGCGGATCGACGCCACGCAGCGATGTGGCCATGTAAGGCGCGACGGCACCGGCGAGGCCGTAGCCGAGCATGGCCAGCGAGGCGAGCATCGGCCGCGACGGGAGCGCGGCATATTTGCCGAGCAGCGCCAGCGGCGGCGCACGCAGGGCGGAGGATGTCGCCGACCAGATCACGATGAGGACGATCAGCGCGACCTGCGCAGTGGGGCCGGCACCAGCGACGAAAGGCAGCGCGACGAAACAGGCGCATGAAATCGCAGTGATGATGCCGACGATCAGCCCGAGGCGCCCGACCACCGCAGACACTTTGTCGGCCATCATGCCCATCAGCGTATCGGTGACGGTGAAGATCGCCTGATCGAGCATCAGGATATAGATCACCACCGCCGGCGCGATGCCGGCATCGGCGGCGAGCTTTGGCAGATAGATCACATAGGTGACCCAGCCGAGGGTGAAGACCAGCTGCAGCACCGCGAGCCACGCGCCCGCGCCCGTAGCGGCGCCTGATGTGCCGGTTCGTTCCTGTTCGCTCATGGTCCCCTCGCCCCGCGCAACCATAGAATGGTCGCTGCGGCGAAGGAAAGTGTTCACCGCGCTGATATCAACGGGTCTTGCGGAAGGTGAGATTGATGCGCTGGGCGCCCATCACCGTATGCTCGCCCTCCGGCAGCGGCGCGACACCGTGATAGGCCAGCCGCGACGGGCCGCCCCAGACGACCACATCGCCATGGGTCAGGCGATAGCGCTTCTGCGCCGCATTGCGCGTGAGGCCACCGAACAGGAACGTGGCCGGCAGGCCGAGCGAGACCGAGACGATGGGCGCGCCGAGGTCGAGTTCGTCCTTGTCCTGGTGCAGCGAGAGTTTTGCGCCGGGCTTGTAGCGGTTGATGAGGCAGGCATCGGGCGCAAAGTTGGTATAGCCGCCCTCCGACGCGGCGCGCGCTGCGAGGTTGCGCAGCGATGGTGGCATCGACGGCCAGGTCTCGCCACTGTCGGGATCGACCGGATCGTAACGATAGCCACGCGCATCCGACACCCAGCCGACCCGGCCGCAATTGGTCATCGCCACCGACATGGTATGACCGCCGGGCGTGATGAGATGCCGGAATGGCGCGGCCTTCACGATGATACGGAGATCGGCCAGCAGGGCCTGCTCGTCCGTGCCAACACAATCGCGCAGCAGCACGGCGCCTTCGCCGAGATTTTCGCGAGGGGGCTGCGTGTCGCGGATGGCGGCGAACAGGTCGGTCATCTATTCACTTGCACTCACTTTGCATCATGGAAGATCACGCCGAGCGTATGGCGCCGGCCCGTCTTAACACGGCTGACGCCGTGGCGCAGGTTGACGCGATAGCTGCCGCGGGTGCCCTGAACAGGGCGATGATGCACGGCAAACACCACGGCGTCGCCCTGTTGCAGCGAGACCACCTCGGCGCGCGACTGCATCCGCGGGCGCTGCTCGGTGAGCACGAATTCCCCGCCGGTAAAGTCTTGATCGGGTTGCGAGAGCAAGATCGCGACCTGCAGCGGGAAGACATGCTCGCCGTAGAGGTCCTGATGCAGGCAGTTGTAGTCGCCGGCGTCATATTGCAGCAGCAGCGGCGTGGGGCGGGTCTGACCGGCCTCGTGGCAGCGCTTCAGGAAGGCGGCGTGATCGCTGGGAAACCGGACATCGATGCCCATGGTCTCGTTCCAGCGATTGGCGATGGCGCTGAGCGGGCCATAGAGCGCGGGACGCAGCGCGGCGATGGGATCGGGCAGCGGATAATTGAAATATTTGTATTCGCCGCGGCCGAACCCATGGCGCGCCATCACGATGCGGCTGCGGAAACGCGCGTCGTCGGGATACAGCGCGGCGAGGGCGCGGCATTCGTCCGGCGTGAGGAGCTTGTCGAAGACGGCGCAGCCCTGCGCGTCGAGATCGGCGCCGATGCGCGGCCAGTCGATGGCATCGAGGCGCGGATCAGATGCGGGGCGTGTGGCGATAGTTGCAGATGGCATGATGCAGCCGCCGGATATGCGCCGATCATCGGCAACAGGTGGGGCTGCATTGTGGGGGATGGTCGCGATGGCGCCACCCGATTTCCGGAAACTCGGTGTCGTCCCCGCGCAGGCGGGGACCCATAGACACCGAAGCAATGGCAAGAACGCGGTAGCGGCGGCTGCCTGGTTTCACTTTTGCCGACGGAGGGTATGGGTCCCCGCCTGCGCGGGGACGACGGCTGAGTTTACCCCACCACCGGCAAGGTCTTGATGTCGTAGCCGTGGCTGATCTTGCGCTTCAGCACGGGGTCCTCGATTTCGAAGTCGAAGCGATCGGCCGGGCGGATGCCGCCCTTCGCCGCAAAGGTGCCGCCGAACATCGCGGTGCCATCGGGCAGCGTGCTCGCGTCAAAGCCCTTCTTGATCAGTTCGGCCACCGGCAGCATGCCGCTCAGCTTGCCTTCCTGATACAGCACCTTCTCGCCCTTGATGGTCGCCCACGAACGCAGGATGATCTCATCCCAATGCGGGAGAAGTTCTTCGAGCGCCCACACCACCGGCGCGATGGGCTTGTCGCACATCTGCTTCGACACGGTGATGTTGTAGGTCTCGACCTGGCGGTCGGTGTGGTCGGAGCCGACGCCGACATAGGTCTTGCCGCCGGAGGCGATCAGGCAGAACTCGACCTCGCCCGACGAATTCACGTCGGTGCACTCGATCATGCCGTCGGTGGTGAAGCGGCGCGCCGAGCAGCGGTAGTAGATTGGGGTCGTCGCCGGCGGCGCGATGCCGAGCTCCTGCAGCTCCTTGATGTGATGATCGCGCGCGACGGGATCGCGGCCGGTCCAGCCGGCGATGACGCCCTGGGTCAGCGTGATGTTGAGCGGGGTCTGCGCGCCCTTGGCGTCGAGCGTGAGTGCGATGGTGGTGGTCATGTATTGGTCCTTTGTAAAAGTCCGTCTCTGTCCCTCATGGTGAGGAGGCGCGCAGCGCCGTCTCGAACCATGAGCTATTGCGCTCCGTCGCCATCCTTCGAGACGCGCGCAAGTGCGCGCTCCTCAGGATGAGGGGCGGAGTTAGCCGTGGATCGTCTTTTCGATTCCAGCGGCGAGTTCGAAAATGCGGCGGTCGTTGCCACCCGCCGCAGCCAGCATCAACCCGACCGGGGCTTCGTCCTTGCGCGAGATCGGCAGCGAGATGGCGCAGCCGTCGATCATGTTGATCAGCGTGCAATTGCGCAGCGCCATCAGGTTCTTCTTGGCGAACACCTTGTCGTCGGCCATCTCGGCGATCGATGGCGGTGCAATGGGACAGGTCGGCATCACCAGCGCATCATAGGGCGCCATCGTCGCCTCGGCCCGCGCGATCAGCGAGCGGCGCATCGGCAGGAGATCGATATAATCGGCGGCCGTCATCGCCTCGCCGCGCGCAATGCGCACGGCGACGCGGGGATCATAGACATCGCCCTTCGCCGTCAGCAGTTCACGATGCCAGGCGAAGCTCTCGGCCGCGGTGAAGCCACCCTTGCTGCTCATGAGCGGGATGTCGTTGAAAGCCGGCACTTCGATGCGCTCGATCAGCGCGCCCTTCTCGGTGAGCAGCTTGATGCTGCGCTCGAACACCTCGGCGACGACGGGATCGAGTTCGTCCATGGCGATCGTGGTCGGGATCGCGAGACGCATGCCCTTGATGGCGCGCGGGGTGAGCTCGAAGTCCGGCTCGCCGGCGAGCACGGCATCCATCGCCGCACAGCAGGCGACGCTGCGCGCCAGGGGACCGATGCTGTCGAGGGTGAAGGACAGCGGCACGGCGCCATCGAGCGGCACGCGGCGCTGGGTCGGCTTGTAGCCAACAATGCCGTTGAAGGCCGCGGGGATGCGGCAGGAGCCGCCAGTGTCGGTGCCAAGCGCCGCATGGGCCATGCCGTCGAGCACGGACACGCCGGCGCCCGAGGACGAACCGCCCGGCACATGGCCGACCTCGCGCTTCCAGGCGCCCTTCGGCGTGCCGTAATGCGGATTGGTGCCAATGCCGGAATAGGCGAACTCGACCATGTTGGTGCGGCCGATCAGGATGAAGCCGGCGGCACGCAAGCGGGCCACCGTGGGGGCATCGCTGTCGGCCGGCGCGGAGTCATCGAGCGCGCGCGAGCCGGCGCGGGTGACCTGGCCCTTGATGTCGAACAGGTCCTTGATGGAGATCGGAATGCCGGCAAAGCGCGACGGCGCCGCATTGGCCTTGCGCAACGCGTCCATCGCGTCAGCGGCGGCCAGAGCGGCGTCCTTATCGACATGGATATAGACCCGCTGCCCCTCGCCTTTCGGGTCAGCGATCCTGGCGAGGCAGTCCTCGACCAGTTGTCGCGAGGTGGTGCGGCCGGCTGCGAGATCGACGGCGAGGCTGGCGAGTGTCGGTGCAGACATGGTCACGGTTCCTGTCCAGTAGCTTGGTCAGGCCGTGACCGGATGCGTTCACGGCGCCTCGTCGGTATCGCCGATACGGCCGGTAATTTCCAGATCGAGCAGCGCGGAGCTGAGCGACTTGCCATGCGCATCGAGCGCCAGCGATCGCGTGACTCCACCGCCAAGTGCCTGATCCATCACAAAATTAAGTGCGGAAATATTGGGCAGTTCATAGCGGACCACCTCGCCCTGCACGATGTCCTTGAACAACGTTTTCACGCGCTCGGCGGTCACCTCGGACAATAGCAACGGATATAGCTTTGCGTCAAAGGCAATTACCGAGATGTTGGAAATGTTGCCTTTGTCCCCGGTGCGGGAATGGGCGATGTCACGCAGCTTCATGACCCGATCTCCGTCGTTGTCCCCGCCTCGCACGCCAAAGGCGTGCACGGGGCGGGGACCCCTACACGCTGTCGGATTATAAGGAGCGCTGTCGCAGTGAGAGCGCGTCGCGGCAGGCCTCGGAGGTTATGGGTCCCCGCCTGCGCGGGGACGACAGGCGAATTACGCTCTGCTCGGGCCTCCACGAAACGGACGGATGGCTTTGCCTGCTCGCGCGGCAGCAGCACCGAGGCGACGGCAATGACATCGCGCGCCGACTTGGTGGCGCCGCCGCCACCGGCCGGGCCATTGGTGTAGAGCGTCTCGACCTCATTGCCGATGCGGACCGCCTCGCGCAGGCTGTCCGTGCGGCCGGTGACGCGAACGCGGACTTCATACGGTTCGGAGCGGGCGCCGAGAGATTCGCCGTGCAGGGAATCGACGCCGATGAGATCGAAGCGTGTTTCGGACGTGATGACACCGGTCAGTTTCAGGCGCTCGCGCACGATGTCGAGCGCAAGGCGGCCGCGCGCGACGGCGTTGGGGCCGGCATAAGAGATCTGGCCCTCGCCGATATAGCTATCGAAATAGCCGACCGAGACTTTCAGCGTATCCGGTCGCTGCGTGCCCTGCCCGCCGGTGACGCGGACGCGATCCTTGCCGATCTCCTCGATCTTCACCTGCGAAAAATCCGCGACCACATCGGGCTGCAGATAGCGTTTGGGATCATGCACCTCATAGAGCAACTGCTCCTTGCAGGTGCGCGCAGAGACTTCGCCGCCGGAGCCCTCGACCTTGGTCACGACCAGCGTGCCGTCCTCGCTGACTTCGCCAATGGGAAAGCCGAGCCGCGCAAGGCCTTGCACATCCTTGAAGCCGGGATCGGCAAAATAGCCGCCGGTGATCTGGCCCGCGCATTCGAGGAGATGGCCGACCACGATGCCCTGGCCAAGCAGATTCCAGTCGGTCATCGACCAGCCGAAAGCGTGGATCATCGGCGCGAGAAACAATGCAGGATCGGAAGCGCGGCCGGTGATGACGACATCGGCGCCGTCCTTCAATGCAGCGGCCATCGGCTCGGCACCGAGATAGGCATTGGCGGAGAGAACCTTGTTGCCGAGCCCGCGCATGGTGCTGTCGAATTCGAGCACAGGCAGGTCGCTCCCCTTGCAGGCATCGAGCACATCGTCGCCGACAATGGCGGCGATCTTCAGTTTCGGCAGGCCCATCGCTTTCGCGATCTCTGCCGTTTTTCGCGCGGCTGCCTCGGGGTTCGCGGCGCCCATATTGGTGACGATCTTGATGCCTTTTGCGGCGCAGATCGGCAGCACCGCGCGCATGCGTTCCTCGAGCAATGGGTCAAAGCCGCTGTCCGGATTTTTCATCCGCGCCTGCTGCGCCAGCGCGACGGTGCGTTCGCCGAGGCACTCGAAGACGAGATACTGGATGTCGCCCTTCTCGGCGAGTTCGACCGCGGGCTCGATACGGTCGCCGGAATAGCCGGCGCCGGAGCCGATCCTGATGCTGCGCAAAGGGCCCTCGCTTGTTTCGTTTCCCGGTATTCTGCCGCGACATTCCCGACGGAGTTGCAGCGCGGTAGGCACTCAGACCATCCCACCAGATTGGTGTCAAATGTGGTCCGCGATCCGCGATTACGGCTATGCAACACGGGCGCTGGACCGCCACCGGCCGATGTGGAATGTCCTTGACCACAACGAACCGGGAGCATCCCGGCACTGGAGGAACAGATGGCCGAACCAGCGCGGGCACGCCCGAAACCGACACCGGAAACCCAGCATTACTGGGACGGCGCCAAGGCCGGCGAATTGCGCCTGCAGCGCTGCGACGACTGTTCGCATGTGTATTTCCCGCCGCGCCCGTTCTGCTCGAAATGCGCCTCGCGGAATGTCTCGGTGTTCAAGGCCTCGGGCAAAGGTTTTCTCTACAGCTACGTGATCAATCATCGCCCGGCCGCTCCTGGCTTCACGCCGCCTTACGCGATTGCGGTTGTCGAGCTCGACGAAGGCCCGCGGCTGATGAGCAACATCATCGATTGCGCGCAGACACCGGAAGCGCTCGAACTCGACATGAAGCTCGAGGTCGCGTTCCAGAAGGTGGATGACACGCTCACCCTCCCCGTATTCCGTCCGGCGAAGGGCTGAGGTCATGCGCAGAAACGCAGTCGCCGTTGTCGGCGCAGCCGAGACCACCGAGCTCGGCGTCATCCCCACCATGTCGCAGATCCAGCTCCATGCGGATGCGGCGCTTAACGCCATCAAGGATGCCGGACTGAAACTGTCCGACATCGACGGCATCGCCACCGCGGTGGAGACGCCGCAGCAGCTCGCGCATTATCTCGGCATCACGCCGACCTGGGTCGATGGCACCTCCGTCGGCGGTTGCTCCTTCATGCTGCATGTCCGCCACGCCGCAGCCGCGATCGAGGCGGGACTCTGCAAGACCGTGCTGATCACGCATGCGGAGTCAGGCAAGTCGATGATCGGCAAATTGCCGCGCTCGATTCCGGCGGACTCATTGCAGGGACAGTTCGAGGCGCCTTACGGCGTCTATGGCCCGCCGAGCATGTTTCCGATTCCCGTACTGCGCTACATGAAGACCCACGGCATCACCCATGAGCAGATCGCCTCGGTCGCTGTGTTCCAGCGCGAATGGGCCGCAAAAAATCCGCGCGCGATGATGAAGGCGCCGATCACCGTCGAGGACGTGCTGAACTCGAAGATGATCGCCTATCCGTTCCGCATCCTGCAATGCTGCCTGGTCACCGATGGCGGCGGCGCGCTGATCCTGACCTCGGCGGATCGCGCCAAGGATTTCCCGAACAAGCCGGTCTATATTCTCGGCACCGGCGAGAGCGTGGAAACGCCGATGGTCAGCCAGATGGAGACCTTCGACTCGTCACGTGCCTTCCGCGTGGCGGGGCCGACGGCCTTCAAGGAGGCTGGCATCACCCACAAGGATGTCGATCACCTGATGATCTACGACGCCTTCGCGCATCTCCCGCTGTATGGCCTCGGCGATCTCGGCTTCATGCCGCATGAGGAGACCGGCAAGTTCATCGCTGACGGCAACACGCGCCCCGGCGGCAAGCTGCCGATGAACACCAATGGCGGCGGGCTCAGCTACATGCATTCCGGCATGTACGGCATGTATGCGCTGCAGGAGAGCGTGCGGCAGATGCGGGGGATTGCGCCGGCGCAGGTCGAGGGCGCCAAGATATCCGTCTGTCACGGCGTCGGCGGCATGTTCGCCGCGTCGGGGACGGTGATTTTTACGAATGAGAAGTAGCGACAAGCGCCATAGCGTCCCCTCCCCCCTCCGGGGGGAGGGTTAGGGAGAGGGGCAGCCCCACGTGACGTCGGAGCCTGTGGCTTCCCCTCTCCCGGCGCTACGCGCCGACCTCTCCCCGGTGGGGAGAGGTGACCATGAACACCAGAGTTTCAACCAAGAGGAAAATTACATGGCAAAAACCAAAATGCTTGACGGCAAGGTCGTCGTCGTCACCGGCGCGGGTCGTGGCATCGGCCGCGGCATCGCGCTGCTTTGCGCCGCTGAAGGCGCCAGCGTCGTCGTCAACGATCCCGGCGTCGCGACCGACGGTGCCGGCACCTCTGCCGCGCCAGCGGAAGAAGTCGTTGAGGAAATCAAGAAGGCCGGCGGCAAGGCCGTCGCCAATTTCGAATCCGTCGCCGAAGCGATCCCGGCCAGCAAGATCATCAAGCAGGCTGTCGACACCTATGGCCGTCTCGACGGCGTGGTGAACAATGCCGGCATCCTGCGCGACGCCATCTTCCACAAGATGTCGATCGACGCCTTCGAGGCCGTGATCAAGGTCCATCTGATGGGCTCGTTCTACACCTCGCATGCCGCCGCCCGCATCTATCGCGAGCAGAACTCCGGCTCCTTCGTGCACTTCACCTCGACCTCGGGCCTCGTCGGCAATTTCGGCCAGGCCAATTACGCGGCCGCCAAGCTCGGCATCGTCGGCCTGTCGAAGTCGATCGCGCTCGACATGCAGCGCTACGGCGTCAATTCGAACTGCGTCTCGCCCTTCGCCTGGAGCCGCATGATCGGATCGATCCCGACCGAGACCGAAGCCGAGAAGGCCCGCGTCGAGCGCATGCAGCGCATGGGCCCGGAAAAGATCGCCCCGCTGGTGGCCTTCCTGCTGTCGGACGCCGGCAAGGACGTGTCGGGCCAGATCTTCGCCGCGCGCATGAACGAGATCTTCCTGATGGGCCAGTCGCGCCCGATCCGCTCGATCCACCGTGACGAAGGCTGGACCCCGCAGACCCTCGCCGAACACGGCATGCCGGCGCTGAAGTCGTCGTTCTACAGGCTGGACCGCTCGGCTGATATTTTCAGCTGGGATCCGGTGTAAGGCCACACATTCCGCCCTCATCCTGAGGAGCAGCGCACCTGCGCTGCGTCTCGAAGGATGGCGGCAAGCGCGGAGCCTTGCCATCTCATGGTTCGAGACGGCGCCTACGGGCGCCTCCTCACCATGAGGGGCTGAGAAATTCACAACCCAAAATCGAATTAGAAATTATATTTCAAAATTAGCTATGCATTTTGACGTTATCTGACCCGTGACCGCCCAAATTTCGCAATAAAGAATTCCAGTTCTGGCCAAGGTCGGATATGTGACCGGCAAATAACAAGGTTCGACGTCACGCATCTGCGGGCCGGACCGCATTTGCTGGACATGACCATGACTGATCACGCGGGCGCGATGCCCTCCGCGGCCAAGACCAATACAACCGCGCATTCCAAGACCTTGAACTCTCCGGCGCGCGTGCTCACCGCGAGCCTGATCGGCACCACCATCGAGTTCTTCGATTTCTACGTCTATGCCACCGCCGCGGTGCTGGTGTTCCCGAAACTGTTCTTCCCGGCCGGCAACGACACGGCCGCGCTGCTCGCCTCCTTCGCGGTGTTCTCCATCGCCTTCTTCGCGCGTCCGTTCGGTGCGATCCTGTTCGGCCATTTCGGTGACCGCGTCGGCCGCAAGACCACGCTGGTCGCGGCCCTGCTCACCATGGGCATCTCCACCGTGGTGATCGGCCTGCTGCCGACCCATGCGCAGATCGGCCTCGCAGCCCCCCTGCTGCTGGTGATCTGCCGCTTCGGCCAGGGCCTCGGCCTCGGCGGTGAATGGGGTGGCGCCGTTCTGCTCGCCACTGAAAATGCGCCTCCCGGCAAGCGCAACTGGTACGCCATGTTCCCGCAGCTCGGTGCGCCGCTCGGCCTGTTCCTCGCCTCCGGCACCTTCTGGATCCTGCTGCATTTCGTCTCGCCCGAAGCCTTCCTGGGCTGGGCCTGGCGCGTGCCGTTCCTCGCATCCATCGTGCTGATCGTCATCGGCCTGTGGGTGCGTCTGTCGATCACCGAGACGCCGGAATTCCAGAAGGCCATCGACAAGGCCGAGCGCGTCGCCGTCCCCGGTATCGAACTGTTGAAGAACCACAAGCGCAGCCTCGTTCTCGGCACGCTGGTCGGTCTCATGACCTTCGTGTTCTTCTATGTCTGCACCGCCTATCTGCTCTCCTACAATGTCGGCGTCGCCAAGATGTCGCTGCTCGACGCGTTGAAGGTGCAGATCGCGGGCGCGATCGCCTTCGGCACCACCAACATCCTGGCCGGCCTCGCCGCCGACAAGCTCGGCCGCCGCAACCTGTTGATCGCCAACTGCCTGATGGTGATCGTGTTCTCGTTCTTCGTGGCACCCCTGCTCGGTGGCGGCGTCGCCGGCATCTACGCTTTCGCGCTGATCGGTCTTGCGATCTTCGGCATCAATTACGGCCTGATCGGCGCGGCGCTGGCCTCGCCGTTCCCGACTGCGGTGCGCTACACCGGCTCGTCGATGACGTTCAATCTGGCGAGCATTTTTGGCGCATCGCTCGCGCCCTATATCGCGACCTATCTGCAGGCGAATTACGGCCTCGCTTATATCGGCTACTATGTGCTGGCCGCCGCGGTGATCACGCTGATTGCGATCTTTGCTTCGGCCAAGCACGAAGTCTGACAACACCCGTGTCGTCACCCGGCGTGACCGGGTGACCGAGTCAACGAAAACGGCAGTGCTCACGCGCTGCCGTTTTCTTTTGCAACGCCTTCATGACTGCAGTGTCAGTGTTTACTGGGTTGCCCGGTCAAGCCGGGCAACGACAGACAGTATTGTGCATTGCCGCCACCGCGCGGCAGCAACGAATTCGCTGGTATCAGCGTCGCAACGCGCTAGCCTTCCACCAACTGGCGACAAAGCCAGACAGCAGGGAGGACGACGATGCAAAATCCATTTGCTCCGCGTGATACCGATCCCACTTCAAATGTGACATCCCTCAATCGCCGGCGCATGTTGCAGACAGCCGGCGCGCTTGCGGCCTCGACCATCGTGGCGCCGAAGGCCCTTGCTCGCGACTACGGCCGCAATATTCAGCCGCAGCGCTATCCCGATCCCGATATCGTCGTCATCGATCCCAAGCGTTTCACGGCCAAGGTCGGCAACACCGTCATCAAGCGGCTCTATACCGGTTGCCTGTGGGCCGAAGGTCCCGCCTGGAATGCCCAGGGGCAATATCTGATCTGGAGCGACATCCCCGCCAACCGGCAGCTCCGTTACCTCGATGATGACGGCCATATCTCCGAGCGCTTTCGCTATCCGTCCGAAGAGAGCAACGGCAACTCGTTCGACACCGAGGGACGACAGCTCTCGGCACAGCGCACGCGGCTGGTCCGCTTCGAGCACAATGGCGGCGTGACCACACTGGCCGAAGCGGCCAATGGCAAGCCGCTCAATGGCCCGAACGACATGGTGGTGAATCCCATCGACAAGGCGATCTGGTTCACCGATCCCGGCTATGGCGGCATCAACCTCTATGAGGGCCAGCGCGCCGCACCAGGCGTCACCCAGCCGAACCAGAAGGAAGCGGTGTATCGCATCGATCCCGCGAATGGTCAGATCAGCAAGGTGGCCGACGATCCGTTCAAGCCGAACGGCCTCGCCTTCAGCCCGGACTACAAGAAGCTCTATGTCTGCGACACCGGCATCACGCATTACCCGAATGCGAAGAATGTCGTGTGGCAATATGACGTGAACGGCGACAAGCTCACGGGCGGCAAGCCGCTGATCGACACGACGCTGGACGGCAAGTCCGGTTTTCCTGACGGGCTGCGGGTCGATACCGAGGGCAATATCTGGGTCGGTGCCGGCTGGGTCGGCGACGGCTATGACGGCGTCCAGATCTTTGCGCCGGATGGGCAGCGCATCGGGCAGATCAAACTGCCGGAGACCTGCGCGAATGTGTGTTTCGGCGGGAAGAAGCGCAACCGGCTGTTCATGACAGCGAGCCAGTCATTGTATGCGGTCTATGTGGAAACGCAGGGTGCGCATTTTTGTTGAGCGTTACCAGGCGCGGCCGTAGGGCGGATGAGGCGAAGCCGTAATCCGCCGCTGAGTTTCAACTGTGCACTCGGCCGGCGGATGACGCTTCGCTCATCCGCCCTACGGTCCGCGCTCACCCGCTATTCCTCAGCCCTGCCGAGATCCCGTTGATCGTGAGCTGAATGCCACGCAGCACCTGCTCGTCGCCACCATCGCCTTCCGCGCGATGCTTCTGCAGCAGCTCGACCTGCACGTGGTTCAGCGGATCGAGATACGGGAAGCGGTTGCGGATCGAGCGTTCCAGCAGCGGATTGCCCTGCAGCAAGCCATCCTGCTCCATGATGTCGAGCAGCGACTCGATGGACAGATGCCACTCCGCGCGAATGCGGCCGAAGATCTTTTCGCGGAGCACTTCGTCGGTCACCAGCTCCGCATAACGCGAGGCGATGGCGATGGAGCTCTTCGCCAGCACCATATCCATGTTCGACAGCAGCGTGCGGAAAAACGGCCATTCGCGGTGCATCTCCTGCAGGAACGCCATGCCCTTGTCCGGATGGGCCTTCAGCCACGCCGCGATGGCGCTGCCGAAACCGTACCAGCCCGGCAGCATCAAGCGACACTGCGCCCATGAGAACACCCATGGGATCGCACGCAGATCCTCGATCGCCCGCGTCTTCTTGCGCGACGCCGGGCGGCTGCCGATATTCAGCGTCGAGATCTCGTTGATGACGGTGGATCCCCAGAAGTAATCGACAAAACCGTCGGTCTCGTAGACCAGCCCGCGATAGGCCTTGAAGGCCAGCGCGGAGATCTCTTCCATCGCTTCCAGATATTCACCGCGCGGCGCGCTGTGCTTGGGCGCCAGCAGGCTCGCCTCCAGCGTCGCGGCCGCCAGAATCTCCAGATTGTTGCGGCCGACTTCGGCATTCGAATATTTGCTGAAGATGATCTCGCCCTGTTCGGTGATGCGGATCTGGCCGTCCACCGCGCCGCCGGGCTGCGCCAGGATTGCGTCGTGGCTTGGGCCGCCGCCACGGCCGACGGAGCCGCCGCGGCCATGAAACAGGCGCAGGCGAATGTGGTGGCGCTCGAACACATCGACCAGCTTGATCTCGGCCTTGTAAAGCTCCCAGCCCGAGGTGACGAAGCCGCCATCCTTGTTGCTGTCGGAATAGCCGAGCATGACCTCCTGCACGCCGCCGCGGCTGTCGACCAGCTTTCGATAATCATGCAGCGCGAACAGCCGGTCCATGATCTTGGCTGAGGCCTGCAAGTCCTCGATGGTCTCGAACAACGGCACGATATTGATGCCGCTGCGGCCGGAGGAATCGACGAGGCCAACTTCCTTCAGGAGGATGGCCACTTCGAGCATGTCGGAGACACCCTTGCACATGGAGATGATGCATTGGGGGATCGCCGCCGCGCCGAATTTGGCATGCACCTCGGCGGCCATGCGGAACAGCGCGAGTTCGCCGAGTGTCTCGTCGCTGTATTTCACGAACAGGGACGAGAGCGGCCGCGCATTCTTCAGCTCAGCGACCAGCAACGCGATGCGTGCATCCTCATCCAGCGACAGATAGGATTTGCCGGGCATTGCGGCATCGATCAGTTCGGCGACGGTGCGTTCATGCACGGCTGAATTCTGCCGGATATCGAGACTGGCGAGATGGAAGCCGAAACAATCTACTGCACTGCGCAGCGTGCGCAGCCGGCCGCGCGCGATCACGCGGGAATTGTCGGCATGCAACGAGCGGTCCAACACATCCAGATCGGCCTTGAAGTCGGCGGCCGACGCATAAGGCGGTGCATCGCCCACAGCCGCGCGACGATTCGGCACCTTGAGCGCATGGGCCGTTGCCGCCATCCGCGCATAGATGCCGGAGATCGCGAGACGATATGGCTCACCGGCACGATGCGGCGACGGATCAGGCGAACGTTCCGCCAGCGCACGCAGCTCGTCGGACACTTCCGAGAGATGCGCCGCCATCGACAGTTCCGCACCCAGTGCATGGAGCTCGTCGAGATAGAAGCTGAAAGCGCGCCGGCTTTGCAGCATCACCGTGCCTTCCATCACCTCTGCGGTCACAAAGGGATTGCCGTCGCGATCGCCGCCGATCCAGCTGCCCATGCGCAGGAAGGCCGGCAGGGCTTCCGGGCCGCCCTGATCGCTCAAACTGTCCTCGAGCCGTCCATGCAGCCGTGGCACCTCGCGCAGGAATGTGTAGTCGTAGAAAGCGAGGCCGTTAGTCACTTCGTCGAGCACCGTCAGCTTGCTGCGGCGGAGTAGATTGGTCTGCCACAGCGTCACCACTGCGCGACGCAGGGTCTCGTCCAGTGTCTCGGTTTCCTCCGCCGTGAGCTGCATCCGCTCGCGGCGATCGAGCAATGCCGCGATCTCCATTTCGCGATCGATGGTGCTCTTGCGGCGGACCTCGGTGGGATGCGCGGTGAGAACGGGCGAGACCAACGCCTGGCTGAAGAACTTGCCGAGCATCTTGGCGTCGATGCCGGCGTCCTGCGCGCGCGCCACGGCATGCGCCAGGGTGCCATTGGCCGACGCGGCATCGGCGCGCTGGGCGCGCATGCGGCGAATATTGTTCTGGTCCTCGGCGATATTGGCGAGGTGGGAGAAATAGCTGAAGGCGCGGACGATACGCACGGTCTCGGCGGTGGTCATGCCGTCGAGAATGGCTTCCAGTTCCTGCCGCGCCTCCTTGTCCTCGTTGCGATGGAAGCGCACCGAGGTCTGGCGAATGGCCTCGACCAGATCGAAGACAGCAGCGCCCTCCTGATCCCGAACCGTATCGCCAAGAATACGGCCAAGCAGCCGGATGTCTTCGCGCAGCTGCGCGTCAGCCTGCGGATCGGCGATAGGCCCGCCGTGCAGCGGGGCGGTTTCCTGGTCGTTCGGCAAAGTCATGGACACGGGACAACTCCGGAAAGGTGGCCGGGGACGCATTTGGTCGCATGTCTTGCTGCAATGCAAGATGAAGTTGGGGGAAGAGAACTTAAGCCGTCGTCCCCGCGCAGGCGGGGACCCATACACACCGTCGATATGGCGAAGATCCGTCGGGGTGACTTTGTTGTGTTACCTACTGCTTCGGAGGTCATGGGTCCCCGCCTGCGCGGGGACGACACCGAGTTAGATCGTTCGCCCCACTTTCGCCCAATAGGGATCGCGCAGACGCCGCTTGAAAATCTTGCCGGAATCCTCACGCGGCAGGTTGCTCTGGATCTCCATCGCCTTCGGCACCTTGTAATCCGCCAGCGCCTTCTTGAGATCGATGCGGACCTTGGCCAGATCCAGCACCACGCCGGGCTGCGGCTCGATCACCGCCATCAGGCTCTCGCCGAATTCCGCATCGGGAATGCCGAACACCGCGCAATCATGCACGCCGGGCAGCGCATGCAGCGCCGACTCGATCTCGGCCGGATAGATGTTCACGCCGCCGGAGATCACCATGTCGCGCTTGCGGTCGCAGATGAAGACGTAGCCGTCGGCATCGATGTAACCGACATCGCCCGAGGTGATGAAACCGTCGCGGTCGATCTCGGCGCGCTTTTCCGGCCTGTTGTGATAGGTGAAATCCGGATTGCCGGCGATGCGCGAATAGATCTCGCCGATCTCGCCCTGCGGCAGGATTTCACCGTCATCGCCCAGGAAGCGCAGTTCGGCGCCGGGCGCGATCTTGCCGACCGTGCCGGGCTTTTTCAGCGCATCTTCGGAATTCGCGAAAGTCACTGCACCGGATTCGGTCGAGCCATAGAATTCGAAGATCACCGGCCCCCACCAGTCGATCATCGCCGTCTTCACATCGGCCGGGCAAGGTGCTGCCGCGTGGATGATATGGCGCAGCGATGAGACGTCGTATTTCTTGCGCACGTCCTCCGGCAGTTTCATCAGGCGGATGAACATGGTCGGGACCATGAAGATGGTGTCGATCTTTTCGTCCTGGATGATGCGGAGAAACTCCTCAGCATCGAAGCGCGGCATCATCACCAGCAAGCCGTTGAGACGGCCGGCGCGCAGTGCGAAGGCGTTTGGTGCGGAGTGATACAGCGGGCCCGGCAGCAGCGCGCGCGAACCTTCCTTCAGGCCATAGACGCGGGCGCGCATCTGATCGGCAGACGCGGCTTGGGCCGGGGTCGGCGCGTAACGGCGCACGCCCTTGGGATGGCCCGTGGTGCCGGAGGTGTAGATCATGTTGTGCGGCGCCGGGACCACCGGGCCGTCATAAGGCGGCTGCTCCTTGATCCAGCTCTCGCTATCAATGGCGCCATCGGGCGTGCCGAGTGTCGCGGGATCGACCTTGTAGTTGGTCACGATTTCCGGCGGCGTCGGGACGGAGATCTTGGTAATGCCGGCCGGGATCGCATCGCGCAATTGATGCAGCATGTCGGCATGGCTGATCAGGACATTGCTGCCGGAATCCCTGATCACATAGGTGATCTCTTCCGGCTTGAAGTGCCAGTTCACCGGCACCGCATAGGCGCCCAGCCGCGCCACCGCATAGGCCGCCTCCAGAAACGCAATGTCGTTGCGCATCAGGATGCTGACGCTGTCGCCCTGCTTGACGCCGAGTTTTGCGAGGCCCGACGCGATGCGGCTGGCGCGAGCATTGATGACGTCGAACGAACGCAGACGATCGCCTGAGATCACGCCATAACGGAGGGAGGTGGACATGGGACGCTTCCGATTTTGTTATTCTTCTTGAAATCTCAGTCCCTCATGGTGAGGAGGCGCGTAGCGCCGTCTCGAACCATGAGCTGCTGGAGCTCCGCATCCATCCTTCGAGACGCCGCTACGCGGCTCCTCAGGATGAAGGCGGAGTGTAGGGTTTATGAGTCCGCGAAATTCGGCGCGCGCTTCTCGATATTCGCGCGCACGGCTTCGGTCTGGTTCGGCCCGCCCATCAGCTTCATCTGCTCGACGGATTCAGCCAGCAGCGCCGGGCCGGGATCGACCGAGAGATTATTGAGCATCCGCTTGGTGGCGCGGATCGCATCCGGGCTCTTGCCGGCAATCTCACGGGCGACATCCAGTGCAGCGGCACGGGGGTCATCGACCACCCGCGTCGCAAGCCCGTAGCTCAGTGCTTCCTGCGCGGTAAAAATGCGGCCGGTGTAAGTGAGCTCGCGCAGGATGTCGTCGCGCACCAGCGAGGCGAGGATCGGCGTGCCCGCCATGTCCGGCACCAGCCCCCATTTGATTTCCATGATCGACATCCGCGTATCGGGCGCGACGTAGCGCATGTCCGCGCCGAGCGCGACCTGGAAGCCGCCGCCGAAGGCCACGCCATGCACAGCCGCGATCACCGGCACCGGCAATTGCCGCCAGCCCCACACCGCCTGCTGCGAATGATTGCAAAGCCCGTGGGTGCGCAGCGACAGGTCCCGCTTCTGGGCGCCGCCGATCCCGTCGCCGCCGCTCTCTTTCATGGCGGCGAATCGTCCCATGTCGAGGCCTGCGCAAAAAGCCCGCCCCTCGCCGGACAGCACCACCGCGCGCAGCCCCTTTTCGCGGCTGAGCCTGTCGGCGGTATCCACCAAGGCCGCAAACATGGCGGCATCCAGCGCATTCATCTTGTCGGCGCGGACCATCCGGACATCGGCGACGCCGCCCGACATGGACACCTGGACGCGATCTTCCATGGGAGGTTTCCTTCCTAGACTTGTTCTTGAACACGGTGACCGCGTCGTTGCGCTTTACAGGAAAGCGTTTGTGGGGTTTTAGTCAACCAACTAATTAAAATGTCCGCAACCTCCAAAAGCAGGACCAGCCCATGTTCAATCAACAGCTCCTCGCCGGCCGGAATATTCTCGTGACGGGAGGCGGCACCGGCCTCGGCAAATCCATGGCCGCCAAGTTTCTGCAACTGGGGGCTGAGGTGCATATCTGCGGTCGCCGCAAGGGCGTGTGCGACGAGACCGCCACCGAGCTGATGGCCGAATTCGGCGGCAAGGTGACCAGCCACGGCGTCGATATCCGCGACAGCGCCGCGGTGGACGCGATGATCGAGGGCATCTGGGCCGATGGCCCGCTGACCGATCTGATCAACAACGCCGCCGGCAATTTCATCTCACGCTCGCAGGACCTGTCGCCGCGCGGCTTCGATGCGGTGGCGAATATCGTCATGCATGGCACCTTCTATGTGACCCACGCCGTCGGCCGCCGCTGGATCGCCGGCAAGACCCGCGGCAATGTGGTGTCGATCACCGTCACCTGGGTGCGCAATGGCAGCCCCTATGTCGTGCCGTCGGCCATGAGCAAGTCGGCGATCCATGCCATGACCATGTCGCTGGCTACTGAATGGGGCCGCTACGGCATCCGGTTGAATACGATTGCGCCGGGCGAAATCCCCACCGAGGGCATGAGCAAGCGCATCAAGCCCGGTGACGAGGCCGGGGCGCGCACCAAGGCGCTGAACCCGATGGGCCGCACCGGCACCATGGAAGAACTGCAGAACCTCGCGGTCTTCCTGATCTCCGGCGGCTGCGACTGGATCAATGGCGAGACCATCGCCATGGACGGCGCCCAGGCGCTCGCCATGGGCGGCAATTTCTATCAGCTGCGCGACTGGTCGGACGGCGACTGGGATGCCGCAAAGGAAAGCATCAAGGCGCAGAACGAGAAGGACAAGGCGAAGCGGGGGTAAGGCCGCGCGGCCTAGACGCCACACACTCCGCCCTCATCCTGAGGAGCCGCGACTTGTCCGCCGAAGCTCGAAGAGCGAAGGCGGAAGCGGCGTCTCGAAGGATGGATGCGGAGCGCCGACAGCTCATGGTTCGAGACGCGCGCAAGTGGCGCGCTCCTCACCATGAGGGCCAGTGTGTAGGATGGGTTGAGCGCAGCGATACCCATCGCCACCAGCGCCTGGCCGTGATGGGTATCGCTCCGCTCAACCCATCCTACGATCATTGCACCGCAGCACCTTTCTTATCTTGCCAGCCTCACGCGACGCCCTCACACTCGCCGCAACTAAAAAATGCAGGGAGGGAAGTCATGTCCGTTGCGGAAGCCGCCACGCTGGCCGATGTCGTTCGCGTGCAAGCCAGAACACGGGGCGCATCCACTGCGCTGGTGTTCGAGGGACGCGAGACCAACTACGCCGAGCTCGATCGCCGCGCCAATCAGGTCGCCAATGGCCTGATCGCACTCGGCGTAAAGCCGGACGAGCGCATCGCCTATCTCGGCAAGAACAGCGACCTCTTCATCGAATTGCTGCTCGGCGCCGTGAAAGCCAAGGTCGTCACCGCGCCGGTGAACTGGCGCCTCGCCGGGCCGGAAATCGCTTTCATTGTCGATGACGCCAAGGCAGCCGTGCTGTTTGTCGGGCCGGAATTCATCGATCTCGTTCGCGGCCTGAAGGACCAGCTCCCGCATGTCCGCACCATCATGACGATGGAAGGCGGCGCGCCGGAGTGGCAGGATTTTGCAGCATGGCGCGATGCGCAAAGCGACAGCGATCCAGATATCGCAACGACGAATAACGACGTCGCCATCCAGCTCTACACATCCGGCACCACGGGGAAGCCGAAAGGCGCGATGCTGTCGCATCAGAATTTCCTGTCGCTGCTGCGCATCGGCGGCACCGACGAGAATCCGGACTGGAATGTCTGGACCGATACCGACGTCTCGCTGGTGGCGATGCCGGTGTTTCACATCGGCGGCGTCGGCTGGGCGGTGTTCGGCCTCTACCACGGCGCCAAGAGCGTGATTGCCCGCGAATTCGATCCGAACAAGGTGCTGGATTTCTTTCGCGACTACGGCATCAGCAAGCTGTTCCTGGTGCCTGCCGCGATGCAGTTCATCGTGCGACAGCCCCGTGCCCGCGAAATGGATTTCTCGCAGCTCAAATACATCATGTATGGCGCATCACCGATCCCCGCGGCCCTGCTGAAGGAATGCATCGCCGTGTTCGGCTGCGGCTTCGTGCAGATGTATGGCATGACGGAAACCACCGGCACCATCGTCGTGCTGGCGCCGGAAGATCACATCGAAGGCCGCGACTGCATGCGCTCCGCCGGCAAGGCACTGCCGGGCATCGAGATCGCCATCCTCGATCCCGACGGTAAGCCGCTTCCTGTCGGAGAAGTCGGCGAGATCGCCACGCGCTCGGCGTCCAACATGGTCGGCTACTGGAATCTGCCGGATGCGACCGCGCGGACGCTCGACCGGGACAACTGGCTGCGCACGGGCGATGCCGGCTATCTCGACAGCGACGGCTTTCTCTACATTCACGACCGCATCAAGGACATGATCATCTCCGGCGGCGAGAATATCTATCCGGCCGAAGTGGAGAGCGCGATCTGCGATCATCCGGATGTCGCGGAGGTCGCCGTGGTCGGCGTGCCCGATGATACGTGGGGCGAAGCTGTCAAAGCTGTGGTGGCGTTGAAGCCCGGCAAGGACATCAGCGCGGTCGATATCATCGCCTTCACCCGCCAGCGCATCGCCGCCTTCAAGACGCCAAAGACGGTGGATTTCATCCAGGCCTTGCCACGGAATGCCTCGGGCAAGATCCTGCGACGGCAGCTCCGCGATCCGTTCTGGGTCGGGAAAGAACGGCAAGTGAACTGACGACACAAAGCTCGTCGTTCCGGGTCGCGCACTTGCGCGAACCCGGAACCTCGTAGTGGCGAGTCTCATATCGAGATTCCGGGTTCGCGCCTGCGGCGCGCCCCGGAATGACGTGTCTGACGCAAACGAGACGAACAACAATGATCGACATGCCGCCACTGCAATATGCCGACCTGCCCGGCCTCCGCATGGCCTATTACGACGCCGGTCCCGCGTCGGACGCGCCGCCGGTGATCCTTTGCCATGGCTGGCCCGAACTCGCCTTCTCCTGGCGCCATCAGATCAAGGCGCTCGCCGAGGCGGGCATCCGCGTCATCGCGCCGGACCAGCGCGGCTATGGCGCCACCGACAAGCCGAGCGCGGTCGAGGACTACAGTATCGAACACCTCACCGGCGATCTCGTCGCCCTGCTCGATCACCTGAAGATCGACAAGGCCATTTTCGTTGGTCACGACTGGGGCGGCTTCGTTGTCTGGCAGATGCCGCTCCGTCATCCCAACCGTGTTGCCGGCGTGGTCGGCATCAACACGCCGCATACCGACCGTGCGCCTGTCGATCCCATGTCGATCTATCGCAAGCGGTTCGGCGACAGCATGTATATCGTCCAGTTCCAGGATCCCGCGCGCAAGCCCGACGCGATTTTCGCCAGCGACGTCGGGCGCACGTTCGAATTCTTCATGCGCAAGCCGCCGCAGCGCGACTCCGGTTTCGATGCCTTCTCCGGCAATGACGAACCGACGGCCGGCATCGGTGCAGCGCCGAAAACCAATCTCGCCTTGCCCGACATGGTCGCCGCCTATGATCCCGCGCGCGACAGCCGCGAGCGCATCCTCAGCAAAGACGAGATGAAAGTATTCGTCGAGGCCTTCACGTCCTCCGGCTTCACCGGCGGCATCAACTGGTATCGCAATATCAGTGCCAACTGGCGTCGCGCCGAAGGCCTCGATCACACCGTGCGTGTGCCGTCGCTGATGATCATGGCGGAGAATGATGCCGTGCTGCCGCCCTCCGCCGCCGACGGCATGGACAAGATCATTCCCGATCTCGAAAAATATCTCGTGAAAGACAGCGGGCACTGGACGCAGCAGGAGAAGCCGGATGAGGTCAGCGACAAACTGATCGAGTGGCGGCGACGACGATTTGGATGATGCGCGCGGCCTCATCCTGAGGAGCCGCACAGCGGCGTCTCGAAGGATGGCCACATGCGCCGAGTCCGGCCATCTCATGGTTCGAGACGGCGCTTCGCGCCTCCGCACCATGAGGGCAGTGCTTAAGCCGACTACGCGACGTCGCTTGAATTGTGACAACGGAACTCACTGCCACTTTGTCACAATCACTGTCACAAACACCAAAACCACTGTCACAATAGGCTCTGCGACAACATATCGTTAAGCCCCGCGACGATTTGATCGCGTCAGCGCGCGCTTGTTACTTTTTCACAGGGACTTTCCATGTCATACAGATGACATGTACCAGCCTGCCCGTCTCCTCCCCGAACAGATCGAGGTTCCGTATCAGCCGCCGCGCATGGCGCGCGCGAACGGGATCGACATCTGTTACGACATCTTCGGCTATAGCGATGCGGAACCCATGGTAATGATCATGGGTCTCGGCGCGCAACTGATCCATTGGGACGATGAATTCTGCCGCGAACTCGCGGCTAGCGGCTTCCGGGTCATCCGCTTCGACAATCGCGACATTGGTCTGTCGTCGAAGATGACCGGCGGCAAGAAGTTCTCGCTCTACGAATTGGCAAAACTTCGCTTCCTCAATATTCCCGTCGCAGCGCCCTACAAACTGTCGGACATGGCGGCCGATACGGTCGCGCTGCTCGACGTGCTGCATATCCGCAAGGCGCATGTGGTCGGCGCATCCATGGGCGGCATGATCGCCCAGGAGATGGCGATCGCCTATCCCGAGCGCCTGCGCTCGCTGACGTCGATCATGTCCACGACGGGCGATCCGCGCCTGCCGCAGCCAAGCCGTCAGGTCACGCTCAAGCTGCTGCAGCGACAGCCCGATGGTTATGAGGCCTTCATCGAGCGCTTCAAGCAGACCTGGCTGTTCCTGCGCGTCGGCAGTTTTCCGGATGACGAGGCGCGCGATCTCGATCGCGCCGAGCGCACCTATGCCCGCGGCCTGAGTTCGGAAGGCGTCGGCCGCCAGCTGCGCGCCATTCTTGCGTCGGGCAGCCGCAAGGAGCGCCTCGCCAAGGTGTCTGCGCCGACGCTGGTGATCCACGGCAAGGTCGATCCATTGGTGCATCCGGCCGCTGGTCGTGACACCGCAGCGTCGATCCCCGGCGCGAAGCTGATGATGATCGATCGCATGGGCCATGCGCTGCCGATTTCCATGTGGAGCATGGTGATCGATGCGATTGCGCGGCATGCGCATAGCGCCAGCGCGAAGACGCGCGCCCCGCAGATGCGGGAGCATGTGGCCGAGATGCGGCGGGCGGGATAGGCCTCTCCGCGTCGTCCCCGCGAAGCCGGGGACCCATAAACGCTGGCGGACTGAGGGCGCCGACGATTTGGCTCTGCCGCTTGAACACGCCGACCGGGATCATGGATCCCCGCTTTCGCGGGGATGACAGCGGAGAGTTTGCCGCGCCCCTCGCCTACTTCTTGTCCTTCGTCCCGGCGCCCATGCCGGCCATATTGACGAACATGTCCTGAAAGCGCTCGCCGATCTTGGGATCGAACGAGAACCAGCTTTGCATGATCGACTCCGGCGAATACTTGTCCATATTCTCCATCATCTTCTTCTGCATCTGATCCATCATTGCCGATTGCATCGGCTGGACATCGGGCAATCCCAGGAATTCGCGCGCCTCGAGCGGCGTGCAGTCCACGGTGACGGTCACCTTCATTGCCATTTCCCCTCATCCGTTCTGCAAATCGCTGCGATCCGACAGTATCGCCGGGGTCGCCACCTCGATGCAAGCGACGTCACCCGACCCGCGACTGGCCTTCGCCTTGCATGTATCGGCACGGTTTACAGCCCGGAGTTGGTAAATCGCCCTTGCGCGCAAACCGAACTCCGCCAACAATGACTGAGCAGCTCAACTTTCGGGCTGCGGCGTGACGAGGGAGATACGGATGCTGTTTCTTCGGGCTCTTGCGGGTGCTGCCGCAGCACTATGCGTCTTCCTCACAGCGGCCCCCCTGCCCGTTGCGGCGCAGACACTGCGCTACGCCAATCAGGGCGACCTGAAATCCCTCGATCCCTATACGCTCCGCGAAACCACGACCATCGCGCATCATGGCCAGGTCTATGAAGGCCTGGTCGGCCGCGGCAAGGATCTGCAGCTGATTCCGGCGCTGGCGGAGAAATGGGAAACGCCGGAGCCGACCCGCTGGCGGTTTTATCTGCGCAAGAACGTCAAGTTCCAGAACGGCGATCCCTTCACCGCCGACGATGTGATCTTCTCCGCCGACCGCGTGCGTGCCAAGGGCTCGGACTTCACCACGGTGATTCCGGCGGACGCGAAATTCGTGAAGATCGACGATCATACTGTCGATGTCGTCCTAACCAAGCCCAACCCGATCCTGACGTCGCAATGGGACGTCTGGTATGTCATGAGCAAGAAATGGGCTGAAGCGAACAATGCGACGGCACCGACGCCGGCTGCCGCGACGTCGCCGAGCTATGCCTCGCTCAATGCCAACGGTACCGGCCCGTTCAAGATCGAGAGTCATCAGCCGGGCGTGAAGACCGTGTTCAAGGTCAATCCGGACTGGTGGGGAAAGCCCGAGCATAATCTCAAGGAAATCATCTTCACCCCCATCGCCTCCGATGCCACCCGCGTCGCCGCGCTGCTGTCGGGCGAAGTGGACATCATCGAGCCGGTGCCGGTGCAGGACATCGCCCGCGTCAACGGCACCGCCAATGCCAGCGTGCTGGCCGGGCCGGAGCTGCGCACGATCTTTCTCGGCATGGACCAGATCCGCGACGAACTGCTGTTCTCCAATATCAAGGGCAAGAACCCGTTCAAGGATGTCCGCGTCCGCGAGGCCTTCTACAAGGCCATCGACATCGAGGCGATCAAGAGCCGCGTGATGCGTGGGCTGTCGACGCCCTCCGCGCTGATGATCGCGCCGCCGCTGTTCAAGCTGTCGGGTGATTTCACGCGGCCGAAATACGATCTCGACGCGGCCAAGAAACTGCTCGCTGAGGCCGGCTATCCGCAGGGCTTCGAGGTCGGCATGGACTGCCCCAATGATCGCTATGTCAATGACGCCGCGATCTGCCAGGCCGTGGTCAGCATGCTGGCGCGCATCAATGTCAAAGTGAACCTGAATGCGCAGCCGAAGGCGCTGTATTTCGCCAAGGTCTTCAAGACCGGCGGCTTCAACACCTCGTTCTATCTGCTCGGCTGGACACCGGGCACCCAGGATTCGCACAACGTGATGCATGACATCATGGGCTGCCGCGACGATCCGAACAGCCCGCGCGGCGCCACCAATCTCGGCGGCTATTGCAACAAGGAGTTCGACAAGCTGACCGATCAGGTGCTGCAGGAGACCGACACTGCGAAGCGCGACCAGCTGATCAAGCAGGCCTATGAGATTGCCAACAAGGAATGGGCCTATATCCCGCTGCACCAGCAGGCGCTGGCCTGGGGCGTGTCGAAAAAGGTGAAGATCGTGCAGCGGCCGGACAATCAGGTGCTGCCATACTGGGCGGTGAAGTCGGAATAGTGCGCGAAGTGGAAACGCGTCGTCCGCATCGCACAAAACTCTGCCCTCATCCTGAGGAGCGGCCGCAGGCCGCGTCTCGAAGGATGGCGGTGGTGCTCCGCAAACTCATGGTTCGAGACGGCGCCGAAGTGGCGCCTCCTCACCATGAGGGGCTGAGTACCTGAAAGCGAAAGGATCGCATGCTCGCTTTCATCCTGCGTCGTGCCCTGCAGTCCATCGGTGTGCTGATCGCGGTCGGCATCATCTCCTTCACCATGTTCCGCTTCGCCGGCGATCCGGTGAACCAGATGGTGGCGATCGACACCACGCCGGCCCAGCGCGCCGAGATCCGCGCCTCGCTTGGCCTCGACGATCCCGTCGTGGTGCAATTCGCGCGCTACTTTGCCAATGCGGCGCAGTTCAAGTTCGGCGTGTCCTATCAATTCCGCCAGCCTGTCTCGTCGCTGCTGCAGGAGCGCATGCCGGCGACCCTCGAGCTCGCCACCTGCGCGACTGTGCTCGCGCTGTTCTTCGGCATCCTGATGGGCATCTATTCGGCGCTGCGGCGGGACTCTTTCACCGCAAAGCTGCTGCAGGCGGTGTCGCTGATCGGCATCTCGCTGCCGACCTTCCTGATCGGCATTCTGCTCATCTATCTGTTCGCGGTGACGCTGGGCTGGCTGCCGTCCTTCGGCCGCGGCGAGGTGGTGAAGCTCGGCTGGTGGACCACCGGCTTTCTCACCGTCTCCGGCTGGAAGGCGCTGATCATGCCGTCGGTCACCCTCGGCCTGTTCCAGATGACGCTGATCATGCGGCTGGTCCGCGCCGAAATGCTGGAAGTGCTGCGCACCGACTATATCCGCTTCGCGCGCGCCCGTGGCCTCACCACGCGTGCCATCCATTTCGGCCATGCGCTGAAGAATACGCTGGTGCCGGTGATCACGGTGGCGGGCCTGCAATTCGGCTCGGTGATCGCGTTCGCCATCATCACCGAAACCGTGTTCCAGTGGCCGGGCATGGGGCTGCTGTTCGTGCAGGCGGTGCAGAATGTCGATATCCCGATCATGGCCGCCTATCTGCTGGTGGTGTCGCTGATCTTCGTCACCATCAATCTGGTGGTGGACATCCTCTACACGATCGTCGATCCGCGCCTGCGTGCGACGGTGGGACGGCCGGCATGAGGGATGTGATGCTCAGACGTTTCTTCACACTCAGCCTGTCATCCCCGCGAAAGCGGGGATCCATAGACACCGAGCTTGCGGTGACACATTTGCGGAGCCACCAGCGTTTCACGACTGCTTCGGAGGTTATGGATCCCCGCTTTCGCGGGGATGACAGGGGAGAACGCGCATCATGACCGACGCCCCCCTTCCCCACACACCCGGGCTTCTCGCCCGCGCCATCGACAGCGACATCTTCTATTCATTCCGCCGCTCGAAGCTCACAGTGGTGGCGGCCAGCATTGCGCTGGTGTTGATGCTGGCCGCGATTTTCGCGCCGGTTCTTGCCATGCAGAATCCGTTCGATCCCGCCCAGCTCGACCTGATGAATTCCCGTATCTCGCCGCTCTGGACCGCGGACGGTGCACGGCCATTCCTGTTCGGCACCGACGAACAGGGCCGCGACGTATTCTCCGCAATCCTCTACGGCATGCGCATTTCGCTGATCGTCGGCATCCTCGGCGTCGGGCTCGCTGCGGTGCTCGGTATCGGGCTCGGACTGATCGCCGGCTATGTCGGCGGCGCGGTGGATTCCCTGATCATGCGCATCGCCGATGTGCAGCTCACGTTTCCCGCTATCCTGATCGCCCTTCTCATCGACGGCGTCGTGAAGTCATTCCTCGGCAATCATCTCGATGCCACCACCATGCTGGTGGTGCTGGTGGTCGCCATCGGCCTGAGCTTCTGGGTGCAATATGCGCGCACCGTGCGCGGTTCGGTCATGGTGGAGAAGAACAAGGACTATGTCGCCGCCGCACAGCTGATCGGCCTGCCCGCGCGCGTGATCATGCTGCGCCATGTGCTGCCCAACACGATGGGGCCGATTCTGGTGATCGCCACCATCAATCTCGCGCTTGCGATCATCACCGAGGCGACATTGTCCTTTCTCGGTTCCGGCATGCCCGACACCATGCCCTCGCTGGGCACGCTGATCCGCATCGGCAACAATTATCTGTTCTCCGGGGAATGGTGGGTCATCGCCTTTCCCGGCATCGCGCTGGCCTCGCTGATCCTGTCCATCAATCTGGTCGGCGACTGGTTGCGCGATGCGCTGAATCCGAAGCTGCAATGACGGGAGAGACCAGATGAGCACGCCCGTCCTGTCCGTCCGCGACCTGCATGTGGAATTCGCCAGCCGGCGCGGCACACTGCATGCGATCAATGGCGTCTCCTTCGACATCGCGCGGGGGGAAGTGCTGGGCGTGGTCGGCGAATCCGGCGCCGGGAAATCGGTGACCGGGCTTGCGGCGATCGGGCTGATCGACCCGCCCGGCCGGATCGCAGGCGGCGAGATTTATCTGTCCGGGCAGCGCATCGACAACCTGCCGCCCCGCGAGGTGCGCCGCATCCGCGGCAAGCGCATTGCCATGATCTTTCAGGACCCCCTCACCAGCCTCGATCCGCTCTATCGCATCGGTGACCAGTTGGTGGAAACAATCCGGACCCATCTCCCATTGTCCGAAAGCGCGGCGCGTCAGCGCGCTATCGATCTCCTCGCCGAAGTCGGTATCCCTGCTCCGGAGAAGCGCATTGACGCCTATCCGCATGAATTTTCCGGCGGGATGCGCCAGCGCGTGGTGATCGCGCTGGCCATCGCCGCCGAGCCGGAACTGATCATCGCGGATGAGCCGACCACCGCGCTCGACGTCTCCGTGCAGGCGCAGATCATCGCGCTGATCAAGCGGCTCGGCCGCGACCACGGCACGGCCGTGATGCTGGTGACCCACGACATGGGCGTGATTGCCGAAACCTCGGACCGCGTGGCCGTGATGTATTCTGGCCGCATCGCCGAGATCGGCCCGGTCCGCGACGTCGTGCAGCATCCCCTGCATCCCTATGCCAAAGGCCTGATGGGTGCGATCCCGACGCTGACCGGCGATGCATCGCAACGGCTGGTGCAGATCCCGGGGAGCATGCCGCGACTGTCGGCGATCCCCACCGGCTGCGCCTTTCATCCGCGCTGCAGTTTCGCATTCGACCGCTGCCGCGCCGAGCGGCCAGAGCCGATTGCCGTCGGCACGCAGCGCGTGGCCTGTCATCTCCATGATCCCGCATCATCAAGACAAGTGCCGGCGGAGATCGGCGCATGACGGTGCTGGTGCAGGCGCGCGATCTGCGGCGCGCATTCGATGTCTCAAAGCCGTGGCTCAACCGCGTGATCGAGCGGACCCCGCGGGAATATCTGCGCGCGGTGGACGGCGTGTCCTTCGATATCAAGCGCGGCGAGACCTTTGCGCTGGTGGGTGAATCCGGCTCCGGCAAGAGCACGGTGGCGCGGATGGTTGTCGGCCTGCTGCCGCCATCCTCGGGCGAGGTCAGCATCGATGGCATCTCGATGAGCGACCCGAAACAGGCGGCCGCGCGAAAACCGCTGCGACGGCGCATCCAGATGATCTTTCAGGATCCCTATGCCAGCCTCAATCCGCGCCTGCGGGTGGATGCGATCATCGCCGAACCGATCCGCGCCTTCGATCTCATGACCAGCGAGCGCGATATCCGCGCGCGGGTGGGCGAGTTGCTGCGCCTGGTCGGCCTGCATCCCGATGATGGCGTGAAGTTTCCGCACCAGTTTTCCGGCGGCCAGCGCCAGCGCATCGCCATCGCCCGCGCGCTGGCATCGGAGGCCGACTTCATCGTCTGCGACGAACCGACCTCTGCACTCGATGTCTCCGTGCAGGCGCAGATCCTGAACCTGATGCGCGACCTGCAGGACAGGCTGGGGCTGACCTATCTGTTCATCAGCCACAACCTCGCAGTGGTGCGCCATATGGCGACGCGAATCGGCGTGATGTATCTTGGCCGTATCGTCGAATGCGCCGACGGCCACGAATTGTTCACCCATCCGCGCATGCCCTATACGCGCATGCTGCTCGGCGCCGTGCCTGATCTCGCAATGTCCGGCCGTGCGCGCATCGCAGTGTCGGGCGAGATACCGAATCCGATCGATCCGCCGAAAGGCTGCACGTTTCATCCGCGCTGCCCGGAGGTGTTCGAGCCATGCCGACGCGAGGTACCGCTGCTCATTGACGGCGTTGCCTGTCATGCCGTGAACAGGCCTTCCCCATAGCGCGAAACGAAAAGGGCCCCGCTAGCGGGGCCCTTTGTGTAGCGACAGGCATTGCAGGGCATCGGCAACAGACCCCTGCAACACACCATCGCGAAACGGTTTGCTGCTTTCCCGGTCGCACAGCGCGGACCGGGGCGCTGATTAATCCTCAGCCGGCTCCGAGCCTTCGGTATCGCCATCTTCCTCGTCACGCTTGCCGGCGAGGATCTGCTCGGCAATCAGGCCGGAATTCTGCCGGATCGAGGCTTCGATCTTGGCGGTCATGTCCGGATTGGCTTTCAGGAAAGCCTTGGAATTCTCGCGACCCTGGCCGAGGCGCTGGCTGTCATAGGAGAACCAGGCGCCGGACTTCTCGACGATGCCGGCCTTGACGCCGAGATCGAGAATCTCGCCCATCTTGGACACGCCTTCGCCATACATGATGTCGAATTCGACCTGCTTGAACGGCGGTGCCAGCTTGTTCTTCACGACCTTCACGCGGGTCGAGTTGCCGACCACTTCGTCACGCTCCTTGATCGCGCCGATGCGGCGGATGTCGAGACGGACCGAAGCATAGAATTTCAGAGCGTTACCGCCTGTGGTGGTTTCCGGCGAACCATACATCACACCGATCTTCATGCGGATCTGGTTGATGAAGATGACCATCGTGTTCGACTTGTTGATCGACGCGGTCAGCTTGCGCAGCGCCTGGCTCATGAGGCGCGCCTGCAGGCCCGGCAGCGCATCGCCCATTTCGCCTTCGAGTTCGGCGCGCGGTACGAGCGCTGCAACCGAGTCGACGATGAGGACGTCCACCGCGCCCGAACGCACCAGCGTGTCGGCGATTTCCAGCGCCTGTTCGCCGTGATCGGGCTGCGAGATCAGGAGCTCATCGACATTGACGCCGAGCTTGCGGGCATAGACGGGATCGAGCGCGTGTTCGGCGTCGATGAAGGCGCAGATGCCGCCCTTCTTCTGCGCTTCGGCTACGCAATGCAGCGCCAGCGTGGTCTTGCCCGAGGATTCCGGTCCGTAGATCTCGATCACGCGGCCCTTGGGCAGGCCACCGACGCCGAGCGCAATATCGAGACCCAGCGACCCCGACGAGATGACCTCGATATCCATCGAGCGGTCATTCTTGCCGAGCTTCATCACCGAGCCCTTGCCGAACTGACGCTCGATCTGGGAGAGCGCAGCCGCCAGGGCTTTGGACTTGTCCATGGAGGATCCTTCAACGATACGCAGGGCAGACGAATTGGCAGCCATTGATCTAGCTCCTTATGAAGGGATTCGCGACAGGGACAAATGCAAGAGCGACAAACGGACGGCCGTGCCGCTCAGATGATTCAATGTACCCCATCTGTTCTATGTTCGCAATATGTTCTTTCAGAAATTTGCGCGATCTTGCGCGCCAAACGGCCGCTCGCGCCAGCCAAACTGCTGCAACCAAGTTTGGACGCTCAGATTTCGGCCATCGCCTCGGGGAGCGGCAGGTTCGCCAGCTCCGGTGCGATTCCGATCGCATAGACATCGGCAATGCCGGCCTTGCGCAGGCGCTTCAGTTCGACCACCGCATGGTCGAGCGTCTCCACGGTGCCGTAAAACACCTTCTCCGTCGGCTTATACGGCGTTCCGTAGATGCTGTAGGCCATGGGCGATAAGCGTCCGGTCGTTGCGAAGCGAAATATCAACCAGTCGTATAGCGGGCAGCCGCGATTTGTCTACTAAAATAGACAACTCAACCGCACAGTGGACTGCGGCGCATCCGCGCGAGGTCGCTGACCGGCCCGGTATCCGCTGCGATCAGCCTTTCCTCCCGAGCCTCGCCCGATACTATCCCGACAGCATCGGCCACATCGCTTCATTCGGTCAGGACACCAACCCATGGACGCCACCAGCCGCATCCGCGACAGCTTTGCCAGGCAGGGACTGATGAGCACTCTTGGCGCGACACTCGGCAACATTGCGCCGGGCGCCGTGGAGATCGTGCTGATCCCCTCGCCTGCGATCTCGCAGCAGCATGGCTTCGTCCATGCCGGTGCGATCAGCGCGATCGCCGATAGCGCGGCGGGTTATTCGGCCCTCAGCCTGATGCCCGAGGGCGCGGGCGTGCTGACCACCGAATTCAAGATCAATCTGGTGGCACCGGCGATCGGCGAGCGCATTGTCGCGCGCGGGCGCATCGTGAAGCCGGGGCGCACACTGACGCTCGTGCAGTCCGACGTCGTCGCCATCAGCGATGGTCAGGAGAAGCTCGTCGCCCTCCTCACCGCGACCATGATGACACTCCGGGATCGCGACGGCATCAGCGACTGATGCCTGTCCGACCGACGCCGCCGGGCTTTCAGTTCAGCAGATCGCAACTCGCGATGCGGTTGAAATCCGCCAGGCGGCGCTCTGCCGGTCCGGCAAGATCGATGGTCGCCAGCAGCTCTGCCAATCGTCGATGCGCCCGCTCCGCGTCTGCGGCCGGCAGCGGCGCTTCGTCATAGACATCGATATAGGGCGTGACGAGACTGCTCAGCAGCTGGCACAGCGCGCTGTGCTCGGGCGCGCGGCGGCTGAGATCGGATAGTTTCTGCTGGAAGGAGCGGAAGGTGTGCAGGCCGTGGTGCTGCTGTTCAAACCACGTGCTGAGATCGTGCATATGAGCCTCTTCAAATGCGAGAAGAAGCTATGAGCTTTTACACTTTGGCGCAGGAAAAGGCCAGCACAGGTTTAGCGCGGCCCGGCAATGATAACCGCGGCACCGACCAGGCAGATCGCCGCGCCCGCAATGTCCCAGCGATCCGGGCGAAAGCCTTCGGCGAGCCAGAGCCACAATACGGACATCGCGATATAGATGCCGCCATAGGTGGCATAGGCCCGGCCTGCGGCTTCGCTTTCGACCAGCGTGAGCAGATAAGCGAACAGGAGCAGCGAGGCGATGCCGGGGATGAGGATCCAGGCGGGCTTGCCAAGGCGGAGCCAGGTCCAGAAGGCGAAGCAGCCGATGATTTCCGCCATCGCAGCACAGATGAACACAAAGGCCGTTCGCATCAAGGCTCCGCTACTCGTTGGTCGTCCGTTTCGATGAGTGTGACATAGCGGCCTCAAAGATGCGGGTGCAATCGGCGCTTTCACCCCGTCGAAGGCGTCACTGCGAAATGACGAAAATGCCCGGCCAGTCATGACATCCGGCTACTCAGGTTCCACAACCGGAACCACACGGGGCACAACTCAAAAAAACCGCGCATTTGCCATAAATTTTGCGTGATTTTTGTCGACGCGCGGAATGACTTGGTTTAGCGGTACCATTATCCCACGGCAACCTCAGGTGCCGGTAGGACATCCCATGTGTCCCAGAAGTGGTCATCCCGTTGCCGCTGTTTTATTTCCACATCATCTCCGAACACACCTTCCTTGACGACGAAGGCACCGCCTTCGAGTCCGAGCAGGATGCAATGAAACATGCACGCGAACTCGCTGCCGAGCTGGTGCGAGTCACCGGTGTGATCAAAGGCGCAATCGTGGTAGAGAACGAGGATGCCGGCGGCATGTTCGAAGTGCCGCTGTCGTCCTGGAACAACTAGACTGCCCGCAACTGCCGCGCGGTTGCGCTCTGGCATCGACGCGGCTGCAAAAAATCAGTGCGTGGCGCTGCCGGTCTTGGTGCGGGGCTGTTTGGCCGGAGCTGCCGCCTTCGGCGCATCGCTCCGAACATTGCCCCACGGATCGACCGAGCTCTTGTTGTCGGGAATCTGGCGCAAGGAATCGCGATAGGCTTTCTGCCGGATGGCGTCCTGCTCCTTCTCCTCCGGACTCATGGTCTTCACCTCCGGCATCAGATTCATCATCTGGGCCGAGGCGGGTCCGGTCAGTAGCGCGAGCATCGCGATGGCGCTGAGCAGTCTCATGATAAAAAGGCTCCGTGGAACTCGGAGCCCTTATACCACCTGCCTCTCGGGCGCGCCAAGCACGCGAAAGCAGTGCCCTCCTACCCTACAGCCCCGTCAGATATACCCGGATGAATGACGTGTGCTGCGGCGGCTATTTGCCGAGGATTCGTTCGGCGGCCGTGACAATGCTGACGCCCGGATTGGTCGCGCAATAGGCTCCGAACTTCTTGGCGTTTTCAGTGAAGACCTCGGTATCGATCAGCGCCTCGTCAGAGTCGCCTTTGTACCAGCCGTCGATCCAGGTCAGCACCATCGCGATGTCATCCGGCTTGGACTCGATGAATTGCTTGCACGACATCACCGAAAGGTCGAGTACCACCGCCCTGGCCGGCGTGACGACGGGTGCGATGGCGACTACGATCAGCGAAGCGAGCAAGGTGCTGGCGGTTTTCATGGCAGTTCTCTCCCCAGTGGAAAATGAACGCCGGCGGCTCGCCAATGCGAGCCTGTGTCTGAAGCGTTCGTTCTCAACGCTACCAGTGCGCGAGCCGGCGCAATCTGAAATTTCCCTGAAATTTTGCCGGTAATTGTCTGCCAGATCTTCAGAAAGTGTAAACAGGCAGGCCCGGATCTCTGCGTTCGGCTTCAATGACCGGCAAGATGATACGGCTAGACGTGTCGCATGAAGACGACACGGACAACGGCCATGGATGAGCGACGGCGACACCCGCGCCAGCGGGTTTTGAAGCGGGGCATGCTGACCTTCGTCGGCGGCGGCGGCATCGATTGCACCGTGCGCAACATCTCGGTCTCCGGCGCGCGCATCGACGTCGCGAGCCCTGTCGGCATTCCCGAGCAGTTTCATCTGGTGATCGAGACGGACCAGTTCATCCGCCGCGGCCGCCCGGTCTGGAGCAGCGAGCGCCAGATCGGGATTGAATTCGATTAGTAGCGGCCACCGCTGTTATAGCCGCCACCATATCCGCCGCGGCTATAACCACCGCCATATCCACCGCCGCCATAGATGCGCGGAGGCGGCGCGTAATAAACGGCTGGCGGACGGCGCACCACGATGTCTTCTTCGATGACCTCACGGCGTGGCGTGCGGTCGGCACGTTTTTTTGTGGTGTCGGCTTTTGCCGGTTTCTCGGCCTTCTTCGACGCGGGAGCGGCTGCGGGCGGCGCATTGCACGGGCAGGTCGGCGCAGGCGTGGCGAGCGCAGCGACATTGGTGGCTGCAGCTGCTCCAGCGGCAGGCTCCGGCTTGTTGCGCACGCGCTCGATCAGCCCGCGCGCCGTCACGGTCTGCTCGCTATCGGGATATTTGGCCAGGAAGGTTTCGTAGGACGACACCGTATTGGTGATGACAGCGATATTCCAGGCAACCATCCGGTAGTGACGATCAAGCCAATCCTTGGCCTCGGGGCCAAAGGGCGGCGCGGCATAGAGGCTGACAAAGGCCTCATAGGCTTCCACCGAACCGTCGAACACGATCGCGTCGTGGGCCTGCTGGATTGGCTTGCCCTGCAATTCTTTCTTCCATTCCTCGGCGGAGCGTTTCTTGCCCTGCGCCTTGGCGTCATCGACGGTGGCACCGCCACGGGCTGCGACCTCGACACCTGCTTTGGCTTCTACAGTTTTGGCATCGCCGGTTGTTGGCTTGACCTCGGCGCCTGCGCCAAAGAAACGGAAATCGCTGACCAGCGATGAGCTTTCCCACGGCGTCTGCCGCCCTTCGGTGGCAAGATTGACCGCGAGACGCACGCGCTTGAACGCCTCCTCGATGGGAATACGGGGTTCGCGCCCGGCCTTCAGCAGCGCCGTCGTATAGGGGCTGTTGGCACCGCTGCCATCCTCGGCTTCGGCGCCCGGCGCGGTGGAGAATGACAGCAATGTGCCGGGTGCTCCGAACTTCACATCCACATGGGCGAGGCCGCGCGGCGCCTTGTTGATGGCAGGGAACGGATTATTACGGCAGGCATCGAGCAGGATGATCCGGCTCTTGCTCGGCAGCGCATTCAGCGTATTGAGAATGTCGTTGAGGCGCACCGCCTGCAGCGTGACGTCGATCTCGCGCTTGGGATCGATATCCACCGGCATCAGATAGTTCTCGCCGTCCACCTGCACGCCATGGCCGGCATAGAACACCAGCGAGGTCGTATCCGGCCCCTTGGCGGCGACCGTGGCGGCAAAGGCGCTGAGTTTTGCGCGCAACTCGTTTTGCGTGAGATCCGACGCCGATTGAACTTCGAAGCCGGCATCGGTGAGCATCGCCGCCATCGCTTTGGCGTCATTGGCCGGGTTCGGCAACGGCGTCACCGCTTTGTAAGCGGATTGCCCGATCACCAGCGCGACCCTGCTTTCTGCGAAGGCGGCGGAGGTGCCAAGCAATATGGCGGCGGCTGCGATTGCGTGGCGGACAACGGGACCCATCATCGAACGACCTCCCCGGGCCAAGCCGGTATGCGCGACGGATCAATCCCGTCCGACTGCAAGTGAAATCAGGCAGCCTCGTCGCCAACAATGCGACGGGCTGCCGCTACTCGCATTTGGTCGCGGTGATGAACGACGCGGTTCATGGCGAACCGCGCATCGGACCCAGGTCCGGATTATTTCTTCTTGGTCACCGGCGCGGGTGCAGGTGCCGCCGGCGCAACGCCGCCCCACGGGTCATATTTCTGCTTGGCCTCGGGGATGCGCTCGAGGGCGGCCTTGTAGGCCCGTTCATCGGGCTTGGGCGCCTCGGCGGGATTGGCGTGCGGGCCTTTTTCTTCGCCACCACCACGCCGCTGTGCGGATGCCGGCGTCGATACCGATGCGGCAACCAGGGCCAACGCCGTTGCTGCCAGAATAAGTGCTTTCATGAGAGGTCCTCCGTCTCCTTGATAGCCCGGGGCGGACTTGATTTTCCAGTCCCCGGAGCGGGAACAGGCAGGCCTTTTATGTCGGCATCCTGCTCATCGTCGTTGGAATCATGACATTTTCAGGGATGGCTTGGTAAATGGTCGGTCTCCGGAACCGCACGCATTGCGCGTGAATGCAAACCAGTTCTTGGCATGTTCCAGCTATGGTCGGGGCCTCGCGGGGAAACGGGACGTGGTCGATCTCACCAATCCAATGGCTATGCACGGCGGTAACGGGCCAAAGGTGCACCCGCACGCGGCTATCGCCTCCGAGGATAAGCCGATCCAGCTTATCGATATCCCGCTCGATGCCTGGCGTGCACTGGAAGCGCGCGCCGTCGAGCCGAACGGCTATTACCTCGCCGACTGGGAACTGGCGGTGAACGCCTCGGTGGACGGCCTGACCGACGCTTCCTCCCTCACAGCCTGGGCGAATGGCAAACTGATTGGCCTGCTGCCGGTCATCTCCCTGCGCCGCGCCCATCGGCTGCCGCTGCCGGTGCTCGTCAATGCCGATGCCTACGGCACCCTCTCGACGCCGTTGCTCGACCGCGACGACACGCGCGCAGCCGCCACAGCCTTGTTCGCACAGGCCCGGCAGCAAGGTGCTCGCGCCCTCGTCTTTCACAGTGTCTCGCTGGAAGGCCCGGCGATGGCAGCGATGCGGGACGTGCTGGGCCAGAACGGCATATCACCACGCACCATCACCTCCCATGTCCGCGCCAGCCTCGACGCCACGCACAATGCCGAGGATGTGCTGCGCGATGGATTGGGAGCAAAGAAGCTGAAAGAGCTGCGCCGCCAGCGCAATCGTCTCGCCGAACATGGCGAGGTCACATTCCATGTCGCCCGCACGCCTGACGAAGTGGCCAAAACACTCGACACGTTCCTCGCGCTGGAAGCCGGCGGCTGGAAAGGCAAACGCGGCACGGCCCTGAAGCAGCGGGCCGGCGACGAGACCTTTATCCGCCGCGCCACAAATGCACTTGCCGTGCGCGGCCAATGCGAGATCGTGACCCTGAATGTCGGCGACGCTGCGGTGGCATCGGGCGTGATGGTCCGCCACCTCGATCGCGCCTATTATTTCAAGATCGGCGTCGATGAGCGCTTTGCGAAATATTCGCCGGGCGTTCAGCTCACCCTCGATGTCACCCGGCACCTCTGCGCCGATCCCGCGATCGCCTCCGCAGATTCCACGGCTGCGCCGGGACATCCGATGATCGATCCGATCTGGCGCGAACGCCTGGCGATCGGCGACGTGGTGTTGCCACTCTACAAGAATGATCCGGTGGCATCACTCACTTACGCGGCGCTATCACTGCGGCATCACGCCCGCGAAGCCGCGAAGCGGATGCTGCAGCGACTACGGAAGCGTTAAGCGCCGTCCACACTCCGCCCTCATCCCGAGGCCGTAGCGACGTCTCGAAGGATGGCGACGGAGATCCATCATCTCATGGTTCGAGACGGCGCTTCGCGCCTCCTCATCATGAGGGATAGAGTATCGCGCTCTACTCAGCTGCCTGCGCATTGATCTCCGCAGATATCTGCCGGATCGCCCGCGCCAATTTGTCCGGATCCTGCGCGCCCGACACGGCATATTTCTGCGCAAAGACATAGGTCGGCACGCCGGAAATGCCCTTGTCGGCCGCTTCCTTTGCATCCGCGGAAATCTTTGCGACATCCTCATCCGTGGCCAAGCGCTTGCGCACGTCATCGGCATCGAGACCGATATCGGCCGCAGCCTGCACCAGCGTGTCGGTCTGGGTGAGATCGCCGCCGTCGCGGAAATACAATTCCATCAGCTTCTGCTTCATCTCGGCTGATTTTCCGATTGCGTCGGCCCACAGGATCAGGCGGTGGCAATCAATCGTATTGGGCTGGCGCTTCACCGAGTCAGGCCTGTAGCTCAGCCCTTCCTCTTCTGCCGCGGCGACAACGCGCTGGGCGATGCCTTTGTAGGCGTCCACTGAGCCGAACTTGGTTTCAAGATAGGTCGAGCGATCGATACCCTCGGCCGGAATCCAGGGATTGAGAAAGAACGGCCGCCAATTGACATGCACCGGCACCTCAGGGGCCAAGGCCATCGCATTCTCAATGCGGCGTTTGCCGATATAGCACCACGGGCAAACGACGTCGGACACGATATCGATCTGAAGCGGCTTGATGGCGCTCATGGCGGCCTCCCTGTGGTCTTGCTAACCCACAAATAGGCTGCACAAACCCATGCGGCAAGGCCGCGATTCCCGCCGCTAGGGGGAGCCGGCCAAGGATCGCAACTTCTGCGTCGTCGCGGCGTCAGCCGGAAAGAATGTCTCGATGGCGATTTCTGCGAGCGTGATGTCCAGTGGCGTTCCGAAAGTCATGGTGGTGGACATGAAGCTCAGCACATCACCGCCAAGCCGCATACGGAATGGCACCACCACGCTATCCGCCGCGATCGGCGCCGAGCGCGCCGGTACCGGATAGGTCTTCAGCTCCTGATACAGCTTGAACAGTTCGGAATCGGCCGTCGCCTCGCATTGCCGGTGCAGCCGCTCCAGCAGATGTGCGCACCATTCGCCGAGATTGACGGTGCGCGCCGCAAGGCCCTGCGGATGGAAACTCAGCCTCAGCACATTGAGCGGCGGGGCCAGCAGGTCGGCGGGAATGCCTGCGAGCAGCGGCATCACCATGCTGTTGGCCGAGACCAGATTCCAGTGCCGGTCCACCGCCAGTGCCGGATGCGGCTCATGGGCCTTGAGCACGACATCGATGGCCTGGCGCGCGGACGCCAGCGCCGGATCGTCCAGCGTTCGCTGTGGAAAGGCTGGCGCAAAACCTGCGGCGACGAGCAGCACATTGCGCTCGCGCAGCGGCACGTCGAGCCGCTCGGCGAGACGCAACACCATATCGCGCGACGGCGCCGAACGACCGGTCTCGACGAAACTCAGATGACGCGTCGAGATCTCCGCATCGCCGGCGAGATCGAGCTGGCTCAGGCGCCGCCGCTGGCGCCATTCGCGCAGGTGATCGCCGATGGCCATGGGCCGGCTGGGAGATGAGGTGGCAAGCTGTGTGGTCATGGCAAAACGCTAACACGCAGTTTTTCGCGCTTCCATGACCTCCGAGGTAATCGATTTGCCTCTGCGCGGCGGACATCTTCGGGACATCGCAACCGGTCACCGAAGGAGACCAACCATGATCCATCCGTCCCTGCTGCTCCGCCGCGCCATCCAGATCGACGCGATCGTCAGCGGAGCCATGGCACTGCTGCTGACTTTCGCCTCCGCACAGCTGGCGCCGGTGCTGCAACTGCCCGAGGCTCTGCTGCTGGAATCCGGCCTGTTCCTGATTGCCTATGTCGCTGTCATCGGATGGCTGGGCCTGCGGGCGACCATGCCGAAGCTGCTCGTGCTCGCCGTGATCATCGGCAATGCCGCCTGGACGCTGGGCAGCATCGGGCTGCTCTTCTCGGGCGCAGTGAGCCCCAACCTGCTCGGCCAGCTGTTCGTGGCGGCGCAGGCGATTGCGGTGGGGGTGTTTGCAGAATTGCAATTCATGGGGCTGCGAAAGAGCAGCAAGGCGCAGGTGGCGTGATTGAAAGGAAAGCCTAGCAATCCCCTCGCCCCGCTTGCGGGGAAAGGGTGGCGCGGACGACGTTCGCAACGGGAGAGGGGCGTCGCGGCAGGCTAAGTGCAGGCGAAAAGCCCCCTCTCCTGACCGGCTTCGCCGGTCGACCTCTCCCCGCAAGCGGGGCGAGGTGAAGAGAAGCCAGCTACGCCTTCTTCGACTTGGCCTTGCCGGCCTTCGCCTTCTTGCCAACAGTCTTTTTGCTAACAGTCTTTTTGCTAACAGCCTTGCCCTTCTTGGCAACCTTGGCCTTCGGCGCTGTCTTCAGTGCCTTCTTGGCATCAGCCTTCTTGGCCTTTGCCTTGTCCTTCTTGCGCTTGGCCTTATCGGCCTTCTTCTGCTCCTTGCGCTCGGCCTTTTCCTTGGCCTTGATCTTTTCGGCGCGCAGCTTCGCACGCTTCTTCTTGCGCTTGGCTTCGCAGCTCTCGCATTTGCAGCCAATCGGCTTCAGATATTCTTTGAAATATTCAGTGCCGTAATCGTAGTTGATCTCCTCGCCCGGCTCGATCTTCTTGATCGAGCGGATGATGATCTTCTTCTTCTCCGCATTGACGTCGGACTCGGCGTTCGGCTTGCAGGAGTGATTGATGTAGCGCGCGACGTTCTTGCGAATCGAGCCATCGACGGTCCAGCGCTTGCTGATCTGAAACAGATACTTGTTCTCGATCGCGTCGTGCTTCTCGTTCTTGGAATCGAGCAGCGGACCGAAATACTGGATGATCTTCACGCCCTTCTTGATCGGCTGGGTGGCGAACAGACCAAGACCGGTCTTGGAACGGCCGATGCGATAGGGCTTCGAGACGGTGGAGACGGGCATGAGGCGGGCTGACACTGCGATTAAAAAGGGAAACTGACCGGTCTTTCTAGAGCGATTCCGTGGCCCATGCCAGCGGGCACGGCGCACGCAAATGAACCTTCCCCAGCTTGCCGACGTCAAACCTTGCGAATCTCCCACAGGACCAATGCCATGACGCCGATCGCAAGCCTTTCCGCTGCTCTTATCTTCATTGGCGCGGCGACGATCGCAGTCGCCGAGCCCGTCGGCAGTGTTTACAGCTCCACTGCCGACAAGGATTGCCGCAAGGTGTCGAGCACCAAGGTCGGACAGGATGAACTTGGCTCCGCACATATCTGCCGCGGGCCTGCGGGCTTCAAAGTGATCAAAAGCGAGGACGACCTTCGTGAAACCGTCACGGCCGGCCGCACGGCTGCGATCGCCAGTGACCAGCCCGCAGCGGCACAGGGTTTCGGCCCGTTCAACTCGACCACCAACACCATTGAATGGCGCCTCAGCGCCGGCAAGCCTTTCGCCATGATCCAGCGCTGGCATATCGCCGACAACGATGACCCCGACAAGAACGGCCGGCCGAACACAAAACAGATGCTGGTGGTAACGCGACTGGCGCCCGGCGCCGCATGCCATGTGGCTTATATCGATGTGACAGCCAATCCGGCGGCCAACGAACTCGCGCGCAAGGCGGCTGACGAGATCGCACGCGGCTTCGACTGCAGCAAGGACAAGGTCAAAGTCGCCGGTGCAAGCGGCCGCGCGATCGAATTGACGCTGCGTCGCTAGGCGCGCTTCTTTGTCTTGCGATAACGCGCGAGCAGCCGCTCGCCCTTGGCCGCAATTTTTCGCGCAGCTGTGACGGTCTTCGGCACAGGCTCGCCCCAGGCATGTGCGGACAGTGCATGGCGTGTCGGGCGCCCATCACCATCCACCAGAGGCGGCAACTTGGCTCGACCATAGAAGCGCACGGCCCAGCTGCCTTTGCGGCGCATTTCAGCGGGCGTCATCTCGGACATGGTCTTGGTCACGCCGGGCTTGAGATGTGAGCCATCTTTCTCGGCAAAAGCCTTACGTCCCGCGGCGGTAAGGCCACCTTTCGGATCTTTTTTAGCTTTCTTAGAAGCCTTTTTCTTTGTGGCTTTCTTCGTGGTCTTTTTCTTCGCAGTTGTCTTGCCGGCCTTCTTCACCGACTTCTTCGCTGTTTTCTTCTTCGCCGACTTTGCCATGCGCATATTGTCCACGAGATTGGGATAAGGTCGGCCGGCGCGTTTGGCGCGGGCCTTGGCGGCAGCTTTCTTCGCTGGTGTGAGGTGCTTGGATGCCTTGCCGGCGCGCTTGCGCGGGTTCGGGCGTTTCCAGGGAGCCTTGCTTTTTGTTGTCTTGGCCATGCGCGATCAACGCGCATCTTCGCGCAGAGTTTCCACCTGCTATTGCGGCGGCGGCACGCTGATCTTCAGCATTTCCACGAACAGCACTTCCGCATCGGGCTTGCCCGGCAGACGATCGAGCACATAGTCAAGCCGCCCCGCCAGGACGAGCATGGCAAAGCCGTGGGCCAGCGCCCAGGTGCGCGCAATCTGGGTCGCCTGCGCCATCGACAAGGCATCGGTGGCGACATCACCGGCGTGGACGATGCCGACCACCTGAGCGAGGCTGGCGAAGGAAATGTTGCTGGCCTCCTTGAGCGCTGGCCTCGCCATGTCGAGGCGCTCGGTGCGAAACATCAGCTGGTACATGCCCGGCTGCGAGCGGGCGTAAGCGAGATACCCCCGCGCCCGTGCGAGCGCGCTTTCGATCGGTGTCGCGCCCGTGGCACTGGCGGCGGTCAGCGCCGTGTTGAAATTGCGAAAGCCGACGGCTGCGAGTTCGCTGAGCAGCCCGGTCAGATCACCAAAATGATGGGTCGGCGCGGCGTGCGAAACGCCCGCCTCGCGTGCGACCGCGCGCAGCGTCAAACCAGTGAGCCCATCTCGCTCCAAGACGGTTTGCGCGGCTTTCAACAAAGCGACGTGTAAGTCCCCGTGATGATAGGGAGATTCGGCACCCGGCGACTTTTCGACCGGTTTGGAATCTTGCGGCTTCTTAGCGGCAGACTTGCGGCGCGCTTGCAGCAGCTTTGGCGGAGGCGTCGTGCGGGTCGATTTAGCCATGGCCGTTTATAGCAATCATTTTGACAGTGTAAAGATTTCGCTTGACGGATGTCAGGACCGAGCCTAAACGAATCTTTACACCGTCAAGATAACGGTAACGCCACGCTGGATACGCACCCATGGCCACCTTCCTCATCCTCGCCCCCTTCGGCACATTCGCTTTGCTGATGTTGATCGCCTCCGCGACCATCAGCCTGTTTGCGGCAGCCGCGCTGGCGCTTGGCATCGTCGTGTGGGATGTCGCGCGCGGCGGATCGGTGAAGATGCTGGCGGCCGGCTCCGTGCTGCTGTTTGCCACCATCGGCGGCTACGTCACGATGATCGACGGGAGCTGGAGCCGCACGACGCTGCATCTGGCGGTCGATCTCGGTGTGCTGGCAATCGCGCTGCTGTCGCTCGCCATCCGATCGCCGTTCACGCTGCAATATGCCCGCGAACAGGTCGATGCCGAGACCATGAAACTGCCCGGCTTCCTCGCCGCGAATTACGTGATCACCTGGGCCTGGACATTCGCTTTCGTGCTGATGCTGCTGGCCGACATGCTGGTGATCTTCGTGCCGGGATTGCCGCTCTGGATCGGCTTTGCCATCGCTTTCGCCGCCCGTAATGCCGCGCTGTACTTCACCAGATGGTATCCGCAATATCGGCGCGCAAAACATGCCGCCGAGCAGGCTGCGCTGCTGAAGTCCTGATTGCTATCGATTGCCCTCACCTTTTCGGGAGACCGCGATGAAGGACGTATTCGCCAAGCTCGGCCAGGATTTCTTCTCCACCATCCTTTTTCTGGTGCTCTACCTGATCACTGGCGATGTGGTGCTCGCGACCTGCGTAGCCATTGCCGGAGCGGTCGCGCAATTCATCCGCGCGCGCATCAAGGGCCAGAAACTCGATCTGATGACCTATGCCAGTCTCGGGCTGGTGATCGTGCTCGGCGGCGCCACGCTGCTCACCAATGATCCGCGCTTCGTGCTGGCAAAGCCGAGCATCGGCCACTTCGCCATCGGCGTCATCATGCTGCGCAAGGGCTGGATGCTGCGCTATCTGCCGCCGATCGTGAGCGAGACGATTCCGGAATATGTGACCATGGCCGGCTATGCCTGGGCCGCGCTGATGTTCGCGCTCGGTGCCGGCACCATCGGGGTTGCGCTCAGCGGCGATATGAAGCTTTGGACGTTCTACGTAACGGTGGTGCTGATCGGCGCCAAGGTGGCTGCCTTTGCGATCCAGTATGTCATCTTCCGCGTGCTGGTGACGCAGCGACTGCGTACCGCCGCAGCGGCACCGACATCAAGTCAGAGATACTGATAGAACATGACGCCGTTGATCGCGCTTGCTGCTGCCAGCAGTGCGACAACCGTCACATTCATCTTCAGAGCATCGATCATGGCTCGCCTCGAATCTCGGATCGCTTCCGAAACCAATTGAAACAGAGCGAGCCGAGTCGTCACCGCTTTTCTTTTTCACGCACAGGCTTGCGAGTCCGGGCAGAATCGAGTCCCGGACAATCGTGGTTAACGCCATGGAGATGTTGCGCGGCTGAGTCGCGATTTGTCGAGTCCATGCCGGCGATTCGTTAGTCTATCGATCGCAGCGTCAGAACCAGATCTGCATTGGAAGACCGCAAGGATCGCGCGGCGCCTCACCATCCGGCACAGAGCCGGCAGGCTCGTTTGCGGCGAGAGCGACAGCGCAGGCATCGAGAATATCGTCGCGCTTGGCACCGGTACCGCGACGACGCACCGTCAGCCACTCGCTCAGATCGGCAAAGCCATTTGCGAGAAGAAGCTCGCATCGCAATGCAAGCCCCTGCTTCGTATGCTTAGATGGCAGCGGCTCGCCGGCGTTTAAGCGCAGGAACACCAGTTCGGGATGCGCTTCGCGGAGATCGAAGCGTTGATGCGCGCGGACGAACGCATCGACCTCCATGATTTTCGCGCCGATGTGCCAGAGCTGGAGCGACACGCGCGTCTGCTCACGGCGGAGCGCTTCCTCGTTGGCAGACGCCGGATCGCGAAACTGCTCCCACAACCACCGCCGCGCTCCGGAGAACACGCGCGATCCATGCGGCTTCAGTTTTGCACGCGCCAGACGATCGCAGAGGCGATCACCGTGATCGGGCAAACCGATAGGGATATCGATGGCTGCGCGATCGAAGCGCTGAGATGCGAGCCACGAGATGTCGGGCGGAAAATCGATGCTCCGGCAGTCGCCATTGATGGTGACGACGACCCAGCCTTTTCGAAAACCGTCGAGGCCGATGGCAATCACATGCGTCAATCCGGTGACGGCGCGTCGTCGTCCAGCAACGCGTCGCGCGCCGTGCCGCCGATGGCCTTGATCAGATCATCCTCGCCGTCATCCGGCAGCGTTTCATTGAGGCCCAGCAGTTTTGCGGCGCTGCCATCGTCGGGCATCACGGCGACATCGCGCAGCGCGCGATCCATCATGCGGCTGCGCTTGTCGAGTTCGGCCACCGACCCCGCCGCCGTGTTGAGCTGGCGGGCGACCTTGCCCACCGTATCGTTGTAGCGCTTGAACTCGGTGCGCACGGCGCTGAGGATCTTCCAGACATCGCCGGAACGCTCCGCGATCACCATGGAGCGGTGATTGACCTGGAAGGCGTGCAGGATAGCCGCAAAGGTCGTCGGCCCGGCCAGCATGACATTGCACTCGCGCTGGACGTAATCGAACAGGCCGGGAATGCGCAGCACTTCTGCAAACAGGCTTTCGGTCGGCAGAAACAGGATCGCGCGCTCGGTGGTGCGGGGCGGGTTGATGTACTTCTTCGCGATGTCTTTCGCGAACGCCTTGATGCGGTTTTCGAGTTGTTTGCGGAAGTGCGCGGCGAGCTCGACATCGTTGGCTTCCAGCGCCTCGAGCATGTGCTCGTGATCCTCGCGCGGGAATTTCGCATCCACCGGCAGCAGCATCTCGTCGCCGTCGAGCATCGGCAGGCGGATGGCATATTCGACGCGCTCGGCGGAATTCGCCTTCACCTGCGCGTCCTTCACATATTGCGTCGGCGACAGGAAATCCTGCAGCAACATCGCTAACTGCACTTCACCAAAGGTGCCGCGCAATTTTGGATTGGTGAGCACGTTCTTGAGATCGCCCACATGGGTGGAGATGCTGCGCATCTCGCCGAACACCTCATAGGCCTTGTTGAGCTGTTCGACCACGCGGCCGAAATTCTCGTTGAGCCGCGTTTCCAGCGTGGTCTGCAGCTTCTCGTCAACAGTGACGCGAACCTTTTCAAGCTCGGCGGCATTCTCGGTGCGGAGCTGATCGAGCCGCCCCTCCACGGTCTGGCGCAGCTGCTCGCCGCTCAGGCCTTGCGTGCGCGTGAGTTCATCGATCGCCAGCTTGGTGGCGTCGAGGCGTTCCTTCTGATGGTTGCTGATCTCGCCAAGCGTGCCGGCAACATTCTGACGCAGGCTGTGGAAGCTGTTATTGAGCTCCTCACGCAAGTTGCGCGCGGACTCCGCATGGGCTGTACCGGATTGATCAAGCTTGTGTTCGACCATCGTACGCAGCGCCTCGCGATTGGCGGTGGAGGACTGCTCCATGCGGCCGATATCGGCATTCAGCTTGGTGCCGATATCATTGATGCGGGCTTCGGTGGTCTGGTTCGACAAAGCGAGGCGCTGGCCGAAGTTATCGACCTGCTTGAGCAGGCGGTCTTCCAGCTTCAGCATCATGTCCGCCGCCGCGCCCTGCTGCTGGCTCATGGTCTGCAGCAGCTCCTGGCGAACCGCGCGGATGTCAGCATCGGACGCGGCCCGAATGGCATCGCCCTCGAAGCGCAGCAATTCGCTGACCTCGGCGCGCTCCAGCGCGAGCGGGCGGCGCGCGACCACGATGACGGCGACGATCGCAAACAGCGCGGCAATGAAGGCCAGCGCCAGTGTGGCGATCGGAAAATAGGGAGCGTATTCGGTCACGGGCATCTCTCGCGTACTCTTTTTGTTCTAGCGAGAGTGGTGGAGTCCCGCAACCCTCCATGGCGATGGAAGGTTGCGGAAACCGGGGATGAATGCAGCCGATAGGCCGATCCCTCATGGTGAGGAGGCGCGTAGCGCCGTCTCGAACCATGACTGGCTGGGCTCGGCGTTTGCGGCCATCCTTCGAGACGCCGCGCAATTGCGCGGCTCCTCAGGATGAGGGGCTGAGTTGGTGTCGTACCAAAATTGTCAGCCCAGGTTGAGTTCCTTGAAGAAGTCGTTGCCCTTGTCATCGATGATGATGAAGGCCGGAAAATCCTCGACCTCGATCTTCCAGATGGCTTCCATGCCGAGCTCGGCATATTCGACCACCTCGACCTTCTTGATGCAGTGCTCGGCGAGGTTTGCCGCCGAACCGCCGATGGAGCCGAGATAGAAGCCGCCATGCTTCTTGCAGGCTTCGCGCACGGCGACGGCACGGTTGCCCTTGGCGACCATCACCATGGAGCCGCCTGCGGCCTGGAACTGATCGACGAACGAGTCCATGCGGCCGGCCGTGGTGGGACCAAAGGCGCCCGACGCATAGCCTTCCGGCGTCTTGGCCGGGCCGGCGTAATAGACCGGATGGTTCTTGAAGTAATCCGGCAGCGGCTCGCCCTTCTCCAGACGGTCGCGCAGCTTGGCATGGGCGGCGTCGCGGGCGACGATCATGGTGCCGGTGAGCGACAGGCGCGTCTTGGTCGGATAGTTCGCCAGCGTCGCCAGGATGTCCTTCATCGGCTTGTTGAGGTCGATCTTGACCACGTCACCGCCGAGGGCTTCTTCCACCTTGGGCAGATACTGCGCCGGATTGTGCTCGAGCTCCTCGAGATAGACGCCGTCTTTGGTGATCTTGCCGAGCACCTGACGATCCGCCGAGCAGGACACGCCGAGGCCGATCGGCAGCGATGCACCGTGGCGTGGCAGGCGGATGACGCGCACGTCGTGGCAGAAATACTTGCCGCCGAACTGCGCGCCGACGCCGGACGACTGCGTCATCTTGAGGATTTCCTGCTCCATCTCCAGATCGCGGAAGGCATTGCCGTCCGGCGAGCCCTGGGTCGGCAGTGCGTCGAGATAGCGCGCGGAGGCGAGCTTCACCGTTTTCATGCACAGTTCAGCAGAGGTGCCGCCGATGACGATGGCGAGGTGATAGGGCGGGCACGCGGCGGTGCCCAGCGTCATGATCTTTTCCTTCAGGAAGGCGAGCAGACGATCCTTGGTCAGAACAGACGGTGTCGCCTGGAACAGAAAACTCTTGTTGGCGGAGCCGCCGCCCTTGGCCATGAACATGAACTTGTAGGCGTCGTCGCCCTCGGCATAGATCTCGCACTGCGCCGGCATATTGTTCGCCGTGTTCTTCTCTTCATACATGGTCAGCGGCGCCACCTGCGAGTAACGCAGATTGCGGCGCAGATAGGCGTCGCGCGCGCCTTCGCTGAGTGCGGCCTCGTCCTGGCCATCGGTGATGACGTTGCAGCCCTTCTTGCCCATGATAATGGCGGTGCCGGTGTCCTGGCACATGGGCAGCACGCCGCCGGCGGCGATATTCGCGTTCTTCAGGAAGTCGAAGGCGACGAACTTGTCGTTCGACGAGGCTTCAGAGTCGTCGAGGATGTTGCGGAGCTGCTGCAGATGGCCGGGGCGCAGATAATGGTTGATGTCGCCGAACGCGGCCTCGGACAGCGCCTTGAGCGCCTCCGATGACACTACCAGCATCTCCTTGCCCAGCACGGTCTCGACCTTCACGCCCTCGGCGGTGATCTTCCGGTAGGGGGTCGTATCCTTGCCCAGCGGGAACAGCGGGGTGTGCTTATAGGGCGGAACCGGCTTCTGCTGGTCGGGGAAAGCGGCGGGAGCGTTCATGGGACAGGCCTCGAGGGACAGGAATTTGGAGCCCTTTTAAGAGGTTTCGGAGCAGTTTTGAAGGGTTCAAAAGACATGGCGGGGAGCGCTGGATTGAACGCCCCGGCTGGACCGTCCATTTCCTCCTTCCCCTAACGCCTTGCTTCACCGTTGATTATCGCGCTTCACTGCAATCGGGACTGAGGAGACATCAGAATGCCGATCGACCGCCTGCGCGCATACGCCTTCGTCACCGCGATGGTTTTGACCGCCGCCCTCGCCTCGCCGGCGCATGCCGATCGCTGCGACGATCTCGCCAGGCAGCTCAAGAGCCAGATCGATGGGATCAGTGTCGGACGCACCGCGGCCAATGTGATCTATCTCTCCCATCCCGCTGCGAAGCAGCTGCGGCTCGGCTGCACCAATCGCTCGGTGACCAATGAACTGTTCGCGCAGTCATCGACACGAAAGCCGGCCCCTGCCTTCACGGATCTCGTCGCCAGTGCTGGCGCGATCGTGTTCACGATTCCGAAACAGGACACGCTGCGCGGCTCGCAGCGCTGCCTCAGCCGCATGGGGCTGCTGCGCGGCAATGACATCAAGATGCGCTTCCGCCGGCTCGATTTCCGCTGCACCCGCGACAAGACAACTGCGGCCATCTCCGTCTCGCGCGGCAGGAACGAATAGGCCAATCGCGACAAATTTAGCGATTGCAGCATCACTTCGTTCACCAGTGACGCGCTCTGCCCCCGATTGCTTCAAATTGCAGGGAATGATTCATCACTCTTTGTGCACGCGCGCCCATGGTTCCTGGACATATTCAGAAACAGGACATTGCCATGAGCATTTCAAGCGTGAGCAGCGCACCGCCGGCCGCACCGATCCAGCCGATCGAAGCGCGCACGCCGGAGCCCAAAAAGCCGGAACCAACGGAAGAACGAAATCCACCGGCACAGCGCCCGCCGCTGCCGCCCGGCCAGGGCACGCGCATCGATCAATATGTGTGACCCGCTCACGCTAAGGGTTTCGTCAACTCAGGCATATTTCGGCGGCTTGCCCGAAAAGAACTTTGAAAAATAGGCCTCCATATCGCCGATGGAGGTCGATTTGAGCACCTTCGCCTGCGGGCTCGCGGTCGCTGGCACGGTGAGATCGCCTTTATTCAACGCCTTCTTCCATTTCTTTGCATTCGGCGCGAACTGCATGGCCTGCAATATTGCGGCCTGTCGCGCCAGCGGCAACGCCAGCACCTTGATCTCGTAATCCGCCATCTGTTTGTTGAATTTGTAGTAATCGAGCCAGACGCCGTAAGCGTCGATCTGCTCGGGCGCTGACAGCGCCAGGAATTTCGATTTGGTGAGCTTGAGCTTCTGCACCAGTTCGGGGCCGACTTGCGTCAGTCCGATATATTGCCCTGTCACCGCAGTGGTCTTCCAGACGGACTCCACATAGATGACCGCAGCGATCGCCGCGGGATCGACATCATGTGCCTGCGCCACCGCATTCAGTGACGCGAGGATCGCGGGCCGCCCCGCCATTGGCACACTGGCTCCTGATTTCAGCTGCTTCGCCATGGATCATCCCCAACGTCGATGTCTAGTTTAAACTCCGGCTTCGCCGGACGATGCATTGTCCAGCCACGCTCACGCACGCCATTCGCGTTACAGCAGACATTCGATGACGCAGATCAGCGACGCACCCTTTTGCAGGGTGCCGTCTGCCTTCAGCTTCCAGGTCTTGTGACCGACCGTATCGGTCTCCACATTGCCGCCGACCGTGATGAGTTCGCGCTTGTCTGGGTTGACCTCGATGACGATGTCACTGTGCGAGGGCAGAAAATTTCCCCCATCGACGGGCTTTGTGCCGTATTTGCGCAGCACATCGGAATAGGTGACGTTGCGTGAGGCGGCACGCCCGGCGCTGATGAGATCGCCCACTTTCGGCACATAGGTTCTGGGATCGCGGCCGAGAAACTTGGCACTGGAGGCAGGATCCTTGGCGTCGCGAAGCGCCTTGACGACGTAGTGGATGTGCCCTTCATGATAGTAGAACTGCGTGCCGGCGCCGCTCTTGCGCATGATGAAAGAGATGAAGGCGGCCGACCAGGCAGGGCGAAACGGATTGCCGTCACGATCGTGAAAGGTGGTTCGCCCGTCGCGATTCTTCACCTTGACGCCGACCAACCAGTACTCGCCGACATAGCCGGCATAGGGATCGTTGGTCTCCCGCCCCTGCCCGTTCTTGAATCGTGCGAGTTCGGTCCGGCATTGCGCAGCGACTTTGTTTGTAAATGCGCTCATCGTGATCTCCTCCCCGGAGATCACTCAAGCACGACATTGAGCGTTTAACAACCTATAGGTGATTTACTGAAACATGCATTCTGAACGATTACGCACCCGCTATTAGGCGATGGTACCGAACAGCTACCGGTCCAGCGCCTTGTAGCGGCGGAAAATGCCTTGCTCGTTGAAGGCAATGCGGCGGTCGCTGGCGAGATAGGCCTTGATGTTGGGCCGCTCCGCAACGCGATCGCGCAAGCTGATCAGTTTGGGGATCTCCTTCTCGAACTTCTTCATCCGCTTCGGAAATGCGTAACGCAGGCCTTCGACGATCTGGAACAGGGAGAGATCGACATAGGTCAGTTTTCGGCCGCTGACATAGGCGCCGTCGCCGGCCGTCAGCAGCCGCTCGAAATAGCCGAGAAATTTCGGCACGCGCTCTTTCCAGAACTCTGCCGTGCGCAGCTTTGCCGGCTTCTTCTGATCTTCGTAATAGAGCGATACGCCGATCGGATGATGGGTGTCGTGCACTTCCATTACGAAATCAGCGATGGTGAGTTGCAGATCATTGAGCTTCAGTCGCCCGGCTTCCGTCTTCGGCGCCAGGCCGTGGCGAGCACCGAGATAGAACAGGATATTGGCGGTCTGGCCGATCACCAGCGTACCGGCCTTGAGGAAGGGCGGTGCAAAGGGCGGCAGCCCCTTCTTGGCGTCCAGCATTTTCGTCATGGCGCCCATGCCAGCCTTGCCGCGCGCGACGTCGATATAATCCGCGCCGGCTTCTTCGAGCGCCAGCCGTACATATTCGCCCCGGCCCTGGATCATTGGCCAGTAATAGAGTTCGTAGCGCATCCCGGCACCTCTTCCCGCCATTGGCACATCAACGGATTACCTGCGTATTCGTTCAACGCGCGGCCGAGGCGCTTCGTCACCCGCATTGATAACCTGGCTTCAACCCTGTTTGGCAAAGCCGCCCGTATCCGCGCGGATAAAAGCACCAGCATACAACCGCTTAAACGCCTGCTGCGTACGATGATAAGCAGGAGCGCCTTCATGACCGACCAAGCCAGTTTTGTCGTCCACCAGATTCTTGTCCTGCTCGCGGGATCAGTCTGCCTGTTCGGCACATGGGTCGGCATGCGCCACTTTGCACGCGCCCGCGCCACACAGGGCTCGACCCGGATCGGCTGGTTGTTCATGGCCTCGGTCGGCACTGGTGCAGCACTCTGGGCCTCGACCTATATTTCCATCCTGGCACTCGACCCACAACTCGACAGCGGCTTCGATCTTATTCCGGTGGCGATCACCCTCGCCATCGCGATCCTCTCATGCCTGATAGGATTCGAAATCGGGAGCCGACATTTTACGCTGGCGCCTGAATGCGGCGGCCTTCTGATGGGCGCCGGCATTCTTGCGATGCACTATATCGGCCTCCATGCCTGGCACTTCAGTGGCACCACCCAATGGAGCAGCTATGGCCTCGTGCTGATCCTGCTGCTTGGCCTTGGACTCAGCGCACTCTCAGTGAACCGAGCCAACCGGCCGGTGACGCGCTGGTGCCGGCACGGCGCCGCCATCGTACTGGCCTTCATGATCTGCACGCTTCACTACGCGATGACAATGTCAGCCAATGCGCTGCCTGATCCATCACTGGCGCTGGCGCCCGATCTGGTGCCGGCAAAGATGCTCGGCGCTGGCGTCGTGCTCGCGGTGCTGCTGGTGATGGGCAGCGGCTTTTCATCTTACGTTATCGACCTGCGTGTCCGCACGGAATCCGCCGAACGCATTCATCAGCTATCGTTCAACGACAGCATGACCGGGCTGCCGAACCGCATCGCTTTCAATGAGCGTCTTGCCTTCTGGGCCGCAGAATCCCACGAGCGCGCCCACAAGCTTGCCGCGATCGCCATCAATATCGATGGTTTCAAGGACATCAACGATCTCTACGGCCACACCGCCGGCGATCTGCTGTTGATCGAAGTCGCAGCACGGATGCGACAGGCCATCGGCGACGACGAATTTCTCGCGCGCCAAAGCGGCGACGAATTCCTGGCGCTCAAAATGTCGGGCAATCTGCCGGCCAATGCCCAGCAATTTGCCGCGCGGATTGCTGCTGCATTTGCAGCGCCATTCGCGATCCGCGACCACAGCATCGCGCTCACCGCCGCGATCGGCTATTCGATATTCCCGCTGGACACGCCCGAACGCGACCAATTGCTCGGCAATGCAAAACTGGCGATGGACCGCGCCAAGGCGACGCAGCGCGGCGCCATCTGCGCCTATCACCGCGAGATGGATGACGCGGCCCGCACCCGCCGCGCTCTGGCGCGCGATCTTCAAAGCGCCGCTGCGAATGGTGAATTCGAACTGCATTATCAGTTACAGGCTTCGCTATCTGACGGCACGATCTGCGGCTCTGAAGCACTGATCCGCTGGAATCACCCCAAGCTCGGCCGTATCTCGCCGATCGACTTCATCCCGCTCGCCGAAGAGACCGGCGCGATCCTCGATATGGGGGAATGGGCGCTGCGTACGGCCTGCCGCGACGCCGCTGCAGGCCTCCTGCCCGGCACCATCGCCGTCAACCTGTCGCCCGTGCAATTCGGTCGCGAAGATCTCGCGGAGACCATTCATGGCATCCTGATCGAAACAGGTCTGTCGCCACGCCGACTCGAAATTGAGGTCACGGAATCGACTGTCATGGCGGATCAGGCGCGCGGGTTGCATATCCTGCGCAAGCTGAAGGCCATGGGCATCTCCATCGCCATGGACGATTTCGGCACCGGCTATTCGTCGCTGGGCACGCTGCACGCCTTTCCGTTCGACAAGATCAAACTGGATCAGTCCTTCGTCCGCCGTATCCCGGACGATGCCGCCGCCCGCGCCATCGTGCGCACGGTGCTGGCGCTGGGCAACAGCTTGCATATTCCGGTGCTGGCCGAAGGCATCGAGACCTCGGCGCAATGGCATTTCCTGCTGGGCCAGGGTTGCGACAAGGGTCAGGGCTATCATTTCGCCCGGCCAGTGCCGCTGGTACAGGTGCCCGCAACCATCGCTGCCGCAACGGCCGTAGCGATGGCCGAGGCGAGAGCGGCAGCCGCTGCGGAAATGATGTCGATCGCTGCAGCGTGAGCACTGCAGCGATCTTACGTGACGCGGATGAGGTGAAGCTGATCAGTTCGCCGCGAAGCAATACAGCAGGCCGTCGCCGCCGGTGGTCTTCAGATCGTTCTGCGAACAGCCGCCGTCAGGACCGCGCGACGGATGCGAGGTGTTCCAGGATTTTGCTGGCGGTTCCTCATTGAGGCCGGTGCGGTCGATGTGACCGACCATCGCCGCGCCCTGGGTGCTGCTCGTCCAGTTCTTGCAGGTGCGATCATCAGTGCCGGCGAAGGCCGTGCCATCGGCTTGCGAGCCCGTCAACACGTCGTGGCGATTCGGCGTATCGCCGCGACCGTTGATGACCTCGCCCTTCTCGCTGAGCGAGTTCTGCTTGTTGAGCGCGTTGTTGGCGCTATGCAGATCAGCCACGTCCTTGGCGACCACGGTGCCCTTGGCGTTCTTCCACGGGCCATTGCCGATGCGATCCTTCGCATTCATGGCCGGCTTGCCGTCGGCAGCCTGGGTCGAGAGATAGGCACGCCAGGTCTTGGCGCCGGCACCTGCGGCCTGTGCGAGCGTCTGGCAATGATTGTCCGCCCCGGCGAGGCCGCCGAGATTGCCGCCATTGCCGATGCCATTGCTGGTGACGAAAAAGCTCGTGTCAGCGCCCTGTGCGGATGCGGGCGTGGTTGCGAATGACATGGCCGTCGCGCAGATGGCAACGCAGGACAGCGTCTTGAGAGTTGTGATCATCGTTTCCTCCAAAGGCATTTGCTTGAACACGAAAAGGCTGGTCGCGGTGGACCGCAACTGACGAACAAGCCAATACGCTGATTATTCCACGCGCGTGACGGTTGTGCGAGAGGGGCTTGAGCGCATGTCTCACAACAAAAGCGCCGCGGGTTGCCCCGCGGCGCTTGATTGGTTTCGATCTGGATGGCGTTACGCCTGCTGGATCGCCGAGACTTCCCAGTTGCCGCCATTGGTACGGATGAAGGTCCACACTTCCGTGGCTTCGGTCGGGGTCTCGCTGCCGGCGACGAGGCGGTTGGTGCCACGCTCCAGCGTCTTGTCGATCAGCGAGAAGCGCATCGCCACGCTGGCATATTCGTCATTGCCTTCGCGCCAGGCTTCCGCGAGGTCGCCCTGCAGCAGCTTGACGTCCGACACCTTGTTGATGTCGTTGGCAGCCTTGTTCTCCGCGAGGTCCTTCGCGAAATACGAGATCATTTCCGGCGTCGCAAGCTTGCCGAGCGCATCGGTGTCTTCGTTCGACCAAGCAGCCTGGACTTCACCGAGAATGCGTTCGAAGTCTTCATAATCCTTCGGCTGGATTTCGACCGGACGCTCGTCCTGACGCGAGCCACCGAAGCCGAAGCCACCCAGCGCGCTGCGCGGCTGAGCCTGCGGAGCCTCCTGCGGCTGCGCGCCATAGGCGTGGTTGGTCTGCGAGGCCTGATTGGCTTCCGAAGCGTTGTACTGCTGCTGCTGTGAGCCCGACGGACCAGCATAGGCCGAAGCCGTCTGACCCTGATTACGGCGCTGCCACCACTTCATGGCCAGGCGGACGACGATCACGACCAGCGCCACCTGCAGCAGCAGGCCGATGATCGAGGCGAAGCTGCCGAGGCCGCTGAGCAGGCCACCGCCGAACAGCATGCCGAGCAGGCCGGCGCCGAGGAAGCCGGCAGCGAGGCCGCCGAGCATGCCCATGCCCGGACGGTTGAAGAAGCCACCCTTGGCGGCTGCGCCAGCGGCGGCAGGGCCAGCCATGCCGGGCGCGCCCGGCTGCTGCATGGTGCGGTTCATCGGCTGCGCGGCATTCGGCGCAGTCGCAGTGCCCGGCGTGGGCGCGAAGGTCTTGGAGCCGCGCGAGCCCATGCTGCCGCCCTTGCCGCCCGGACGCGCGTCGGCAGCGGAGATGGCGATTGTGAGCGGCATCGCCAGCGACAGAACAACGGCGAGCGTCTTGATCGCGCCGCGCATGCTGAACGTGAAAGTCATCTATGTTCCCTCAATCCCCGGCAGGGGGAAATCGCCCCTAACATGGCTACGCCGCAGGAAAAAGAAAGCGCGCTTCACGCCGCATGGCTGCGGCCCTCGGTCGCGGCTTTAGGGCTGTTCTAAAGCGCGGAATGTCGGGATTTCAAAGACTTATGGTGCAGCGCGAGAGATTCGTCGGATGGGTTGAGCGTAGCGATACCCATCAGGGCCAGGCGCTTGTGGCGATGGGTATCGCTGCGCTCAACCCATCCTATGCCTATCCCATCGTGCCCTTCACCTTTTCGATCAGCGCACTCAGCGCGAACGGCTTGGCCAGGAACGCGAATTGCTGGCCTTCCGGCAAGCTCTTCTCGAACGCCTCTTCGGCATAGCCAGACACGAAGATGATCTTCAGATCCGGATTGAGGGCACGCATTTCCTTCAGCAAAGTCGGGCCGTCCATTTCCGGCATCACCACGTCGGAGACGACGAGATCGATATTGCGATCCTGCTCCTCGAACATCTCCAGCGCCTCGATGCCATTGGAGGCCTCGACCACCGTGTAGCCACGCGAGCGCAGGCCGCGGGCATTGAGGCTGCGCAGGCCCTCCTCGTCCTCGACCAGCAGGATCGTGCCCTGCCCGGTAAGATCGGCCTTCGGCTTGGCAGCTTCCTTCGCGGCAATGGCGGCAGCGATGGCCGGATCAGGCGCGGCTTCCTTGTCCTGATGATGGCGCGGCAGGAAGATGCGGAAGGTGGTGCCCTGCCCTTCCTTGGAGTCCACATAGACGAAGCCGCCGGTCTGCTTGACGATACCATAGACCGTCGAGAGGCCGAGGCCGGTGCCCTTGCCCACATCCTTGGTGGAGAAGAAGGGTTCGAAGATCTTTTCGACAATGTCGGCCGGAATGCCCGTGCCGGTGTCCGTGACGGCGATCTCGACATAATCGGCCGCAGGCATGCCCTTATAGGCGAGCTTCTCGGCCTGGTCGGTCGAGATATTGCCGGTGCGCACCGTGAGAGAACCGCCATCAGGCATCGCATCGCGCGCATTGACCGTGAGATTCACGATCACCTGCTCGAATTGCGAGATGTCCACCTTCACCGGCCACAGATCACGGCCGTGCACGACTTCGAGCTTCACCTTCTCGCCGATCAGGCGCTTCAGCAGCAGATCGATATCGGACAGCGCATCGCCGAGATTGAGCACGGTCGGACGCAGCGTCTGCCGGCGCGAGAAGGCGAGCAGCTGGCGCACCAGCGTCGCAGCACGCGTCGCATTCTGCTTGATCTGCATGATGTCCTGGAACGACGGATCGGTCGGCTTGTGCGCGTTCAGCAGGAAATCATTGGCCATCATGATGGCCGACAGCACATTGTTGAAGTCATGCGCGATGCCGCCGGCCAGCTGGCCGATGGTGTCCATCTTCTGCGCCTGGTTGACCTGGTTCTCCAGCGCGCGGCGCTCGGTGGTCTCCAGCATGTAGACAATGGCGGCTTCGGTCTCGCGCTCTTCCTCCTGCACGGCCGTGACGAAGAACTGGCCCCAGCGCTCCTTGGCGCCTGCAAGCTGCAATTCCACCGGCGCGATATCGCCTTGCCCCTGCGCGGCCTGACCGATCGGCGCAAGCAGTTGTGCACGATCACGCTCGTTCAATGCGGCGAGGATCGACTTGTTGACATTGCCATTGTCGCTGAGCGTCTGCGCGAGCTTTGCGAAGCGCGCATTGCCGCGCACTACGGCGCCGCCGAGATCGACTGTGGCGATTGCCATCGGCGTATGATCGAAGAAGCGCATGAACCGCACTTCGGCGGCACGCTGCGGATCGGAGCGCTCGTCGCGGGCGCGGCTGATCACCAGCGTGCGCGAGGCGCCCGGCACGCCATCGGCGCCGAAAGCGAGCTTGTGATAGAGGCGCACCGGCACGGTCTTGCCGCCGCGCTGCTTGAGATCGATATCGAAGACTTCGGTCTTCACTTCGCCGGGGATCGGCACGATCGAGGTAAGCAGCGAGGCGCCATCACCGGACACGATGTCCGTGAGCTTCAACCCGCCGGAGCCGATCTCGGCGAGATCGTGATCGAGCAGGTTCGCCAGCGTCGCGTTGACATAGACGAGCTCGCCCTTCGGATTGACCGAGAAGAAGCCGCATGGCGCGTGATCGAGATACTCGATTGCGTGCTGCAGTTCCTGGAACACGTCCTCCTGACGCTGGCGGTCGCGCGAGATGTCGGCCACCGACCACACCGTCGATTTCGCCTCGCGCTTACCGGTGCCGAGCGGGCGCACGCGCATGCGCAGCCAGCGGCCATGGGAGCCATCGGCGACGGTGACGCGCACCTCTTCCTGCTGGCGCTTGCCCTCACGGGCCGCCTTGAGCAGACGGAAGACAGCTTCGGAGACATCGGGATTGCCGATGAAGACGCGCTCGACCGGACGCGCCTCCTGCACCGACGCAGCACCGGTCAAAGTGAGGTAGGCCGCATTGGCATAGACGACGTGGCCGTGGGCGTCGGTCACCGCGATGCCATCGAAGGCGCCATTGGTGACGGCGCGCATGATCGGATCTTCGGAGGCCCGATCGGCGAAGCGGATGATGCCGGCCGCAAAGGCGAACAGCATGAACAGGCCGACCATGGCCAGCAGCGCGAGCAGCGCCAGGATGTAAGGCTGCGCCTGGGCGCGGCCGAGCGTCATGAAGGCGACGGCGCTGGCGACGATCGCGGCAGCAATCAGCAGAACGAGGACAATGCTGCCGCTGCGGCGCACGGGCTCGGGGCCAGCCTTGGTCTCCGCCAGCGAGATCTGGCCATCGTGGTCGGTCTCGACGCTCATGTGACGGGGTGTCGCCTATCTGTCGTGGTTGCAGCGCGCCTGCGCGCGCCTCCTGAGTGCCCCAACCGGCAGGGCGCACGCAAGCGGTTCCGCCGCTCTTTTGCGCCCCAATCGCCGATTCGCACGATGTTCCGATCCTGTCCGGGCATCAGTTCGGACGCCCCGAGAAGCCGCGCTTGAGGCTCATGACGTAACCGATCACTTCGGCCACCGCCTGATAGTGCTCATTCGGGATTTCCTCGTCGATCTCCACGGTCGCGTAGAGCGCGCGCGCCAGCGGCACGTTTTCGACGATCGGAATGTCGTGCTTGCCCGCCACTTCCCGGATCTTGAGCGCGATTGCGTCCATGCCCTTGGCGACGCAGATCGGCGCCTGCATGCCGCGCTCGTATTTCAGCGCCACCGAATAGTGGGTCGGGTTGGTGATGATCACCGAGGCCTGGGGCACCGCAGCCATCATGCGCTTCTTCATGCTCTGCTGGCGCAGTTGCTTGATCTTGCCCTTGATGTGCGGGTCGCCTTCGGACTGCTTGAATTCTTCCTTCACCTCCTGCAGCGACATCTTCAATTTCTCGAACCATGTCCGGTACTGGAAGAAGAAGTCAGCGACAGCAACGAAGGCCAGCATGGCGAGCACTGCGCCGAGCAGCTTCAGCGTCAGGGCCATGGTGATGCCGACGATGGCGCTCGGATCGATGCGCACCATGGCGTCGAGACGGAAGCGCTCGGGCCACAGCACCGCGCACATGACCGCGCCCAGCACGACCAGCTTGAACAGGCCCTTGAGGAAGTTGGCGATGGCCTGTTTGCCGAACAGGCGCTTGGCGCCTTCCATCGGCGACAGCTTGCTGAATTTGGGCGTAAGGCCCTCGGACGAGAACACCAGCCGATGCTGCATGAGATTGCCGGCAAGCACTGCGATGATGATAAACAGGAACGGCATCCCGAGCGTCGACAGCAGGGAAAAACACAGCTCCTTCGTCAATTCGATGAGACCCGGACCGTCGGTTCGGATCATCCACGAATTCTGCAGCAGGTTCTTCATCGGCGGCATCATGCCGGCGCCGATGGACCCGTGGAACGACGACAGCACGAGTGTGCCACCGGCCAGCAGGAACCAGGTATTGACCTCCTGGCTTTTGGCGACATCGCCGCGTTGGTGAGCGTCGTCGAGTTTCTTTTGTGTGGGGTCGTGTGTTTTCTCGTTCTCACTATCCTCGGCCATAGGCGCCCTCCTATGTCCGCGGCATCATCTGGTGCATCACACCAGCGAAGTAATCCATGTAAGTGCCCATCATGGCCGAGAGCACCAGCGCGAAGATCAGAAAGCCGATCATGATCGAGAGCGGCACGCCAACGAAATAGACCTGCATCTGCGGCATCAGGCGCGCCAGCACGCCAAGCCCCATATTGAAGACGAGACCGAAGACGAGAAATGGTGCCGCCAGCTGAATCCCGATCTTGAATGCGACCGTGAAAGCATTGGTCGCAAGCGCTGCGACATCGCCCGTCGGCAGGATCTCGCCCGGCGTAAAAATGCTGTAGCTGTCGTTGAGCGCGGAGATCACGAGGTGATGCGTATCCGTGGTGAAGATCAGCGTCATGCCGAGCAGGTTGAGGAAGTTACCGATCAGCACGCCCTGCTGGCCTTGCGTCGGATCCACCGAGGTGACGAAGCCGAGGCCGAGTTGCTGGGCGATCACCGAGCCCGCCACCGACAGCGCCGAGATGGTGACGCGCGCCGTGGCGCCAAGCACGATGCCGATGATGATCTCGCGCAGCATCAGCACCAGCATCGGCGCAATCGAGGTCATGTCGACATTATAGGCCGCGCGATGCGCTGGCAGCAGAATCAAGGTCAGCCCCAAAGCAATCGACAGCTTGATGCGCATCGGAATGTTGCTTTCGCCGAAGCCGGGCAACAGCATCACCATCGCGCCAACGCGGGCAAACACCAGCATGAAGGCGGCAGCGAGAGCCGGCAGGAGCGAAATATCGATGCGCATGAGGGATGTGTATCACCCCCCGATGATTCGCGCCGAAATCCGCATCATGTAGCTCGACAGCACGTCGCCCATGAACGGTAATGTCAGGATCATGGTCGCAAAGACCGCGAGAATCTTTGGCACGAAGACCAGCGACTGTTCCTGCACCTGCGTGAGCGCCTGGACCAGCGAGATCACGACACCGACCACAAGGCCGATGACCATCAGCGGCCCGGACACCAGCACGATGGTCCAGATCGCATCGCGGGCGACGTCGAGAGTTTCGGGGCCGGTCATTTTGTATCCTCTTACTACTCGGTCCCTCATGGTGAGGAGGCGCCACTTCGGCGCCGTCTCGAACCATGAGCTGTAGCGCTCCTTCACCATCCTTCGAGACGCGGCCTGCGGCCGCTCCTCAGGATGAGGGCGGGGTGTGTGGGCGCAGCAACTAGATCTGCATCTTCAAAATGTCTTCGTAGGACTGGATGACGCGGTCGCGCACCGACACCAGTGTCGAGACGGCGACGTCAGTCTCGGCCACTGCCGTAACCACATCCATGACATTCGCCTTGCCATTGGCCATGGCGACGGTCTGCGCGTCCGACTTGCGGCCGGCATCGAGCACGCTGCCGAGCGCCTCCTTGAGCACCGAGCCGAAGGACGGGCCAGCGCCGCTGTCCGCGACCTTGTTGAGACCGCCGACGCCACCGGCGCTGTCCATGATACGGGCAAGGCTTGCATAGGCGTTTGCGGCGACGTTCGGGGCTGCCATGGTGAGTGTCCTGTTCAGGCCTTGAGGATATCGAGGGTGCGCTGGATCATCCGGCGCGTGGCGCTGATGATGTTGAGATTGGCCTCATAGGAGCGCTGGGCTTCCTTCATGTCGGTCATTTCAACCAGCGAATTGACGTTCGGCACCTTGACGTTGCCGGCCGCATCCGCCGCGGGATTGCCGGGCTCGTAGCGTGTCGGAAAGGTGGACATGTCCGGGCGCACGCGGCCGAGGCCGACGGTGCGTGCGTCGAGTGTGCGATCGAGCTCCGACGTGAATGTCGGCACCTTGCGGCGATAGGGATCGCCGCCCGGCGTTTGCGCAGTGGACGCCGCATTGGCGATGTTTTCCGAGATGACACGCATGCGGCCGGCCTGGGCGCGCAGGCCCGAGGTCGCGATGCCCATCGACCGGGCGAAATCACTGCTGTTGTCGGCCATGTCCTGCTCTCCTCAGCTCAGCGCTTGCCGATGGCGGTCTTCAACAGACCGAGGCTGCGGGTGTAGAGCGAGCTTGCCGCGGCAAAGTCCATCTGGTTGGCGGAAACCTTCAGCATCTCGTCTTCGAGATTGACGGCATTGCCCGCAGGGCGGGTCTCGTAGCCGACGCGGTTGTTCTGGTCGAAAGTCGCGGCGGCACCGGACGGCGTAAGATTGACGCCCTGGGCGCGCATCATCGGCAACGTGCCCATGGCGCCGCCGGCGGCCGGGCCGCCCATCTTGTCGAATTTCGGTTCGACCAGATCGCGCGGCTTGAATTTCGGAGTATCCGAATTGGCGACATTCTCCGCCAGCACACGCTGGCGTTCCTGATGCCACTGCATCTTGGTGCGCAGCACCGACAACATCGGCATATCGCTGATCGCCATCGGAGGTCTCCGCTGCGCCCGGACACCTTGCCCGAAGCTAGGCAGAATTTGCCGGCCGCATGCTTAATAACGAGTTAACGTCCGACGCAGATAGTTACCGGAACGTAAAGCAATTGCGTAAAATACGGGATTATTGCGCGTTACATCGCTTTTTTGCCCGAATTGCCCGATTAACCACAAAGCTCAGCCAGGCGGTGGGGCGGCTAGAAGTCGTTTTGGCTGCGGCGATTCATAGTTTATTGTTAACCATCGGCAGTTTCTGCCGGGGGGCGTTAACAGACGGGGCGCGATTCCCGCGTTGTCCGGCCTGCTTCGATTGCAAGATCGACGGGTATCGGATGCGCGAGCGGAGCCAGCCGCCGTCTGTCTGGGGACTTCTTTATGAACGGAACATCGGCAGTCACTTTCATTCTTGCCTTCGTCTTCGTGCTGGCACTGATCGGGCTTGCGGCCTGGCTGGTGCGTCGATTCGGCGGCAACCGGCTGGGTGCCAATTCCGCTCGCGGACGCATGCCGCGCCTGGCCGTGATCGACGCAGCCGCCGTGGACGGACGTCGCCGCCTTGTCTTGGTCCGCCGCGACAATGTGGAACACCTGATCATGATCGGTGGCCCGTCCGATATCGTGGTCGAGCCGAACATCGTGCGCGCTGCGCCCGGCCGCGAGCGCGAACCGACCACGCAGCGCGAGACGTCGCGCGGTCCTTCGTTCGCGGACACGCCGAGCTGGGCGCCGCCGGAGCCGGTCGAACTCGGCGAGCCAGATGTCGCGCCGGAGCCGGCAGCACTGCCCCCGCGCCCTGCCCGTCCGTCCTTCAGCGAGGAGCCGCGTCGCGCCGCTGTTCTGCCCGAACGCCGCCCGGAGCCCACCATTGCCGCTGTAACACCGGAGCCGTCCCGTCCGGAGCCGCGCCCCGAGCCCACGCCTGCCCCCGCTCCGCAGCGTGAGCCTGCCTTGCTCCGCGCCTCTCGCAGCGAAACGCCGCGGCCCGAGATGCCGCGTAGCGAGCCGATGATGCCGCGCCCGATGCGCGCCGATCCGCCGATCCGCACCATGCCGACGACCCGTCCGCTGGAACGCACCAATGTCACTCCGAGCGCACCAGTCGTCGCGAAGCCGGAAGCGCCCGCTGCCGTGACGCCGCCGGTCGCCTCGACCACGCCATCGACCCCGGCCGCGATTTCCGCCGCCGACCAGAACCTTGCCGACATGGCGCAGCGCCTCGAAGCCGCACTGCGCCGCCCGTCTGGCGAACCGGCCCGCTCGGACGCGCCGGAGCCACGCATCGGTGCGCCGTCGGTTGCGCCTGATGCGCCAGTTGCTGCTCCGCGCGTGCGGGCGCCGGAAGTCTCGATCGCCAGCGCGTCCCGCGCCGAGGCACCGGCGATCACGCCACCGACCAAGTCCGGCTTCGAGAATCTCGAAGACGAGATGGCCTCCCTGCTGGGACGGCCGAAGTCGTCTTCGTGAGACCGCCGAACCTTCCGCGTAGAGTATTTTTCACCTCTGTCCTGATCGCCGCCGGGCTCCTCGCGAGCCCGGCGATGGCGCAGGATATCAGCATCAATCTCGGCGGCGGTGGCGGCGGTGTCACCGAACGCGCCGTGCAGATGATTGCACTGCTGACGGTGCTCTCGATCGCGCCGTCGATCCTGATCATGATGACGTCGTTCACGCGCATCGTGGTCGTGCTGTCATTGCTGCGCACAGCGCTTGGCACAGCGACAGCTCCGCCGAATACGGTGATCGTGGCGCTCGCGATGTTCCTCACCGCCTTCGTGATGGGGCCGGTGCTGCAGAAGTCCTATGATGACGGCATCAAGCCGCTGATGGCGAACGACATCACCGTCGAGCAGGCGCTGGTGCGCGCTGCCGGTCCGCTGCGCACCTTCATGCAGAAGAATGTCCGCGAGAAGGACGTCAAACTGTTCATGGACCTGTCCGGCGAAGCCCCGCCGGCCACGCCCGACGAGATGTCGCTGCGCATTCTGGTGCCGGCTTTCATGATCTCGGAGCTGAAACGCGCCTTCGAGATCGGCTTCCTGCTGTTCCTGCCCTTTCTGATCATCGACCTCGTCGTCGCATCGGTACTGATGGCGATGGGCATGATGATGCTGCCGCCGGCGGTGGTGTCACTGCCGTTCAAGCTGATCTTCTTCGTGCTGGTGGATGGCTGGTCGCTGGTGGCGGGCAGTCTGGTGCAGAGTTACGGGCAGTAGCGAGGCGCCCATCCTGTCGTCGCCCGGCTTGACCGGGCGATCCAGTAAACACCGCAGCGACAGAGTATACTGGGTCACCCGGTCAAGCCGGGTGACGACAAATCAGAGCTTTCCCTACCGCATCTCAATCTTGCGCACATTCACCACCGGCCGCGTCGGCATGGTCGGCAGCGAGCCGGTCGGGGCCATGTCGGCGACGCCGGGCACGGTGGCCTTGGCGCTGCTCTCGGGGAAACGCTGCTTCATCTCGCGCAGGAATCCCTCCAGCGTATCCACCGATGCCGCCATTTTGGCGATGGCTGCGAATTCCGAACTGTTGCCGGTCGCCGGCGTGCTCGCCGTGTCGAACGCGATCTTGTCCGCGCCCGACGTCATCAGCGGCGCATATTTCTCGCGGAAGCGCGCGAGGCCGAGCGAATCCTCGGCCAGCGCATAGCCGACCACCGCACGAATGACGTCGCTCTTCTCGCCGGTCGTGAGCGGTGTGAAATCGCGCCAGCGATCGCCGTAATAGAGTTCGATCTGCTCGGCCGCCTCGCGCCAGCGGCGCGACGACCAGTAGATGTCCGACCGCAACCGGACGGCCTCGCGACCGGCCACATGGGAGATGATGTCGAGCGCAAGATCGCGGCGACCGATATCGCTCTGCGCGCGCGCCTCGAGCAGCAGGCGCTGCTGGCGCAACTCGCCGGAGAGATCATTGATGCGGGTGGTGCGCATGGCGGCGATGGCCCGTTCGGGCTTGCGCGCCATCAGGTAAACGGTGGCGAGCCGTGCCGCGACCTGCGAACGCGCGGCGCCCTCCAGACGGTGATCGACCTGATACTGCAGCAGCTCGGCCGCCTGATCGAGCAGGTCGACGGCCACGAGGCGGTCGGCCAGCCGGCGGATCATCTCGTCGCCGCGGCGACCGATCGGCGTCAGCTCGCGAAACTCGTAGAACATCGCCAGCGCATCCACCGGCGGCAGCTTGTCGCCTTTCGGCGAGAGATAGACATCGGAGAACAGCGCCTGCGCGTCGTCCTGCACCTGCCGTGCGGCGTCGCTATTGGCCTGGCGCTCAGTCGCAGTGCGCGCCGCCATCAGCGAATCCTTGTAGCGGCCGGTCTTCGCATACATCTGCGCCAACAGCTGCAATGCCCGCACTTCCACGCTATCGCCGCGCCAGGTCACGGCAAGCGTTTCCAATTCCGTCAGGGCATCCTCGTCGCTGATCTCGTTGCGCTTCTGGCGCAGCACGATTTCGCGCAGCTTGGCTTCAGCGGCCGATGGACGATCGATCGAGCCGGTGACCTCGGCATATTTCGACAGCGCGTCCTTCTCGCGGCCGAGCGCCTCATCGAGCCATCCACTGAGCAGCGTCGCGGACGGCTTCATCTCCGCAGGGATGCCGACGACTTCGAGCTCGCTGCCGCGCGACGATGCGCCGGCATAGTCCTTCACTTCGAGCGAGGCGCGCAGCGCCATCATCAGCCCGATGCGCTGCAGATCCGGCGGCAGCGCCGCAAGGGTGAATTCTGAATTCTTGAAGCGCTCGCGCGCATCGACCCATTTGCCCTGCTTGGCGAAAGCGAAGGCTTTCCACAATTCGGCGTCGTAGCCTGGCCCGAGGACGGGCTGGGCGATATCCTTCAGCGTCTGATCGGGACGATTGATCAACGCGCTCGCGACTGCATGGATAACCATTGCAGCGGCGCTCTCTTCGCCCGGCTTCATGTCGGAGATCGCGAGATCGGCGACACCCTTGGCCTCGTGATACATGCCGCGCGCCATGTAGAACTTGGCGAGATCCATGCGCGCATTGGCCACGGAGGCGGTGTCGGCCACGGCAGCTGCATCCAGCAGCTTGTCGAAGCGCTGATTGAACGGGCCTTCCTGATCCATCCGCCACTGCCCGACATCGAAGATCGGTCGCGCGACCGTCGACGCGCGCTGCGGCGCTGCGTCTGCGGGTGACAGCGTCAATCCACCCGGCCGGGTGAGCGTCACCTTGTCGATACCTGCATCGACCGCGACCTCATCGGAATTCGTCTGGACGACGACGCCGTGGATGGATTCAAGCAGCGAGAATTCGACGAAATCCTGACGACGCACGAAGCCGCGCGCCGGCGGCAGCGCGGTGATGACGGTGAGCACATCGCCCGCATCGGGATCGGTGAGACGATGCTTCAAACCCGGCCGCGCCAGTTGCACCTGCACGCTGGCCTTTTTGGGATCGGCGATATTGCGCACGGCCGACAGCGCCTGCGACTGCGTCTGTCGTGTATCGGCCAAAGTCAGCGTCCAGGCTTGGCCGCTGCCATTCGCGTCCTCGGCAGACAGCGAGGCCAGTTGTGGACGGTTGAGGCGGATGCGCACCGCCTGCCCCTTCTCCAGCTTGATGGACTCCGCATCGGCCACCACCGAACCGCTGTCGCGGCGGATCGCTGCGACATCGATCGGCTTGGTCGAATCGCTCACCAGCCACAGCATGTCGCCGCGGCGGAACAGCGCCACCGGCGTCGGCGCCGGGAAAGCGAAGTTCATCCGCACGCCTTCGCTGCTGCGCTTGACCTCGACGGGAACGCCCATGGCCTCAGCAGCTGCCAGCGCCTGCTGCGCGGGCGCCGCAGGCATCGGGGCCGATGGCGCTTCCTTCACGGGCGCAGCAGCGATCACAGGCGCAGGCGCAGCTTCGACAGTCTTGATGGGCTCGGACTTCGGGGCCTCGATCTTCGATGCTTCCACCGTAGCGACGGGGGCAACGACCGGTGCCTCGGCTTTCTTCTCCTGCGCGATCTCGCGTGCAATCGATTCCGACGTCGGCGGCTTGATCTCGCTGGATTTCTGCGCGGGCGCAGCCGCGGCTTCGACAGGCTTGGGCTCTGCCGGCTTCGTTTCGGCGGGCGGCGTTGCCGGCAGTTGGGCAAGCGGCGACGGCTTGTCCTGCTGCTGGAAGCCGATATCGACGATGTAGCTCTTCTCGTCACGGAACGATTTGACGTCCACATCGCCAATCAGCGCGATCTCGACGGCCGTGCGATTGCCGTCCATCGCCTGTCCGATGGAGGCGACATTGGCCGGCGCCGACAGTTTTGCGTCAGCGAGATCGAAGACGAGCGGAGCATTGAAGGTCAGCGTCAGGCGCTTGTCGTCCAGCAATGACGATGCGCCGACATTCGGCGGGGTCTCGAAGGCAAAACGCACGAAGGTCGGCTGCACCGAGGCGCGCACGCGGATCGGCGGCTTCTTCTGGCTCTCGGCAGTGGCGCGCTGCTGGCGCAACGCCCGTTCGGCGGCGCGGGCGCGGTCGGAGAGTTCTTTCACCACATCCTGGGGCAGTCCGGGCGGCGCGCCCTTCCAGCCATCGGGCAGCAGATCGATAAAGACGCGTTCGCCCGCGGTCATCGAATTGACGGTCACGCGACGCGACAGCGCGATGCGCAGAGCGGTGCCATCGGGATCGCGGCGCGCCGAGCCGATATAATCGGGCGCCGCATCGCCGAGAATTTCCACGGGCACATCGACGGGACGCTTGAAGCGGACGATAAGGACCGAGCCCGCCTGGCTGACTTCGGATTCAACGTCTTCGGCCAGCTTGAGCACAATCCGCGCATAACCACCCGACGTCGACAGCGCCGCAGTGCCCTTGACGCTCTGGGCGAAGGCGGACAACGAAAATGTGGTCGACAGCGACAGCACCACCGCGAAACCGGCACAACGCGACGCCGCCCACGACAAGGCGCGGGGGCGCGTCCAACATGCTGCGGCAGGCTTGCGCGGCATTTTCGAGGTATCTCTCAGCCCAGGCTACGACGAACGATCATTCGTTCGATCAGCGCCAAATCTAGAAGCCGGCCTCTAAGGAGTTGTTAATGATTTTCTTTAATTCCGCATGGGCTGCACAGGCCGCCCCTCGATCTTCGGCAGTTCCGCAGTCGAGGCCGAGCGCTCGCCGCCCTGGGCACGCCGGGCCAGCTCGACGGTAAGCTTCTCCGCAGCTTCCGGCTGCATCAGGCCAAGCACGTCCGACATTTTTCGCGGGGCCATCTGCGAGGCGATCTCGAACAGCACCTGCATTTCCAGCCGGTCGAAGATCTTGGCGGCATCCTTCGGCTTCATGCTCTCATACATGGTGATGATGCCCTTGAAGCGCGCCGCATCGGCTTCGCTCTTCTGCTCCGTCGCCGTCTTGATGCCGGCCTCGACGCCCTTCATTTCGTCGACCTTGGTCTCGATGCGCTTTTCAGCAGCCTTCAGGAGACTTTCGCGGATTTCAAGTTCGCGCGCCCGCGCGTCCAATTCCTGACGGCGCGATTGCAGGCGTTCGAGGATGGCGCGTTCGGAATCCGAAATCTTCGGCGCCTGCTCCACCGGCGGCGTATTGGTGACGGCGATGGCATCGGGCGCGGCCACGGTGGGCTTCGCCGGATCGTCCTTCTTCGCGGCGACCGAGCCCGTGATGTCCGGATCGACCGGCTTCGCCCCGCCCGGGAAGTTGAACATCTCCTGCGCCCAGGATTGTTTCACCGGCTGCGGCTGATATTCGAACACATAGCCGCCATCGATCACGATGCCGGCGATCTTGAGGATCGCCAGACCAAGCACCGCAACCAGAACGACAGGCAGGATACGAATATCGCGGAAGGCCTTCATGCAGCGATGCCGTCTGGCCTCCGACGCTCGGCGAATGCCTGTGCTGCAGCAGCATTGGCGCGCGCCGCGGACATACGAGCGGCCGTTGCCGCAGCCGCCGGAGCAACCGGCACTTCCGGCTCAGCCTGGGCTGTCAGCGGGCGCGCGGCGATGGCGATCTTGGACAGCCGCCGCACCACCGCATCGCCTTCGGCGAGCTGCGCCTTGAGCTGTTCGGCAAGCGCGGTCGCAGCATTGATCTGCGCACCGAGGTTTTCGTTAACGTCGCGCACCGTGTGCTTGAGCCCGCCGATGGCGCGCTCGGCGATTTCGGTCACGGTGATCAGCTCACCGATGGTGGCCTTCAGCGATTGTTCGTCCGCCTTCAGCTTCTTGAGGCGCTTATTGAGCAGCATGCAATAGCCAATGGTCAGAACGAGCAACACGGCGACCAGGCCTTCTATCACGATTCCCAGCGAATGGCTCATTGTGCCTCCATCATCTTGGTTTGTTCGTCTGCTTTTTCAAACATTGCGAGGGTGGTGTGGGGCTTGCGCAAATGCTTCGTCACGCGGATAGCGACCCGGTCACCGACACGGCCCATCCGCCCTTCCGTCAGCGTGACAGCGCCGCAGCGAACCGCGACCAGCGCATCCGCTTTCATCTCCAGCGGCAACGTGTCGCCCACCTTCAGCATCATCAGCTGCTTCAGCGGGATATTGGCCTCGTAGAGCACGGCATCGACGGCAATCTCTGCCTGTGCGAGTTCGGTGGCGAGATGGCTTTCCCAGATCGGATCACGGCCGAATTTTTCGCCCATGAACATCTGCATGAGCGTGCCGCGGATCGGCTCGATGGTCGCATAGGGCAGCAACAGCTCGATGTCGCCGCCGCGGTCTTCCATATCAACATGCAGGCGCACCAGGATGGCGGCATTGGCCGGCCGGCTGATGGCTGCGAAGCGCGGATTGGTCTCGAGACGGTCGATATTGAATGACACCGGTGACAGCGGCCGGAACGCCTGTTCGGCATCGGCCAGCACCACTTCGATCAGGCGCTTGACGAGATTGGTCTCGATGGTCGTGTAAGGCCGGCCCTCGATGCGCAGCGAGGCCTGGCCGCGACGGCCGCCGAGCAGCACGTCGATCATCGAATAGATCAGGCTGGAATCGACGGTAGCGAGACCGAAATTCTCCCACTCCTCGGCCTTGAACACGCACAGCACCGCCGGCAGCGGGATCGAGTTCATGTAATCGCCGAAGCGCACCGAAGTGATGCGATCCAATGAGACTTCGACGTTGTCGGAGGTGAAATTGCGCAGGCTCGTGGTCATCAACCGCACCAGGCGGTCGAACACGATTTCGAGCATCGGCAGACGCTCGTAGGACACCATCGAGGAATCGATGATGGCGCGAATGCCCGAATTCTCGTCGAGATTGATTTCATTGACGCTGAAGCCGAGGAGATTGTCGATCTCCTCCTGCGACAGCACGCGCTCGCCGCCATTCTTGCCGCCGCCGAGATCGCGGCCGCCATCTTCCACCATGGCGGCCCATTGCTCGGCCATGGTGCCCGTGAGTTCGTTCTCGGCAGCAGCTTTCGCGGCCTCGGCGGGATCCTCTGAATCCAGAGATGCTTCCCACTCGGCGGCAATTGCGTCCTGATCGACCTGCTCGGTAGACATCGTTCTAGACCCACATCCTCATTGCGAAAATTTTCACTGCGAAAACCGTCACTGAATGAGGATTTCCTTGAATAGGACCGCGTTGACATGATTCGGCGCGATCGCCGCGTTGACGCGACGCGTCAGTTCTTCCTTCAACCGAAACATGCCGATCGACCCGTTCAGGTCGGACGAGCGCAATTCGCGCAAGTAAACCTGGGCCATATCGGTAATGCGCGGCATCGCCGGGGTGATGAGTGCCACCTGCGGTGCATCCTTCACTTCCAGCACCAGCTTGGCCTTCAGATATTGCACGCGCTCGCCGGGCTGGCCGGCGAGGTTGACCATGATCTCCGGCACCTCGACGAAGGACAGCGGCTTGGCGGCCGCGGGTGCCGCTTCGGCGTGCTCATCCTTCTTCTTGCCTTTGGCCAGGAAGAAGTAACCGCCGCCGCCGCCGACCAGCGCCAGCGCGACCACGCCGATAATGATCAGCTTGAGCTTGCTCTTCTTGGGAGCGGCCTCGTCCCCACCGGGGGCGGCGCCATCTGTCGTGTCGGTATCCGCCATCGCCTCGCCCGTTCCGGGAATTGGGATGGGCTCGATGCTGCGAAGCAGGCCCTGAAGACGCGATACAAACTGCCGCCAGCGCCCAAGGCCCTGTCTGATCCGGACGCTAGGTCGCAATGGTTAATGGAATCTTTATTTTCGGGATTCACTAGGAAAATTCTGCCGGCAGTTATGGTCAACAAGATCTTTCTGCCGCCCTCCCCGACGCGCCAAAATCTACCAATATATTGAGATCACTCATATTTTCCAGTTGGCACGGGTTTCGCTACTCCACTGGTGTGAACCACGGCTTGGGAGAGCTTGAGTGGTCCACGAGATCCACGAACCGGCTTGGGAGAGCCGCTCGTTGGGACAAGGGGAGATTACCCGATGGAGAACGTGGGTCTCATCGGATTGTCGCGGCAGATGACGCTTCGTCGGCAGTTGGACGTCGTCGCGAACAATATCGCGAATATCAACACCACCGGCTTCAAGGCCGAGCGGACGTTGTTTCAGGAATACCTGAGCCCCACGGCCCATGAAGACAACTTCAGTGGCCGCGATCGTCGCGTGTCCTTCGTGCAGGACCGCGCCACCATGCATGATTTCGCCGGTGGCCCGGTCGAGCCGAGCAAGAACCCGCTCGACGTCGCCATCGACGGCAATGCCTTCCTGGAAGTGCAGACCCCGGCCGGCACGCGCTACACCCGCGACGGCAGCCTGCAGATCAACAATCAGGGTCAGCTCGTGACCTCGAGCGGCTTCCCCGTGCTCGGCAATAACGGCCCGATCGTGTTCCAGCAGACCGATCACGACATCAACATCTCCCAGGACGGCACCGTCACCGTGCTGGAAGGCACGAACCGCGTCGACAGCGTGCGCAGCAAGATCCGCATGGTGCAGTTCGCCTCGCCGCAACAGCTGGTGAAGGAAGGTTCGAACCTCTACTCGGCCGGCGCCGGCGCCAACCCGCAGCCATCGCTGACCTCGAAGCTGAACCAGGGCTTCATCGAGCGCTCCAACGTCTCTTCGGTGACCGAGATGACGCGCATGATCGAAGTGACCCGTGCCTATACCGAACTGTCGAACATGCTGGTGTCGCAGGGCGATGCCCGCAAGACCGCTATCGAAAAACTCGCCGACGTTCCGGCTTAAGGACACAGACCCATGCGCGCACTCTACACCGCAGCGACCGGGATGGCGGCCCAGGAACTCAACGTCCAGGTCATCTCGAACAACATCGCGAATATGCGCACCACCGGCTACAAGAAGCAGCGGGCGGCGTTCCAGGACCTCATCTACGATCACGTGCGCCGCGTCGGCGCGCAGGCATCGGACCAGGGCACCATGATCCCGGTCGGCGTCGACATCGGCGGCGGCGTCAAGACGGTCGGCACCCCGCGCCTGATGGGCCAAGGCACGCTGTCGGTCACCGGCAACGATCTCGACATCGCGATCCGTGGCGAAGGCTTCTTCAAGATCCAGATGACCGACGGCACCTTCACCTATACGCGTGACGGTTCATTCTCGACCGACAGCCAGGGCCGTATCGTCAATGCGCAGGGCAACCTGCTGCAGCCGACGATCACGATCCCGACCGCATCCTCGCAGCTTGCCATCAATGCTGCCGGCCAGGTCTCGGTGATCGTGCCGGGCTCCACAACGCCCACCGTGCTCGGCACCATCGGCCTGACCCGCTTCATCAACAAGGCCGGCCTCAATCCAATCGGCGACAACCTGTTCACCGAAACCCCGGCCTCCGGCACGCCGCAGGACGGCACCGCCAATCTCGACGGTTTTGGCGACATGCAGCAGCGCAATCTCGAACAGGCGAATGTCGAAGTCGTCACCGAAATCTCCGACCTGATCGCCGCCCAGCGCGCCTATGAGATGAACGCCAAGGTGATCAGCGCTGCCGACCAGATGCTGCAGTCCACATCCGGCATGTTCCGCTGAGGAGGATGATCATGACTTTCACCATGCGCACTCTCATCCTGGCCACTGCCCTGCTCGCCGGCGCCGCCACCGCGGCATTCGGCCAGGACAAGCGCGAGGACACGGGCATCGCGGCGCCGATGTTGCGCGCCAATGTCGTGGTGTCGAGCGAGGTGGTACGGATCGGCGATGTCATCGACAATGCCGGCCCGGCTGCCAATATCGCGATCTATCGCGCGCCCGATCTCGGCACCATCGGCACGCTGACCACCGCGCAGATCATCTCGACGCTGCGCACCCATCAGGTGATCGGCGTGGAGACCTCAGGCCTGCAATCGATCTCGGTGACCCGGCTGTCGCGCAGCATCGAGAGCAAGGATATCGAGGCCCATATCGGCAAGGCACTCGAACATCGCAACGGCCTTGGCGACGCCGCCAATTTGACCCTGACCTTCGACCGCGACGTCCAGGGCGTGCAGCTCGACGCCGGCTATACCGGCGCAATCGAGGCAGTCGCGACGCGCTTCGATACGCGCAGCGGCCGCTTCGACGTGACATTCGCCATCGGCAGCGAAGCCAACGCACCCACAGCCAAACTGCGCTTCACCGGCACTGCGGTGGAAACCGTGGAAGTCGCCGTGCTCGCACGCGGCGTCGAGCGCAATGAAGTGCTGAAATCGTCCGACGTGCTCGTCGAGCGCCGCCCGAAGGCGGAAGTCGGCATTGACGGCGCCAGCCGCGAACGCGCGGTGGGCATGCAGAGCCGCCGCCAGCTCCGCAGCGGCCAGGCCATCCGCAATGCCGATCTCGCCAAGCCCGACCTCGTGGTGCGCGACCAGGCCGTCACCCTCGTGTTCCGCTCCGCCGGACTCTACCTCACCGTTCGCGGCAAGGCACAGGATTCCGGCACCGAAGGCGATGTCGTCAATGTCATGAACCTGCAGTCCAAGCGCAGCGTCGCCGGTGTCGTCACCGGCCGCGGCGAAGTCACCGTCTCCGCCCCGTCCGCTTCGCCGCTCCCGGGCGAACGCGCGCCGGCCCCTTCTCCCGCAACTCCCGACCCAGCACCTTCCGAAAAGATCTCCCGCGCACCTTCTCCCGTCGCCCTCGCAGCCAACGACCGCGTGCCCGTCTCTCGCAAAGCTGAGTAAACTACATGTATCAGTTCAACCGCCCCATCGCCCTTGCAGCGCTCCTCGCCACCGGACTCGGCGGCTGCTCCTCCATCGACCGCCTCGCCTCCATCGGCGAGAAGCCGGCGCTGACGGCCATCGACAATCCGACCACCCAGCCCGGCTACAAGCCGGTGCAGATGCCGATGCCGAAGCCGGAAGTCGCGTCCTATAACGCCAATTCGCTGTGGCGCTCGGGCTCACGCGCCTTCTTCAAGGATCAGCGCGCCCGCCAGGTCGGCGACATCATGACCATCACGGTGAATTTCACCGACAAGGCCAACATCGCCAACCAGACCCAGCGCAGCCGTACCAGCTCGGAAGATTCCGGCGTCACCGATTTTCTGGGCAGCAAGCTGCTGACCGGCAGTGCCGCCTCGGCGTTGCCTGGTCGTCTGCTGACCACCGACAGTTCGTCGTCGAGCGATGGCAAGGGCTCGGTGGTGCGTCAGGAAGCGCTGCAGACCAATGTCGCCGCCGTCGTCACGCAGCTATTGCCGAACGGCAATCTCGTCGTCGAGGGCAAGCAGGAAATCCGCGTCAACTACGAAATTCGCGAACTGATCGTCGCCGGCATCGTGCGACCCGAGGATATCCAGAGCGACAACACCATCGACAGTTCGAAGATCGCGCAAGCCCGCATCGCCTATGGCGGCCGTGGTCAGATCTCCGACGTCCAGCAGCCGCGCTACGGCCAGCAGGTGATGGACGTGCTGCTGCCCTTCTAACACCTTATGAGCTCCCACATCGCAGCGCGCTCCCACGCGCTGCGATGTTCACACGCGGCCTTCCGTCAGCTCCCCTGACGGAAGGCCGTCGTTGTTTGTGAGAACCATCTACGCCTTGAAATCCACCGTCACGCTGCCGAGGCCCGACAGCTCCATAAGCACATCATCGCCTGCATTGAGCCACTCGGTCTTCACGAGGCTCCCCGTCAACACGAACTCGCCGGCTTTGAGCATCCGGCCCTGCGCCGCGAGATGATTGGCGAGCCAGGCCAGTGCATGATGGGGATGACCGAGCACGTCGGCGCCGGTCCCGCGTCCGACTTCAATGCCGTTGACGATCGCGCGCCCGACCACCGATGTCAGATCAGGCGCGTCGGCGGCAGCAACGCCTTTGCCGAGCACGCAGCCCGCCGCAAAGAAATCATCAGCAATCAGCGACCGTGCATCCATGCTGCGCCAGTCGTCATATCGGTCATCGACAATCTCGATCGCGGGGAAGTAGGCCTCGATGGCCGGCGCGACGGACTCTGCCGTGAAGATGTCCCCGGTCGGCGACAGGTCGCAAGCGAGCCGCACGGCAATCTCGCATTCGACACCGACATGGACGTAATCGGCATAGCGCAACGACGCGCCGGAGGACTTGAAACCGGCCATATAAAGACCGCCGGCACAGGGATGATCGATGCCGAGATAGACCTGCATCACCGTCGAAGTGCATCCGATCTTGTAGCCGACCTGCTCGCCGAAATCCGGCGCCAACAGATTATGCAGCGCATCCTGCACGCGATAGGCATCGGCCTCGTCATGCGGAATCGCCTCGGGGGGAAGCGCGGCCAGCGGCGTGCGATTCAGGCGCACGTAGCGCAGAACCTCGGCAATCGCGAGCTGCTTCTCCATCGACAACCTCCCTAAAACAAAAACGGCCGCCTCGTGAAACGGGCGGCCGTTAATTTTTGCGACCTATTCGTCGCGATAGACCTTCTCGCGCTTCTCGTGGCGCTCCTGGGCCTCCACCGAGAGAGTCGCGATCGGACGGGCCTCGAGGCGCTTGAGCGAGATCGGCTCGCCGGTCTCTTCGCAATAACCGTAGCTATTGTCCTCGATGCGTAGCAGCGCCGCGTCGATCTTGGAGATCAGCTTGCGCTGGCGATCCCGCGCGCGCAGCTCGATGGCGCGGTCGGTTTCCGACGAGGCGCGATCGGCGAGGTCTGGATGGTTCACATTCTCTTCCTGCAGGGTCTGCAGGGTGAGCTTGGATTCGCGAAGAATCTCGTCCTTCCAGGCCAGCAGCTTGCCGCGGAAGTACTCGCGCTGCCGGTCGTTCATGAAAGGCTCTTTATCGGAGGGGCGATAGCTCTTTGTCTTGTCCAAGGCCAATCCATCAATGCTTGCATGGCGCCGGAAATACCCGGACGCGCGGCGCTTATATAGCTACGCCGTGTGACAGACAATAACGTCGAGGAACTGGCCGGACCTGTACCCGGCCGGGTTCTCCACTGGAACTTTGGCGATCTGGAGAGTTTCGAAGCTCAGGTCCGCGCGGCCTTGGCGAGTTCGACCTCGACCCGCAGCTCGATTTCGGACAGCACGGCGTCGAGGCCGGGGTCGCCCGAAGTGGCTTTCAGGTCCGCCGCAGCCGTGCGCAGACGCGCCACGGTGGCAGGCGTGATCGCCCCGGACAGCAGGCCGATCTTCAGTTCGTCGAGCACATCAAGTGCGCCGCGGCCGCGCTGCACCGACTTCTTGCGGCGCTCGGTCGGGTCCTCGACGCTCTGCATGGCAATGAGTGCATCGATGCTGTTGGCGGCGCGGGGGGCCGCAGCCGGGCGCGCATCGGCCGCAGGAGCCGCGTCAGGCAGCGAAAAGGTTCCCGAACCGGTCTTCTTCGTGCCCGAGGAAGGGGTTCCGAGCGTGGTGCCGTTGGGTCCGTAAATGCGCATCGGCAAGGTCCAGCGAAATGGCGGCCATTTCCGGTCCGCACAGGGGCCACATCCCAGTCCCGCGACAAGCAAAGCGGAAGCCGGTGGCCCTGTCTGCACCCTCGCGGTTTATGGTTAATCAAACGTAAATGGCCCGGCAAAATCTGCCGGCAGCGGCAGTTTCGACTCGGCACCGACGCCGGGCGAAGCTCGCTGCATAATATTTTTCCCAGCAAACTCATAAGGATGACCGCACCCCGAAGACTGGCACGGCGCTCGCATTGCTAATGCTGGACACCGCTATGGGAGTGGCGATGTCTGCGTGAAAAAGACCTCAGCGGGGAGCAGAGGATGTCGAGCCTGACTTCGATCCGATTCTATCAGACGGCCTGCGCCGCGCTATGTGCGCTTGTGCTGTCGATGGCATCGGGCCATGCGACCTCGCGGATCAAGGATCTCGCGAATATCGAAGGCGTTCGGCAGAACCAGCTGATCGGCTACGGCCTCGTGGTCGGCCTCAACGGCACCGGCGACACCCTCAACAACATTCCCTTCACCCGGCAGTCGCTGCAGGCGATGCTGGAGCGCATGGGCGTGAACATCCGCGGCCAGACGCTGCGCACCGGTAACGTCGCTGCCGTCATGGTCACCGGCAACCTGCCCGCTTTCGGCACCCAGGGCACCCGCATGGACGTCACCGTGTCAGCGCTCGGCGATGCCAAGAACCTCACCGGCGGCACCCTGCTGGTCACTCCCCTGCTCGGCGCCGATGGCAATGTCTATGCCGTCGCCCAGGGCTCCCTGGCCATCAACGGCTTTGCTGCCGAAGGCGCTGCCGCCAGCATCACCCGCGGCGTGCCGACGGTCGGCCGCATCGCCAATGGCGCCATCATCGAGCGCGAGATCGAGTTTGCGCTGAACCGGCTGCCGAACGTCCGTCTCGCACTGCGCAATCCGGACTTCACCACCGCCAAGCGTGTCGCCGCCGCAGTGAATGACTTCCTCGGCAGCAAGACGGCGGAGCCGATCGATCCTTCCACCGTGCAGATGTCGATCCCGGCGGAGTTCAAGGGCAACGTCGTCGCGCTGCTCACAGAAATCGAACAGCTCCAGGTCGAGCCTGATTTGGCTGCCAAGATCATCATCGACGAGCGCTCCGGCATCATCGTGATGGGCCGCGACGTGCGTGTCGCCACCGTCGCCGTCGCCCAGGGCAATCTCACCGTCACGATTTCGGAAAGCGCCAATGTCAGCCAGCCTGCGCCGCTCTCCAACGGTCGTACGGTCGTAACCCCATCGACCCGCGTCGGTGTCACCGAGGACGGCAAGAAATTCGCCATCGTCAAGGACGGCGTCTCGTTGCAGCAGCTCGTCGATGGCCTCAACGGTCTCGGTATCGGGCCGCGCGATCTGATCGGCATCCTGCAGGCCATCAAGGCTGCCGGTGCCATCCAGGCCGATATCGAGGTGATGTGATGTATGGCATCGACGCAGCCGCCGCCTATCAGGCCAAGCACCCCACCCTCAACGGCCGCCCCGACCAGACGCTGATCGACGCGTTGCAGAAAGTCTCGCCGCAGGCGCAGGCCAAGACGCGCAAGCAGTCGGAAGACTTCGAGGCGATGTTTCTCAATTCGATGTTTTCGCAGATGACCTCGGGCATCAAGGGCGATGGCCCGTTCGGCGAAACCACCGGCACCGGCGTGTGGCGCTCGATGCTCACCGACGAATATTCGAAATCCTTCGCCAAGGCCGGTGGCGTCGGCATCTCCAATGAAGTGTTTCGTTCACTGATCATCCAGCAGGCCCAAGGCTCGACCAACGCGGCCACGAGCAAATCGGCCGCAACACCTGCCGCCAACTGATCGCAGAGGACACCGCCATGAACAACGCATTGCGCCAGCAAGCCGCTCCGATCGCAGCACCACGTTCGGTCGCGACACCGATGGAAGCGCGTCAGCTCGCCGACGGCCTGATGAAGGTGATGAACGATCTCCTCGCCATCATCGAGCAGGAAACCGCACTGGTCCGCGCCGGCAATATCCGTGAGGCGATCAAGCTGGAGCCGCCGAAGGCCGATATGTCCAAGCGCTACATCACCATGATCACGCTGCTGAAGATGAGCCAGACCTATCTCGCCAGCACGACCCCCGATCTGCTGCAGGCACTGCGCAAGCATCACGATGTCTTCCGTGCGATGCTGCAGGTCAATCTCACCGTGCTCGCCACCGCACATGCGATGTCCGAAGGCATCGTGCGCGGCGTCAATGCGGAAATGCAGCGCCGCAATATCCCGCAGACATATACGGCCGCTGGCCGGCAAGCACAGCCCGGCCGCGCCAACATGACGCCGCTCGTCATGAGCCGCTCGCTGTAAAACGGTAGGGCGGATCAGCGAAGCGTCATCCGCCGCGGAGCTTCAGCGATTAAATCGGCCGGCGGATGATGGCTACGCCTTATCCGCCCTACGGTTTCGCTCGTATTTGAATCAAATCTTAGTTTGGAAGTAAGCACCGGATTCATGCGTCCGGTGTATTCTTGGCGTTTGGGAAAGGGGTCGGGATTCGTCTGTGGAGCCAGGAGGGCTACCATGAGTACCGACTATTTAATCAAGCCGGTGGGGGCACCGGTTGTTGCAGCGATGACACGGCCCGTACCAGAAGCGGTGCGCGAAGCCGTGCCGACTCAGCTGCCGCCAGACAAGACCGTCACCGCCGCGCCTGGCGTCTCGCATGTCAATGTCTCACCCGCAAACTATCAGCAGGTGGACAGCGACCGCATTTCCAAGGGCGTGATCATCGATCGCGATGCCGGGCAAATCGTCTATGTGTCGGTCGATAAGAAGACCAACCAGATCATCAACCAGTATCCGGAAGAAACCCGCTTGCGCACCCGTGCCTATCTGCGGGCGATGGACGCGGCGAAGCAGGATGCCATGCTTCATGATCGCCGGATCGAGACCGATCGGAATGCCTGAGCGTCAGACGTCGCGGATTGCGAACGCCGTATCGAGATAGGTGCTGTTGGTGGCAGCGTCCGTCACGACGTTTTTGATCGTCGCCTTGTTGTCGGCCGTCATCTGGAATTTGGTATCGCCGACGCGGAAGGAATTGTCCTTGATCAGCACCTGCTGATACTTGACGGTTCCCTCGCTCTTGTACTGCACTTGGGCGCGAAAGCCATTGACCTGCGAGATGGCGATTTCGAACTTCTTGCCGTTGGCGTAAGTCCCCTTCCAGCTCCCTTTATAGGCATCGGCGTCCACCGGCACGTATTTGCCTGCCGTGATCGGCGTGGTGGTCTTGTACGCTGTTGCAAGAATGCTGAGTGCGTCGGCCATGACCGTCCTCGCGATCTGGAATTGGCTGGAAGCGCCAGCCGAAATGCAGCGCCACTAGGCAGCAGCGCGCGTTAATAACGCGTTACGCCGGCAATCACGCACCGCGGCCGCTGAGGCCGGCAGCGATGTTCCGATTAATATCGATCATCGACTGCAGCTTCGTAGCGTCCGGCTGCAGCTTCAACGCAGCGCACTGGGTCAGCACGAAGATGCCGATATTGGCGATGTTCTGCCGGATCTCGATCGATTCGGGATTGCTGTCATTCATCGCATCACCGACGAAGATCGACCAGAGCTTGCGATTGAAGAGCAGCGCTTCTTCGAACTGCGCGTCGGTGTGGCCGAGATCGGTCATCACGTCCTGCAGCTTGCGTGCTGCTTTCAGAAGAGCCTGGGCTTCGATGTCACGCGGTGATGCCGTGGTTTGAGCAGTACGTGCGTAGGCATTGGCACCGATTGACATGAAACTACCTCAGCAAATCTTCTTCCCGCTTCATCAGCGGACGCAATTCCCTGAGTGCTTTGTAAAGTTGGCCACTTAAGATTAGCTTACTAATTTCCCCAAGAGGCTCGCGATAGCTCGGCACTGCTTCGATCAGTTCCTTGATGAAACCGAGATAGAGTTCCTGATACGCCGGTATATCGTTCTCGAGATACATCATCTGCACACAGAGATAGATACGCTTCACCGGCGTGTTCGCCGTGTCAGCTGTAAGAATATCCTTCTCGCGCAAGATCGGCGCATCGCCGTCGATCAGGAACGCCGTGCGCGTATCGGAATTGGTGATCACGCTTTGACCGATGATGATTCGCTCACCCGGCTTCAGCTCCACTCGCAATGGCATTCCGATCTCCTCTTTCCGTCTGTGCAGAACGGACATGTACACGCGGGCACGACACCCTTCGGAACCGTCAAAATACGACGATTGCGGCTATTTATCCAGTCATCCGAATACCACGGGCGCACCCACGAATAGCGTATCCAGAAAGCCAAACGGCGAGGTTTCCCCCGCCGTCCGCAACGTCTTTCGCTTTGTCGCCAGCCTTACTGGAGCAGCTTGAGCACGCTCTGCTGCGACTGGTTGGCCAGCGCCAGCGCCGAGACCGCGATCGACTGACGGGTCGACAGCGCCTGGCTGTTGGCCGCTTCTTCGTTGGTGTCGGCCAGCGTTAGGTTGGACGAGCCGGTCTGCAGCACGTTGATCAGGTTCTTCGCAAAATCCTGACGGATCTGCACGATCGAAAGGTTCGAACCGAGCGTCGATGCTTCCGAGCGCAGGCGCGTGCTCGCGGCATTGAGCTGGCTCAGCAGCGCGTTTGCGGAGTTGTTGTCGAGCAGATCGAGGCCGCGCTGCAGCACCGGCAGGCCGAGACCTTCCGGCGACAGCGTCACGCCGGGAATGTTCAGCGTCGACTTGCCGGTCTCGTTGAACACCAGCTTCAGCGTGTCGCCGTTCAGCAGGTTGATGCCGTTATACGACGCATCCTGCGACGTCGTGGTGATCTGGTTGACGATGTTGTTGTACTGCTCCACCAGCAGCGCACGCGCCGACATCGACACCGGATCCGGTGTCGGCACGGTCGGGTTGAGGCCGTTGAACAGGTTGCCCGTGGTGGTGGCCGAGCCGCCGATCACACCGATGGTCGACGATGCCGCGTCGTTCGACGTCGTGATCGTGATCGCGCCGGTGGTGGAGATCACCGCCTGCAGATTGTTCGGCAGCAATGCCGCGTTCAGCTGCGCCAGCGTCGAGACCTGGCCGGGATTGGTACCGAAGGTGATGTTCGTCGCGGTGGTGTTCGTCGTGGTCGCAGCAATCGTCAGCGTCTGGCCGCTGAGGCCACCCGTTGCTGGCGTGCGCTGGAACGTGCCGGTGGTGAGACCGAGCTTCGCGAGCGCGTTGCCGCCAAGCGTCAGGTCCGACGCCACGCCCGTCTGCAGCGTCACGATACCGGCCGTCGAGACGACGGAACCGGTGCCGCCGGTGATCGCATCGACCGCCTGCAGGATGTCGTTCACGGTGCCGGTGGTGATATCGATCGACAGCGTGCCCGAGACCGCACTGCCGACGGTGCCGGTGCCGTTGTTGAACGAGATCGTCTTGCCGTTGATGACGAGTGTATCGGTCGCGGTGAACTGTGTGGTCAGCGCGCTCGTCGTCGGACCGGCGGTACCGCTGAGCTTGCTGGCAGCGGTGATCGGCGCCGGGGTCGAGGGAGCGATGGTCCGCGCGGTCGTGCCGCCGGTGAGACCCAGCGCGGTGAGACCTGTGCCGCCAAGCACGAGATCCTGAGCGACACCGGTGCTCACATTGACCTGGCCACCCACCGTCACCGTCGAGGCGCCAGTGGCCGAACCGGTGATCGTGTCCAGCTCGGTCAGAACGCTCTGCACCGTGGCGGTTGCAAGATCGAGATAGGTCGTGTTCGCAGCACTGCCGGCCGAGCCGCCCGCGCCGCTGTCAAAGAACGCGATGGTCTGGCCGTTCGCGGTGATCGTATCGGTGGTGGTCAGCGCTGTCGGCAGCGCGTTGGAAGTCGGGGTCGCCGTGCCAGCGAGACGCGTACCGGCTGTGATCGGCGCCGGGGTCGTCGCAGCATTGGTGCGGTTGGTCGTGCCGCCGGTCAGACCGAGCTTCGCAAGACCGGTGCCGCTGATGATCAGGTCGTTGGTCGTGCCCGTATTCAGCGTGATGGCGCCACCAACCGAGATGGATGACGTGCCGCCCGAGATCGCGTTGATCGCAGCCAGAACTTCGTCCACATCGCCAGTCGTGATGTCGATCGAGAGCGTGCCCGCAGTCGCCGAACCGGTGGTGCCGGCGCCCGAATTGAAGGCGATGGTCGTACCGTTGACGACGATGGTGTCGCTCGCGGTGAAAGCAGTGGCCAGATTGTTCGAACCCGCGCCTGCCGTGCCCGACAGATTGGTCGAGCCATTCTGGGCGGTCGTCGTGGTATTGTCGCTGTTCAACGCCGAACCCACCGTCGCAGCGCTCTGATAGGCGCCGAGATGGTTGTTGTTGACGATGCTGCCTGCATTGACCGCGGGCGTGATCGCGCCGGTGTGATTGTTGTTGAGCACCGAGCCGGCGATGCTGCCGCTGGCGATACCGGTGCCGCCCAGAATATTGTCAGCATTGGCCCCGGCATTGGCCGGCGTCGTCAACGATGATTTGGTGTAGCCGACATTGCTCTGCAGCGCCTGGTTGGCGACCGACTTCGCAGTGTCCACCAGCTTCTGCAGCGAGGTGATGCCGGTATTCGCGGCCTGCAGGATCTGCACGCCGTTGCTGATGCCATCGAGCAGATTGTTGATGTCGCCTGCGCGGCTGTCGAGGCCGGCGGCGGTGAAGAAATTGGTCGGGTTGTCGAGCGCGGAATTGACCTTCTTGCCGCTGGCAAGCCGGCTTTGCGTGGTCGCCAACAGATCGGCTGTCGATTGCAGCGAGAGCAAATTCTGGCGAACGGACGCCGAGAGAACTACGCCTGACATGTTGTGACCTTCCTGTTCCTTGCGGAGACCGGACCTTCAGGTCCGCGCCGCATGGCAGCCGCCTACGACTCGAGGTCGCAGCGATGCAGCCGGTGATGTTCAACGCCCTTCTGGAAGAGGGACCTCGACGCACCCCTGAGGGGTGTCACCGGATCAAGTACGGCCGATTCTCGGCCTGCCTGCTTCCTGCTCAGGCCGAATATGCGCGCGGACGATTTAAAATATGGTTAACAGCCTATTAAGGCTTGCCCCAAACTGTCCCAAAATGAAAAAATCGCGCAACTTCAAAGCGTTGCAAACAGGCTCAACAACGCACCAAAACGCCTGCAACGGCGGGGTTTCCCCCGCCGTTGCAGCGTTCTGTCAGTCTTTCCGGTCCGCAGGAATCAGCGGAGCAGTTGCAGCACCCCCTGCTGGGACTGGTTGGCCAGAGCAAGTGACGAGACCGCAATGGACTGGCGGGTCGACAGCGCCTGGCTGTTGGCCGCCTCCTCGTTCGTGTCAGCGAGCGTCAGGTTGGACGCACCGGTCTGCAGCACATTGATCAGGTTCTTCGCGAAGTTCTGACGGATCTGCACCACCGAGAGATTCGAACCGAAGCTCGATGCCTGCGAACGCAGCTTGGTCGACGCATCGTTGAGGCCGGTGAGGATCTTGTTGGCCGACGCGTTGTCCAGGAAGTCGGTCCCCGACAGCAGCGACGACAGACCCAGACCTTCCGGTCCGAAGTTGACGCCGGTGATGTCGAGCTTCGACGTCCCGGTTTCGTTGAAGGTCAGCGACAGCGTGTCGCCCGACAGCAGGTTGACGCCGTTGAAGGACGAGTCGGCTGCGGTCGTCTTGATCTGGTCGATGACCTGATTGTACTGCGCGACCAGGCTGGCGCGGGTGGCCTGCGAGTTCGGATCCTTCACGGCGTTGTTCACCGTGACGCCCGAGAAGATGCCGCCCGGATCGGTCGCCGTGCCGCCGAGCGCACCGATATCGGCCGAGGCTGCATCGTTGGTCGTGGTCAGGGTGATCGCGCCGGTCGTGCTGATCGAAGCCTGCATGTTGTTGGCGGCAAGCTTCTTGTTCAGCTCGTCGAGGGTCGAGACCTGGCCAGCCGCATCGTCCGTACCGAAGGTGATGGTGATCGGCTCCTTGGCGCCGCCGGTCGCACCGATGGTCAAGGTCTTGCCGGTCAGGCCGGGATCGATCGCCGAGCTCTTCTTGGTGGTGCCGGCTTCCAGGCCCAGCTTCTTCAGCACCGAGCCCGCGAGCGGACCGACGCCGTTGTCGCTGATCACGAGATCTGCGGCATTACCAGCATTGAGCTGGACCTTGCCGTTGACGACCTTCGAGCCCGAGCCACCGCTGATCACATCGATCTTGGCCAGCAGCGCATCGACGCTGTCGGTGATGTTCACATCGTTGCCCGTGGCGCCGGAGGCGACGAAGCTGATCTCGGTGCCATTGACCGTGATCTTGTCGCCGACAGCGAAGCTGGTCTTCAGCGAGTCTTCACCCACCTCGCCGCTCAGCTTGGTCGCACCGGTGATCGCCGGAGCGGTCGCCGGGGTTGACACCCGCGCCGTCGTTCCACCGACCAGGCCGAGCTTGGCGAGCACCGAGCCGGCAGTCCCTGCACCAACCGGAACGTCGCCCAGAACCAGGTCTTCAGTGGTGCCGGTGCTGAGATTGATCTTGCCGGCCGTGCCAGTCGCCGTCGAAACGTTCGATGCGCTGGTGCCGGTGGCGCCGGTGATGTCATCGATCGCACCGAGCACATCATCGACGGTCGCCGTCGCCAGATCGAGATAGGTCGTATCGACGTCGGTGCCGGCGGCGATGTTCGAGCCAGTGGACGAGGAGTCGTAGAACTCGATCGTCTTGCCGTTGACCGTGATCTTCTCGCCCTTGACGATGTCATTGGCCAGACCGTTCGAGGTCGGGCTTGCCGTGGCGTTCGAGAGCTTGGTCGAGCCGGTGATCGGCGGCTGAGCAGTCGCCGGAGCTTCCACGCGGTTGAAGGTGTTCGCCGTCAGGCCGAGCGAGGTCAGCGCTCCTGCTGAACCCGCAACGGTCAGCGTTGCATTGGCCGTGCCGCCATTGAGCAGGATCTTGCCGGCATCAGCGCCGGTGCCGAAGCTGGCGACACCGTGACCGGTGGCGCTGCCGAAGATCCCGTTGATCGAGTCGAGCAGATCCTGGACCGTGCCGCTGGCAAGGTTGATGTTGTTGCCGGTTGCAGACGGCGCAGTTGCAGGCGTGTTGCCGAAGGTGATGGTCTGGCCGTTGATCACGAGCGACTGACCGGCAGCGATACCGATATCCGACAGCAGGCTGTTGGCGGCAATCGTGGAGGTCGGGCCGACAGCGTGATTGACTGCGAGCGCAGTCGGCGCGGCCGGTGCGTTGCTGATCGTCACCGGCGCGGCGGTGCTGTCCGTCAAGGCGTTGAGGCCGAGCGTGGTCAGCATCGCATTGGTAAAGCCCGCGCTTCGGCCGATGGTGACCGCATTCGCGTTGCCGGTGTGGATTTCGATCGCGCCGGCAGCCGTCAGGGTCGTGTGGTCGGTGCTGCCATTGCCCATCGCCGAGTCGATCGTACCGAGCAAATCCGCCATCGTCGCCGTGGACCCTGTCCCGACGTTGACGTCGTAGCCTGCGGCGTTGTCTCCGACGATGGCGGTCGTCGTCGCATCGACGAAACGAAGCGCGACGCCATTGATCGTCAAAGTCTGGCCAGTCAGCGTGGAAAGGTCGATCGAGTTAGACGTGGCTGTGCCAGCCAGCGTGGTAGCAGCATCGATCGCCGTGCCGTCGGTGGCATTCTTCGCGCCACCGGTGAACACCGTATCGAGAGGCGCACCGACTGCGTTGGTCAGAGCCAGCGGGCCGGTCGTCGAGATCGCCGTGCCGAGGCCGAGCGCATTCAGATCGGCGGTGAGCGAACCCGTAAAGTCGACATTCTTCGTGCCGTCACCGGTGTGCAGGACCACCTGACCGCCGACCACGGACGACTTATGCGCCGCATCGGTGTTGCCCATGGCGACATCGAAGGTCTCGAGCAGACGGTCCAGCGTCACGGCCGAGTTGGCCGAGATATCGACGGTGAAGCCGTCGGTCGCATCGCCGGTGATGCCCGCAGCCGCCGGGGTCGAGTCGAAGGTGATGCTGACGTCGTTGATCTTGATGGTCTTGCCATCCAGCGCCGCCAGATTGATCTGGGTGGCAGAGCCGGCCGCATTGGTCAGCGTCGAGGCGCCGGTGACGGCGGCCGCGGTGCCTGCGGCGTTCGTCAGCGTGGTGCCGGTGAAGACCGTATCGGCATTGTCGGTGGCAACGCGGGCGGCGCTGCTGCCGGTGGTCGCACCCGAGACCACCACCGTCGAGTCGCTATGGACGACCGACGCGCCGGCCACGATCGCATTGCCGAATGTCGCGGAGACGTTGTTGGCCAGCTGCGTGCCGGTGACCGAGCTGGTCACGGCGGCGGTGGTGCCGAGCAGGTCGTTGGCAGTGATGCCCTTGTTGGCGGCGCCGGTCGCGCTCGACTTGGTGTAGCCGACCGTCGTCTGCAGCGCCTGATTGGCGATCGACTTGGCGCTGTCCACCAGCTTCTGCAGCGAGGTGATGCCGGTATTGGCCGCCTGGATGATCTGCACGCCGTTGCCGATGCCATCGAGCAGATTGTTGATGTCGCTTGCGCGCGAGTTCAGCGACTGCGCGGTGAAGAAGTTCGTGGGGTTATCCAGCGCGGAATTAACTTTGTTTCCGCTGGAAAGACGACCTTGGGTAGTGGAGAGCAATTCGGCGGTGGACTGCAGGGACATCAGGTTCTGACGCACAGAGGCCGAAAGGGTGATGCTGGACATACTTTGATACCTTCCTAGTAGACACAACTGGGCCCTTCTTGGGCTCAGGTGGTAGGATGAGGCGTCTCAGCTTAAGAGTTGGTAAAATAAGAGGCAGATTTTGAAGCCTTAGGGTGTAAACACACTACATAAACACCTGAAAGCGATCGCGATATCAACGACTTATATTGTCCCGCTGTAGTTGTAAAAATAATTTGGCCAAATAGCCCGTCCCGCGAATGGTAAACGGGAATCCACTCAACCAAGGTCTTCTTAACGAAAAAGGGCAGCCCGAAGGCTGCCCTGACGCATGGAACGACAAAAGGCAGCCCGAGGGCTGCCTTTTGCACAACGAAAAAAAGCGGCGGGGTTTCCCCCGCCGCTTTCTGGTTCGGTTCTTGAGCTGCGCTTAGCGGAGCAGCTGGAGCACGCCCTGCTGCGACTGGTTGGCCAGCGCGAGCGAGGAGACGGCGATCGACTGGCGGGTCGACAGCGCCTGGCTGTTGGCCGCTTCCTCGTTCGTGTCGGCGAGCGTCAGGTTCGACGCACCGGTCTGCAGCACGTTGATCAGGTTCTTCGAGAAGTCCTGACGCATCTGCACGATCGAGAGGTTCGAACCGAAGGCCGAAGCCTGCGAGCGGAGCTGCGAGCTGGCAGCGGTCAGGCTGGCCAGAACCTTGTTCGTCGACGCGTTGTCGATGAAGTCGGTGCCGGACTTCAGAGCCGACAGACCCAGACCGTCCGGACCGAAGCTGACGCCCGAGATGTCGAGCTTCGACTTGCCGGTTTCGTTGAAGGTCAGCGACAGGGTGTCACCGTTGAGCAGGTTGACGCCGTTGAAGGACGAGTCCTGCGCAGTGGTGCGGATGTTGTCGATGACCTGGTTGAACTGGGTCACGAAGCTGGCGCGAGTGGCCTGCGAAGCAGCATCGGCAACCGCAGGGGTCGTCGAAACGCCTTCGAAGATGCCGCCGGTGCCGGTCACGGTGCCACCGATCAGGCCCAGATCGAACGAGGCCGCATCGTTGGTCGTGGTCAGCGTGAGCTTGCCGGTCGAGCTGATCGAAGCCTGCAGGTTGTTGGCCGACAGAGCCGCGTTCAGTTCGTTCAGCGTGCTGACCTGGCCATCGCCAGTGCCGAAGGTGATGTTGGTGGCGGTGCCGCCACCGGTCGCACCGACCGTCAGGGTCTGACCCGACAGGCTGCTGCCGGCTGCCTTGCTCTTGTCAGTGACGCCAGCAGTCAGGCCGAGCTTGGCCAGCGTGCCGGTGGTGCCACCGAGGGTGAGATCAGCGAGGGAACCAGCGTTCAGCTGTACCTTGCCGCCCGAAATCGACGAAGCCGTACCGGTGTTGCCGCTGTAGATATCGATCTGCGCGAGAACGTCGGCGACATCCGCAGTTGCGAGGTCGAACGAGGTCGTGTTGGTCGCCAGCGGATCCGTTTCGCCGAGCGTCGAGTCGTAGAACGCGATCGTCTTGCCGTTGACCGTGATCTGGTCGGACGACGTGAAGTTCGCGGTCAGCGAGTTGGTGCCGACAGCGCCCTTCAGCGTGGTGGCACCAGTGATCGGCGCAGCGACGGCCGGAGCCGAGGTACGTGCGATCGTGCCGGTGGCCAGACCGAGCTTGCCGGCACCCGTTCCGCCCAGGGTAACGTCGGTGGCGGTACCCGTGGCGAGCCGGAACTGGCCCTGGGCGTTGACCGACAGCGAACCGCCGCTGGCGGTATCGATCGCCGTCTTCAGGTTGGCAACCGTCGTGCTGGCGAGATCGAGATACACGTTGTTCGCGAGCGCCGGCGGGGTCGGCTGACCTGCACCCGAGTCGTAGAAGTTGATCGTGGTGTTGTTGACGGTGATCGTATCAGACGTGGTGAACGGCGTAGCGAAACCGTTCGACGTCGGCGACGCCGTCTGAGCCAGCAGCGAAGCGGTCGTCACGCCGGTTGGCGTGTGCGGCGCATTGGTGCGGGCGTAGGGCGTTGTGGTCGCACTGTAACCGAAGGCGGTTGCGGCGGTGCCACCGATCGACAAGCTGCCAGCCGTGGTGCCAGTGATCGAGAACCTGTTGGTGGTGGTGTTGAAGGTAGCCGTACCACCCGAAGCAGTGCCGAGCTTGGTGAGAACGTCGTCGATGGTTTCATCGAGACCGATCTGGGAAGCGTTCGCACCGGTCGCAACGACCGAGAAGGTCGTCGAGCCGACCGTAATGGACTGGCCAACGGTGGGCGGCGTACCGAGATCGCTGAGCGTATCGACGGCCGTGTCGGTGATGCCGGTAACGGCATTACCCGTTGCCACCGGAGCGACATAGGCACCCTGCGTGTTGCTTGTGACCGCAGTGCCGAGTGCGCTGAAGCCGGCGGTGAAGGTCTCGGAGATGTTGTTGAGCTTGACCGAGCCGGTCACCGAGCTGGTGGTGGCTGCGCTGGTGCCGAGCAGGTTAGACGCCGTGGCGCCGGATTCTGCGCCAACAGCGCTCGACTTAGCGTAACCAACGGTGGCCTGGAGAGCCTGGTTGGCGATCGACTTCGCGGAGTCGACGAGTTTCTGCAGCGAGGTGATGCCGGTGTTGGCAGCCTGAATGATCTGGACGCCGTTGCCGATACCATCGAGCAGGTTGTTGATGTCGCTGGCGCGATTGTTCAGCGACTGGGCAGTGAAGAAGTTGGTGGGATTGTCGAGCGCCGAGTTGACCTTGTTGCCGGTCGCGAGGCGGTTCTGCGTGGTGGAGAGCAGATCAGCAGTCGACTGCAGCGAGAGCAGGTTCTGACGGACGGACGACGAGAGTGTAATGCCGGACATGTTTGGTTACCTTCCTGGTAAACTGAAACAACGATCTTCTTGATCGACGGCGGCGACGATGAACTTCAGACTCTAACAATGCGTAAAACCAATCGCGCAGATTCAACACCCGTTGTAGGTGCATAAAACTACCACAACGCCCCCTTTTCAAAACGCTGCGAACCGCTTGAAATTCAGGCTTTCCGTAATCGTATCAATCGCTTTCGCGATATGTGGATGCAGATACCACGCGCATGATTGAGGTACCTGACAACCGAAGCGGTTGTGCTTTCGGCATGCGTCGAGAGGGATCCTTAACCAGGCTTCACGCGATTAATTTTGCGCGCGCATCTGCAGTCGGCGAATTCGCGAAACCACTGCAGGAATAGGCCAATTCACGCCCTAAGGGTGCATATATACAACCATACTACTTGATGCGCTTCAGGACGTTCGACACAGCGAACTCACTTTCCTCATATCATTCAGGTAGTTCGCGAAGGACGCAGTGGTTCGCATCGCGATTTCCAACATGAGCGCACGGTCTTTCAGGTTGTATTTCTGTGCTGCTTCGGTAGCCGGCAACGCGAAAATCGACGAAGCGATCACGCGTCAGACCATGAATTCAACCTTAGATAAAATGATATCAGAGAAACATTCTTAGGATGCCATGTAAGGTTTGTTCGCACAAAGAAAGAAGCCCGACTCGCAAGAGCCGGGCTTCTTTTCGCATTGTCAGTTCGCAGGGGCGAGCGCCCTCGCCTGTTGGGATCAGAGGAATTTGACGAGGCTCATCTGATACAGCGTCGAGGTCGTCTGATACGACGCCTGCAACGCCGTCTGCAGCGCCAGGATCTTGGTGGCGACCTCGTCATTGTTGATGCCCTCGATACTGTCGAGCATGGTCTGCGCCATCGCCTTGGTCTGCACCTGGCGGTCCGTGCTCGACTTGATCGCCGCCTGTGCGCCCGCAAAGTCGGCCTGGATGTTCTCGACCGTCTGCTGGCCGGGCACGTCGGCGAGGTTCTGCGCCACGCGCTGGTTCAAGGCCGTGATCTGCGCATTGGCGCTCTTGGCGTAATCGGGATCGCTCAGCCGGTTCGCATCGACGGCAACCGCGGCGAACACGGCGACGGTCTGCAGCTGGTTGCGCAGCGCCTGCTCATCCGCACGGGCACCATATTGCACCGTGATCGACGTATCGATCTGCGACACCGCGGCGCCGCGCGCCGCGCCATTGGCAGCGCTGTCCTGCTCGCCATTGTACCAGATGACGGTATTGCTGGCATCGCCGGCGACCAGCGTGGTGGCGGAGCCGGCCGGCGTCGAGCCGACCCGCAGCGGCGGCTGGTCGAAGAAGTTCTCGCCGGCCTCGATGGCGGACGCGGCGACCATCGGGCCATTGGCGAGATCCTTCATGGCGCTGCCGAGCGCCGTATTCAGATTGATCGCGGTGGCTTCCGCAGCCGTCACCGGTGGCGTCGCGCTCGGGTCGGCCGCGCCGATGGCAAAGGAATTCGCTGGCAGCGGTGTCTTGTCCGACGCCGTCAGCACGATGTCTTCCGTGGTGCCATCAGGCATGGTCATCGTGACCTTCACCTGGTCGCCGACCTGCGGCATGCTGGTGCCGAGATTGACCGACATCGACTTCTGCTGCGGTGTGGCGGCCGATGGCTGCGTCACCGATGCGCCGGCGATCGTGGTGGAGATGCTGGCCACCTTCATGCCGAATGGCGACGCAGCCGCGGGCGGTGCGGGCGTCATGTCTTCTTCGGTGATGGCCACCGTGGTCGTGGTCGGCGCACCAACGGTGGTGCCGACACGGCCGTTATTGTTGACACCGAGATCGGCCGTGTTGCGCTCGGCGATCACCTGCTTGAGGCCGGCAATCGCAGCGCCATTGCCATTCATGATCTGGTCGGCCGGCGCCACCGGCGCCGTATCGGTGGCGCGACCCGAGAACAGATAACGGTCGCCCGATCGGGCGTTGAGCATGTCGACGCTGTCGAAGAAGTTCAGCGATGCCGTCTTCTGTCCAGGCGTCTGGCCGGTATTGTCGAAATTGCCGCCGGCGCTGACGGCGGCCCCCTTCACTTCCGTGCCGATCGCCACCAGCCGCTGCAGCGACAGGTTGGCGACGCCGATCCGCGTATTGAGATTGGTGGCCGTGTCGGCATAGGACGCCACCGTCGTGATCTGCGCGCGTAGCGCGATCGACAGGCTGGCGCCGCTGCCGAGCGCGGAATAGGTGTTGCCGATCTTGCCGCTCGACAGCTGCTGCGTCAGCGTGTCGAGCTGACTGCGCAGATTGAGAATGCCGGTGCCGATATAGGAGGTACGCCCGCCAACGCCGCTGATTGTCATGATGGCCTCAGAATGCGTTCATCAGGGATTTGTACAATTCGTTCACGGTCGACATCACCCGCGCATTGGCCGAATAGGCGTTCTGCAATGCGAGGAGATGCGCCATCTCGTCGTCCATATTGACGCCCGACGAGTCCGACATCTTCTTGTCCAGCGTGTTCAGCACCACGTTCTGGCCATCGGCCAGTTGCTTGGCCGACTCCGCCGCGGAGCCCTGCTGGCTGACGAACTGCCGCATATAGCTGAGCAGATTGCCGGTGAACGGCGCATTCGTGCTGCCGGTGCCGGTCTGCGCGCCGTAAGTGAAGCTCGCATTGGTGAGCTGGTTCAGCATGAAGGACGACCGTGTAGTGTCGCCGGCCAGGGTCGAGGAGCTGTAAGTGACGAGTTTGGACGGATCTGCGACCAGCGCGTTATTCACCGTGAGGCGACCGGCCAGGCCGGTCATCTGCGATCCGTTGGCACCGACTGCGCCGCTATAGGCGGAGCCGTTATCGGTGAACAGCGAGAACTGCGCGCTGCCATCGGCCAGCGTGCCCGGCGGCTGCGTCACCGTCGTGGACAGATTGTTGATCGCTGCAAAGGCTGGATTGCTGGTGACCGACAGCGACGATAGCGATGTCCCGCTGAAGGTGACACTGCCGCCGAGCGCACTGTTGATCTGGTTCAGGATGCCGGCGGTGCCCTGCGAGAAATCGATCCCGATCACTTTGTCATTGGGATTGGCGGTCGCCGTATCCTTCAACGGCAGCGCGTCGGGCGTATCGACCCGCATCAGTGAGATCTGTTGCTGCTTGCCCGTCGCCGCATCGGTGTATGTGAGATTGATCGTGTTGCCCGCGAGCAGCTTCGACGCATCGAGCGCATAGTCGGTCGCCGGCGCCACCGGGGCCGGCGAGACCGTGGTCTTGTCGGACAGCGCGCTGGAGATCGATGCCGCGAATTGGTCGAGCTGGTTCTGCGCCTCGACGAGGGTCTTGTCGCGCAGCTCCGTATAGGCCGCAATGGTGCCGGATTTGATCGCACCGGTCGCGGTCAGGTCGATGGAGCCACCGTTCGGCAGGTCGATCACGACCGAACCGAGCGTGCTCTTCGAGGGATCGGCATTCCATGCGGTACCAGCTGAAACAGTTCCCTGCGCATCGAAGCGCAGCGTCGCTGCCGTGTTTCCGACCAGCTGCACGCCAGAGCCGGTGAACACCGTCACCTGGTTGGCGCCATTGGTGGTGACGCGGATATCCATCAACTGCGAGAGCTGATTGACATACTGGTCGCGCTGGTCCAGCAGCGCTGCCGTATTGGCGTCGGTGGACGTGCCGCCGAGCGGATTGGCCGTCAACTGATTGTTGATGGTCGCAATCTGCTTCATCAGATTGTTGGCGGTGGTGACGGAATCCTTGATGCCGTTCTCGGCACCGCTGCGCAGGTTCTGAATCCCCTGCGTCATCGAGTTCAACTGCTGCGCCAGCGTCTTGGCGGCATTGAGCACGCCGATGCGCGCCGATGAACTGTCGGCACTCGTCGACAGCGCCTGCACCGCAGAGGTGAGCGCGTTGAACGAATATTCCAGCGAACCGACCGAACCGGGATCGCCGTAGAGGCTCTGCATTTGCTGCAGATAGCTCGACCTCAGCGATGCATAACCCGCTCCCGATGTCTCCGTGCGGAGCTGCGCGAGAATGTATTGATCGAGTTCGCGATTGACACCGATGGTGCGAACGCTGCTGCCGTCGCCGGCAGTAACGGCGATCTGGTCCGTGGCCTTGCGGATATAGCCAGGCGTTTCCGCATTGGCGACATTCGACGAGACAAGCGCAAGCCCGGCCTGGTTTGCCCGCAGGCCGGCCATGGCGATGGAGAGTGCGGTGTTCAGACTCATGACAAACTGTCGCTCTCAAGGTTCACGGAAGAACGGCCGCCGAAGCGGCCTATGGCGTTAGCGCATCACGTTCAGCAGATCCTGCACCATGGTGTTCGTAGTGGTGATCACCTTGGTGTTGGCCGAATAGGCCTGCTGCGTGATGATGAGTTTGGTGAATTCGTCAGCGATGTCGGTGTTCGACGATTCCAGCGACGAGCCGGAAATGCTGCCGCCCTTGCCGTACAGTGCTTCACCGGATTCATTGGTCACTTCGAACGCACCGCCATCGATGCGCTTGAGGAAGTTGGCGCCGTTGAAGGTGGCGATCGAGACTTCCGCGAGGTCGATGTTGCGGCCGTTGGAATAGCTGCCGACCACGCGGCCTTCATTGCTCACCGACACGCTCTTGAGCTGGCCGGCGGCATAGCCGTCCTGCTGCAGCTGGTTGACCTGCGCATTGCCGTTGGTGTCGGCGAATTGCGTGAGGCCGCCGGTGCCGAAGGCCATGGTGACATTGCCGAGCGATTTGCCCGACACGGTGAGGCCCGTGAGCGTGATCTGGCCCACCACCGGCTGCATCTGACCATCCGGGCCAAACTTGAAGTCGGTGCCCACATTGACCCAGGCCGCCTGCCCGCCCGTGGCGGAAGGGTTGGTCTGGTAGAACAAGTTCCAGGTATCGGTGCCGCCCTGCGTCGCCGACTCCACCTTGGCCCAGCGGAATTGCAGGCTGACCGGCGCACCATTGCCGTCATAAGCGGTGGTCGCACCGCCGGCGATCGACTGATCGAGGAAGGTCTGGCTGTCGCTGCCGATCACGACGCCGGTGCCCGACGTGCCACCGCCCGAACGCAGGCCAGTGATTGTGCCGGAGAAGCCCATGGCCTGGAATGCGGCGACGGCAGTCGTCGATGAGCCTGCGGCCAGCGTGAAGTCATTGGCCGTGCCGGAATTCAGCGTCACCACGCCGGTCGACGAGATCGAGGATCCCGTGCTCGTCCCGGTCAGCCCGTCGATCGTGCCGAGCAGGCTTCCCACCGTGGCGGTGCTCAGATCGACATAGGTTGTGCCCGTCACCGGGGTCGGCGTCGGTGTCACTGCCGGATCGTAGAACTGGATCGTATTGGTGGTCGTCACGCCATTATTGGTGGTCTTGAGCACCAGCGTGTCGTTATGCGCAAAGCCTGCGGTCAGCGTATCGGAACCAGCCGTGGTGACCAGGCCGGTGCTTGTCGAGATCGGCACGGGCGTGGTCGCGGCATTGTTACGTGCATTGCCGGCAATCGCCGTGTTGCCGAACGGCGTCGCTGCAGTACCAAGCGTTCGCGGATTGGACAGATAGTCTGCCGGCCGCAGCAATTCGGAGCCCGGGACAGCCGTCTGGTGATCGGCCGTCAGCGGATAGCTGGCAAGGTTGGCGCGGTAGTCGATCTTGGTTGTCGCCTGCGACGGCAGGAAGTCGTTCTGGAAGCGCAGCACTTCCGGCGTCGAGCCGGCCGGATTGCCCGTCGAAGGGTCGATCTTCACGCCCTGCAGATAGTAGCCGGCGCCGTTGACGAGATAGCCGTTCTTGTCGAGCGAGAAGTCGCCGCGGCGGGTGTATTTGTTGACGCCGTCAAAGATCGGCGTGGAGTCGGAGACATTGCCCGGCTTCTGGACCGCGAAAAAACCGTCGCCATTGATGGCCATGTAGGTCGCGACCGACGCGGACTGCACGGAGCCGCCCACCGTATTGGTGCTGCGCGATCCCGCATTCACGCTGCCCGCGAGCTGCGCATTGCTGCCCGTATCGGGGATGAGATCGGTGAAGCTGGTATCGATCCGCTTGAAAGCGGTCGTTTGCGAGTTGGCGATGTTGCCGGAGATGTTTTCCAGCGCGTAGGAGTTCGCCCGCAGGCCCGCAACCGAGGTGGTGAGAGCGCCGAAGATACCCATTACATCGTCTCCAACTTCCGGGCGGCCTACCGGGGTGATGCCAAAAATGATGGCCGCTGCTGGAGGCGATGTCGCAAGGCCCGTGCCAAGCGAAATAAGTGAGACAAATCAGTGCACTAACGAAAATACCCCGGTCCAGAGACCAGGGCACAATTGCCTAGCGGGGAAATATTTGCCGGATACGCGCCTGATTTTGCAGGGTGCCGCGTAGCCGTCTCAGGTCGTTGCTATCGGATCTGCCGTGAGCGATGGGATGCCCGGCCTGCATGGTTCGAGACGCCCGCTTTGCGGGCTCCTCACCATGAGGGTCTTCTCAAGCGCCACACCCTGCCCTCATCCTGAGGAGCGGCCACTTGGCCGCGTCTCGAAGGATGGCCGCGAGCGACGGAGCAGTGCCCTACGTCGCCGGCGGCGTGCCCGGCTTGAACACCAGGGCAAAGCCATCCATGCAGTAGCGCAGGCCGGTCGGCTTCGGACCATCGTCGAAGACATGGCCGAGATGGCCGCCGCAACGGCGGCAATGGATCGAGGTGCGCGTCATGCCGTAGCTGGTGTCCTTGCGCTCGCCGACGCCGCCATCGAGCGGCTTCCAGAAGCTCGGCCAGCCCGTCCCGCTCTCGTACTTGGTCTCGGACGAGAACAGCGCATTGTCGCAGCCGGCGCAGGCAAAGGTGCCTTTGCGCTTCTCTTTCAGCAGCGGACTGGAATAAGGCCGCTCGGTACCTTCCTTGCGCAGGATCTCATATTGCTGTGGCGTCAGTTGCTTGCGCCACTCCTCATCGGTCTTCATCACCTCGAATTTCTCGTCGGAGGCAGCGCGCGCAGACGATCCGGTCAGCCATTTCAGCGACAGGAGGCCGGCAACACCGGCAGCAGTGGACAGAAGCAGGCGGCGGTCGATCATGATGGTCTCCCTCGGTCGGGCTATTGGTCCCGTTCACATGGAATTACGGATCGAACGGCGCGAGGTTACAGCGCCACGGGCAAAAACCGCTCACGAAATCGCGAGCGCCCCCGCATTCTCGTCATTACGAGGCGCAAAGCGACGCGGCAATCCAGAAAGCCACAATCTCGGCAGGAACTGGATTGCTTCGCCGCAAGGGCTCCGCGCAATGACGACGGCGGGATTCTTGGGATCACTTCAATTCCAGCCAGCTTAGGCGATCGGACCGCCGGTCCCTGCGCGGGCATTGGCCTCTGCGAGCCGGGCCTCGCGCAGCTCTTCCCGCAGCCCTGCCCGCTCGCGATAGCGCGCCAGCGTGCCTTCCAGCGCCGATACCTGCCGCTGCCAGACCCCGACCCCATGGCCGACAAAGCGGCCGATCTTGCCACCGGCCCAGACCAGCTCGAACGGCGCAAACAGTTTTGTGCGGTCATCGCGGGCGATCATGCCGCGGGCGATCATCTGCCCGGCCATGGCCGTGGTGTTCAGCCCCTGATGGCCAAAACCGCTGGCCACCCACAAGCCCGGCCGCATCTGCCCGATCTGCGGCATGCCATGCACGGTCTGCCCCATGGCGCCGCCGAAGGTTTCGGTGACGGCAACCTTGCCGAGTTTCGGAAACACCGTCCTGATCCGCCGCGCGATTTTTCGCGCGTAACGCTCGGGCTTCACCGCCCATGTCGTTTCCGGAAACGACCACATCAGGCGATCGCCCTCGACGATCCGAAAATGATCGACGCCGTCGCTGTCGCTCACCGAGCCCTGAAACGCGATCACCTCGGCCAGACGCTCGCCGAGCGGCTCGGTGATGCCCGCATAGCGCCACACCGGCAACAACGTGTCCGACAACCGCTGCGCGGGTGAGCCCAAATGCACATTGCCCGCCAGCACCACATGCTGCGCCCGCAACTGCGCCGACGGCGTGGTGATCCGCTTCATCACGCCGGCCGCATCCAGGCTCATCGCCGGTGTATCCTCGAAGATACGCACACCGGCCTGCTTCGCCAGCGTGGCCAGGCCCATCAGATATTTGCGGCCGTCGATCTGGAACGCCTTCGGATAATGCACGCCGTGAAAGTAGCGCTGCGTCTTCAGCGCCTCGCGCACGCGCTCGATCTGCCAGCCCTCGGCGACCGTATCGAAATCCTCATTCAACATCTGCAGCCGCGCGATCAGTTTCTCGCCGACATCGACATTGGAGACTTCGAGCGCGCCTTCGCTGAGCGCGAGATCGGGGATCACATCCTCCGCCGCCCGTGCACGCACCGCCTCGGCGCCCTGCTTCGACAGCGCCCACATCTCGCGGGCATCCTCCAGCCCGACCCGTTCAATCAGGTCAGAGAGCGGGAGGCCGAAGCCCGGCATCACCGTGCCCATCTGGCTGCCGGATGCATTCCAGCCGACATGGCGGCCTTCCAGCACCACCACGCTGGCGCCCATCTTAGCGGCTTCCAGCGCGATCGAGAGCCCGGCCAGACCAGCACCGATGACGCAGACATCGGCATCCAAGGGATGTCCGAGCCGGATGCGGTCGGCATCGGCCACGTCGGGTCCAAATGTCACGCTTGCAGAAGCTGCGGTCATGCCGTTTCCTACGGCCAAGCGTGGCGCTTGTCACCTTGTCCTCATGGTCCGCGTCCATTAATCCGCAATTCACTGCCGTCCAACGAATCGAGATCCGAATGCGCCGTTTGATGCTGTTCCGTCATGCCAAGACCGAAACGGACGCGCCGAGCGGCAAGGACTTCGATCGCCGCCTCGACGACCGCGGCCGCACTGACGCGGCTCTGATGGGGGAATGGCTCAACAAGCACCCGCCGCTGCCCGACATGGTCTGCGTTTCCACCGCGATGCGCACGCGCCAGACCTGGGATCTCGCCTCCGCCGCGATGCCGTCCAACAAGCCGACCGTCGAGCACGTGGAAGAACTCTATGGCGCCGGCCTCGAGGAGCTGGTCGCCGTCATCCGCGATGCCGCGGTGCAGGATCCGCGCCGGCTGATGTTGATCGGCCACAATCCCGGCCTGCACGAAATGGCGCTCGGCCTGATCAAGGACGGCAGCGCGGGTGGCGACGCGGCCGGCCGCAAGGCGCTGGGCGACAACCTGCCCACCGGCAGCATCGCCATCATCGACTTCGCCGTCGACAGCTGGAACGATATCTCCTTCCGCTCGGGCGTGCTGGTGCAGTTCGTCAGCCCGAAGCTGCTGAAAGACAATGGTCAATAAGTCGCCTGCCGCGCGGCCGTGGTCGTGCTACACTCCATCAGACAATGGAGGTGCACATGTACAAATCCATTCTGGTCCCGATCGATCTCGCCGAGATCGACCTTGCCAAGCCAGCCATTGCGCAGGCTTGTCTGTTCTCGAAAACATTCGGCGCCAAGGTGCGGCTGCTGAACGTGATGCCGATGACGCCGGTGATGCTGGCGGAATATGTGCCGGCCGATTTCGACACCCAGCAGCGCGACAGTTCGGAACAGGCATTGGCGGCCGTCGCCCATGACTGCGGCGCCGATGTCTCGAGCGTGGTGCGCCAGGGCGGCATCTATCACGAGATCCTCGAAGAGGCCGCGGCCATCAAGGCCGACCTCATCGTGATGACCTCGCACCGCCCCGCCATGCGCACCTACTTTCTCGGCTCCAATGCCGGGCATGTGGTGCGCTATGCGAAATGTTCGGTGCTGGTGGTGCGGCAGGCGCCGTCCGCTTAGGAGAGCAAATCCGTCGGCACATCGCTGAACGTATAGCTGCGCGGCCGGTTGCGGCGGAGAAAATCCCAGCCCTGCCAGCCGAACAGCGCACTCAGCAGCACGATGAAAACCACGCCGGCGAATTCGCCGGTAACCAGCGCGCGGATCAGCAGCGCCGCCATCGCAACACCGACAAGCCCAAGTGCCGTCACCAGCACATTGAACGTCAGCGGCTTGATGCCGGCGCTCAATGTCGCCGTGCTGCCGGCCGCCGCCAGCCGCTCATGCAGTGTCGCGATGAAAGCGGGATAGCCGAATTGCGGCTCCATCAGCGCCGCCGTCTGTTTCGATGTCGAGAACATCTTCAATCGCTTGCCCGCGCGATTCTGCAGATCCGCGCTGTACCGCTTCCGCTGCATCGCCATCGGCCGGTAGGACAGCCGCACCGACGCGACATCCGCATAGGGCCACAGCCCGGACCGCCCGCCGATCTTCCAGACCAGCCCCTCATCGGTCAGTTCGAACCGATGCGCCGGCCCCATCAGCGATGCGCGATAGAAATAGGTTTTCCCGTCGCTCGCCTCGCCCGGCCTGTTCAGCAGTGAACCCAACACGTTCTCGTCTCCTAAGGGGCCTTCTTGAGAGCGTCTTCATGTCGAGATGACGTGTCCTCTCCACGAACTCTCCCTCATCCTGAGCAGCCGCGCATTCGCGCGGCGTCTCGAAGGATGGGCGATACGGGCCATGGTTCGAGACGCGCGCCAAGGGGCGCGCTCCTCACCATGAGGACGGTGGTTGTCTCAATCCAAAAGAGCTTTAGCAAGGCCGCGGCTTGCGCGGGCGCCTCCCCGTCCCTTACAAGCTCTGCATGGCCACGACGACCATTTTCCCGCGCCGCCTGATTCTGGCGGGCGCGACGATCTCCGGGGTGATGCTGGCGCTTGCCGTGCACATGCTCGGCCAGCGTTTCGGCCTCGATCTCGGCGGCCTCTGGCGCAACGATCCCGCCAGTTTCATGCCGGCTGGCTCCGCCGTAGCCTGGTGGCTGATCGCCGCGATGGGTTTTGTGAGTGGCTACGTCGCGGCCAATCTCCTGGACAGCGCGGCATCCGGCCACATTCCCCGCCGTCTGCGCCACTTCCTGATTGCCATCGGCGTGCTGGTACTGGCCGGCGCCGGCCAGGCGGCGTCAGCCCCCAATGCGATCCCCACCGCCTCGGGCGTCATCGCCGGCCTGGTCGCCTTGGTGCTCGGCGGCATCATGGCCTTCTGCGGCGCCCATTTCGCGCTGAAGCGGGCTTAGCAGCTCGAAGCCGTAGGATGGGTTGAGCGAAGGCGCGCCAGCGCCGGAGCGACAACCCATCAGCCAAACCCGCGGCAGGAAAAGATGATGGGTTGTCGCTCCGCTCAACCCATCCTACGCACCGCGCGTTAGCTCGCCGCCCGCAAATTCACCTTGCCTTCCGCCAGCGACGTCAGCTTCGCATCGGTCTGCTTCTCCTCATCGAGCGTCTTCTGCAGGACGGCTGCGCAGTCGTTGCGGCCGAGCTGGCGCGCCCAGGCGATCAGGCTGCCGTAACGCACGATCTCGTAATGCTCCGCCGCCTGCGCCGCATTGATCAGCGCGGCATCGAGAACATGCTTGTCGGCGACTTCGCCGGCGGTCTCGTCGGCTTCCTTGATGATGCCGTCGATGGCCGGACAGGTGACGGCCTTCACCTCGGCGCCATGCATCTTGAACACCTCTTCGAGGCGCTGCACGTGCACCTCGGTCTGCTTCAGATGCTCCTCGAAACCCTGCTTCAACTTGGGCTCGGTGGCCTTCCCGGCCATTTTCGGCAGCGCCTTCAACAGCTGCTTCTCGGCATAATAGATGTCCTGCAGCTGATGCACGAACAGGTCATCCATCGTCTTGATGTCGCGCGTAAACAGTCCCATGGCGATCTCCGGTATTTGGAATGAAGCCGCGCCGACCCATGCGCTGACAGCGCCTTGTGTCGTTTGGTCGCGTCTCATTCGGTTGCAGATACCACCGCCAACCCGCCACTTCGGGACATGTTCCTGCTACCGGACGTCCTCCCCATGGAACGCCGGGCTTTCCGGCCTATATCAATGCCATCGCACCGGCGCCGGATTTAGCCTGCAAGTTCAATCAGGTTGCAGCCGCGGCGGGAATGTGACGAGATCGCGTCCCGGCCATTAACGCTGCCGTTGTCAAGGGCTGCACAATGAAGCGTTTTTGCCGTAAGGGTTTGGCCGAGAGTGAGTGAACGTCGCGTATGAGTGAATTGGCTAACCACCCCATGCAAGGATCGGCTGTCCCTTTGTTCGCGCTCCGCCGGGAGGACGAATGTTTCGATTGCTGACCGCGCTCGGGCGCGGCTTCAAGCAGCATGTCGGCTGGAAACGGCTGGGTGTTGTCGCGAGCCTGATCGTCATTGCGCTCGCCATTTCGCATCTGGTGAACACGCTGAAGGGCCTCGACACTGCAAAGGTGTTCGCAGCCATGGCCGCCAAGTCGACCATGGAAATCACCATGGCGACACTGTGCGTGATCGGCGCCTTCTGTACCCTCACCTTCTACGATTTCTTCGCGCTGCGGACGATCGGCAAGAATCACGTCCCCTATCGCATCGCCGCGCTCTCGAGCTTCACCAGCTACACGATCGGCCATAATCTCGGCGCCACCGTCTTCACCGGCGGCGCGATCCGTTTCCGCATCTATTCGGATTACGGGCTGAACGCCATCGACGTCGCAAAGATCTGCTTCATCTCCGGCCTTACCTTCTGGCTCGGCAACTGCTTCGTGCTGGGCATCGGCATGGTCTGGCACCCGCAGGCCGCCTCCGCCATCGACCAGTTGCCGGACGCCATCAATCGTCTGATCGGCCTCGGCTGCCTCGCCGGCATCGCAGGCTACCTGGTCTGGATCTCCATCGGCAAGGAACGCCGCCAGCTCGGCCAGAACGGCTGGAAGGTCATGCTGCCCTCGGCACCACTGACCCTGTTGCAGATCGCCATCGGCGTGGTCGATCTCGGCTTCTGCGCGCTGGCCTTCTACCTGTTGATGCCCGAGACGCCCGCAATCGATTTCGTTTCCGTGGCGGTCGTGTTCATCCTCGCCACCCTGCTCGGCTTTGCCAGCCATGCGCCAGGCAGCCTCGGCGTGTTCGATGCCGCCATGCTGGTGGCGCTGCCGCAGTTCAAGCAGGAAGAGCTCGTCGCCACCGTGGTGATGTTCCGCATCCTGTATTTCATGATCCCCTTCGCGCTCTCGATCTGCATCATGGGCACCCGCGAGCTGTGGCTCAGCGTCATCAAGCCCTGGCAGCATCGCAAGATGAACGGCGCCAGCGAGTGCCGCGAGGGCGAGCCTGCGCCGGCAATCGTGCACCAGCAGCCCATGAAGCGGCAGTCGCACGGGTAAGTCGGGCTTCGCTGCCTGCCATCCCGGTAAACGGCGGCTGCGCCGCTCTATCACCACCGTCTGTGTTTACTGGATCGCCCGGTCAAGCCGGGCGACGACAGGCGAGCGCGGTCCGCGCGCTGAAATCTTGCCGATCCCTATGAACCGACTCCGCGGAACGAGTTCCGCGTGCTACGCGTTTCTTACTTCCGCCCCATACGTGACGTTCATCCCCCCAATGGCCATCAATCTTTTCAGACGTTCATTCCTCGTCGCCGTCACGCTCGCCGGCATGGCGACTGCGCAGCATGCCGCCGCGCAGGCGCCTGTGGCCATTGCGCCCGCGCCAGCCAATAGCAGCGCGATCCAGATCTCCTGGGAGGTCCGCAACCGCTTCCGCCTGTTCAAGGAAGAACGCGACTTCCAGCTTCACGTCGATGCCATGCGCAATCGCAGCGTGCTCGCCTCCGAACAGGCCCTCGGCCTGCAGAGCGACGGCCGCGGCTGGGCCCGCAACACCGTCGGCCGCCTGTGCATCGATCTGGCCGGCAAGGTCAGCGAGCCCTGCGCGCGCGAAGGCACCCGCGAAAGCTATCTGACCCCGTCCGATCATCCGGTCACCGTCCGCCTCACCGGCGAGGTACCGGTCGGCGCCGTCTGCGCCTGGACGTTTGACGACGGCGAAGGCCCGCGGCAGTCCACCCTCGATTGCGCCGAGCCGATCAATTTTCGCGCTCTTTACGGCCGCCGCACCGTGGCCACCGTGGATGTCTCCAGCGGCGACGGGCCGATGCGCACCTCCACCGACATCGTGGTGCGCGACATCCTGATCGCCGGCCTCGGCGATTCCATCGCCTCCGGCGAGGGCAATCCGGACCGTCCGGTGGCACTGTCGGATGACGGCTTCTGCTTCCGCTCCTATCTCGGCGGCCCCAGCGGCCAGTTCTACCGTCCGAGCCGTGCCGGCTTCAAAGGTGGCCGCTCCTGTGATTCCTACGAGTCGCTGCAGGCCTGGCAGCGTGCCGGTGCGCAGTGGCTCAACGCCGCCTGCCATCGCTCGCTCTACAGCTACCAGACCCGTGCCGCGATCGCGCTCGCCGTCCAGTATCCGCATATCGCCGTCACCTATCTGCCGCTCGCCTGCTCCGGCGCGACCATCCCCGATGGCCTGCTCGGCAGCCAGCGCGCCCGCGAATGCCTGACCACGAAGAATGCTTCCACTTGTGCCGGCAGCGTCAACGGCCAGGTCGCCGAACTGCGCGAAGCCATGGCCGCCGTGAAGAAGCGCGCGCCGAACCGCCGGCTCGATCTGGTGCTCTTGTCCATCGGCGCCAATGACATCAACTTCTCCGGCCTCGTCGCCGATGTCATTGTCGACAACGACACCGAGCGCGCGCTGTTCACACGCGCCGGCCTGCTCGGCTCGGTAGAAGATTCCCGCAACGCCCTGGTGCGCGATCTGCCCGCCGCCTTCGGCAAGCTGCGCGAGCAGCTGAAGCCGTTGGTCGGCGGCGACATGGGTCGGGTGGTGTTTGCGGCCTATGCCAATCCGGCACTGGTCAATGGCGGCGCCTGCCCCGGCGGTCCCGCCGGCTTCGACGTGCATCCATCCTTCTCCGCCGATCCGCGCCGCCTCTCCAATGTCACAAGCTTCGTCGATCGCGAATTCCTGCCACGGCTGCGCTCGGTGGCCATGTGCGAGGGCGGCGTATTGTGTCGCAATCCGGAAGCCGATCGCATGACCTTCGTCGATGCACACCAGCAGGCTTTCGCCAATCACGGTTTTTGCGCGCGCGGCAGCAACGATCCCGAATTCGATCGTGCGTGCTTCTCGCCGAAGGGCGACAGCTTCAACACCAGCCTGGTGGAATCCGCGCAGCAGCCGATGGTGTGCGGCCGCGGCGCGAGCGAATTTCGCGCTTACGCGCCGCGCGCCCGCTGGATCCGCGACGCCAATGACAGCTATTTTGCGGCGATGACCTATCCGCAAGGCTATTCGGCAGCAATCCAGCCGGCAGATATCCACGACGCAACGTGGGGCGTTCTCTCCGCCGTCTATGGCGGCGCGATCCATCCGACCGGTGAAGGCCATGCGGCCATGGCCGATGCGGTGGTGCCGGCAGCCGCGAATGTGCTGAGGCTGGGTGCGGAAGCGGAAGTTTCGCAGGAGCCGCTGGCGCCGGTGCAGCATCAGTAAAACGCGGTCGTGGGATGGGTTGAACGAGGGCGCGAAGCGCCGGAGTGAAACCCGTCAACCGCGCCCGCCACATCGACGGACCGATGGGTTTTCGGTGCTGGTTTTTTGTTGCGCTCACACCATCCTGCGGCACCTAAGCCGCAGAGCAATCAGATCGCTGGATCGATCGAGCGCAACGAAACCCATCGTACGAATATGGGCTCGCGCGGCGTGCGAGCGACCGCTGAGAAGTCGCTCGACACAATTACGGCGCCCCGCCGACGCTATAGCGAATGCGATCACCCGCCCACTGCTTCCTGTACCGCGCGCAGGCATCCAACAGGCCGCTCTGCGCAGATGATGGAGAGCCAGAAAGCTTGGCCTTTCGGTCATCGATCTTGTTTCTCAGATTCGTCAGCAACCGCCGTGTTTCAACGTAATTGTCGGGTAAAGTCCCAAAAGCACCTGCAAGTCGATCGAGATTTCCGACATTGTCACCCACCGCGTAATTCGCGACGACCGACACGACTGCCAGTAAATTGGCTCGACCATTATCGTCGATCTGCGGAAAATAAAGATGATCCATCGGCACACAGAGCGATGAGTTGTCGACGACATTGCCAAGGATGAGCGTCGCGTTGACGCGAAGCTCGGGGTCGCGCGAGCGCGCCGCGTAACTGAGAACAGAGATGACATCGAGATCATCGATACTACGGAAATAGCTGATCGCACCTTCCTTGTTGTCATCGAGGATAACGCGAATGGCTTTCGTCGCCTTCAGCAGATCCTGTCGATCAGTTAAATCCTGGACACTTCTGATCGTCGGAGCTGCCTCCGCCACAACACGCAACAGGCATTGCAGCACACTTTGCCAGTCCTTCAGGTCATCACGCGGGATGGCATCGGCCAACAGGAATTTTCGTGCCCGCGTGCAATCGAACGAACTCGGACTTTGTGCGGCGGCGATCGATGCAAACAACACGACCCCCGCAAGGATGGATAGCATGTAGCTCGCGAAATGCTTTCCCGTGGTCATCGCGGCACATATCCATTCGAAAGCGGTACGGCGGTATCGCTCAATCCAACCGGCGTTTGCAGACGATACCAAGGAAAGTCCAGACCGGACTCGGTCTCATATTTTCCGATGCGGATGCCAGACTCGAAAACGTTGCCTTCCTTGTCCATCTCGACCGTGTATTCCGCGTCGGTCGATTGAAGCAGTCCCGACAGAGCTTCGATCAGCCGGAGCTTGGCCCTGATTTCGAAGCGAACGGGTTGGTTCTTCGGAATATATGGCGCGTAGACTTCGATGTAGTCGCCACGCCTGACCGCAGGCACCGGGTTTCCGTTGATCCTCACATCCGGGATGTAGCGCCCGATATCGTCGGACTGATAGCTCTTTCCCTTGATGTAGAAGCGCACATATTTCTGTTCGATCTGAAACGCATTCTTGATGGCAGGCGAAAACGCAATGATGCCACCGGCCACGCAGAATGCGAGCACCCCTGCCCCTCCGGCGAGTGCGACTTTGTATTTGGCCACTTTCTCGGCGTTGTCGGTGGAATTGAACTCGCCGATTCCTTGCGTTCCGGTGCCGTAGAGCAAGATGCCGACGCCAACCACGACAAACACAAACGACATGGCCGAGTGTGTCTGCCCCATCGTCTGATAAGCGAATCCGAGAAAGATCGTGCCGACGATCATGAAGAAGATGCCGCTCGACACGAAACGCGTGAGGCGCCCCGGCTGGGTCGACGGCGGCGAAGCCGGCAAAGGTGCTGTATCGTCAGATTGCCCCGGCATCGAGCGCGCCCCTTCATGGCGTCGTGGATGCGCTTCGATCCGATCACCCGAGGTCAAGCGGATGTCTCCGCGGAAGCGCGCATCGCGGATGCAGCGCCATATGATACATTTTAAGGTTGAGTATCGATATAGCTACTTTCAATCGCACGAGCCAAAAAAACGGGCCAGGCGCCGTCGCGCCTGGCCCGTTTTTCAAGACTCGGACAGATCAGCGCTGCGGTGGCTGCTGCGCCGGCGCCGCGCTGGCCTTGCGCATCGGCTGCGGCTTTGCCGTGCCCGTGGTCGCAGGCTGCTTCGCCGCGACCGTCTGGTTCGGGAAATACTTTGCCGTCACGCTCGGATCGAGCGCGGCCAGCTCCGTATCGGGCAGGCGATACCAGGTCTCGTCCTTGCCGAGCAGCGCGATGCCCCAATAGCCGCGCACCGTCAGTGCGCGACCATCTGCACTGACGCTCATCTTGGCTTTGTAGACCTTGCCGTCGCGCGGATCGAGAATATTGCCATTCTCGTATTTCAGACCCTGCTGCTGCATGTTGCGGATGAAGGAAATGCCCAGCACCGGCTGGCCCTTCCGGTCATCGACGCATTTGCTGCAGACCTCATCGCCCGGCTTGTCGTCAGCGCTGGGAAAGGTCTTGGCAATGGCGCCTTCATAAACGCCGCCGTGATTGACCATGAGAACCCAGACGACAGGCTTGCCGTCCTCGATCTTCTGCCAGAGACCGGCCGCCGAAGGCCCCGCCGGGGCCGCTGTCACGGGTTCGGCTGCAAAACTCGGCGAGGCGAGCAGCATGGCAGCGGTTGCCATCATGGCAAGCTGGCGGGATCGAAACTGGACCATCAATATCCCCTTCGCAGTTCGTCGTCCGGCAACTTCGCAGCTGCAACAGACTATCAATCTTGCGCGACGAAAGAGTGACCCCGCTTGATGGCTTTTGCAAGATTGCCGATCGCGCGTCGGTTTCCGTTCGTTGCCGCTGCCGCAATGTTGCCACAAGAAACGGTAGCCGGATGGCGCCGAAGCGCTCCAGAACCTGGGGCAAACTTGCGGCGGTTGCGGCAATCCAGCGGCAGCGAGCAGCCTGATCGTCGGTGAGACAAAGCTAGTTCGCTTTGGTTAACGCCGCACTTCAATGACACGCACGTCCCCTTGCCTGCGCTGCGCAACTACGCTGTAACGATGGCAAGCCAGCTGGAGATATCTGACGTGAATGCCGCGACCCGCGCGCCTGCGCCGATCCTCGACGACTATCCGTTCCGCCTGACGGACAATGTGCGCTTCATGGATCTCGACCCCAACAACCACGTCAATAACGCGATCTATTCCAGCTATTTCGAGACCAGCCGGGTGATGCTCACCAAGGACTCGTCTTACGGGATTACGCCGGATGGTCTGAGCTGGGTGCTGGCGCGGCTCGACATTCATTTCCGTGCCGAACTGCACTGGCCGAATGTAATCGAGCTCGGGACCGGCATCGCCAAGGTCGGGCGGACGTCGCTGACATTTGCGCAGGTGGTGTTTTCGCAAGGCAAGTGCATCGCATCAGCCGATGCAACGACGGTGATGATCGGCCTCGACAGCCGTCAGCCGACGGCGATCCCCCAAGAGGTGATCGAAAAAATGCAGCCCTGGATGATGCGCAACAGCAGGGCTGCGTAAAGGCTTTAGGCTTGGCGCTCCGGCGTGATCACGACGAGGCCGTCGAGGGCGTCGGTGACCTTGATCTGGCACGAGAGGCGCGAGTTCGGCTTGATGTCGTAGCCGAAGTCCAGCATGTCCTCTTCCATCGGGGTCGGTGCGCCGACGCGCTCCATCCAGGCATCGTCCACATAGACATGGCATGTGGCGCAGGCGCAGGCGCCGCCGCACTCGGCTTCGATGCCGGGGATCGAATTACGAATCGCTACTTCCATCACGGTGGAGCCGGCATCCGCATCAATGCTGCGGGTTTCGCCGGAATGATCGACAAAGTTGATTTTGGCCATGATGCTCGCGCTGCCGGGGAATTGGATACGGTTGTCCTATAACGAGTCGCTCCGCGCAGCGCCAGCGCTCCGCAGCAAAACCGTCATCCGGAAGTGAAGTAAGGGGCCAGCCGTTTCCGTTGGCTCAGGACCGCTTGAGAAGACCGTCGATTTCCTCCCGCGCTTCGAGCACGGCATCGGTCAGGGTCATCAGGGCTTCAGCATTGTCGCTGTTGTCGCGCAGGCAGTTTTCCAGCCATTCGGCCGCATCGATGATGCGGAAGGCGCCAACCGCCTCGGCGGAGCCCCGTAGCTTGTGGGCCAACTGGTCCACATTGGGCGGCATTTTCACGATTTTTTCGATCAGTTCGCTCGCCTGTGCCGCGAACATGGCCAGCACCTCGCGCTCCAGGCTGGCATCGCCCATGGTCATACGCTTGAGATGGTCGAAATCGAACGCCCCGTCATCGGGAACCAGCGGCGGTGACGGCATCCATTGAACCCGTTCGAAGTGAAGCGGCATTGATATTGGCCCAGAATTCCTGCCGACGGAGGTTCCAGCGGCGATTTTCAGGAGCCAAACACGGAATTGGTTAACGGAACGTTCTGTGCACGATCCGGCATTCCGCCGTCATTTTGACGAAAACTCGCCACGATTACCGGGCCATTCGCGATATTCGTGGCTTAACAGATAGTTACCGGGGGAAGCCGTTAACTATCATTAAGAATGTCTTAACCGGAAGCATTTCATTCGCGCGACCAAGCCAATAGGATGTTTGCGGGAAGTAGCGGACAAGCCAAGCGACGGGCAGTCCGCGATCGTGGGACGGGATGCTTGCATCGTGACGTGGGGTCATGGTGCGCGCAGGGAACACGACTCGCGCGGGAACTTCCGTAGTATTGCGTAACAGGGGACGCGTGGAACGAGCATGGCAAACAATACAAAGAAGGCCAAGGATCCGACCGAAGCTGCTCTCTCCGCCATCCAGGAGGCGCTCAACGTGGATGGGCGCGAGCCCAATCTGCGTGCCGACAACGCTCCGGCGACCGGCCCGATGGACCTCGACGAGCCCCGCTTCGATTCCCGCATTTCTGCCGATCGTCCAGATTTCGAGGCCGCCGAGGAGCCCCGCTTCGGTCGCCGTGCCGCCAATGACGATCGCGAGACCATCGGCCAGATCCTGCAGGCACTGCAGAAGAACCGCCCTGCCCGCAACGTCTATACGCTCGCCACTTTGTTTGCCGGCGTGTGGGTGATCGCCGCCGCCTTCCTGGCATTTGCATTCCTGCCATCGCTGCAGGCCATGGCCGGCCAGGGCTCCGGCGGTACGCTGGCGCTTGTCGGCCTCGCCGCGGCGCTGGTCGCGCCGATCCTGCTGTTCTACTTCCTTGCTGCCCTCGCCTGGCGCGGCCAGGAAATGCGGATGATCGCCCAGTCGATGGCGCAGGTCGCGATCCGCTTTTCCGAGCCGGAAGGCTCATCCAGCGATGCCATGGTCACCGTCGGCCAGGCCATCCGCCGCGAAGTCGCTGCCATGGGCGACGGCATCGAACGCGCCATCGCGCGTGCCGGCGAGTTGGAATCCCTGGTTGCCAACGAAGTCTCCGCGCTCGAGCGCGCCTATTCCGACAACGAAGTGCGCATCCGCGCCCTGTTGCAAGACATCGCGCATCAGCGCGATAATCTGGTCGGCCAGGCCGAGCAGGTCCGCTCGGCGATTTCCGGCGTGCAGATCGATCTCCGTCACGACATCGCGCTGATCTCCGACGCTATCGCATCGCGCGTCGATGAAGTCGCCAAGAGCATCACCGGCGCCCTCGAAGAGCGCGGCGAACACATCACCAGCGCGCTCGGCCGCGCCGGCGACAACATGATCCTTGCCCTCGGCGAGCGCGGCGGCGACCTGCTCGACCGCCTGGAAGAAGCCTCGGGCGAGACCACCCGCGCCGTGCTGGAAGCCTCCGAGCGCCTCACCACCAGCCTCAACTTCAAGACCGGTCACGTCCACGACGAATTCGTCGATCTCGCCGATCGCGTCCACGAAATGCTCAACGAGCGTATCGATCGCATCACCAGCGATTTCGAAACCCGTTCGGCGACCATCGTCGATCGCGTCTCGGACCGCACCGAGCAGGTCCACGACACGCTGAAGAATTCCAGCGACAGCCTGCTGCTCGAACTCGAACTGCGCAGCAACGATCTCTCCAGCCGCATCGACGATGCCGGCAATCGCCTCGCAACGCAGGTTCTCACCTCCGGCGACAAGGCGAGCGAGTCGCTCGAAGCCACGGTCACGGCGCTGGCCGCCAAGGTCGCGAGCCAGACCGAGAGTGCGCATGACACGCTCAGCCTGCAGATGAATGCCTTCGAACAGCTGGTGAAAGACCAGGGCTATGAGCTCGCCGAGCGTTTCTCACGCGACAGCGGCAGCCTGGGCGCCATCATCACCAAGCACATCTCGGAGTTCGATCGCACGGTGAAAACCTTTGGCGGCGAAGTGGTCGAGCGTCTCGGCCAGCGCACCGAAGATATCAACAACACCCTCAAGACCTATGTGGACGGCTTCGACGCCCGCGTGACCTCGAATATCGGAGGCATCACCGACACGCTCGACGGCCGCCTGGCGCATTTCGAAACCACGTTCGAAAACCGCGTCAACTCGCTCGACAGCTCGCTCGACAGCCGCATGCAGTCGTTCGACCAGACGGTCGATCACCGCCTCAAGGGCCTGGAAGACACCTTCGACCAGCGCGCCCAGTCGGTCACCGCGATTGTCGAAGCACGCCTGCAGTCGTTGCAGTCGACCCTCACCGATGGTGCCGAGCGCGCGGTCGATACGGTGGATGCACGCCTGACCCATCTCACGAACTCGCTGACCGATGGAACGACCCGCGCCGTCGAGACTGTCGATGCGCGCCTCACCCACCTCACCACGTCGCTCACCGAGGGCACCACGCGCGCCGTCGCCACGATCGACACCCGCCTCACGCATCTCACCACCGCCCTCACCGACGGTGCGGTGCAGGCGATCCACTCCATCGACGACCGCCTGTCGTTCCTCACGACCTCACTCACTGAGGGCACCGTGCAGGCGATCGGCGCCATCGATCACCGCATCGCCGGCGTGACCCAGGCGATCGACGATCGCAGCACCAACCTCGCCGACACCATCACTGCGCGCTTCCAGGGCATCCATCAGGGCGTCGAGAGCCGCGCCGGTGCCATCGCGACCGAAATCGAAACCCGCGTCGAGCAGTTCGAGGAGCTGCTGGGCTCGCGCATCGAGGCCGTTGCCGGCCGCATCGAGACCTCGGGTCGCACCGCCAGCGACCAGCTCATGGCACGCGCCGAAGAACTCTCGCTCGGCATCAAGACCAATGTGGACAATGCGGAGAACGCGCTCACCCATCTGATGATCAACACCAGCGAGACGATCCAGGCCGGCGCTCGCGCCGCACAAGAATCCCTCGTCTCGGTCTCGACCGATGTCGGCGCGCAGCTGCGCCTGACCGCCGCAGATATCGAGAACTCGCTGACCGCGATCGGCACCAACGCCGCCAGTGCCATCGTCAGCAGCGCGCGTGAAGCGCAGACGACGCTCATCACCGCATCGAGCGATGCGGCCGAGCACGTCAAGACATTGTCCGCCGATGTGGAGCGCACGCTGACCAGCGCCGGTTCGACGACTGCCGCCTCGATCGTGGCCGGCGCACGCGACGCCCAGACCACGCTCGTCTCGACCTCGACCGAAGTCACCACGCAGATGCAAACCTTGTCGGCGGATATGGAGCGCACGCTCACCACCGCCGGCACCGCGACCGCCGATGCCGTGCTGTCCGGCGCCCGCGCCGCGCAGTCCACGCTGGTCACCGCTTCGACCGATGCGACGCAGCAGGTCCGCTCGCTCGCCGCCGACGTCGAGCGCACGCTGGTTGCCGCCGGCAATGCCAGCGCGGAATCGATCCTCGCATCGACCCGCAACGTCCAGTCCTCGCTCATCGAAGCCTCGACCGAAGCCGCCAATCAGGTGCGCACGCTCGCGGCCGACGTGGAGCGCAGCATCACCACCGCCGGCGCCACTACGGCCAGCTCGATCGTCACCGGTGCCCGCGAAGCGCAGAACACATTGGTCCTCGCCTCTTCGGAAGCGACGACCCACGTGCAGTCGCTCGCCGCCGACATGGAGCGCAGCATCACGGCTGCGTCGAGTGCCACCGCCGATGCGATCGTCAACCATGCCCGCGAGGCACAGTCGGCGCTGATCGCCGCGTCGAACGAAACCACCTCGACCGTCCGCAATCTCGCCATCGACGTGGAGCGCACGCTCACCGCCGTCGGCGCCGATGCAGCCGCCTCGATCCTGTCGAGCGCCCGCGAAGTGCAGACCTCGCTCACCACCTCGTCGGCTGACGCCGCCTCGCAGATCAAGGCGATCTCGACCGACATGGAGCGTTCGCTCTCCGCAGTCACCGCCAACACCACCGACAACATCAAGTCGACTGCCACCAGCGCGCAGCAGACGCTGATCGCCGCCTCGACCGAAGTCGTCACCCGCATCAAGACCACCTCGTCGGAGATCGAGCGCTCGGTGTTCACGGCCTCGGGCTCGTTCGGCACCACCATGAGCGCGAAGACCGACGAGATCGTCGGCTATGTGCAGCAGCAGACCGAGCGTCTGTCGCAGATGGTGGACGCGAAGCGCGGCTCGCTGGTCGATGCCCTCGGTGGTAAGGCCAACCAGCTCACGGTCGACATCGACCGCGTGACGGTGGATGCGCTGAAGGCGATCGAAAGCCGCAGCCAGACCTTCACCCAGACGCTGGCAGTCTCCAGCACTGATGTCGCCCGCGCCATCACCACGGCCGGCGAACTCGCGGCCGGCGCGGTCAACAAGTCGCTCAGGGATCTCGAAACCTCGTCGCGCTCGGCCATCGAGCAGTCGCGCCAGGTGTCGATTACCGCGGTCACCGAAATGCAGGAGACCAGCAAGATCCTGCGCACCGATACGGTGGCGCTGTTCGAGCGGCTGCGTGAGGGCAACATCCTGCTGCAGGAAGTGCTCACCGGCGCCCACGACAACCTCAACTCGCTGGAGCGCGCGCTCGTCACCCGCGTGGCCGACTTCGTCGCCACCATGAACGACGTGACCTCGCGCAATGGCGTGGCGACGCAGACGCTCGAAGAGCAGCTCACCGTCTTCACCGCCAAGTCGGAGAAGGCACTGGGCGATCTCGGCGAACTCTCGACCCAGTTCGAGGCCCATGGCCATGCGCTGGTGGATGCTGCAGCCCTGGTGGAGCAGAGCAACCGCTCGACCCTCACCTCGGTCGGCGACAAGAAGCTGGCGCTGGAATCGCTGGTCACCACCATCGACAGCCGCACCAACGATCTCGATGCGCGCCTCAGCCGCTTCACGACCCTGCTCGACGAGTCGCTGGCGGCTGCGGAAGAGCGTGCACGTGACATCGCCCGGGTGGTTGCCGAGACCGCCGGTGCCGGATCGTCGGCGATCAGCAAGCAGTTCGAAGCCGTGCGCAGTGCGGCGGAAGAAGAGCGCCGTGCCACCACGGATGCGATGTCCGAGATCTATCAGCAGGGCACCCGCGAAGCGGAGTCCATGTTCAAGGCCTCGGCGGACAAGTTCGCCTCCATGGTCGTGAGCATGAAGGCCATGGCTGCCGAGATGCAGAACGAGCTGGAAAGCACCCGCACCGAACTGCGCCGCGGCGTGTTCGAGATGCCCCAGGAGGCCGCCGAGAGCACTGCGCAGATGCGCAAGGTGATCGTCGATCAGATCGAGGCGCTCGCCGAGCTCAACCGCATCGTCGCCCGCCACGGCCGCGGCATGGACGTGGTCTCGACCGCCACCCGCAGCGCACCACAGCCGCGTGAACGCGAGCCGGAGCCCGTGATGGCCACCGTCGGCGCAAGCCGCGTGGAAGCCCGCAGCGAACCGCGTGAAACGCCGCGCGCCGAAGCCCCACGCGCTGAGGCACCGCGTCGCTCCTCGCCGATCGGCACCGCATCGAGCCTGCCGACCGCAGACTTCGGCAGCCCGTCGCGCCGCACCGAAGCGCCGCCAGTGGCTCCGGCCACCGAGAGCCGCGGCGACGGCTGGCTGAGCGATCTGCTCGGCCGCGCCGAGGACGAGGAAGAAGCGCCCCGCGCTCGCGCACCGCAGCCGGCAGCCCCCAGCAATCCACTGGAATCGCTGTCGCTCGACATCAGCCGCCTGATGGATCGCAATCTCGCGGCCGAGATGTGGGACCGCTACCAGCGCGGCGAGCGCAAGGCCTTCAGCAAGCGCCTCTACACACCGGCCGGCCAGAAGGCCTTCGATGAAGTGGCCCGCAAATATCGCGCCGACCGCGCCTTCAAGGGCACGGTGGATCGCTACATCACCGAATTCGAGCGCCTGCTCGACGAGGTGGCCCGCGACGAACGCGGTCCGGCGGCGCTGCGTTCGCACCTGACCTCGGAAACGGGTCTGGTCTACACGCTGCTGGCGCATGCAGCGGGGCGGCTGGGGTGAAGCTTTGTAGGATGGGTTGAGCGCAGGCGCGAAGCGCCGAAGCGACAACCCATCAGCGGAGCTTGCCGCAACCACGTAATGATGGGTTTTCGCTTCGCTCAACCCATCCTACGGATCTGCGTTTGAACGCAAAAAGCGGAGGCAGCGATGCCTCCGCTTTTTGTTTGGGTTCAATTGCTCACCTGCGACTGCCCTGTCGTCGCCCGGCTTGACCGGGCGATCCAGTAAACACCGGCCTTTGTTACAAAGCGCTTTGCTCGTATGTACTGGATCACCCGCTTTCGCGGGTGATGACAGGCGGAACTGCGAGGCGGCGCTACTGGGCGAACCCGATCCGCTGCGTAAAGCTCCGCGTCTCGCCCATCGCAATCTTCATCACACCGGGTTTGTCGCTAAACTCGCCATCGAAATCCACCGGGCTGGCATAGCCGTGCCATGGCTCGATGCAGAGAAACGCGGCGCCTGACGGCTTCGACCAGATGCCGAGTTGCGGGAAGCCGTCCCATGCGAAGGTGATCGTCGGTGCGCCCGACGCCTGATAGCGCAGGGAGTTGCTGGCGATCTGATCGAAGATCATCGCGTCCTTGGCGAACAGCGCTTCGGACAGCGCGAGCCTGTCGCCCTGCACGGCCGTTGCCTCCGACTCAGGCAAGAGAAGCCCGCCATCAAGGCGACGGATCGGCGCGGGCTCAGACTTTTCGAATACGATGCTGTGCGCTTCCTTGGCGACACCGCCGGCCAGCGGCCAATGAAACGCCGGATGTGCGCCCATCGAGGCCGGCAGCGTCTCGTCGCCCGTATTGGTGATGGCATAGCCGATCACCAGCTCGTCGCCCTCGACCGCGTAGGACACATCAAGCCGGAATGCGAACGGGTATTTTGCCCTGCTCTCCGCACTATCGCTCAATGACAACACGCACAGCGTCTTCTCCCGCGCGGTCCAGGCAAAGCGCTGGTCGCGGGCGAAACCGTGCTGGGTCATGGGATAGGTCTGGCCGCGATGCCTCAGCACATCGCCTTTCAGCCGCCCGACGATGGGAAACAGGATCGGCGCATGGCGCGGCCATTCGGGGCCGGCCTGCCACAGCACCTCCTGCCCGTCTGCATTCTTCAGCGAACACAGTTCGGCGCCATCGGCCTTGATGGTGGCCATCACCCGGCCATTGCTGATGGTGAAATGATCGTCGGCGGCCATGAACGCTCCTGCGTAGGATGGGTTGAGCGGAGCGAAAACCCATCGGCTGGACGATCTGGCAAACTCCGCCGATGGGTTATCGCTCCGGCGCTGACGCGCCTTTGCTCAACCCATCCTACAAGAGTCCCGTGTCAGCGTCTCCGCAATTGCTGCGGCGGAGCCTGCTGCGGCTGCGGAGGCGGCGCTGCCTGTTGCGAACTCGTGCTCGGGCCGAACAGCAGGCGCGTCGGGTTACGGTCGAGATTGTTCACCGCCCGGCTGACATCGTTTAGCGTGCGCGAGGCATCGCCGAGGGCGCGGCGGCCATCAATGATCAGCTGCCCCGTGCGCTTGTCGAGATTGTCCGTCAGCTCGTGGAACGACTTCACCGCCGCGGTCAGCGCGCCGCCATCCTTGCCACCCGCCAGCGTGTCCAATCCGAGCATGATATTGTCGGTCTTGGCGACGACGCCATCGGCCTTGCCCATGATGCTGTCGATCTTCTTCATGATGCCGTCGATGGACTCGGCGTTGCGGGCGAGCACGCCGGTGAAGGTCTCGACATTGCTGAGCGCGCCCTTGAGCGCCTCCTGATTGTCGGTGACCAGGCGATTGACGTTCTGCAGCGTCGCGCGCACGGCCTCGCCGATATCCTTGGTCGCCTCGGGATCGGCGGTGAGCACCGGCACGCCGTCGGTATCGACAGGCACTTCCGGCGCATCCGGCGCGCCGCCCTTCAGCGCGATCGCGGCCACACCGGTCAGGCCCTGGAATTCGAGGCCCGCCAGCGTGTCCTTGCGGATCGGCGCCACGGTATCGATCATCGCCAGCGCCACCACGCGCTTGGGATTATCGAGCTTCACCGAGACGATCTCGCCGACGCGGATGCCGTTGAAGTTGACATTGCCGCCATTGCGCAGGCCCGATGCCGAGCCTTCGAACACGACCCGCAGCGGCGTGCGCTGCTTGCCCGAATGCAGGTTTTGAAACCACATCACGAAGCCGATCGCCGCAGCGATCACCGCCAGCGTGAAGCTTCCGATCAGGACGTAATTCGCCCGCGTTTCCATCACTCAAACTCCACTCAGGCCAGTGGCCTTGTCGTTCACGACAGCGCGTGCGCGCTTGCCATGGAAATATTCACGTAGCCACGGATGCGTTGACGCCTGCATGTCGGCGATGGTGCCGTGGGCGATGATCTTGCCGCTGCCGAGCACCGCGATGCGGTCGCAGGCGGTGTAAAGGCTGTCGAGATCGTGGGTGACCATGAACACCGTGAGCCCGAGCGTCCGCTGCAGCGTGCGCACCAGCTCGTCGAAATCGCCGGCGCCGATCGGATCAAGGCCCGAGGTCGGCTCATCGAGAAACACGATCTCCGGATCGAGCGCGAGTGCGCGCGCCAGTGCCACGCGCTTGATCATGCCGCCCGACAGTTCCGACGGAAAGCGCTCGACCACTTCCGGCTTGAGGCCGACCATGGCGAGCTTTGCCATGGTGATCTCGTCCAGCAGGCGCTGCGACACCTTCAGATATTCGCGCACCGGAAACTGGATGTTCTGCCGCACATTCAGCGACGAGAACAGCGCACCATGCTGGAACAGGATGCCCCAGCGGCGCTCGATATTGCGGCGCTCTCGCTCGTTGCTGTCGAGATCGGTGCCGAACACCTCGATATTGCCGGCCACCTTCGGCACCAGGCCGATGATGGTACGCATCAACACCGACTTGCCGGCGCCGGATGCGCCAACGAAGCCGAGGATCTCGCCGCGCGCCACGTCGAGATTGAGGCCGTCCAGCACCTTGCGTTTGCCGAAGGCGACGGTGAGATCGCGGACGCGGATGATCGCGTCCTTGGTTGCCGGTGTGGTTGCTTCTGCCGGGCTCATGATCAGATCCCGAGCGATGCGAAGAAGATGGCGAACACACCATCCATCACGATGACAAAGAAAATGCCCTTCACCACGGATGCCGTGGTGTGCTGGCCGAGCGACTCCGCGCTGCCCTTCACGGCAAGGCCTTCGACGCAGGCGACGATGCCGATCACCATGGCCATCACAGGCGCCTTCGCCATGCCGACGACGAAGTGATTGATCGACAGCACCTCGCGCAGGCGCGACAGGAAGGTCGCGGGATCGACGCCGCCATACATCCAGGCGACAAGACCGCCGCCATAGAGCGCCGCCATGGCGCCGAGGAAGGCCAGGATCGGCATCGCCAGCACCAGCGCCATCATGCGCGGCAGGATCAGCACCTCGACGGGATCGAAGCCCATGGTCTGCAGCGCGTCGATTTCCTCGCGCATTTTCATGGAGCCGAGCTCGGCCGTATAGGCACTGCCGGAACGACCGGCCACCATGATGGCGACCAGCAAGACCCCGAGTTCGCGCAGCACCAGAATGCCGAGCATATCGACGACAAACACATCGGCGCCGAATTTGCGGAAGTGGAAGATGCCCTGCTGGGCAACGATACAGCCGATCAGGAAGGTGATCAGCACCACGATCGGCACCGCATTCCAGCAAACTTGCTGCAGGTGATGCACCATGGAGGTGAGCCGGAACCGCGACGGATGCAGCCAGATCCGGAACCAGGCGGCGATCACCGCACCGATCATGTCCACCAGCGACAGCAGCGTCTCACCGACGCCATAGACATTGCGGCCGATGCCGTCGAGCACGACGGTGATGCCGTTCGGCCCCCGCCCCGGCGCCGGCCGCGGCTTCACCTTGCGGACCTCATCGACCAGGCTCGCATAGTTCTCCGACAGGCCGGCAATCTCGGCCTCCTGCCCGCCCACCGTGAGCGTGCGGCGCAGGCGTTCGATCAGCCACGCGCCGAACGTGTCGAGTTTGGCGACCTGCGAGACATCGATGGAGATATTGGGCCGGCTGCCGCTGAGCTTCTCGGCATCGGCGACCAGCTTCTCCATCAGCGGCGCCGACGCAGAGGTCCACGCGCCGGCGGCGCATAGCGCCAGGCCATCGCCCTTCGCAACCTGTTCGAGTGTGGGGCTGCTCACAGCAAGCCCGTCGGGTGGTTCAATCGAGACATGAACAAAGTATTAACACGCCGCCATACGGATTTGAGAAGCTCAATTGGACCAACACGATGCTATGGTTAACGCCGCGTAAATTGGTGTTCCAGAACCGCCTGTGAAGCACTGCATTACGTCGCAAACAAGTTCACCCCGGTCACTTAAACTTATAGAGATCGACATCAAGTTCACCGCCTGCCTCAACCCGGAGGACGCCTGCTTGTCCGCTGCAGCCTCGCTTTCCGCGACATTGACCGCCCGTATCGAAACCTGGCCCATCGCCGGCAGTTTCACGATCAGCCGTGGCGCCAAGACTGAGGCTGTGGTGGTGGTCGCGGAGATCAGTCGCGGTGGCCACACCGGCCGCGGTGAATGCGTGCCCTATGCACGCTATGGCGAAACGCCAGAGGCGACACTCGCGATGATCCAGGCCATGACCGGCGCATTTGCCGCAGGGCTCGACCGCGCCGCCTTGCAGGCCGCCATGCCGCATGGGGCTGCCCGCAACGCAGTGGATTGCGCTCTGCTCGATCTCGAGGCCAAGGAAAGCGGGCTCCGCATCTGGGACCTGCTGCAGCGACACGCCCCGGCCCCTTGCACGACCGCTTACACGATCTCGCTCGGAACACCTGAAGCGATGGCCGCAGCCACCGCGAATGCCGCGCATCGCCCGCTGCTCAAGATCAAGCTCGGCAGCGACGACGACATGGCGCGGATCGCCGCCGTGCGCGGTGCTGCGCCGAAGGCGGACCTGATCGTCGATGCCAATGAGGGATGGACGGCGGAGAACCTCAAAGCCAATCTCGACGCCTGCCATCGCGCCGGCGTGACGCTGATCGAGCAGCCCCTCCCCGCCGGCCATGACGAGGCGCTACTGCACGTGCAGCGGCCGATCCCGGTCTGCGCCGACGAGAGCGTGCATGACCTCGCCTCCTTGCCCGCACTGGCCGGCCGCTACGACGCGCTGAACATCAAGCTCGACAAGGCCGGCGGCCTCACCGAGGCGCTGAAGATGGCCGACGCTGCGCGCGCCATGGGGCTCGACATCATGGTCGGCTGCATGGTGGCGACCTCGCTGGCGATGGCACCGGCGATGCTGATCGCGCAGGGCGCACGGTTCGTGGATCTCGATGGGCCGCTATTGCTTGCCCGGGATCGCGACGGTGGGCTGCGATATGATGGCAGTACGGTTTACCCGCCGGATGCGGAGCTTTGGGGGTAGCCGTAGGGCGGATGAGCGAAGCGTCATCCGCCGCGGAGCTTCAATTGTGATTCGGCCGGCGGATGACGCCTTCGGCTCATCCGCCCTACGAAACCTCATGCAATTTCTCGCTCACCCGCTTCCGACCGAGCCAAATCACACCCGCGCCTGCCAGCCCCAACGCAGCCATCACGTAATACACGCCCTCGCCATAGCGCGCGTAAATGGCACCTGACAGCACCGCCATGCTGCTCATCACGAGGCCGGTGCAGGCCGTGACATAGCCCTGCGCCCGCGCCATCACATGCTGCGGGACATGATGCAGCAGCAGCCCCATGGTCCCGAGTTGCGTCAGCCCATAGGTCGCGCCGTGCAGCAGTTGCACGACCACCAATACTGGCAGCGGCAAGGTCTGCGCCGTCAGCGTCCAGCGCAGCAACGCGCCGAGGCCGCCGAGAATGACCAATGTCGCCGGCGCCCATGTGATCCGCGGCGACAGCGCGAACAAGACGATCTCCGCAAGCACGCCGAGCGTCCACAGACCGGCAATGGTGAGGCCGTCATAGCCGGCCGTTTGCCATGTGATGGATGCGAATGTGTAGTAGCCGGCATGGCTGCCCTGGATCAGCGCCGTCGCAACAGCGATCGCCAGGAAGCCGGGATCCCGCAACAGCGCGCTTGCTTTCGACAGCACCTTGCCGTCGCCGGTGGTTCCACCGAGCGGCTGCAGGCCGAGACTGACAATGGCCGACATCACCATCGCACCGACGATCACCCAGATGAGTTGCGTGCCATCGAGCCAGTTCACCACCAGGCCGCAGACCAGCGCGCCGACCACGAAGGCCGCCGAGCCCCATAATCGTAGCGGTCCATAATTGAAGCCGAAGCGCACCACGCCCTTCAGCGCATAGCCATCGGTGAGCGCCGTCAGTGGTGTCCACACGATAGCGGTCAATGCGAACATCAGTAGGATGGCCAGCGGTTCGCGTAGCGTACCAACTACGCCAAAACCGATCATTGTGAGAAAGGCGCAGACGATCATGGTCTGGCGCAGCGCATGATGACGCTCGGCGAAAGCAGTGATGAAGGGCAGCGTCGTGAAGCGCGTCGTCGACGGCACAGCGAGAATGATACCAATCCACGCCGGGTCGATCCCGATCGCCTTCAGCCAAACGGGGAAGAAGGGCAGATAGAATCCGCTGGAGCCGAACACGGTGCCGTAGAACATGGCCAGTCGCTGCGCGAATTTGCGCGCTGGGGACGCAGCGATCTGGGGACGAGATTCGGGTATCATTGGACGGGTTGCGATTCGTGTGCGATCGTTAACGTGATGAGATACCGCGCCTGTCGGCGCGCCGCGAGTGGACCTGATGGCCGAAGAAGCATTTGCCCTGTCGCCGATCAACGCCCGTCCGAATCTGCCGGGCGAGGCTGACTACGAGGCGATCCGCGAGGCCTTCATGGAGACCGCACGGGGCCGCTGGTTCCTTGCCGAATATACCAAGCGCAACCGCAATGCCGATACCAATCTGCTGCTGGAAGCCGTATCCCGGCTTGAGGGCAATCTTGCCACGCAAAAGCAGCAACCGCAGGGGCTGAGCCTCACGGCAGCCCTTGGCGCGATCCGCGCCGCTTTGCGCCAGGCCAAGGCCACCGCCATCGAGGTGCTGCCGCGCAGTGAAGGCGACACGGCGCAGACCGCAGCTCGCAACGGCGCCCGCATCATCCGCGAGATCGCCCTGACGATGCGCGAATGCGGCGCCGATACCCGCATCTGCGATCTCCTGGACACGCAGGTGAAGGCGATCGAGACGGCCCACGCGGCCGTTGAGGCACGCAACAGCGAGAAAGGCCGCGACGCCGTGCTGGCGAGCTACGATGCGCTGATGGAGCGTATCGAGGCACTGGCAGACGGCAGCCTTGCGCCGACTGCAAGAACCGAAGCCCCTGTCGCGGAACAGGCCCATGAGCCGCGCGAGGCGTCCGTGACGCCGCTGTTCAAGGCACCTGCGAGCGAGGCGGCCGCCGCCCCCTCCGCGGAAACGATGCGGGCGCCAAAACCTGCTTTCAAGCCGGCTCCCGTCGAGCATGCCCTCGCAGCGGCAGAGGCCCTGGCCGAAGCAGCCGAAGCTATGGTCAATATTCCGGTAGCGCTGCCCATCGAAGCGACGGCGGACGTCGAGACAAGCTTCGAAGCCGAAGAGGCCGAAGATCTCGCCGTACTCGACGCCGTCGCCATGGAAATGGGCGCCCTCGATCTCGACGATACCGACGAACTCTTCGCGCCGGCCCCAGAGATGGCGGCAAGCGAGCAGGTCTATCGTGCCCCTGTCGCGCAGCCATCCCGGGATGCCGAGATGACGCTGGAAGAGATTGCAGAGGTTGCGCTGGCACCGGCGATGCCTGCGGCACCGGAGATGCCCGCCCCCTCACTCGGCGCTGCGCTGATCGCCAATGGCGTGATCGCCAATCCGGCAGCCCCCGCCTCCGATCCGCTGGCGCCGCTCCGGCGCATGACCCAGGCCGAGAAGATCGCGTTCTTTTCGTAGGGCGGATGAGCCGAAGGCGTCATCCGCCGGCCGAGTGCATGTGGCGTAAGACGGCGGATGACGCTGCGCTCATCCGCCCTACGATCCACGCTTATGCACTGATCGCCTTGCTATAGAGCTCGGCATCCACATTGCCGCCGGACAGCACGATCACCACGGTCTTTCCGCGGGCGTCGATCTTGCCCTTCAGCAGCGCCGCCAGTGCCACGGCGCCGCCAGGCTCGACAACCAGTTTCAGATCGCGAAACGCAAAAGCCATGGCTTCCATCACCTCCTCATCGGTGGCGCTGACCGCGCCGGCGAGCAGGTGCTTGTTGACGGCGAACGTGATGTCGCCGGGCTGCTGCGCCATCAGGGCATCGCAGATGGTGCGGCCGCTATTGCCATGGGCAACTGGCTTGCCGGCTGCAAGTGACAATTCGTGGTCGTGATAGCCCGCAGGCTCCGCAACGATAATCGACGCATCGGCAAAGCGCGACTTCACGGCGACGGCGATGCCGCCGATCAGGCCGCCACCGGATGCCTGCGCCGAGACGATATCCGGCACGACCGTGAGAGCGGCCAGATCTTCGGCAATCTCGCGACCCACGGTGCCCTGCCCAGCCATGACGAACACATCGTCATAGGGCGGCACCACGGTGGCGCCGCTGTCGCCGGAGATTTTCCGCGCAATTGCCTCGCGGTCTTCCTTGTCGCGATCGTAGAGCACGACCTCGGCACCATAGCCGCGCGTGCGGGCGACCTTCATGGCCGGCGCATCGGACGGCATCACGATGGTCGCCTTCATGCCGAGGATCTGCGCGGCGGCGGCGACACCCTGGGCATGATTGCCGGACGAAAACGCGACCACGCCACGACTGCGCTCATTCTGCGGGATCGAGGACAGCTTGTTGAAGGCGCCACGGAATTTGAACGAGCCGGTCCGCTGCAGCACTTCCGGTTTGACGAAAATGCGCCCACCGGTCAGCGCATCCAGCGCGGGCGACGGCAAGAGCGGGGTGCGCACGGCATAAGGTGCAATGACCCGGGCGGCGGCATCGATATCGGCGGCGGAGATCGGCAAGGCTGTGTTTGTCATGCATGCATGCTACCGCGCGTAGCAAGCAACGGACAAGTGGCCGAGATCAGACGGCGATGCTGGGCTGTTGCGCGCGGGTGGCAGGCTGGGCCTGCAAATCCGCCCGCACCTGGCTGATATTCCCGACAAACGCCCGCGCCGAGGCTTCCCAGGTGTGATTGGCCGCGAAATCGAGACAGGCCTGGCGGTCGATATTGAGCGCCTGCAGGCAGGCCGCCTGAAGGTCGTCCGACAGCACGCCGACGGGAGCGGAGCCGATCACATCCTTAGGCCCAGTGACAGGCAGTGCCGCCACCGGCACGCCGCTGGCGAGCGCTTCCAGCAGTACGAGGCCATAGGTGTCGGTCTTGCTCGGAAACACGAACACATCGGCGCCGGAATAGACCCGCGCCAGTTCCTCGCCCTGCAGCGAGCCGAGGAACACCGCCTTCGGATATTTCGCCTGCAATTCCGCATGCGCGGGCCCGTCACCAACAATCACCTTGGTGCCAGGCAAATCGAGCGACAGGAACGCGTCGAGATTCTTTTCCACGGCGACGCGGCCGACCGAGAGATAGACCGGCTTCGCATAGCCGAGATCAACATCGCGCGGACGGAACAGATGGCCATCGACGCCACGCGGCCACAGGACCACATTCTTGAAGCCGCGCTCCCGCAGTTCAGTGGCGAGCGCGGGTGTCGCCGCCATCACCGCAGAGCTTGCGCCATGAAACCAGCGCAGCCCGGCCCAGACCCAGGCCTCCGGAATTGGAAAGCGCGCGGAGATATATTCGGGGAAACGCGTATGAAAGCTGGTCGTGAACGGAATGCCCCGGCGGCGGCAATAGGCGCGCGCGGCAAAGCCGATGGGGCCTTCGGTGGCGATATGGATATTGTCGGGCCTGGCCGCCTCGATCATGCGCGCGATCTTGCGACGGCGCGGAATGGCGACACGGAGATCGCGATAGCTCGGCATCCCGAATGTATGGAACGTCTCCGGCGTGAGGAACGAGACCTCGACGCCGAAGGTCTTGGCGGCCTCGGCCATCATCGTCAGCGTGCGAACGACGCCGTTGACTTGCGGGTGCCAGGCGTCGGTGGCGACCAGGATGCGCATCAAGCGGCCTTTGCGGCGGCGAGTGCCCGCACCGGTTCATCCTTCTTGGCGACATCGGCCCAGGTGAGGATTTCGAAGCGACCGTCCTCGTGCTCGACCAGCGCGGTGCAGCTCTCGACCCAGTCGCCGCAATTCATGTAGCGGATGCCGTGCTCGTCGCGGATGGTCGCGTAGTGGATGTGACCGCAGATCACGCCATCAGCACCGTGGCGACGCGCTTCGCCGGCCAGGGTCTCTTCGAACGCGCCGATGAAATTCACCGCATTCTTCACCTTCATCTTGGCCCATTTCGACAGCGACCAGTAAGGGAAGCCGAACAGGCGACGGAAGGCGTTGACCAGACGATTCATCTGGATCGCGAAGTCATAGGCCTTGTCGCCGAGATGGGCGAGCCAGCGCGCGTTCTGCACCACGAGATCGAAGATATCGCCGTGGATGACGAGATACTTCTTGCCGTCCACGCCTTCATGCGTCGCGGTTTCGACGACCTCGATGCCGCCGAAATGCGTGCCGTAGTAATTGCGCAGGAATTCGTCATGATTGCCGGGGATGTAGATGATCTTGGCACCCTTGCGGACCTTGCGCAGCATCTTCTGCACGAAGTCGTTATGGGATTGCGGCCAGTGCCAGCCGCCCTTCAGCGCCCAGCCATCCACGATATCGCCGACCAGATAGATGGTATCGGCGTCGTGGACGCGGAGAAAATCCAGCAGCTTTTCGGCCTGCGAGCCTCGTGCTCCGAGATGAACGTCGGAGATGAACAAGGTGCGAAAGCGGTGTTCGTTGCCTTCACTCATCGCGTCTCTTTCCATAGCGAGCGGCTAGCAAATTTGCGTGACCGGACGATGACGTTATGCCGCCAGCGCCGGTGCGGTTCTCTCGAAAGTCACGAGCGTATAGATGCCGAACGGCCGCAGCCTGCGACGCTCGACAAGAACGGAATCGGCATTTGCCTGCGACCATGCCTGCAGCCGTGCGAAGGGGAATTCCGGGCGCAGGCCGAGCGAGCGCGTTTTCTCCGCCGCCCAGCGCTCCAGCGCCGCGGCCCAGCCGGTTTCCGAATAGAGATGATTGACGAGAATGATGCGGCCGCCCGGCTTCACCACGCGATGGCATTCGGACAGCACCTGCTCGGGATTTTCGACCAGCGTGATGACGAACTGCGCGACCACGCAGTCAAACGTGGCATCCGCGAACTCCATGGCGTGCGCGTCCATCTGCTGGACGTCCTTCACCCAGGGGAAGCGGCCCGACGCCATCTTGTTGCGCGCTTTTGCGAGCATCGGCGCGGAGAGATCGATACCGGTCACTTCCGTGCTGCTATCATAGTCCTCGAAAGACAGGCCAGTGCCGACGCCGACTTCAAGCACCTTGCCGCCGACATTGCGCGCCGCCTCGGCGGCCGCGCGACGGCCCTTCAACATCACCGGGCCGCACACCGCATCATAGATCGGCGCCCAGCGGGCATAGGCCGTTTCAACAATGGACTTTTCGAGATCCAGCGTCGTCATCGAAGGTTCCGTCCAGCGTGTCCGGTGGAATCGGACAACCCGTGTGCTGTTCGGCTGATATCAAGGCGGGATGACAGATCGACGACAGAGTGTCGCAGCGGCTGTGTGTAGCTACGCCACTCTACGGCTCGACACTAATAAAAGCCGTGGAAATGATGCACCGGCCCATGACCGTGCCCGACGGTGAACTTGTCAGCGGCGGCGATGGCCGCGGTCACATAGGCCTTCGCCGAACGCACGGCGCTTTCCAGGTCGGCCCCTTTGGCGAGCTCAGCAGCGATGGCCGACGACAACGTGCAGCCGGTGCCATGGGTGTTCTTTGTCGCCACCCGCGTTGCCGGCAGAGCAATGGCACCATTGGATGTGACGAAATAATCCGTGCTCTGCGGCCCGTCGCCATGGCCGCCCTTGATCAGCACCGCCTTGCAGCCGAGGCCAAGCAGGCGCTTGCCCTGCGCCTCGATGGCGGCATCCCCTTCGGCGATCGGCTCGTCGAGCAACGCCGCCGCCTCCGGCAGGTTCGGCGTGATTATATCGGCGCGCGGGATCAGCACCGTACGCAGCGCGTCGATCGCCTCCGGCACCAGCAGCCGGTCGCCCGACGTCGCCACCATCACCGGATCGAGCACCACATGTTTCGGCTGCCACCTGGCAAGGTTGGCAGCGATGACTTCAATGACATCGCGCTGCGCGACCATGCCGATCTTCACCGCCCCCACCGCGAGATCGACGAAGACCGCATCGATCTGCGCCGAGACGAAGTCCGCCGGCACCTGATGGATGCCGGTGACGCCATGGGTGTTCTGCGACGTCAGCGCCGAGATCGCCGACGCGCCATAGACGCCCAGCGCTGCGAACGTCTTGAGATCCGCCTGAATGCCGGCGCCGCCCGAGGAGTCGGAGCCGGCAATGGTCAGCGCAATCGGTGTTGGCATCGGAAAACTCGCATCAAATCAGACAGAAAGCGGCTATCACCAGTCCTAGCGCGGCGGTGCGAGACCAGCAACCCGAAGCTGTCCAGACAGCCGGCGGTGATGCGCCAATCTGTCCTAAATCACGCATGGCCGGCGCCAGTTCCTTGGGCTACCGTCCGGAAAAAATCACCGGAGGAAACCATGTCCATCACACTCGATCGCCGTCATTTTTTGGCTACCGGCACATCCGCGCTTACCTTGCCGTTCCTGTCGCGTGGTGCCTCCGCGCAAGCCGCCTGGCCCGCGAAACAGATCCGCATGGTCTGCAGCTATCCCGCCGGCGGACAAACCGATCTTCTCGCACGCTCGTTCGGCGAATTCATCGGCAAACAGGTCGGCCAGACCGTGGTGGTCGAAAACAAGGCCGGCGCATCCGGCGCCATCGGCACCGCTGAAGTCGCGCGCTCCGAGCCCGACGGCCACACCATCCTGTGCTCGATCTCCACCACCTATGTGATGAACCGGGTGATGCTGAAAACCCCGGGCTATGACATGGACAAGGATCTGTCCCTTGTCAGCGTCGTTCCCGGCGCGGGTCTGCTTCTGGTCGCCAGCCCGGCATCGGGCGTCAGATCGCTGGACGATTTCGTCGCCTACGCGAAGAAAAAGGACAAGATCAATTTCGGCACCTACAGCGTCGGCTCGGCGCCGCATTTCACGGTCAATGAGCTCAACAAGCAATATGGCCTGAAGATCGAGCCGATCCACTATCGCGGCGAGGCGCCGATGTGGACCGGTCTCGCCGACGGCTCGCTGGATTTCGCCATGGGCAGCTACACTGCTGCGCAATCGGTGCTGCAGAGCAATCGCGGCGTGGTGTTCGCCGTCCATTCGAAAAAGGTCGATGCCATCCCCGAGGTGAAGACGCTGCCCGAGCAGGGCGCGACGTCGAAATTCTTCACGGTGAGCGGCTTCTCCGGCTGGGCGGTGCCCAAGGCCACGCCGCAGCCGGTCGTCGACAGGCTGGCTGCGCTGTTCGTGCAGGCCAATAACGATCCGAAGATCAAGGAAGTCCTCAAGACCGTGGCGCTGGAGCCGGCGCTCGGCTTCAAGGAAACCAACGCGCTGTATCAGAAGGAACTGCCGGTCTGGCTGGAGGCCGCACAGGCCCTCGGCCTGCAGCCGGCCTGACCGGACCAGAGGTGGCGGCCGCCGGTTCCCGGCGGCCTTGCCACACCGGCTGTTTTGGGCTTGATGATCTCCAGACGCCTATGTTCGGAGAATCCCGATGATCCCCTTCTTTGTCCAGATCAAGTGCAAGCTCGGCCAGTCCTACATCGTGGCCAATGCGCTGGCAGAGGCCGAGATCGCCTCGGAAATCTATTCGACCGCCGGCCACTACGACCTGCTGGTGAAGTTCTATGTCGATAAGGACACCGATATCGGTCACTTCGTGAACGAGAAGGTGCAGGTGCTGCCCGGCATCCAGGACACGCATACGATCATCACGTTCAAGGCGTTTTGAGCGCGACCAATCTATCGTCGTCCCCGCGAAGGCGGGGACCCATAGCCTCCGACGACGCCGTTCGTCACCGGCCTTACTGCGTCAGGGCGACAGCGTTTATGGATCCCCGCCTTCGCGGGGATGACATGGAGTGTGCGGCCGTCCGAACGACTACACCGCCATCTTCCGATGCCGCACTGGCGCCGCCGGGCTCAACGCTTCCGCTGCATCGATGATCGCATTCGCGTCGATGCCGTGATGGCGATAGAGATCGCCGATGGTGCCGGTCTGGCCGAAATGCTCGACGCCGAGCGCTTCCAGCCTATGGCCATGCACCGCGCCAATCCAGCCGAGCGTGGCCGGATGACCGTCGAGCACGGTGACGATGCCGCAATCGCGCGGCAGCGGCGCCAGGAGTTTTTCGATATGGCTCTGCTGCGGCACGCGCTGCTCGCGACGGATACGCCGCGCTGCTGTCCAGCCCGCATGCAGACGATCCGCAGACGTGATCGCCAGTAGCCCGATATCGCGATGCGCTTCGCCGAGCAGCCCGGTCGCCTCGATCGCTTCCGGCGCCAGCGTGCCGGTATAGGCGATCACCAGATCGCAATTGTCGCCGGGCTTGCGCAGCCAGTAGGCGCCGTCCGTGATGTGCTGCTGCAAATCCGGCGTCATGATGCGCTTTGGCTGCTCGATGGCGCGTGTCGAGAGCCGCAGATAGACCGAGCCGCCCTCGCCGGCCGCGCGCTGCATATGCGCAAAGCCCCAGCGCATGATGACGGCGAGTTCATCGACAAAGGCCGGCTCGTAAGATGCCAGCCCGTCCTGTGCCATGCCGATCAGAGGCGTCGCGATCGACTGATGCGCGCCACCTTCCGGCGCCAGCGTGATCCCCGATGGCGTCGCCGCCACCATGAACCGCGCATCCTGGTAGCAGGCATAATTCAGCGCATCGAGACCGCGCTCGATGAAGGGATCATAGAGCGTGGCGATCGGCAGCAGCCGCGCGCCATTGATTGAATGAGACAGCCCGAGCGCCGACAGCATGATGAAGAGATTCATCTCGGCGATGCCGAGCTCCATATGTTGGCCCTTCGGCGAGTAATCCCATGCGAAGGTCGACGGGATCTTCTCCTGCCGGAACAGGTCGGCATTCTCCGCCTTCGCGAACAGACCGCGGCGATTGACCCAGGCGCCGAGATTGGTGGACACGGTGACGTCCGGCGATGCCGTGACGATCCGTGACGCCAGCTCCGTCTCGCTGCGTGCGAGTTCGTTGAGGATCAGGCCAAAGCCCTGCTGCGTGGACATCTCCGAAGCCGGCTTGAATTGCAGTGTATCCGGAACCTCGATCGTCGGCGCATCAAGGCGGCGACGGCCCTGCTGCACGAACGGCACCTGCTTCAGGAATGCCTCCAGCGCCGCCGCATCCTGCGCCAGCCCTTCGAACTTGTCCCATTCATGGCCCGGCCGAATATTCTGGCTCTCGCGCCACTTCTCCATCTGCGTCGGCGTCATCAGGCCGGCGTGATTGTCCTTGTGCCCCTGGAACGGCAGCCCGACGCCCTTGATCGTATAGGCGATGAAGCAGACCGGGCGATCGTGATCGATCGTCTCGAACGCCTCGATCATGCTGGCCATGTCATGGCCACCGAGATTGGACATCAGCGCCAATAGTTCGTGGTCGCTGCGCCGATCGATCAGCGCGGTGACGTCGCCCTGATCGCCGATCTCGTCATGCAGCCGCTTGCGGAATGCCGCCCCGCCCTGAAAGCACAGCGCCGCGTAGCGCTGGTTCGGACACTTATCGATCCAGGTCTTCAGCGCCAGACCGCCCGGCTCGGCAAAAGCCGCATCCATCAGCCGGCCATACTTCACGATGACCACGTCCCAGCCGAAATTGTGGAACATGGATTCAAATTTCTCCCACAGTCCTTCACGCACGACAGCATCGAGGCTCTGACGATTATAGTCGATGATCCACCAGCAATTGCGCAAGCCGTGCTTCCAGCCCTCGACCAGCGCCTCGAAGATGTTGCCTTCATCCATCTCCGCATCGCCGACCAGCGCGATCATGCGGCCTTCGCGGCGATCCCCGATCAGCCCATGAGCAGACACGTAATCCTGCACCAGCGACGAGAACAGCGTCTGCGCAACACCGAGGCCGACCGATCCGGTGGAGAAGTCGACGTCATCGACATCCTTGGTGCGCGACGGATAGCTCTGCGCACCCTTGAAGCCGCGAAAGTTCTGCAGCTTCTCGCGCGTCTGATTGCCGAACAGGTACTGGATCGCGTGGAAGATCGGCGACGCATGCGGCTTCACCGCAACGCGATCCTCCGGCTTCAGCACCGAGAAATACAGCGCCGACATGATGGTCGCGAGCGATGCGGATGACGCCTGATGACCGCCGACCTTGAGGCCATCGGTGTTGGGGCGGATGTGATTGGCGTTGTGGATGGTCCAGGACGAAAGCCAGAGCGACTTTTTCGCCAGCGCCGTCAGCATCTGCAGGCGGCTGTCATCGATCGGCATGGTGGGCTCCCGTTTTATGGCCGGCTGATCCGGTTCGTGAATTGGCACCATTCTAGCGATCGCTATTTCCGGATTTTCCCAATTTATGGCGACAAGAGACGAGATATTGGGATAAACTGATCGCCAACGCTCCCGTTCCACCGATTTATTCCAATTCAGGCCTCCGCATGCAAACGCTGGACACGATCGACCGCAAGATCCTGGCCGCGCTGCAGATCGACAGCCGTCTGACCATGCAGGAACTGGCGGACAAAGTGGGCCTGTCGATTTCGCCCTGCCATCGCCGTGTCAAACTGCTTGAGCAACGCGGCGTGATTTCCGGCTACATGGCGCTGGTGGATCAGAAAGCTGTCGGCCTTCCCGTCAGCGTCTTTATTTCGATCAAGCTGGTCAGGCAGAAGGAAGAAGACCTCAATCGCTTCGCCAAGGCGATTTCGAAATGGGACGAGGTGCTGGAATGTTACCTGATGACCGGCAATCGCGACTATCTCCTGCGCGTGGTCGCTGCCGATCTCGCCTCCTACGAGGCTTTCCTCAAGAACAAACTCACCCGGCTCGACGGCATCGCGTCGATTGAATCGAGCTTTGCGCTGAGCCAGGTGAAGTATTCGATCGCATTACCCGTATGATCACGGCAATGGCATGAGAAAGGCGATATTCTCGCCACGATAGGCCCGGCATGGCTCCGCCGCACCCTCGACGACAAGCGGCGGTCCGACAATATCCGTGTCGTGCAGCGCAGCCAGTGCCGCCCATTGATCCGGCGGGGTACGACCAATCTCCTCGAACAGACCATCGATTCCGCCCGGCACGAAAGAGAACAACAGACGCGCCGGCCGCGAGCCCAGATTGACCCAGGCATGCGCGACGCCCCGCGGGACGACGACCGTCGTTCCCGCCGTGATATCGAAGGTATCGCCGGCACAGAGAAAACGAAACCGGCCTTCGAGCACTTCGAAGATCTCGTCGCGCTCATTGTGAACATGCAGCGGCGGACCACCGAATGGCATCACACGCGCTTCCACGACAGTGAAAGCACCGGCGACATCGCGGCTATGAATCCGCAGCGCCATCAGATCGCCCGGCGTAGCCTCGATCCAGTGAAGATCCCGGGCACCGGTCACGATCGCGCCCGGTAACGACACGAGTCTTGGTTTCATCAATCCACTCCTCCACTGACGTGTCTTCCGCAGATAGGCCATGAGCCAGCTGTTCCTGCCGAACCAACTCACCGGACCAACCCAGTGCATCAGGCCGACGACCAAGAACCACACCAGCATCGGATCAACCGGCAACGAACAGATTGAAGAACGGCCGTGCCCTCAGTCGTCCTTCGGCAACCCATGTGCGAAACACGGGCGGCTTGAAGATTTCCTCCGGTGCCGCCCCGATGATCGCGCGGAAGTCGTGGATCAGATGGGCCTGATCGGCAAAGCCGCAGGCATGGGCGATGTCGGTCCAGCAATGGCCGTCACGGCGCGCAGCGAAGGCCTTCTCGACACGGGCGAGACGCGCGAACTGCTTGGGGCCCGTGCCGAAGGTGGCCTTGAAGCCGCGCGACAGATGGCGCACGCTGATATCGAGCTCGGACGCCAGTTGCCGGATCTGCAGCGCCGGGTCAAAGCGCAGGCGCGCCGCCGCCTGCATCAATGGCGTCCGTAGATGCGAGGGCCGCATTTCGCGAAATAGCAATTCCTCGATCAGCGCAAACCGCGCATCCGCATGCGGGGCTGCCGCCAGTTCATCTTCGATCTCTGCGAGAGCCTGTTTGTCCAGGACCTCGTGGAGATCGATCTTGTGATCGAGAAAGTTGGATAGCGGTGCGCGAACGACCCGCTCCCAGGCTTCAGGCTTGATGCGCACGATGATGGCGCCGAGCGGCCCCATGGGTCGTGCGGTGATGATGCCACTCTGTACCTTGATGGCGGAACGGCGCTTGGAGAATCGTGGAACATTCGCGCTGCCGAATGTCCATTCGGACACGATCGAGGTGCGATACTGCAAAAACAGGAATGCATAGGCGCTGGGCGGCACCCTGATGATCAGCCGCCGCGCGATGTCACCATCGGGAATGTCGAGATCCCAGATGTCCTCGACGAAATCGGCCAGAAGCGGATGCGGATGAGAGACCTTGAGCCCGGCGGCGATCATAGCGTCCGCCACCACGTCACCGAACGCATCGGCCTCACCGGCTACAATATCGATGGCTCCGGTTTTCAACGTATCAGTCATAACGACAACTCCGGTTATCAGCCCCCGCCACCGCAAGGCTGCGGTGGTGGTCGCCCGTCGGCACCAAGACATGGGCCTGTTCTGATGACGGGATGATCCAAGACTGTCGGAGCCTGAGGGAAATCCTCAGCTAGGTATTGTTGAAATCGGACTCGGCAACTGAGGAGCGAGTTCACGAGCGATCACGAATCCGCGCGTAAATACCGCTGAATTATCGATGTGTGAGAGAAAGCGAACAATCACGCGACGTAGCGTCCCGTCATAGTTCAACTCGCGCGCTTCACTTCAATCGCACGGCCTTTTCCCGAGGTGACGACCTTTCGGTAGTGCGCGATCGGATAGGGACGACCGATCAGGAAGCCCTGGATTTCCGCGCACCCTTCCGAGGCGAGGAAAGAAAGTTGCGCTGCAGTTTCGACGCCTTCGGCGATGACCGGGAGCTTCAGCGAACGGCCAAGGCCGATGATCGCATGCACGATCGCTGCCGATTGCGGGTTTGTCTCCAGCTTCATGACAAAAGTCTGGTCGATCTTGATCTTGTCGAACGGGAAGGCCTGCAGATAGCTGAGGCTGGAATAGCCGGTGCCGAAATCATCCATGGCCACGCGGACGCCGAGCGCCTTGATATCGCGCAAAATAGCAATCGCACCGGCAAAGTCGTCGATCAACACGCCTTCGGTAATCTCGATCTCGACCCGCTCGGGTGCAAGGCCCGTCTCTTTCAACACCGACGCCAGCATGGCCGGTACATCGCCGGTGCGGAAATCCACCGGCGAGAGATTGATCGCGATGGAGAGCGGATTGTGCCAGGTCGCGGCCTCCCGGCATGCTTGACGCAACACCCACGCATCGATGGCGCTGATCAGGCCCGTCTCTTCCGCCAGCGGGATGAACACCGCGGGCGAAACGATGCCGCGCTCCGGGTGACGCCAGCGCAGAAGCACCTCGAAGGCCACGATGGTGCCATCAGCGGACGCCTGCGGCTGGAAATAAAGTTCGAACTGCTCGTTCTCGATAGCCACCACGAGGTCGCGCTGCAGCAGGCGCTTTTCGCGGATCTGCTGATCCATCTCCGCCTCAAAGAAACGGATCGTTCCGCGCTCCTCAGCCTTGGCACGGTCGAGCGCGAGATCGGCATGGGCGATCAGGCTTTCGGTATCGTTGCCATCCTGCGGATAGACGGAGATGCCGATACTGCAGCGAACGCGAACCGTCTGGCGATCGATCTGCAGCGTGTTGTCGAGCACCGCCGACAGTCGCGCGCAGAGATCATCCACCGTCTGCGGCTCCGCACCGAGATGACTGACGATTGAAAAGATATCGCCACTGGGCCGCGCCAGGAAGGCGCCATTGCTTGCCGCCGCGAGCCGCTTGGCGATCTCGGCCAACACCGCATCGCCCATCGACTGGCCGAACACCTCGTTGATCTCCCGGAAGCGATCGATATCGATGCGCACAACCGCGAAAGAGCCATGCCCTGCCGATGCCTCGCTGAACACCCGCGCCAGATATTCGTTGAACGCGACGCGGTTTGGCAGATCGGTGATCGGGTCGTGACGCGCGAGATGCACGATACGCGCCTCGGTCTGCTTGCGATCTGTGATGTCGGCATGGATCACCACCCAGCCGCCGCTATCCATCGGACGATAGCGCACCTGAATGGTGCGCCCGTCGGGCAGTTCAGCTGTCTGGCTCGCCGGCTTGCGCTCGGCGATCGCCGCCTCCAGCTGCGCATCATAGCGATCCTGCTCGGTGAACAGCATGCCGGAAGCGCTGCGCAGCGCCACGACTTCCGCCATGGTGGCGCCCAGCACCATCTTCTCCGGGGCAATGCGATACATCCGGACGTAACTGTCGTTCCACAATTCGAGCCCGCCCTGTGCATCATACATGCACAGGCCCTGCCCCATATTATTCAAAGCCGCATCGAGCTGCATGTTGCGCTGGCGCATGCTGCGCCGGCTGCGCTGATCCGAGACAGCCACGACCAGCCCGGCAATGACGACGGTGACGGTGAAAGCTGCAATTGCCAGCGACAGTTCGATCGGCGACAGCAGGCTTTCATTGCCGTCAATGCCGGCCTTGTAGGTGAGGCTGATCGCGCCCATGGCGACGAAGTGATGCACGCAGATTGCAAGCGTCAGCAGCAGCGCCGCACCGAGCAGCTTCGCTGGCTTATCGGCAGTCTGCGCGACAAGCATGGCGAATGCACCGAGCACCATGCCACCGATGATCGATGTCGTGACCAGGTCGGGCAGCCATTGGATGGTCGCAGGAATGCGCAGCGACGCCATTCCCATATAGTGCATGCAAGCGATGCCGAGCCCGATGACCGCGCCGCCAAGCATCGCATTCTGCTTCGAGCGACGAAAGATCGCGATCGCAAAACCGGCAGTGGTCATCACGGCGGATGCGACCAGCGAGCAGGCGGTGATGATGAGGTCGTAATGCAGGTCGAAGCCCGGCGTGTAAGCGAGCATCGCGATGAAATGCGTGGCCCACGTACCGAAGCCGGTGACGACGCCGGAGGTGACCAGCCAAGCCAGGCGCGTGTCGGGGGACGCGGTGCGCGCACGCGTGAACAGGTTCACCGCCGCGAGGCTGGTGAGAAAACACACGGCAGCTGCCAGCAGGATCAACCGCCAGTCATGCTGCGTCTCGATGCAATTCCAAACTCTCAGCATAACGATACCAACGCTTGAGTAGGCTATTGGATCATAACGCGTCTCGCGTTCTCATTGCTTAAAACACGCGGAAAACGTGCGTGGAACAAGCTTTATTCTTAAGCTGCAATGAAGCGAAATGAATCTGAGTATCATCCTGCGCAGCGCGTGCATGATGATGCCGCAGATGCGGATCGGCCTACCGTGCGGGCATGATCGCGTGATTTATGAGTTCATCACGAAGTCGGATACGGCTCGGCGGGGACTACAATTTTTGCCCGCCGCACGCGCTCGCGATGCGCCGTGTAAACGCCGGACGCGATGATGACCGCGGCACCGACGAAGGTCCAGATATCCGGAATTTCGGAGAAGACGACGAAGCCGAGCAATGTCACCCACATCAATTGGACATAGGAGAATGGCGCCAGCACCGACGCATCGGCATAGCGGAACGCAACCACCACGATCCAGTGACCGACCGTCGATGACACACCGATCGCCACACCGATCGCCAGTTGGGTTGGCGTCGGCGACGTCCAGTAGAACGGCACGAACACACTGAGCACAAGGAAACCGACGATCGCGGCATAGGCCATGGTGGTGATGGGCTGATCGGCCCCGCTCATCTTGCGCGTCAGCACCAGTGCCGCTGCCCAGCCGAGTGCAGAGACGATCGGAAAGATTGCCGCCGGTTGAAATGCCGCGGTGCCCGGCCGCACGATGATGAGCACGCCGATCAGTCCGACGATGGTGGCCGTCCAGCGGCGCAGGCCGACCTTCTCGCCAAGAAAGATCACCGACAGGCTGGTGACGAATATCGGCGAGATGAAGCCGGTGGCAGTCGCCTCTGCGATCGGCAGATAGCTGAGGCCGATAATGAAGAAGATCGACGAGCCGAGCAGACCCAGCCCACGAAAGACCTGCAGCAGCGGTCGGCTCGAACGCAGCGCCTTCCCGCCCGACGGGACCAGCACCATCGGCAGCATGATCAGGGCGAAGACCGTAAAACGGATCCAGGCGATCTCCACAGGCGGCATGCCGCCGCGCGACAGGTATTTCGCCATGGTGTCCGACGATGCCAGGAAGGCCGTGGAGCAAACGATCAGGAGAAGGCCGAAGAGCGGCTTGTCGAGATGACGGGCTGCCTGCACGGGTACGCTGACCTTCGGCGGCGGAACATGAGTGGTCACGGGAGGAAACCGGCTGCTGGGCCCGGCGAAATATGCGGGCCGAATCTGGAGCCTCACAAAACGCCGTTCGCGTGGCTGGGACAACCTCCGATAACAGGACGGCGTTATGCAACAGACGACGCTGCGCGATCAGCCCCGCGTGATCATGCACTGCAGCATGACGGCCGGCAGGTCGCTCAGAGCATCGGCAGGCTCGACGGCTCGCGCCCGCGGGGAAATGCCTTATCCAGTTCGCCGATGTCGGCCTCGCTCAGAACGAGATCGCCAGCCGCGGCGTTATCGGCCGCGTGGGCAGCGGATGACGCTTTCGGGATCGCGAATACCGCAGCTTGGCGGATCAGGAAGGCGAGTGCCACCTGACGCGCACTGGCACCGTGAGCGGCGGCGATCTGCGCCAGCAATTGGCCACCCGGCGAGCGCGGCGACGGAAAGTCATTATGACCGAACGGCGAATAGGCAACCACGGCGACGCCATGCTGCTCGCACCAGGGGATCACGCGATGTTCGATGGCGCGTTCCTGCAGGTGGTAGAGCACCTGATTGCAGGCGATGGCGCCCTTCCCCGCAACGCGCAACAACTCGTTGAGATCGTCGGCGTCGAAATTGCTGACGCCCCAGGACGCGATCTTGCCAGCCGACTTCAACTCCTCGAAAGCCGCAACCGTTTCGGCTAGCGGAACCTGTCCGCGCCAGTGCAGCAGGTAGCAATCGAGCCGATCCGTATTCAGCCGCTTCAGCGAGCGTTCGCAGGCGGCAACGGTGCCCTTGCGGGAGGCGTTGCTCGGCAGGACTTTGGAGACGAGGAACACCTCGTCGCGCCGCCCGGCGATGGCTTCAGCGACGACAGGCTCGGCGTCGCCATACATTTCCGCGGTGTCGATATGGCTCATGCCGGCATCGAGGCCGGCCTGCAGGGCCTTCACCGCGGCAGCGCGGTCGCCATGGTCAATATACCAGGTGCCCTGCCCGATCACGGACACATGGTGCCCGGTGGCTCCGAATGGATTCTGTCGCATGATTGCGCCTCCGCCTGCCCCCGCGATAGGCGCGGGAGTGGACGATAGCGCATCACAGCGCAGGAGTCAGTGGCTGATCATCCACGGCCGCGCGGTCGGGAAGCTCTTCGAGCCTGTCGCGGTCTTCTTCATCAGCCGCGAGGGCTTCTTGCTGGAGCAACAGCCGCAACCGGCGCCATGCTTGGCGCGGTCCTGACCGGCTTTGTATTGCGCCACCGTCTTCGGCGCATTGCGGCTTTCCTCGTTCGTGGCATGCGCCTTGCGCTTGTCCGAGGACATGCAGAAGAACGCCGGCGCCGTCAGCATGACACGCGGGGCCGAGGTGGTGCAGTGCGGGCAGTCCTGCGGATCATCGCATTCGGCCATCGGGCGCATGTCGGTGAATGGACCGCAATCGTCGCAGAGATATTCGTAGACCGGCATGATGGTGATCCATCGTTGGCCGCTGACCTCTCCCCGTCATTGCGAGGAGCGGAGCGACGAAGCAATCCGGAAAGCGGCGCAAAAGAAGCAGGATTGCTTCGCTTCGCTCGCAATGACGGTTGAAAGGACGGAGATAAAAGGCAGCCGCGGCGCCGATGACATGGCGCCGCGGCCGAGTTGACCGAGTTACTTGTCCGGCGACAGCGGCATCTGGATCGAGCCGTCGATATGTTTGATCGGCCCGGCCCCTGACGGCATGATGTCGAAGTCGAAGATCTCCGTCGGCAGCCACAATGTGGCGCAGGCATTGGGCACGTCGACCACGCCGGAGATATGGCCCTGGCAAGGCGCCGTGCCGAGGATCGAATAGGCCTGCGCACCCGAATAGCCGAACTTCTTCAGATATTCGATCGCATTCAGACAGGCCTGACGATAGGCGATATGCACGTCGAGATAATGCTGCTTGCCGGCCTCATCCACCGAGATGCCTTCGAAGATCAGGAAGTCCTTGTAGTTCGGCGTCATCGGCGACGGCTTGAACACCGGATTCTTGATGCCGTATTTGGCAACGCCATCCTTGATGATATCGACCTTGATATGCAGCCAGCCCGCCATCTCGATGGCGCCGCAGAAGGTGATCTCGCCGTCGCCCTGGCTGAAGTGCAGGTCGCCCATCGACAGTCCACCGCCGGGCACATAGACCGGGAAATACACTTTCGAGCCGCGCGACAAGTCCTTGATGTCGCAATTGCCGCCATGCTCGCGCGGTGGCACCGTGCGCGCGCCTTCCGCCGCAGCCTTCTCCTTCGCCTCACCCGTAAGCCTGCCCATATGTGCGGTCGGGCCAAACGGCGGATTGGCGAGACCGGGCACGCGGGTTGGATTGGTATCGATCAGCGCCTGCTCGCGCTCGTTCCACGTGGCAAGCAGCTTGGGATCAGGCAGACAGCCGATCAGGCCGGGATGGATCAGGCCGGCGAAGTTCACGCCGGGAATATGGCGCGACGACGTGTACATGCCCTTGAAGTCCCAGATCGACTTCTGCGCCAGCGGGAAGTGATCCGTAAGGAATCCGCCGCCATTCTGCTTGGAGAAGAAGCCGTTGAAGCCCCACTGCGAATCTTTCATCGGGCCGACATCGAGCAGATCGACAACGAGGAGATCGCCGGGCTCGGCGCCCTTGACGCCGATCGGGCCGGACAGGAAGTGCACGATCGACAGATCGATGTCGCGTACGTCATCCGCGCTGTCATTGTTCTTGATGAAGCCGCCGGTCCAGTCATAGGTCTCGACAATGAAATCATCGCCGGGATTGACCCACGCGACCATGGGAATGTCCGAATGCCAGCGATTATGGATCATGTCGTTGTCGTAGGCCGATTGCGTCAGATCGACCTTGATCAGTGTATCAGGCATTCAATGCTCCCCTTCGGTTACAGCGTTGGCAGTTTCTGAGACAAACTAGACGGACAGATATTTGGCGATCTGCGCGGCATCGATGCCCTCGCGCGCCTCGTCGCGGACGATCTCGCCATTCTCGATGACCAGCACGCGGTCGGCGACATCCAGCGCAAAGCTCAGCACCTGTTCGGACACGATGATCGACAGGCCCTTGGTGTCGCGGATGTGCTTCAGGGTGCGCGCCATGTCCTTGATGATGGACGGCTGGATGCCTTCGGTCGGCTCGTCCAGCAGCAGCACTTTCGGCTTGGTCGCGAGCGCGCGCGCGATGGCGAGCTGCTGCTGCTGGCCGCCGGACAGATTGCCGCCCCGCCGCCCCTTCATTTCCAGCAGGACCGGAAAGAGTTCGTAGAGATCACCCGGCACGTTCTTCTCGCCGGATGCGACGAGGCCGGTTTCGATATTCTCCTGCACGGTCATGTGCGAGAAGATCATGCGTCCCTGCGGCACGTAAGCGAGGCCACGCGCCACGCGCTCATAGCTCTTGAGCGTGCCGAGCTCCTTGCCCTCCATGGTCACCGAGCCCGACTTGGTCGGCACGATGCCCATCAGCGATTTCATCAGCGTGGTCTTGCCCATGCCGTTGCGGCCCATGATGGCCACGATCTCGTTGGGCTGGACCTGCACATTGAGGCCGTGCAGCACTTCGGCATGGCCGTAGGCGACGTGGAGATCAGAAATGGCGAGCATGTGAATCTCCATATGTGTCGCGCGTGACGTCAGTCTCCTCTCCCCGCTTGCGGGGAGAGGGCAGGGTGAGGGGCAGCCTCCGCAGGCTCAGAGCGCGTGGAGAGTTCCCCTCACCCGCCGCGAAGACGCGGCGACCTCTCCCCGCAAGCGGGGAGAGGTTAGAAAGGCCGCCTCTCGTGAAATCCAACCGCATCCCTCAATGCCCCAGATAGACTTCAATGACTTTCGGATCGTTCTGCACCTTCTCCATGGTCCCCTCGGAGAGGATCTGGCCCTGATGCAGCACGGTGACCTTGTGGGCGATGTCCTCGACAAATTTCATGTCGTGCTCGATCACCAGCACCGAGCGGTTCTTGATGATGGTGTTGAGAAGTTCCGCCGTCTTGACGCGCTCGCTGACGCTCATGCCGGCGACGGGCTCGTCGAGCATGAGCAAGTCCGGGTCCTGGATCAGCAGCATGCCGATCTCCAGCCACTGCTTCTGGCCGTGGCTCAAGAACTCCGCATACATGTTCAGCCGATCCTTGAGGAAGATCATTTCGGCGACCTCCTCGACGCGATCCTTCACCGCCGCGTCGCGCTTGAACATCAGCGAGCCGAACACGCCGCGGCCGCGCGGATAGGAGATCTCCAGATTCTCGAACACCGTCAGGTCGTCATAAACCGAGGGCGTCTGGAATTTGCGGCCGACGCCGGCCTGCACGATCTCGTTCTCCTTCAGCTTCAGCAGCTCGGTGCCGCGAAACTGCACCGAGCCCGACGTCGCCTTTGTCTTGCCGCAGATCAGGTCGAGCACCGTGGTCTTGCCGGCGCCATTGGGGCCGATGATGACGCGGATCTCGTTCTCCTCCACATAAAAGGAGAGATCATTGACCGCCTTGAAACCGTCGAAGGAGACGGTGAGGCCCTCGACCGCGAGCAGGAAATCCTTGGGCTGATGTCCGACGAGCATGTGCGTGTTCCCTTACTCGGCCGGTGCGCCATCGGCGACGGACTTGCTGGCGAATGCTTTCCTGGATTTCGACGAGCGCATGGCGAACAGCCGGTCCACGTGACGCTGCACATGGTCGCGCCAGATGCCGGACAGTCCGTTCGGGAAGAACAGCACCACCGCGATGAACAGACCGCCGAGGCCGAACAGCCACATCTGCGGGAAGGATTCCGACAGGCTGGTCTTGGCGAAATTCACCAGCAGCGCGCCATAGACAGCGCCGAAGATCGATGAGCGGCCACCGACGGCCGTGTAGATCACCATCTCGATGGACGGCACGATGCCGACGAAGGACGGCGACATGAAGCCGATCTGCAGCGTGAACATCGCGCCGCCGATGGCGGCGAAGATGGCGGCCATGCAGAAGGCAAAGATCTTGAAGTTCGCGACACTGTAGCCGGAGAAGCGGACACGGTCCTCCTGCTCGCGCATCGCCACCAGGATACGGCCGAGCTTGGTCAGGCGGATAAACTGCGCCGTGATGATGCAGGCGAACAGCATGGCGACTTCGAAGAAGTAGAGGATGAATTTCGCGCTGTCGGTGCGGATGTCCCAGCCGAGCAGCGTGCGCAGGTCGGTCATGCCGTTGATGCCGCCGGTGTAACCCTGCTGGCCGATGATCAGGATGGTGGCGATGGCGGCGATCGCCTGGGTGATGATGGCGAAATACACGCCGCCGACCCGGCGCTTGAACATGGCAGCGCCGATGATGAAGGCGAGAAAGGCCGGCACCACGAAGATCGCAATGATCGTCAGTGTCAGCGAGTGGAACGGCTTCCAGAACAAGGGCAGCGACGTGATCTGGTTCCAGTCCATGAAGTCCGGGATGCCGGGAGTCGACTGGATCTTGGTATTGGCGACGCTGGAGGCCTCCAGCTTCAGGAACATCGCCATGCAGTAGCCGCCGAGGCCGAAGAACACGCCCTGCCCCAGGCTGAGAATGCCGCCATAACCCCAGCACATCACCAGGCCGATGGCGACGAACGCATAGGTGAGATATTTGGCCACCAGATTGAGCCGGAAAATATCGAGGCAGAGCGGCAGGATCACCACCAGCAGCAGCGCAAGCGACAGAAAGCCGAGAAGCTCCGACCGGTTGAAGAAGCGTGAATTGATCATGGTATCGCCCTGCTCTTTCTATGCGCGCTTACTTGCGGACCTTGAGGGCGAACAGGCCCTGCGGCCGGATCATCAGGATCGCCACGATGGTGAGCAGCGTGAGCACCTTGGCCATGGAGCCGGACATGAAGAATTCCATGGTCGATTGCGCCTGGGAGATGGTGAAGGCCGAGGCGATGGTGCCAAACAGGCTCGCCGCGCCGCCGAACACAACGACCAGAAACGTGTCGACGATGTAGAGCTGGCCGGAGGTCGGCCCGGTCGAACCGATCATCGTGAAGGCCGATCCCGCGATTCCGGCGATGCCGCAGCCGAGGCCGAACGTGTAGCGATCGACCTTTTCGGTGTTGATGCCGACGGCGCCGGCCATCACGCGGTTCTGCACGACGGCACGCACCTGGCGGCCCCAGCGCGACTTGAACATGATCCAGGCGACAACCATGGTGATCGCCAGTGTCAGGCACATCACGAAGATGCCGTTGATCGGCACCTCGATCGTATCGGTGACCTGCTTGGAGCCCATCATCCATTGCGGCAGCTCGACGCCGACTTCACGGGCACCGAACACCGAGCGATAGGCCTGCTGCAGGATCAGGCTGAGACCCCAGGTGGCCAGCAGCGTATCCAGCGGGCGCTTGTAGAGATGCCGTATCAGCGCCCATTCCACCAGCATCCCCAGCGCACCGGAGGCGATGAAGGCAAGGATCATGGCGACGAAGAAATAACCGGAAAATAGCGAGGGCAGATTGGCCTGGAAGAAACTCGACGTCATCCAGGTGACGTAGGCGCCAAGGATCATGAACTCGCCATGGGCCATGTTGATGACGCCCATCTGGCCGAAGATGATGGCAAGACCGAGCGCCATCAGAACGTAAACCGAGAACAGGATCAGTCCGGCAAAGCCTTGCATCGCAAAAATGGCGCCGAGGTCACCAATCGAATAGTCGCCGAACATCTAATCCGTCCTCCGTCAGGGAAAGGTCCCGCGCCGCGTGTGAACACGCGACGCAGGGTCTTGACGCGCGGATAGGTCGTCCGCGCCAGGGAGAGCGTGAGGGCTTACTGATAACCCTTCGGGAACGGATCCGGCTCGATCAGCTCGGGCGTCTCGAACACCACCTTGAACTGGCCATCGAGCTGCGCCTGGCCGACGCGGGCCTTCGACCACAGATGATGGTTCGGATGGATCTTGACATAGCCTTCCGGCGCCTTGGTGAATTCGATGCCGGCCGAGGCCGCCGCGATCTTGTCCACATCGAACGAGCCGGCCTTCTCGACCGTCATCTTCCACAGCCACGGGCCGAGATAGGCAGCCTGGGTGACGTCTCCGATCACGGTCTTCTCGCCCCACATCTTCTTGAAGGCGGCGACGAATTCCTTGTTGTTCGGATTATCCAGCGACTGGAAGTACTTCATGCAGGCATAGGCGCCTGCGATGTTCTCACCACCGATGCCGTCGATCTCGTCCTCGGTGACCGAGATGGTCAGCATGGTCTGCTTCGACAGATCGATGCCGGCCGCCTTGAGCTGCTTGTAGAAGGCGACGTTCGAGCCGCCGACCACGGCCGCATAGATCACGTCGGGCTTGGTGAGCTTGATCTTGTTGATCACCGAGTTGAACTGGGTGTGACCGAGCGGGAAGTATTCTTCGCCGGCGACCTTGCCGCCGAGCTTGCCCTCGATATGCTTGCGCGCGATCTTCATCGAGGTGCGCGGCCAGATGTAATCCGAGCCGATCAGGTAGAAGCTCTTGCCCTTCTTCTCCTTGGCGACCCAGTCGAGGCCGGCGAGGATCTGCTGCGTAGCTTCCTGGCCGGTATAGATCACGTTCTTCGACTGCTCGAGGCCTTCATAGAAAGTCGGGTAGTAGAGCATGCCGTTATACTGCTCCATGACCGGCAGCACGGCCTTGCGCGAGGCCGAGGTCCAGCAACCCATGATGGCCGCGACCTTGTCGTTGACCAGCAGCTTCTTGGCCTTTTCGGCGAAGGTCGGCCAGTCCGAGGCGCCGTCTTCCTGGATGAACTTGATCTTGCGACCAAGCACACCGCCCATGGCGTTAATCTGCTCGATGGCAAGCTTCTCGGCCTGCACGGAACCGGTTTCCGAGATCGCCATCGTGCCGGTGACGGAATGCAGGATGCCGACCGTGACTTCGGTATCCGTAACGGCGAGACCGGTGGTGTTGATCGCCGCAGTGGCGGGTGCCTGCGCAAAAGATGTGCGCGGGAGCATCGAGATGGCCGGCAGCGCGGCCATGCCCATCAGCAATTTTCGCCGCAAAGGCGAGTGCAAGCCTGTTTTTTTCTCGTCTGACATCACTTCCCCACTGGTTTGGAACGCTTATTGGTGAGGCAAGTGTTGCTGAACTTCAGCGCTACCCGGATACGCAGGATTGCGTATACTGCACCGCAAAATGCCGACGTAGATTTTGCTATCACGCAAATATGCGTAGTTACGTTGGGTCAGGAGTGAGGAGTGGCGGGGCGGCAGCGGATCGACCGTGTCAGGCGCCAGTACAATCAATGGGTCGCCAACCAGACCCTTGAGGACTACGCCCTCCGCTTCACCGCGAAGAGCGCGCGCCGCTGGTCTTCCGCCCGCGTAGCGAACACGGCCCTTGGCGCGATCTCGTTCCTCGCGCTGGAAGCCATCGGCGGCACCATCACCATCAATTACGGCGTCACCAATGCCGCCGCCGCCATTCTTGTCGTCAGCGTCATCATCTTCTGCTGCGGACTACCGATCGCGTATCACGCGGCAAAATACGGCATCGATATCGATCTCCTCACCCGCGGCGCCGGCTTTGGCTACATCGGTTCGACCATCACCTCGCTGATCTATGCGTCCTTCACCTTCATTTTCTTCGCCATCGAGGCGGTCATCATGGCCGTGGCGCTGGAGATGTGTTTCGGCATCCCCCGCCCGATCGGCTATCTGATCTCAGCCGTCGTGATCATCCCGCTGGTCACCCATGGCATCACGCTGATCAGCCGCTTCCAGCTCTGGACCCAGCCGGTCTGGATCGTGCTCAATTTGCTGCCCTTCATCGCCATCGCCTATGCCAGCCGCGACAGCTTTGCCGACTGGATCAAGTTTCCCGGCGATCACGGCGACCCCGCCGGCCATCTCGATCTGCTGCTGTTCGGCACGGCGGCGTCGGTGATGTTCTCGCTGGTGGCGCAGATCGGTGAACAGGTCGACTTCCTTCGCTTCCTGCCGCGCGACCGTGGCCGGTCCAAAGCCTCGTGGTGGATCGCTTTGCTCTGCGCCGGGCCCGGCTGGATCGTGGTCGGCGCCATCAAGCTGCTCGCCGGATCTTTCCTGGCCTATTTCGCCCTCACCCATGGCGTGAGCAAGGAACACGCGGCCGAGCCCGCTTACATGTATCTGGAAGCGTTTCGCTATGTGCTGTCGCATCCAGATCTCGCGCTGGCGCTGACCGGCGTCTTCGTCATCCTGTCGCAGCTCAAGATCAACGTCACCAATGCCTATGCCGGCTCGATCGCCTGGTCGAACTTCTTCTCCCGCCTGACACACAACCATCCCGGCCGCGTGGTCTGGCTGGTGTTCAATGTGCTGGTCGCTCTGCTGCTGATGGAGATCGGCGTCTACAAGGCGCTGGAGCAGACGCTGGCGCTCTATTCCAATGTCGCCATCGCATGGGTCGGCGCACTCGTGGCCGATCTCATCATCAACAAGCCGCTCGGGCTGCGGCCAAAACACATGGAGTTCAAGCGCGCCCATCTCTACGACATCAATCCGGTCGGCGTCGGCGCCATGCTGGCCGCCACGCTGATGTCCATCAGCGCCTTCTACGGCCTGTTCGGCCCGACTGCCAAGGCGCTGTCGCCCTTCGTGGCGCTCGTGACCGCCCTCGTCACGGCCCCCGTCATCGCTTTCGCCACCAATGGCCGATACTATATCGCCCGCAAGCCGAAGCGCGCTTGGCAGAACATGGCGGTGATCCAGTGCTGTATCTGCGAGCACAGTTTCGAGCCCGAAGACATGGCGCATTGCCCCGCTTATGCCGGGCCGATCTGTTCGCTGTGCTGCTCGCTCGATGCGCGCTGTCACGACCTCTGCAAACCGCATGCACGCATCGATGCGCAGATGTCCACGACACTTGGCAGACTGCTGCCGGAGCCGATCCTTGCCCGCCTCAATTCGCAGCTCGGCCATTATCTCGGCGTGTTCGTCATGGCGTCTGGCCTTGTGGGGCTGACGCTCGCGCTGATCTATCTGCAGACATCGGCGACGCTGCCGACGGAAAGCACTACCGTCTCCGACGTGCTGTGGAAGGTGTTCTTCGCACTCGCCATCATCATCGGTGTGATTGCGTGGCTGTTCGTGCTCGCCAAGCAGAGCCGGCGTGCCGCGGAAGCCGAGACCAAGCGGCAGACCACGCTGCTGATGCAGGAAATCGACGCCCACAAGCGCACCGATGCCGAATTGCAGCGCGCCAAGGAAGTGGCCGAATCCGCCAATCTCGCCAAGAGCCGCTATGTGGTCGGCCTCAGCCATGAACTGCGCTCGCCGCTCAACGCCATCTCCGGCTATGCGCAACTGCTCGAACAGGACGACAGCCTCGACATACGCCCGCGCGAACAGGTCCGCGTCGTCAAGCGCAGCGCCGATCATCTATCCGGCCTGATCGACGGCATTCTCGATATTTCCAAGATCGAGGCCGGCCGCCTCTATCTGTCGCGCGACGAGGTCCGCCTCACCGATTTCCTCGATCAGCTCGTCGGCATGTTCCGCCTGCAGGCCGCAGCCAAGGGCATCGAATTCATCTTCCGCCGCCCGCCGGTGCTGCCCGCCGTCGTCTATGCCGACGAAAAGCGCCTGCGGCAGATCCTGATCAACCTCCTGTCCAACGCCATCAAGTTCACGCTGGAAGGCAGCGTCCAGTTCGTGATCCATTATCGCAGCCCGGTCGCCGAATTCGAGATCATCGATACCGGCCCCGGCATCCGCGCCGACGATCTCGATCGCATTTTCGCACCGTTCGAGCGTGGCGCCCTCGGCGCCGCCCAGCCGCATAGCGGCACGGGTCTCGGGCTCACGATCTCGAAACTGCTCGCCGGCGTGATGGGCGGCGATATCCGCGTCCTCAGCGAAGTCGGCCAGGGCGCCACCTTCCGCGTGAAAATGCTGCTGTCGGAGGTCAACAATCCCACCCGCACCGCCCCGATCGAAGCGCCGATCCTCGGCTATCACGGGCCGCGAAAGACCATTCTGATCACCGACGACGATCCGACCCAGCGCGATCTGTTGCGCCAGGTGCTCACACCGCTCGGCTTCATCCTGCTCAGCGCGCCGGATGGCCCGGCCTGCCTCAGCCTCGCGCAACACTGCCGCCCCGACATGTTCCTGCTCGACATCTCGATGGCCGGCATGGACGGCTGGACCGTTGCCGAGACGCTGCGCGCCACCGGACATCACCAGGCCCGCATCCTGATGGTCTCGGCAAGTGCGCTCGAAGCCCATGGCGCGCCGCTCGCGCAGCCATTCCATGACGGCTATCTGATGAAGCCCATCGAGCTGACGCGGCTGCTGGAGATGATCGGCCAGCTCCTCAAACTCGAATGGCGCTACGAGCCCGACGACGAGACGCACGCCCCGCAATGGACACCGGGCGACACGGCGCCACCGGGCCGGCATATCGACGAACTCATCCGCCTCGGCGGCATGGGACATATCCGCGCCATCCAGATGAAACTCGATGCCGTCGGCGCCGAGCATCCCGAACACGCCGCCTTCGTCGCGCAAATGCGCATGCTGGTCGATCGCTTCGACCTCGACCAGTACATGGCCACATTGAAGACGTTGCAGACCCATGACAGCTGACTCGAAAAAACGCGACGTCGCCCTCGTGGTGGACGACAGCCCCGAGACGCTGCGGCTCCTGACCGATGCCCTCGATAGCGCCGGCATGACGGTCATGGTCGCACTCGATGGCGCCGGTGCCATGCGCATCGTCGAGCAGATCACGCCAGATATCATCCTGCTCGATGCCGTGATGCCCGGCATTGACGGATTCGAGACCTGCCGCCGTCTCAAACGTGACACCGGCCTCGCCGATGTCCCTGTGATCTTCATGACCGGCCTCTCTGAGACCGCCCATATCGTCCGCGGTCTCGAAGCCGGCGGTGTCGATTACGTCACCAAGCCCATCGTCATCGAGGAGATGCTGGCCCGCATCCGCGTCCATCTCGCCAATGCCCGCCTGACGCAAAGCGCCCGCGCGGCCCTCGATGTCTCGGGCCGCTTCCTCCTCGCCGTCAACCAGCGCGGCGAAGTGCTCTGGGCAACGCCACAGGCGCAAAAGCTGCTGAGCGACCACCTGATCGCCGGCATCGACGATACGCTGCTATTGCCATCCACGTTGCTGCAATGGCTGGAGCAGATGCAAAAGCCCGGCGCGAAAGCGGTGCCGTCAGCACCTTTCACGAATAACGAGCTGCTGCGCCTGAACTATATGGGCAAGGCCGGTCCCGATGAATTGCTGCTCCGCCTTGCCAAGGACACCGGCACCGCTGTGCCCTCTGAATTCAGCAAGGAGCTCGGCCTCACCACGCGCGAAGGCGAGGTACTGTCCTGGCTCAGCAAAGGCAAAAGCAACCGCGACATCGCGCAGATCCTTGGCCTCTCACCGCGGACAGTCGACAAGCATCTGGAGCAGATCTACGCCAAACTCGGCGTCGAGAACCGCACCGCAGCGGCGGCTGTGGCGGTGAATGCAACGCAGCGAAGGCAATAATTGGCCACGCGACAACTTGTCTGACAACTGACGCGCCCACCTTGCCACCTCCCCTCAGCATGTTACGCTTCCCTTCAGGCGCATCTCCGGTTCACGGGGAGCGACCATAAAATCACCGCCGGTCAAGGCGGCTCGAGGGAGGAAGAACCATGGCCAGCCAAGGCCCGTCTCGTCGTGCCCTTCTCAAGGGTGCGCTCGCCACCAGCGCGCTGCCTGCGCTCGGATCACTCGGCATCTCCACACCCGCTTTCGCCGAGCCGAACTGGAAGAAATATGCGGGCACCACCATCGAAGCCAATCTGATCAAGGGCCCACGCGGCGAGCTGCTGCAGAAGCACGCCGCCGAATTCACGGCGCTGACCGGCATCAAGGTCGAATCCGAGCTGATCCCGGAGCAGCAGCAGCGCCAGAAGGCCGTGATCGAGCTCACCTCGGGCAAGCCGTCCTTCGACGTGGTCCATCTCAGCTATCACGTGCAGAAGCGACAGTTCGAAAAAGCCGGCTGGCTCGCCGATATTTCGGGCTTCATGAAGGACCCGACCCTTACTGCACCGGATCTGACGGTGGACGATTTCTCCGCCGGCGGCCGCGAATTCGCCCAGAACGACAAGGGCGTGATGCATTCGCTGCCGTGGTCGGTGGACTACTTCATTCTCTATTACAACAAGGAGATGTTCGCGAAGAAGAACATCAGTGTGCCGAAGACCATGGACGAGATGGTCGCCGCCGCCGAGAAGCTCAACGACACTGCGAACGGCATCTATGGCTTCACTGGGCGTGGGCTACGCAACGCCAATATGACGCTGTGGAGCAACTTCTTTCTCAACTATGGCGGCGAATTCCTCGACGCCAAGGGCAACATCCTCACTGACGGCCCTGAATCCATCGAGGCCACCAAAGTCTATCAGCGCCTGATGATGAAGAGCGCGCCGCCCGGCGCGGCCGGCTTCAACTGGATGGAGTCGATGGCCTCGCTCACGCAAGGGCGTGCGGCCATATGGATCGACGGCGTCGGCTGGGCGCCCCCCATCGAGGACCCCAACGCGTCGCGCGTCGTCGGCAAGATCGGTTACACGCTGGTACCGGCCGGGCCGAAGGGACAGTACTCGTCCACTTATGGCGACGGCGTCGGTATCGCCAAAACCTCGACCAAGAAGGAAGCCGCCTATCTCTATTGCCAGTGGGCCGTGTCCAAGACCATGGGCGCCCGCCTGCTGCAGACCGGCGGCGGCGTGCCCTTCCGCAACTCGATCCTCAATGACGAGGAGGTCCGCAAGGGCGTGAAGAACCAGGAATGGCTGCAGTCGGTCATCGACTCCGCCAAGATCAGCAAGCTCGGCCTGCCCGTCATCATCCCGGTCGCCGAATTCCGCGATCTCGTCGGCGCCGGCATCACCGCCACGCTGGCGGGCGCCGATCCCGCCACCGAGCTCAAGAAGGCGCATGAGCAGTTCCGGCCCATCCTGGAGCGCAGCGAGAAGACGTGAGCGAACTGACAGCAGGCAAAGCCGTCGTAGCCGAGCCAACGGTTACGAAAAAGCACGAGTGGCGGCCGATCTCCTATTGGCCGTTTGTCCTCCCCGCGATGATCGTCGTGCTGGCGGTCATCGTCTTCCCATGGGCGTATACGATCTGGATGAGCCTGCACGAATGGAAGGTCGGCCAGGCGCCGACCTTTGTCGGCTTCGCCAATTACATGCGCCTGCCCGGCGATGCCCGCTTCGTGGAATCGGTGTGGCATACGCTGGTCTATACGGTGCTGTCCGTCGTGCTGCCGCTCGTCCTCGGCACGCTGGCCGCCGTGGTCTTCAACAACCGCTTCCCGATGCGCGGCTTCATCCGCGGGCTCTTCATCCTGCCGATGATGGCGACGCCCGTGGCCATCGCGCTGGTGTGGACCATGATGTTCCACCCGCAGCTCGGCATCCTCAACTATATCCTCTCGCTGATCGGCCTGCCGCCGTCGCTCTGGGTGTTCCACCCCGCCACCGTCATCCCGTCGCTGGTGCTGGTGGAGACATGGCAATGGACACCGCTGGTGATGCTGATCGTGCTGGGCGGCCTCAGCGCCCTGCCCAGCGAGCCCTATGAAAGCGCACAGATCGACGGCGCGACGCCGTGGCAGACCTTTCGCCACATCTCGCTGCCGATGATCATGCCGTTCCTGTTCATCGCCGCGATGATCCGCATGATCGACGCCGTGAAAAGCTTCGACATCATCTTCGCCATCACCCAGGGCGGGCCCGGCAGCGCCTCGGAGACCATCAATCTCTATCTCTACAGCGTCGCCTTCGTTTATTACGACGTCGGCTATGCCTCGGCCATTGTCGTCGTGTTCTTCGCGCTGATCATCGCGCTCGCCGGTGCACTCTTGCACTTGCGCCAGCGCACCCACTGGAACGAGAGCGGAGGCAGCGCCTGATGCGGACCCTGCTCGGCCGGATCGGCCTTACCTTCGCGGTGATCGTGATCGTGTCACCGGCGATCCTGTTCTTCCTCTGGATGCTGTCGCTGTCGCTCAAATTCGAGATCGACAACGCCTCCTATCCGCCGGTCTTCATCCCCGAGCGGATCAACTGGGGCAACTATGCCGCCGTGATCGAATCCAAGCGGTTCATGACCTATTTCTTCAACACGCTGATCGTGACCGGCGCCGCCACTCTGTTCGCGCTCGTGGTCGGCGTCCCCGCTGGCTACGGCATCGCCCGCATGCGCGCGCGAAAGGCCGCAATCCTGATCCTGATCGCGCGCATCACCCCCGGCCTGTCCTATCTGATCCCGCTCTTCCTGCTGTTCCAGTGGCTCGGCCTGCTCGGCACGCTGTGGCCGCAGATCATCATCCATCTCGTGGTCACCGTGCCCATCGTGATCTGGATCATGATCGGCTATTTCGAGACCACGCCGATGGAGCTGGAAGAATCCGCCGTGATCGACGGCGCCACGCGCTGGCAGGTGTTCCGCCATGTGGCCCTGCCGATCGCCAAACCGGGCATCGCCGTGGCGTTCATTCTTGCGGTGATCTTCTCGTGGAACAATTTTGTGTTCGGCATCGTGCTGGCCGGCCGCGAGACGCGGACGCTGCCGGTGGCCGTGTACAACATGATCTCGTTCGATCAGCTGAGCTGGGGGCCGCTTGCCGCCGCAGCGCTGATCGTGACGGCGCCGGTGCTGCTGCTCACGGTGTTCGCACAGAGGCAGATCGTGGCGGGGCTGACGGCCGGCGCGGTGAAGTGAGGTGACGCTCTGTCAGCCGTCTTTGCGAGCCCTGACGAATTGGCAAAGCCAATTCGTTTGGGCGAAGCAATCCAGAAGCCAGGAGCTGGATTGCTTCGTCGCTTTGCTCCTCGCAATGACGATCTAAGGTGCCGCTGGCACCCGCCGCAATACATCGTCGAACCGCGCCAGATCGAGAAACGCATTCACCTCGATCGCCTGGTCATCCTTCATGTGCATAATCCAGACATAACGATTAGTGTAGGCAAGACCATCGCGCGCACGGGCGACACCGTCCCAATTGACGATCACATGATCGCCATCCGCCCAGATGCGCGTGCTCACGGGCTTGATCGGCTCGGACAATCGCGCCGCGAGCGGCCGTACCGCACGCTCCATCAGCGCATCTCGCCCCCGATGCGTCCCGGCATTCGGTCCAGAGCCTTCCACCGTCCAGACCACACCGGGCGCCAGCAGATCGGTGAAAAATGTCGTCCCACCCGCCGCCCAACGGTCGAAAGCCTCGGTGACGACGCGTTTGTTGCGCGCCGCGGTATCCGCACTGCCGGATGCCATGACCATATGCGGCCAGAGCGCCGTCATCGCCAGCACCGCCCATCCGGCAAGAGCGACACGAAAGCGATAGGATGTCGACACCATGATGTTCTCCTTCATTGGACTCGCTAGCCTCGACGCGCCACGGACGCGCCGCCAAAGATGAGTTGCTGAACCATCGGCCTCCCAACGAACCGTGCCGGGAAGATGGGCGATGGCGCGCTGGCGTCATCGAGCCGTACGAGTTGCTCGCGCGAGAGCACGACATCAAGTGCGCCGAGATTATCCTCGGCCTGCGCCAGCGTGCGCGCACCGAGGATCGGCGACACGACCACGGGATTGGCCAGGGTCCACGCCAGCGCCACCTGCGACGGCATCGCGCCGATCTCATCGGCGACCGCACACACCACCTCGGCGATCCCGATGGCGCGCTCGTTCAGATGACCGGATGACGCGATGATCCCCTTGCGGGTCGCAGCTACATTCGTTTCGCCCAATGGGTCGACATCCGCCTTCGTGTACTTCCCGGTCAGCACGCCGCCGCCAAGCGGCGACCATGGCAGCACACCGAGCCCTAGTTCTGCGGCCATCGGCAACAGCTCGTGCTCGACCGTGCGCTCGACCAGGCTGTATTCGATCTGCAGTGCCGCCAGCGGCGACCAGCCGCGCAAGTCCGCCAGCATCTGCATCTGCGCGACACGCCAGGCCGGCGTATTGCAGATGCCGAGATACTGGACCTTGCCGCTCCGCACGAGATCGTCCAGCGCGCGCATCACCTCGTCCGGTTGCGTGGTCATGTCCCAGGCATGCAGGTGGAGCAGATCGATGCGATCCGTCTCGAGCTGCCGCAGGCTCTGCTCGACAGAACGCACCATGTTGAGTCGATGATTGCCTCCGGAATTCGGATTGCCGGAATCGCGCGCCATCGTGAATTTTGTCGCCAGCACGATGCGCTCGCGCTTCTCCTTGATGAACTGCCCGACCAACCGCTCCGATCCGCCATTGGTGTAGTTCACCGCCGTATCGATGAAATTGCCGCCGCGGTCGATATAGAGATCAAAAATCCGGCGCGCCTCGCTTTCGCCGGCACCCCAGCCCCAGTCTTCGCCAAAGGTCATGGTCCCGAGCGAGATCGGGGATACCCGCAGTCCGGATCGTCCGAGCAGGCGGTAAGTGTCGAGCGTGGTCATGGTCGCGGCTCCATTGCTGTTGCCGCAAAAGCTAGAACCGGTCGGATATCGGAACAATTTGCTGATTTCTCACCAGACTGGTAAGAAAATCTAACCAATGGCCATCGACCTCAACCAGATTTCCGTCTTTCTTGCCGTCGCCGATGCGAAGAGTTTTCGCGTCGCGGCCGAACGGCTTGGCGTGACGCGATCCGCTGTCAGCCAGGCCATCCGCAAGATGGAAGACCGGATGGGCGTCGCGCTGCTGCAGCGGACCACGCGCAGTGTCAGCCTGACCGAGGCCGGTCTACGGCTGCATGAGCGCGTCGCGCCCGCCATCGCCGAAGTCGAGAATGCGCTGGAGACGGCGCGTGATCTCCCCACGCAGCCGACCGGACAATTGCGAGTGGCGGTCTCGTCCATCGCCGAGCGATTCATCTCAGGCCCGCTGCTGGCAAGTTTCACGCTCGCTTATCCCGGCATCCAGCTCGATGTCACCGTCACCGACGACGAGTTCGACATCGTGGCCGAAGGTTTTGACGCAGGCGTGAGACTTGGTGAGGTGATCGAGCAGGACATGATCGCCGTGCCGGTCTCGGGCGAACAGCGTCAGGTCGTCGTGGCTGCGCCGTCCTATCTACAGCGTTTTGGCGCGCCTGCGCATCCCTCGGAGCTCACGCAGCATTGCTGCATCGGCTGGCGACCGGCGCCGGATGTCGCCCCCTATCGCTGGGAGTTCGAGGAGGACGGAAGGGAGTTCGATGTCGCGGTCAATCCGAGGATCACGACCAACGATATGTGGGTCATGGTGCGCACCGCCTGCGCCGGCGGCGGGTTCACTTTCGGCATGGAGGAATTGTTCAGGCCGTATCTCGCACGTGGCGAGCTGGTAACAATTCTCGATACGTATCTTCCACCGTTTCCCGGCTTCTTCCTGTATTTCCCGGACCGCCGCAACCTGGCGCCGAAACTGCGCGCCCTGATCGACCATGCGCGCTATCGCGCGAGCGCCTAAGCGTACTCAGTCCCTCATGGCGAGGAGGCGCAACGCGCCGTCTCGAACCATGAGTTGGTAGCACTCCGGAAGTTGCAGCCATCCTTCGAGACGCGGCCGAGAGGCCGCTCCTCAGGATGAGGGACGGCGCTTAACTCGCTGCCGCCTTCCTCTGCTCAAGCGGCTCGGTCTCGCTTGCAGCAATCAGCCGCTTCAATTCGGGAATGCAGGAGCCGCAATTCGTGCCGGCCTTGAGCTTCGCGCCAATCTCGCCGGCCGTGGCGCATCCTGCCGCAATCGCATCGCCAATCGTGTTGCGGCCGACACCGAAACACGCGCAGACGATCGGGCCCGCGCTCGCTGCGCCATCCGCGGATTTGCCGGACAGCAGCATGCGGCGCTGATCGTCACTGAGCGCATCGGCCGCGAACGCATCCTTCACCGCATCCCACGACAAGGCGTCATCCGCCGGGCCGACGAACAGGCAAAGCTCAATCCGCTCCCCCGCAAACGACACCGCGCGATAGACCCCGCGTCCGACATCCTCAAAACTTGCAACATCGTCGCCGAGCAGAGGCGTCAGCCAATCTCGCCACAGCGCGACCTCTGCATGATCGGCGAGCAGATAACCGACACCGCCCGTCACCGCGACACGCGCGTGAACCACGCCCGGTGGCAGCACCAGCGGCTTTCGCGCAAGCACGAAGCCGCGCTGGCTGATGGCCACGGGCAAGATCGACACCGGCGTGGCCTTGTTCTCGGGCTGGCCGGAATACGGATCGACATAAGGCGCCACCAGCGCGCCGACGCGGGCATAGCCCGCCGTCTCGTCATTCCAGTGAATCGGCGCGAACAGCATGCCGCGCTGCTGGCGATCACTGACCACGACTTTCAGCGTGCAGGCACCGTAATCCGTCGTGAGCAGTGCGTAGCCACTGTCGATAATGGCGAAGCGCGCCGCATCATCCGGATGGATCTCCACATAGGGCTCGGGGATGTGCTGGCCGAGCCGCGGGCTGAGGCCCGTGCGCGTCATCGTGTGCCACTGGTCGCGCACGCGGCCGGTGTTCAGCCGCAGCGGCCGGTCCGGCGTCACATGGGTGCGCAGCTCCGGCGCTTCCGGCGCGATGAACTGGCCGCGATGATCCTTGGTGTAGAAGCGACCTTCGGCGAAAAACCGCGCCTGCTGCCTGGTCGTCCCCTTGCGCAGCGGCCACTGCACCGGCGCCATCGTATCGAAGGCATCGTCGGACACATGCATGAGCCCGCCGATGTCGAAATCGCGGCTGCCGTCATTCTCGAAATCCGACAATGCCGCATGCTCGCGAAAGATCTCCGCCGCCGAGCTGTAGCGAAAGCCCGCCTCGAAGCCGAGACGCTTGGCCACTTCGCTGAGCGCCCACCAGTCCGGCTTCGCCTCGCCCGGCGCCCGCAGGAAGGAGCGCTGCCGCGACACCCGGCGTTCCGAATTCGTCACCGTTCCCGACTTCTCGCCCCAGGCCAGCGCCGGCAGCAGCACATGCGCGCCGGCCCCCACGGTGTCATTCGAACGCACATTCTCCGACACCACGAACAGATCGAGCTTGCCGAGTGCCGCGCGCACCGCATCGGCATCGGGCAGCGACACCGCGGGATTGGTGCCCATCACCCACAGCGCCTTGATCTCGCCGCGGCCGATCGCCTCGAACATCTGCACGGCCTTGAGACCCTCATGGGTGGCGATGCCCGGTGCCTTCCAGAATCGCCGCACGCGGTCGATATCCGGCGGCGTGAACCCCATATGCGCCGCCAGCTGATTGGCGAGCCCGCCGACCTCGCGGCCGCCCATGGCATTGGGCTGGCCGGTGAGCGAGAATGGCGATGCACCCGGCTTGCCGATCCGCCCCGTCGCCAGATGGCAATTGATGATCGCATTGACCTTGTCGGTGCCCTGCGCCGACTGATTCACGCCCTGCGAATACAGCGTGACCACGCGCTGGGTCTGCCGGAACATCTGGAAGAAGGTGGCGACATCCACTTCGTTGAGGCCAGTCGCCTTGGCCGTCGCGGCGACGCTGCCGGCGATGGTCCGGGCACGCGCCAAAGCCTCGTCGAAGCCCGACGTGTGCTGTTCGATATAGGCGCGATCCAGGGCACCATTGTCCGCGAGATAGGCGAGCAGCCCGGAGAACAGCGCCGTGTCGGTGCCAGGCTTGAGGCCGAGAAACAGGTCGTCGTCGCCGACGGTGTCGGTGCGGCGCGGATCGATCACCACGAAGCGGGCGCCGCGCGCCTGCTTGTTGGCGAGCATGCGCTGATACAGCACCGGATGGCACCAGGCGGCATTGGAGCCGACAAAGATCAGCAGATCGGCCTGGTCGAGATCCTCGTAGCAGCCGGGCACCGTATCGGCGCCGAAGGCCCGCTTGTGGCCGACCACCGACGACGCCATGCAGAGCCGCGAATTGGTGTCCACATTGGCGCTGCCGATGAATCCCTTCATCAGCTTGTTGGCGACGTAATAGTCCTCGGTGAGCAACTGGCCGGAGAGATAGAACGCCACAGCGCCCGGCCCATGTTCGGCGACAATCTTGCGAAACCCGTCGGCGACGTGATCGAGCGCATCGCTCCATCCCACGCGCGCCATTGCACCCGAGGCATCGCGCATCATCGGATGCAGCAACCGTTCATCGAGACTCAGCGTCTCGCCAAGCGCAGAGCCCTTGGAGCACAGGCGCCCGAGATTGGCGGGATGATCGGGATCGCCGGCAATCGCAGCACCGCCCTGCCCGTCCGGCGTCGCCAGCACGCCGCAGCCGACGCCGCAATAGGCGCAGGTGGTGCGAACGGTTTTCAGGCTGGTGTCGATCGCGTTCATCAGGCCGCCTTCGCGATGGGACGGCCGAACATCATGTCGGCGCGGACGTCGGCGATATCTGCGCCGCTGCGGATCAGCTCCATATACCAGAGCGCATCGGACGTATCCCCGACCAGCACGGCGCCGGTGAGCTTGCCGTCGGCAATGACGAGCTTCTTATAGGTGCCGCGCCTGGCGTCGCTCAGGAGCAATGTCTCGCTGCCGTCAGCAGCCATAAAATCGCCGGCAGAGAACACGCTGACGCCGGAGACCTTCAGATTGGTGGAGAGAATGCTGCCCGTATAGGCCGCAGCGCCACCCGCAAGATGTTTTGCAAGCACCTTCGCTTGTTCATAGGCCGGTTCGACGAGACCATAGCAGGTGCCGCGATGTTCGGCGCATTCGCCGAGCGCGAACACGCCATCGGTCTGCGTGGCCATCATGTCATCGACGACGATGCCGCGATTGACGGAGATCCCTGCTTCTTTCGCCAGCGCCGTATTCGGCCTGATACCGGCAGCGAAGATCACTGCGTCGGCATCAAGCACGCGACCATCGGCGAGCTCGACGCGCTCCACAGCATCGGCGCCATGAATGCGAGCGGTGTTTGCATTGAGGAGAATCGTGACGCCCTTGCGCTCGACCAGCGTCTTGAGCAATTCCGCCGCGGGTCCATCGAGCTGCCGCTCCATCAGCCGATCCATCAGATGGATCAGCGTCACATCGGCGCCAGCCTTGGCGAGACCATAGGCGGCTTCCAGACCGAGCAATCCACCGCCGACCACGATAACGCGCTTCTTTTGCTCCGCCAGCTCGATCAGGCGATCGACGTCATGACTGTCGCGAAATACATGCACGCCTGTGAGATCGCCACCCGGCACGGGCAAGCGCAGCGCCGAGGAGCCCGTTGCAAAAACAAGCTTTGAGAATGCAACGCGCTTGCCGGTGGATGTCGTCACCTCGCGCGCAGCGAGATCGACCGACACAGCCCGCGCACCATATTTCAGCGTCACGCCGCGATCGCGCCACCACGCGGCGGGCTTCAGCTCAATCTCTTGCGATGTCGCCTCGCCAGCCAGTACCGACGACAGCAGTACACGGTTATAGGCAAGCCGCGGTTCGTCACCGATGACCGCGATGGCGTAGCGGCCGAGCGACGTCCTGGCGAGCTCATCGACAAGCCGCGCCGCCGCCATGCCGTTTCCGATAATGACCAACGGCTCGCTCACCTCGGTCCTTACTCCGCAGCCTGTGCCTGGCCATAGGCCTCGGCGATCATGAAATTCGACAGCGTGCCATAGGCCGTGCCCCAGGCATCGGCGAGGTCAGGCGTCCAGGCGTCGCCAAGGCCCTTCTCGAGCGTCCACAGCAGCGCGGCACCGACCGGCGCATAATGTTCGGCCTTCACACCGTAATCGACATGCTTCCTGGCCAGTGCGCTTGCTGCCGGGAATACGGTCTCGAGCCGTGTCAGTCCGGTGACGACAACGCCGAGCGTCGCCATCAGCTTGCGGCCCTGCTCCTTGATGTCGCCGCGAAACATCGGCTTCACCTCGGGCGCGATCTCGAACAGGCGGCCATAGAAAAGGTCGGCAGCGACATCGGCGATCGGAACGACCTTCTTGAAACTATCCTGCACGAGAGCAATCTGATCTGGCGTCATGTCATTCCCCCTTGGCTGGCATTGAAGCTGGCTTGCTTAACTTCTCTCCGCTTGCGGGGAGAAGGTGGCCTGGCGTAGCGACGCGAAGCCGGGACGGATGAGGGGAATCTCCGCAAGTCTGGAACTTGTGGAAGCTCCCCCTCACCCGCCGCGAAGACGCGGCGACCTCTCCCCGCAAGCGGGGAGAGGTTAAGAAAGTTAAGCAGCCTCCACGAATTTGTGGCGCTCGTACAGGAATTCGAGCACGCGCTTGCGGCACTTCAGATAGACGGGATCGCTTGCCAGCTCGATGCGCTTGCGCGGACGCGCCAGCGGCACGTCGAGCACTTCGCCAATCGTCGCACTCGGCCCGTTCGTCATCATCACGATGCGATCCGACAGCAGCACGGCTTCATCCACGTCATGGGTGATCATCACGATGGTGTTGCCGAGCTTCTGATGCAGCGCCATCACCGAGTCCTGCAGATGCGCGCGGGTCAGCGCGTCGAGCGCACCGAAGGGCTCGTCGAGCAGCAGCACCTTCGGCTCCATGGCCAGTGCGCGGGCGATGCCGACGCGCTGCTTCATGCCGCCGGAGATTTCCGAAGGGCGCTTGTCCTTGGCATGGGTCATCTGCACGAGATTGAGATTATGCAGGGTCCATTCGTCGCGCTCGGCGCGGCTCTTGGTCTTGGCGAACACCTTGTCCACGCCGAGACGGACATTCTGATAGACCGTCAGCCACGGCAGCAGGCTGTGGTTCTGGAACACCACGGCGCGATCGGGACCGGGTGAATTGACCTCGCGGCCTTCCAGCAGCACGCCGCCGTTGGTGGCGCGCGTGAGGCCGGCGATGATGTTGAGCATCGTCGACTTGCCACAGCCGGAATGGCCGATGATCGAGACATACTCCCCCTTGCCGAGCGTGAGGTTGATGTCCTTCAGGACCTCGGACTGCACCTTGCCGCGGGAAAAGATCTTGTCGATATGGTCGAGCTTCACATAGGGCGTCATGACAGTTTCCTTAGCTGACCGAAGTGCCGTGGGTGACGAGCTTGCCGAGGCCGGCAATCAGGCGATCGAGCACGAAGCCGACGATGCCGACATAGAACAGTGCCAGGATGATCTCGCTGATATGCGATGAATTCCATGCGTCCCAGATGAAGAAGCCGATGCCGACGCCGCCGATCAGCATTTCTGCGGCGATGATGGCGAGCCAGGACAGGCCGATGCCGATGCGCAAACCGGTGAAGATGTAGGGCGCGGCCGACGGCAGCATCACCTTCCAGAAGAATTCCAGCGGATTGAGACGCACGACGGCAGCGACATTGCGATAGTCCTGCGGAATGTTGCGGATGCCGACCGCGGTATTGATGATGATCGGCCAGATCGAGGTGATGAAGATCACGAAGATCGCCGAGGGCTGGCCGTCGCGGAAAGCGGCGAGTGCCAGCGGCAGCCAGGCGAGCGGCGGGATCGTGCGCAGCACCTGGAAGATCGGATCGAGGCCGCGCATGGCCCAGACGGATTGTCCGACCAGCGTACCGAGTCCGATGCCGACCACCGCAGCGAGTGCGTAACCGTAAGCGACGCGCCACAGACTGGCGGAGAGATGCCAGAACAGGCCCTTGTCGAGGCCGCCATTGTCGAAGAACGGATCGAAGATCAGCTCCTTGGTGTCCTTGTAGACCTTGGACGGCGGCGGCAGCGTGGAGCCGGTGCGGCTGCACAGAAGCTCCCACATGATGCCGAGCAGAGCGACGACGATCAGCGGCGGAATAATCCGCGCCGCCGCCTCCTTCGCCATCTTGCCGTACTTCTCCGCCTTGGCGGGCGATTTCGGAGCCAGTGCGACGACGTCCGCCGGCGCTTTCGCGAGCGGCGTCGCGGGCTCTGTCCTGAGGGCTTGCACGTTCATCGCACTGATCTCCGTCATGTTGCTGTCTGTGCGCCGATCAGACTTCGACGCGCTTGATGGCGAGCGACTTCAGGTAAGCCGCCGGATCGGCCGGATCGAACACCTTGCCGTCGAAGAAGGTCTCCTTGCCGCGCGAGGTCGAGGTCGGCGCAGCCGCACCGAGCTCCTTGGCAGCCTCCTTCCAGAGGTCCTCGCGGTTGACCTTGGCGATCAGCGCCTTGCTGTCGAAACCCGGCTCGTATTTGCCCCAGCGAATATCCTCGGTCATGAACCACAGGTCGTGGCTCTGATAGGGATAGGAGGCAAAGTCGTCCCAGAACTTCATGATATGCGGCGAGTTCTCGACCACACGGCCGGTGCCGTAATCGAACTTGCCCTTGACGCGATCGGTGACGTCTTCCACCGGGCAGTTGATCCACTGGCGCTTGGCATTGATGGCCGCGAGTTCGTCGCGGTTCTCCGGCTTCTCGCACCACTGCTGCGCTTCCATCACAGCCATCAGCAGCGCCTTCGCCGCCTTCGGATTTTTATCGACCCAGGCGGCGCGCATGCCGAGCGACTTCTCCGGGTGCTTGTTCCATAGCTCGCCGGTGGTCAGCGCGGTGTAACCGATGTTCTGATGAATGAGCTGCAGATTCCACGGCTCGCAAACGCAGAAGCAATCCATGGTGCCGACCTTCATATTGGCCACCATCTGCGGCGGCGGCACCACGATGGTTTCAATGTCCTTGTCTGGGTCGATGCCGCCGGCCGCGAGCCAGTAGCGAATCCAGAGATCATGCGTGCCGCCCGGGAACGTCATCGCCGCCTTCACGGATTTGCCCGAGGCTTTCTTCTTCTCGATTGCTGTCTTGAACGGCGCCGTATCGACGCCGATCTTGAGGTCCGCATATTCCTTGCCGACCGAGATGCTCTGGCCGTTCAGATTGAGGCGCGCCAGGATGTACATCGGCGTCGGCACGTTGTTCTGCGTCACCTTGCCGGACGAGATCAGATAGGGCATCGGCGTCAGGATATGCGCGCCATCGATGCCGTTGCCCTCGGAGCCGAGCACGAGATTGTCGCGCGTGGTGCCCCACGACGCCTGCTTCAGCACTTCGGTTTCCGGCAGGCCGTATTTGGCGAAGATGCCCTTCTCCTTGGCGACGAACAGCGGACCGGCATCGGTGAGCGCGATGAAGCCAAGCTTCGCGCCTTTCACTTCGGGACCGGCACCCTGCGCGAAAGCGCCGGCCGGGAAATTGAGCTTGGCGGCTGCCAGCAGCGCAGCGGTGCCCGCGCCGGCCTTGAGGAGCTGGCGGCGGCTGATCTTACGGCCCGGCTTGATCTCTGACTTCGTCATTGGTCGGTGTCGTCCTTTCGCGCCTCGGTACGGCCGGCACGTGATCGCGCGCACGCATGGCGGCGCGGCTGGGGGAAGCCCCCAGGATGGCAGTGCGGCTGGTGATGGATTGGTGACGGCTACAATGGCGTCGCTAAGAACTATTCAAATCGCGTGCCAAGCTCGTCAGTCGGCGAAATCGCAGTCTTTGCATCGTGTTAACCGCGAGCCCGAGCCAGCTGTCACGGAAAGCCTCGCCGCGAAATTTTGCGCGCCGCTTAAATATTGTGCGATGCACCCGAATTAAGCGAGCATCCTTAGGGTGCAATGATACAGGTTCACACCAGCTCCTAGAGGCATGATGCATCAACAGTCATGGACAGCAGCGGTGCGGGTCCGCTTAATCAGCCATCCCGCCCGCTAGATGAGTGCCCCTGATGTCATTGAGCAACTTGACCGCCCCGCGTGTTTCACCCGAGCAAGCTGGCATGTCGGCTACCGCGCTCCAGCGGATCGAACGCCATCTCGAGACCCGCTATCTCGACAGTGGTCGATTCCCCGGCGCGCAGCTGCTTGTCTATCGCCGCGGCGGCATCGTGCATCAGAGTGTCCATGGCCTGGCCGATGTGGAGCGCAAGGCGCCGGTGAAGTCCGACACCATCTTCCGCATCTATTCCATGACCAAGCCGATCACCTCGGTCGCGCTCATGATGCTGGTGGAGGAAGGCCGCGTCGCACTCGATGAGCCCGTGCACAAATACATTCCCGAATGGAGCCAGCTCGGCGTCTATCAGGCCGGCCTCGCGCCACTGTTCCTGACGCGCCCCACGACGCGACCGATGCAGGTCGTCGATCTGCTGCGCCATACCTCCGGTCTCACTTACGGCTTCCAGAACCGCACCAATGTGGATGCCGCCTATCGCGCGCAAAAGATCGGCGAGATCGAGAAAGCCGGCACCATGGCGACGATGATCGCCGACCTCGCAAAAATCCCGCTCGAATTCTCGCCGGGCGATGCATGGAATTATTCGGTCGCCACCGATGTCGTCGGCTATCTCGTCGAAAAGATCAGCGGCCAGCCGTTCGAACAATTCCTGCAGCAGCGCATCTTCGATCCGCTCGGCATGAACGACACCGGCTTCCATGTGCCTGCAGAGAAGGCGCATCGCTTCGCCGCCTGTTACGCCGCCGATGGCAAAGGCGGCATGGTGCTGCAGGACGATCCGACGACGAGTTCGTTTCTCGAACCGCCATCCTTCATCTCCGGCGGTGGCGGACTATGCTCGACGGCGGCGGACTATCTCACCTTCTGCCGCGCGCTGCTGAATGGCGGCGCGCTTGGCGATGTGCGCCTGCTGTCTCCGAAAACGATTGCACTGATGACAGCCAATCATCTGCCCGGCGGACGCGATCTCACCGAGATGTCGAAGTCACTGTTCAGCGAAGCGAGCTATGCCGGCGTCGGCTTCGGTCTCGGCTTCTCGGTGACGCTCGATCCCGCGAAGACGCTCATTCCCGGCAGCGCCGGCGAATATGCGTGGGGTGGTGCTGCAAGCACGGCGTTCTGGATCGATCCGCGCGAAGAATTGGTCGCGATCTTCATGACTCAACTACTGCCGTCGAGCGCTTATCCCATTCGCCGGGAACTGCGCACGATGGTCTACGCAGCGATCAGCGACAGCAATGTTTAGTAACAACATCGATGTTCAATTTTGATCAAAGCGCGCAATGCTGGTCGACATCGAAATTATCTGGATCGAATCATGCGGATTCCCCGCCAGTGAGAATCCGGAATGAAACTTGAGGTGAACATCGCACGTAATGACAACTACGCACGTAATTGTGATGGGATGGCGCGTGAACTGGCTTTTGTCAAAATGTGGAAATTCAGCGGAAAAATGATGGAATTCTGCATACCACCGAGCACATGCGAACCAGTCTCAGTTATCGCACGTGCGTGTGGCAATTGGCGTGTGTATAGCATCAACCCCAACCTCTACTTTTGCTTCCGGCTTTTGAGCCAGATCGATAGACATTGGTTGGCATTCACTCGCTGCATCTTCACACGCGCGGAGAGGCAGTTGAATACCGCAAATAGCAATTGCGTAGAATCGGAATGACCGTAGCGAGAATAGTTCGATGAATTCGCGTATCGCGACGATTTCAACCATTCCGATTGTCATAACGATGTGTATAAAGAAGATGCCTTTGGATGATAGCTTTTATGGCTTTCGAGCTGAAAGGCCTTAATCAAAAAAACAAAATCAACAACTCCCTTATCAAAACCAAACTGAATGGTGACGAATGAAGCAACGTAGCGCTGGCAAGTCCGACATCGAGTTGGGCAAGCGAATCCGCCTTCGTCGTGTCGAGCAGAAGATCTCGCAGGCGGATTTGGGCGAGAAACTGGGTGTGAGTTTCCAGCAGGTCCAGAAGTACGAGAAGGGCGTGAACCGTGTAGGCGCCGCGCGCTTGCAGCAGATCGCCACTGCGCTCGACGTGCCTGTGACGTTCTTCTACGACGGTGACGGCAAGAGCCGTGAAGTCGAAAGCCTCCTGTTCCTCGACAGCGCCTTCAGCCTCCGCCTGCTGCGCGCTTACAGCCGCATCAAGAGCCAGACCGTCCAGCGTCAGATGGTCGTGCTGATGGAATCGATCGCGGACGAAGAAGAGAAGTAATCATCTCTACGGCCGTCGGGGCATCCGGCGGCCGTTCGCTTTCTTCCCTCTTTCCATCGCGAACACGCGCTACTCGCCACCGACCGGCGAGATTTTGCAGGCAGCGCGCCCGTCATGGCATGGTTGTTGCTGAGGTTTGACATAACCTCAGGGAGAACGATCGATGTCTACGGCCGCCATCACCGCCCCGCCTCTCCGCAAGCCATTTTATCATTCGCTGTTCGTGCAGGTCCTGGCCGCATTGCTGCTGGGCATCGTGCTCGGCATGGCCGCGCCGGATTTCGCCGTCGGGCTGAAAGTCTTCAGCGACGGCTTTCTCAAGCTGATCTCCATGATCGTCGCCCCCATCGTGTTCTGCGTGGTGGTCCACGGCATCGCCGGCGCCGGTGATCTGAAGAAGGTCGGCCGCGTCGGCGTCAAGGCGCTGATCTATTTCGAGGTGATGACCACCCTCGCCCTTGTGATCGGCCTGCTGCTGGCCTGGTTGTTCGGCCCGGGCCACGGCATGAACATCAATCCGGCCTCGCTCGATGGCAAGGCGCTCGCCACCGTCGCCGACAATGCCCACAAGCTGCAGGGCGGCGGCATCGGCGCCTTCCTGCTCAACATCATTCCCACCACCTCGTTCGACGCGCTGGCGCGCAACGACGTGCTGCAGGTGCTGTTCTTCGCCATCCTGTTCGGCACGTCGCTCGCGCTTGTCGGCGGCGAGAAGGGCGAGCGCATTTCGAGCTTCATCGATGCGGTCTCCACGGTGCTGTTTCGCGCCATGGGCCTGATCGTGCGGCTGGCACCGATCGGCGTGCTCGGCGCCGTCGCCTACACGGTCGGCCGCTACGGCGTCGGCTCGCTGAAGCAGTTGGTCTCGCTGGTCGTGTTGTTTTACGTGTCGGTGGCGATTTTCGTCTTCGCCGTGCTCGGCGGCGTGATGGCGCTGGCCGGATTGAACATCGTCAAATTCCTGGCCTATCTGCGCGAGGAGCTCACCATCGTGCTGGCCACCGCTTCGTCGGATGCGGTGCTGCCGCAGGTGATGCGCAAGCTTGAGCGGCTTGGCGTGAAGGACAATGTGGTCGGCCTCGTCATCCCCACCGGCTATTCGTTCAATCTCGATGCGTTCTCGATCTATCTGACGCTGGCGGTGGTCTTCATCGCCCAGGCCACCAACACGCCGCTGTCGTTCGGCGATCTGCTGCTGGTGCTCGGTGTGTCGCTGGTCACGTCCAAAGGCGCCCATGGCGTGCCGGGCTCGGCGATCGTCATCCTTGCCGCGACACTGAATGCCGTACCGAGCATTCCTGCAATCGGACTGGTGCTGGTGCTGTCGGTGGACTGGTTCATCGGCATGGCCCGCGCCCTCGGCAACCTGATCGGCAATTGCGTGGCCACGGTGGTCGTCGGCGCCTGGGAAGGCGACCTCGATCACGCGAAAGCAAAGCGCGTGCTCGATGGCGATGAGACGGTGGATGTGACGGCGGGGTAGTTGGTAAAGTGCATAAGCACAGCGGCCGATGGCCTCCCTCCCCCAAAGCCGCGAAGCGGCGCAGTGGGGAGGGTGGCGCGGAGCGCCGGGTGGGGTCTCTCCCCACGGAAGGACGGAGCGTGGGGACCACCCCACCCGTCTCGATGCTCGCTGAACGCTCGCCTCGATCCACCCTCCCCGCTGCGCGGCTGCGCCGCTTGGGGGAGGGATAAGACCAAGCCCGCTTACGCCGGCGTCAGGATCGCGCGGCCCACCAGCTTGCCTTCCCTCAACTCGTTGAGCGCCGTGTTGGCGCGCGCAAACGGCATCGGCGTGGTCGGAATCGGCGCCACCTTCTTGGTCCGCACCAGTTCGAGGAGCTCCTTGGTCTCCTTGAGATTGCCGACATAGCTGCCCTGGATGGTCAGCGCCTTCATGGCGATCAGCGGCAGTGCCCAGGTGGCACCACCACCGAACAGGCCGACCATGATCAACGAACCGCCCTTCGACAGCGCATCGAAGCCGAGCTGCGTGGTCTGCGCATTGCCGACCAGATCGATCACCGACAAGATCGGTCCACCCGCGGCCTTGGCGAGCTGCGCCAGCGCATCCGGCGCGTTGCCGTCAACCGCCGCGAGAGCCCCCGCCTTCAACGCCGCTTCACGCTTGTTGGCATCGATATCGACCACGATGGCGCCCTTGCCGCCCATGGCCTTCAACAGGCTCAGCGCCATCAGCCCGAGACCGCCGGCGCCGAAGATCACGATCGGATTGCCGAGATCCTTCTCGACCTTCTTCAGCGCGCTATAGGTCGTCACACCCGAACAGGCGTAGGGCGCGGCGAGCACCGGATCCATGCCCTTCAGGTCGATCAGATACTTTGGATGCGGCACCAGCATGTAGTCGGAATAGCCGCCGTCGCAATGCACGCCGAGGCAGCGCGGCTGCAGGCAGAGATTTTCCTCGTCAGCGAGACACACCGCGCATTTGCCGCAGCCGATCCACGGATAGGCCAGCGCGACATCGCCGATCTTCACGCCATCTTTCGGCGCGTCCGGGCCGAAGGCGACGACTTCGCCGACCGTCTCGTGCCCCATCGTATGCGGCAGGTTGATGCCGCGCTCCTTCAGCGACAGCCGCTTGCGGCCGTGGCCGAGCTCATAGCCGCCTTCCCAGATATGCAGGTCGCTGTGGCACACGCCGGCCGCCTTGACGCGCACCAGCACCTGGGTGCCGGTCGGCTGCGGCGTATCCTGATCGACTTCGCCAAGCGGCTCGTTGAATTCGAGGACCTTGAAGCTTTTCATTTTGTTTTCTCCCGGTTGAAACTGTTGTCATGGACTTCGTAGGATGGGTTGAACGCAGGCGCGAAGCGCCGGAGTGATACCCATCACCACATGCTGCGGCGGCTGTTGTGATGGGTATCGCTGCGCTCAACCCATCCTACGGCCCCAGCATTATGCCGCCGCCTTCGCGCTACGGATCGCCTCCCACACCTTGATGGGCGACAGCGGCGTATTCATCTGCGTGACGCCATAGGGCGCCAGTGCATCGAGCACGCCGTTGACGACGCAAGGCGGTCCGCCGATCGCACCGCTTTCGCCGCAGCCCTTGGCGCCGATCGGATTAGTGACGCAGGGCGCCGAGCCATCCAGCGTGACATTCATCCACGGCAGATCGCCCGCGCGCGGGATGCAGTAATCCTGATAGGTCGCGGTGATGAGCTGGCCGTCCTCGTCGTAATGGACATTCTCATACAGCGCCTGACCAATGCCCTGTGCGACGCCGCCATGGATCTGGCCGGTGACCAGCATCGGATTCACCGCCACGCCGACATCGTCCACCGTGGTGTAGCGCACCACATTGGTGATGCCGGTTTCGGGGTCGATCTCGACCTCGCAGATATGCGTGCCATTGGGCCAGCTCGGTGCATCGACTTCGCCGGTCGAGTCCACGCTCAGCCCGGCGCCGCCTTCGGCCTTGGCGATCTCGAACAGGCTGACGCGCCTGTCGGTGCCGACCACGGTGAGAAAGCCATCGACATATTCGATATCCTCCACCGAGGCCTCGAGCATGTTGGACGCCTTCTCGCGCGCCTTCTTGATCAGGTCCTGCGTGGAGACCACCGCCGCCGTGCCGCCGACGAACAGCGAGCGCGAGCCCACGCTCCCGAAGCCGAGTGCCACGTCGGTGTCGCCCTGCACCACGTCGATCGTGTTGATGTCGATACCGAGCGACGTCGCGACCATCTGCGAGTAAGCAGTCTGCAGTCCCTGCCCCATGGCCATGGTGCCGGAATAGAGAATGACGCGGCCATTGGCCGTCGCGGTCAGCGTCACCTTCTCGCTGTGATTTCGGCCGCCGGTCCATTCGATATAGCTGGTGAGGCCGCGGCCATAGAGCATGCCGCGCTTCTTTGCTTCCTTCTTGCGCGCGGCAAAACCGTCCCAGTCGGACAGCTCCGACGCACGCTCCAGCATATGCGCGAAGGCACCGCTGTCATACACTTGGCCAACCGCGTTCTTGTAGGGAAACTGCGTCGGCTTGATGTAGTTCACCTTCCGGATCGTGCGCGGGTCCATGCCGATCTGCCGCGCGGCGGCATCGAGCAATCGCTCCATGATGAACACCGCTTCGGGGCGACCTGCGCCGCGATAGGCGCCGACCGGCGCGGTGTTGGTCATCACCGCCTTGATCTCGTAATGCACGTCCGGCACGTCATAGACGCTGGTCTGCACGAACGGCCCGAGCACCAGTGGAATGATAACACCCGTGCCTGAGAGATAAGCGCCGGTGCCGCCCAGCGACTTCACACGATAGGCCTGGATGCGGCCCTTGGCGTCGAGAGCGAGTTCGGCGGTCGAGGTCAGATCGCGGCCATGGGTGCCGCCGACGAAATCGTCGGTGCGATCGCCGCGCCAGCGGATCGTCTTGCCGAGCTTCACCGCCGCGTAAGCGACGATGCCGTCTTCCGGATAGAGGCTGGTCTTCTGCCCGAAGCCGCCACCGATATCACCGACCACCAGACGGATCGAATCCTTCGGTCGCTTCAGGATCGCATCGGCAATGATGTCGCGCGTCGCCATCGGCGTCTGCGACTGCACATAGACAGTGAGACGGCCCGTCTTCTTGTCCACTTCAGCGATCGTGCTGCGTGGCTCCATTGCCGAGGGCACCAGCCGCTGGCTGACGATGTCGAGCGACACCGTGTGCTTGGCCGCAGCGAAGATCGCCTCGATCTTCGCTGCATCGCCATAGCTCATGGAGGCTGCAATATTGTCGGGCGCCGCATCCCACACGGCCGGCGCGCCATCCGCAATCGCCGCGGTCGGATCGACCACGGCCGGCAACACATCGTAATCGACTTCCACGGCTTCGGCAGCCAGCTGCGCCGCCTGACGCGATGTTGCGATCACCGCCGCGACGCCCTCGCCGGCATAGCGCACCGCTTCATGCGCCAGCAGGCGGCGCGGCGGGAATTTCATTTCGGAGCCGTCCGGCCGCTTGAAGATGTTCAGCGTCGGCAGCGTGCCGACATCGTCGGCGATCAGATCCGCACCGGTGATGATCGCCTGCACGCCCGGCATCGCCTTGGCGGCCTCGACATTCACGCCGGTGATCTTCGCATGCGCATGCGGCGAGCGCAGTACATGCAGCCACAGCGCGCCGTCTTCCGGCTTGTCGTCGATGAAATGGCCTTGCCCGGTGAGGAGACGCTGATCTTCGAGGCGCTTGGGAGACAGACCGGCGCCGAAACGCAGGTTGGCAGGCAAAATATTCATCAGGCGTCCTTGGATGGGCCGTTCGGGCGAGTTGGCCGGACCTTGCCCGAAAAACCCATGCGCGCCAACCGCATTGCGGCAGGCCAGAACGCCCTGATTTGCATGCCGAATATTGTTACACTGACCGTGGGACGGATGAACGCCGCGTCATCCGCCGCGCAGTTTCCGCCATGAATTCGGCCGGCGGATGACGGCTTCGCCTCATCCGCCCGACGGTTACATGTCGGCGAGCACCCGCTCGACCACCTTGCGCTCGTCCACCGTCAAGGCCGGCTGCGGCGCCACGGGATCGCCGACGTCATAGCCCTGAATGACAAGGCCGGCCTTGATGCAGGCCGCGAGATTATAGCGCGCAAAGGCCTCGTTGATCCCCCACAGCTGCCGCTGCAGCACCATGGCTTCGTCCCAGCGCTGCGCCTTGCAGAGGTCATAAAGTCGCACGCTCTGCTTCGGCACCACGCAGGCCGGACCGGCCATCCAGCCGACGCCGCCGATCATCATCACAGCGGCCGGAATATGTGCGGAAGCCGCAAACACACTGAGCTTGTCGCCGCTGCGATTGATGATCGACAGCAGCCGTCCCGTATTGGTGGAGGCATCCTTGATGTAATTGATGCGCGGATGGTCGGCGAGCCGCGCGACAACGTCGAGCGTCAGGTCGGACCGCTGGAATTGCGGATTGGTATAGATCACCACCGGAATATCGACGGCATCAGCGATGGCGCGGAAGTAGGATTCGATCTGCGCATCCTTGAGCGGGAAATAGGCTTCGAGGATGGCGAGAATGCCGTTGGCACCGAGCTTCTGATACGACTTTGCCTGCGCCACCGCATCAACCGTCGAGGTCGAGGCCACCCCGGCGATGACGGGCACGCGGCCATTGGCGGCGTCGATGGTGGTCTGCACGACAGAACGCCGCTGCTCGCGATTGAGATAGGCGAATTCGCCGGTGGAGCCGAGCGGCGTCAGCCCATGCACGCCGGATTTGATGAGATCGTCACACAGCCGCCCAAGCACATCGGTGCGAATACGGCCTTCGGCATCGGTGGGCGAAACGAGATAGGGAAATACGCCGTGAAAACTGTTCATTCAATCATGCCTTGCAGTCATATCTTGGGAGTAAAATTCTCGATCACGCGCAGCAAAACGCGCGCGCCTGCATCGACATCGGCCTCGTCCACATGCTCGGCCGGATTATGACTGATGCCGCCACGACAACGTACGAATAGCATCGCGATGTCTGCGATGTCGATCATCGCCATCCCGTCATGGCCGGCGCCGCTGGGCAGCTCGAACGCACGAAAGCCTTCCGCCGTGATCGCCGCACCAATCTGGTTTTGCAGCCATGGCGCACAGGGCGCCGTGCGGTTTTCATGGGTGACGTTGATCTGCAGATCGAGCTGACGCTGCTTCGCAATGGTCTCGATCTCGCGCACGATGTCGGTCACTGCCATCTTGCGATAGCTATCCTTCGGCGCGCGGATGTCGAGCGTGAACGACACCAGCCCCGGAATGACATTTGTCGCCCCTGGCATCGCATTGATATAGCCCACGGTGCCGACCAGCCCGCCGCGATCGGAACGGCAGAACTCCTCCACCGCGACGATGCACTCCGCCGCCCCCGTCAGCGCATCGCGCCGCATCGCCATCGGCACGGTGCCGGCATGACCGGCGGTGCCATGCAGTTCGACCGCGAGCCGCGTCGCACCGGCGATCGCCGTGACGACGCCCACCGGCAGCTTCTGCGCCTCCAGCACCGGCCCCTGCTCGATATGCAGTTCGAGATAGGCCAGCACCTCCACCGGCGCCCGTGCGGCGGCGCCGATGTGATCGGGATCGAGCCCGAAGGCGACCATGGCATCACGCATGGAGACGCCGTCGCGATCGCGACTTGCCAGCGCGCTTTCGACGAAGGTGCCGGCCACCGCGCGACTGCCGAGCAAAGTCGAGGCGAAGCGCGTACCCTCTTCATCGGCGAAGGCCACGATCTCGATGGCGAATGGCAGCCGCACCTTGCGGCGGTTGAGATCGCCGACACAGGCGATGGCCGTGACGACGCCGAGCGGCCCGTCCCACTTGCCCGCATCGCGCACGCTGTCGTAATGCGAGCCCAGCATCAGGCATGGCGCACCGAGCTTGGTGCCTTCATAGCGCCCGCACACATTCCCGATCGCGTCGATCCGCGCCAGCATGCCGGCCTGCTGCATCCAAATGACCAGCACCTCCGCGGCCGCACGATGCTCCTTCGAGAGAAACACGCGCGTGAGATTGTCCGGCGCCTCGGAGATCGCGGCGAGCTGGTCGATGCGCTGAACGATGTCCGCGCCGAGCAAGTCGTTACGTGTGTGATTGTCTGTCATCGCGATCCCGGCCACTCGATCTGTGTGCCACCGTAGCAGATTCCGGCGCCTGGCTGGCAAGGGCGGCGACGCTCCTAACCTCTCCCCGCATCTTGCGCGGGGAGAGGTCGGCGCGTAGCGCCGGGTGAGGCGCATGGCACGCGATCCGCGACAGGCCCAGTCCATCGGAATGGTGCGGCCGTCCAATCGCAGACCCATCGGCCCGAGAGCGCATCAGTATCGCGAACCGCGTGCCCCGCCCCTCACCCGCCGCGAAGACGCGGCGACCTCTCCCCGTCAAGAACGGGGAGAGGTTAAGCATCAACCCCGTCCCACCGTGCATTCGATCTGCCCGTGCGGTTCTTCCGTTGGCAGGAACACATCATTGTTGTTGTCGAGGCCGAAGCCGGACAGATTCATCAGGATGAAATGCAGGTTCGGGCAGGCCATGCTGATCTCCGAAATCTCCGGCACCGCAGCCAGCGCCTTTTCGCCCATGCGATACAGGCTGTTCTGCACGCTCGGACTATAGGTGGTGGCGAACTCTTTCAACAGCACCTCGAGTATCTTCGCATTGGCCGCCTTGTAGTCCGCCGGCACGCCCGACCATGTCCACGACGCCACCATGGATGTCGCGGCGATACGATCATTGGTCGGCTGAATGGTGGAATATTTGTCGGTGTAATAGTTCTCCCAGCCCGACTGCGTGGACTTCATGAAGGTGAACGTGTCGAGCCCCGAGCTCATGGTGACGCCATCGCGGGTCGCATGCAGTTCGACGAACGGCTTGCCATTGTCGTCACGCACAAAACTGTGCGGATGCGGCACGCCGTCGATCACCAGCCGGGTCCATTTCGTCTCATGCGCGGTGATGGCCACCGACTTCGCCTGCGGATAGAGATCGAGATAGCGCTGCGCCAGCACCTGGCAGAACGGCTCGGTCTGCAGCGCGGTGTTCTCCCGCGCCACCACATTGACGATGTTCTTGATGGTATCGGTGGAGGTCGAGGTCGAATTGTCGGCATCCGTATAGGCGCGGCCGAAATCGCCCTCCAGCATCACCTTGAGGCTGAGCTGGCTGACCTCCTGCTTGTCGCCGTCGCGGTGGACGCGCATGATGCGCACCCGGCCCTTGCCGTAGCGGTTCTTGATGAGTGGCACGCGCGACCTCCGACTGTTGCTGACGGGCGCTCCGGAATATCCGGGCGCCGCGGGTTCCGGCTCGCTATTTCCAGCAACCTTCGTGCCGCCGGTCAAGCGCGGTCCGCCGTGGCACGCCGTTTGTATCTGATGATCATAATGCCTTGGTTTTTCATGACGTAAGCAAGGGGGATCCATCGATGACTGCCACCGTCCATCCCGTTGACGAAGTTCTGCCGACGCCGCGGCTGGTCGCGCTCGGCCTGCAGCATGTGCTGGTGATGTATGCGGGTGCCGTCGCCGTGCCCCTGATCATCGGCCGCGCGCTGAAATTGCCGCCACAGGACGTCGCTTTCCTGATTTCCGCCGACCTGTTCGCCTGCGGCATCGCCACGCTGGTGCAGTGCCTCGGCTTTCCCGGCGTCGGCATCCGCCTGCCCGTGATGATGGGCGTCACGTTCGCCTCGGTCGGCCCGATGCTCTCCATGGCCGCGTCGCCGGAGATCGGACTGCTCGGCATCTATGGATCGGTGATCGCTGCCGGAATCTTCGGCATCATTGTCGCGCCTTTCATCAGCCGGCTGCTGCCGCTGTTTCCGCCCGTCGTCACCGGCACCATCATCATGGTGATCGGAATCTCGCTGATGCGCGTCGGCATCAACTGGGCCGGTGGCGGACTACCGACATTGACCAAGATGATCGACGGCGTGCCGCACAGCTTTCCCAATCCGGGCTACGGGCAGTTGCAGGGCCTCGGCATCGCGCTGTTCGTGCTGCTGGTGATCCTGGCGCTGATCAAATGGGGCAAGGGTTTCATCGCCAATGTTTCGGTGCTGCTCGGCATCGTCGCCGGTGCCATTCTCGCCAGCCTGCTCGGCGTGATGCATTTCGACAAGGTGGCTGCCGCGCCCTGGGGCGACATCGTGCTGCCCTTCCATTTCGGCGTACCGCAATTCCATCTCATCCCCGTCGTCACCATGTGCATCGTCATGGTCGTGGTGATGATCGAATCCCTCGGCATGTTCCTCGCGCTCGGCGAACTCACCGGCAAGACGGTGGACCGCGACGACCTCACCAAGGGCCTGCGCGCCGACGGCGTCGGCACGCTGATCGGTGGTGTCTTCAACACCTTCCCCTATACGTCCTTCTCGCAGAATGTCGGCCTGGTCGGCGTCACCGGCGTGCGTTCGCGCTGGGTCACGGTGGCCGGCGGCGTCATCATGCTGGCGCTTGGGTTGTTGCCGAAGATGGCCGCCTTGGTGGAAGCGGTGCCGCTGGTCGTGCTCGGCGGCGCCGGACTCGTGATGTTCGGCATGGTCGCCGCCACCGGCGCACGCATTCTCACCGCGGTGGATTTCAAGACCAACAGCTACAATCTCTTCATCGTCGCCATCTCGGTGGGCTTCGGCATGATCCCGCTGGTGGCGCCGAACTTCTTCAAGGCGCTGCCGCACGACCTGCACCCATTGCTGGAGTCCGGCATTCTGCTGTCGGCGCTGGTGGCCGTGATGCTGAATGCGTTCTTCAACGGATTGGGAAGCGCGGAGAGCGCGAAGGCGGAAGCCGCGGGAGCTGCGGCCGCAGCGACGCATTGAGGCCACCAAACTCCGCCTTCATCCTGAGGAGCCGCGTAGCGGCGCCTCGAAGGATGGCCGCACACTCCGGCCAGGCCAGCTCATGGTTCGAGACGGCGCTGCGCGCCTCCTCACCATGAGGGGCTGGAGTTTATGAGGGGCGGAGTGGTTCTCAACTCCCCCGATACGTTCCGTAACTCCACGGCGTCACCAGCAGTGGCACGTGGAGATGCCCTTCCGGCTCATAGACCGAAAACCGCAGCGGGATCTCATCCAGGAACGGCGGATCCGACAACGGCACACCGCGCGCCGCGAAATACGCGCCGACCTTGAATGTCAGCTCATAGCGCCCGATCGGCACCGGCCGCCCGCCGATCAGCGGCACATCGGTGCGACCATCGTGATTGGTGAGCGTGCGCGCGATCACCCGGCTGGCACCGAGCTTCGATAGTTCGACGAGTTCGACCTCGATCCCTTCCGCCGGGCGACCACTATGCGTATCGAGCACATGGGTCGAGAGCCGCCCATGCACCTTGAGCGGATTGTCGCCCTTCACCAGCAGGTCCGTGCGCAAAGCCGCAATCTTGCAGATCTCCGCGATCGACGCAGCGACTTCCGTTGCAGCATCATTCGGCAGCCGCTGCGCGAAATTGGCGAGGATGGAATCCTTGGTGTGGCGGCGGACGCAGACGATATAGGGGAAACCGAATTTATCGCGATAGGCCGTGTTCACCCGCTCGAACGCCTCATATTCGGCCTCCGACAACCGATCGAGCCCGACGCTGTTCTGTTCTGCGTTGGACTCCGCCGTGAGCAGGTCACCGCGCTGGGTCTTGTCGGCGAGATCGGGATGCGCCTTGATCAAGGCCAGTCGCTGGCCGGGCTCGGCGTCTTCGACCACCTTGCGCATGGTCGCAAACAATTCGCTGACACCGGCGAATGGGCGCTTGTCCGCCGCAGCCTCCGCAATCCACGGCGAATATTCGAAGATATTCGCGAGGGCCGTGACGAAGTCCGCCTTGCTGCATGAATTGAGGTGAGCGAGCGTCGTCCCGGTCATGCGTGGCCCCTATCCGATCGCGCGCGCGTCTGCCGCGAGATGTTTCAAATTCGCGTGCCAGTGCTCGGCAATCTGCAGCCGCGTCGGCACCCACACTTTGTCGTGGCTCGTGATGTAATCGAGAAACCGCATCAGCGAGGCCGCGCGGCCCGGCCGTCCCACGAGGCGGCAATGCAGGCCCACCGTCATCATCTTCGGCGATGTCGCGCCTTCCGCATAGAGCACGTCGAACGAGTCCTTCAGATAAGAGAAGAACTGCTCGCCGGTGCTGAAACCCTGCGGATTGGTGAAACGCATGTCATTGGCGTCCAACGTATAGGGAATGATGAGCTGCGGCTCGCTTGCCCCCTTGATCCAGTAGGGCAGATCATCGGCATAGGAGTCACTGAGATATTTGAAGCCGCCGGTGTCCATCAAAAGCCGCAGCGTGTTGATGGAGCTGCGGCCGGTGTACCAGCCGGTCGGCCGCGATCCCACGACCTCGGTATGCACCCGGATTGCTTCCGCGATCTCGAAGCGCTCCTCGGGCTCCGACATGTCCTTGTGCTCGATCCATTTCAGGCTGTGGCTGGCGATATCCCACTTCGCTTCCAGCATGGCAGCGACGATCTCGGGATTGCGCTGCAGCGCCGTGGCGACGCCGAACACCGTGGTCGGCAGGCCGCGCTCGGAAAACATCCGGAACAGCCGCCAGAAGCCGGCACGCGAGCCATATTCGAACATGCTTTCGATATTGGCATGGCGCTGTCCGGGCCAGGGCTGCGCGCCCAGCACGTCCGAGAGAAACGCCTCCGATGCGCGATCGCCATGCAGGATGTTGTTCTCGCCGCCTTCCTCGAAGTTGACGACGAATTGCACGGCCACGCGCGCGCCGCCCGGCCATTTCGGATCGGGCGGATTGCGGCCGTAGCCGCGGAGATCGCGGGGATAGTCGGATGCCATCACACCAGCTCGATGCGAACCTTTTGCGCGCCCTTCCACAGCACCGTCTTGCCCATCTCCTTCAGCTTGTCGAGATTGGAGGTGATGGTGATGAAGTGGTTGCCGGCGAGTTGGCCCATCTTGCTGGCGAAATGCACGCCGCTATAGGCCAGCAGGATCTCGGTCTCGCTGATCCCGCCGGGATACAGGATCATGTGGCCCGGCGCCGGGAACGAGGTGTGATTCTCGTAATCGACACCGAAATCGAGATCGCCGAGCGGCATCCACACGCCCTCGCCGCTCCAGCGCACATGGATCGCCTGGCTGTCGAACGGCATCGCCTTCTTGAAGGCGGCGACGGTCTTCGGCGCATCCTCGTCCTCGAATTTCGCATCGAAGGTGAAGTCGCCGATATGGACTTTGAGCTGGCTCATGCGGGCTTGTCTCGCGTGTCGGGGGAATTGAACGATGGGTCCAGTGTGCAGGTGCGTGATGAAGATGCAAGAGTGGAGCGTTCTCTCCGTGTCGTTGCCCGGCTTGACTGGGCAATCCAGTAAACACTGGCGTCTCGGATAAAGCTGCCAGGCGCGTGTCTACTGGATCGCCCGCTTCCGCGGGCGATGACAGTTGGAGCGGATCTGTTCTATCTTTGTTCTTGACAAAATTCCCATAACCACCATTATCCCTCCCGTCTCGTTCGCGAGGGGCGCTCTCATGAGGCGTCTTTTGGGCGGAACGTGGATGCGGCGCCTGCGGGCTTGAGGCAAACGCAGCCTCTCGCACTCGGGTGGTCGAGGGTCACCGTCCGGCCCCACTAAGGGGGTCTGCCGCTAGCGCGGCTGGACGTGGTGCGGGTGAAGGCAGGGAAACCTGCCGGATGACTCCCAATGGGAGTGCCCAGTACCCGGAAGAACGGTCCTTCGACTAGCAAGACGTCGCGGTGGCGCGCCGTAAGGCGTTGCGCGGCTCCGGTTTGCTGGCGATCCAGCAGGCAGGAGCAGCGTCCAGTCCACTCAAGTGCGCCTTGCGGCGTGCCACCTCCCCTCATGTGTCGAGGGGAGAATGCTCACACCTCGGACGCCCCTGGGCGCCGCGAGAACGCGGACTCATGATTTCAGGAATGACGGGGCTGTTTGACAGGTTGATCAGGACGTCACGCGCCGCCAGGAGTGCTCCCTCCCCCAAGCCGCGCAGCGGCGCAGCGGGGAGGGCCGGGGTGGGGCGCCCCACGTGACGTCGGAGCTTGCGGAAACACCCCACCCGTCTCGAAGCTCGCTGAACGCTCGCGTCTCACCACCCTCCCCGCTGCGCCGCTTCGCGGCTTGGGGGAGGGAAAAGTCCCCTTACCGCTCATCACTCAGCGGCGGTCGGAACGTCAGCGGCTCTTCTGTCGCCCGCTTGCGCGCCCGCTCCACCGCTTCGGCAAAATCCTTCGCATCGAACCACGAGAGATCGCGCATCGGCGCGTCGAGATCGTCGCCCCAGATCTGCGACACCTCGATATCGAATTTCATATTGTGCTTCTTGCTGACAGCCTGAACACCGTAACCGGTGACAGCCCACTGCCGGCCGAGCCAGAAAACGTCGCGATGTAGTACCACGCCCCTTACGCCTACTTCCCCAAACCATCGCCCGAAGACGACGGCAGCCTCGTCTCCACAGCAAAATCCATGGAGCGAGGCCGTTCGAATCCTCTTGTTCTTCAAGAACACGATGCCGCGCGCAAAAAGCGGCGGCAGTACGACAACAGCACGTGGTGCTAGATGTGGCTACCCTGACGCGGCGATGGCTGCTGTGCCTTCTGCGCCCGCTCGGCATCGGCTTTGTTTGCCTCGTGCCGCCCGATCACGCAACCCGCAACGGCGCCGACCTTGCCATGTCCTGCGTAATGACCGGCGATGCCGCCGATGATCGCGCCTTTGATACATCCCTTGGCTTCAGCGGCAACAGACGAAAGCACCAGGCCCATCACGGCGGTGCATAGCAGCAATTTTTTCATGGGAATTCTCCACAGGCGCGATCACCAACAAGCCGAAACCGATCGCTTTGTTCCATCTGTCGAAACGCGCATTGCTCGCATCTGCAAACCGATTCGTGCCATAAATGGCCAAAATCAAAGGGGACGAGACACACGATGCCAGCACCCAAGCCACCCGCTTTCGAAACGCTGAGCCTGCATGCGGGCCAGCATCCCGATCCCGTCACCGGATCGCGCGCGGTGCCGATTCATCAAACAACATCCTTCGTGTTTCAGGACACCGATCACGCCGCAGCTTTGTTCAATCTCGAACGCGCCGGGCACATCTATACCCGCATCTCCAATCCGACCATCGCGGTGCTCGAAGAGCGCCTGGCCGCACTGGAGAACGGCGTCGGCGCCGTCTGCACCGCATCAGGCATGGCAGCACTCCATCTCGCCATCGCGACCATCCTCAATGCCGGCGATCACATCGTGGCGTCATCGTCGCTCTATGGCGGCACCATCAATCTCTTGGCACACACGCTGCCGCGCTTCGGCATCACCACGACCTTCGTGAAACCGCGCGATCTCGATGCGTTCAAGGCCGCGATCAAGCCGAACACGAAGCTCGTGATCGGCGAGACCATCGGCAATCCCGGCCTCGAAGTGCTCGACATTCCCGCCGTCGCGGACATTGCCCATGCCGCGAAGATTCCGCTGCTGATCGACAACACATTCGCGACGCCCTTCCTGTCGCGCCCGCTCGATCTCGGCGCCGACATCGTCATGAATTCGACGACCAAATGGATCGGTGGCCATGGCATCGCCATCGGCGGCGTCATTGTCGATGCCGGCCGCTTCGACTGGCGCGCCTCCGGCAAATTCCCGCAGCTCACCGAACCCTATGCCGGCTATCACGGCATCGTCTTCGACGAACAGTTCGGCACTGCGGCTTTCATCATGCGCGCCCGCACCGAAGGTCTGCGCGATTTTGGCGCGTGCCTCTCGCCGACCAATGCGTTCCAGCTCCTGCAAGGCGTCGAGACACTCGGCATCCGCATGGAGCGCCATGTCGCCAATACGAGCGCCGTGCTTGCCGCGCTCACGGCCAACAAGGCGGTCGATTGGGTGCTGCATCCCTCGCTGGAAAACCATCCCGATCATGCGCTGGCAAAAACGCTGCTGCCGCGCGGCGCCGGCTCCATCATCTCCTTCGGCATCAAGGGCGGACGTCCCGCGGGCCGCAAATTCATCGAGGCACTGAAACTCACCAGCCATCTCGCCAATGTCGGCGATGCCAAGACGCTGGTGATCCATCCGGCCTCGACGACCCATCAGCAGATGGATGCCGAACAACTGAAGGCCGCGGGCATCGGCGAAGAGCTGATCCGCCTCTCCGTCGGCATCGAGGCCGCGCAAGACATCATCGACGATCTCGCGCAGGCGCTGCGCTTCTCGCAGAAGGGCTGAGCCGATGCAGATCACGGTCAATGGACACGACACCTTTGTCGCCAATGGCGGCCGCACCTTCGATCCGTCATTGCCCGTCGTCGTGCTGCTGCACGGCGCCGGCTTCGACAGCTCCACCTGGGCGCTGCATACGCGCTGGTTTGCGCATCATGGCTATGCGGTGCTCGCGCCCGATCTTCCCGGCCATGGCCGCAGCGGTGGCGACGCACTCACAACCATCGGCGATCTCGCCGACTGGACTGCCGCGCTGATCATCGCAGCAGGCGCAAAGCAGGCACGCCTCATCGGCCACTCCATGGGCTCGCTGATCGCGCTGGAGACCGCCGCGCGCCATCCCGACAAGGTCACGCGCCTCGACCTGCTCGGTACGGCGGCAACGATGACGGTCGGTCCCGATCTGCTGAAAGACGCCGAAGCCAACGAACATTCGGCCATCGACATGGTCTCGATCTGGGGTCTCGGCATGCGCGCCGAACTCGGCGGCAGTCTCGCGCCGGGTCTGTGGATGCATACCGGCGCGCAGCGCGTGCTGGAGGCGACGAAGCCCGGCGTGCTGCATGCCGATCTCAACGCCTGCAACGCGTATCAAGGCGCCCTCGCCGCAGCGGCGCAGATCAAGGTTCCCGTCACGCTCATCCTCGGCGAACGGGACATGATGACCCCGGCGAAATCCGGCAAAGCGCTGGCGGCAGCAATCACCGACGCGCGCACGGTGATTCTTCCCGCCACCGGCCACATGATGATGGTCGAGCGTCCCGACGAGGTTCTCGCCGCACTCAGCAGCTAGAACCAAAGCCGTCATTGCGAGCGCAGCGAAGCAATCCAGTTCTTCCTTCGCGTGGTTTCTGGATTGCTTCGTCGCTGTCGCTCCTCGCAATGACGAGCATATGCCTGTTGCGCAGCGCGACGCTCTGTGCGAGTTAGGTTCCGTCATCGGTGCCTCCGCGAGGAGGTGAAACGGGAATGCGGTGTGGGGGAGAACTCCCCCTGATGCCGCGGCTGCCCCCGCAACTGTAAGCAGTTGGTCCGGATCCTTGAAGCCACTGAGCATGCTCGGGAAGGCGGATCCGGAAAGCACTGCGAGCCAGGAGACCGGCCGGAGACATGACTGAACACGTTCGACGGTGGGTCGACGGCAAGGAATCTCATGTCTATCCGTATGGTCGCTGCGACTGGCGCAGCGATTCTGGCTGTGTCTGCACATCAGGCACAGGCGCAATCCAGTCCTCAGGAACTCTCAGAAGTCGTCGTCACCGCAAGCCGTGCGCCGGAGCCGCTGAGCGCAACCGGCAGCGCCATCAGCGTTGTTTCAGGCGAGACCATCGCGACATCCAATCCCGGCTCGCTGGTCGATGCGCTGCGCAGCGTGCCTGGCATCGACATCTCTGAAAATGGCGGCCCCGGCGGCACGGCGAATGTGCGCATGCGCGGCGCCAATACCGGCCAGACGCTGGTGATGATCGACGGCATCCGCGTCAACGATCCCACGGCGGCGTCCGGCGATTTTGAATTTGCCATGTTCGCGCCCTCGGCCATCGATCGCATCGAGGTGCTCCGCGGCCCGCAAAGCGCGCTCTATGGCTCCGACGCCATGGGCGGCGTGATCAATATCATCACCAAGAAAGGCTCGGGCCCCGCGCAGTTCAATGTCCGCACCGAAGCCGGCAGCTATGGCACCGTGGTGACGCAAGGCTCGCTGGTCGGCACCAATGGTCCGTGGTCCTATGCCTTCACCGGCGGCGGCCAGCACTCCAACGGTTTTTCACGTTACGGCTATCGCATCCCGGCACTCGAGGCGCGCTTCCCGAATCTCGAACGCGACGGTTTCGACCGCGTCGGCGGCAGCGCGCGCATCGGCTATGACGCCGGCGAAGGCATTCGACTCGAAGCCGGCACCGTGCAGTCCTTCACGCGCGCAGCCTATGACGCAGCGAGCGGCACGTTCCCGGATACGCCGGCATCGGCCGATCGCCTGCTGCAGACCATCTATGGCCGCGTCGGCATCGACTCCTTCGGCGGCATTCTCACGCATAACGTGACGGTGTCGAACACCCATACCGAACGCTCGTTCACCGACTACACCTATCGCACCAATATGCTGCCGCAGAACACGACGGTGAAGACGTCGGATTATTGGGGCAACAGCCTCGGCGCGGAATATCAAGCCAATCTGAAGCTCGGTGGTTTCGGCACCTTGATTTACGGCGCCAAGACGCAGAGCGAGACGGCGCAGACCTTCTCCACCAATGTGCTGCCCATCGCCGGCCTGATGACGCCGCTGCTGGCGAAGCAGCAGGACACCAATTCAGCTTTCGCTTTGTGGTCACTGCCGATCGGCGAGCGTCTGAACATCACGCTGGGTGGCCGTGTCGATGACGTGGTCAATGTCGCGCGTTTCGAGACGTGGCGCGCAACGGCGGCCTACAACATCGCGGAGACCGGCACCAAACTGCGCGCCAGCGCCGGCACCGGCGCCAAGGCGCCGACCTTGTTCCAGCTCTACGACACCACCTATGGCAGCCTCAACCTGACGCCGGAAACCAGCTTCGGCTATGACGCTGGCATCGACCAGAGCCTGTTCGACGGCCGTGTCGTGCTCTCGGTGACGGGCTTTGCCAATGACTTCAGCAACCTCATCAACTTCGTCAGCGATGCCTCGCGTCCGCTCGGCTACTACACCAATGTCGCCCGTGCCGAGACCAGCGGCCTTGAAGTCGGCGCCAATATCGATGTGATTCCAGGCCTCGTGAAGATCAATGCGGCCTATACCTATCTGCATGCGGTCGATCTCACCACCGGCCTGACCCTGGCACGTCGCCCGCAGAACCTGGCGCGTTTCGCGGTCACCATCACGCCGAATGATCGCTGGCTGATCGAGCCCCGCATCACGACGGTGTCGAAGCGCTACAGTGCCGCCAACGAGACCAATGTCGTCGATGCCTATACCCGCGTCGATCTCTATAGCGAATACAGGCTCGACGCGAACTGGAAGGTGTTCGCCCGCGGCGAAAACATCCTCAATGAGCGCTACCAGGAGGTGCTGAACTTCGGTACGACTGGCCCGGCACTCTATGCAGGATTCAACGCCACATGGTGACCGGACAGTCAGCAGCAAGACGAACGATGATCGCCACCGCGGCACTTGCCGCGCTGGTGGTTGTGCTGCTGCTGGCGTCGCTCGGTACCGGCCCTGTTCGCCTGCCGCCGCTGACGGTGCTCGACGCGCTGTTCGGCGGCGGCACCGATGTGCATCAGATCATCGTCCGGGAGATCCGATTGCCGCGCGCGATCCTCGCGCTTGCCATCGGTGCCATTCTCGGCCTGTCCGGTGCCGCGCTGCAAGGCCTCCTGCGCAATCCGCTCGCCTCACCATCGCTGTTCGGCGCACCGCAATCGGCGGCCTTCGGCGCCGTGCTGATGATCTCGCTCGGTCTCGCCGATGTCCGTTCATGGGCATTGCCCGTCGCGGGGATCACGATGGCCTTCGCATCGGTCTTCGTGCTGCTCACCATCGCCGGCCGCAATGCCGGACTGCTCCTGCTGATCCTCGCGGGCCTCGCCATTTCGAGTCTGGCCGGTGCCGCGACGGCGCTGGTGATGAACCTGTCGCCAAATCCCTTTGCCGCGCTTGAGATCGCGTTCTGGCTGCTTGGTTCACTGGAAGACCGCAGCTTCCGCCATGTGACGCTGGCGCTGCCGTTCATCATGGCCGGCGCAGTGATCCTGATGAGCCAGCGCTCCGCCTTCCGCGCTCTCAGCCTCGGCGAGGAGACTGCGCAGAGCCTCGGCGTGAATGTTGCGCGCCTGCGGCTTCTCGTCATTATCGGTGTCGCCCTGGGCGTTGGCGGTGCTGTCGCCGTGGCCGGCACCATCGGCTTTATCGGTCTGATCGCACCGCATCTGATGCGCCCGATCATCGGCCATGATCCGGCACGCCTGTTGATCCCGAGCGCACTCACCGGCGCAGCCCTGCTGCTCGCAGCCGATATCGCGGTGCGCATCATTCCGTCCACCACCGACATCAAGGTCGGCGTGCTCACCTCGATCATCGGCGTGCCGTTCTTTCTCTATCTGATCATGCGCGAACGCCGCGCACTCGGCGGAGGCATCGCATGAGCGAAGCGCATCTGCTCACCGCAACTGATCTGAACGTCACGCTCTCCAGCAGACGCGTGCTGGAGAACGTCTCGCTATCATTGGCGAGCGGCCATCTCGTCGCCCTTGTCGGCCCGAACGGCGCCGGCAAGACGACACTGCTGCGCGCCCTCGCCGGCCTGCAGCCATCGACCGGCCACATCGTGGTCGATGGCACCGCGCTGGCCGATCTGTCGTTGCGCGAGCGCGCCAAGCGTTTCGGCTATCTGCCGCAAGGCCATCTCGTGCATTGGCCACTGGTGGCCAAGGACGTCGTCGCGCTCGGTCGCTATCCCCATGGCGGCACTGATCCCGCGCGACTGGCACCTGCCGATCAGGCCGCGGTCCAGCGCGCCATGCAGGCAACCGATACGATCGGCTTCGCCGACCGGATCGTCACCGAACTCTCGGGCGGCGAACGCAGCCGCGTGGCGCTCGCGCGCGTGCTCGCCGTCGAGGCGCCCATCGTGCTCGCCGACGAGCCGACCGCCTCGCTCGATCCGCGCTATCAGCTGGACGTGATGACGAACCTCCGCCGCACAGCCGATAACGGCGTGCTGGTGATCGTCGTCACCCACGATCTCGGCCTCGCTGCGCGCTTTGCCGATACCGTGCTGGTGATGTCGAACGGCCGCCTCGTCGCGCAGGCCGCGCCCGACGAGGCACTGTCCGATGCGATCCTCGCCGATGTGTTCCGGATCGGTGCCTACCGCGCCGCGCATGGCAGCGAGACCGTGATCATGCCCTGGTCGGGAGTGTGAGCGATGTCGCTATGGCGCCAGTGCTGCCGCGAGACGATCCAGCGCCTTGGCATCTTCAGGCAGGCCGAAACGCAGCAACTCGTTCGACCAGTCGAAACTGCGACACCAGATTCGCTTCTGCGCGAGTTTGCGATGCACGGCCAACGCCTCGCGATGCCGCACGAGTCGGTAGAGCGACGTACCGCCGATCACTGCAAAGCCGGCATCCTGCAGAATACCGTCGAGCTTGATCGCCTGCGCCGCGAGCTGAATGCGCGTCTGCATCGCCCAGGGCGCATCCTTCAGCGCCTTGGTGCCCACATGCAAAGCCGGACCGGACACGGCCCACGGACCGAGAACGGTGCGGATGCTGTTCGCAATATCCGGTGTCGAAATGGCAAAGCCCAGCCGAATGCCGGCAAGACCATAGAATTTGCCGAACGAACGCAGCACCACGATCGGCAACCGGCCGCAGGATGCGATCGCGCTGATGCCGGCTTCCACATCGGCAAAGGCCTCATCGACGACCAGCCAGCCGCCGCGCCGTTGCAGCACAGCCGCGATTTCAGCAAGACGATGCGGATCGACGATGCGACCGTCGGGATTGTTGGGATTGACGATGACCGCATGCGTCGCATGTGCGGGCAGTTCCGCGAGATCGCCGATCGCCGCGATGGCATAGCCGGCATCGCCCCAGGCCGCGGAATGTTCGTTATAGGTCGGGCCGACAACTGCAACGGTACCATCTTTGGCAAGCCGCGGCAGCAGTTGGATCAGCGCCTGCGTGCCACCCGCAGCAACGATGCCGGCGCCTTCAGGCACGCGATAGGTCGCGCGCGCGGCAGCGAGCAGCGCCTGCTCATCGGCACGCGCCGGCAGCCTTTGCCAGGCACTGTCCGGCAGCTTGCGGATCGGATAAGGCCAAGGATTGATGCCGGTCGAAAGATCCAGCCATTCGTCCGCTGCGCCGCCGAATTCGGCCATCGCCTGGGTGAGATCGCCACCATGTTTCATGCGTCCCTCATGCCATCATATCGCGCCAAGCGCGAGAGGCTTTGCGCGGCCGTCGCTGCGGCATTCCTGCTATTTGCAAACGGCGCGGCGCCTGCAGCCGATGCGCCTCGTCTGGCCTCGATCAATCTGTGCACCGATCAGTTGCTCGTCACCCTCGCCGATCCCGACCAGATTCTTGGCCTCAGCCCGTTTGCGCGCGATCCATTTCGTTCCTGGGACAAGACCAAGGCAGCGCAATTCCGCCTTCTCTCCGGCGAAGCGGAGGATGTGCTCGCCTTGAAGCCCGACGTGGTTGTCGCCGGCCGTTTCACCAAGCGGGCGACACGCGAGCTCCTGAAAGACAAAGGGCTGAAGGTTGCCGAATTCGATCCGGCCCGCTCGCTCGACGACGTCAAGAAGCAATTGCGCCAGATGGGCGCACTGGTGAAACATCCCGAACGCGCCGAATCTGAAATTGCCAAACTCGATGCTGCCATCGCCCATGCGCGCGCTGCCGCGCGGCGCACATCGCTGCGCGTGCTTTCCGTGTCGCGGCGCGGCTGGGTCTCCGGCGGCGACAATCTCACCACCTCGCTATTATCGGCTGTCGGGCTGCAAAATGCCGGTGGCGAACTCGGCCTCAAGGCCGGCGGCTTTGCCTCGCTGGAAGCCATCATCACCCTGAAGCCCGATCTGCTGCTGGTCACCGACACGACCGACTTCGCCGAAGACGAAGGCCGCGCGTTCCTGCTGCATCCCGCGTTGGAAAAGACCTATCCGCCATCGAAGCGCCTGGTGCTGCCGGAGCGTCTCATGGCCTGCGGCGGCCCGACCATGGTCGAGGCGCTGGATCACCTGTCCGCTGAAATCAACCGCGTGGCGCCGTGATGCTGGTGCATGGCGACGCACTTCTGCTGGTGGTCGCAGCCCTGCTGTTCGATGCTGTGATCGGTGATCCCGACTGGCTGTGGCGCCGCGCGCCGCATCCGGTGGTGTGGATCGGCCATGGCATCGGCTGGCTGGAGCGTCAGCTCAATCGGGAGAACTGGTCGAGGCGAGCACGTAGGATCGCGGGTGTGCTGACGGTCATCGTCCTTGTCAGCACTGCACTCCTGGTCGGTGCCCTGCTCTCGGACCGTCTGCACGGCCATTGGATCGGCTTCATGGCTGAGGCTCTCATCGCCTCGACATTGATTGCGCAACGCAGCCTGTATCAGCACGTCGCGCGCGTGCATCGCGCCTTCGTTGAAGGCGGCCTGCCTGCTGCCCGCAAATCCGTCGCCATGATCGTCGGCCGCGATCCGGAACGCCTCGACGAATCCGGCGTTGCGCGCGCCGCCATCGAATCCACCGCGGAGAATTTCTCCGACGGCATCGTCGCGCCGGTGTTCTGGCTTGCGCTGCTCGGCCTGCCCGGCCTGATCGCCTACAAGGCCATCAATACGGCCGACTCGATGATCGGCCATCGCACCGATCGCTATATCGATTTCGGCTGGGCCGCGGCCAGGCTCGACGATCTCGTCAATCTCGTACCGGCACGGCTGGCCGGCATACTGATCGCGCTCGCTGCTCCCGTGGTGCGCGGATCGATCACGGCGTCGTTCAGGACCATGCTGCGCGATGCGCGCAAACATCGCTCGCCGAATGCCGGCTGGCCGGAAAGCGCCATGGCCGGCGCGTTAGGCATCGCCCTGTCAGGCCCACGCGTCTACGCGGAAGGCGCAGCAAACGAGCCCTATCTCAACGTGGATGGCCGCGTCGCCGAGCCCGACGACATCCGCCGCGCGCTGCACGTCTATGCGGCGGCGTGCGGACTGTACATGTTGATCTACGCCCTGCTGGCATTTGCACTCTGACGCGTGCGCGCGATCGCGATCAGCCCGTCGATATCGAGATGTTTCTCGCAATGGTCCGCCAGCGCATCGAGCGCGGCTTCGATTTGCGCATCATAAGCGAGCGATGATGCGATGCCGAGTTGCGCCAGCCACGCCTTGCGAAAGGCATCGCCGGTGAACAGGCCATGCACATAGGTGCCCTGCACGCGGCCATCGCGCGAGATCGCGCCATCGGGGCGATCTCCGATCGTGAGCAGCGGCCGCGCGCAATCGGCACCGCTGCTGCGACCGAGATGGATTTCATAGCCCTCGACGGCAGTCCCGGTCGCAAGATGCGTGCCGGACACCAGCGTCGTCGATTTGCTGCCGCTCATCACGGTCTCGATATCGAGCAGGCCAAGCCCGTCCACGTCGCCCGGCGCGCCATCGACACCATCGGGATCCCTGATGCGGCCACCAAGCATCTGATAGCCGCCGCACAGGCCGAGCACATGGCCGCCACGACGCACATGAGCAGCAATGTCGATGTCCCAGCCTTGCGCGCGCAGAAAAGCGAGATCGCCGATGGTGGATTTACTGCCGGGGATGATGACCACATCGGCATTGCCCGGAATGGCCTCGCCGGGCCTGACGAAGACGAGCTTGACGCCGGGCTCCATGCCGAGCGGATCGAGATCGTCGAAATTGGCGATCCGCGCGAGAACGGGCACCGCGATCACACGCGTAGCGCTGGAGCTTTGCGCACGATCGAGATCGACAGCGTCTTCAGCCGGCAGCATCGCAGCCTGCGGCAGCCAGGGCAGGACGCCGATCGACGACCATCCGGTGAAGGCCGTGATCGATGTCAGCCCATCGTCGAACAGGCTGGGATCGCCGCGAAACTTGTTGACGATGAAGCCATGGATGCGCGCACGCTCGTCCGGCTCCAGCACCAGATGCGTGCCGGCCAGCGACGCAATGACGCCGCCGCGATCGATATCGCCGGCGAGCACGACGGGAACATCAGCTGCCGCCGCAAAGCCCATATTGGCGATGTCACCCTTGCGCAGATTGATCTCCGCCGGGCTGCCGGCGCCTTCGACAAGCACGATGTCCGCCTGATCGGCGAGCAGCGAAAAACTCTCCAGCACGGCCGGCAGCAGTGCGGCCTTCTTCTCCAGATAATTCTTCGCCCGCAGCGTGCCCCAGCGCTGGCCCTGCACGATCACCTGCGATCCCGTATCGGTCTCCGGCTTCAGCAGCACGGGGTTCATATGCACGCTGGGCGCCAGCCGAGCGGCGCGGGCCTGCACCGCCTGCGCGCGGCCGATCTCGCCGCCATCAATGGCGACGGCGGCGTTGTTCGACATGTTCTGCGGCTTGAAAGGCGCGACCTTGAGCCCGCGCCGCACCAATGCCCGCGCCAGCCCGGCGACGATCGTCGACTTACCGGCATTGGAGCCGGTCGCCTGGATCATCAAAGCGGGCGTGGTGCGGTTCATGGCTGCCTCAAACTCGACTGTCATCCCCGCGAAAGCGGGGATCCATAGACACCGAATGCGTGGCGACGCTCCGTCGCGGCGCCCCCGTTTCAATAACGAGCTCGGAGGTTATGGATCCCCGCTTACGCTGGGATGACATGCTGAGTTTGCAGCGAGCGATCAAAACTCCACACCTTTCTGCCCCTTGATGCCGGCGCGGAATGGATGTTTCACCAGCGTCATCTCGGTCACGAGGTCTGCCATCTCGATCAGTTCCGGCTTGGCATTGCGGCCGGTGATGACGACATGCTTGTCCGCCGGCTTCTCGTCGCGCAAGAAAGTGAGCACGTCATTGAGATCAAGATAGTCATAGCGCAGCACGATGTTGAGTTCGTCGAGCAGCACCATGCGATGGCGATCGTCGCGGATCAGCTCTTTCGCCCGTTCCCAGCCGGCCGTCGCGGCAGCGATGTCGCGCTCGCGATCCTGGGTCTCCCAGGTAAAGCCTTCGCCCATGATATGAAGCGTCACCAGTTCCGGAAATTTCGCCAGCACCCGCGCTTCACCGGTGTCCCATGATGGCGACTTGGTGAACTGCACGACGCCGACCGGCATCTCATGGCCGATATGGCGGAACACCATGCCAAGCGCGGCCGAGGTCTTGCCCTTGCCAGTGCCGGTGTGAACGATCAGCAGGCCCTTCTCGCCCACTTTGGTCGCCATGATCTTGTCTTTGGCGGCCTTGTGCTTGGCGGCCTTCTCCTTGTGTCGCAGGTTTTCTGCGGCGTGATCGGCTGCGGAGTCGCTCATGCGTGTTCCCTCGCGATTTGCTTGGTATTCATCAATTCGGAAATCAGATGTTGCGCACTGTTGGAGCGCGGCGTCCACAATCCCCGGCGGATCGCCTCGGCAAAGCGTGCCGCGGTCTCCTGCAGCGCTGCCGGATTGGCGGATGCCATGAAGTCGCGAACCTTATCATCCTCGAGATAGGCCGAGAACAACTGGTCGAAATGGTGATTGCCGACGGCATCTGTCGAGGCGGCGAAGCCAAACAGATAATCCACCGTTGCCGTAATCTCGAACGCGCCTTTATAGCCGTGGCGCATCACGCCGGCGACCCATTTCGGATTGGCGCCGCGACCGCGCACCACGCGCGAGATCTCGTGCGCCAGCGAGCGCGCGATCGGTGCTTCCGGGCGGGACGTATCGATATGCGCGACGCGCGGCGCTGAGCCACGCAGCGTCTGCACGGTGGCGGAGAGGCCCCCGATAAACTGGTAATAATCGTCGGAATCCAGAATGTCGTGTTCGCGATTGTCCTGCGTTTGCGCCACGAGATCGACGGACTTCAGCCGCTCTGAAAATTCGTCGCGTGCGCTCTCGCCTTCGTTGCCAGCGCCATAAGCATAGCCGCCCCAATCGAGATAGACGTCGGCAATATCGGCCCGGTTGTTCCAGCCGCCTTCATCGATCAGCGCCTGCAAGCCTGCACCATAAGCGCCAGGCTTGGAGCCGAACACACGGCGCATCGCCTGCCGGCGTGCGAGTTCGCGGGTCATACCGCCGGATTCCAGCTTGTGCGCGCGAGCGCGGACATTGGCAGCGATGGGATTGGCATCATCGGGCTCATCGAGCTCCGCCACGGCGCTGACAGCCGAGCCGATGATATCCATCTGGGTCGGGAACGCATCGCGGAACAGGCCGGAGACACGAAAGGTCACATCGACGCGCGGCCGCTTCAACTCGGACAATGGCGTGATGGCGAAGCCGGTGACGCGGCCTGACGTCTCTTCCCAGACCGGTCGCGCGCCGATCAACGCCAGCGCCTGCGCGACATCGTCGCCGCCGGTGCGCATATTCGCGGTGCCCCAGGCCGACAGCGCGATGCTGCGCGGCCATTCGCCGGCCTCCTGCCAGTAGGCTTCCACAAGACGCTCAGCTGCGAGCTGCCCGATGCGCCAGGCCGAGGGCGTCGGCACCGCACGGACATCGACGGCGAAGAAATTGCGGCCGGTCGGCAATACATCAGGCCGTCCGCGCGTCGGCGCGCCTGATGGACCGGGGCGGATGAAGCGGCCGTCGAGGCCCTTGAGGAATGCGGCCATCTCGGCGTCGCCGCAAGCATCGATGGCGGGACGCAAAGATGTATCGATCCAGCCGAGCACCTGCGCTGTCTGCGCCCAGCTTGGATCGCAAGTGCATTCGCCTGCGACAAGCTTCAGCGCCAGCATCTCGATACGTTCGATCGTATCGCCCGTGGTTCGCCATGGCACGTCGGATATGCCAGCCAGCATCTTCGGGCGCCGACCGAGATAATCGTCGGCCATCTCACGCATCAGTGGATCGAAATCACCGAGCCCGAGATCAATCGCCAAAGCGCGATGCAGCGACGCATCCTGCGCACGGATATCGGAGCGCGGCAGGCGCGCGATGGAGACAAGTAGATCGTTGCGCTGCGCGTCGTCGGGCTTGCGGCCGAAGATGTGAAGCCCGTCGCGGATCTGCATTTCCTTGAGATCGCAGAGATGCGCATCGAGCGCGCGCAGCGCTTCATAGGTCGGCGTGTCGCGATTGATATCGACATCGCTGTCGAGCTGCTGGGCGCGGGCGAAGGACAGGATATCTTCGGCGATAACGGCAGCGCGCTTCGGATCGAGATCGCTCGCCGCAGCATACTCATCGACCAGGCTTTCGAGCCGAGCGAGATCGTCATGCAGCTCCGCGCGCGTCATCGGTGGCGTCAGGTGATCGATGATGACGGCCGAGGTGCGGCGCTTGGCCTGTATCCCCTCGCCGGGATCGTTGACAATGAAAGGATAGAGATGCGGCAGCGGACCGAGGATCGCATCGGGCAGGCAACCGGCCGAGAGGCCCGTGCTCTTGCCCGGCAGCCATTCGAGATTGCCGTGCTTGCCCACATGGGCGATGGCATGCGTATAGAACTCCTGCCCGAGCCAGAGATAGAACGCGAGATAATGATGCGGCGGCACCAGATCGGGATCGTGATAGGTGCTCTTGGGATCGATATTGTAGCCACGTGCCGGCTGCACGCCGACGACGATATTGCCGAAGCGATGCAGGCCGAGACGAAACGCATCATCGACCAGATGCGGATCGTCTGCAGCATCACCCCAACGCGCTTCGACGGCGGCGCGGATGACGGCCGGCAATCGCGCGAACGCTTTGCGATAACTTGTCAGCGACCATGTGGCGCCGCCGCTGCGCACGGCGCGCTCAAGAAGTGCATTGGTGGGACCTTGCTGCAGCAGCTCCATCATCGCGGCCGATGTTGATGGCGCATCCACGGCACCATAACCGGCTCCCTGCATCGCCATGATGATATCGACGAGGCTCTGCGGTGTGTCGAGACCGACGCCGTTGGCGAGCCGGCCATCGCGGTTCGGATAATTGGCGAGGATCAGCGCGACGCGACGCTCGGCGATCTCCGTGCGGCGCAGACGCACCCAGGCACACGCCAGATCAGCGGCCGCATCGATGCGATCCGGCACCGGCCTCAGCAGCGTCGGCGTGAAACCGCCGTCACTTTTGCCGCGCTCCTTGAAGGCGATGACATTCGCGAAAATACGGCCATCGACTTCCGGCAGCACCACATGCATCGCCAGATCGCGCGGCGTGAGGCCCCGTGACGAACTCTCCCAACTCGCATGCGAGATGCCGGCCTGTGCGACCTGCAGCACAGGGCAACCCGATGCGGACAAGACGCCAGCGTCGTCGTTGGCCGTCGCGGTCGCGAAGGCTGTCGCGTTGATGATGACATCAGGCGGGAATGCACCCAGCGCCGCGCGCAGGAAGGCGACAGAGCGCTCGTCCTTCAGGCTGGTGACATAGAGGCAGACCGGATTGAGCCCGCGCGCATCCAGGGCATCGCGCAGCGCTGCGATCGCGGCCGTGTCGCCGCCTGCGACCAGCGCACGATAGAAGATCACCACGGCGTTCGGACGCTCATCGCCCAAAGGCGCCTGCGGCCAGAATCCTGCGGATGGCATCGGCCGCGCGGCAGGCGGCTTGTCACCCTGCCCGATCAGATGTGCGGCGTAGCGCAACGCCAGCGCCGCATTCTCGACACCGCCTTCGCTGCAGTAGCGCCACAGCGCATGCGTCGCATCGGCAGCGATCGTACCACGTGCGGCAAGCTCCGCATTCCAGTCCATCTCGCCGGGAACGCAGGCGAACAGCGCGCCGCGCGCGATGGCATCGCTGCGCAGGCTCTCGACGCCATGCGGCCAATAGCTGATGCCACCGAGCATGCGCAGCAGCACGATCTTCGCTTTGGCCAGCGTCCGCTCGACATAGAGATCGACCGAAGCGGGATGGCCGAGCGCGAGGAGATTGGTGAGCCGCACGCTCGGGAAGTCTGCGCCAAGACTCGCATGCGCCGCACCGAAGGCGGCGAGATCGCTGTCCGCCGCAGACAGCACGACAATATCCGCCGTCGCCTGCCCGAGATCGCGGGCGACGTCGCCGTCGTCAATACTGCCGGAGGTGTCGAGCTTGAGATGCATGCGCTCCCCTAATCGTCATTGCGAGGAGCGAAGCGACGAAGCAATCCAGATCTTGGCTTGCTGGATTGCTTCGCTCCGCTCGCAATGACGGCGGTCGTTGCTAGCCTGCCAGCGCCTTGCGCACGGCGTCGGTATCAAAGCCCTTCAATCCGATGACGACGAGATGTTCGGGATGACTCACATCCGGCCGTGCAAAAGCGAGATCGACGCGGGCGCCGACGGCCTGCACCACAATGGGCGCCGGTTTGTCGGCGATGCGGGCATGGCCCTTCACGCGCAACACGCCTTCGATGCCGAGCGCTCCGCCAACGCGGGCGCGCATGGCGTCGAGATCGCCGGCGGCACCGGGTTTGATGACAATGCTGTCGAAATCGTCGTGATCGTGTTCTTCCTCCTCGCCGTGATGACCGACGCGGGCGGCCATATCATCTTCGGCTGCGGCGTTGAGGCCGATCAGCACGCTTGGCGCGAGATCGCCCTTGGAGCGGACGATGCCGACGCCCGCGCGAAGCTCGGCCTTCAGCTTGGTTTCGATTTCGGCGAGCTGCTCGGCGCTGACAAGATCGCTCTTGGAGAGCACGACGAGATCGGCGCAAGCGAGCTGGTCTTCGAACACTTCTTCGATCGGATCATCATGCTCGATGCCTTCGTCGGCCGCGCGCTGCTCGGCGACCGCATGCTCATCGAGCGTGACGCGGCCTTCGGACAGCGCCAGGGCATCGACCACAGTCACGACGCCATCAACAGTCGCGCGCGTCTTCACGGCCGGCCATGCAAAGGCCTTCAACAACGGCTGTGGCAATGCGAGGCCGGAGGTTTCGATCACGATCGCATCGAGCGGACGCTCGCGCGACAACAGCTTTTCCATGGTCGGCACGAAATCATCGGCCACCGTGCAGCAGATGCACCCATTGGTGAGCTCGACGATGTCGCCGGGCGCGCAGGCTTTCGCCGCGCATTCCTCGACGAGGCCACCATCGAAACCGGCATCGCCGAATTCATTGACGATCACGGCAATGCGGCGTCCATCGGCCTGGGTCAGCAGCGAGCGCAACAGCGTGGTCTTGCCGGCGCCGAGGAAGCCGGTGAGGACGGTGACGGGAACGCGGGACATTCAATTCTCCTGGAAACGCTTGAGCCAAAGAGGCAGGCCGGCAGCGACGAAAGCGACATTGTTGACAGCGGCGGCAATGGTCTGGTTGAGGCGGCCCTGCGCATCACGGAAGGCGCGGCCGAGCGGGGTCTCCGGCACCAGGCCGAGACCGACTTCATTGGATACAAACACGATGGGATAGCGCGAGACATCGAGGAAGCGCACCAGCCGCTTTGCCTCGACCTCGGGATCGCGCTCCGCCATCATTAGATTGGACAGCCACAGCGTCAGGCAATCGACGAGAATGACGCGGCCGATGGTGGATTCGCGCGTCAGCGTATCCACCAGCGCCAGCGGCTCCTCGATGGTGATCCAGCCCTCGCCGCGCTGCTTGCGGTGCTGCGCGATGCGCACCTGCATCTCGTCATCGCCGGGCGTCGCCGTGGCGAGATAGACTTTTGTGAGCGACATCTCGCCGATCAGCCGTTCGGCAAAGGCCGACTTGCCGGAGCGCGCGCCGCCGAGAACCAATGTGGTGCCGAGCGATGTCATTTCGGCGCCCTGCCATCTGCGGGCGACCAGCGCAGCGGCGGCACGCGCGCGACCATGCCCTTGCGCAGCACGTCGGCGCGCTCGCGCCACGGCACCAAGCCGTAATCGGATGTCTGATAGGACTGCACGAAGGATGCGACCGCATCCGGGCCGGTGTCCGCCAGCAGGTCGCCGAACAAGAATGTGTAGCCATCCTGGCTCGTCACCGCGACCGTTGTCGGCCGCTTGCAGACGCTGAGGCACTGCACCGGGCGCACCATGACATCGACATCGCGCGCATCAAGCGCGGCCGTGACAGCATCCAGCATGGCAGAACCGACCACGGCGCCATCGGCGGCCTTGCAGTTCACGCATACGCTGACCACCACCGGCGCTGAAGGCAGCGGGCGCGGCAGGTCATTGACGGCAAGGTCGTCGGGCAAACTCGATGCGTTGCGATCCATCACGGGCTCAAATCGGGCGAGCTTTGTTGGGTCGCGCGGATGCTGCCATCCGCTCGCTCCCGTCCGGTGCACCCCGCCCCGACGACGCCTCCAAAGCACAATTCGTGACGGCAGGTCTCCTGGCTCGCGAGTCGGCGCCCATCACCGCCTTCCCAGCAATTCCCCGATCAGGAACTCCCAGTGGCACCGGCGCGGGCTCGTCGCTTACAGTTGCGGGGGCAGCGCCGGTATCGCACCGGCTTCCCTTTTCACCTTCCACGCGGAAGGACCATCGCCGCGGACGCTATCTGCCCCCACAGTCCGGGTCAACCACAGCCGGAACCGCGCCGCTGCTGTTGACCGAATGGCCGCGGATGCGCGAGACAGGCGGCCAAAGGAACCTGATTTTGACCACACAGAGCCCTATCTGGCAGCCGCCGGCCATCGCGCCCCTCGATCCCGCCACCGAGGCCAGCCTGCGCGCGGTCATCGACGGCAAGGCCAAGCCGCCGGGTTCGCTCGGGCGAATCGAGGAACTGGCCCTCCAGCTTGGCATGATCCGCCATCCCGGCGAGCCGCGCGGCGAGAAAGCCGTGCTGCTGGTCTTCGCCGGCGATCACGGTCTCGTGGCCGAGGGCGTGTCGCAGTATCCGTCAGCCGTGACCGTCGCGATGGTCATGACCTACCTCGCCGGTCGCGCCACTGCCAATGCGTTCGCCAAGGCGAATGCCATCGACGTTCGCGTCATCGATATCGGCGTCGCAGCGGAACTGCCGGTGCATCCGGGTTTGCGCGACGCCAAGGTGCGCTTGGGCACCGCCAATGCCGCGCGCGAGCCGGCAATGACGTCGGAACAAGCTGCCACTGCACTCGCGCATGGCATCCGCATCGCGATCGGTGAGATCAAGGCCGGTGCCGATATCATCGCGCTCGGCGAAATGGGCATCGGCAATACCGCCTCCTCCGCGTTGCTTGCGCATCGCCTCGCACCAGCGACGCTCACTGACTGCATCGGTGTCGGCGCCGGCCAGGACGATCTCGGCATGGCCCGCAAGCGCGCTGCGATCGAGATGGCCTCCGCGCGCAGCGATGCCACCGCGCCGCTGGATGTGCTCGCGGAATTCGGCGGGCTCGAAATTGCCGGCATGGCCGGTGCGATCCTAGGGGCGGCGTCGCAACGGCGGCCTGTGATCATCGACGGCTTCATCTCCAGCGTCGCCGCGCTGCTTGCGATCCGGCTGAGTCCCGAGGCGCGCGGCTATTGCGTGTTCGCGCATCGCTCTGCGGAACGCGGACACGACATCGTCCTGAACGCGCTCGACGCACAGCCCTTGCTGGATCTCGGCCTGCGCCTCGGCGAAGGCACCGGTGCGCTGCTCGCGGTGCCGCTGGTGCGCGCCGCTGCGCGGCTGCTCACCGATGTCGCCAGTCTCGACGACGTGCTGGCGGGGCGGATCTAGATGACGCCGGATCCGCATCTGCTCAATGCGATCCGTTTTCTTACGGTGCTGCCGACACCGCTTGCCGATGGCGCGCCTGCGCCCGACTGGCTGGCGCGTGCCATGAAGTATTTTCCGCTGGTGGGCGCCGGCATCGGCTTGGCCTGCGCCGTCGTTTTTGTTGTCGCCTGTCACGTCTGGTCGCCATCGATCGCCGCCCTGCTCGCCGTGACGACGAGCATCGTGCTCACCAGTGCGCTGCATGAAGACGGCCTTGCCGACACCGTCGATGCCTTTGGTGGTGGCTGGACGATCGAAAAACGCCTCGCCATCATGAAGGACAGCCGCATCGGCACTTATGGCGCGCTGGCGCTCGGGCTTGGCTGCGCCTTGCGCATCGCAGCGCTGGCAACGCTGCCGCCTTGGGCCGGCGCGACGGCACTGATCGCTGTGCATGCCGCGGCACGTGCGATGCCGGCTTTCGTGATGAATCGCCTCGCTTATGCCGGCGACACCGCAGCGATGAAAGTGCGCTATGCCGAGGCGCCGGTGCCGCGTGATGATATCATATTTTTGCTCGTCATCGTCGCGCTGGCGGTGATTCCGCTTGCGCTCATCTCGTTCAAGTCGGCCGTTCTCGGCCTTGTGCTCGGTGCCCTGCTCGGCGCCCTGCTCGCGCGCTGGGCCAGGCGCATGATCGGCGGTTACACCGGCGATGTGCTCGGCGCGATCGAGCAGGTGTTCGAGATCGGTTTCCTGCTCGGCGTCGCCGCCGTGCTCAGATAGGCCAGCGCAACGGCAATTGATACGGCTCGCCTTCGGCGGTTTCCGCACCGCGGCCGATGCGTGCGACAGCCTCGCTCATGCGCCCGCCACGTCCGAGCATGTCGTCGGCAAGCTTCACCATCAATTTGTTCGGCGTCACGTAAGGTGAGCGGCGCCGCAGCTCATCGGCAATTTCAGACTCGTAACCGGGATTGCGATCGCAAGCGATCGCATAGGCGGCCGCGCTCGAACGGCTGATGCCAGCCCAGCAGTGCACCAGCAGCGGACGCTCATCCACCGCGCCACGGCCGAAGGCGAGAATGGCGCGCATGACATCGGCGTCCGGTGCAATCAGATCCGGCGTCAACTCCACGATGTCATGAAACGACAGCTGCACATGCCGCTCGCGCGCGATGCCGTTCCAGTCGCGTGCAGCCGCACTTGGCGATAACAGCGTGAGCAAATCGAAGTCCGCGAGGGACGCTGCAAGAGCGGGAAGTCCGCTCAGCGAACTAACATAGATCATGGTGAAGGCCTGCAATCCCTGCGCAATGCTCGTCAGTCAATCTTAAACAAGTTTGAGTAGGTATTAAGCTGACGCTCTATTTCAGTAGTTACTCAATTTGGATCCGGCACGATGTCCAGGGTTTTTGACACATTCGCCGACCAATTGCCGGATTTGTTGCGCTTGCCGCGTGACAACCCGGAATTGATACAGGCCAAGCTTGCTGCTTTCACGCGGCAAGTTCCGATGATGTATGCCATCGTCGTGTTCAATACATGGGCGCTGGCTCTCACCTTTGACGGTGCGGCCCCACGCTCGCTGACGCTCGATATGCCGGCCGCATTGAGCGTAATTTGCGTGTTTCGCATCATGGGCTGGTGGAGATCGCGGAACCGCGAATTGCAGACCGATCAGGCGGTCGCCAAGCTGCGCAGTTCGATCATCTTCGCAAGCATCCTGGGGGTCGCCTTCTGCGCCTGGAGCCTGAGCCTGCTGCCGTATGGCAACGATCTCGCCAAAAGCCATGTGGCTTTCTTCATGGCGGTCACCTCAATTGGCTGCGCCTTCTGCCTGATGCATCTGCGCGCTGCTGCACTGATCGTGATGAATTTCGTCGTCATTCCATTCGCGATCTATTTTGGCGCAAGCGACAGCCCGATCTTTGTCGCCATTGCATTCAACTTCGTCGTGGTCACCCTCGCCGTTGTCATCATGCTGCTTGGCAATCACAAGGATTTCGAACAGCGCGTGAACTCGGAAAAGGCGCTGCTTGCCAAACAGGCCGAGCTGCAGCTGCTGAGCGACCGTAATTATCGGAACTCGAACACCGATAGCCTTACGGGACTACCGAACCGCCGCAACTTTTTCACCGAACTCGAGCGCGCGATCATCTCGGCCCGTATTACCGAGTGCCGTCTGTCGCTCGGCATCATCGATCTCGATGGATTCAAGGCGATCAACGACGTACACGGTCATCGCATCGGTGACCGCTTGCTGCTCAAGGTCGCCGACCGCCTGCGCGCGCATCTCGATCCGCAGACCTTTCTCGGCCGTCTCGGCGGCGACGAGTTCGTCATGTTCAGCAACCGGTTGCAGGACGAGCAGGCGATCAGCGATGCCGAGCACAAGATCATCGGCTTGTTCGACGCGCCATTCGAGATCGGCAATATCGCAGTCCGTATCGGCTGTTCGGTCGGCTATGCGCAATTCCCCGACGCAGCCCAGACCGCTGAAGACCTGTTTGAACGCGCCGACTATGCGCTTCACTTCGGCAAGCAAAACGGGCGTGGCCGCGTCGTTTGCTTTAGCGCCGAACACGAGGCGACCATCCGCAAGGCCAGCCAGATCGATCAGGCGCTGCTGAATGCCGATCTCGATCAGGAACTCTGGATCGCCTATCAGCCGATCGTCTGCGCCCAGACCGGGCGGACCGTCAGCTTCGAGGCGCTGGCGCGCTGGCGCAATCCGGAGCTCGGCGATGTGCCGCCGATGACCTTCATCGTCGCCGCCGAGCGCTCCGGCATGATCGCGCAACTGACGCCGCTGTTGTTGCGCAAGGCACTGGAAGGCGCTTTGAGCTGGCCCGAGAATATTCGCATCTCGTTCAATCTCTCGGCCGAGGATGTCGGCTCGACGCTGTCGATTCTCAAACTGATCGCGGTGATCCAGCAGAGCGGTGTCAAAGCCAATCGCATCGATTTCGAGATTACGGAAACCGGCGTGATGCGCAATCTCGCGCAGGCGTCGCAGGCGCTCAATGCGCTGCGCGCGCTCGGCGCCCGCATCTCGCTCGACGATTTCGGCACCGGCTATTCGAGCCTGAGCTGCATCCGCGAATTGCCGCTCGACAAGGTGAAGATCGATCGCAGCTTCATCAGCCGGATCGAGATCGATCCGGCGGCCCGGCTGATCCTGAAGACCATGATCGGCATGTGCAGCGATCTCGGCCATGACTGTATCGTCGAGGGCGTCGAGACTGCCGAACAGATCAGTTTCCTTCGCGCGGAAGGCGCCAGCTTCATGCAGGGCTATGCCTTTGCACGGCCGATGCGCGGCGACGAGGTCGCGACCTATCTCGAAAAATCAGGCGAAGCGTCCAGTATCGAGGCACGCTTCCACGGCTGACATAATCGCTACGCGTTCTGCCCGTCGAGCAGCCGCACCGCTTCATACAGCGTGGCCGCCCCGACGGCGAGTTGCTCGGGCGATGTGTACTCTTCCGGACAGTGGCTCTTGCCGTCCTTCGATGGCACGAACAGCATCGCGCTTTTGCCGACATGCGACATGAAGGCAGCGTCATGGCCTGCACCTGACGCAAGCGTGGTGGTGGAATAGCCGAGTTTCTCCGCGGCACGGCCTAGAATATCGCGCAGATGATCGTCGCAGGGTGACGGCGGATTTTGCGAGATGATGCCGAATTTGGTGCGATCGACGTTCGCACGATCGGCAATGGCCTGCGTCTCGCTATCGAGCATGGCCACGAAGTCGGCGACGATCTCGGCCTTCTCGGCGCGGATATCGAGGATCATCCGCGCGCCGCCGGGAACGACATTCGAGGCATTGGGGCTGATTTCGAGAATGCCGCAGGTCGCAACAAAATGGCCCTGCTTGCGGGCTGCGTATTCATTGGCCTTGCGCGCCACCAGCAGCACGATCTCGGCAGCAGGGAGCGAAGCATCCCGGCGATATTGCATCAGCGTCGAGCCCGCGTGATCGGCGGCGCCCGTGAGCACGATTTCGACCCGCGTGATACCTGCGATGCCAGTGACAAGAGCGATATCGAGCTTGCCTGTTTCGAGCACGATGCCCTGTTCGATATGCAGTTCGAGATAGCCGGCAAATGTCGGCTTCTGCATCGTCGCGATCTTGTCGGGATCGCCGCCGACACGCTTGATCGCCGCAGCCAGCGTTTCGCCGGCGGCATTCGTATAGGTCAGCATCTTCGCATCGAGTTCGCCTGCCATGGCGCGGCTGCCGACGCAGGACAGGCCGTATTCGCTAGGCTCCTCGGCGAGAAAATCCACGATCTCGATGGGGTGGCGTGACTTGTAGCCGGACGCCTGCAAGGCGCGCACGGCTTCCAGCGCGGTGAGGATGCCCGAAATGCCGTCGAAGCGGCCGCCGGATGGCACGGTGTCGGAATGCGAGCCCAGCATGATCGGTGGCAGCCCCTCGACGCTGCCTTCGAGGCGCGCGATCACATTGGCACCGGCATCCATGCGCACGGTCATGCCGGCGGCCTCATATTGCGCCTTCAGCCAAACGCGCCCATCGAGAAAACGCTGCGAGAAAGAGCGCCGTGTCCAGGGCTTGTCAGGATCGGTGATGGCGGCCAGCGCCATATGATCGTGCCAGAGACGGTCCTGATCGATGGGCGGCTTGCTGTCGGCTGGCTTGTTCAACGAAGGTTACTCGCGCGATGTGGGCTGGTGTCGCCAGTATAATTGGTGAACACTCCCAGCGCCATCGAGCAAGAAACGATCAGGGAGAATGAAGTGGCCCAAAAAACCGACAAGAAAATCGCATGGGTGACCGGCGGCGGCACCGGAATCGGCAAGGCCGGCGCGGAATCGCTGCTGGCCGATGGCTGGACGGTGATCATTTCCGGCCGCCGCATCGAGGTGCTCAACGATGTCGTCAAGGAACTCGGTGCCGGTGGCAAGCCGATCGAGGCCATTGCGCTCGATGTCAGCAATGCTGCCGACGCAAAGAAAGTGGCAGATGCCATTCTCGCCAAGCACGGCCGCATCGATCTGCTGGTCAACAGCGCCGGTATCAATCTGCCGAAGCGCAGCTGGCAGGACGTCACCGAAGACGGCTTCGACCAGATCGTCGACATCAATCTCAAGGGCCTGATGTATTGCATCCGCGCCGTGCTGCCGGCGATGCGCGCGCAGAAGGATGGCTGCATCATCAATGTGGCCTCCTGGGCTGGCCGCATCGTCTCCAAGATGACGGGGCCGGCTTATACCGCGAGCAAGCACGCGGTACTTGCGCTGACGCATTCGTTCAACATGGACGAATGCGTGAACGGTTTGCGCGCCTGCTGCCTGTCGCCAGGCGAAGTGGCGACCGACATCATGAAGAACCGCCCGGTGCCGCCAAGCGCCGAGGTAATGGCGCGGATGCTGCAGCCGGACGATCTCGGCAAGACGATCGCGTTTATCGCCGGCATGCCGGCGCATGTATGTATCAACGAGGTGCTGATCAGCCCGACATGGAATCGGAGTCTGATCGGGTATTGAGCGAGGCGTAGCCCGGATGGAGCGCAGCGCAATCCGGGGACCGGCGATTCGATTATCTCTGCTGTCTCCGGATTACGCTGCGCTCCATCCGGGCGACATTTACGGCGTGATGGCGACTTTCAGCACGCCATCGCGCTGGTGCGAGAACAGCTCATAAGCAGCTTCGATGTCGTCCAGCTTGTAGTGATGCGTTACCAGCGGGGTGAGATCGACGCGGCCGGAGGCGACCACATTCATCAATCGCCGCATCCGGTCCTTGCCGCCCGGACACAGCGAGGTGACGATGCTGTTGTCGCCGAGACCGGCCGAAAAGGCGCTGAGCGGAATTTTCAGGTCCGTCGAATAGACGCCGAGACTGCTCAGCGTACCACCCGGCCGCAAGGCGCGCAGCGCGGATTCGAAAGTGTTCTGCGTGCCGAGTGCCTCGATGGACACATCGACGCCGCGGCCGTCGGTGAGCGCCATGATCTGCTCCACCGGATCGCCGTTCTTGAAATCAACCACAAGATCGGCGCCGAGCCGCTTGGCAACCTCGATACGCGCCGGCACCGTATCGACGCCGATGATCGTGGTGGCGCCCATCAGTTTTGCACCGGCAACCGCACAGAGGCCGATCGGCCCGAGCGCAAACACCACCACCGTATCGCCGATCTTGATGCCGCCGCGCTCGGCACCGGAGAAGCCGGTGGACATGATGTCCGGGCACATCAGCACCTGCTCGTCGGTCAATGCATCGGGCACCGGGCTGAGATTGACCATGGCATCCGGCACCAGAATGTATTCGGCCTGGGCGCCATCGATGGTGTTGCCGAAGCGCCAGCCGCCCGTCGCCTTGAAGCCGTGCTTGGTGCCGGCGCCGTCCTGTGACGAACATCCGCACAGACAGGCATAAGAATGGCCGCTCGGCGTGATGGCACCGGCGATGACCCGCTGGCCTTCGCGATAGCCGCTCACCGCGCTGCCGAGTTTCTCGATGATGCCGACAGGTTCATGGCCGACGGTCAGTCCCTTGGCGACCGGATATTCGCCCTTGAGGATGTGGACGTCGGTGCCGCAGATCGTCGTGGTCGTCACGCGCAGCAGCGCATCGAGCGGCCCGACATCCGAGATCGGCTTGTCGTCGAGGACGATCCGACCGGGTTCGACGAATATCGCAGCTTTCATCTTGGCCATGAGCTTGCTCCCGTTATGCAGCGTTGCGTCGATCGACGCGGTTTGCCAATCATCGGAGCATTTGGCCGCGGCAGGATTGAGATGGATCAAGTTCGCCACGCATATGCCTATGACGTGATCGATCGTCGCTGCGTCACATTTGATACAAATGTGCAGCTGCCAGACACCAGCCGGGTTATGGGCTAGACCTATCGCGGCGCGAGATATTTCTGCAAAGCGATGGCCTTGTCGCTGGACTCCACCAGCTTGTCTACGCTGGCCAGCAGCCGGCCGAGATCACCGGCACCCAGACAATCGAACTGGACATCGTTGACCTGGCGCTGGATCGGTGCGAGGCGTGCCAATAGCGCTTCGCCCTCGCCCGTCACCACCAGCCGCAGGCGGCGGCGGTCTTCCGGATCGGTGAGCTTGTCGAGCAAGCCCATCTGCTGCAGCTTGTTGGAGACCGTGGTGACGAAGGCTCCCGACAAATGCAGATGCGCGGCGAGTTCGCGCACGCTGACCTGCCCCTCGGCACTCAGCGACTGCACCGAGATCAGCACCGTATATTCGATTCCGGACAGGCCGATTGCGGCGGCATGGCCGTCACGCACCGTGTCGTGCCGGGCCAGGAAGGCAAGCAGTGTGTGCACCAGCTGGCGAAACGCCTGATCCGATCCGTTCACCAGCAACGCGCCTCGCGACGTCGTTAGCGGCGGCGCCGGGAGTTTCGATTTCGATCGATGCGGGGCCGACGCGGAGGCAGGCGGCACCGCCCTGGAACGTGACATACGTTTTCCGGACAAGCTTGATCGTCCAGATGTGCGACGCCCTCGACAGGACGTCAAGCAAATATCTTTCTGATCAAGCTATTCCGCTGCGCGCAATCGCGCCGCGCGCATGGCTAGGTGCCGGGCAGTTGATACTTCGCCAGCATCTGCTCCGATACTTTAGTCGCACGATCCCAGTCATAGGTGCGATAACTGTGGCCACGCGTCACAAATTGCGCGCCGGCGTAGAACATCTCGTATTGCAGATGCCGCGAGGCGAATTCGGAACCCACCGCGTCCCAGGTCAGCTTGAGCAATTTGACGCGATCCTGGCCGGACATCGCCGGCGAGACCTGGGTGAGCTTGATGATCTCTGCAATCTCCGGATTGGCGAAATCCTCTACCGAGGATGGCAGCATCAGCAGCGCGCCTCCGGCCAGTTCACGAATCGTGGCGATGATCTGGCCGTACATTTCCTGAGACTGCACCTGCGCCGCATAGAGCAGATGCTTGTTGGGCAGGAAGTAATCGCCGCGCATGACACCGCCGGCTTCCATGCCGAGCACCATGCCCTCGATCAGCGCCGCCTGCGAGGCGAGCTTGCCCAGCGTCTCCGTCACCGGCGGGAAATTGATGGTGCCGATGGTTTTTGCGATGCCGCGGGCGAGACCGACCAGGAAGCGCAACTTCACCGACAGACGGATCTGCGCCTGATAGTTCTGATAGACATGGGCCGGCGTGTCATGGAGCTGGGCCCGGCACATATCGGTGTTGCGCAGCAGGAACACGCGCTCCCATGGCACTTTCACATCGTCGAAGAACACCAGCGCGTCGTTCTCATCATAACGATAGGCGAGCGGATTGTCGTATTCGCTGAGTGCGTGGGCCTCAAAGCTCTTGCGCGAGAGCATCTTCATGCCCTTGGTGCCCATGGGCAATGCACAAGAGAACGCCAGATCCTCCTCGCCGGGCTTCAGCGGCTGACCGGAGCCGACGAAGATCTCGTTGGCCATGATGGCCGAGGTGGCGAACAGCTTGGCGCCGCGGATGGTGATGCCGGACGCATCCTCATCGACGATGCGCGCCACCATGTCCTTTGCATTCGGACCCTGGTCGCCAAAGGCCTTCGAGCGGTCGCCCTGCACATTGTTGATCACATAAGTCAGGAACAGATCGCTGCTGCGGGCGTGATCGTACCATTCGCGAAATGCATTGGCGCGCTTGGGATCATAGGCGTCGAACACCCCGATGCCCATCATCATGCCGGACATGGAGGATGCCACATGGTCGGGCGAGCGGCCCATGAAGCCGCCGGTGAGTTCGGCCCACTCCACCAGCGCCTTGCGGCGCTCGACCAGTTCCGCATAGCTCGTCGGCAATTGCCAGGCGCGATTGGCACGCCGGCCGCCACCGATATCGAACGTCATGCGCTCGATATTGGCGGGATCGGCCTGATAGTCATACAGCGCGCCGGCGGACGCGACGGCATGGCGATAGGCCGGATGGGTCGAGACGTCATCGACACGCTTGCCGTCGAGATAGACGGCCCGGCCATCGCGCACCGCAGCGATATGCTGGGCACCATCCTTGACCGTTCCCACGGTCGCACCAGATCCAACTGCCATGTTCATCGCCGCCCTCATCCCGTCCTGAATCGCGGCGACCATGACGTCGCCTTCATTGATAGCTTTCATCCGAAGCTATTTTACAATCCTTGTCAAGCGCGGTTCTCGTTTTGCTAGCGCCCGTGTTGCGTCCTTCGTCGCAATTGCAATTGCGCCGCGAAGACGCCAAGCTTGGACACCCTCTCATGATGGAATCGTCACGTGGCAAAGTCCGCCGGCCGCCGCCCTTCCTCCGCAACGCACAAAACGTCTGTTCACAGAGCGGACACCCACAAGTCGGACAGCGGCAAATCTGAAATCAGCAAGAAGTCTGCCAGCCGGCCGGCCGCGCGCGCGGCGCTGACGATTTCGCGCCCGGAGCTATTGGTCGACGGGTCGGATGCGCAATTCCGTCGGCTGGTGCACAGTCTGTTCGGCTTCCTGGTCCGGCATCAGACATTGCGCGAGGGCCATGCGGCCGTGATCGGCCTCGCCGGCATCGAATACACCACGCTGATCTCGATCCGGCATCTCTCCGCCCAAGGCGATGTGCACGTCCGCGCCGTTGCCGATCACCTGCATTTGAGCGGCGCTTTCGTCACCACGGTCACCAACAAGCTGGAAACCAAGGGACTGATCACCAAGACTTCGCATCCCGGTGATCGCCGCCGCATCAGCCTGGTGGTGACGCAGCACGGCGCTGACTTGCTGGAGCGGCTGGCGCCGACCCAGCAGCAGGTCAATGACGTGCAGTTCGGCACCCTGACCGCCAAGGAATTCCATCAGCTGCTCGACATGGTGCAGCGTCTCGTCGATTCCAGCGACCGCGCCATCGCGCTGCAGCGCTACCTCGCCGAGGCCAAGGTGAAGGCGCTGTCGCCGGAGGCCAAGCTGATGTCCGCGGCCAAGCCTGCAAAATCGCGCAAGGCATAACAGCGCACACCTTGCTGCATCGCACAGAAGCGGCTGCGACATTTTGCTCGCATGGTGAAGAGCAGCGGTGGCTATCGCGTTCTTCGAACGGTTCAAGTCATTGCTTCAACAGCCCGCTACGGCCCGGCCGTAGCGCAATCGCACTGTCGCGTGCCGCATTTGTGGGCCCCGACTGCCGCATAAATTAGCTTCCAAAGAGAACTATTTTATAAAGATACTCTGGTTGCGGATTGTCAAAGACGCAAAATTATCGGACCATCCCTCCTGCCGATGTCACACCGCCGACATACCAGGCGATGGCAGACGGAATGCACTGTTTTGGAGTAGATGGACCGACCATCACGAACGAAGCCGCGACGCATCGCGGCCTAGCATCACAGGAATAGAGGACCATTTCGATGTCGCGGACTAAATCCAACTTGCCACGCGTGCTCGGCACCGTCGCAGCGGTGACGCTCTCGGCCATGCTGGCCGGCCAGGCCCAGGCGCAGACTCGCGAAATCAATCTCGGCGCAGTGGTGCCGAGCTCCGGCCCGTTCGCCGAATGGGGCCGCAGCAACACCGTCACCCTGAAGATGCTGGAGAAGCAGACCAACGATGCCGGCGGCATCAATGGCGCCAAGCTGAAGATCACCATCCTTGACGACGCCGCCAAGCCGGCCCAGGCTGCGACCTCGCTGCGCAAGCTCGCAGGCGACGACAAGGTGCTGGCGGTTGCCGGCCCGCTGACCTCGAGCGCTGCGGAAGTCACCTTCCCAGTCGCCAATGAGATGAAGATCGTCTCGACCTCGCAGGCCTCGTCGAAGCCGGGCGTCGCCAAGCTCAACCGTCCATGGGCGTTCCGCAACACCATCGACGAAGGCGTGCTCGCCAAGACGGTCGTGCCGTTCTACAAGAAGGCCTACAACATCAAGACTGTTGGCATCATCTTCGATGCCAAGGACGCAACTGCCGGCACCGTCGGCAAGCTGGTGATGCCGGCCGTGCTCAAGGCCAACGAGATCGCCATCGTCAACGAGAACGATCCGCTGTCGTTCAACACCGGCGATCTCGACGTCTCGGCCCAGGTCACCAAGCTGAAGTCGCTCAATCCCGATGGCGTGGTGGTCAGCGCCGACTACAGCCAGGCCATCACCGTGATCCGCGAAATGAAGCGCCAGGGCTTTATGAAGCCGATCGTCGGCTCGACGCAGATCATCTCGTCAGCCGTCCTGAAGGCTGCGCCGGAAATTCCGATCATTGCGCCGGCGACGTTCTACGCCACCATGAAGGGCGCCGTTCCGGAGAAGTTCACCGCTTCGCTGAAGCCGCTGCTGCGCGCCGAATCGGGCCTGCCGAAAGAAATCGAGCCGTCAATGTATGACGCCAACATCTACGAGATCGTCTCGATGTATATCGACGCGATCAAGAAGACCGGCGTCACCGGCAAGCCGGAAGACCTCGAAGCCGACCGCACCAAGATCCGCGATCATCTGGCCAAGCTGGCCAATTTCGACGGTCTCGGCGGCCATATCGGCTTCAATGACGACGGCGATGCCATCAAGGCCTTCTATGTGCTGCAGGGCCAGAAGGGCGCCTGGGAAACCAAGGTCAATGGCTGCAGTTCGGCACCGGGTCACCCGGCCTGTTGATCGTGGAGTCGCGCAGGGCGGATGACCCGAAGGCGTCATCCGCCCTTCTTCGCCACACGAAATCGGCCGGCGGATTACGCTTCGCTCATCCGCCCTACGATTTACGGCAGCGGCCGGGACGTTCTCCCGGCCGCAGTCATGAAGACGACCACTGAACCTACGTAACACCTAACGATCGCGATCCCCATGCTGCTGCAGCAACTCGTCAACGGACTGACACTGGGAGCCGTCTACACGCTCCTCGCCTTGTCCTATTCGCTCGTGATGGGCATTCTCGGCATTCTCAATCTTGCGATTGCCGAACTGTTCATAATCGGTGGCTTCATCGGCTTCACGCTGATCGATGCCGGCTATCCCCTGCCCGTCGCCGTGCTCGGCGGCATGACCGGCGCGGCCCTGATCGCCATCATCGTCGAGAAGATTGGCTACCAGCCGCTGCGCGATGCGCCGCTGGTGACGCCGATGCTGTCCACGCTGGGCTTCTCCATTATCCTGCAGAATGTCGCGACCAATATCTGGGGTTCGGATCCGCTGCAGCTGTCGATCTTCGGCGAGATGTACCAGATCGGGCCGGTGTCGATCGGCGAGATGCAGATGATCGTGCTTGGCGCCACCGTGGTGCTGGTCGCGCTGACCGCCTACATCGTGCAGAAAACCCCGATGGGCCGCGCGCTGCGCGCCGTTGCCGAAAACCGTGAGGTCGCCCGCATTCTCGGCGTCAAGGCCGACCAGTTGATGATGCTGGCTTTCATTCTCTCCGGCGCGCTGGCAGGCGTTGCCGGCGTGCTGATCGCGCTGCATTACGGTGCCATCACGCCCTATCTTGGCGTCGAGATCGGCCTCAAGGCGATTGCCGTGATGGTGATCGGCGGCACCACGCGGATCTGGGGCGCACTGGTCGCCGGCCCGCTGATCGGCATCGCTGAAGTGCTGACGGTGGCTTACGGCGGCTCGCAGATCCGCGACTTCGTCGTCTACGGCTTCATGATCCTCATTCTCTTGCTGCGTCCGCAGGGCCTTCTCGGCGGCGCGCGGTCCGATCAGGGGCAGCGCGTCTGATGTCGACTTACTATGCAAGCCTGCTCGCGGAGTCAGGCATCCTCCTGTTGGGCGCCCTCAGCGTCTATATCATCCTCGCCACCGGCCAGCTTTCCCTCGGCAATGGCGCCTTCATGGGCATCGGCGCTTATCTGTCGTCATGGCTCACAGTCACCATGAACGTGCCGCTGACGCTGGCGCTGGTGATCGCTGCCATCGTCGCCGGTGTCATGGGTGCCATCGTCGCTTTCCCGGCGCTGCGGCTGAAGGGCATCTATCTCGCCATGGCCACCGTCGGCTTCGGCGAAATGGTGCGCAGCTTCTTCCTCAATTTCGACACCATGGGCGGCAGCGGCGGCTTTCGCGGCATGCAACATATCGGCGTCGGCTATGTCTGGCTGTGGGCCGGCGGCATCCTGATCGCCGTGATGCTGCTGGAGCGCTCGCGCGTCTGGCTGGAAATGCAGGCCGTGCATGACGACGAGACGGCCGCCGGCCTGATCGGCCTCAACACGGTTGTCACCAAGATCGGCGCCTTCGCCGTCGGTGCGGCCGTGGCCGCGATTTCGGGCGGACTGTTCGCGCATCACAATGTCTATATCGAGCCGGCCAATTTCGGTTTCGAGCGCTCGGTGGAATTCGTCCTCGCCGTCATCCTCGGCGGTTCGACAGTGGCACCAGGCTCGCTGGTCGGCTCGCTGCTCCTGATCTTCCTGCCTGAATTCCTGCGGCCGATCGCCGACTGGCGGCTTGCCGCCTTCGGCTCGCTGCTGGTGCTCGTCTTGCTGGTGCGACGTCAGGGCATTCTCGATCGCTCGCTGATCCGGACGCTCACCTTCCGGAGGGCTGCAGCATGAGCCAGGCGCTGCTTCAACTTACCGGCGTCACCAAGACCTTCGGCGGCATCCACGCATTGTCCAACATGGTCTGCGAGGTGCCGGAAGGACAGATCATCGGCGTGATCGGCCCCAACGGCGCCGGCAAGACGACCTTGTTCAACACCATCACCGGTGCCTATCGCGCCGATGCCGGCGAAGTCCTGCTCAAGGGTGTCGATGTCACCCAGTGGCCGTCCTATCGCATCGTGCGCGAGGGCATTGCGCGCACCTTCCAGAACATCCGCCTGTTCGGCTCCATGTCCGTGTGGGAGCATCTCCTCGTCGCGCAGCCGCATAGCGAGGCAGCCTGGCGCCGGCTACTGCCGATCGCCTGGGCCAATCCGGCCGCACAGGCGCGGGCCGAAGAGGTGCTGGAATTTTTCGGCCTCACCGAATTCCGCGACCGGCCGGCAAAATCATTGCCCTACGGCATCCAGCGCAAGGTGGAGATGGCGCGCGCCGTCACCGCCAAGCCAAAGCTGCTGCTGCTCGACGAACCCGTCGCCGGCATGAACCATGACGAGGCCGAAGAGATCCGCACGCTGATGCTGCGGCTGCGCGACACCGGTCTCTCCATTCTCCTGATCGAACACGACATGAATTTCGTGATGCGGCTGTGCGACTATCTCTATGTGCTGGATTTCGGCGTGCTGATTGCCGAGGGCAAGCCGGACGAAGTGCGCGCCAATCCGGTCGTGCTCGACGCCTATCTCGGAAAGGACGACTGATGCTCGTGATCAAGGGCCTCGAAGTCCGCTACGGCGCCATCACGGCGGTGCGCGGCGTCGATCTGGAGATCAAGCAGGGCGAGATCGTCGCTTTGCTCGGCGCCAATGGTGCGGGCAAGAGCACCATCGCACGCTCGATCGCCGGGCTGCTGCCGTTTCAGGGCGAGATTGCGTTCGAAGGCGAGAAGCTCACGCCGGGGACCGCCGAGAAGAACCTGCGCCGCGGCATCGCGCTGGTGCCGGAAGGCCGCGGCATTCTCGCCCGTATGACCGTGCACGAGAATCTCCTGATGGGCATCTACACCCGCAGCGACAAGGCGGCAGCCGCCGCTGATGTGGAGAAGATGCTGGAGCGCTTCCCGATCCTCGGCAAACGCCGCGACGGGCTCGCGAGCCTGCTCTCGGGCGGCGAGCAGCAGATGCTGGCCATCGGCCGCGCGCTGCTGTCAAAGCCGAGACTGCTGCTGCTGGACGAGCCGTCGCTCGGACTCGCGCCGCTGATGACGGCGAGCCTGTTCCAGATGATCGCCCAGTTTCGCGATGAGGGGCTGACGGTGCTGCTGGTGGAGCAGAAGGCGCGGCAGACGCTGAAGATCGTGGATCGGGCGTATCTGCTGGAGACCGGCCGCGTGGTGACGTCGGGATCGGCGGAGGCACTGACCAATGATCCGACGCTGTCGGAAGCGTTTCTGGGCGGCGGGCATTAGCTCTTGCTTCACCTCTCCCCTCCGGGGAGAGGTCGACCGGCGAAGCCGGGCGGGTGAGGGCGCGCGCCACGCGCCGACGTCAAGAGCCCCCTCACCCGCGCGCAAGTGCGCGCGACCTCTCCCCGGTGGGGAGAGGTAAACGGCGCCAGCGTCAGCTTCCATACCTCGCCGCAACCGGCCAAACCTCCACCCCATTATTATGCCCGACCACCTGATAACTCCCATGCAGGTTCACGGTGGGATCGCAATGCGTCGCGATCAGCAGCACGCGGCTGCCAAGCTTCGGCGGTTCGCTGCCCGCGGGCAGCGTGATCATGCCGTGCTCGTCGCCGCCGAACCGATAGGTCGATCCTTCCGGCACGCCGAGCATCAATGACGGTACCGGGCCGTTGAAGGCCATCGCCTTGACGCCGGCATCGACGGTGAATTCGCCGGCACGGTTCACCGACGTCACCGTGGCCAGCACGAACAGGCTCGGTTCGAAGGGCAACGCGCCGCCGCCCTCGCTCTGCAGCCGGCCGTAATCGGCATCCATGAAGAGGTAGGAGCCGACCTGCAGCTCGGTGAAGGTGCCCGCAATGTCGAAGGCGCAGGCGCCGGTGCCGCTGCCGGTGACGATCGGGGCCTTGATGCCGGCTTCACCCAGCACACGCAGGTGATCATCGAGAATGTCGCGCACTTTTGCGGCGCCCGCCTTGCGCTCCTCATAATCGATCATGTGCTGGACATGGCCGGCAAAACCCTGAAGGCCGCCGAATGTCATTCCGGGCGTGGCTTCGATGAGTTGCGCCAGTGCGAGCGTTTCCGCCGTATCCACCACACCCGTGCGACGCTGGCCGACATCGATATCGATCAGCATTTGAAGTGGACGGCTGCCCGTATCGAGCAGCGTGTGCAGCACCTGGATCTGATCGGCGTGATCGACGACCAATGAAATGTCAGTCGTATCCGCCAGCGCAGCGATGCGGGCGAGTTTGACGCGATCGGCCACCGGCGTGGTCAACAGCAAGCCGGGAATGCCAGCCTCGGCCATCGCCTCCATCTCCGCCACGGTGGCGCAGGAGATGCCGATCGCGCCGGCCTCGATCTGCAATTGCGCGATGCGCGGCGACTTGTGGGTCTTTGCATGCGGACGCAGCGCGATGTTGCTGGCCTTGGCAAAATCCGCCATGGCAACAATGTTGCGCTGAAGCGCCATGCCATCGACTACCAGCGCCGGGGTCGCGATGTCTTGCAAGGCCGGCAGGTTCGGATCGAGGGCGGTCATGCGCGGGCGAACTCCAGGGGGATCAGCGATGGTAATAAAGTCTAGCAATGCCCGGCGTTGAGATGAAGACGCACCAAAGTCGCGACCGTCACGCGGAAATGGCTTTGCGTGCAAGCTAGGCTGGAAAATCAATCAGAGAAATTATTGCTATGGAACGCGCCAATGCCGCAACAATTATCCTTCAGACGCGGATTTGCGCATGACTTCCTCCAAGTTTCTGCCGTAGCTTGCGTGGAACCCGGCCATTCCGCTATGCGCAGGCAGACGCAGGAGAATTTGGACATATGACCCGCCTTGAAATGACCCGCCGCGCCGCACTGCTGACTTCGGCCGCCATCGCAGCCAATGTCGCCAATCCGTTTCGCGCCTTCGCGCAGGAAACGCCGCGCAAGGGCGGCGTGTTCAATGTCCATTACGGTGCAGAACAGCGCCAGCTCAACCCGAGCCTGCAGGCCTCCACCGGCGTCTACATCATCGGCGGCAAGATCCAGGAAGCCCTCGTCGATCTCGACGAGAAGGGCCAGCCGGTCGGCGTGCTGGCCGAGAGTTGGGAGTCGTCGGCCGACGGCAAGACCATCACCTTCAAGCTGCGCAAGGGCGTGACCTGGCACGACGGCAAGCCATTCACCTCGGCCGACGTCGCCTTCACCGCCATGAATATGTGGAAGAAGATCCTGAATTACGGATCGACGCTGCAGCTGTTCCTCACCGCGGTGGATACGCCGGATGCGCACACCGCCGTGTTCAAATATGAGCGTCCGATGCCGCTCGGCCTGCTGCTGCGCGCGCTGCCGGATCTCGGCTACATCTCGGCCAAGCACATCTATGAAGGCTCGAGCGACATCCGCGCCAATCCGGCCAATCTCGCGCCGGTCGGCACCGGCCCGTTCAAGTTCAAACAATATGAGCGTGGCCAGTACATCATCGCCGAGCGTAACGAGAACTACTGGCGCCCGAACCTGCCCTATCTCGACCGCATCGTCTGGAAGGTCGTCACCGACCGCGCCGCCGCGGCCGCGCAGATGGAAGCCGGCGACATCCAGTATTCGCCGTTCTCGGGCCTGACCATTTCCGACATGGCCCGCCTCGGCAAGGACAAGCGCTTCGTCGTCTCCACCAAGGGCAATGAGGGCAACGCGCGCACCAACACCATCGAGTTCAACTTCCGCCGCAAGGAGCTGACGGATATCCGCGTCCGCCGCGCCATCGCGCATGCGATCAATGTGCCATTCTTCATCGAGAACTTCCTCGGCGACTTCGCCAAACCCGGCAGCGGCCCGATCCCCTCAGTTTCCACCGACTTCTTCCCCGGCCCGAACACGCCGCAATATCCATTCGACAAGAAGAAGGCCGCGGCCCTGCTGGACGAAGCCGGCTTCAAGCCCGGCGCCGGCGGCACACGCTTCTCGCTGCGCCTCCTCCCTGCCCCCTGGGGTGAGGACATCTCGCTCTGGGCGACCTTCATCCAGCAGTCGCTGAAGGAAGTCGGCATTCCGGTCGAGATCGTGCGCAATGACGGCGGCGGCTTCCTCAAGGGCGTCTATGCCGACCACGCCTTCGATCTCGCCACCGGCTGGCACCAGTATCGCAACGATCCCGCGGTCTCCACCACCGTGTGGTATCGCTCCGGTCAGCCCGTCGGCGCGCCCTGGACCAATCAGTGGGACTGGAAGAACGACCAGATTGACAAGGTGATCGACGACGCCGCCACCGAAATCGATCCGGTGAAGCGCAAGGCGCTCTATGCGGAGTTCGTCAAGGAAGCCAATACCGAATTGCCGGTGTGGATGCCGATCGAGCAGATCTTTGTCACCGTGATCACCGCCAAGGCGCGTAACCATTCCAACAATCCGCGTTGGGGCTCGTCCAGCTGGCACGATCTCTGGCTTTCGGCCTAACTCCGTCATTGCGAGCCCTGACGAATTGGCTTTGCCAATTCGTTTGGGCGAAGCAATCCAGAGCCAAGTGAAGGAAGAACTGGATTGCTTCGTCGCTACGCTGCTCGCAATGACGGGGAAAGCTTGGCGCAACGTCAAATGAAAACTAAACTGACCACATGCGCATCTTGACCCTCGCGGGGCGGCGACTGGCCGCCTCGATCCCGACCTTGTTCCTGATCCTGATCGGCGTGTTCCTGCTGCTGCAACTGGCACCGGGCGACACCGTCGATGCCATGATGGCGCTGATGGGCGGCGGCGATGCCAATACCGCACGCGAATTGCGAAAATTCTACGGGCTCGATCTCTCGGTGCCGGTGCAGCTCGGCAACTATCTCTGGCGGCTGGTGCAGTTCGATCTCGGCTTCTCCTCGATCTATGGCAAGTCCGTCGCCACCGTGATCTTCGAGCGCCTGCCAGCGACGCTGCTGCTGATGACGGCGTCGCTGTCCTTCGCGTTTTTCTTCGGCCTCGTGCTCGGCGTCATCGCCGCACGCGGCGTCAATCGCTGGCCGGATACGCTGATCTCGACGCTGGGCCTGATCTTCTATGCCACGCCGTCCTTCTGGTTCGGCCTGATGGCCATCGTGGTGTTCTCGATCTATCTGCAATGGCTGCCAGCCGGCGGCTTCGAGAATATCGGCGCGGTGCAGACGGGCTTGGAGCGCACGCTCGACATCGCCGCGCATCTGGTGCTGCCGACACTGACACTGGCACTGATCTTTCTCGCCATTTATCTCCGCATCATGCGCGCCTCAATGCTGGAAGTGCTCAACCTCGATTATGTGCGCACCGCGCGCGCCAAGGGGCTCGACGAGACCCGCATTGTCGCCAAGCACGTGCTGCGCAATGCGCTGCTGCCGATGGTGACGCTGATCGGCCTGCAGGCAGGCACCATGCTCGGCGGCTCCGTCGTCGTGGAGAGCGTGTTCTCGCTGCCGGGCCTCGGTCGCCTCGCTTATGAATCGGTGATCCAGCGCGACCTCAACACGCTGCTCGGCATCGTCTTCGTCTCCGCACTGCTGGTGATCTTCGTGAATTTCCTGGTCGATCTCCTCTATGCAAGGCTCGATCCGCGCATCCAGGCGGAGGGCTGAGCATGGACGCAGTCAAACGCTATTTCCGCAGCCCCGCCGCCATCGTCGGCCTGTTCCTGCTCTTGATCGTGATCGCCATGGCGGCGAGCGCCGGCTGGCTCTATCCGAACGATCCGCTGTCCCTCGCCGGCCGCCCGCTGGTCTGGCCCTTCGCCAATCCGCGCTTTCCGCTTGGCACCGATAATTCCGGCCGCGATATCGCGGCGCAGATCTTTTATGGCGCACGCATCTCGCTGCTGATCGGCGGCGTCGCAACCTTGATCGCGGTTGTCATCGGCGTGCTGATCGGCGCCTTTGCCGGCTTCTATGGCGGCAAGGTCGACACGATTCTGATGCGCATCACCGAAGCCTTCCAGACGCTGCCGAATTTCGTGCTGCTCTTGGTGCTGGTCGCAGTGTTCGGCTCGACACTCACCACCGTCACCATCGCGGTCGGCATCGTGTCGTGGCCGGCGCCGGCGCGGCTGACGCGTGCGGAATTCATGTCGCTGCGCAGCCGCGAATTCGTGCAGGCCGGGCGCACGCTCGGCATGAAGGACATCCAGCTCATCCTCGGCGAAATCCTGCCCAATGCGCTGCCGCCCGTGATCGTCTATGCGAGCGTGGTGATGGCCGTCTCGATCCTGCTGGAAAGCGCCCTCGCCTTCCTGCGCCTCTCCGATCCCAATGTCGCGTCCTGGGGCAACCTGATCGGCCTCGGCCGCGACGTGCTGCGCGTGCAGTGGTATGTCTCCGCGATCCCCGGCATCGCCATCCTGCTCACGGTGCTCGCCGTCTCGCTGGTCGGCCAGGGCCTTAACGATGCGCTCAATCCGAGACTGAAGAGCCGATGAGCGACACCATCCTCACCGTCGAAGACCTCAGCGTGAAGCTGCCAAAAGGCGCGGATCGCACCCACGCGCTGGGTGGCGTGTCGCTGTCCATTGGCGCGGACGAGATCGTTTGCGTGGTCGGCGAGTCCGGCTCGGGCAAATCGGTGATGGCCAATGCCGTGATGCGGCTGCTGCCGCCGGAAGTCGCCATCGATGGCGGCCGCGTGCTGTTCGAAGGCAAGGATCTCGCCAGCGCCAGCAATGCCGAGATGCGCAAGGTGCGCGGCGCCGGCGTCGCGATGATCTTCCAGGAGCCGATGACGGCGCTCAATCCGCTGCGCACCATCGGCGACCAGATCGGCGAGATGTTCGAGATCCACACCGAGCTCTCGAAGAAGGAGATCAAGGCGCGCGTGCTGGCGCTGCTGGCCGATGTGCGCATCCCCGATCCCGCACAGGCGGCGCGCGCCTATCCGCACGAGCTTTCCGGCGGCCAGCGCCAGCGCGCGATGATCGCCATGGCGCTCGCGCTCGATCCGCGTCTGCTGATCGCGGACGAGCCGACGACCGCGCTGGATGTGACGACGCAGGCGCAGATATTGAAGCTGATCCGCGAGCTGCAGAGCCGTCGCAAGACGGCGGTGCTGTTCATCACCCATGATTTCGGTGTGGTGGCCGAGATCGCGCACCGCGTGGTGGTGATGCAGCATGGCAAGGTGGTGGAGCAAGGCCCCGTGCAGGATGTGCTGCACAATCCGCAGCATCCCTATACGCAGCAGCTGATTGCCGCCGTGCCACCGCTGGCCGCGCCGCCGCCGCGCAAGCTCAACGACGATCACATCCTCACGCTCGAGAATGTCTCGAAAACCTATCGCAATGGCGGCTTTCTTGGCCGCGGCGCGCGGGTGACGCATGCGGTGAAGTCGGTCTCGCTCAATCTGCCGCGCGGTGCGACGCTGGGCATTGTCGGCGAATCCGGTTCGGGAAAATCGACGCTGGCGCGCTGCATCATCCGGCTGATCGATCCCGACGATGGATCGATCGTGCTGGAAGGTAAGGATTGGGCAAAACTCTCGCGCGACGAAGTGCGTCGGGAAACAAGACACATCCAGATGGTGTTCCAGGACCCCTATGCCTCGCTCAATCCACGCCGCAAGGCGGGCGATCTGGTGGCGCAGGGGCCGATCGTGCATGGCGTGCCGCGCGCGCAGGCCTGGGCGGAGGCGAAGGAGCTGTTTCGTCTGGTCGGGCTCGATCCCTCCGCGATGGACCGCCTGCCGCACGAATTTTCCGGCGGCCAACGTCAGCGTATCGGGCTGGCCCGTGCGCTGGCATTGAAGCCGGACGTGCTGGTGGCGGATGAAGCGGTGTCGGCGCTGGATGTGTCAGTGCAGGCACAGGTGCTGAAGATGCTGCACGACCTGCGCGAGCGGCTCGGACTGTCGATCGTGTTCATCACCCATGATCTGCGGGTGGCGGCGCAGATCTGCGATCTCGTCGCCGTGATGAAGGACGGCGAAGTGGTGGAGCACGGGCTCGCCGGCGAGGTGTTTGGCAGGCCGCAGCATCCCTATACGCAGGCGCTGCTGGCTTCGATTCCGGGTGGGGATTTTACGAGGAAGAAAGAGCCGTTGACGGTGTAACTCAGTCCCTCATGGTGAGGAGGCGCGTAGCGCCGTCTCGAACCATGAGATGGCCTGGCTCCGGAGTGTGCGGCCATCCTTCGAGACGCGCGCTTTGCGCGCTCCTCGGGATGAGGGATGGCGCGTGTGGCGCGTGCGTTACGCCATCTCTTTCTTATCCCGCCGCCGATACACCAGCAGCATGAACGGCGCCAACAGCCGCATCAGACCATGCGCCGCGATCGGCACCGGCTCCGAGAACGGCAGCGCCAGTTCCTCATCCGGTACGCCACGCACCGCCTTCGAAAACTCATTTCCGAGCGCAATCGACAGCGCCACCGCGCGGCCGTTGCAGCCGGTCCAGCCGAACGCATTCGGGCCGAGCTTGTGCATGCGCGGCAGGAAATCCGTGGTCATGCCGACATAGCCGTTCCAGACATAGTCGAACTTGACCTCACCGATCTCCGGCCACAGCCGCTGCAGGCGGGCGCCGACCATCTCTTTCAGGCGACCGGTCTTGTCGCCGAAGCCGATCACATTGCCGCCAGTGACGAGGCGGTTACGCGCGTCGTAGCGCATGAAATAGAGCTCGCCATGGGTGTCCGATACCGCCTGACGGCCGGGAATCACAATCTGGCGCGCCTGCTCCGACAGCGGCTGCGTCGCCATCTGCCAGGACAGCACCGGCATCACCTCGCTGGCGATGCCCGGCGAAAGCTGTTTCGAGAATTCGCCGGTATAGGCATTGCTCGCCACCACCAGCGCCCGCGCACTGATCTGGCCCTGCGCCGTCTTGACGATCCAGCGATCGCCCTGCCGCACAAAACTCTCCACCGGCGAGCGCACAAAGATGCGGCCGCCCTGCTCGAGCACCACGCGGGCGAGGCCGCGGGCCAGCGCCAGCGGATTGATGTGGCCGCCGGTCCTATTCCAGAAGCCGCCATACCAGGCGGAGGAGCCGAGCAATTTGCGCATCTCGTCCGAGGAGAGCAGTTCAACGGGCGCGCCGTGCTTCGACCATTGCCGCACGCGGCGTTCGGCGATCTTGATGCGGCCCGGCGAATGCACCGGCTGGATCCAGCCGCTCTGCTCGCCTTCGGCCTGGATCTGATAGCGGCGGACCAGATCGAACAGGATCGAGGCGCTGTCGCGGATGATGCCGACAAGACGCTCACCGGCCGCGCCATAGCGCTTGATGATGTCCTCGGGATCGGGCCGCGACAGCGTCGGAATGACCTGGCCATTGTTGCGGCCGGAGGCGCCCCAACCGGGCTCGACGGCTTCGACCACCGCCACATCGATGCCCTGCTCGCGCAGATGCAGCGCCGTGGAGAGGCCGGTGAATCCGGCGCCGATGACAACGACATCGGCGTCAACGCTGCCCTTCAGTTCCGGCAGATCAGGCCCGGCAGGCGTGACGGCGGCCCAGAGCGATTTTGGCCAAGGCGCATTTGCGGTTTCCATCGTCAGCCTTTCAAATCTCAACTTGCACGGCAAAATCATAGCGAAACGCAGGGCAGATCACTTGATCCACTGCCTTGCAGCGGTTCCGCATTCTGCATAGTTTACGCGCCCAATCCAATGCAAGGTGGCTCGCGTGACCCTGAAGAACATCATCGGAATCGACCATGCCGTGGTCTCCGTCAAAGACCTCGATGCCGCAGCCGGCATCTGGAAAAATCTCGGCTTCACGCTGTCGCCGCGCGGCACCCACAGCGCCAAGATGGGCTCTGGCAACTACACGATCATGCTCGATCCCGATTATGTCGAGCTGCTCGGCGTGATCTCCGAGACCGAGCACAATGCACCGATGCGCAAGTTTCTCGCCGAGCGCGGCGAAGGCATCGAGCGCGTTGCATTTACTGCGGTCGATTCAGCCGCCGGCGCCGAAGAGATTACGGCACGTGGCTACCAGGCCCTCGGCCCCACCGATTTCGAGCGCCCGGTGACGCTGCCGGATGGCACCGTGAGCGCCGCGAAGTTTCGTGTGTTTCACTGGCCGATCGCGGAAGCACCCGGCGGACTGCGCATCTTCGCCTGCCAGCACAAGACGCGCGAGACGGTGTGGATTCCGGAGCTGATGCAGCATGCCAACACCGCCAAGCGGATGAAGCAGGTGCTGATCGTGACGACGGAGCCGGCGAAGGACGCCGCGCATATGGCCAAGCTGATCGACGGCACGACGCGCAACGAGAGCGACGGTGCCGTGGCCGTGCCCCCGGGCGGCGATCGGGCGGATTTCGTGTTCCTGACGAAGGACGTGCTGGCGAAGCGTTTCCCAGGCACGTCGCTGGACGGCGCGCCGGAGCGTGGCGGCGTCGCGCTGGTGTTTATCGCGGGCGATCTGGCGGCAGCGGAAAAAGCTGTGGGCGCACATGGTGCGAGGACCGAGGTCGGCGTGGTCGTGCCGCCGGCCAATGCGAACGGGACGCTGCTGGCTTTTGTGAAAGGCTGAACTCAATGGTCGTCCCCGCGCAGGCGGGGACCCATAACCTCCGAGTTCAAAATCAGAACTCGGAGGCAACTTTAGCGCCTACGTCTCATCGACAGCGGGTATGGGTCCCCGCTTTCGCGGGGACGACCGGCTGAGATTAGCTCTTCTTCTCCCCCAGATCCCAGAACAGCCCCGCCATGATGCGCAGCGCCTCCGCCGTCACCGGCTTGAGGATGTGCTCATCAGGCGCGTGCTGCGAGCAGCCGGGATAGGAATGCGGCACCCACACGGTGGGCAATCCCAGAATATCCGTGAACACGTCATTGGGCAGCGAGCCGCCGAAATTCGGCAGCATGGCGGGCGCCTTGCCCGTTGTCTGGCGCACCGACTCCACCGCCCAGCCGACCCAAAGATTGTCGATATCCGTGCGCGAGGCGTTGAAGAACTGCGACTGGCTCACCTTGATGTCGCCATAGCCGGTGGCTGCGAGATGTTTCTCGATGGCCGGAACGACATTCTCGATGTCGGTGCCGACGACGAAACGGAGCTGCAGCACCGCATGCGCCTCGCCGGGAATCGCATTGGCGGGATTGCCGACATTGCCGGCATTGATGGCCAGCACTTCCAGCGTATTCCACGCATAGAGCCGCTCGGCAGGCGTCAGCCCCTCCTCGCCCCATCCTTCCGACAGCGATGGCTCATCCGGCGTCGGCGACACCACCACATCGGCAAGCGCCGCGCGGATCTGGTTGGTGATGCGCGGCGGCTTCAGCGCATCGAGCAGGATGCGGCCGTCGCGATCGACCATCGTTGATATGGCCGATGCAAGGATTGTCGCGGGATTGGCGAGCAAACCACCCCAATTGCCGGAATGATGCGCGCCGTCGCGCAGCTTGAGATCGAGATGGATGCGGCGACCGCCGCGGCAACCGAGGAAGATCGTCGGGCGCTCGGCGGAGAGTCGAGGTCCGTCCGAAGCGATGAACACATCGGCCTTCAATTCGTCGCGCAGGCTCTCGCACACCTTTGGCAGATCGGGCGAGCCGATCTCCTCGCCCATCTCGATGATGAACTTCACATTGAATCCAAGCCTGCCACCGCGTGTCTCGTGCACGGCGCGAAGGGCTGCGATATTAATGGCGTGCTGGCCCTTGTTGTCGGCGGTGCCGCGGCCATAGACGCGCTCGCCGACCGTCGTGCAGCGCCAGGGATCGAGCCCGTCGCGCCACTCGCCTTCCATGCCGGGCACGACATCGCCATGGCCATACATCAGCACCGTCGGCAGGTCGTCGCTCTCGTGATAGGTCGCAAGCAGGTTCGGCCCGCGGCCCGATGGCGAGGGCACGATCTTCGTCGCAAAGCCGAGTGCGGTGAATTGCGGCACCAGCTCCTTGTCGAGATAGGCCTGAAGCTCCTTACCGCGCTTGTCGCTCTGGCTCTCGGTCTTGTAGCCGACCATGCGATCGAGCACGGCGAGAAACTCGCCGGACTCGAACTGCGCGTCGATGTGCGCGATGGCTTGTTCGCGCGACATCAGAGCGTCGCGAACACGGCATCGGCCTCGGTGAGGAGGCGATCGGCATGGGCCGCGGTGAACACCAGCGGCGGACGGATTTTTAGCGTGTTGGCGGCGGCGCCCGTGGCCGAGATCAGCACGCGGCGCGCGCGCAGGCCGTTGACCACGGCGGCAGCCGCGGCTGCGTCCGGCTCCTTGCTGGTGCGGTCCTTGACCATTTCGATGCCGACATAGAGGCCGGAGCCACGGACATCACCGATGCCCTGATACTTCTTCGCCAGTACTTCAAAACCCTCGCGCAGGATCTTGCCGACCTTCAGCGAATTATCGAGCAGCTTTTCGTCCTGGATGACATTGAGCACCGCCTGCGCCGCGGCCATCGCGACGGTGTTGCCGCCGAATGTGTTGAAGTAACGGTTGTCGCGACCGAATTTCTCGACGATCTCCGGCAGCATCACGGCAGCGGCGACGGGATAGCCATTGCCCATCGGCTTGCCCATGGTGATGATATCCGGCGTGATGCCGTGGCGCTGATAGCCCCACAATTTCTCGCCGCTGCGGCCGAAGCCGGACTGCACTTCGTCGGCGATGTAGATGCCGCCGGCCTTGTGCACGGCATCGACCACCGGCTGCAGCAGATTGGTCGGATGCGAGAAGATGCCATCCGACGAGAACATCGAGTCGGCAATGAAGCAGGCCACGCCGGCGCCGCGGCGCTGCAGGTCGACGATCTGCTCGGTGACCTTTTCGGCCATCCACTGGCCCATGTTTTCCGGCGCGATGCGATAACTGTCCGGCGCGGGCACGCGGCGTACGAAGGTGCCGAGTGGCGAATACGGGCCGAGCGAGGGCGAGAAGCCCGCGGTCAATTCCGAATTGCCGTGATAGGCCTCGTCGGTGATGATGATGCCCTGATTGCCGGTGTGATGCCTGGCCATGCGCACGGCGAGATCATTGGCTTCGGAGCCGGTGCAGGTGAACATCGCATGGCGCGCCGGGCCGTCGAAGGTCGCGAGCAGCTGCTCGGCATAATCGAGAATGCCCTTCTGGATGTAGCGCGTATGGGTGCAGATGGTCTGCGCCTGTTTGGTGATGGCCTCGACCACGCGCGGATGACAATGGCCGACCGAGACCACATTGTTATAGGCGTCGAGATATTCATTGCCCTCGCTGTCATACAGCAGCACGCCGTTGGCGCGGGCGACTTCCACCGGGTCCTTGTAGAACAGGCGATAGGCCGGACCGAGCAGTGCGATACGGCGCTCGACGAGCTTGCGGCTTTCCGGGGAGAGGTTCGATGCGTTGGCGGGATCGAAACCGTTGACCATCTTGCCGCGCGGGGCTGATGTCACTGACATGGTGATGCTCCTGTGATGCGTTCGTATGTGTTAGCGCGCGAGGTCGATCAGCTGCGTGCCTAGATCGTCCATCGAGCGATTGAGGAACCAGTCGATCTGGCCCCAGGTCATGTGATTGTTGCGGAGAACATAGTCGGCCACCGACGGCACACGGTTGGCCATGGCGGTGGAGAGCAGGATGCGGGTGGTGAGGCGCGACATGATCAACGCCGGGATCAGCGCGAGTTCTTCTTCCGTGAGATCAGCGATGCGCAGATAGCCGCGCAGGAGATCACGGCCGTGCGCAAAAATCTCGCCCTCCATTTTCTCCGGCAGCTGGTTGAGCAGCGCGGTCGAGGCATCGATGGCGATAGCGGTGCGTACGGTGTCGCCGAAATCGATGATGCCGCTGATGAAGGTCGGCAGCTTGGGATCGGCGACGATGTTGGAGCGGGTAAAATCGTTATGCAACACCTGCTGGCGGCAACGCTGCAGGCGTGGCGCGATGGAGGCGAAGCGTTCGAGCACCGTTTCGAGCTTGGCACGCCATGCGGCGTCAGTGATCTCCGGCAACAGAGGTGCCAAGGTCAGCAGGTTCTTGACGTCCCACGGCACAATGCGGGTTTCGGTGGGATGGCTGAAATCGGCGAGTGCCAGACGCAGCGTCGCCAGCAGCCGGCCGATTTCCTCGCGGCCCTGCACGTCAATAACGACTTCGCTGAGCGGCTGCCCTTCTACGAAGGACATCAGCCTGACCTGACGGCGCTGGCCGGCGCGATCGTGATAGGCGAAATGACCCTCGCCGGCCTTGTTCGGGACGACGCGCGGGATCGGCAGCGCCGGCGCACGCGTCGCGATATGCTCGAGCACGCGGATCTGGAAATCAATCTCCGCGACGTCTTCGGTGGGGTTGGCGACTTTCAGGACGTAACGCGGGCCAATGGCCGGGGCGATGCGAAACGTGTCATCCTTTTCGGTGGCGAAGCGGGTGGGCTTGCCATCGATGCCGAAATGCGTGCGCGCCAGTTCGACAGCCTCGTCCTCGGTCATATTCACATACGAGGCCGCGAGACCGCTCTGCATTACAACCGGAGCGGAAGTCTCGTGTTTCACTTCTCTTGATCCAATCTCGATTCGGAACCGGCGGTGGCATGCAAGCCGGTCTCAGCGAGTTTAGCAATGGCGGCGGGATTTGTCAGGAAGATCGGTATTTTCCTCCCGATTGACGGCGCGCGGGAGCCAAAAAGCGGGATCAATCGATCCGCCCATGCGTTGGCGTCGGTCAGGCTGCTTGAAGGATTTCCCGTGACCATCAATTTCGAAACGCTGTGGGCGTCGCTGCTGCTTTATGGATTGAACGCAATTTATGCGGGCGCGCTGCTGGCCATCGGCTTCTATCTGTCCGGTGCGGCCGATCGCATTGTCACCGGGGCATTGTCGCATGCGCGCCGCATCGATCCGCTCGTGTCGAACTTTGTCGCCTCGCTGGCGCGCTATGCCGTATTGGCCGTGGTCGGCATCGCAGTGCTGCAGCTATTCGGCATCCAGACGGCCAGTCTCGTCGCCGTGCTGGGTGCTGCATCTCTGGCCATCGGCCTCGCGCTGCAGGGCACACTCACCAATCTCGCAGCTGGCGTGATGCTGTTGCTGTTTCGGCCGTTCAAGATCGGCGACACCGTCGAGGTCGGCGGCAAAGCCGGCACCGTCACATCGCTATCGCTGTTCATGACCGAGTTGAAGACCAGCGAGAATGTGCAGATCCTGCTGCCGAACGGTTCGGTGTGGGGTTCTGCCATCATCAACAAGTCGACCTATCCCGGCGCCAATGCCGGCAAGGTCGAAGTGAGTTTCCCCGTGCGCGCAGGTGCTGAGGCACAGGCCATCAGCCGCGAGCTGGTGGCTGATCTCGCTGCTGATTCTCGCGTGCAGGCGCCGCAGGCCAAAGTGTCCAAGGTGGTCAATCTTGCGGATGGCGATGGCGTGGTCGAGCTCACCGTGGCCGCGACCACCGAGCCTGGCGATGCCGATGCGGTGAAGAGCAAACTGCTGGAAGCGATCAACACCTATGTCGCCGCGCGGCCATCGGCGTTGCCGAAAGCTGCGACCTAGCGCGCTACTTGGTGCGGATGGCGCCGCTCGGGCCGCGCAGATCTGAGAGCGGCACGCAGCTCTTCTTGCGACGCTGGTTGTTTGGCGCGCCCTGCACCTTCAGCACCTTGCCCGGTGAGCACGAGCCATTGTCGACATAGACGGTGGAATATGGATCCATGGCCAACGGCTCAAAGGACAACACCCGCTGCGCCGCCGATGGCTCCACCATTAAAAGCGTAAGGGCTGCAGCAGACAGCCCGGACCAAATCAAACGCATCACGTCTATCTCGCGTAAATAACCAGACCGGCGATGACGACCATGGCCGCCACCGCAAACAAATGGGCGCAAGCGATCGATACGGCTTCGACTGCTGGCCCGGCCTTTTGCTTTAGCCCGGATACGGGCATGCGCGACGCGGGCGGCGCCTTGGAGCGAGATATCGTCAAATGAACAGTCCCCAATGCCAGCGCGATGTCGTCCCCAATGCGCCGGCAGCCACAAACTCCGCATCAAATGAGGCGACAGTGAGTCAGTGTCACGGCGTGAGACGTCCGAGCACCGACGCCTAGTTGTCTTGCGTAGCCCACACCCTGCCCGATTGCGCCACATCCGCCGCGATATCGCGACCGCAATGATCAGCTGCGCGCTGGAATTGTTCGTGGATTTCAGGCGTTACTGAGCCAGCTGCACTGTCGATCTCGCGCAGGGATATGATGGAGGTGAATTCGGCCGCGAAGCACTTACAAAACTTTTTTGAATCGTTCGAAGTCCGGTTGGGGCGCTTGCGAAAATGATTCGAGCAGCTCTTTTCGAGATTCGACGCCATCTGGTCGATCTCATTGGCGAATCCGGGCGATGCGAGCGAAACTGCTAGTGCGACAATCACGCCCTTAGACCGCATCATGCTGCCCCGCGCCAAGGTTCCGATCCGCCAACTCATATGCAACTGTCATACTATACCTTGGTTTCGCGCATTTGTGACTGATTGTATCGATCAGTGTCCGAGTGGCGCCTTAAACTGGGGTGAATTGTCGCAAATGCGACGGTTGAATCCGTCATCCCCAGCAGAGATGGTCGCGCATGGGACGGATACTGGAATTGATGGCGATCATTGTGATCGGCGGCGGCAGCGCCGCCCTCTTCGCCTATTCGATGGGCTCGCTTGCGATGGACGAATTTGGCCTCGGCCACCGTCAGCTCGTCTCAATTTCGCTATTGTCCGCAGGCTTTATCGCGCTGTTACTGGTTGTCGAGTTCCTCGGCACGTTCGGGACCGCCGCCGCGTCAGATGATGACGGCCCTCAACGGGATAGCTTGATGCACCAACTTACCAAGGCCGATATCGTCATTTCCGTAGGCCGAGGCCTTATCATGGCCGCCGCGATCGTCGGAGCGACGTATTATTTCGGCAGCTGGTATCTCGGCGGCGAAGGCCTGGAAGCTCTGTTCCACGGCGTCGATGATCAGATCGCCGTCTCCGTCGAGAGCGCAATCACGCCGACGACCGAAGCCACGCAATAATGTCGTCCCCGCGAAAGCGGGGACCCATAGCCTCCGCGCCTCTGGCTAAAACGATATAGCTACATCGAGCTTACACTATCTCGACAGCATGTATGGGTCCCCGCTTTCGCGGGGATGATGTGCTCAATACGCCACTGATTGCGGTCGCCCCACGCCGCTATACAGGAAGCCGTTGCGGATGACTTCCTCGGGCGCATAGATGTTGCGGAGATCCACGATCACCGGACACGCCATGATCGACGCCATCTCTTTCAGATCCAGAGCACGGAACTGCTCCCATTCGGTGACGATGGTCACCGCATGGCTGCCGCGTGCGCAATCATAGGCGCTGTCGCAGAAGGTGACATTCTCGAACACCTTCTTGGCCTGCTCCATGCCGACGGGATCATAGACGCGAATCTCCGCACCCATGTCCTGCAAGGCCGTGATCAGCGGGATCGACGGCGCATCGCGCATGTCGTCAGTGTTCGGCTTGAAGGTGACGCCGAGAATGGCAATCGTCTTGCCGCGCAGATTGCCGCCGAAGGCGTGTGCCACCTTGCGGGCCATCGCGCGCTTGCGCTGGTCGTTGACGGCAACGACAGTCTCCACGATGCGCAGCGGTGCTTCGTGATCCTGGCCGGTCTTGATCAGCGCCAGCGTATCCTTCGGGAAACACGAGCCGCCATAGCCGGGGCCTGCATGCAGGAACTTTGCGCCGATGCGGTTGTCGAGGCCGATGCCGCGCGCGACTTCCTGCACATTGGCACCCACCTTCTCGGCGAGATCGGCGATCTCGTTGATGAAGGCGACCTTGGTGGCTAGGAAGGAGTTTGCGGCATATTTGGTGAGTTCGGCCGTGCGACGATCGGTGTAGAGAATTGGCGATGTGTTGAGATGCAGCGGGCGATAGACCTCGGCCATCACCTGTTTGGCGCGTGCATCGCTCGATCCGATCACGATGCGATCGGGATGCTTGAAGTCGCGGATCGCCGCACCTTCGCGCAAAAATTCCGGATTGGAGACGACTGCGAATTCAGCGTGGGGATTTTCCTCGCGAATGATGCGCTCGACTTCATCGCCAGTGCCGACAGGCACTGTGGATTTATTCACGACCACCGTGAATTTGGTGATCGCCTTGGCAATCTCGCGGGCGGCTGCATAGACGTAAGTGAGATCGGCATGGCCGTCCCCGCGTCGTGACGGCGTGCCGACGGCGATGAACACGACCTCGGCTTCGCCCACCGCCTTGGTGATGTCGGTGACGAAGTTCAGGCGCTTCTGCCTGGCATTGCTGGCAACGAGCGCATCGAGGCCTGGCTCGTGGATCGGGATCTCGCCGCGATTGAGCGCATCGATCTTGCTCTGGTCGGTATCGACGCAAGTGACGTGATGGCCGAAATCCGAAAAGCACGCACCCGACACCAGCCCCACATAGCCGGCGCCAATCATGGCGATACGCATCTTATGTCCTGTCTTATATAAAAGTCCGCGGTCAGAACGACCCGGACACCCCCAAGTTAGGTATCCGCGCCATCTCAGCTGCTGAGCAGCAACTCGCCATCGAGATGTCGCGGGAAGAAGAAGAAGTTGTTCACATAGGATTGCCCCGGTTTGCGGCCACCATTGGGCAGCAGCGCGTCGGGATCCTGCATCGTCTCGGCATCGAAGAAATCCACCGGGACGATTTCTTCATCGGAGAGGAAATAGCCGCGATAGTCCTTGGTCTCGAAGAATTCGAAGATCGATTTTGTCGCATCCGTGCGATGACGATCCTCCGCCTCGACCAGGAACACAGGCTGACAGCGATCGATCAGGCCAGTGGCGCCCTTGAGCACGCTAAGTTCATGACCTTCCACATCGACCTTCACGAAAGCGACGTCATCCTTCATCACGCCATCAAGCCGCGCCAGCGGCACATGGGCGGCGACGACATTGGTGGTGTTCGGCGCATGCGACTGCTCGAGCGAAGCAAGGCCATGGACGAGGCCGTCGTCACTCTGCGGGATATAGAGATCGGCCTCGCCTTCCTGATCCGATAGCGCGATCTCGTGAATGCTGACATTGGAGGCCGACGTCCGGCGCAACAGCGTGGCCATGTCACGGGACGGTTCGAAAGCGTGGACCTTGCCGGAGAGCTTTGCCAGTTTCTGCGTATAGAGCCCGACATTGGCGCCGACATCGACGGTCACGGCGCCCGCCGGCACGATCTTGTCGAGATAGTTCAGCTCGCGCTCGGCGGTCTTCGGACGTTTCATGAAGCGCCAGCGCAGCCACATGGCGGGAAACGTGTCCTTCAGGATTTGCTTGGTTCGTTGCGTGGCGGTCATTGTTGTCACCCTTCATTCGAAGCCATTATGATCTCAAGCCCCGCCGGCTGCGCGGCATGACTCATTGTGCAGCCGGTGCAGGCCGGACTCTTTCTTACTAATAGGTAGGCACTGAGGTCAGAACGCGTTGCCGGAAATGAATTCCTTGCGCACCGTCTGCACGATGATCCGGATGTCCTTCACCATCGACCACGCCTCGATGTAATCGAGATCGTAATCGATACGGGCAATTGCGAGCTTCGGATCGACCGTGCTGCCGCGGCAACCGCTGATCTGGGCGAGACCGGTGATGCCCGGGCGCGCGCTGTGGCGCTGGAAGTAATAAGGCACGAGATCTTCATAGAGCATGTTCGCAGCGAGCATGCCCGGCACATGCGGACGCGGCCCGACCAGAGACATGTCGCCTTTCAACACGTTGATGAGCTGGGGCAATTCGTCAAAACTGGTCTTGCGCAGGACCTTGCCGATCCCCGTCACGCGTGCGTCGCCCTGCACGGTCTGCTGAACGCCGAGCTTGTCGCCGAGATCGTTCCGCATCGAACGGAACTTGTAGATCTTGAACCTGCGATTGCGATAGCCGTAGCGATATTGCGTGAAGAACACGGGCCCAGGCGATGTCGCCTTGATGATCGCAGCGACAATCAGGAAGAAAGGAAGGAAAAACAGCAGCGCAGAGCCCGATGCGGTGACATCGAACAACCGTTTGGTGATGGATGCCGATGGTTCACGTCGAACGACCGCCTTGCGACGGCCGCGATAGGCGCTGTTGCCATAACCGCCATATCCGCCTGCGAACTCCACGGGACGCACCGAGATAAAGCGCTGCCCTTCCCAGAGCGGCGCCACTTTGTTTCGTTCAAGACCAACTGAAACAGTAGAGACCATTGATCGACGCTCCCTGCTGGAACTTTGGTAGGCAATCTCTCCTCAGCGCGGGTGACGTGACACATGACTTGTTCGTCAGCATCATGGCATTCGCAGATGCGAATGCGCTTGTTCGTCTCTTGCCCCACACTTCGAATAGCTTTGGCCAATGAAGTTTGTTTAACTCTTTGCGCGAATTGGGGCCGCAAAACGGTATTGCCGTGCATGACAATGCAGCACGAGCCACGCGCGGAATTGTGCGCCGCGAAAAATTCTGTGTGAGGAAAAGCGGTTAGCTCGTTTATGACTGCCTTGCACTGCACCCACTTCGGGGCAGCCATGCAAAAACCAACCAGAAAATCGCACGTAAAGATTCTGATCGCACGTGATCGCGAACAGGTGCATGCTTTTGTTCATCACGTTCGCAGCCCGAACGCGATGTGCGCGATTCGAATTTGATTTTTCATCAAATACTAAAAGGCCGAGCATTACTTGCGGCCCGACAGCAGTTTTCAGTCGAATATCGTCGGTTACGACCATGGCATTGAGGCAGACCACACCGCCCCACACAACGGAAGCTTTGCAGGACGCTCAGCTTCTCGTGCTGCCTGTTCGCGTTGATGCGACCAGAAGCTCCCCCGCACATAAGGAGGAGACTGTCATGGATCAGTCACTCTCCGAGCGACCGCGCAGCGCAAATCGCAAGCTTCGCAATGCCATTATTCTCGGGAATGTCGTGATGTGGCTCGCAATCATTGCCGTCGTTCGATTTCTTGTCTCGTAACTAGCTGGATTCAATCCAGACTGGCTTCATCACAGCGTCTGCCGTCCATAATCTCGCCAGACCACAAGATGATGTATGCGGGAATGAAATTGACCGCAGCCGATTCCGCGTCATAGTTGCTCCATCATGCCACGCACCCCTTCGAGTCAGCGTCCGAGCAAGGCGGCGCTGCCGCCTGAGACACGCATCTATGCCATCGGCGATATCCATGGCCGCGCCGATCTCCTGCAAGAGGTCATCCATCGCATTGATGAAGACATCGCGCGCCGGCCGATCGCCTTCGCAGGCGAGGTTTATGTCGGTGACTACATCGATCGTGGCGCGGATTCGAAAGGTGTGATCGATCTGCTGGCAATTCGCCTGGTGCAAAACCATGCAATCTGCCTGCGCGGGAACCACGAAGCATTGATGGAGGAGTTCCTTCTCGATAATCCCGCGTCTTTGGATGGTTGGCGTCAGCTCGGCGGCCTCGCCACACTGGCCTCCTATGGCATCATGCCGACGCGCGAGCAGACGGCCGACCAGGTTCAAGATGCCCTTCGCGCGGCCCTCCCCACCACCCACCAACTTTTTTTGCGTTGCCTGCGGAACAACGTGCGCTGTGGCGACTTTCTGTTCGTTCACGCTGGCATTCGCCCCGGTGTCGCTCTCGATGCACAGGATGCGAATGACCTGATGTGGATCCGTGATGAGTTTCTGAATTCCAGCAGCGATCACGGTCTCTATGTGGTGCACGGTCACACGCCGGTTCCACACGCGGACATTCGGGACAATCGCGCCAATATCGACACCGGCGCGTGGCGAAGTGGCGTGCTCACCTGCATCGCCATCGAGGGGACGGAGATCATGGTTCTGTAGCAGAACACATATAAGGCGCGACTGCGGAATCCGATCGCTGGCGTTGTGGGGACGCTGCGGCTTCTTTCTTTCGCCGTTTTTTACCGGACAGTTCGCGATCAAATGTCATCGAAATGATGCTCTGATCGTTTTGGTATCTAGTTGGGGGTCTGCCATGTCATCGGTTCGCCGGTTCGCCGGTCTATTTGTCTTGTCCTTGCTCACGCTTGGCGCCGTCAGCACCCATGTGCCGAGCGCGTCGGCTCAGCAACGGCTCTCTGCAGCGTCGCCATCGGGCGCCTATCTTCTCGGCCCGACCGATCGCGTGCGGCTGAAAGTCTATGGCGAGCCTGATATCACCGGCGAATATGAAGTCGATGCCAATGGCAATGTGTCGATTCCGCTGGCGGGCCAGATCAAGGCGGCTGGTATCACCACCAAGCAGCTAGAACGCAGTATCACCGCTGCACTCGCCAAGGGAATCGTGCGCGATCCTCGCGTCAATGTGGAGATGCTGGCCTATCGCCCCTTCTATATCCTCGGCGAAGTGAAGAAGAGCGGTGAATATCCGTATCGCGTGGGCCTCACCGTGCTCGATGCCGTCGCCACTGCCGGCGGATACACCTACCGTGCCAATGAAGGCAAAGTTTATCTCCGCCGCTCAGGCTCGACGGTGGAAGAGATCTATCCGATGGACGCGCCGGTTCTCATCTATCCCGGCGACAATGTGCGCGTTCCGGAGAGATACTTCTAAATCTCTTCTCATTCTCACCACTCTCTCTTGATGAGTAGCAGCCGGTGGCAACTGCCAGTCTCGCTGTTGCGCTGCCATAGTCTCGTCTCTTTGCGCTGCGTAATCTTGTGCAGTGCGATGAACTTCACTTCGCATGCAGCGTTGTGACGAGCGAAAGGGGCCGTTTCATCAGACGTGTTGAGCGTGAGTAAGCGGGGGCGCTTTGTTCATCATCGACTTGCCGGTTTTGCAAGCTTTGCGATGAACTTCTAAGCGGCAATCAAGTCTCGACGACAGTTCGATCGCGAAGGGGCGACACCTTCGCAAGGGATGCGTGATGAAATGTTCGCCGGCACTGATGGACGAGAAGGCGATCGCGATGCGCTCAAGCGCATGCGCGTCGTTGCCCGTCTTGCGGCGGTTCACACGGGTCGCGTCCTGGCCGGCCACTGCGATTCTCCTCGGTGTCACGTCGCCTGCCGGCGCCCAGGCAATCCAGAACACGATGGATCCGCTGGGCTCGCCCTGGAACGCCCAACGCATCTTCGAGCCGTCCGCTTTGCCAGAACTCGAACACCGCGACACCCGCGATAGCAATGGCGAGCCGGTCGCCCCGGAAGACACGCCGGTGAAGGGACGCCAGCATCCGGGCTATGAGCCGGTCGGCATCCGCTCAGGCTCGTGGATGTTCAATCCGTCGCTGATGACAGGCGCACTTTATGACAGCAATGTTTTCGCATCGAATACGCAGAAAAATGCGGATATCGCCGCGACCATCGAGCCGAGCCTGCGCGCGCATACGCTGTGGGAACGCCACGGCATTGATCTCAAGCTCAATTCGCAGACCACGGTCTATAACCAATATTCCAGCCTCGATCAGACCAATGCGAGCCTGAAGGGCGCAGGCTGGTTCGATGTTGCCCATGACATGGTGGTGCTCGGTAGTTTCCAGATCGCCCACCTGAACGAAGGCGTGGGATCGCTGAGTTCGCCCACCAATGCGATCACGCCGACACCTTATAATCTGTATTCGGGCGATCTGACGCTGCGCAAGGAATGGGGCCGGCTCACCACGTCGGTGGGCGCCCGCGTCGATTCCTATGAGTTCGGCACCGCCCGCGCACAGGATGGCAGCATCATCGACCAGAGCGCCCGTGACGGACAGATCTATGCCGTGCATGGCCGCATCGATTACGCGTTCTCGCCGTCGCTCGGCTGGTTTGCCGGTGCTGAGGGCAACCAGCGCGACCTGCGTGGCATTCCCGGCTCGTCCATCGATTCCAACGGCTATCGCGTGTTGTCAGGCTTCACCGTCGGTCTCGGCCGCCTGGTGAAGGGCGAATTCGGCGGCGGCTATGTGGAGCAGCGCTTCGACAATCCGCTGATCGGCACGGTGTCCGGCCCATCCTATCGCGCCAAGCTGACATGGAGCCCGACGCGGATGCTCGACATCCATGTGAAGGCCGAGCAGCTGGTGACGCAGACATCGGACACGTCATCTACCGGCGTGCTCGCCAATGCCGTGCAGGTCGGCGCCGATTACGAGTTGCTGCGCAATGTCGTGTTGTCCGCTTCGGCCGGTTATGAGCGCGACAGCTTCTTCGGCCAGGACCGCCGCGACAACGTCACCACCACCAGTGCCAGCGTCAAATATCTGATGAACCGGTTCAGCGCGATATCGGCCTATCACCGCTACACATCCCGCGAGAGCAGCACGCCGCTGTTCAGCTACGACAAGCACCAGGTAGGGATCAATGTTACAGCGCAATTTTGATCAAGCCTATCCTGCGCAGGAGCCCGTCCCGACGTCGGTCGAGGGTTGGAAGGCACCGACCGTCGATCTGCGCGAAATGGCCCGCATCCTGCGCCGTCGCTGGCGCGTGGCGCTGGCGCCTGCGGCGGCACTCGCTGCCATCGCCCTCATCTATCTGATGATGGCGACGACCCTCTATACGGCTGTCTCCACGGTGTTGGTCGACCCGCGCCGCGCCACCATGATCGAGACCAACCAGACCACGCCGACCAATATCGGCACCGATGATGCGACCATCGAGAGCCAGTCCCTGCTGATCCAGTCGATCGCGACCGTGCAGCGCGTGGTCGACAAGCTGAAGCTGACCCAGGACCCCGAGTTCATGCCGAAACCTGGCCTGCTCGATCCGATCAAGAACCTGTTCAAGGGCCCGCGACAACCCGGCAGCCTCAGCGCCGAGGAGATCGCACGTGCCAATGCGGTGGACATGCTGCAGCAGCGCATGAAAGTGGTGCGCCAGGGCACGACCTTCCTGGTCGATATCGCCGTGAGTTCGGAATCGCCGGCCAAGGCGGCCACCATCGCCAATGCCGTCGCCGCCGCCTATTTCGACGAGCAGGTGCGCGCCAAATATGATTCGACCAAGATCGCGGCCAAATGGCTGGGCGGCCAGATCGACGACCTCAAGAACCGTGTCGTCGTCTCCGAGAAGGCGGTCGCCGACTATCGCGCGGCCAATAATCTCTCGGTCGCCCAGGGCGTCACCGTCAATGACCAGCAGATCACCGATCTCAACAACAAGCTGATCGCCGCCCGCGTTCAGACCGCTGAATCGCGTGCGAAATTCGATCAGGTGCAGCAGCTGTCGAAATCCGGCGCCGATGCCGGCGGGCTGAATGCCGCCGTGTCCTCGGACATGGTAAGCAAGCTGCGCGCGCAATATGCCGATATCGCCAAGAACGACGCGGACCTCACCAGCAAATATGGCCCGCGCCACCCGCTGGTGGCCAATACGCGCGCGCAGCTGAAGGACACGCAAAAGCTCATCAATGAAGAGCTGCGCCGCATCGTCGAGAGCACCAAGCACGACTACGAGGTTTCTAAATCGCGCGAAGCCTCGCTGCAGGACAGTTTTGACAAGCTGCAGGGCGTCTCGACCACGTCGAGCCAGGCGCTCGTCCGCCTGCACGAATTGCAACGCGAGGCGGAAGCCAATCGCACGCTTTATGAGTCCTATCTGGCGCGCTCCAAGGAGACGACGGCACAGGAAAGCCTGGAACTGCCGGATTCGCGCATCGTCTCCAATGCGGGCGTGCCGCTGTTTCCGTCGGCGCCGAAATCCAAACTCATTCTCGGCCTCGCCATCCTGCTGGGCCTCGGCGCCGGCACCGTGCTGGCGTTCCTGACGGATTATCTCGACGGCAAGATCAAGACGTTGGAACAGGCCGAGAGCATCACCGGCGTGCCAGCGCTTGCCGCGCTGCCGGCGATCGGCGCCCGCGAACTCGCCTCGCGTGCCAAGCGCGGGCGCAAGGATCTGGAGAATTACGATCCACGCACCATGCGGCTGCTACCGGCCTCGTTGCAACCGCCGCTGATGCGTTATGCCATCGAGGAGCCCGGCACGTTCTTCGCCGAGGCGATCCGCGCGGTGCGCCTTTCGATCCAGCGCGCCCGCAAGGTGGCGCCGGTGAAAACGGTGCTGGTCACCTCGGGCCTCGAAAGCGAAGGCAAGACCACCTTTGCCGGCAATCTCGCGCTGTCATTCGCCACGCTCGGCATCAAGACGCTGCTGATCGATGCGGACCTGCGCAACCCCGGCATGACTCGCGCATTGTGCCCCAATGCCGATGCCGGCCTGTTCCAGGTGGCCACCGGTGAGGTGCCGCTGGAGCACGCGCTGCTGTTCGATCGCTCGAGCGGCCTCTCCATCCTGCCATCGCCGGCGATGAAGGATGTCGATGTCATCACCGAACTGATGTTCTCCGAACAGATGGTCGAGATCCTCGAACGGCTCAAATCGCATTACGAGCTGATCATCATCGACTCGCCGCCACTGATCCCGTTGGTGGATGGCCGTGCGCTGGCCGAACTCGCCGACCGCATCCTGCTCGCCATGGCCTGGGACCAGACGCCGCGCGAAGTCGTGCAGCATACGATGGAGCTGCTCGGGCCCGTGCATGACCGCCTGCTCGGCACCGTGCTGACCCAGGTCGATCTCTCGAAGATCCGTTTTTATGACTATTATCGCAGCTCGGCCTATCTCAAGCCTTATGGTGTTCCCGCAACCGCGGGGGCGACCAGGTGACGTTGACCCGATCGGCATCGCCGCATCACCTGCAACGTCACGGCGCCTATGCCGCGGCGCATGGCGCGCGCATACCGCGGCGGCGTCCGCTGCCGGATGTCACGCAGCTGATCAATGTCGCCATTATCGGCTTGCTTACCCTGGCGATGATCACCGTCTTCACACTGTCCGGCAGCGTGCTGACCAATCTGAAGATCAGTTACCTAACCCCCGGCGGCAACTTCCTCCATAAGCTGCACCCGACGACATTCCTGACCTTCATGGCGACGCTGTTGCTGCTGATGCGCGATGGCGATCCGATCGGCGAGATCAACCGCGCTTTCTCCAATGCGAAACTGCTGCTGGTGCATCTGTTCTGCTGGTTCGCCCTGCTGATCCAGATGTTCGTGCTTGATCGCCCCTTCACGGTGATCATCGACACATTCCTGCTGCCGGTGCTTTTGTGCCTGCTGATCTGGCGCCTGACGCCGCAGCAGCGCAAGCCACTGATCTGGGCACTCCATGCGGCGATGCTGCTCAATATCCTGATCGGCTATTACGAATTCGCCTCCGGCCATCGCATCGTGCCGTTGACGCTTGGCAGCGTCGTCGTTCTTGGCGAGTGGCGCTCGGCGGCGCTGCTCGGCCATCCCCTCACCGCATCCGGCATCGTCGCCGCCTATATCATGGCACTGGTACTGCGGCCCGCGGTGTGTCCGCCGCTGATCATCCGCATTCCCCTGATCACCTTTGCGCTCGGCTCATTGATGGCCTTTGGCGGCCGCACGGCGCTGATGACGGTGCTCACCGTGCTGGCCATCATGGGAATGATCGAGGCCTTCAATCTCATGCGCGGCAAGCGCGTTCCGCTGCTGGTGGCGGTCGGCGCCATCTGCCTCATTTTCGCGGCCGTCGGCCTCGTCTTTGCCGCCTATTCGCTCGGCATTTTCGACAAGATGCTGCTGCGCTTCACGTCGGACAAAGGCAGCGCGCTGGCGCGCGTTGCGACCTTCGACATGCTGTCACATTTCCAGTGGGGCGAACTCGTGCTCGGGCCGAATCCCGTGCGCGTGAATGCGCTGCAATCGCAACTCGGCCTCAATTACGGCATCGAGAATTTCTGGGTGTCCTGCATTGTGCAGTTCGGTCTCGTCCACACCGTGCTGATCACGCTTGGCCTGACCTGCTTTGCGATCGAGCTGATGCGACGCTCAAGCCCGGCCGCTTGGTCGATTTTGCTGCTGATCCTGATGATTGCTGCGAGTTCGGTCAGTTTTTCCTCGAAGAACATTCAACTGGCGCAATTGGTGCTCTTGATCGCACTGCTGATGCCGCGTGACGTCAGGCCTGGCGTGCAGCCACCGCGGATGCGACCGCGGCAAGCGATGTATCGGGATCAGGAGTTCGCATGACCATTTATGTCGATCACACCCATCTCGGCCGCCATGTCACCGGTCTCGAACGCATCACCCAGGAATTGTTTTCCGAGGCTGCGCTGAAGCCGCTCGATGTCGTTCCCGTGACCTCGCGCGGCACGCGCCAGATGATCACGACGCAGACCCTCGGCCTGCCAGCGCGCCTGGCTGCCTCGTCGAATGCACTGCTGCTGTGCCCCGGCTTCCCGCCGAGCCCGCTGCTGCGCCCATTTGCCGAGCGTGTGCTGCCCTATATCCACGACGACTTCCTGATCACGCGGTCCGCGGACCTGAACATCCGCGCCAAGCTCTATATGGCGGCGCCGTTCAGGATGGCCCTCAAGCACTATCCGCGCTTTCTCACCAATTCACGCGACACGCTACGCAAGATCAGCGCCTACACCAGGTCCGACGCCGAGATCACGCTCTATCGCCCCCCCGTGCGCAATGTCTTCAATCTGCAATCAACCGGGCGCGATGCGCGCGATGTCAGTGCTGCGCCGCTGCGTGTGGTGGCACTGGGCACTGTGGAGCCGCGCAAGAATTTCGTCACCGCCGGCCATATCGTCGGCGCCTTGCGTCAGCATGGCTTTCCTGGCGCCACGCTCGATATTGTCGGCCGCAAAGGCTGGGGTGACGACTGGACGACATTGGAACGCATGCCCGGCGTGACGCTGCATGGCTATCAATCCGCCGAGAATGTCACCCGCCTGCTCGATCAGGCTGACATCTTTCTCTGCACCTCGCATGACGAAGGCCTCGGCCTGCCGCTGCTGGAAGCGCAATATGCCGGCCTGCCCATCGTCGCGCCCAATGCGCCGGTGTTTCATGAGGTGCTCGGCACTTCCGGCATTTTTATCGACATGTCCGATCACGGCAATGCTGCTGCGCAGATCGGCGCTGCCATCGCCACGCCAAAGTGGCGCCCTCAATATGTGGCGGCGGCTAATCAGAATCTCGCGCGCTGGAATGCTCTCGCCGCAAGTGACCACGATACGGTCATTGACCTGATTGCTGAACTCGCCGCGGGCGCTAATCGGCGCGCTGCATCGAAAGATAATGTGGCCGCGCGCTGACCACGCCATCGACGAAACCATACCGAACCAGGGACGCAAATTTGCAGGAGATCAGGACAGACACACGGCATCTGGATGGGCTGCGCATTGTCGCGGCCAGTGCGGTCGTGATCCTGCATTATTCTGATTATGTGAAGGATGCGTCGGTCGGCCGTTTTCTGGTCGATCACACCTGGCACTTCAATCTGTTCGTCGATCTGTTCTTCGTCATTTCCGGCTATGTGATCGCCAGCCAATATCTCACCAAAGTCGGATCGCCCGCTGCTGTCGGTCGTTTCCTGTGGCGCCGTTTCGCACGCATTTATCCGCTGCATCTCGCCACGCTGGCGTTTTACGTCGCCATCGCGCTGGCGCTCACTTTCGGCATCGCGCGCGGCGAGAATCCGGCGCGCTACCCGTTCTCCGACCTCCCGGCGCAATTGCTCCTCCTGCACGCCATTGATGGCGCAAGGCTGACGTTCAATTTTCCGAGCTGGTCACTGTCGGCCGAATTCTTCTGCTATGTGCTGTTTCCGCTGATGGCACTCCTGCTCAGCCGCCGCAGGCCGGTGATCCTGCTGCTGGTCGCGGTGCCGTTCGTCGCCAATACGCTCGTGACCGTCTTGGCCGGTACCGAACCATGGCCGGACTGGATCAATAAAGGCGGCGCGTTCCGCGCACTGCCAGCCTTCAATCTCGGCATCGCCTGTTGTCTCTATCGCGACCGCATCGCTGCGCTTCCCGCGATCCCCGGCCTGCTCACGGGGCTGCTTGTCCTTTTCGTCGTGACCGGCGCTTATCTGAACATTTTCATCGCGCTGCTGATGATCTATGCGATCGCGCTGCTCGCCATCCATCACGACTGCGCCGGACAGACGACGCTGTTCTCGAGGCTCGGCTTCGAGCGCTGGTCCGACCTCACCTACTCGTCCTATATGCTGCATATCCCAGTCGCGACCATCGTCCTGACGCTGGCATCGCGCTATCTGGCGCCGGTGCTCCCCGGCGGGAAGCTGGCTCTGCTGCCGGTGGCGATCATCGTGCTGGCCGTGCTCAGCGTGCTGTCACTGCGCTATTTCGAGACGCCGATGCGGCGCGCGCTCAACGACCTTTATGATCGCCAGTTTCGCCCGCGCGTCACCACGGCGCCGCTCTCTGGGCAGACCTGACCGATGGCGAGCGTGATGCATGCAGAGACAGACATGGCCAGCGCGCCGAGCCGCGCCGCCGTCGCCACCCGCGACGGTGCGATCGACACCATGCGCGGCATCGCTATCCTGATGGTCATCGGCATCCATGCCTTGCAGCAGCCACTCGATGCCTCCTGGAAGATCGCGCTCGACGCTTTCCTGCGCCCCTGCGTGCCGATCTTCCTGTTTACCTCCGGCTATCTCACCGGCCTGTCCGGTCGCGTGCCTGTTGCCAAGCGGCTGACTGCAACGGTCATCCCCTACGCCATCGCCTTCGTCGCGGCGTATCTCTATATGGCGCTGCTCAACCCGGCGATGGATCATCGCATCACCACGACGGTTGCGCGGTTCGGTCTCGCTTACGTCTTCGTCTATTATTACGTGTTCGTGTATATCGGCTGCACGCTGCTGCTGTGGCTGGTGCTGTGGTTTGCGACCCGCGTGCCCGAACAAGCTGAGCAGCGATTGCATGTGCTGCTGCTGATCGCCATCGCGCTCGGCCTCGTCACCGGCAGCTACCTCGATCCCGCATTGGCGCGCTTGGGCCTGTCCGACGGGGTGATCGAGGAGTTTCGCATGCGCGACATTCCGTTCTGGTTCGCTTTTGCGGCGCTCGGCATGCTGGTGGCGCGGGCGTCGATCCGCGAAGTTCTGCTCGACATGCTGCCGACGCTCGGTATCGTCACGATAATATCCTATGTGGCCTATACTGCCGTGCGCATGGCAGTGATCGGCGACGCGGCCGCCTATGATTCCGCAGCCTTCTTCGGTTATGCCGCCGCGCTCAGCGTGCTGTTGCTGGCCACACGCATCGATATCCCGCTGCTCGCCACACTCGGCGCAGGCAGCTATTTCATCTATCTCTGGCACATCTTCGTTATCATGGCGCTGCGCGATCTCGGCGGGTTCCGGTCCCTCGGCGGCGTTGCAGCGACGCTTCTGATGTATGTCATCGCCCTCGCTGTCACCGGCGCGGCGCTGCTGGCCTTGCGCCAATGGGCGCCGCCTCGCGTGCTGCGTTATCTGGGAGCGTGACGCATGCTGCTGAAACGCACCATCCTCTATCTACCCGCCCAGATCGTTGGCCCGCTGTTCCAGCTGGTCGCCATGATCGTGTGGACCCATGTGGTCAACGAACATACGCTGGGTGTGATCACGCTCATCACCGCGACCCATGAATTGCTTCAGATCGGCTTCCTCGCCTGGTGGTCGCAATATGCATTGCGATTCTTCGGGCGTTATCAGGAAGGCGACAAGGCCGAGCGCTTCTACCGCACAGAAAATGTCGTCATCCTGCTGTCGCTCGTGCTGCAAAGCGCGGCCGTGATTGCGGTGCTCTATACGGTGATCGCCACCGACACCAATCCGATGCTGCTCGGCGCCACCGTGGCCTATGTGATCAGCCGCTCGCTCAATCTCTATATTGCCGAGCGTGCGCGCGTCCGCCACCAGATCGGCGTCTATTCGATCCAGCAGATCGTCGGCCCATCTGTCGGCTTCCTGCTCGGCCTGCTCCTGATCGAGACAATCAGCCCGGCGCCTGAATGGCCGCTGCTTGGCTATGCGGCGGCACAATTGCTTGCCGCCTTGATCGTGCTGCCGAAGATCGGCTTCAGCCGGCGCGTCTGGCCGATCGACCGCGAGATCATCCGCCATGCGTTGGGCTATGGCATTCCGCTGATCTTCGGCGGCGCGCTCGGCTGGGTCGGCCTCAATGCCTCGCGCTTCATCGTCAATGACATGCTCGGCGTCGCTGCTGCCGGCCTGTTCGCCGTCGGCTATGGCCTCGGGCAGCGCGCTGCTGCCGTCGCCGCGATGCTGGTGACGGCGGCGGCATTCCCGCTCGCGGTCAAAAGCATGGAACAGAATGGCAGCAACGCCGCCATGCGGCAGCTCTCGGATAATGGCGCGCTTCTGCTTGGCATCCTGGCGCCCAGCATTGTCGGCATCTTCCTGCTGCGCGCCGAGATCGTGCATCTGCTGATCGCTGCGCCATTCCAGGCCGTCACGCTCGCAATCCTGCCGCTCTCGACACTGGCAGGATCCATCCGCAATGTCCGCGCGCATTTCGGCGACCAGGTCTTCCTGCTCCACAGCAAGACGCGATTGATGGTCGTGGTCTCGGCCATCGATGCGGCTGTCACCATCGTTGCCAGCCTGATCTGCATCCATATCTGGGGACTGGTCGGCGCCGCCGCGGCAACAGTGATCTCCGCCATCGCTGCAGCCCTGGTCAGTTTCGCACTCGGCTTCACACGCTTCGGCCTGACTCTGCCCTGGTCGCATCTCGCGCGCATCGCCTTCGCAACACTGGCCATGGCGATGCTGCTGACCCGAATTCCGGAAGCAAAGTCATACACGATGCTTGCGGCACATATCGCGGCCGGCGCGGCCCTTTATGTGGTGGCCCTGGCGGTCCTGTATGGGCCGACGCTGCTGCGCATGGTCAGGCGTCAGCCCCGCTTCTCCTGACCTAACCGCGCTTCGCGTTCTCGAAAGCGCGCGCCATGGCGAACCAGAGCGGCTTCTTCTGCATGTCGGCATCATAAGGCAATGGCCGCGGCAGGCGCTGGGTGGTCGGATCCTTCTGCAACGCGATCCCTTTGTAGAATGAATAGTGATCCGACAGCTGCCAGGTGATGACCGCCTTCACAGCCGGCACCTGCAACACGCTGTTGAGGAATTTTTCGCCGGTTTCGGCGATCACTTTGTCCCGCGCAGCAACATCATCGGGGAACGTATCGTCGCGCACGTCGAATTCGGTGATGTAAATATCGATCTTCCGTTCGGCGAGCGCGTGAACGAACTCCAGGAAGCGCTGCGGATCATGCGGATAGCGCGGCTGCAGATGGCCTTGCAGGCCGACCGCATCAAGTCGCACGCCGGCATGCTGCAATTCATCGATCAAATGCAACATTCCCGCACGTGAGGTGCGGCCGACATCGTCGTCGCGCTCGGTCTGCGCCTCATTGAGCACGAACTTCGAGGTCTTATCGACCTGCCCTGCGCGCTGGAAAGCGCGTTTGATGTAGTCGGTTCCGAACGCATCGTACCAGGGACCGAGCCGATAGCCGCCCGGTGCCTTGTGGCCCGGCCAGAACGGCTCGTTGACGATGTCCCAGGAATGCAACTTGCCCGCATAGCGGCCCACCACCTGATCGATATAACTGTCGAAAAATTTTCTACGTTCATCGACGCTCATGGATTTGATCCATTGCGGCACCCAATCATTCCAGATCAGGCAGTGGCCCCTCATGGGGATCTTGTTGCTCGCACAGAACTGAAGCAATCGATCACCTGCCTCGAACCGCAACGCGCCCGCCTGTGGCGCAATCGTGCCCATCTTGAGTGCAACATCAGTCGTGATGATCTTGGTCTGACTCGTATAGAGTTCACGATATCCGACGTCTTTATCGATGACCGGTCCAGCAGCAGCGCCGAACAGCAATCCCTTTTTCGCCGCAATCGCACCGAGACTCTGTGCACCGCTCTGCGTTTGAGGAGCAGCGACCGCATCGTGATGCATGGCAAGTGTAGCGCCTGCGAGAATCGCCAGCGACTTTCTCCTTGAGCATTCGAACATATTCACTCTCCACCGATTCAAAACGACATCACGCGTATTCTGGTATCACGCGACCGCACCGCCATCGTTGCGTCGCAATAGTTCGTTTTCATGTCCGTCATGTCGAGGAGAGTGTCTTTCGGCTTTGCGTGCGGGCACTGCTTCTCTGATGAGCAGACAGTGCGTGTATGCGAGCGTACTCGACCGCATCGTCACCAGGGGAGCGACATGGTGGACACACAGCTTTCACAAGCACCTTTCGCCGGAGATAATCCGGCAAGTAACAATCTCACGGTCGATGGTGTGACCATCAATGTGTCATCGCTGTCGGAAGCGGTCACATCGATCGTCGATGCCGCCGAACAGGGCGAGAATTTCAGCGTCTGCACGTTGAACCTCGATCATGTCGTGCAATTGCAACAAAAGCCCGACTTTCGTGCAGCCTATCGCCGGGCCCGCTTCGTCACCGCTGACGGCTTTCCGATCGTCGTGCTGAGCCGTTTGCTCGGCGTGCCGATCTCGCGCACCACCGGTGCCGATCTTGTGGAACCGCTCTGCGCCGCTGCAGGTGAAAAGGGTCTGCCGATCTTCCTGTTCGGCTCCGATGAACCCACGCTGGAGAAGTCAGCCGCGGAGCTGAAGCGCCGCTATCCGGGGCTCGAAGTCGCTGGCGTCTTCGCGCCCGGTCGTAATTTCAGTGCCTATTCCGAGGAAGCGGATGAGGCGATCGCGCGCATCCGCGCATCTGGCGCAAAGCTGTGCTTCCTCGCGCTTGGCGCCCCGAAGCAGGAAGTGTTCGCCTCGCGCTGCCTCGATGAGCTCAATGGCACGGGTTTCCTGTGCATCGGCGCATCGCTCGATTTCATTGCCGGCACGCAGGTGCGCGCACCGATGCTCGCGCAGAAGACCGGGCTCGAATGGGCCTGGCGCATGCTCAACAATCCAAGCCGCCTCGCCCCGCGCTACGCCCGCTGCGCTGCCGCGGTCCCTCGCCTGCTCGCCAGCACGTTGCCGCAGATCTTCACAGCGCGCACCCGCTTCTTGACCTCGCCTCGCACAAGGAAAGCCGCATGACGTCCACGCTGACCCTGGGCCTGCGCGCCCGCAATGCTGCTCCTGCCAGGCGCCGTTATCAGATCTGCCTGATCCACCCCTTCGATCCGCGTGGCCAGAAGGTCGGCGGGCTCGAAACCTATATCCGCGACTTCATCACCTTTCATCCCGATGACACCGACCTTCTGTTTGTCGGCGTCGATTCGGTCGGTGACCTGAAGCTCGGTGAAATCCGCCGCCTCACCTTCCGCGGCCGCGATTTCGATTTCCTGCCGATCCTGCGCTACACCGACCAGCAGGCGCGCGAAGCGGCGAAGACGATCCGGTCGTCGCTCACCGGCCAGTTCTTCTCGGCTTTGCTGCGCCATTTCATTCCGGTGTCACGCCTGATCCGCGAGCGGGGCTGCACCGTCGATCTGCGTCGCGTCGAATTCTCCTGGCTGCCGACGCTGCTGCGTCGTCCCTATGTGCAGATGCTGCATGGCGAGGGCGCGCCGAAGCTGCAGATGGACTCGCTGTTGAAGAAGTACTCCTTCGTACACAATTTCGGCGAACGCTTCGCCGTCTCCACCAGTTCGCATTTCCTGTGCGTGAACCCGTTCATCACCGAACGGCTGAAGAACACCTACCCGTCCCAGAAAGACAAGATCGACACGCTATGGACCTGGGTCAACACCGATATCTTCAAGCCGCAACCTTTCGCCGAGAGCACGGATCCATTCCGCGTGATCTTTGCCGGCCGTCTTGACGAGTTCAAGGATCCTCCCTTGATGTTCCGCACCATTGCGCGGCTGCGCGAGAAGCTGAATGGCAAGTTGGAATTCCATTATATCGGCACCAGCGATCCGCATCGTTTCCCGGAATTCGCCGCCATCGAAGACATTACCGTGCGTCATGGCTTCAAGGATGCACTCGGCATGGCCTCAACTCTGGCCAGCGCACATGCGGGAATCCTGACGTCGGAGTTCGAAGGCATGCCGCGCTGCGTACTGGAAACACTCGCCGTCGGACGCCCCACCGTGGCCGTGCATCTGCCCCAGCTTGAATCCGTCATTCACGACGGGCAGAGCGGGTACCTGATCCCGCGCAGTAATTCGCGCGACGAGATGGTGGAGGCATTGGCCGATCGGTTTGTGGATATCCGCAATGCCATCGACAATCGAACGCTCGATCCGGAGCGTGTGGCCGATGCCATCTCCAACTTTACACCGTCGAAGCAGTTGGCGCGGGTCTACACCTATCACCAGCAGATCCAGGATGGTCGCGGGCTGACGCCGTCACCCGCACATTGAGGCTCGGGACTCAAGACGTGAATATCCTGCTGCTGACCAGCGAATACGCCCCGATGCGGGGCGGCATCGGCACCTATGCGCGCGAGATCGCCGCCGCGGCAACGCAACTCGGCGCGAAGGTGACGATGGTCGCACCGGACTATGGGGAGGACACGTCTGTCGCGGACCTGGCCTCGCCGTTTCCCGTGCACCGCTTCAGTGGCGGCTTGCATTCGGCACGCGACCTGCCGGCCAAGATCATGCTGGCGCGCAGCCGCATCGGAGCCGCTCCCTTCGATGTGGTGCATGCAGCCGACTGGCCGTTCTTCATTCCCGTGGCCCTCGCACGCGGACGCACGCCGGCGCGGGTGCTGATGACGGTGCATGGCACCGAGATCAACGAGACGCAAACAGCCCTCAAGCGCCTCGCGATCCGTTGCAGCGGCGTGTTCGGCCCTCGCACGGAAGTGGCAGCCAATAGCCGCTTCACCCGTGATCTGTTCCGGGAAAAGTTCAATATCGAAGAGCGACGCATCCATGCGATCCGCCTTGGCGTCTCGGATTTCTGGTCCGGCCGCCGCAAGGATCAGGCGGCTGTGCGCGCCCATCGCGAGATCGATGCGGACCGCATCGTGATGGTGACCGTCGCGCGGATCACCCGCCGCAAGGGCCATCATCTCACATTGGAAGCACTGGCGCGGCTGCCGGATGAGTTGCGTCGCCGTATCACCTGGCTGGTGATCGGCCCCGCGGGCGAGGCCGACTATGTGAATGACGTCAAACGCCTGATCCAGACCTCCGATTGCGATGTACGCCTGCTCGGTGCGTTGTCCAATGAAGACATCCGCGATCTCTATGGCGCCGCCGACTTCTTCTGCCTCACCGGCCTGCCGGAATCCTCCGGTCGCGTCGAGGGCTTTGGCCTCGTCTATCTCGAGGCGGGCGCTGCGGGCCTGCCCAGCATTGCCAGCGATATCGGCGGAGTGCCCGATGCCGTCGTGGCCGGCGAGTCCGGCCTGCTGGTGCAGCCACGCGTCGACATGATCGCCAGCGTGATCCAGCAAATCGCGGAGGACGGCGATCTGCGTGCCCGCCTTGCAGCCGGCGCAAGAGCCCATGCGCGCGACCTGTCATGGGAGCGCTGCGCGGCCGAGACCTATCATCTGCCGCGTCCGCAATCGCCTGCGCGAATCGAGGCGATATCCGCATGAGGACACTGGCACTCGCGCTGGCAATGCTCGCCGTTTCGACAGCGGCGCAGGCCAGCAGCTGCAACAAGAGCCGCGAATATCTGCTCGGCGGCCTGGCCGGCGAATTGCAGATGACACCGCAGACCTATGACGGATTGTTCAAGGTCTGCGAAGCCACGGCGACGATGCCGAGTGTGCAGGACGCCTTCATCCTGAAGGACGGCGGCATCGGCGTGATCCCGAAGCAGGACACCATCCCCGCCACGGCCGCGACCCTGTCCCGCTTCTGCGACGCCAATCCGCGCGCGACACTCCGCTTCATCTCGAAGAAGGATCAGTTGCGGGCGAAATCCACGTCGCAGATTGTAAGCCTGTCATCGACGGGCGTGACCTCCTGCAAGAAGATCAAGGGCCTGATGTAAGGTCAGGCCCTTTTTTGAGATTTAGACAATCAGCACATCATGCGACGTCAACGGCGCCGTCACGCCCTTCAGCGTGATGGACGCGTCATGGCCGAGATCGATGACGGTGTCGTGGCCGACCACGTGCACGGCCAGCTGCGACAGATCCTTGGCGATGGAAGATGCGATCTGGATGACGTCGTGGTTCGCGCCCTGCCCGGCGTGGAAGTTGTTAATGACGTCGTGGCCGCCCAGCTGCTTGAACACGAAGGTGTCGCCGCCAGCGCTGTTCATGATGTCCGTATCGCTGGTTGACGTCAGCGTGACTCCGGCTTTGTAGGCCGTCATCGTGTGCGAGCCGTCCTTGTTATCGAGCACGGTGGCCAACCGCTGACCTGATGCATCCAGCACATCATGCTTGGCGACATAGGCCTGACCGGCGATGCCGAATGTATCGACGCTCTTGCTGCCGTCGGCACCACGCGTGGTCACGCTGGTGAGCGCACCATTGGCCGCGAAGCTCGATTGCACATAGGCCCCATCGGCCTGCGTCACAGTCTGGATTTTCAGATGGCCGCTGTCGTCATATTGCGCCAGCGTCTTGATGCCGGCGCTGTCCACCGACTGTGTCAGCGCCAGCGAGCCGTCCTTGTGGAATTGCTCGATCAGCACGCTCTTGCCAGCCGCATCGCGCACCACATGCTCGGTCGTATACGCCTTGCCGACGATATCATAGGTCATGGTGTCGCGCATGCCGTCGGCGCTGCGGATGGTCTGACTGGTGACGCCGCCATCGAGCTTGTAGGCGGTCTGCACGAAGGAGCCGTCGGTCTTGGTGACGGTCTGCTGCGACAGATGGCCGGCGGCATCATACTGGGCCAACGTCTTGGTGCCGGCGGCGTCCACCGTCTGCTTCATCGCCAGCGTGCCATCGCTGTGGAAGCCTTCGATCAGCACACTCTTGCCGGATGTGTCGGTGACCGTATGACGGGACGTATAGTCCTGTCCGGTGATGCCGTAATCGCGGATATCGCGGGTGCCATCCGCATTGCGCGTGGTGATGTTGGTCTGAAAGCCTGCCGCGTTGAATGTGAACTGCTGGAACGAGCTGTCCGAAAAACTGGTCAGCAGTTTGGTGAGGTGGCCATCGCCATCATAGTCGCTGGACGACACCGACCCGTCGCCATTCACGATCTGGCGAAAGGCCATGTCGCCGTCGCTGTAAAAGCGTTCGACCAGCTGGGTCTTGCCACCGGACGCGATCACGCTGTGCTCGGACGTGTAGCTCTTGCCGGCGATGTCGCGGGTATAGACATCACGCGAGCCATCGGCGTGGCGGAAGGTCTCGCTGGTGACCGCGGTGCCGTTGGAGGCCAGCGCCTGATATTCCGCGCCTTTCGAAAGCGCCGACTGGCTTGCCAGAAATCCGGCGGTGCTGATGGTCGCATCGGCAAACTTGAAATATTCGACATTGGTGATGCGATCGGTACCATCGCGCGCGGCGACGCTGTCGGTGACGACGATCTGGCCATTGACGAAAGAGATCTTGTAATCCGCCGCCTTGCCGGAAAACACGGCCGTATCGATCCCGTCGCCGCCGTCGATTACGTCATTGCCGATGCCGCCGGTGATGGTGTCGTTGCCGGCGCCGCCATAGATGATGTCATTGTCACTATTGGCGCCGAAGAACCAATCCTGATGCGCGGCGGCATCCACATGGATACTGCGGACATAGAGATCGAACGATCCCTGCGCGCTGGCATTGATGACATCCTTCGGGGCCACCGCCACACCATTGATGATGATGTCCTTGAAATGAAGCGCACGGCCCGGCGCCGAATTCATCAGCGAGATATCGAGGCTCGTGAACTGATCGGGATTGGCGAAGGTGATCGTGTAGGTCTGGTAGCCTGACGGATCGGTGGCGGGCTTGAATTCCAGGAGCCCCGTCACCGGCTGTCCGTTGACCAGCACTTGGGCCTGCGCATTGACTCCCGAAGCCGCTGTTCCGTAGCCGGTCAGCGTGATGGTCGTGGTGACGAGCTTGGCCTGAGTCGACGGCCCGCCGATGATCACGTCATTGCCATCGCCGCCATAGATGACGTCGTTGCCGAGGCCGGCATTGATCGTGTCATTGCCGCGGCCGAGATCGATCACGTCATTGATCGCCGATCCCGTGATGTTCAGGTCGAGGCTCGTGCCATTGCCCTTGAAGTATTGCGCGACGATCGCTTCAGCCGGCTTGCCCATGGGCGAATAGCCGGTCTCGTTATATTTGCCGTTGAGATCCCACTGCCACAACTCGACGCCCTTCATCCAGCTGCCGCCATGGGCGCTCCAGACCTGGAAGAAGGCGTTATAGGCATCGGCTTGTTCCGCCACATCGGCCGGCGCATTGGCGGTCCAAGAACCCGGACGCATCGCCGTGCCGTCCATGCTGCGGAAGCCGGCTTCAGTCATCAGCACCTGCTTGCCATAGGTCTCCGACAGCGAATGCAGGAAATCCACCGGCGACTTGTAGTCGAAGGCAGCTGCGTAATAGGGATTGTACGGAACCTCGGTCCAGGCATTGATCATCTCCTGCACCGTCGGCGTGATGCTGGAGGTCAGCGGCGGATAGGTGTTGACGCCGATGATGTCGAGCTGATCCCAGAAACTGACCTTCAAGGCTTCGTCGGTGGCAGCCGAATAGCTGAGTTCCCCCTGATAGACCTGACGTACCGAGGAGATGATGTCGGTCCAGTAACCACGATAGGCGCTGCCAGTCAGGCTGCTCATCTCATTGCCGATGACAAATGTATCGACGCCGCCCTGCTGCGCGATCTCCGCGAGACGTACGATCTCGGCTTTGTAAGATGCGAAGAATGCGCTGATATTGCTCGGCGACAGCGTCATGGAACCCGTGCCATCGAGTGGCGAGATCGCCGCCTTGAACACGACGTTCAATCCTGCGGCCTCCGCCGCCTTGAAACCTGCAAGCAGGCTCGCATCGCTTTCGGTCTTGCCGGGATGCGCGAACACGTCGCTTGTCGTCTTGTTGTCGCTCCAGATGCGCGCGGTGAGACTCACCGAATTGGAACCAAGCGCTGCGATCTGCTGAAACTGCTGCGCTGCTGATGCGCTGGCGAATTGTCCGTTCCACTCCGACAATGCGCCGAAGCCCTGCACTTCAAAAAGGTTTGCCACGAAATAATCTCCGATCCGGTTTGTCGGACGCTTAACGCAATGAATTAACGGCGGCCTTAAGAGACCGATCCAAAGTTTTATGGAAGTGGAATTTCAAATCGTATCTGCAGATGATGTGCGACTGCGTGATCTCAGCAACAGAGCTGCTGCGGTTCCTGCAAAGGAACAACGCATCTGCTGCGATATGATGCAGATTTGTAGTTACGCCATATGAGCTCGCGTGGGATTTCCACGACAACGACAAAGGCCGGCGCAGATCACTACGCCGGCCTGAAAAGAAAACTCGATTCGTCCGATTGTCAGAAGCCGACGTTGCGCTTGCCTTTGGTCTGCAGCATCTGCCGCGCTTCATCAGGCGTTGCGATTTCCAGCGAAAGACCTTCGAGGATCCCGCGGATCTTTGCGACCTGCGCGCCGTTCGATGTCGCAAGTTCACCACGGCCGAGATAGAGATTATCCTCGAGGCCGACGCGGACATTGCCACCAAGGATCGCCGACATGGTCACCAGCGGGAACTGATGACGCCCCGCGCCCAGCACCGACAGATAATAGTCATTGCCAAACAGCCGATCGGCCGTGGACTTCATATGCATGAGGTTTTCGGGATCCGGGCCGATGCCGCCCAGAATGCCGAAAATGCATTGCACGAAGAAAGGCGGCTTCACCAATCCGCGGCCGACGAAATGCGCGAGATTGTAGAGATGGCCGACATCATAGCATTCGAATTCGAACCGCGTGCCGTGATCGCCGAGCTCGCGCATGCCGCGCTCGATCTGTGAAAAGGTATTGGACAGGATGAAGTCGGTGGTGCCTTCGAGATAAGGCCGCTCCCAGTCGTGCTGGAAGTCCTTGAAGCGACTGGCGGCGCCGGAAATGTTGAAATTGAACGAGCCCATATTCATCGAGGCGATCTCGGGCCTGGCCCAGTTCGCTGCAGCGAGGCGCTCGTCCATGGTCATGCCGAGACCGGCGCCAGTGGTGATATTGATGATGCCGTCGCAGCGATCGCGGATCTCCGGCAGGAACTTTGCGTAGATGTCCTTGTCCTGGGTCGGGCGTCCGCTATCCGGGACGCGGGCGTGCAAATGCACGATGGCGGCCCCAGCTTCCACTGCGCCGACCGCCTGATCGGCGATCTGCTGCGGTGTCACCGGCAGATGCGGCGACATCGAGGGCGTGTGGATCGAACCGGTGACCGCACAGCTGATAATGACCTTGTTGCTCCGTCGCATGATGTCACCCGTTCTTCTGCTTGATGAGCGCGATCAGCGCGGCATCGCGCTGCTTGACGAGTTCGGCGCGTGAGCGCGCACCGGCTTCCTCCGCCACGCCACCGATCAGCGCCGCATTGACCTCAGGCCCCAATTGCGGTGTGCCGAGATCGCGCCACCAGTCTTCCATGGCCGGGCCGATGTGATCGAGAAAATGCTTCATGCCGCCCTCGCCGCCGGCAAGGCTGAAGATCATATGCGGCCCCATGATTGCCCAGCGCAGCCCCGGTCCTTGCGACACCGCCGTATCGACGTCCTCGACACTCGCGATTCCGCTGGTCACCGCATGCACGGCCTCGCGCCAGAGTGCGGCCTGCAGGCGATTGGCGAGATGACCCGGCACTTCCTTGTTGAGCCGGATCGGCGCCTTGCCGGCACGGCGATAGAAGGCATCGAGCCAGACAAGCACATCCGGTGACGTGGTCTTGCCGCCGACGATCTCGACCAGCGGCACCAGATGCGGCGGATTGAAGGGATGGCCGACAGCGAAACGCTCAGGCGTCTTCAGCCCTTCCTGCAAGTCACTCATCACGAGGCCGGACGTGCTCGAGGCCACGATAACACCCGGCTTCAGGCTGGCTTCGAGATCGGCATAGAGTTTCTTCTTGATGTCGGCACGCTCGGGGCCACTTTCCTGCACGAAATCCGCATCGCGCACGGCCTCCGCCAGATCGGTGGAAAACCGCCAAGGCTTCGGTGTCGCGCCACTGGCCACGCCGAGCGCGACAAGCCCTTGCCAGGCATTGGCGATCAGATCATGCGTCGCGGCTTCGGCAGAGGGCTGCGGATCAAAGATGGTGACGTCATAGCCATGGGCGAGATACAGCGCGGCCCAGCTGGCGCCGATGGTGCCCGATCCGACAACAGCAATGTGGCGAACGGCATCCGGTGCAATCAATGACATTGTTCTTGTTCTCTGCGTAAGCGTTTCCTGCTTCGCAGTGTGACAAGTCACATCGTCACGGGCAATCGTATTTGCTGCGGCCGCATGTCCCGGCCGCGCAATGCTGGCCCGCGCCGGCCTTAAGCGCAGGCCGCGTGCGGCTTGGTCACGCGTTCGGTGGAGGCTGGAAAGCGCTCCAGCTTGCCGGCCGGACGCGTCGGCCGCAGCACGAGATCGCCGCCGCAATTCGGGCAGCGACCGCCGAGCCGCATCTCCGCGCAATCCGCGCAGAAGGTGCATTCGAACGTGCAGATCCGCGCCTGCGGATCGCCATTGGGAAGGTCACGGTCACAGCATTCGCAATTCGGTCGGATCGCCAGCACCATGATCGTTCCCTCTCTCTTGGCTGTTGCGCTCTGTTACGAGACCTTGCCCATCTCCTTGAGCGTCTCGTTCGCGGCCTTGAACGCATCGAGACCGGCCGGGATGCCGCAATAGACGGTGGCGTGCAGCAGCACTTCCTTGATCTCATCCACGGTCAGGCCATTGTTGATGGCGCCACGCGTATGCAGCTTGATTTCCGGCGCGCGGTTCAGCGCCGTAAGCATCGCGAGATTCAGCATGCTGCGGGTTTTCTTGTCGAGGCCGGGGCGATTCCAGGCATAGCCCCAGCACCATTCGGTGGTGATGTGCTGGAACGCCATCATGAAGTCGTTGGTGGATTGCATCGACTTGTCGACATAGGCCGCGCCCAGCACTTCGCGCCGCGTCGCGAGGCCGTCATCGAACAGGGTGCCGAGGGTGACGGTCTGATTGTAGCTCATGTCGTATCCTTCCTGATCGCTATTGAGACTGCTCTACCATCGCGCGGCATCGCCTGCATGTACGGGATGCGCAGTTCTGAGATGTGGCCAAACAGAGCAAGACCACTTGCAGCCTGCGCCATTCCCGGCTAATTGCACGCCCACACGCTCCCTTCGTCTAGCGGTTAGGACGCGGCCCTCTCAAGGCTGAAACAGGGGTTCGATTCCCCTAGGGAGCGCCATTCAATTTCACGCAAATCGTTGATATTGCTGGCGCTTTAGAGCGTTTTACGGCTCGTTGGCAAAGCTCAGCGTGCCTGCAGGCTTCAGCGTCTTGGCATCGAAGGTGCGGATTTCCGTACGGCCGCCAATATCCAGTGTCACCAGGATACGGTCCCCGGCGGCGCCGGTGGCAACGATCTTTGCGCCCTTGGGCAGCGTCGCGGTCGCGGCTGAGGTCACCGCACTTCCCTCGCTGCGGAAAAGGCGGTAGCCGATCACGACCAGCAAGGCGCCGACGCCGAGCGCCGTGGTCAGCCCGGCGATCAGCATCATGCGGCGAACGCGGGCGATCATCGCAGCCTGGTCGGCAGTGGGTTCGGGCAACGCGTCGGCAGGCTGGGTCATTGACGTCTCGATACAGAGTAAGGTTTTCGGAATGAACGATCAGCGCGTAGACGTCACCGTCCAGGGCGACGAAGGCTCCAACCGGCTCGATCGTGTGCTGGCGGTGCGGGCGCCTGCGCTGTCGCGCTCGCGGCTGAAGGCGCTGATCCTCGCCGGGCAGGTGTCCCTCACCCGCGCCAGCCAGGACGCCGCCGCCGTGCGCGACCCCGCTTATCACGTCAATGCCGGCGATACGATCACAATCGACGTCCCGCCTGCCGCGCCCGCTGAGCCGGAAGGCGAGGACATCGCCCTCGATATCGTGTTCGAGGACGAGGACATCATCGTCATCAACAAGCCCAAGGGCCTGGTCGTGCATCCCGCCGCCGGCCACGAGACCGGCACGCTGGTGAATGCGCTGATCGCCCATTGCGGCGCGTCGCTGTCGGGCATCGGCGGCGTGCGCCGGCCGGGCATCGTGCACCGGCTGGACAAGGACACCACCGGGCTCATGGTGGTCGCCAAGAACGACGCCGCGCATCAGTCGCTGACCGCGCAATTCGCCGATCACGGCCGCACCAACGAGATGCGCCGCGGCTACAAAGCCTTTGCCTGGGGCGTGCCGAACCGGCCGCGCGGCACGATCGAAGCCGCCATCGATCGCCACCCGCACGCGCGCGAAAAAATGGCCGTCCGCGAAAGCGGTCGTGAAGCCGTGACGCACTGGACTGTGCTGGAAGAGTTTGCTGATCGCATGGGACGGCCCGTCGCCTCGCTGCTCGAATGCCAGCTCGAGACCGGACGCACCCATCAGATTCGCGTGCACCTCGCCCATATCCAGCATCCGCTGATGGGCGACGGCGTTTACGGCCCGCATTTCAAGACCAAGGCCTCGTCGCTCGGGCCGCAAAGCAAGGCCGCGCTCGAAGCGCTCGATCGGCAGGCGCTGCACGCCTATCTGCTGGCGCTCGAACATCCCCGCACAGGCGAGATTCTGGAGTGGACCGCCGAGCTTCCGGATGATTTGGCGACCCTGCGAAGCCATCTGGCTTTGACAGAATGACGCAGTTGCATACAAAATAAGTAGTTTTATCAAACTCTTATTCTGTCCACACAGCAACGTGACAGAAAATTCACTTCCATACCGCTCGGTAAAGGGTGTATGTTGCACCTGCGTCAAGTGAGACGCGGAACATCGCAGCCAGGACGGCTTTAACCAAGCGTCCGCTGCCTGGCCCGCCGCTATCGGGGGCCTGAACATCTGGAGGGCGTCATCATGGCCCGTACAGCTACAATGCCGGTTCTCAACGGAGAATCGGGTCTCTCTCGCTACCTCGCCGAGATCCGCAAGTTCCCGATGCTGGAACCCCAGCAGGAATACATGTACGCCAAGCGTTGGCGTGAACATGAGGATCGCACGGCGGCGCATCACCTCGTGACCAGCCATCTGCGGCTCGTCGCCAAGATCGCCATGGGCTATCGCGGCTACGGACTGCCGATCTCGGAAGTGGTCTCGGAAGGCAATGTCGGTCTCATGCAAGCGGTGAAGCGCTTCGAGCCCGAGAAAGGCTTCCGTCTGGCCACCTACGCCATGTGGTGGATCAAGGCGTCGATTCAAGAGTACATCCTGCGCTCGTGGTCGCTCGTGAAAATGGGCACGACCGCAAACCAGAAGAAGCTGTTCTTCAACCTGCGCAAGGCGAAGAGCAAGATTTCGGCCCTGGACGAAGGCGATCTTCGCCCCGACCAGGTCAAGGTCATCGCCACGCGTCTCGGCGTGACGGAACAGGACGTGATCGACATGAACCGCCGCCTCGGTGGTGACGCGTCGCTCAACGCACCGATCCGTGACGACGGCGAAGCCGGCGAATGGCAGGACTGGCTGGTCGATAACTCGCCCAACCAGGAAGCCATTCTGGCGGAGCACGAAGAGTTCGATCATCGCCGCCAGGCGCTGACCGGTGCGATCGGCGTGCTCAACCCGCGCGAACGGCGCATCTTCGAGGCCCGTCGCCTCGCCGATGAACCGATGACGCTGGAAGATCTCGCCAGCGAGTTCGGCGTCTCGCGCGAGCGTGTCCGCCAGATCGAAGTCCGCGCCTTTGAGAAGGTGCAGACGGCGGTCAAGGGCACGATCGCCAAGGCGGAAGCCGCTGCGATGGAAGCTGCGCACTGAGTGGTGTGACAGCGGACAGCTAGACCACGAAAGCCGGCGGAAACGCCGGCTTTTTTGTTGGGTGATTGGCGCCCATACACTCCGATGTCGTCCCCGCGAAAGCGGGGACCCATACACTGCGTCAATGCGGTGCGGCTGTGTAGAAGCCTTACGAGAATTTACGGCAAGAGCCGAAGCTCGGAGGCTATGGGTCCCCGCTTTTGCGGGGACGACAGTGAGAGATACAGCTGCCGCCGCTGCTACCAATAATCGTTGAACGCATCCGAGATGCTGTCGGGTTCCCAATACACGCTGTCGGACTGGATCGGATCGTCGGCCAGCAGCGCGCTCGCCTGCGTCTTGTAGTCCGGGGACACGTAATCCGCCTGCGGCAAGCCGTTGCGCACGAGGTCCTGATAGTTGAGATAGTTGTCGCGCGTGCCGACGAAGGTGCACATGCATTTCGCGGGATCCGCAAACAGATAGCGCGGGCCCTTCGGCGTGTTGTGCACCACGAAGCGATAGGATGGCAGCTTGCTCAGCGCCAGTTTGCCCGCGGCATCGTTGGCGAAGCGCGGCTTGAAGCCGGCGGATTCCATGTCGAAGCCGAGCTTCTGCAGCGACGGCACGCTCGGCGCCTCGCGCGCGATCAGCAGCGAGACATCCAGCAGCGCCAGCACCGCGATCGCCGCAAATGCGACCGCGCGCGGACGAACAAGCACTGTCTTCAAGGCCGGCATCGTGATCGCACGCATCGTCATTCCCCTTGCCAGCGCGCATGATCATCCGCGCGTCTCGATGCTTGGTTCTAGCTGTCCCGGCGCGCGGTGTCACTGCACCGCGCATGCGCGTCGTCGGGCCGGTTAACGAATTCATGCCATGCCGCCATCGCCTGCATGGATTTCGATCGGCCGGCCATCATCGAACCTGTCGAGCGTGTCCCAGAAGATTCGCTCGGCGGTGCGGCCGATATCGTATTTGCCATGCGCATGAATGATCGGGCTGCAGCGAAGCTGCTCACCGATACAGTTGCGCCGTCGCCGGCATTTCGCTGACGGGCAAGCCTGATAGGCCCCGATCTTGTCGGATATGATCCGGGTCGCCCGATCGACGCAGACGGCGCGCACCGCATCTGTGTCCTCCTTGGCCAAGCGATCATGCTGCGCCCGACGGCGGCGCTTCAATATTCTGGCCTCGGCATGTGAAACGAGCATGTGACCTCTCCTTCGTTGCGATGATGATGTGAGTGAGTTGGCTGACGGCCACGCGCCTGCGGCGCCCGCGCATCAGCGCGTGAGTGGCGGTCTCAATGTGCCTCCCGAAATAAGGGAGGCGGAGCGCCGAAAGGCGCAGCTTTAGCAAGTGCCGCGACCTCAATCTTCCGGATCGCCGGAAGAGCAAAGCCGCGGAACGCCTTTCGACGCTCCACCGTGGCGATTTCTGTCCCCAGGACCGTTCTTCCGGGCAAAGGCTGTTGACCCCGCAGGGTCCGGCAGTTTCCTGCCTGTCGCCGATGCCACGTCCAGCCGCGCTAGCGGCAGACCCCCATAGTGGGGCCGGACGGTGACCCGAGACCTCCCGAGTGCGTGAGGGAACGTCTCCCTCCCGCCCGCAGGCGCCACATCCCCAACCGCGCTCCCGGCGTCCCGGTCACGCCCCTCACCGAGGGAGGGGATGGATGGGAATATTGTCTAGGGCGGGAATTTCGTCAAGGATTATTTTCAATGGGCGGGTTTGCGTCGCGCAGCCTCCGCACCCTGCCCTTTAACCATTGGCGGACTACCTTGCGTATCACCGGTCATTCCCTCGGCCGCTCTCAATGACAACGGTCTGCTCGCGATGATGGACTTCATCGATTTCATATGGCGGGTCTCGCGGCTGAGCTGGCGGGACATGTGCGCTGTTGTGCTGGGCGTCGCGATCGTGATCGCCGGCGCGTTCTTTGCGGATTGGTGGCCCTATGGCGGCGACTATTACGTCGTCCTGCTCGCATTCCTCGCGCCGGGCGCGGTGCTGTGGATCGCGTTCATCTACTATCTGTCGCAGTGGCATGCGGCTTCGCGCGCGCGGCAGCGCTGAACCGTAGGGCGGATAAGGCGAAGCCGTCATCCGCCGGCGGTGTTTGTAGGAACGCTAGAGCGCTTTCACAAACATCCACGGCGGACGATGCTTCGCTAATCCGCCCTACGGCTGCCCGTGCCGGTAACCGGCAGCCCCATCACTGCAACGCGCATCAGGAGATTTATGTCTGAGTTTGTCAGGCATTGTCGCAACGCCGACCATCCACGGCTTTCGTAACTTCTGGATTCCGCCGGCTTTATGATGCTCGACATTCAATAGCGGTATCCTGGCAAGGCGCTGCCGCCATTTGCTTCGACATATCGCGAAACAATTGCCGCGGAAGCTTTTACCCACGATTTAGTTTGTCGCCGCACCGTCGATCCCGCCTGTCGAGGATCGCATGATGATCGCCGTTGTTTGCCGCTATTTGCTGTCGCTGACCCATCGCTTCCGCCGCGCGGAGAGCGGCAATGTCGCCGTGATCTTTGCCATCGCACTGCTGCCGATGATCGGCTTCGTCGGCGCCGCCGTCGATTATTCCCGCGCGACTGCGGCGCGCAGCCGGATGCAGACGATCCTCGATGCGGCGACGCTGATGATCGCCAAGGACGACGCGGCCGGCACCATGAGCAATGCTGCGATCACCTCCGGCCTGCTCAACTATTTCAACGCGCAGTTCACCAATGCCGATATCAGCGGCGTCACCGTGACCGCCGCCTATACCAACAATGCGACGACGGGATCGCAGATCACATCGTCCAGCAGCGGCACGATCCAGACCGCATTCCTGCGCGTGATCGGCTTTCCGTCATTCCAACTGACGGCGGCATCGACCACCACCTGGGGCACCACCAAATTGCGCGTGGCGCTGGCGCTCGACAATACCGGCTCGATGTCCGACAGCGGCAAGATGTCGGCCCTGAAGACCGCGACCAACAACCTGATCGACCAGCTCAGCGCCGCAGCCACCAACAATGGCGACGTCTATGTCTCCATCGTGCCATTCGCCAACGTCGTCAATTTCGGCACCGGCTACAAAAACAGCGGCTATATCGACTGGTCGAACTGGTCCACCTCCGGCAGCATCGAGGAGGGCTGGACCTGCAGCACGAAATACAATGCGCGCAACCAGACCATGATCTGCGGTTCCAGCAATAACAGCACCAGCACCTGGAACGGCTGCGTGATGGACCGCACGCAAAGCTACGACGTGCAGGTCACTGCACCGACCTCGACGGCGACCTATTATCCCGCCGACCAGTCGTCCTATTGTCCGACACCGATCGCGCCATTGAGCTATAGCTGGAGCTCGCTGAAATCCACCGTCAGCGCGATGACGCCGCTGGGCGGCACCAATCAGCCGATCGGCCTGGTCTGGGCCTGGCAGACGCTGCAACAGAGCGCACCGTTCAATGCGCCGGCGGAAGACAGCAACTATACTTACACCAAGGCCATCGTACTGCTGTCGGACGGGCTCAACACCATGGACCGTTGGTATGGCAATGGCAGCACACAATCACCGCAGGTCGATGCGCGGCAGCAATTGCTGTGCGACAACATCAAGGCGGCCGGCGTCACCATCTACACGATCCAGGTCAATACCGGCGGCGACCCGACATCGACAATCCTGCAATCCTGCGCCAGCGGCAGCAGCAACTTCTTCATGTTGACGGATGCGTCGCAGGTGATATCGACGTTCAACTCGATCGGGACCTCTCTGACGAAATTGAGGGTATCGAAATAGAGCGACCTCCACCCGCATCGGTATCGCGGGCGATTTCGCCTACAATGGTTCCCTCACGAATCACCCCCTGAGGAAACCCATGCGCTCACGTCTCCGCACTGCCCTTGTCGCGCTCGCTGCCCTCTCCGCCACGGCGACCATCGCTCATGCCGATAGCGGCACCATTCGCTTCAAGGTGCTGAAGGGCGGCTGGTTCATCGGGGCGTCCGGCGGCTCGGGCGTGCTGACGTTTCGCGGCCGGCAATATCCGCTGTCGATCGGCGGCGTGAGCGCGGGCCTGGTGTTCGGCGCGTCGGAAACGCGGCTCGCCGGGCGGGTGAGCAATATCAACCGGCCGTCGGATGTGGCGGGTGTGTATGGCGCGGGTGGTGCCGGGGCTGCGATCGGGCGCGGTGTGAGCGCGATCGTGCTGACCAATGAGAAAGGCGCGGTGCTGGAGCTGTCGGGCCGGCAGACCGGGCTGATGGTGAATGCGGATCTGTCGGGATTGGCGATCTCGCTGCAGTAGAACGCGGCGTTTCTCCCTCCCCCAAGCGGCGTAGCCGCGCAGCGGGGAGGGTGGATCGAAGCGAGCGTTCAGCGAGCTTCGAGACGGGTGGGGTCTGTCCCCACGGAGGACGTCATGTGGGGATAGACCCCACCCGGCCTATCGGCCACCCTCCCCGCTGCGCTTCGCTTGGGGGAGGGATTTCCGCGACCACCGAGCGCCCCACCGCTGTTGCACACTTGCCTGTGTGGAACATCGCCGCTTCCCTCGACGCCCCCGCCCCGCATTGGTAAGCCCTCGGCTCAGGAGCTTTGGACCGGAATGACTGTCGCGATCGAGATGGGGCATACGACGGCGGGCGCGCCGGCGTCTCTCGACCTCGAGGAATTGCTGGCGACGCGCCTGCTGGTGCAGGGCAATTCCGGTTCCGGAAAATCGCATCTGCTGCGCCGGCTGCTCGAACAGAGCGCGCCCTGGGTGCAGCAGACCATCATCGATCCCGAAGGCGATTTCGTCTCGCTGGCCGAACGCTTTGGCCATCTGGTGATTGATGCCGAGGACCACACCGAACGCGGCTTGCAGGCAGCCGGCGAACGCGCACGCGAGCATCGCGTCTCCACCGTACTCAATCTCGAAGGCCTCGACGCGGAGAACCAGATGCGGCGCGCCGCTGCGTTTCTCAACGGGCTGTTCGATGCCCCGCGCGACCATTGGTATCCGATGCTCGTGATCGTCGATGAAGCGCAATTGTTCGCGCCGGCGGTGGCCGGCGAAGTCTCGGATGAGGCGCGAAAACTCTCACTCGGCGCGATGACCAATCTGATGTGCCGCGGCCGCAAGCGCGGGCTTGCCGGAATCATCGCGACCCAGCGGCTGGCAAAGCTCGCCAAGAATGTCGCGGCGGAAGCGTCGAACTTTCTGATGGGCCGCACCTTCCTCGATATCGACATGGCGCGCGCCGCCGATCTGCTCGGCATGGAGCGCAAGCAGGCGGAAGCGTTTCGCGATCTCGAACGCGGGCAGTTCATGGCGCTGGGGCCCGCATTGTCGCGACGGCCGCTCGGCCTGCGCATCGGCGCGACGGAAACCGCGCCGCGCAATGCAACGCCAAAACTGATGCCGCTGCCGGGGGCCGCGTCGGAAGAGATGCGTGCGGTGATCCTCGCAGCACCGCCGCCGGAAACCAGCATGCGGCCGGCGCGCCGTGCACCGGCTTCGCCGGATCTGCTCGGCCAGTTGATGGCCGCCCGCGCGGCCGGGCCTGATCTGCGGCCGGAGCCCGATGCACCACCGCCGACGCCCGAGGAAATCGCCGAGCGCCGCGCGCGCGTCGATCGCGTGCTGCAGGCGCTGATGTCCGAGCCCGATGCGGGCTTTCGCGCCATCGGCGTGCTGCATCAGGAATTCGTGGTCCGCTGCCGCATCGACGGGCTCGGCACCGCCGTGCCTGATCTCAACGAATTCCGCCGCATGCTGACGCATGCGCGCGCCGGGCTCGGCTCCGATCTCAGCGACGACACCGGCTGGCAGGACGTGGCGCTGCGCGCGGCGATCCTGCCCGACGACATGCAGGGCGTGTTCATGATGATCGCCCGCGCCGCCAAGGAAGGCTGGCCCTGCCCCGGCGACGCCGCGATTGCCCGCGCCTATGGCTCGCACTCGCTGCGCCGGGCGCGACGGCTGCTGAGCTATATCGAGGAACAGGGGCTGATCGTGTGCCAGGTGGATGGCACCGGCAAGCGCATCGTCACGCTGGTGGAACTCGCCTGGGCGACGGCGCCGGGCGATCCCAATGCGGGCGAGGCTGCGGCGGCGGAGTAAGGCATAGGCGTCTTGCCGTGATAGCTTTGTTCCATCGCTTCTGATTCGACGGACTGCGCCTTAACTCATGCTGCACGACCCACACAGCTTGGCCGCCATGGCAGAGACACTCGCGTCGTCCGGCGAGTATCGCGTTCTTCGCCGCCTCGTGCCGCGCAGTGAATTCGCTGACGACAATGGCGCGGTTGTGAAGACCGGCATCCTGCTGGACGTCGAAACCACCGGCCTCGATTACACCCGCGACGAGATCATCGAACTGGCGATGATCAAGTTCGACTATCTCGCGGATGGCACCATCATCCGCGCCGGCGAGGTCTTCACCGCGTTCAACGAACCGTCCAATCCGATCCCGCCGGAGATCGTCGAACTCACGGGGATCACCGACGAGATGGTGGCCGGGCATCGCATCGACGAGGATGCCGTCACCGCCTTCGTCGACGGCGCTGTCATCGTCATCGCGCATAATGCCGGCTTCGATCGCAAATTTGCCGAGCGCATCTGCCCCCTGTTTGCCAAGAAGCCATGGGGCTGTTCGCAGAAGGAAATCGACTGGCAGAAGCATGGTTTCGAAGGCGCCAAGCTCGGCTATCTGCTGGCCGGCGCCGGCTATTTCCATCAGGCGCATCGGGCGATTGACGATTGTCATGCGCTGCTGGAAATCTTGGCGTTCGAGCTGCCGGCCGTCGGCACCTCCGCCCTCGCCGCGCTGCTGGAACGCGCGCGGCGGAAGACCATGCGGGTCTGGGCCGAGCAGTCGCCGTTCGACCTCAAGGACGAACTGAAGCGCCGGGGTTATCGCTGGAGCGACGGTTCCGACGGGCGGCCGAAATCCTGGTATATCGACGTGGATGAGGGCCAGGAGGCCGCGGAAATCGAATTTCTGCGCAGCACGATCTATCTCCGCGAGGTCGATCCCCGCGTGCAGGCGCTCAGCGCCACGGTGCGGTATTCGACAAGGGCATAGGCCATACGCGCCGCTCGCCCTTCACCTCTCCCCACCGGGGAGAGGTCGCGCGCCTTGCGCGCGGGTGAGGGGGAGCCCCGCGCTCCGACGTCACCAGCCCCTCACCCGGATCGCAAGAGGGATCCGACCTCTCCCCGGCGGGGAGAGGTGATCCGAGCGTCGCTGCAACGCATTGCAGACCTGCCCGTTTTCCAGCCATTCCGATTGTTTTTCTGCCCCATGGGGTCTATTCAAAATCACTCTAAAGAGCCGTCTAGGAAGGAATTCGTCGTGTCCAAGTCCCCCGTCGTCACCATCGACAAGCACCCCGGCCGCTCCGCGCAGACCATCGGTATGGCGCGCGTACTCGGCACGGACGAGACGCTCATTCATGAGCCGTCGGTGGGCGTGGTGGGCACCAAGGGCGACAGCCAGTGCTATATGGGCGTGATGTCCAAGGTGGACGCGATCCATGAAGCCCTGAAGAAGCGGATCGGCCGCGGCGAAGGCCAGCTGCCCTATCGCCTGGTGCAGCCGGAATACACAATCGCCACCTCGGACGGCATCCGCAACGGCACGCGCGAGATGCGCTATTCGCTGATCGGCCGCGAAGTGACCAATGACGCGCTGTCGGAACATCTGAGCGCCACCGGCCTGCTCGGCACCATCGCCGTCGTCGCCTGCGACAAGCCGCCGGTCGGCGCGCTCGCCGCATTGCTTGAGCACAACGAACCGTCGATCATCATGTCGGACGGCGCGATCCATCCGGGCGAGGATCCGAAGACCGGCGAGAAGCTCGACATCGTCAGCGCCTATCAGGTCGCCGGCAATCCCGACGCCGAATATCGCCATCACATCGCCTGCCATGCCTGCCCCGGCTATGGCTCGTGCGGCGGCATCTTCACCTACAACACCATGCAGACCTTCATCGGCGTGGTCGGCATGCAGCCGCTGCACATGGTGGCGCCGCCGTCCGACGATCCGCGCCGCCTGAAGGACTTCCCGGAGCAGCTGGTCACCTATCTCGCCAACATGATCGCCAAGGGCATCAAGCCACGCGACATCGTCAGCCGTGACAGCTTGCGCAATGCGATGATCGTGTCGCTGGCGATCGGCGGTTCGACCAATGTCACGCTGCATGCGCCGGAAATCGCGCGCGCCGCGGGCTTCACCGACTTCTGGAAGGAAGTCATGACGCCGGCCGAGTTCAACTATCTGTCGCAGCACATCGTGCCGGTGCTCACCGACGCGCGGCCTTACGGCAAATATTCGATGGTCGATATCGATGCCGTCGGCGGCGTGCAGGTGATCGTGCGCGAGCTGATGGATGCCGGCCTGATCAATGGCGATGTGCTGACCTGCACCGGCGAGACGCTGGCCGAGCAGATCAAGCGCCTCGAAACCAAGCCGGCCGATGGCCGCGTGGTCTATACGGTCGAGAAGCCCTACAAGCCGACCGGCGGCCTGCGCGTGCTCGGCGGCAACCTGTCGCCGGAATTCTCCGCCATTCTCAAGCTCGCCGGCGTCGAAGGCGGGCTCGAGGACAACTGCTTCCGCGGCACCGCGCGCGTGTTCGAAGGCGAACGTGGCCTGCTGCAGGCCCTCGACCAGCATCCGGAGAAATTCCAGAACCACGACATGGTGATCGTGCGCTACGACGGCCCGGTGGGCGCGCCCGGCATGCCGGAAATGCTCGACCCGACCTCGCGCATCACCACGCTGTGCCGCGAGCGCAATATCGTCGTCGGTCTCATGACCGATGCGCGCTTCTCCGGCGGCTCGGTGGGTCTGGTGATCGGCCATGTCGGCCCGGAAGCGGCCCTTGGCGGCGCCATCGGCCTGATCGAGGATGGCGACGAGATCGTGGCCGACCTCAATGTCAACGAGCTCAACTGCACGCAGCTGCAGGACCCGGCCGTCTATGCCAAGCGCAAGGCGGCATGGGAGAAGGTTGTGGCCGACAATGGCGGCATCCATCCGAGCTGCGGCGAGGCCGATACGCGCCTGCTGCATCGCGCCCGGCTCAGCGCCGTGCCCGCCACCCGCGGCGCCGGCATGCATCCGAACCGCGAAGTCTGGGTGCGCAATGCGCGTGAAGCCACGCGCTCGGGCTTCGTGCCGACCAACAAGCACCGCCCGGAGGCCAACAAGGCCTTCTAAAAGCCACCGATATTCATTGTGATAACAGGCCCGGTGGCACGCCACCGGGCCTGTTTCTTTTGTTGCCTAATGGCGAGAGCGCGTAGGATGGGTTGAGCGCAGCGATACCCATCACCACAAACGCCGGAGCATGCGGTGATGGGTATCGCTCCGGCGCCATGCGCCTGCGCTCAACCCATCCTACGCATCGCATTTGACAAGGAGCGCATATGAGCGTCGCCTTTACCAAGGAAGACAGCGCCGAAACCGCATCGGAGACCATGCTCCCCGATCGCCCGATTTCGGAGCATCCGAACCTCGTCACGGCCGACGGGCTGAAAGCGCTGGAGCGGCAGCTGGCCGAGGCGCAGGCAGCCATCGAGGCCGCAGCGGGGATCGACGACGTGAACGAGAAGCGCCGGCAGCAGGCGCTGCCGCTGCGCGATGCGCGCTATCTCGCGGAGCGCGTGCGGACGGCGCAGGTGATCGATGCGCCGACGTCGCACGATGTGGTGGCCTTCGGAAGCACGGTGACATTCGAGCGCGATGACGGCCGCGTGCAGACTTATCGCATCGTCGGCGAGGATGAGGCCGATCCGAAAGCGGGAACGATTTCGTTCGTGGCGCCGGTGGCGAAGCTGCTGATGGGCAAGGCCGTGGGGGATGTCGCGACCATGTCCGGACAGGAACTGGAGATCACGAAAATCGCGTGAATTCTCCGCCGTCATTGCGAGGAGCGTAGCGACGAAGCAATCCAGTCTTGTTGCCTTCTGGATTGCTTCGCTACGCTCGCAATGACGAGTAACTACTCCCCGCCGAGCCCCAGCCGGTTCGGCATCCGCTTCTCGATATTGAACTTGAGCAGCGCCGCCGAACGGAAGATGCCGTGGGCGAATTTGCCGTAAGGCAGCGTCACGAACAGCGCCATCACGGTGCCGAGATGGATCGCCAGCCACAGCGCCATGAAACGGGTGTCGCGCAGCACCAAGAGCAGCAGGCCGGTGACGGACACCAGCAGCAGCAGCATGATGAAGCCGCGGTCCATCGCCTTCTGCGAAGCGTCGCTGCGCAACGCGTCGCGCTTGAAGTTCAGCCAGAGCAGACCGACCGGGCCGATGATCAGGCCGATGCCGCCGAGCGTACCGAGGATAACGGGCGCGCTGGTGTAGGCATAGGGCGCCTGCAACTTCCAGATATAGTGATACAGCGTCGCCACGCAGGTGGAGGCGAAGCACAGCAGAAAGCCATACAGCGTGAAATGGTGGAAGCGCCGACGCCACAGCGTGAAGGCATCGTCGCCTTCATTGCAGCCCTCGCCATGGCCACCGCCAAGATATTTCATCCGCGCGACATCGTGGACAGCCTCAGCAACAGCGGGCACGCGCGCCTGTGCGGCCGCCTTGATGTCTGCAGCATTGCCATCCTTCGTCGGCGAGACCTCGCGCCAGAATTTCACCACGCCGATGGCGAGCGCGAGAATGGCAAAGCCGAACACCGAGCCGAACAGCAGCGCCATGAAGTTGTGCGGGAAGATCGCGTAGAAATTGCCCTTCAGAGGCTCATGAATCAGACGGCCATTCATCGCGATGGCGAGGATCATGAACAGCGCGAGGCCTCCGGACAGCGCGAAGGCGACCGTCAGGCCGGCGCGCTCATACAGCTTTCCGAACGCGCGCGGCCACGCATAGTCCTGATAGGTGCGCACGCGCACCTTGGCCATGGCCTGCGGGACATTGACCGCGAATTCATGGGGCGGTGCATATTGGCAGGCATAGAGGCACGAGCCGCAATTATGGCAGAGATTGGCGAGATAATGCGTATCTGCCGCGTTGAATTCGAGCCGGCGCGTCATTGCCGGAAACACGGCGCAAAAACCTTCGCAGTAACGGCACGCGTTGCAGATCTGCATGACGCGCGCGATCTCGGCCTCGCCGGCGGTCATCGCCTCGGCGAGATTGACGCCGCCATTGCAGGCGCCGTCTTTCGGCGGAGCCAATTCAGCGACCGGCGGCATAGGCGAATTCCTCTTCGAATGTCGGGTGGTGATGCCCGGTCGCGGCCGCGGCATTGACGCCGGCGATGCGGCCGAAGGCCGTGCCGATGCTCATGCCGACACCGGCGGTGTAGCCCTTGCCGAGCACATTGCCGGCGACCATCTCGCCGGCGGCGAACAGATTGCTGCTGATCACATTGCCGAAGCGACAGGCCGCGGTCTCGTCGGTCTTCATGCCGAGATAGGTGAAGGTGATCCCGGGCGCGAGCGGATAGGCGGTGAAGGGCGGCGTGTCGATCACGCGCGCCCAGTGCGTCTTGGCGGGCGTGACGCCATCGGTGCGGCAATCATCGAGCGCGGTGTGATCGAAGGTGCCGGGCTGGCACGCCGCATTATAGGCGTTCAGCGTGTCCATGAAGGTTGCGGGATCGACGCCGATCTTCACCGCGAGTTCTTCCAGCGTATTTGCCTTGGTGCCGTCGAACACCGGCGGCATGAAGCGGCCGATGGCTTTCTGGTCGATGATGGACCAGGCGGTCTGGCCGGGCTGCTGGGCGACAAGGCGGCCCCAGATCGCATAGCGCTTCGGCCAGAAGTCCTCGCCCTCGTCATAGAAGCGCTTGGCCTCGCGATTGACGACGACGCCGAGCGAGACGCAATCGATGCGCGTGCAGATGCCGCCGTCATAGAGCGGCGCGCGGGCGTCGATGGCGACGCAATGCGCTTGCGTGGGATCGCCGATCGTGTCCGCGCCGGCATCGATCATGAATTTGAGCAGGACGCCTTGATTGAAGCGGGTGCCACGGATCAGGAAGTTTTCAGCGGTCCATTCACCGCGCTCGTTCTGGCCCCAGGCTTCGCGCTGCCATTCCAGATTGGACTCGAAGCCACCGCAGCCGAGCACGCAGCTTTTGGCCGTGATGCGCTCGCCGCTTTCGGTGATGGCGGCGACGAATTCGCCGTCCTTTAGCTCGAGGTTTTTCACTGGCGTGTCGTAGCGGATCTCAACGCCGAGTTCCTCAGCGCTGCGATAATACGCATTCACCAGCGCCTTGCCGCCGCCCATGAAGAACGCATTGGTGCGCGCCACATGCAGCGCCCCGGACAAAGGCGGCTGGAAATGCACGCCGTGTTTGCGCATCCAGGGCCGGCAACGCGAGGAATGCCGGATCACCATGCGCGCCAGCGGCTCATTGGTGATGCCGCCGGTGACCTTGAGCAGATCCTGCCAGAATTCCTCTTCCGGATAGGCCTCGACCAGCACATCCTGCGGCTCGTCATGCATGCAGCGCAGATTGCGCACATGCATGGAATTGCCGCCGCGCCATTCCTTCGGTGCGGATTCCAGCAAGAGCACTGACGCACCGGCCTCACGCGCCATCAGCGCCGAACACAAAGCCGCATTGCCGCCACCGATGACGAGAACGTCGGGCATGGATGAGGACGTGGCCATCGATCAGAACAGCTTTCTCAAGATTGAAATTCCGGCCACTCGCCGCCGAGATTGATGGAGAGCTTTTGCGCGATCGGGCCGAGCACGCTTTTCATCTGCGCGATCTCCGCTGCGCCAAAGCGTTCGCGCGGGCCGGACAGCGAAATCACGCCGACCAGCATACCACGCGGGCCGAACACGGGTGCTGCCACCGCCGCGCAGCTCGGATCACGCTCGCCGAGCGAGACGTCGTTACCATGCGTGCGGATGGCATCATAGCGATCGCCTTTCGCGGCATCGTAAGCGAGGATGATGTGCCCGGCAGCGCCGCGCAGCAGCGCGTAGCTGTGACCGGCCTCGACGCGATCCAGCGTGGCGTGGCGCGAATTGACGCGGTAGAGGCAGACGCGGTTGTCGGTGTCCTGCCGCACATGGAAAGACGCGCTTTCAGTGCCGCGATCGACCAGTTCCTGCAACGCCGGCACCACGTAATGGCCGAGCGCATTCTTGCGGGTGAAGGCGACGCCGAGACGGAACGCGGTGGGGCCGAGATCATAGGTCCCGTCCGGCAGACGCGTGACATAGCCGGTCGGGATCAATGAGGAGAGCAGACGCAGGATCGTGCTCTTGTAGAAACCGGTGCGCACGGCCAGTTCGGCCAGCGTCATCGGCTTGTCGGCATGTTCCAGCGCGGCGACGATGGACAATGCCCGCTCGACGGCGGCGACGCCCTCGCCGCCTTCGCGGGCGGGAAGATCGGCCTTGGGTTTCATGGCAGGCTTGTTCATCGTGATCCGATCAGGTGCGGGATTTCTCAAGGACGCGGGCGATCACCGGCCAGTAGAGATCGCCATCACCGGCGTCAATCGCCTGACCGAGGACGTTGTCGGCGAGTTCCGCCCCCTGCAACTGGATGTTCACCGACTTCGCCAGATCGAGCGCATAGGAGATGTCCTTGCGGGCATATTCAGTGGAGAAGGCGCGTTCGGGGAAATTGCCGGGCAACATCGCCTTCATGCCGTGATTGCGCAGCGCAAAGCTATCGGCCGAGCCTTTGGCCAGGGTCTCGAACACCACCTTGGGATCAAGGCCCGCGCGCTTCGCCGTTTCCAGCGCTTCGCTGAGCGCGACCACGGTTTCCATCAGCACCATATTGTTGAGGATCTTGACCACCTGCCCGGCGCCGATATCGCCGCAATGGGTGATGTCGGACGCGAATGTCGCGATCAGCGGCTGCAGCTTCGCGTAGTTGGCGGCAGAGGCGCCGACCATGACGCTGAGCGTGCCGTCTTCCGCCGCCTGACGCGTGCGCGCGATCGGGGCGTCGGCATATTGCGCGCCCCTGGCGGCGAATTTCTTGGCGAGCTCGCGGCTGGCTTCCACCGGCGAGGTGCCGAGATCGACGATGGTGTGGCGCGCATCGGCATGCGCCAGCAAGCCGTCTTCTCCTTCGCACACCGCGGCGACATGCTTGCCGCTCGGCAGCGCCATGAAGATCACGTCGCAGGTTTTTGCGAGTTCGGCGAGCGAGGCGGCGCGCTTGACGCCGACTTCGGCAAGGCGTTCGAGCGGCGCATCGGCGCGGTCGAAACCATAGACGGGCACGCCCGACTTCTTCGCCAGATTGCGGCACATCGGCTCGCCCATCACACCAAGACCGATGAATCCAATGGCAGTCGTCATGCCGCGTTCCTTTTCATTCCAAAAATCGAGTTCGTGAGGGCGGACGCGGCCAAGCCGCGCCCGCAGGAGTTGGTTGGATCAGCCCTTGACCAGCGGGCAATTGCCTTCGCTCATCGGGCGGAACGCCTGCTCGCCCGGTGAGGTGGTGATGACCTTGTAATAATCGAACTTGTACTTCGATTCCTCGGGCTTCTTCACCTGCACCAGATACACGGTGTGCAGCACGCGGCCGTCCGGACGCACGGTGACGTCCTTGTTATAGGCGTCGTTGACCTTCAGCTCGTGCATCTTCCTGGCAACGGCGTCCGTGTCCTTGGTGCCTGCCGCCTTCACCGCCGCAAGATAGTGATGCACGCCGCTATAGACGCCGGCCTGGACCATGCTCGGAACCTTGTTGTTGGTCAGCGCGAAATAGCGCTTGGCCCAGGCACGGGTCTGCTCGTTGAGATCCCAATAGAACGATGTCGTCACCTGCAGACCCTGCGTCGCCTTGAGGCCGAGCGCATTGACGTCCGTGATGAAAACGAGAAGACCGGCGAGCTGCTGGCCGCTCTCGACAATGCCGAATTCGCCGGCCTGCTTGATGGCGGTCTGCACATCGGCGCCCGAGGTTGCGAGGCCGACGACCTTGGCCTTGGAGCCCTGCGCCTGCAGCAGGAACGACGCCATGTCGGCGGTGCCGAGCGGATGCGCGGACGAGCCGATCACCTTGCCGCCGGCGCCTTCGATGAATTTGGTGGCGTCACGCTGCAGCGCGTGGCCGAAAGCATAGTCGGCGGAGATGAAATACCAGGTATTGCCGCCGGCCTTGGTGATGGCTTCCGAGGTCAGCTTCGACAGCGCATAGGTGTCGTAGTTGAAGTGGAAGGAGATCGGCGAGCAGGCCTTGCCGGTGAAATCCGACGAGCCGGGTCCGCTAATCGTAAAAATCTTGTTCTTCTGCTTGGCGACTTCGAGGATGGCGAAACCGGCCGACGAGGCCGCACCGTCGGCGACCATATCCACCTTCTCATTGTCGAACCAGCGGCGCGCGGTGGCGGCTGCGACATCCGGCTTGTTCTGGTGATCGGCGGTGACGATCTCGATCTTCATGCCGTTGAGCTCGCCGCCGAATTCTTCAGCCGCGAGCTTGGCGGCCGCGACGGAGCCCGTGCCGCCATTGTCGGCGAACACGCCGGACTGGTCGTTCAGCACGCCGATCTTGATGGTGTCGGCTGCGCTTGCGGCAGGAGCCGACAGCACGAGGGCTGCGGATAAATAGAATGCGCTCTTCAGTGATTTCATCGGATGCCCCTCCTCAGGAACTGTGTTTTTGTTTGATCGTCTCAAGCACCGGCGCGATGTAACGCCGGAACTGCGCAGGGTTCTCGCTCATGGGAAAATGACCGAGAGCTTCCATGACCGTGACTTCTGCCCCCGTGATGCCAGACGCCGTGCGCACGGTGTCTTCGGGCGAGCACGAGAAATCGTATTCGCCGGTGAGCAGATAGAGTGGACAGGTCGTGGTATCGATCGCGCTCGTGCGGCCACGCAGGTCGCCATCGACGCGATAGAAATAGAGGTCACCCTTGAACACGCCGGGGCCGCCCTGCTTGTAGGCCCACAGCGTTTCCATGCGCGCTTCGGCCGGCGACTGCGGCGCGACGAGGCCGGAGACCAGTGCAGCGCAGACTTCGCCGCCATGCACGTCGGGGCGGTTCAGCCAGGCGGTGTCGTACCACGGCGCCTGGAAGTCGGCGGCTTCGAGACCGATCAGCGCACGGAATTCGCTGGCGTGATCGATGGCGAGATTGAGCACGATGCGACCGCCGATGGAGCAGCCCATCACCACGGGCTTGTCGAGATCAAGCGCTTTACAGAAGGCGCGGATCGTTTCGGTGTAGCGCTTTGTCGTCAGTTGATATTCTGACCCGTCCCAGTTCGCCGGTGGATTCGACTTGCCATGCCAGGGCAGATCGAAAGCGATGATGCGGAAGTTTTTGGTGAACTCCTCATCGGCCAACATGTAGCGCCACTGGCGATTGTCGGAGCCGGCGGTGTGCAGGCAGACCAGCGGAATGCCCTGCCCGGCTTCCTCGAAATAGATCCGGTGCATGGTGCCGTCGATCTCGACATGCACATAGCGGCCGACCATCGGTTCGATGTAACCGGTCATGCTGCACCTCCGGCGTTGCGCGGAAGGGCGAGCAGATCCTTGAAATATTGCAGGTTGGTCATGAAGGGCTTGATGTCGCCTTCGAGCGTGGCTTCGCCGCGCTTGGTGAGTGACAGCAGATCATGCCAGCCGGCTTTCGGCATCGGCTGCCAGAACGCCGTCCACGCCTCGGGCGTGGCGCGATAGCTGAACGTGGACGAACGCATCAACACCGGCGCCGGCACGAGATCGACGATACGGCCGGCGCGGATGGCGACGTGATAAGCCTGTTCGGTCGAGCCGAGCAGGCAATCGACATCGAGGAAGCGGCCGCGCTGGATCAGCGCAGCGTCACGCTCCAGCAGCGTCGGAAGCTGCTCGAAGACAGCGCTGACGGGATCAGATTTTTTCAAGGCCGGACTCCTTGATGATCTTGCCCCACAGCTCCGTCTGCTTGGTGACGTGATCGGCAAGACCCTGCGGCGACGAGACGTCTGGCTCGAGGCCGATATCGGCGAAGAACTTCCTCGCCTCGTCCGTCGCCATTACCTGCAGGAACGCCTTGTTGAGCTTCTCGACCACATCGGCCGGCACGCCCTTCGGGCCGAACAGGCCGCTCCAGGCGGCGAAGTCGTAGCCGGGCAGACCGACCTCGGCCATCGGCGCGACGTTCGGCAGCGACGCCACCTTCTGCACCGTGGTCACGCCAAGCGCGCGAAGACTGCCATTGTTGATGAATTCGCGCGTCACCGCGACGTCGGTGATGACGAATTCGATACGGCCGCCGAGCAGATCGGTGATGGCCTGCGGCGTGCCGGGATAGGAGATGCGCACCGCGTCGATGCTGGCGAGCGAGCGCACCAGCTGCGCGGCCGCCATGCTGCCGGTGTTGCCCGAGCCATAGCTCAGCTTGCCGGGATTGGCCTTGCCGTAAGCGATGAACTCCTTGAGGTCCTTCGCCGGGAAATCCTTGTTGACCACCATCACCAGCGGATTGCGCGTCAGCCGCGCGATCGGCGTGAAGTCGGCGACGGGATCGAACGGCATCTTGTTGTAGAGATGCACATTGGCCGAATGGGTCGAGTTGGTGGCGAGATACAGCGTGTAGCCATCACCCGCCGCGCGCGCGACTTCGGCTGCGCCGATATTGGCGTTGGCGCCCGGCTTGTTGTCGACCAGGATTTTCTGGCCGAGCACGGCGCCGACCTTCTCGGCGAGGAAGCGTGCTTCCACGTCGGTCGCGCTGCCGGCCGGGAACGGCACCAGCAGGCGGATCATCTTGCTCGGATAGGCGTCCTGCGCCTGTGCCGGCATCAGCGTCATTGCGCTTGCGGCGAATGCACCTGCGATCAGTGCACGACGTGTGAACGACCACGCGGCCTTGTGCCCACTCATGTCTCTACTCCCAACCCTTGTTTCTTGAATCTTTTGTTTTCAGCGCATCCGACGCGCGAGGGCCGACGCACACATGGCGCGCGTTGCAGCATGCGCCGCTGCGATCATCGCCGTCTTGTGTGGTCCGCCCTGACGCATCTTCGATCTGATCCAATTCCAGATTATTCTACTAGACAGAACGCTTGTTCTATTATGTGAACATATGTTTGATGCCGCGCAAGCGAGGCGGAGTCAACCGCTTCCAACGATCAAGAAAGTGGACTTGCGAATGGCCTATCCAGAGATCGAGCTTTACGTGGACGGACAGTGGCGCCGGAAATCAGGTGCGCCGATCATCAATCCCGCGGATGAGAGCGTGATCGGCACCGTGCCGCATGCGACCCGCGCCGATCTCGACGATGCGCTGGACGCCGCGCAGCGCGGCTTCCAGGTCTGGCGCAAGACGGCGCCGAATGCGCGCGCCCAGATCATCCTCAAAGCCGCGGCGCTGATCCGTGCGCGCGTGGACGAGATGGCCGTCGCGATGACGCTCGAACAGGGCAAGCCGCTCGATCAGGCCAAGCTCGAAATTTTGCGCGGCGCCGAGATCATCGAATGGGATGCCACCGAAGGCATGCGCATGTATGGCCGCGTGATTCCCGCCGGCCCAGGTCTGCAGCACACGGTGTATCGCCAGCCGATCGGCCCGGTCGCAGCCTTCTCGCCGTGGAATTTTCCGATGAGCTCACCGGGCCGCAAGGTCGCCGGTGCGCTGTCGTCGGGCTGCTCGATCATCCTGAAGGCGTCGGAAGAAACGCCGGCCGGCGCGTTGCAGCTGGTGCGCGCGTTCCACGATGCGGGCCTGCCGAAGGGCGTGCTCAATCTCGTGTTCGGCGATCCCGCCGAGATCTCCAGCTATCTGGTGCCGCATGATGCGATCCGCCTGATCACCTTCACCGGCTCGGTGCCGGTGGGTAAACATCTCGCCGCGATGGCGGGTCAGGCGATGAAGCCGGCGATCATGGAGCTGGGTGGCCACGGCCCGGTGATCGTGTGCGACGACGTCGATCCCGTCGCCACCGCCAAGGCGTCCGTCGCCACCAAGTCGCGCAATGCCGGCCAGGTCTGTGTCGCGCCGACGCGCTTCTTCGTGCAGGAGAAGAATTTCGAGATTTTCGCCAGGACCTTTGCCGAAGGTGCCGCGGCGTTGAAGATCGGCAACGGCATGGATCCGACGACGCAGCTCGGCCCGTTGGCCAATCCGCGCCGCGTCGATGCGATGGAGCGGTTGGTGGGCGATGCGAAGAAGCGCGGCGCACGTGTTCTGGCCGGCGGCGAGCGCATCAACAATCGCGGTTACTTCTACCCGCTCACCGTGCTGGCCGATGTGCCCGACGATGCGCTGGCGATGAATGAAGAACCGTTCGGCCCGCTCGCGCTCGTCAATCCGGTGCGCGATCTCGACGAAGCCATCGCGAAAGCGAATGCACTGCCCTTCGGACTTGCGGCCTATGCCTTCACGAACTCGGCCGACAACGTGCAGCGCATCTCGAATGACGTGGAGACTGGCAATCTCACCATCAACCACTTCGTGGCATCGACGGCCGAGACGCCGTTCGGCGGCGTGAAGGATTCCGGCTATGGCCGCGAAGGCGGCATCGAAGGTCTCGGTTGCTATACGGTGACGAAGAACGTCTCGCATAAATTCGGGTGATGAACTCGTAGGGCGGATGAGCGAAGCGTGATCCGCCGCGGCGTTTCAGCTATGAACTCGGCCGGCGGATGACGCCTTCGGCTCATCCGCCCTACGATCCTATCCGAACACTTTCGACAAATCGCTGTGCAGGCGCTTCATGCCGGCCGGGCCGGTGAAGATCTCCTTCACCTCGGCCAGAGCTTCACTGGTCAATGCTTCCTCCGAGCGAATGCCCTGCGCGGCGGTCGCGAGAATGCGTCCTGCAATGGCCGCCTGATTGGCCGAGGTACGATGCTGCTCCGGAACCTTCGCCACGACTTTGCTCAACACATCGCGCATGAGAGCAACGGTGACGGGATCATAAGATGCCGACATTGGGGGCCTCCCCGTTGATATTCTTATTATCTGGACAGGCTACGCCCGCTTTCAAGTTTGCCCAGTGACATTCGCGTGTTCGATCAGCAGACGAAAGGTCGCATCAATACGTTGATGGTCTGATAGCGGACATTGTAGAGCGTGCATCGGTATCTATTGCCCTGTGATCGGGTTCCCCGGCGCTCGAAAAATATAGTCCTAACAAGCGCGGAAGAACCGGATAGATTTCAGGGACACAGACTGGATGGGAGCAAGGCTTCAATGGTTCGATCGACGGAATTGGCCAGGCCGGAGGTCGGCATCCGCCAAACACCAGTCGCGTGATGATGGATCAGTCGTCAACAATCGAGCCGGGATCTGCCACCCCAGGCGAAATGAGCGCGCTTATCCGCCAGCATGACTGGTCTGCGACCTCGCTCGGCGCGATAGCGTCCTGGTCTCCGAGCTTGCGGGCCACCGTCGACCTGATGCTGGCGACGCAAGCGCAGATCGTGCTGTTTTGCGGTCCGCAATTCGTGGCGCTCTATAATGACGCCTATGCGCCGAGCATCGGCGAAAAGCATCCGCATGCGCTGGGGCATCCGGCGCATGAACACTGGGCCGAATTATGGGACGACCTTGGACCATTGCTGCGCGGTGTCGTCGATACCGGAGAGACGTTTGCCGCGAAAGATCGCCCGTTCTATATCGAACGCAGCGGCTACGGCGAGACGGTCTATTTCGATATCTCCTATTCTCCCGTCCGTGATCGTGATGGCCTCGTCGAGGCCGTGCTCTGCATCGTCACCGAGACCACCGGCCGCGTGCGGGCGACACAGATTCTCGCGGAGAATGAAGAACGACAGGCGCTGCTGCTGAAACTCAGCGACGCGCTGCGCGAGGTGGATGACGCCGTCGAAATCCAGCGCGTCGCCGCATCGACTTTGGGTGCGCATCTCGGGACCCATCGTGTCTTCTACGGCGAAATCAGCGAAGACGGCGACAAGGTCTTTATCCTGCACGATTTCACGTCCGGCTGCGCCAGCATCGCCGGGCTGCACACGATGGCGAGCTATGACAACACGGTGCGAGACAAGTGGCATCGCGGAGAAACCGTCGCAGCTAACGATGTCGATGCAGACCCCGACCTGTCGGAACGACAGCGGGCGGCATTTGCGGCCATCAATGTCTGTGCCTGGATGGGTATTCCGCTCGTCAAGGCCGGCCGGCTTGTGGCCATTCTCGGGCTGGGTCAGGCCGAGCCGCGGCATTGGTCGGGCCGCGAACTGTCGCTGGTCAGCGAAGTGGCGGAGCGCACCTGGTCGGCCGTGGAACGCGCGAAGTCGGACGCACGCCTGCGCGAGAGCGAAAAACGGTTTCGCGCGCTGGTGAGCGCAAGCTCGGACGCGGTCTATCGGATGAGCCCGGACTGGCAGGAGATGCGCCAGCTCGACGGACGCGGCTTCCTGTCCGACGTGGAAGGGCCGACTGTGCGATGGCTCGACGAGTATATTTTTCCGGATGACCAGCCCCTGATCATGGCCGAGGTCGGCCGCGCCATTGCCGCACGCGACACTTACGAGCTCGAGCACCGCGTGCGACAGGCCGACGGCAGCGAAGGCTGGACGTTGTCGCGCGCCATTCCCATCATCGATGAATCCGGGGCGATCACCGAATGGTTCGGCACGGCCGCGGATGTCAGCAACGCCAAGCGCATTCGCGATCAGCAGCGCCTGCTCAACAACGAGCTCAGCCACCGCATCAAGAACCTGTTCGCGATGGTGCAGGCCATCAGCCTGCAGACGCTGCGGCCGATCAAGGAGCGCGGCGAGGTCCAAACGCTGCAGGAGCGATTGCTGGCGCTGAGCGGTGCGCATGACATTCTGCTGCGCAACAACTGGATCGAGGCCTCGGTTCACGACGTCGTCTCGGCCGCACTGGATGCGCTCGGTGTGTCCGAACGGGTGGTGGCGAGTGGGCCGGATATCGTGGTCGGCTCCAAGGCGGCGCTGAGCATGGCGCTGCTGCTGCATGAACTCGGCACCAATGCCGTGAAATACGGCGCGCTATCGCTGCCGCAAGGACGCATCGATCTGCGCTGGGCCATCGAGGCCAGAGATGACGCGCAGCTGTTCTGCTTGCGCTGGGTGGAGAGCGGTGGTCCATCGATCGAAGCGCCGCCGGTGAAAGGCGGTTTTGGCACGCGGCTGCTCTCCACCGGATTGACCGGGACCGGCGGCATGACGCTCGATTATCAGCGCGACGGACTGCAGGCGACCCTCGCCGCCCCGTTGCGGGAGATGTTCTGGACCAATTGAGCCTCGTATTGCAGCCGCGATATGGACCCAATAAAGTCCCCCAATGGATTGGGACAAGGTACGTATTTTTCTCGAAGTCGCCCGGACGGGGCAGATTCTCGGCGCCGCCAAGCGGCTCAAGCTCAATCATGCCACCGTCGCGCGCCAGCTCACCGCGCTGGAAAAGGACCTCAAGACCAAGCTGCTGAACCGCCAGACCACGGGATCGTCACTGACCCCTGCGGGTGTTGCACTGCTTGCGGCTGCCGAACGCGCGGAGTCCGAACTGCTGCGGGTGGGCTCGCAGCTGTCCTCGGCTGCGGACAAGGTCGCCGGCACGGTGCGCATTGGTGCGCCGGACGGGCTCGGCAATTACTTTCTCGCCGACAAGCTTGGCGCCTTCGCCGCCGACAATCCCGATCTGGTGATCCAGCTCGTCGCTCTGCCGCGGACGTTCTCTTTGGCCAAACGCGAGGCCGATATGGTGGTCACCGTGGAGCGCCCCGACGAGGGCAAGCTGATGTGCACCAAGCTGACCGATTACACGCTCAGCTTCTACGCATCGGAGGCGTATCTCGCGCGGTCACCGGCGATCCGCAAGATCGGCGATCTCGCCGACCATCTGCTGATCACCTATATCCATGACATCATCTTCAGCCGTGCGCTGGATTATGCGTCCACTTTGGGCGACCTGATCACCCGGCGGTTCGAATGCGGCAGCGTGATCGGGCAGCTGGAAGCGGTGCGCGCCGGCCATGGCGTTGGCATCCTGCATGACTATGCAGCGGAGCGTTATCCGGAGCTGCGACGCATTCTGCCGGCCAACAGTTTTACCCGCACCTATTGGCTGGTCTCGCATCCCGACACGCATGATACGCACCGGGTGCGGGAGATCAGGCGATACATCGTCGGCAAGGTGAAAGAAGCGCGGAAGCAGTTCATCGCGGCGTGAGCCTCTTCCTCCACCTCTCCCCACCGGGGAGAGGTCGGATCGCCCTTGCGATCCGGGTGAGGGGGAGCAGCGGGCGACGGAGTTTGTGGAAGCCCCCTCACCCGCCGCGAAGACGCGGCGACCTCTCCCCGGTGGGGAGAGGTGAACGGAGCGTCGCGGGTACTACATCACGTCGCGCCGGAAACCACCGCACCGAACTTCGTGAAAAACTCGCCAGCCAGCTTCTTTGCCGTGGCGTCGATCAAACGACCACCAAGCTGCGCCAGCTTGCCGCCGATCTGCGAGTCGACCTGATAATGCAGGATCGTCTCGCTTTCACTCACAGCTTCAAGCTGGATCGCAGCGCCGCCCTTGGCAAAGCCAGCAACACCACCTGATCCCTCACCGCTGATCTTGTAGCCCTTCGGCGGATCGAGATCGCTCAGCGTCACCTTGCCGCCGAAACTCGCCTTGACCGGACCGACCTTGATGACGACCTTCGCCGTCATCTCCGTCGGTGACGTCATGTCGAGTTCCTGGCAGCCGGGAATACACTGTTTCAGTATCTCGGGATTATTGAGCGCGGTCCACACCGCCTCGCGCGAGGCGGGGATGGTCTGGCTGTCATTCATCTGCATGGGATCGTGTCCTTAACCCGCCAGCGCGTCAGACCGCGCAATAGCGCTCCTGGATTTCCTTGTCGGCGAGCAGCGCTTCCGAGCTGCTCTCATAGACGACCTCGCCCTGATCGAGGATCACCGCGCGATCCGCGAGGCGCAGCGCCCATTCGACATTCTGCTCGACCAACAAGAGCGTGACGCCCTGATCGCGCAGCTTGCGGAACAGCACGCCCATCTCCTCCACCAGGACCGGCATGATGCCTTCCGAGGGCTCGTCGAGCAGGATCATCTTCGGCTTGGCGATGGTGGCGCGCGCAATGGCGAGCATCTGCTGCTCGCCGCCGGACATGGTGACGCCTTCCTGATCGAGACGCTCCTTCAGGCGCGGAAAGCTCTCGGCGATTTCGTCGATGGCTTCGCGCTCGTCGATCTTGCCGCTGGAGGCGACGAGGCCAAGCTGCAGGTTTTCGCGCACGGTGAGGCCGGGCACGATGCGGCGCTCTTCCGGCACATAGGCGAGACCGAGGCGATAGCGATCATGGGCCTTCAGCGCGACCAGATCCTTGCCGTCGAACTGCATGCTGCCGGTGACTTTCGGCATCAGGCCCATGATGGAGCGGATGGTGGTGGTCTTGCCAGCGCCGTTGCGGCCGACGAGTGCGACGACTTCACCCTGCTTCACGTCCAGCGAAACGCCGTGCAGCGTGTGGCTGGAGCCGTACCAGGCGTGGAGGTCGCGGATCTCAAGCATAGCCATGGTTCTGTCCCAGATAGACGCGACGAACCTCGGGGTCCGTCTGGATGTCATGCGGCGTGCCGTCGGCAATGAGCTGGCCGTGATGCAGCACGAGGATGCGATCACTGAGGCCGAGGATCATCTTCATCTTGTGCTCGACCAGAAGAATGGTGCGCTCCGCAGCCAGCTTCTCCAGCAGCGCGACCATGTCCTTGGTTTCCTCCGGGCCCATGCCGGCGGTGGGCTCGTCGAGCAGCAGCACTTCGGGGCCGGAGATCAGCGCGATCGCAATCTCCAGCGCGCGCTGCTGGCCGTGGGCGAGGAATTTTGCGGTCTCGTCGCGTTTGGTAATGAGCCCTACGGATTCCAGCGCCTTGTCGGCGCGCGCATCCAGCTCGTCGAACTTCTTCCGATTGGTCCAGATATTGTAGCGCGAGCGGCCGGCTTGCGCCGCGACGCGGACATTCTCGTGGACGCTCAGATCGGGAAAGATATTCGTGATCTGATACGACCGCGCGATGCCGCGATGGACGAATTCGTGCTGGCGCGTGCCCTTGAGATCGTCGCCCTTGAAGCGCACCGATCCCGTGGACGGCGTCAGCACGCCCGACAGCACGTTGAAGAACGTGCTCTTGCCGGCGCCATTCGGCCCGATAATGGAAGTGACGCGGCCAGGACGGAACTCGGTGGTCACGCCCTGCAGCGCGATGAAGCCACCGAATTTCATGCCGACATTTTCGACGGCGAGCAGCGGCGCACTCATCGGACGACCCTCGACAGGAATGTGCCCCAGATGCCCTTGGGCAGGAACAGCACGAACAACACGAAGATGGAGCCGACGATGATCTGCCAGTGCGACGTCCACAGCGAGAACACGTCTTCCATCAGCAGGAACACCAGCGCGCCGATGAACGGACCGAAGAAGCTCGAGGCACCGCCAAGCAGCGTCATCATCACGATCATGCCCGAGGTGAGGTAATGCATCGATTCCAGCGGCACGAAAGCGAGATGCAGGGCCGACATGGTGCCGCCGAGGGCACAGATGGTGCCGGACAGCGTGAAGGCCAGCAGCTTGGTGCGCTCGACATCATAGCCGCAGGTGCGGGCGCGACGCTCGTTCTCGCGGATCGCCTCGATGGCCGCGCCGAAGGGCGAATTGAGGATGCGCGAGACCAGCCACAGTGCCAGCGCCGCAAACACCATCAGCACGTAATATTTGTTGACCGGATCGAGGAAATTGATGTCGAAACCGAACAGGTTGATCCTGTTCACCGTGAATCCGCGCAAGCCGTTCTCGCCACCGGTCCAGCTCGAGGCCTGCAGCGCGACGTAATAGACGAGCTGTGCCAGCGCGAGTGTGACCATCGAAAAGTAGATGCCACGCGTGCGCGTCGATAGGCCGCCGATGATGAAGGCGAGCACCGCACCGCCGGCGACGCCCATCAGCACGGCGAGATACCAGGGCACGCCGAACTGGCCGATGGCGATTCCGGTGATGTAGGCGCCGGCGCCGAAGAACGCGGCATGGCCGAAGGACAACAGGCCGGTGTAACCGAACAAGAGATTATAGCCGACGCAGACGACGCCATAGATCAGCACATTGACCGCCAGCGCCTTGGACGGCAGCAGCCAGGGCAGGATGCACAGCGCCAGGATCGACAGCGGGACGCGATAGGTCGTGAGCATCGCCTTGAGACGCGCAGGCTTTCGCGCCTCGGCAGGCAATGGCGCGGCAACGGAGGGTGCATTCATGATCGTCTCTCCGTTACGCGAGTTTGCCGAACAGGCCCTGCGGCCGGATCAGAAGCACGATGGCCATCAGCGCGAACATCACGATGGTTGCCATCTCCGGTGCGAACAGCGCGGTCATGCTGATGACGACGCCGACCACGAGACCGGCGATGATGGCGCCGACCAGCGAGCCGAGACCGCCGATGACCGTGACCACGAAGGCTTCCGCCAGCACCAGCGCGCCCATCTCCGGATTGACCGAGCGCATCGGCCCGGCCAGCACGCCGCCCAGCGCAGCCAGGCCGACACCGAGGCCAAACACCGCCAGCCAGACCTTGCTGATATCGACGCCGAGCACGCGCATCATGGTGGGATCACGCGAGCCGGCGCGGACGATCAGGCCGAACTTGGTCTTCTCCAGGCCGAGCCAGAGCAGCACGACCACCGCGAAGACGAGGCCGACCACGAAGATGCGGTAGATCGGGAAGAAGCCGACGCCGAGATCGACCACGCCGGTGAGCTGCGACGGCGTCGGGAACGGAATGCCGTCGCTGCCGAACACGATACGCACGCCTTCGACCAGCACATAGCTGAGGCCGAAGGTGAGCAGCAGGGGATCATCGATCGAGCGGCCGTAGAGCCGCCGGATCAGGACGAATTCGATCAGCATGCCGAACACGCCGATCATGATGGGGGCGACCAGGAGCCCCCACCAGAAACTGCCGGTGAGCGAGGCGACCGACAGCCCGGCATAGGCGCCGACCATGAACAAAGCGCCATGCGCGAAATTCACCACGCCCATCATGCCGAAGATGATCGACAGGCCGAGCGCGGTGATCACGAGGATGGCACCGAGGGCAACTCCGGAGAAGAGTTGCATCAGAATGAGTTCTGTATCCATGGGACGGCGCGTGCCTTCGCTTAGGTGGGGAAGCCGAGTTCGGTGCAGGTGCGCAGCACCTGTTCCGAGGGCGCTTCATTGGCGACGATGCTGAACAGATCGCTGTCGCCTTTCATGTCGGCTTTCTTCTTGGACTCCAGGACGAGCACCGACTGCACCGACTGGTGATCGCATTTGCGATAATATTGCGGGCCCTTGGCGACGTCGTATTTCAACGCTTCGAGGGCCGCGATCACCTTGTCGGTGTCGGTGCCGCCCGCGGCCTGCATCGCCTGCAGCAGCGACATCACGCCGGTATAGCCATAGGCGCCGTAATCGGTCGGAATGGCACCGCCATTGGCCGCGCGATAGGCATCGTTGAATGCCTTGGCCGATGGCAGCGTGCCTTCCAGGCCCCAATAATAATTGGAGCCGCCGACGACGCCTTCGAACACTTCAGGCGTGACAGCCAGACGTTGATTGTGCAGCAGCACGGGCACGACGATCTTCGAACTCTGCTTGAGGCCGAAATCGACCGCCTGCTTGATGGAGTTGGCCTGGTCGCGGCCGAAATTGCTGATGCAGAGGATGTCGGGACGCATCGAGCGCAGACGCGGCATGAAGGTGGAGTAATCGGCGGCACCGAACGGGTGCATGATCTCGCCCACCGTCTCCGCGCCGATGGCTGCCTGCGCACGCTTGAAGCCGCGCAGCATCTCATGGCCATAGGCATAATCAGCGACGAGATGCGCGACCTTGGTGCCCTTCTTGAAGGCGTAGCGCGCAACAGCCGCCGTGGTCATCGTCGGGTTCAGCGCCTCGTGAAAGGTGTATTTGCTGAAATCCTTGACCTCGTTGATGGTGTCGGACTGGCTGATGGAGACATACAGCACGCCGCGAGCACGGGTGACTTCGTTCACGGCGAGCTGCACGGCGCTGGACAGCGATCCGACGATCGCGTGCACCTTGTCCTTTTCGATCAGTTCGAGCGTGCGGGTGGCGGCTTCGCCGCCATTCAGCTTGTCGTCGCGCACCAGCAACTCGACCTTGCGGCCATTGACGCCGCCTTTGTCATTGACCTGCTTGACGGCGAGTTCGGCGCTCTTGACCTGATCCTTGGCTTCGGCCGCAAACGGGCCGGTCAGCGGCGTCGGAAAGCCGATGCGGATATTGTCGTCGGCCGCGCGCGCAATCCACGGCATGGCCATCACGCCGGCACCGGTGCCAAGTGCGGCCAGCATATGGCGACGGGAAATATGGAAACTGTTCGAGCTTCGGTTGTCTTTTGTCATGTGCTCCCTCCCTGTTGTCAGTCTTGTTGATCAGATATGTCCGAGTGCCCTGAGCAGGCGCGCAGGCGTCATCGGTACCTGCGCAATGGTGCCGCCGAATGGCGACATCGCATCATTGATCGCATTCATCGCCGCAGCCGATGCTGCGGCCGTTCCGGCTTCGCCGACACCCTTGGCGCCAAGCTGTGTATCCAGAGTCGGCGTCTCCACATGGGCGACGACGATATCCGGCATCTCCACCGCCATGGGAACGAGATAATCGGCCAGCGATCCATTGGTGAGCTGACCGCTCTCGCCATAGACGCATTCCTCGAAGAAGGCGGCGCCGAGGCCCTGCACCACGCCGCCGCGGATCTGCTCATCCACCAGCAACGGATTGATGACGCGGCCGCAGTCCTCGACCACCCACATTTTCAGGATTTTGACGAAGCCGGTCTCGACGTCGAGTTCGAGATGGCAGGCCTGCACGCCATTGGTGAAGGCGAAGGGGTACCCCTCCGGTGCATAGTGATGCGCGACGGAGAGCTGTGCCTGGGTGCCCGGGGGCAGCGTATCCGAGCGGAAATAGGCGATGCGCGCGATCTCGGCGAGTTCGATGCGCTGCTGGCCTGACGCCTTGTCGATGATCCAGCCGGCCTGCATGTCGAGCTTGGCCGCTTCTTCCTGCAGGATGGCCGCCGCGACGGAGAGCACATTGCCCTTGAGCTTCTGCGCAGCCTGCAGCGCCGTCTCGCCGCCGATGCCGGCGCCGCGGCAGGCATAGGTGGCGCCGCCATGGGGCGTGGTCTCGGTGTCGCCGGTGACGACCTTGATGCGGTCACGATCGACGCCGAGATGTTCGGCCACGATCTGGCCGACGATGGTTTCGGTGCCCTGCCCGAGTTCGGTGATCGAGATCAGGCAGCGGACATCGCCGGAGGGCGTGATCTTGAGAATGGCGCCGTCCTGCGAGGAGATGCGCACGCCGCCGACTCCATAGAAGGCCGGGCTCGGATTGGTGATCTCGACAAAGGTCGCGATGCCGATACCGCGATGGATGCCCTGCTTGCGGAGTTTGGCCTGCTCGGCGCGCAGGCCGTCATAATCCATCATCTCGTGCAGTTTTGCGAGACAGGCGTGATGCGACAGCGACTCGAATTTGTAACCGGTCGGCGACGTGCAGGGATAGGCATCGTCCGGGATCAGATTGCCGCTGCGGATGTCGAATACATCACGCGCCGTCTTCGCAGCGATCATGTCCACCAGACGCTCAGTCACTGTGCAGGCCACGGGATGGCCGACAGCGCGATACTGGCTCATCTGCACCTTGTTCTGGAACACGACCTGCAGATCGGCGCGATAGGTCTTGAACGTGTAGGGCGCGCCCATCAGGCGATAGACCTGATTGCCTTCCACCACGCTGGTGCGCGGATAGGCCGAGAAGGCGCCGATGCCGGTGACGTCTTCCACATCCATCGCGAGAATGTTGCCATCGGCATCTGCGGCCATCCGCGCGCGGACGCGATGATCGCGCGCATGAATGTCGGACACGAAGGATTCCATGCGGTCGGCGACATATTTCACCGGGCGCCCCAGCATGATGCTGAGCCCGACCACCGCCATGTCCTCGTGATACATGTGCAGCTTCATGCCGAAGGAGCCGCCGATATCGGGCGCGATCACGCGCACGCAGGCTTCGGGAATGCCGTAATGACGGGAATAGATATCCTGGAACTGATACGGCGTCTGCGTGGCATGGTGAACCGTCAGCTTGGGCTCACTGGCATCGTAATCAGCGATGATCGCGCGCGGCTCCATGGTCACAGCCGTATGCCGGCCGAACAGGAATTCCTCTTCCACCACATGCGCGGCGCTGGCGAAGACGGCATCGACACCGCCGGTGTCGAGCTTGCCTTGGAAGCAAAGATTGCTGCCGAGCTCCGGCGAGATCACCGGCGCATCGGGATCGCGGGCAGCGTCGATATCGACGACGGCGGGGAGTTCATCGAATTCGATGATCACGAGTTCAGCGGCATCCTCCGCCAAGGCCCGCGTATCGGCGACAACGGCGACCACAGCCTGCCCGGCCCACACCACCTTGTCGATGGGCAGCGGCAATTGCGGCGGCGACTTCATGCCCTTGAAATGATCCATGGTGCCGACCCATGGCGTGCAGAGCTTGGCCAGATCCTCGCCGGTGGCGACGAGACGTACGCCCGGCGCAGCGCGAGCGTCATCCGCATTGATCTCGACGATCCGCGCATGCGCATAGGGGCTGCGGACATAAGCGACATGCAGCATGCGCGGCAGCGTGATATCGGTGACGTAGCGGCCACGACCAGCGAGCAGACGCTTGGCGTTTGGTCGCGGGACCGAGCGGCCAATATAGGAGTTTGGACGATCGAGAGTGGTGATCGCGCTCATGCGTCGATCTCCTCGTTTGCCGCAGCGCGATTGCGCGCCGTGGTCTCGATGGCATCCACGATGGCTTCATAGCCGGTGCAGCGGCAGTAGTTGCCGGACAGCGCATCACGGATGTCGTCGCGCGTGGGAATCCCGGGCTGCGACAGCAGGCTATAGGCCGTCATCAGCATGCCCGGCGTGCAGAAGCCACATTGCAGCGAATTACGCTGATGGAAGGCCTCCTGCAGATCGGCGATCACCGCGCGCTCGGTCAGCCCCTCCACGGTCTCGATGGCGGAACCGCTCGCCTGCACGGCGAAGGTCAGACACGAATGCACCACTTGGCCATCGAGCAGCACGAGGCACGCACCGCAGACACCCATCTCGCAGCCGGTGTGGGTGCCGGTCAGCTCCAGTGTCTGGCGCAGGAAGTCGGCGAGCGTCGTCCGCGCGGGAACGCGATGCGCAACCTCGCTGCCATTCACGGTCATGGTGACATCGACGAGATCACTCATGGCACCTGCCTCGCGATATCGCCAAGCAGCCGGCCGAGCACCACGCGCGCCAGATGACGCCGCATGCTGGGCGGCACATTCTCGTCTTCGGGCGGATCGAGATCGTGGACGACAGCGGCCTGCGCGGCAGCGATGGCATCCTGATTGAGGACGCGGCCCATCAGTGCGTCTTCCGCTTTCCAGGCGCGCAAGGGCGTATTGCCGACCGAGAAGAAGACGATCCGGATCTGTTCGACAGCCCCGTCAACGAATTCCGCAAGAATGCCGCAGCCAACCAGCGCAAAATCCCCGCGCCGACGCGCAAGTTCCTGAAAGGCCCAGCGATGAGTGGCGCGCACGACCGGGACGTGAATGGCGACAAGCAATTCGCCGGGCTCGATCGCAGTCTGAAACAGATCGATGAAAAACTCATCCGCCCGTACGCGGCGCGTGTCATCACGATTGGCGATTTCCAGTTCGGCGCCGAGTGCCAGCGTCATCGCCGGGAATTCCGACGCGGGATCGGCATGCGAGATGCTGCCGCCGATCGTGCCCTTGTTACGGATCGCTGGATGAGCGACATGCGGCGCGGCTTCGCTATACAACGGCGCATGTTTGCGGATCAGCGGGTCGGTGAGCACTTCGGCATGCCGCGTCAGCGCACCGATGCGGAGCCAGCTTCCCTTCAGCTCGACGCCACGAAGCTCGGGAACATGCGCGATGTCGATGAGCAGCTCTGGCGCCTGCAAGCGCAAGGCAAGCGACGGCACGAGGCTCTGGCCGCCCGCGATGTAACTCGCATCGCTGCCGGCTCCCTCATACGCATCAAGCGCCTCCACCAGTGTGGAAGCCCTCACATAGTTGAACGCCCTCGCCTTCAACGTATCCCCCGAGGCGTCTCGCGGACGCCGAGTTTTGTGACCATTTGGTCGCAAATCTAGAACACGTCGATTTCCAACGGTCAAGTTAAATGACCATTTGGTCTCTTTTTGCGAATGCGATATTCAGTCACAAGCAAATCGAAGTGAATATGGTCAAAAAGCCCGCTAAAACTGCCGAAAAGCCGCCGCGCCGCAACATGCGCGCTGCCGAGCGCGAGCGTCTCATCCTCGACGAGGCCATCAAATTCTTTGCCGAGCACGGATTTGGCGGCCAGACGCGCGAGCTCGCCAAGCGCATGGGGATCACCCATTCGGCGATCTATCGCCACTTCCCGAGCAAGGAAGCGCTGATCGAACGCGTCTATGAAGAGATCTATCTCAGCCGCTGGTCGCCCACATGGGCCGGGCTGATTCAGGATCGGTCGCAGCCATTGCAGACGCGGCTGTCGCAGTTCTATCTCGAATATGTGCAGCAGGTGTTCGAATATAACTGGGTGCGCATCTTCGTGTTTTCGGGGATGAAGTCGTTCGACATCACCAAGCGCTATCTGCAGATCGTGCGCGAGCAGATCATCGAGCCGGCCTGCTGTGAGTTGCGGCACGACCTGAAGCTGCCATCGCGCGACGCGGTGCCGCTGTCAGAGCGTGAAACGGAAATGTTCTGGGGCCTGCATGGCCGCATCTTCTACATGGCCATCCGGCGCTTCGTCTATGAAACGCCGACGCCGGAGAAACTGGACGACATCGTGCGCGATGCCGTCCGCGTTTTTCTCCATGGATCAAAGCCGCTGATGCGGGAGATCGTGGCTGCGAATTAGATCCTGCGACGCCTAAAGCGATACCGCGTAGTGTTCGTATTCGTCGCGCACCAGCACGATGTGATCGCGCATGGCCGTGCTTGCGCCGACGCGGTCACCGCGCATGATGGCGACGACGACCCGGTCGTGCTCGGCCTGCGACTTGGCGAGGCGACCGAGATTGCGGAACTGGGCGCGGCGGAACGGCTGCACGCGGATGCGCGTCGCCAGCGTGATCTCGGCGATATAGTCGTTCTGCGATCCCTTGTAGATCGCATTGTGGAAACGCTCATTCACCTCATGAAAGCGATCGGGATTGCCGTCATAGCTGAGCACGCGCAATTCTTCATGGATCGCCTCAAGCGCATGGCGCTGAACGGCGGGCATACGCTCCGCCGCAAGACCTGCGCAAAGCGCTTCGAGCTCGGCCATCGCTTCGAACATGCCGACAAGGCGCTCCGCGGATGGTTGAGCCACGACGGCGCCGCGATGCGGACGGGATTCGATCAGACCGCTGGCGGTGAGCTGGCGGAGCGCTTCGCGCACCGGGGTGCGCGAGACGCTGTAGCGCTGCGCTAGCTCGGTCTCATCGAGGGAGGCGCCGGGCGGCAACACGCCGCGCACGATCTCGTCCGACAATTGCTGGCGAAGTTCTTCGGCCCGCGTCGGCTTGCCCTTCACAGCATCCGCAGATGCACGCGCGGCGCGGCGCGGCTTCTCCGGCTGGATCAGCATGTCGTCAAAACTCATCCCAGCCTACGCCTTCGCTGCCTGCGGCTCGTCGATCAGGCTGACAGAAGCCGCCACGATTCGCCATCCTTCGGGAAAGCGGACCCAGGTCTGCATCTGCCGTCCGACCTTGCCCGGCGCGTTGTCGCGATAGAACAGCGTGGACGCCACCGCCGTATCGCGGCCGTAGGATGAGATCACGGTGCGCTCGGTGCGGCGCATCAGGCCGACCGGCGAGCGGGCACCGCGAAAGGCCTGGATCTCGTCATAACCATAGAGATTTTCGCCCATACCATAGCGGATGGTGCGCGGGTCGTTGCGAAACAGCTCGCCGAGCACCGCGGTGTCGTTGGTCGTCAGCGCCTTCTCATAGCGCGCGAAAGCGGCGCCGACTTCGGCGATGACCTCCGGCAGATCAATATCCATCTCAAAATCCTTTTGCACGCGGCGCGACAGCAACGCCCGCCTGCTGCAGATGATAGGCGACGCGCAGCGCGATGTCTTCCCGCCAGGGTGCAGCGATGATCTGCACGCCGACAGGCATCGGATCGAGCGGCACCGGCACCGCGACCACGGGGAGGCCAATGAAGGAAATCGGCTGGGTGTGGATGCCGATATTGGCGCGCACCGGCAGTTCGACGCCATCGAGCTCGAATGTCGCCTGCCCGATTTTGGGCGCCATGCATGGCGTGGCAGGCGCGATGATGACGTCCACCGTCTGGAAGATCTCCAGCACTTTGGCACGATACCAGCGACGAAATTTCTGCGTACGATCGACCAGAGCCGCCGGCACCATGGCGCCAGCCAGAAGGCGATCGCGCACGGCTGGATCGAAATCGCCGGCGCGATTGCGCAAGCGATCGAGATGCAATGAGGCGCCTTCGGTCGTCGATATGAGATAAGCAGCGGCCCGCGCGCGCGCGACTTCCGGCAGCTCGACGCTGGTCGTCACGCCGAGCGCCTTGGTCACGGCTGCTACGGCGGCCTGGGCCTCCGGCATCAGGTTTTTCTGGAAGTAACCGCCTGCCATGGCAATCCGTAGATCGCCAATGTCTTGCCCGATCAGCGCTGAAACCGACTCCGCCGGCCGCATGGTGCAGGCGGCATCCTCGGCATCCGGCCCTTGCATGGCGTCATAGGAGAGCGCGAGATCCTCGACATTGCGGGCGAAGGGGCCGAGATGATCCAGGCTCGCCACGAACGGAAACGAGCGCGCGCGCGACAATCGCCCGTAAGTGGGCTTCAGGCCGAAGATGCCACAGAATGACGACGGTACGCGGATCGAGCCGTTGGTGTCGGAGCCGAGCGCAATCGGCACGAGGCTTCCGCCCACGGCGCCACCCGAGCCGCCCGAGGATCCGCCGGTCATGCGCGTGATGTCGTGCGGATTGCGCGAGGCGCCGTCATGGACGTTCTCGCCGGTGAAGTCATAGGCGTATTCGCCCATGTTGAGACCGCCAACCAGCACGGCGCCCGCGGCTTCCATGCGCTCGACCAGGGTCGCATCGCGGGGGGATGCGGGACGGTCGCGATTGATCTTCGAGCCGGCGCGGGTCGGCAGGCCTTCGATATCGAACAGGTTCTTCACGGCGAAAGGCACGCCGGCCAGCGGGCCGACAGCTTCGCCTTTGGCGATCGCCGCATCGAGTGTACGCGCAGTCGCGCGTGCGCGATCGGCGGTGACGTCCGTGAACGCATTCAGCATCGGATTGTGGCGTTCAATGCGCGCCAGCGCGGCCTCGGTCACGTCAAGCGCGGAGACCTTTTGTGACGCAACGGCCCTTGCAATATCGGAGGCCGGGCGCCAGGCGCCATCAGGCGTGAGGACGGGATCAAGCGACATAGATGCTGGCCGGTTCGGATTCATCGGGAAGCGGGAATTCATCGACGAGGCGTGCCATGCGGAGCGACACTTCGAGGTTCATCTTCACCGCAGGTTTCCACGCGGGCTCGATCGGTAGCGACAGCGCCGACGCCACCGCATCGATATAGTTGTCCAGTTTATCGCTCATGGCATCCCTCTCAATGCACCGGCAACGGCGGATGCGGGATCGCCGTCAGCAGCTGCTTCGTATAGTCGTCCTGCGGATCGTCCATCACCGCATCGGTGGCGCCCTGTTCGACGATACGTCCCGCGCGCATCACGATGACACGATCACACAGCAAACGCACCACATTCAGATCGTGGGAGACGAACAGATAGCTCATGCCCATGGACTGCTTGAGGTCCTGCAGCAGGTTGAGCACGACGGCCTGGACGGATACGTCGAGCGCCGCGGTGGGCTCGTCGAGAATGATCAGTTTTGGCTGCAAGGCGATGGCGCGGGCGATACCAACGCGCGCCTTCTGGCCGCCTGACATCTGGTGCGGAAAGCGATCCAGCAGATCGAGCGGCAACCCGACCTGCCGCGCCAGTTCCTCGCATTTGGCGCGGAGCGCATCGCTGCCCTTGATATCGCCGAGCTGCATGATCGGATCGGCGATGGCACGCGCCGCGGTGAAGCGTGGGTTGAGGCTGTCGGTCGGGTCCTGGAACACCATCTGGATGCTCTTGCGCAGCGGCAGCCGCGCAAAATTCTTCGGGACTATTTCACCGATTTCGTCGCCATCGAAGGAGATGCGGCCGGACGTCTTGTCGATCAACCGCATCACCATCATCGACGTGGTGGATTTGCCGCAGCCGGATTCACCGACAAGACCGACGCTCTCGCCGTAACCGACATTGAAACTGATGCCATCCACGGCGCGGAAGACATCCGGCTCCGGCGCGGGCTTGCGGCTGAACAGCTTTGACAGCGTCGCGGTGGCGCCCTGACGGGGGTATTCCTTGACGAGGTTGTCGATGGTGAGCAGCGGCGTGACCGAAGGCTTCACATCAACTGGCTTGATGACATTCTCTGCCTGCGCCGGCATGGCCGCACGCTCTTCAGCCGGCAGCAGATCCCGCAGCGACACGCCAAGCCGCGGCGTCGCCTGCATCAGTTTCTTCGTGTAGGCATGCTTCGGACTGGCGAAGATATCCGCCGACAGAGCGGTCTCGACCACCCGCCCCTTCTCCATCACCACCACGCGGTCGCAATAGGCAGCGGCGAGGCCGAGATCATGGGTGATCAGGATCGTGGACATGCCACGGCTCTTGGTGAGTTCGGTGACGAGATCCATCACCGCTTTCTGGGTGGTGACGTCGAGGCCGGTGGTCGGCTCGTCGGCGATCAGGAGCTGCGGATTGCAGGCCAGTGCCAGCGCGATGACCACACGCTGGCACATGCCACCGGAGAGTTCGAACGGATAGGCGTGATAGCGCTCGCGCGGCCGCGCGATCTTGACCTGCTCCAGCGCCTCGATGGCTTTCTCGGCGCGGTCCGCACTGCCGGCCTGGGCATGCTGGCGCAGCACGTCCTCGATCTGATGACCGACCTTCCGGATCGGATTGAGCGCCGCCCGCGGGTTCTGGAAGATCATCGAAACTTCGCGACCGCGCAGATCGCGCATCTGCGTCTCGCTCGCCGCCTTCACATCGACGCCGGAGAACATCACCGAACCTTCGGCGATGCTGCCGGCACGATCGAGAATGCGCATCACCGCATAGGACGTCACCGACTTGCCGGAGCCGGACTCGCCGACAATGCCGAGCGTCTCGCCCTTGGCGACGGAGATATTGACCTGCTGCACGGCCTTGACGATGCCGCGGCGGGTCGCGAATTCGACGGTGAGATCTTGGACGTCGAGCAATGGTTGGGCTGTCATCCGATGCTCCTCACGTCCGTCGCTGCGGATCGACGATATCGCGCAGACCGTCACCGAGCAGATTGAAACAGAACACGGCGATCATCAGCGCAAGGCCTGGAAACAGTGCGATCCACCATTCGCCGGACACCATAAAGGACGCCCCTTCAGCAACCATGATGCCCCATTCCGGCGTCGGCGGGCGCACGCCCATTCCGATAAAGGACAAGCCGGCGGCATTAAGGATCGCATAGCCCATGGTCAGCGACATCTGCACGATCATGATCGGCATGATGTTGGGCAGGATATGCACCAACAAAATCCGCATCTCGCTATTGCCCGACAGCCGCGCTGCCTGCACGAAACCCGCCTCACGGCGGATATTCGCTTCCGCGCGGGCCACGCGCGCATAAAGCGGGAAGTTCACGATCGCCGTGGCGATGATGATGTTCTGTACGGTGTTGCCGAGGGCGGCGACAATGCCCATGGCCAGCACGAAGAGCGGGAACGCCATGATCGTATCGGCGACGCGCCCGACAATGCGATCTGTCCAGCCGCCGAAATATCCGGCCGCGATCCCGGCCAATCCGCCCATGGCGAAGACGAGCGCAACGGAAGCGACAGCGATGAAGAGATCGAGGCGGGTCGCAACGACGACGCGGCTAAAGATGTCGCGGCCGAGTTGATCGGTGCCGAACCAGTTGGCCGCAGATGGCGGTTTCAGCGCCTGCATCGTGTTGCTGGCGAGAGGATCGTGCGGAACGATGTACGGACCGAACACCGCGGCGAAAACGATGACAATCAGCAGACCGAACGCAAAAGCGGTGACGCGGTTCTCGCCGAGGATATAGCGGGTGTGCTGCAGCGTCGCGACAAGGCTCGATGTCCGACGCGGCGTTGCCGGCGTTTCAGCTGCAATGGGCGTGATTGCGTTCATGATCTCACCTCACCCTTCCATCCGCACGCGCGGGTCGATGATGCCGTACAGAATGTCGATCACGAGATTGATCAGCACATACATGATGGCCATGGTCAGCACAAAACCCTGCACGGGCGCGAAATCCGATGCGATCAGCGCTTCGACGGCGTAGGAGCCGATGCCGGGCCAGGCGAACACCTTCTCCACCAGCACATTGGCGCCGAGCAGGAAGGAGAAGGTCATCGACAGCGTGGTAATGACCGGCAGCATGGCGTTGCGGAATGCGTAAGTCACGATCACGATGCGCGGTGACAGGCCGCTGGCGCGGGCCGTGCGCACAAAATCCGAGGCGAGGATCGCCAGCATCGAGGCGCGCGTCATGCGCGCGATCGGCGCCAGTGAGAAAATCGCAAGCGTCGCCGTCGGCAGGATCAACTGGCTCAGCGCCGAACGAAACGCCTCCCAATCGCGGGCAATGACGCTGTCGATGAGATAAAAGCCCGTTACCGCGGGCGGCGCACTGGCAAAGACGTCGAGCCGCCCGAGCGGCGCCGGCGCCCAGCCGAGCTTGAAATAGAAAACATAGACCAGCACGAGGCCGGTGAAGAATACGGGCAGCGACACGCCGGCCGTGGTGGTGACCCGGCAGAGGTGATCGATCCACGAGCCGGGCTTGGTCGCCGCGAGAATGCCGAGCGGGATGGCGATGACAACCGAGATCAGAAGCCCGAACAAAGTGAGCTCTGCAGAGGCCGGCAGACGATTGCGGAGTTCGGTCGCCACCGGCTGGCCGGTGGTGAGCGAATTGCCGAAATCGCCTTTTGCAAGATCGGCCGTGTAGCGGAAGAACTGCTCGATCAGCGGCTTGTCGAGACCGAGCTGTTTCCTGATGTCCTCGATCACCTGCTTGTCGGCAGCGGGGCCCGCGAAATAGGCCGCGGGATCGCCAGGCAATGCGCGCGTCAGCAGAAACGTGACGATCACCACCCCGATCAGTGACGGGATGGCGAACAGCAGACGCTTGCCGATGAGTGCGAGCATGACGATCCCCCGACGCTTACGCCTTGACCATCGCGCGATAGTCGAGGCGACGATGGAACCAGTACTGGAAGCCCGACACGTTCTTCTGCATCGCGACGTTCAGATAGGGCTGATACAGTGGGATGCGCGGGATATCGGTGAAAGCGAGATCGACGAAGCCCTTCACATCCTTGTCGTAAGTCGCCATGTCGCCGCTGGCCGCCGCGGTGCGTGCGCCCGCGATCAGCTTGTCCATCTCCGGCGACGAATAGTTCATCGTGTTGAAGATCGAATTGCCGGAGCGATAGCACCAGTAGAAGAAGTATTCGGGGTAATCGAGCCAGCCCGAGAAGATGTTGACGTAAAGCGGCAGCACTTTCTTGTTCAGCTCGGTGCGCCAGTTGGCACCTGGGATCTTGTTGATGGTGGCGCGGATGCCGATCTGGGCGAGCGCTTCCTGGATGAGAATGCACATCGGCTCATTGACACCGGCGAAGCCGAGGTCGAAGGACAGCGTGGTGTCGAAGCCGGCAGAGAGGCCCGCTTCCGCCATCAGCGCCTTCGCCTTGACGATGTCGGTGTTGTACTTGGTCGCCTGCGGCCACTTCGCCTCGGTCGGCGCGCTGGCGGCGGCGCCGAACATCGGATTGGCCAGGCCGAACATCACGGCGTCGATGATCTTCTGATACGGGATCGCCAATGCAACGGCTTCGCGCACCTTCGGATTATTGAACGGCGGCTGCGACACATTCATGCCGAGATACTGGATGCCGTTGCTGATCGGCACCGAGGTGACGTTGAGCTTGCCGGCCTTCTTCATCTCGGCAAAGTCCTGGTTCGGCAATTCATACGAGATGTCTGCGTCGCCACGCTCGAGCAGCGCGCGGCGATTGCCGGCCTGCGGCACCATGCGCCAGATCACGCGCTTGATCTTCGGCAGGGGACCGCCGACCCAGGCGTCGTTGCGCTCCATGATGACTTCGGTGCCCGCGGTCCACTTGGTGACCTTGTAGGCGCCGGAGCCGACCGTGTTCATCTTGGTGTATTCGAGGCCCCACGGATCCTTCTCCGTGGCATTCTTCTTCACCAGTTCCGAATTGATGATGCTCGGCACGATGACGGCGAGATCGGGGATCGTCAGCTTGTCCTTGACGAGGAAGTCAACGCGCACGGTGTGGTCATCCACCACCACGAACTGTTCGGGCTTCGTCAGCGATCCCGCGCTCATCTGGAAGGTCGGGAAACCACCGACGCTGACGGAGCGATCCAGCGACCACTTCACGTCCTTCGCCGTCACCGGCGTGCCATCCTGGAATTTGGCGTTCTTCTTCAGCTTGAACGTGGCCGACATGTCGCCGATCGTCATGTCTTCGGCGAGCTCGCCCTTGAACTTGTCCTTGTCGTAATAGGTGACGCCGCCCGGCCCCTCTTTCATCTCGTGGGTGATCAGGCGGTCATAGCAATTCCAGGCGACTTCATAGCTGGGCACATTGGTGCCGACGCCCATGATGTCGAGATTGTTGGGTCCGCTCTCGGACACCACCAGCAGGGTCTCCGACCGGGCATCCGCCTTGGCGGCCGACCAGATCGCCGGACCCGACACCATGGTTCCGGCGGCGGCACCCGTCGCCGCCTTCAGAAAATCACGACGCTTCATTCTCAACTCTCCCGAGGCATGAATTTTGATTTGCAGGAACTCGCAAGGTTTGTGCCAAGCGGCAGAGCGCAGTCGGAGGGAGCTAAGTGATTGTTTTTGTTGAGTCGACCGATGCAGCGCCCAAGGCCGCCGCAGCGCAATGCATACAAAACAATACTTTTCGCCTAATTTAGTGGCAGACAAACTGAGCGCTTAGGGGTTAACCGGGAGCCAAGACCGGTGAGAAGATGCAAGGAATGAAGATGTCGGACCCGTTTCCCACGATCGCGCAACTGCACGCGGCTTATGCCGACGGGTTGTCACCCCAACAGACCGTCGCCGACGTGTATCGCCGCATTGGCGCGGTCGATGATCCCGGCATCTTCATCGCCCTGGTTTCGGAAGACGCCGCACGCGCCGCCGCCGAGGCGCTGCCGCCCTTCGATCCGGCCGCATATCCGCTCTGGGGCATCCCTTTTGCTGTGAAGGACAATATCGATGTCGGCGGGATTCCCACCACGGCCGCCTGCCCTGAATTTGCGTACACCCCGCCAGAGACGGCGTTCGCAGTTCAGAAGCTGCTCGATGCCGGCGCCATCCTGATCGGAAAGACCAATCTCGATCAGTTCGCCACCGGCCTTGTTGGCGTCCGCAGCCCCTATCCAATCCCGCGGAATTCCATCGACGCGCGTTACGTCCCCGGCGGCTCAAGTTCGGGATCAGCGGTCGCCGTCGGCCATGGGCTCGTCACCTTCGCGCTCGGCACCGATACCGCGGGCTCCGGCCGCGTGCCCGCCGCGCTCAACAATATCGTTGGTCTGAAGCCATCGCTCGGCAGCGTGTCGGCGCGCGGCATGCTGCCGGCCTGCCGGACGCTCGATACGATCTCCGTCTTTGCCGGCACGGTGGCCGATGCCGATCGCGCCTATCGCGTGATGGCCGGCTATGACGCGGAGGATGCCTATTCGCGCGCGCTGCCGGTTGCCGGCCAACCCGGGGCTTTGCCGCCGGGCTTGCGGGTCGGCGTGCCTGACGGCGGAAGCCGCCGCTTTGGCGAAGACGCGCTCTCCAAGAGCGCTTTCGACGTCGCGCTGGGCGATGTCGCATCGCTGCTACCCGGCCGCCCGTTGGCGAGCATCGACATGACGCCGATGTTCGACGTCGCGACACTGCTCTATACGGGGCCGTGGGTGGCAGAACGCTATCAGGCGCTCCGATCCTTTATCGAAGCGACGCCGCAGCATCTGCATCCCACGACCCTCAAGATTATCGGCGTCGCCAAGACGATGTCCGCCGCCGATGCCTTTGCCGGAATCTACAAACTCGCCGAATTGCGGCGGGCTGCCGATGCCATCTGGTCGCAGACCGATGTGCTCATCGTGCCGACCTATCCGCGGCCGCGCCTGGCCTCCGACCTCGCAGCCGACCCGATCGGCCCGAACAGCGAACTCGGCACCTATACGAATTTCGTCAACCTGCTCGACCTCTGCGCGCTCGCGGTGCCCGGCCGATCCCGCTCGGACGGCTTTCCGTCTGGCATCACCTTGATCGCGCCCCGCGGCAAGGATGGGTTGCTCGCAGCGCTCGGTGCCCGGCTTCACCCGTTGGGCCAGAGCAAGCTCGGAGCAACTGCGAGTCCGGTGCCGTCGTCGGAGCAAGGCACGCCGACCGCCATCGCGGGAGAGATCGAACTCGCAGTGGTCGGCGCGCATCTGTCGGGCATGCCGCTCAATCACGAACTCACCAGCCGAAACGCGCGTTTCCTGCGGGCCTGCGATACAAGGCCGGACTATCAGCTCCACGCGCTTGCCGGCGGCCCACCGGCCCGCCCCGGCCTGCTGCGGGTCGCAGAAGGCACGGGCTCGCCGATCGCAACGGAAGTGTGGGCCATCTCGGCCGAAGGATTGGGCGACTTCATGCGCGGCATACCCGCGCCACTCGGCATCGGAACCACCCGGTTGTCCGACGGCAGTTCGCCCAAGGGCTTTATCGTCGAAGCCGAAGGGCTGAGTGGCGCCAAGGATGTGTCGTCATTTGGCGGATGGCGAAACTACATCGCCAGTCTCATCGGCACATAGGCAGAGCGTCTGCCACGCAAAGCCAAACTCGCTCGTCGAGGGTAATGTCTGCCCTCGATGTCATCTCGCGCGATGATCCGTCACGCAGACGGGCACAGAATCCCCATGAACAGCGGTCGGGCGTAGAGATCCGCGACATTGCCGATGGTCGCCTCGGGCACCCAGCGTTTGATCGAGGCTGACGCATTGATCATGCCGTTCAACATCTGCGCCGCGATCGCCGGATCGACCGGCCGCACCGAACCATCCGCCACGCCATCGACGACGACGCCGGCAAAATGTTCGGATAGCCGGTTCATGATGCGAATGGTCTGCTGCGCCTCGGCCTCGGGCAATCCGCTGCGGGCGGTGATGCGCAGCAAGGGGCCATCATTCGACAACTGATACTTCAGCAGCGCGGCCGCTGCGGCACTCAGTCTCTGCCAACCGCATTCGCATGTATCAGCAGCAGCCTGGGCACGGCGGATCACATCAAAGCTTCGCTGGAAGCAGGCGAGAATGAGATCATCCTTGTTATCATTGTGATGATAGAAGGAGCCCTTCGTGACTTTAAGAGCAGCGGAAATCCGTTCGACCGATGTTCCGCGAAATCCCTCTTCATTGATCAGCCGCGTGGCGACACGCAGAAATGCGTCCGGTGAGATCTCCTCCGCCGATGACGGGCCGGTGAGCGCCGGGATTGTCGGCGGCATCCAGGCAGCATCCGCCCCGCCGAAACCGCGCAGCAGGATATCACTGGCGTGCCGACCTGCCCGGGCATAGCCGGTGACCTCATAGCGGGTGATCCAGACGCGCGTCCATTGGGTCAATGTGAACAGCAGATGCGTTCGCGCATTGCGCTCGGACCGATGGAGGCCGAGGCGGGGGTCATTCCCGATCAGTCCGCGAACGCGGCGAAACATCTGCGCATAGACGGCGGCGACATCGGCGCGCGTCGCACTCAGGGCATTCACCTCGGAGAAGTTGATGAATTGCGGCCGTGCCCCGGTCTCGACATCTGCAAGCAGGCGAAAGAAACCGGTCACAAAGTTGGTAATCCGCAACTCCGGCGTCCTGGCTTTTTCCGCGGCAGCGAGGAGCTCGTCAAACACGTCGACAGAGCGCAGCACACAGGCCAGCGCGAGATCGTCCTTCTTTCGATAATAATAGGTCACGCTGTTGGTGACGAGGCCGACGCTCTGCGCTACGTCCGCCAAAGTCGTGCCACGGATACCGCGCCGGTTGAACAGATCGGCCGCGGCATCGAGTATCGCTTCGCGCTTCTCCAGAAACCGACGGGTCTGCCCTTCGTCGATGGTCGGCATGTCACTCATGGCGATGTATGGCGACCCAGCTTGGAAACCATCACGCGATGGCGGGAACGTTTAGTTCGGCGCTACTCCTACTGCCGTGTGCAGATTGCCGCAAGACGCCACGTTTCTCGTCGCCGATCGACGGATCGTGCAGATGACAGGCGACAGCGCGCCCGTCCGCCATGTCCCGCAGCGGCGGATCGGCCTCGGCGCAGACTGTCATCGCCATGGGACAACGCGGATGGAAGCGACAGCCAGATGGGGGATTCACCACGCTTGGTGGCTCGCCAAGAATGACTTGCTGCGGCCTCAAGGCTTCAGCGGATGGGCTCGGGATGGGCACTGCCGCGAGCAGGCCCTGGGTGTAGGGATGCAGCGGCGCTTTGTAGAGTTCGTTGCGCGGCGCGACCTCGACGATGCGGCCGAGATACATCACGGCGATGCGGTGGCTGACATGGCGTACCACGGCCAGATCATGCGCGATGAAGAGATAGGACAGGCCGAGCCGTTCCTGCAGCTCCTGGAACAGATTGACCACCTGGGCCTGGATCGAGACGTCGAGCGCCGAGACCGGCTCGTCGCAGATCACCAGCGCCGGATTGAGCGCCACGGCACGTGCAATGGAGATGCGTTGACGCTGCCCACCTGAAAATTCGTGCGGATAGCGCTCCGCCATGTCGGGCCGCAATCCGACCAGTCGCAGCAGTTCCTGAATTCGGGCGCGATAGACGTCACGTTCGGTATCGACATGATGGACGATCAGCGGCTCGCCGATGATATCGCCCACCTTCATGCGCGGGTTGAGGGAGCCATAGGGGTCCTGATACACCATCTGCACACGGCGCCGGATGCCGCGCATCGCGGCCGCACTGTGGTTCGCAATGTCCTCGCCTTCGAACTCCACCTTCCCTTCGGTGATCGGCGTCATGCGCAGAACCGCGAGGCCAGTGGTGGATTTCCCGCATCCGGACTCGCCGACCAGACCCAGCGTTTCGCCCTTTCGCACCTCGAAGGACACGCCGTCCACGGCGCGAACGCTGCCGACCTGCTTGCGCACAACGACGCCCTTATATTGCGGAAAGTGGACCTTGAGCCCGCTGACCTTGAGGATGGGATCGCTTGCCGGTTCAGATACTGGCACTGGCATGTGCGCCTCCCTTGGTATCGGCGAAGCACGCCCGGAAATGCTGGCCATCGATATGTTCGAGCTCCGGCGCTTCCTGCCGGCAGCGATCACCGACGTAACGGCATCGCGTCTGGAAAGCGCAGCCCTGCGGCAGCGACGCCAGATCGGGCGGCTGTCCTTCGATCGGCACCAGACGTTGCTGGGTGTCCTGATCCAGCCGCGGGATCGAGGCCATCAGGCCCAGGGTGTAGGGATGGCTTGGATGATCATAGATCTCGTGCGCGGTGCCGCTCTCGACGATGCGGCCGGCATACATCACGCAGACGCGATCCGCATAGCGCGCGACCACGCCGAGATCGTGGGTGATGAGGACAAGCGCGGCCTTGGTCTCCCGCGTCAGGTCCTTCAGCAGCGAGAGGATCTGCGCCTGCACCGTGACATCGAGCGCGGTCGTCGGCTCGTCGGCCACGATCAGCTTCGGCTTGCAGGCGAGCGCCATGGCGATCATCGCACGCTGGCGCATGCCGCCGGAGAATTGATGCGGATAGGCAGATACCCGGCTCGCCGCATCGGGGATGCGGACGCGCTTCAGCAATTCGCCGGCCTTGGCGAGCGCCTTCTTCCAGCTCAAGCCATGATGCAGCTGCATCGGCTCGGCAATCTGCAATCCCACGGTCAGCGATGGATTGAGCGACGACATCGGCTCCTGAAAGATCATCGCGATCTCGTTGCCGCGGATCGCGCGGATCTCCTTGTCGGACATTTTCAGGAGGTCACGACCATCGAACAGGATTTCGCCCGATCTGACGCGGCTGGGCGGCGACGGAATAAGCTGCAGCAGCGACAGCGCGGTGACGCTCTTGCCGGAGCCGCTCTCGCCGACGATCGCCAGCGTCTCGCCGGGAAACACCGCGAAGGACACCTTGTCCACGGCCCGCAGCGCGCCGCGGCCGACGCCGAATTCGACGGCGAGATCGCGCACTTCGAGCAGCGGACGCGCGTTCGGCGCCGCATTGTTCTGCGCGTCGCCAACAGGCGCGGCTTTTGCCGTGATCTCGTTCGTGTCGAGGAGGAGTTCGGTCATTCGCGTCTCCGCTACGGTGGCGGCCGGGATGAGCGCCCTCACCCCGATGCCGCAACGCCTGCAGACATCGGGGCGCTGACATGGATGCGGGCGTCAGAAGCCCATCTTCTTCTTCATCTCCTGGTCGATCCAGATGCGCGCATAGATCGGACCTGGACGCACAGCACCGGCACGCAGCTCGCCCGCATAATTCTTCACCCACGGCCACCAGGCCGTGTAGATGTAGGGCGTCGGCAGCCAGATATACGGAGCCTTGTCGAGGATCTCGATCGTCATCTCCTTGAGCATGGTCTTACGCTTGGTCTCGTCGCGCTCCTGATAGGCCGCGTCCATCTTCTTGTCGAAAGCAGGATCCGCATATTGCGACGGATTCCAGGTCTGGGCCGTGACGAAGCTCTTGCGGATCGTCGTGGTCGGATTGGTGTGGCCGTTGTTCATCATATAGCCGGCCGCATTGGTCTTCGACGTCATGGCCGACAGGAACGCGCCATATTCCATCGGCTGGATCTCGATCTTGACGCCGACCTGTTCGAGATAGGCGCCGATCAACGGCAGCAGATCCTGATGATCCGGCTGGCAGGTGCAGACCTGGACCTTGAAGCTGAAGCCTTTCGGCACGCCGGCTTCCGCCAGGAGTTTCTTGGCCTTGTCGGGATTGTAGGTGAACAGCTCCTTCACCGAGGCCGGCATCGCTTCGAGCGGCTCGTAATAGCCGTCATAGTCGGGATGCTGTGGATAGGAGAACAGTTCGGCATGGCCGTTGTAATAGGCCTTGACGATCTCCTGCTTGTTGACGGCCAGATTGAGCGCGCGGCGGACGCGAATATCATCGAACGGTTTTGTGTCGATACGCATTGCCACGAACTGACCATTCATCGACAGCCACTTCGACCATTTGAGCTGCGGCACGCTCTTCTTGAGCTCCTCCATATCGCTCCAACGTATCGGCTCGGCGATATCGAGCTTGCCGGTGCGAAGCGCCGTGGTCACCGTCGCCTCGTCCTTAATGTTGCGATAGACGACCTTGTCGACGAAAGGCAGCTTGAATTCCTCGCCGCCGATCTTTTCCTTGTCCCAATAGATCGGGTTCTTGGAATAGGTGTTCTGATTGCCTTGAATATGGTCGGTCAGCATGAACGGACCGGTGCCGTTCAGGTTCTTCCAGTTGCCCGCGCCGGCATCAGCGACCTCTTTCGGATAGATGCCAGAATAATAACCCCAGCCGAAGCGGTAGTCCCATTCGGCATTGAAGGATTTCAGCGTGAAGACGACCGTGTGCTTGTCGGTGGCCTCGACCTTCTCGATGTGATCGAAATAGGTCGCGATCTTCTTCGGACTCTTGTCGAGGCGCGTATAGCTGAATACGACGTCGTCGGCGACCAGTTCGCGCGACGCCATCACGCCGGGCTTTTCCGGGAACATCATGCCCTTGCGCAGCTTGACCTCGATCCGGAGCGGATTTTCCTTCATCTCCCAGCTCTCGGCGAGTTCGCCGCGGACCGCGTCTGAAGGAATCCAGGCGTCCGCATAATATGGGTATTTGCCGCCATTGCGCTTGGACTTCGACAGGTCGGCCGAGAACAGCTGCTCGTAGAACTGACCCGTGTCGTGATTGATCTTCCAGTTCCAGTCAGCGGGATCCCATGTCAGCACGTTCAGCGCACGGTTGACCGTGGCCACCTGAAGCGTACCGCCATATTGCGGTTTCTCATCGGCTTGCGCCGCCGACGAGACGCCGAATGCGAGTGCGGCCGTCATCGCGGTCGCGAGCAGTCGCGCCTTCAACGTGTGCTTCACTGGACTTCCCCTCATCGTCACCTCCCTTGTGTTGATCACCGCGACCTTGTCGATCGTCGGTGCCTTTTCGTTCTGGATCGCGAAGCTAGCGCGAGCCACGCATGCGCGGATCAAGCAGATCCCGCAATGCGTCACCGAAAACATTGGTGGCATAGACCACGACCGTCAGGCACAGGCCCGGCGCCAGCGCCAGCCACGGCCCCTGCAGCATGTAGGTGCGGCCACTGCCGGACAGCATGCCGCCCCAGGTCGGTGCTGGCGGCGGCACGCCGAGGCCGAGAAATGACAGGCCGGATTCCGCAAGGATGACGAAGCCGACACGCGTCGTGAACAGGATGATGATCGGCGGCATCACATTGGGCAGGACGTGGCGGATCAGAATGCGCGGCAGCGTGGCCCCCATCGACTGCGCCGCATTCACATACATGTTCTCGCGCACCGAAATGGTGGCACCGCGAATGATGCGCGAGCCGTTGATGCCGAGCAGAAGGCCAAGAATGAAGATGATGGGCACCAGGCCGGGACCAACCACCGACACGACCACGATCAGCACGACCAGGTCCGGGAAGCTCATCCATGCATCGACCAGCCGTTGCGTGATCATGTCGAAGCGCCCGCCGAGATAGCCGGAGAGAATCCCGACCACGACGGAAATGATGGTGGCGATGCCGGCTGCGCAGAACCCGATAATGACGGAGAGCTGCGCACCATAGAGACAGCGCGACAGCACATCGCGGCCGAGATTGTCGGTTCCGAACGGAAACTGCCACGATGGCGGCTTCATCCGGTTCAGCGGGCTGATCTGGTTATAGCCATAAGGCGCGAGGAAATCCGCGAACAAGCCGCAAAACAGGAACAGCAGGAACACGACGGCGCCGGCGGCACCGAGCGGCTTTTCGCGGAACAGCCGTCCGATAAAGGCCATGGCGGGCGAGCGCCGACGCGGCGGCTTGGCGATGGAGGTCTCGACTGCGATCGTCATCAGCGATACCTCACTTTGGGATCGAGCAGGCCGTAGCTGAGATCGACGATCAGGTTGATCATCATCACGGCCAGACCGACCACCAGAAACACGCCGGCGACGATCGGATAATCGCGCTGCGTGACGCCTTCGAGCAGCAGCATGCCCATGCCGGGAATGACAAAAATCTGCTCGATGATGACGGCGCCGCCGATCACCAGCGGCGCCTGGATGCCGACAAGCGTGACGACAGGAATCAACGCATTGCGCAGCGCATGCCGTGTCACGATGGTGCGCTCATTGAGGCCTTTGGCCCAGCCGGTGCGGATGTAATCCTGGCGCAGCACTTCGAGCATCATGGTGCGCGTCATGCGCATCGTGATGGCCGACAGCGACATGCCGAGAATGAGCGCCGGCAGCAACATATGCTGGAGCGCGCCGATCGGATCCTTCGTGAACGGGATGTAGTTCAGGTCGGGTGACCACCCCCACCAGATGGCCGGGAACACCATCACCATGGTGCCGGTCCAGAACGCCGGCACCGCCAGCATCAGGATCGAGACCGACCGCATGAGATAATCGCCGGCCGTATCCTGGCGCAGCGCCGAATAGACGCCGATCGGGATCGCAATGATGAGGCCGATCAGAATAGCGAGAAAGCCGAGGCCGAATGTCACTGGCAGACGGCTGAGAATCTGGTCGAGCACCGGTGTGTTGTGCCACAGCGACTGGCCGAGATCGCCGCGCAAAACCCCGCCGATCCAGAGGAAATACTGGACATAGATCGGCTTGTTCAGACCCAGCGCCTCTTCGAGCTGGGCGCGATCCTTGGCGCTGGCCGAGATGTCGTTCTGCGACATCATCAGATCGATCACATCGCCAGGTACGAGGCGCAGTGTGACGAAAACGATCAGGCTGGCGAAGAAGATCGTCGGGATCAGTGCAAGCAAGCGACGGGCTGCATAAGCACGCATCAGCTCTTTGCCTCCGGATTGCGGGAGGAGCAACACGCAGCGCATTTCGTGTGTTGGAATTGGAAAACAGCGCCGTCCAGGCGCTCGCGCCGACCAAACAACGGTCTGCACATCGCACATACCGGACCTTCTAACAGGTTCCAAATTCCCATTAGAGTCATGTCTCCACCCTTCTGAAGCTTGTAGATGCGAACATCCCGCTTCTTGATGCTAACATTCTAGCGCTTCGAAAATTCGAATGTAAACTGCGACCAATGTGCATCATCATGTGTGCAGCGCAACGTTGCGGCTGTTGCATGCACAAATGGCTTGGGTCGATCCGCAGCGCATGCCATCGTGTGACGGCGCACGCGTTGCTCACATGGGCGAAGACAGCGACACGCCTTCGCGTCTATAACGGACGCATAGCCATCCAGACGAGATGGCCAACAATGATGACAAGAAACGGGAGAACGACGACCATGAAAGTTGCATATACCCCTCGCCAGACGCCCTATACGCTTGCGCCCGAAGACGCGCTCAATGATCTGCGCATGTCGGAGCAATCGCGTCCGCTCTATGATCACGTGCGGAAATTCATCGCGAGCACCGTCGAGCCGATGTCGGTGGAATTCTATCGCGCGGGAGAAAAGAAGACCGATCGCTGGTCGTTCACGCCCGAGCAGCTCGAGATCCTCGGCAAGGCCAAGAACAAGGCGCGTGAGGAAGGTCTCTGGAACTTCTTCCTGCCCGACGCCGAAACCGGCGAAGGCCTCAACAATCTCGATTACGCCTATATCGCTGCCGAACTCGGCAAGAGCCCGCTCGCGTCCGAGACGATGAACTGTTCGGCGCCGGATACCGGCAATATGGAAGTCATCGAGCGCGTCGGGACCAAGGAGCAGAAGGAGAAGTGGCTGAAGCCGCTGCTCGCTGGCGAGATTCGCTCGGCCTATGCGATGACGGAGCCGAATGTCGCCTCGTCAGACGCCAAGAACGTGTCCACTTCCGCCAAGCTTGTCGGCGACGAGTGGGTGATCAATGGCGAGAAGTATTATATCTCTGGGCTCGGCGACCCCCGCTGCAAGATAATGATCGTGATGGTCAAGACCAATCCCGATGCAGCGCCCAGCAAGCAGCAGTCGCAGATCCTGGTGCCCGTCGACACCCCCGGCGTCGAGGTGCTCGGCCCGATGCATGTGTTCGGGCACGACCACGCTCCGCGCGGCCACATGCATATGCGCTTCAATAATGTGCGCGTACCGAAGGAGAATATCCTGCTCGGCGAAGGCCGCGGCTTCGAGATCTCGCAGCTCCGTCTCGGCCCCGGCCGCATCCATCACTGCATGCGCACGATCGGCAAGGCCGAGAAGGCGCTCGACATGATGGTTGCGCGCGGCCTCACGCGTGAGGCTTTCGGCAAGAAGATCGCGCATCTCGGCGGCAATCTGCAGATCATCGCGCAGGCACGCTGCGAGATCGAGGCGATGCGGCTGATGGTCCTGAAAGCCGCCAAGGCCATGGACGTGCTCGGCAACAAGGAGGCGCGCATCTGGGTCAGCATGGTCAAGGCCATGGTGCCGGAGCGCGCGGCCAAGATCATCGACCAGTCGATCCAGATGCATGGCGCCACCGGCATCTCGCACTGGACGCCGCTCGCCGAAATGTACACCGACGTGCGTCATCTGCGATTTGCAGATGGTCCGGATGAAGTGCACTGGATGGTCGTGGGCCGCCACGAACTGACGCTGTAATCGGCGCGCAATCCGCGTGGCCGCTCCAATGCCCACAAGGCCTTGGAGCGGCTCGCACGCTACAGATTTGGTGGGAAGTTCGCTCGCCAGTGCTGCGCGATATCGATGCCGCGTGCGAACCACACGCCCTCATGCGCACTCATATGTTCAAGCATCCTGATTAGCCCGCCGACGCGGCCCGGACGACCGATCAGGCGGTCGTGCAGACCGATCGACAGCAGCTTTGGCGCACCGGCCTGACCTTCCGCATAGAGCACGTCGAAGGCATCTCGCATGTAAGTGAAGAACTGTTCGCCGGTGGAGAAGCCCGCATTCTCGTTGAAGCGGTTGTCGTTGGATTCGTATGAATACGGCACCACGAGAAACGGACCATGCTCCGTCGTCACCCAATACGGCAATTCGTCGGCAAGCGAGTCGCGGTCATAAAGAAAGCCGCCCTCTTCCGCGAGCAGGCGCCGTGTGTTCGGACCCGGACGCCCTGTCATCCAGCCGAGCGGCCGACTGCCGGTGAGATCGGTCAGGATGTCGATGGCCTTGCGAATATGAGCCCGCTCGGTCGCCTCGTCCACGTGGCAATAATCGATCCAGCGATAGCCGTGGCTGACCATCTCGTGGCCGCGCGCGACACAGGCTTTTGCCAGTTCGGGATTCTGCTCCATCGCCCGCGCGACGCCGAGAATGCTGACCGGCACCTTGAAGCGATCCAGCACATCGAGGACGCGCCAGGCGCCGCGGCGGCTGCCATATTCGAACACGGACTCCACCAGCGGCACGCGCACGCCTTCTTTCGTTGGCACACCGATATCGTTCAGCATGCCTTCGGACACCGCATCGCCATTGGCCAGCGTGGATTCACCGCCGCCTTCGATATTCAGGCTGATGCTGACCGCGATCTTTGCGCCATTCGGCCATTTCGGATCAGGCGAATCCGCGCCATAACCAACGAGGTCACGGGTGATCATCGCATCCGGCCGGATATCGCCGGGCTTCATCGCTGCAAATTCGGACATAGGGCCTCCGGAATGGCGCGGTCGAGCGGAACGGTGCAGGCATCATAGCCGAAGAACCAGTCGGTTTCGGTCGGACCGTGCATCCACGAATTGGCGATGGAGATCTGCTGGATATCGGCAATGCGCGGGATGCGGATCATCGTATAATGCGCGAAGGCCGTGGCGGGATCGGCAAATTCGGCGATGCAGCGGCTGAGGATCGCCGCATCCTCGATCGCCGCCGAGCCGCCGGCCGCCATGAACGGACGCACCGCGTGGCAGGCATCGCCCATCAGCACCACGCGCCCTTTGTGCCATGTGTCGTTGCGCGGTCGGTCGAAGATCGGCCACACAGTCACGTCCTCGGCGGCTTCCACGGCGCGCTTCAGATCGGGATGTGCGCTATCGAAGGCCGCGATAAATTCATCGCGGTCGCCCCTCACCGGCGAGCCGTCGCCGTCCCAGCGATCCTTCGGCAGCGCAGCCATGACATAGACCTCCTGGCGGTCGGGCGTCATGTAATAGGCCAGCGTGTGCCGGTCCGGCGCCCACCACTTGGTGCAGTCGTCGATGGGGTCACCCTTGATGCGGCTGGCCGGGAACACCGCGCGCGGTGCAGAACGCCCGATGAAGCGCGGCTCTTCCGCACCAAGGATGAATTCACGCGTGATCGAGCGAATGCCGTCAGCGCCTATGGCGATATCGGCTTCAGCGCTCGCACCATTGTCGAAACGCAATGTGAGCGCATCGCCGCGCTCCTCAATGCCGGCCAGCTTGTGGCCGAAGCGGATAGTGCCCGGCGTGAGAGGCCGCTGCAGCAGTTGATGCAGATCGGCGCGGTGGATGTTGACGAAAGGACCACCGAAGCGCGCTTCGCATTCGGCGTCAAAATCGAGCTTGTAGAGTTGCTCGCCCGTATCCCAGGCGCGGCTGATGAATGCATCGGGCCGGATACCGGTGGAGGCGAAGGCGTCTTCGAGATCGAGGCGACGCAGCACCTTGGAGACATTGGCGCCCAGAATGATGCCGGCGCCGATGCGCGAAAAACTCGGCGACTGCTCATAAACCGCCACCGCAAATCCGGCACGCTGCAGCAGGCCCGCTGCCGTCAGACCGGCAAGCCCTGCGCCGAGAACGGCGATCCGTGTTCCACGATCCATTTGTCACCTCGTCGCAAGCGGCGCCAAAGACAAACAGCACCGATCATTCGATATCGAATAATTTCGCTTAGAACGAGCTTCCGACGACTGTCAAGCAATGCTGTTTCGCGCCCGCGGAACGAGCGATATGCGCGTAATTTGCGCGAATTAGAAGTGGCCGTGATGCGATTTTAAGCAGCCGTGCGGTTGATCTCCATCAAGGCAAAATCTAGTTTTCATTCGATTGCGAACAAATCGATGCACCATCCCTGCATTGGTTGCCGGCCTCCTCTCCTGCCATCGAAGGTCTGACCATGAAATTCCGCGCTCGCCTCACCGCCGCTCTGCTTGCGACCCTGGCTACGGCCGGCGTCTCCACCGCACAGGCGGCAGACATCAATTTCATCACCGATTTCGGCTTCAACGGCCGCCACTCGTATTTCTACGTTGCCCGCGAGAAGGGCTACTACAAGGCCGAAGGCTTTGACGTGAATTTTGTGCGCGGCCAGGGCTCGGCTGACGCGATCAAGAAGGTCGCGGCCGGCGTTGCCACCTTCGGCTTTGCCGATGCCGGCTCGCTGGTGCTGGCGCGCGGCAATGACGGCGTGCCGGTGAAGCTGGTGTCGGTGGTCTATGCGAAGCCGCCGCAGGCGATCTTCGCCGTGAAGGGCAGCGGCATCAATTCGCCGAAGGATCTCGAAGGCAAGACTGTCGCCGATACCGCATCGAGCTCGGTGCGGCTCCTGTTCCCGGCCTTCGCCAAGGCAGCCGGCATCGATGCCAGCAAGGTGAAGTGGGTGGTGGCCGAAGGCTCGGCACTGCCATCGCTGCTCGCCAATGGGCGCGCCGACGCGATCTGCCAGTTCTCGGTAGGCGAGCCGCTGATCGCAGCTGCCGTGGCACCAAAGGAAGTGGTGCGTATCAACTATGCCGACTCCAACCTCGATTATTACGGCAACGGCCTGATCGCTTCGGAAGAGATGATCGCGAAGAATCCAGATCAGGTGAAGGCTTTCGTCCGCGCGACCATCAAGGGCATGAAGGACGCTTTCGCCAATCCGGCCGAAGCGGCCACCATCATGGCAAAATATGAGAAGGCGCTCGCGCCCGCGGTCATCGAAGGCGAAACCAAGCTCGTGAAGGAACTTGCTGAAGTCAAAGGCGCGCTCGGCCAAATTGAACCGAAGAGCATCGCCAGCACCGTCGATGTGATGACGGCCACCTTCTCGTTGAAGACGCCGGTGAAGCCGGAAGATCTCTACGCACCGGGCTTTGTCAACTGATGACGGCGACCACCGCACTCAACACTGCACCGTCGCGGCCCGCCGCGGCGGTGGTTCCGGCCATCGAGATCAAAGGCGTCACCAAGACCTATCCCGGCCGCGACGGCAAAGCCACGCATGCGCTGGGACCGGTGGACCTGCGCATCGATCCCGGCAGTTTCGTCTCGGTGGTGGGTCCATCCGGCTGCGGCAAGTCCACACTGTTGCGCCTCGTCGCCGGTCTGGAAATGCCGGATAGCGGCACCATGCAGCGATATGGCACTGATCTCGACGGTCCCTCGCACGAAGTCGGTATCGTGTTTCAGGAACACGTGCTGTTTCCATGGGCGAGCATTCTCGACAACGTCCTGCTTCCCGCCGATGTGCTGGCGCTGCCGAAGGCAGCCGCGCGCGAGCGTGCGCTCAAACTGCTCGAACTCACCGGTCTCAAGGATTTCGCCCATCAGCGCCCGCAAGCACTCTCCGGCGGCATGAAACAGCGCGCCGCATTCTGCCGCGCCATGATTTCGGATCCGCGCCTGCTGCTGCTCGACGAGCCCTTTGGCGCACTCGACGCGCTGACGCGCGAAGAATTGTCGCTGGAATTGTCGCGGCTGTGGCAAGAACTTGGCCGCGCTGCATTGCTGATCACCCATGACATCGAGGAAGCGATCCTGCTCGGCGACCGTGTGCTGATCATGTCGGAACGCCCCGGCACCATCCGCGCCGATATCACCATTGATCTGCCACGTCCGCGCAATGCCGATACGGTGAAACTGCCGCGTTTCCAGGAGATCAAGAACCAGATCCGCGACATCATCTTCAACCGGACGGGAGGCTAACCATGACTGCATCACGCTTCATCGACCGCGCCGCCACGCCGCTGATCTATCTTGGCCTGTTGATCGGCTGGGAACTGATCTGCGACGCGCTGAAAGTCCCGACCTGGATTCTTCCGGCACCTTCGGAAATCTATCATTCGGCGGTGAAATGGGCGCCTGAACTCGCATCGAACACCATCGTGACACTCCGCGAGACCGTGCTCGGCTTCGTGTTTGCGATCGCCTTGTCGCTGCCGCTGGCGATCCTGATCAGCCTCAATCGGCTGGCCCGCCGGATCATCTATCCGATCCTGCTCGGACTGCAGTCCGTGCCGAAAGTCGCCGTGGCGCCGCTGATCATCCTATGGTTCGGCCTGGCCGAATGGCCCAAGATCATCGTCGTCGTGCTGGTCTGCTTCTTTCCGATTCTCGTCAACATGGTCGCCGGCTTCGAGGCAGCACCGAAAACCATGCTTGATCTCATGCGTTCGCTCGGCGCTTCGCCACATGTCGTATTTCGCCGCCTGCGCCTGCCTGTGGCGCTGCCGTACTTCTTCACCGGCTGCAAAGTGGCCGTGACCTTTGCCGTGATCGGCGCTGTCATCAGCGAATTCGTCGCGGCACAGGACGGGCTCGGCTATCTCATTCTCACCTCCACCGCACAATCGCAGACCCCGCTTGCTTTCGCGGCCATCGCACTTCTCACCGTGCTGAGCATTGCGCTTTTCCACGGCATAGAGTTTATCGAGCAGCGCGTGATCGATTGGACGCCTTGAGCATGACGGACGGGACTTCCAGCAAAAAACCGGCGGGGCGACGCAGCACCAAGGGTGCCGCACTTCGCGAGCAGGTCGATGCCATCTTCTCGCAATGGCAGGCAGAGCGGCCCGACATCGATACGAGCCCGGTGCATGTCTATGGCCTGATCGGCCGCATCCAGATGCAATGCACCGCCTTCATCGACGAAGTGCTGAAGCCATTCGAACTCACCCGCGGCACCTATGACGTGCTGACCGCCCTGCGCCGTGCCGGTGCGCCCTACAGCCTGTCGCCGAAGCAGATCGCACAATCGCTTCTGCTCAGCGGCGCCGGGCTGACCAGCCGTCTCAACAAGCTGGAAGCGCAGAACTACCTGGCCCGTCTTCCCGAACCGAACGATCGCCGCACGCTCCGCGTCCAGCTCACCGCTGCCGGCGAGGCCGTCATCAACGAAGCCATCCCGCTGGTTTTCGACGTGCAACGCAGCCGGCTGCTCCCGCTCGGATCGGATGGGCAGCAGCGACTGGTACATGAATTGACGCGCTTCGCCGAAGCCATCGAGACCTGGCCGGCAAAAGCGCGTAACGACGGCTGATCGCATCCACTCTCACATTGAAAAAAGCTCCGAGGCAATTCTGACATGACCTTTGCAGTGAGCGCCGATGGCGCGCCGATCTATTTCGAGACCCATGGCAGCGGCGTCCCGATCATTCTGTCTGCGGGCATGGGCGGCGGCGGCGGCTTCTGGACGCCGCAGATTGCAGAACTGGCGAAACAGCATCAGGTCATCGTGTACGACCACGTCGGCACGGCGCGCAGCCGCGGCGACAAGCCGATCGAGCGCAGCATAGCTGGCATGGCCGGCGACATCGTCAGCGTGCTGGATCATCTCGGTCTCGACAAGGCCCATGTGGTCGGCCATGCCATCGGCGGCATCGTCGGGCTCGAGCTCGCAATGACGCAGCCCGAGCGCGTGCTCAGCGTCACTGTCGTCAATGGCTGGGGGCGTGCCGACGCGTTTCTGCGGCGCTGCTTCGAGGTGCGCAGGGAGATTTTGCGCGTCTCCGGTCCGAAGGCCTATGTACGCGCGCAGCCGCTGTTCCTGTTCCCGCCGCAGTGGATTGCCGAGAACGAGGCGAAGCTGGATGCGGACGAGCCGCATATCATCTCGCACTTCCCGCCGGCAGAGACAATGAATGCGCGGATCGAGATGTTCCTGGCGTTCGATCCCGGCGAGCGACTGCAGACGATCAAGACGCCGGTGCTGGTGACGACCGCTGCCGACGATGCGCTGGTGCCAGCCTATCTGACGCGTGAGCTCGCAGCGGCGATTCCGGGCGCAGTGCTCAAGGAGGTCGGCTACGGCGCACACGCCTTTACGGCGGTGACGCCGGACGTGTTCAACACGATGCTGCTGGAATTTCTGGCGGGTGTGGACGGGTAGGTTCGATGTCGTCCCCGCGCAGGCGGGGACCTATAACCACCGTTATCAAACCGAAAAGCGGCAGAGATACATCTCTGCCGCTTTTATTATGTCGCCAGCGTATATGGGTCCCCGCCTGCGCGGGGACGACATCCGTGTTTACGGCGTGATCAACACTGCACCCGTCGTCGCACGGCCTTTCACCTGCTCATGCACCTTGACAATGTCGTCGAGCTTGAAGCGCTGGCCGATATCGACCTTGACCTTGCTGCTCGTAATCGCCTCGAACAGGTCGGCCGCATTGGCGCGGAACGTTGCCGGGTCGGCATTGTGCGGAAACACCGATGGGCGTGTGAGGAACAGGCAGCCCTTCTTGTTGAGCAGTTCCGGTTCAAAATCCTTCACCGGGCCGGACGCTGCGCCATACAGAACCACCAGGCCGAACGGCGCAGTGCAATCCAGCGACTGGTAGAATGTGTCCTTGCCGACCGCATCATAGACAACGCGCGCCTTGCGACCGCCGGTGACCTTCAGGAACTCGTCGACCCAGCCGGGCTGAGAATAATCGATGGCAAAATCGCAGCCGGCCTTTTTGGCGATGACGCATTTCTCCGGGGTCGATGCCGTGCCGACCACAGTCGCACCGAGCGCCTTGCACCAGTTCGACAGGATCTGACCGACGCCACCAGCCGCCGAATGTACCAGCACGAGATCGCCCGGCTGCACCGCATGCGTCTTCTTGATCAGATATTGCGCCGTCATGCCCTTGAAGATCAGGGTCGCGGCGGCTTCGTCACTGACGCTGGCGGGCAGTACCACCAGTTTGTTCGCAGCAACATTGCGGTGATCAGCATAAGCGCCGATGCCGGCATTCATATAGGCGACGCGATCACCAACTTTTACATCAGTGACACCCTCGCCGATCGCCTCGACGACGCCTGCAGCCTCGTGACCGATTCCCGTCGGCAATGGCAGCGGCATCGCGCCGCCGCGCTGGGAAATGTCGAGATAATTGAAACCGATGGCCGTCTGCCGGATCTGCGCTTCGCCAGCCACAGGCGACGGCAGGTCCCTGGTGACAAGCTTCATCACCTCGGGTGCGCCAAATTCGGCGACCTCGACCACACGTGCTTTCGTCATGCTTCCTCCAAAAAAGTGCGCAGATGAGCCGTGGGCGTCTTCCGCCCTACGTTCCGCTTCAAGATCATGCAACTGCATGCATCGGTGATGCAAGGGCCGCCAACACCACCGTCAACAGGACTTCGTGATCAGGCCGCGATGGCGACGCCGAGTTCCGCCCAGATCCGCTCATAGAGCTCGGTGAAGCGCGGCTGCTTGCGCACCTTCATGGGGTGCCGCAGCTCGGCGGGGATATCCACATCATGGATCGCCTTGACGCGGCCGGGGCGGCTGGTGATGACCACGATGCGATCAGCCATGGTGATGGCCTCGCCGACGTCATGGGTCACCAGCACCACGCTGCAATTGCGCTCGCGGATGATGCGCGCCATGTCGGCCTGCAGCACCAGACGGGTCTGGCTGTCCAGTGCCGAAAACGGCTCGTCGAGCAAGATTACGTCGGGCCTGAATGCCAGCGTCCGCATAAAGGCAACGCGCTGGCGCATGCCGCCGGACAATTCAGATGGATAGCTTTTTTCGAAATCCTTGAGACCATAGGCCTCGATCAGGCCGCGCGCGATCTCTTCGGCTTCCTTGCGCGGCGTGCTGCGCACCTGCAGGCCGATGATCACATTGTCGAGCACCGTGCGCCATGGCAGCAGCAGGTCCTTCTGCAACATGTAGCCGACATGGCCGGTGGCCTGATCGACCTGCTTGCCGTTCACATGCACCTTGCCCTGGGACGGGATCTGCAGGCCGGCAATGATGTTGAACAACGTGGTCTTACCACAGCCGGACGGGCCGACAATGGCGACCACCTCGCCGCGATGCAGGTCGAAGCCGATATCGGCAATGGCCGTCACCGGCTTGGCGCTGTCGGGATTGAAGGTCATCCCGATGGCATCGGCGCGAAGGACAACGTCTTTTGCGATCGTGCTCATGCGGTGACCTTTTGAGCGATGGGATGTTTGGCCAGGAAGCCGAGCACGGCATCGTTAAAGATTTTTGGCTCGGCCCGTGACAGCGCATGGCCGCCTTGCGCCACCTTGATCAGCGTGGCGCCCTTGATGCGATCCACCATGATGTCCGACGCGTAAGGCGGCGTCAGGATGTCATCGTCCGCGACGATGGCCATGGTCGGGCATGTGATGCGGTCGTGATATTGAAGGCCATCGAACGCCAGAATGCCGGCGGCGCGGGCGTCGAGAATGGTCTTGCTCGACGTGTTGGCGATAGATGCAGCGATATCGCGCTCCAGCTGCTCCTTGTTGTCGCGGATGTAAGTGGGCGAATACAGGAAGACCGGCGTAGTGCGGTGATATTCCGCCTCGCCCATCGCCATGGCGATGCGACGACGAAGCTGCATGTTCACTTCCATCAGATTGTCATGCACCGCCCAGCTTGCATATAGAACCAGGCTAGCGATCCGCTCCGGCGCAATGGCCGCAAGAACCTGCCCGATCGCACCGCCGGTGGAATGGCCGACCAGATGCGCCTTCTCGATCTTCAGCACATCCATCAGGCGCAGCAGATCATCGGCCATCAGCTCGACGCTGTAGCGCATTTCCGAGCGCGTGCTGCCGCCGGTGCCGCGATGATCATGCAGGATGACCTGATGGCGCTCGGCGAAAGCGGCGAGGTTCGGATTCCAGTAGGAGGCGGCGCCGCCGAGGCCGGCGACCAGCAGCACCGGCTCGCCCTCCCCCTTGATGTCGTAGTGAATGTCGGCGTCGTGAATTTTTGCGAGCGGCATGACAGTTCCTCTTAGCGCCACATCATGCGGCGTTCGATCCAGCCGACGATGGCATCGAGCACGAGCGCCAGGATCATGAGAGCCAGAATGCCGGCCCAGACCGCATTCAGATTGTAGAGTGTTCCGGAATAATAGACGTAGTAGCCAAGGCCCTGCTCCGCCGAGATGTATTCGCCGACCACCGCGCCGATCATGGCGAAGCCGACATTGAGGCGGAAGCCCGAGGCGATCCATGGCAGCGATCCCGGCAGGATCACCATGCGAAAGATCTGCCAGCGGCTGGCGCCGATCGCTTTCAGCATCCGCACATAGTCGTGGTCGATCTCCTTGGCGCCGTCGAAGGAGGTGATCATCGCGACGATGAAGGTGATGATGGCGGCCACGGCAATCTTCGACTCGATTCCGATGCCGAACCAGACGATGATCAGCGGTGCCAGCGCGATCTTGGGCAGGCCGTTCATCGCCACCATGATCGGTCGGAGCACCGCAGCCACGGTTGGCGACAGCCAGAGCGACAGCCCCGCCAGCGACCCTAGGATGCCACCGATCAGAAAGCCGAGCACGGTTTCCTGGGTCGTCACCCAAGTGTCGCGCAGCAGCGTCCCGGTCATCAATGCCTTGACGAATTCACGCCAGATGCCGGTGGGCTGACCGTAGAGATAGACCTTGATCCATTCGTTGCGGATCGCGACTTCCCACAACAGCAGGAACGCGCCGATCACCAGCACCTGATAGAACAGGATGCGTCCCTTGCCGATCAGCGCCAGCGGCGACCAGCGCCGCCGTGCCGCCAGCTTGCTGGTCATGGCGCGCTCGGCCAGCACGCCTGCGGTCTCGGTGCCCGACATGTCAGGGGCCGACATAGGCGGTGGTGGCGAGCTCGACCAGGAAGTCCGGACGCACGAGCGGCGTCTGGATGCAGTAGCGCGCCGGCGGATTTTCCGGAAAGTACTCCTTGTAAACCGCGTTCATGGCGGCGTAGTCCGCGAGGTCCTTCAGAAAAATCTGGTTCATCACGACGTGCTTCATCGTGCCGCCACCGGCCTCGATCACCGCCTTGATGGCTTCGAGCACGTAGCGGGTCTGGGCTGCGGCATCGCCGACATGCATGGTCTCGCCATTCGGGCCGATCGCCAGCGTGCCGGACACATAGATGAAGCCACCGGCCTTAGTACCGGCGCTATAGGGCGCGAGCGGCGGCGGCGGATTCGGCGGGGTCAGGATTTCGATCGGCATGACGGATCCTTTGCTGTGTCTAAGTGTGATCAGGCGGCGCGTTCGACGGCGCAGGCCGCAGCAATGTCGTTGATGGATGATGTCCAGCCGAAGAAGCGCTCGACATTGTAAATGGTGGCTTCCTGGATGAAGTCCGGGCCGGCCTGATAGCAGGCATCACGGACCAGCACCGGGAAGTACTCCTTGAAATAGGCGTCGCGAATGGTGGATTCGACGCAGACATTGGTGGCGACGCCGCAGACCAGAACCGTGTCGATGCGGCGGCTGCGCAAAATGCTGTCGAGCTGCGTTCCGGTGAAGCCGCTGTAGCGCGGCTTCGGGATCACGATGTCCGCCCCTTCCGGCTTCAGCTCCTTGACCAGCTCGTAGTCCCAGCCGCCCTTGGTGAGCAGCTTGCCCTTGAGCTCCGGTTTGCTACGCATCAGCTTGAGTGAATTGCCCTTGAGCTGATTGACGGACCCCTCGCCGCCCGCTTCTTTCAGATCGGTATCCCAGCCGTTCTGCAGCCAGACCACCTGCATGCCGCCATCGCGCGAGATCCGCACGAGTTCGGCGATGGCCGGGATGACCTGCTGGGTCGGCGCCAGGTCGACGCCGAGATGGCTGAAATAGCCCCCGGGCGAGCAATAGCCGTTCTGCATATCAACCACGATGAGAGCGGTGCGCGATGCATCGAATGCGATCGGCTCCGGCTTGGCAATCAGGCTTCGCATCATCGTCTCCCTCAGCCGGCCTTGTTGAACTTGGCTGCGGCCTTTTCGGCGAATGTGTTGTTGACCATCTCCTCATAGGGACGGCCGACCTTGAGCGAACCGCCGGCAATCTCGAAGGCGATATCGGCATCCCACTCCGCCTTGGAAATGGTCGGCGCCTTCGGAACGGCCAGGGATTTGACCATGATATTATCCGCCGCCGAACGGATGACGGCCTCGGAGAGCTGCGGGAATTCAACCTGCGAGGTCTTCACGAACAATTCGCGATCCGCATGCAGCGCAGCCTGCGCTTCGGCGAGCGCGTCGCAGAAAGCCTGCACCATCGCCGGATTTTTCGTGACCTCGGCGGTCGGCAGCATTGCCGTGGTGAAGGCGGCCGGCGGGATGAAGTCGCCGAGCGACATCACAGCTTCCAGACCGAACTGCTGCTTGGAAATGCTGGCATCCCATTCGAACATCACGGCGACATCGGCGCGACCGTCAAGCACCGCCTGCGCCTGGGCACCGGCCGGCAGCTGCAGGAACTTGACGCCTGCCTTCTCGGCATCGAAGCCGCCCTTTTCCTTCATAATGTAGGTGGGGACCTGAATCGTGGAGGACGGGAAACGCAGGGTGGCAACGGTTTTGCCCTTGAAGTCGTCGATGGTCTTGAAGTTTGCACCGGGCTTGGCGACGGCCCACATGGCCATTCCGCCGACGATCTTGGCGATGTTCGAGATCTTGGCGCCCTCGACGGCGGCGTTCACCGACATGCCTGTGCCGGTGACGGCGAATGTTGCATTACCCGACAGCACGACGGGCAATGCCGCAGCGATACCGCCCGCCGAGCTGACGGCGACATCGAGACCGTGCTTCTTGAAATAGCCGCCGAACTTGGCAGCATAGACGGACACGTAAATCCCGAGATGGATGGCTTCGGAGACACGGACCGAGGTCAGGCCCTGCGCCACCGCCGGCGATCCCATCTGCGCCAGTGCGAAGGCCGCACCGGCGGAACTGGCTCCAAGGAGAACACTGCGCCTCGAAAGCACCAGCGACGGAGAAGGAAATTTCACATTTCGGGGCATCGGGCACTCCATGAAGGACGGATGCCCAAAACCTAACCAGCGCCCCCAATCGTGCAAAGACGAGAATCTGTCATGTGGCCGTACCGAAAAGGCAACACGTCAGCTGGAGGCGTCTGCCGATCCTGCGGATGTCGCACGCGGCGCTGCGGATAAACGCTTCAACTCGGCAGTCAGGACTTTCAGGAATTCCTGCGCTGCGTGAGGCAGTGGCCGGTCGCGATGGACGCTGATGCTGGAGCGTCCGGAGACAAATTCGGGCTCATTGACCGGAATGGCGCGCAGGCTGCCGGTCGCCAGTTCCTTGATGACCGTCAGCGCCGGCATGAAGGTCACCGCTTTTCCGGTGGCAGCCATTGTCTTGGTCAATTCGAGGGAGTTGGTCGTCACCACGATCTTCGGTTTGAGCCGACGCTCGATGACGGCACGCTCAAATATCTGCCGCAGGCCGAAACTGTGCTCTGACAAAGCGAGCGGCGTGCTGCAGATATCGGCCAGCGTCAGAGACGCGCGGGACGCAAATTCGTGAGATGCCGCGACCAGGCAGTAAATCGGCTCAATGAACTCGCCGACGATCTCGATCTCGATCCGTTTCGGTGCATTGAACGTAATGCCGATATCGGCCTCGTCTGCCAGCAACGCTTCGATGATGCGATCGCTGGAGGCCGTCAGCACCTTGAACGAGACGCCAGGATATTTTTCGTGGAAGCGAGCGAGTACGCCGGGCAACAGATCCGACACCATCCCCTCGATCACCCAGAGAGAGACCTCGCCACGCCGAAGGCCGCGCAACTCGTCGATTCCCGTCTGGGCCCGATCAAGATCACGGAAAATGCGGTGACTGTGTCGCGCCAACACCTCTCCCGCGACGGTCAGTTGCACGCCGCCCTTCGATCGCTCGAACAGGATCGCATCGACCTCATGTTCCAGTTGCGCGATCTGCCGACTGATGGCCGAGGGCGCAACATGAAGCCGATCAGCTGCCTTCCGGATCGATCCCAGCCTGGCAACTTCGTTGAAATAACGCAGCGTGAGAAACCGCACGACCACCTGCTGAAACAGAACCGAATTGGACGGAATATTACTCTGCCACCCCCGCTCGCGCCCGTCGAGTGACGCGATTGCCGCTCCTTTCCAGCCGGCACGTGTTCTTGCAGCAGTTTGAGCATTTCCGCGACCTGCATCGCCAATATGACGCGTAGTACAACCTTCTCTAGAACACCCGATCTCGCAGTCGGATCGCACCGACATCGCCGGTTCTTTTGGAATTCCCAGAAGTCATGGACCGAGGCTGTAATGGCTCCTGTTGCGCCGCATATTCCGGCGACAGGAGAACATGAAAATGCTCGGCAGGCGACGTTTGACGAAGATGCTTGCAACCGCAGGTCTGGCACTCGCGATCGGCATCGCGTCGTCGATGACACCGGATGCTGCCCATGCCCAGGACAAGACGGTCCGCATCGGCTTCCAGAAATACGGCAAGCTCGTGCTGCTGAAGAGCAAAGGCAGCCTGGAGCCAAAGCTGAAGGCGCTCGGCTACAGCGTCAAATGGGCCGAATTCAATGCCGGACCAGCTTTGCTCGAAGGCATCAATGTGGGGGCGCTCGATTTCGGCAACACCGGCGAAGCACCACCGATTTTCGCGCAGGCCGCGGGCGCCCCGATCCGATATGTCGCCTTCGAGCCTCCGGCACCGAAAGGCGAAGCGATCCTAGTGCCGAAAGACAGCCCGCTGAAAACCGTCGCGGACCTCAAAGGCAAAAAGGTTGCGCTGAACAAGGGCTCCAATGTCCACTATCTGCTGGTCAAGGCGTTGGAGAAGGTCAATGTCAAATATGCCGACATCACGCCGGTGTTTCTCGCTCCTGCCGATGCCCGTGCCGCGTTCGAACGCGGCGCCGTCGATGCATGGGTGATCTGGGATCCGTTCCAGGCTTCAGCCGAAGCTGCCATCGGCGCACGCACACTGGCCGATGGAACGGACACAGTCTCAAACTATCAGTTCTATCTGGCCTCACAGAAGTTTCTGGAAAGCGAACCGAAGCTGGTCGATGTGATCCTGGAAAGCCTGCGTGAAGTCGATGACTGGGCCAGGACCGACATCAAGGCCGTGGCAGAACAGCTGAGCCCCTCGGTCGGGCTGCCAGTCCCGGTTCTCGAAGTCGCGCTGACGCGCCAGTCCTACGGTATCAAGCCGATCACCACGCAGGTGATCGCCGAACAGCAGCAGGTGGCCGACACCTTCCACGCGCTGGGCCTTATCCCCAAAGCCATCTCCATCTCCGAAGCCGCGGGACCGCTTGCACCATGACTGCTGCGAATGATGATCTGAAAGTCCTCTGGTTCCTGCCCACGAGCGGCGACGGCCACCATCTCGGTACCACCATCGGCGGACGTGATGTCGATTTCGACTATCTCCGCGAAATCGCGCAGGCGACTGATCGTCTTGGCTATTATGGCGTCCTGCTGCCAACCGGGCGCAATTGCGAGGATTCATGGGTGATCGCATCAGCGATCGCGCCGTGGACAAAGCGCCTACGCTATCTCGTCGCGGTGAGGCCGGGCCTGCAGTCGCCCACGGTGGCGGCGCGCATGACGGCGACACTCGATCGCCTCACCAACGGCCGCCTGCTGATCAATATCGTCACCGGCGGTGACGCCATCGAGAATCGTGGCGATGGCGTGTTTCTCGATCATGACGAGCGTTATGAGGTGACGCGCGAGTTTCTCAACGTCTATGGCGATCTTCTCAAGGGCGAACCCGTCAATGTGAAGGGCAAGCACATCACCATCGAAGACGGCCGCATCCTCTATCCGCCCGCACAGGACCCGCGCCCGGCGTTCTATTTCGGCGGCTCCTCCGAAGCCGGCATCGACGTCGCTGTCGATACCGTCGATAAATATCTCACGTGGGGCGAACCGCCGGATCAGGTCGCCGAAAAGATTGGCCGCGTCCGCAAGCTCGCCGAGGCCCGCGATCGCACCGTCAGCTTCGGCATTCGGCTGCACGTCATCGTCCGCCACACGAATGAAGAGGCTTGGCAGGCGGCCGATGAATTGATCGAATATCTTACCGACGAGACGATCGCATCGGCACAAAGCATTCTCGGTCGCATGGATTCCGTTGGACAGCAGCGGATGTCGCAGCTGCATGGTGGACGGCGCGACAAGCTCGAAGTCAGCCCCAATCTGTGGGCCGGCGTCGGCCTTGTGCGCGGTGGGGCCGGCACGGCACTGGTCGGCGATCCCGAAACGGTTGCGACGCGTATCCGCGAATATCAGGCACTCGGCATCGATACATTCATCCTGTCCGGCTATCCGCATCTCGAGGAGGCCTACCGGTTTGCTGAGCTGGTCTTCCCGTTGCTGAACCTGACGCCTAACACCGGAACGCAACACGCACGCGCCAACACAGGCCCGTTCGGTGAGCCGCTCGGCGGACGTCAGCCCGCTGCACGTGCCTAGTGCAAGCGGCCCAATGGAGCACAGCATGACCAAACAGATCCGTCTCAACGCTTTCGCAATGAACTGCGTCGCGCATCAATCGCCGGGCCTGTGGACGCATCCCGATGACCGCTCCAGCGACTACAATCGTTTGAGCTACTGGCTAGATCTTGCCAAGACGCTGGAGCGCGGACGTTTCGACGGCCTGTTTCTCGCCGACGTGCTCGGCGTGTATGACGTCTATGGCGGCAATGTCGATGCGGCGCTGCGCAACGCAGCACAGGTTCCGGTCAACGATCCACTGATGCTGGTGTCGGCGATGGCATCCGTCACCAGTCACCTCGGCTTCGGCGTCACCTGCACGCTCTCCTATGAGCCGCCCTACACATTTGCGCGCCGGATATCGACGCTCGATCATCTCACAGACGGCCGCATCGGCTGGAACATCGTCACCGGCTATCTCGACAGCGCCGCCCGCGGCATGGGCAAGGCGAAGCAAACCGCTCATGACGATCGATACGACGTGGCCGAAGAATATATGGAAGTGGTCTACAAGCTGTGGGAAAGCAGTTGGGAGGACGATGCGGCAGTGCGCGACCGGGATGCGGCCGTCTTCACCGATCCATCGCGCGTGCATCGCGTACAGCATTACGGCACGCATTATACGGTCGATGCCATCCATCTCGCTGAGCCGTCACCGCAACGCACACCCGTTCTCTATCAGGCCGGGTCCTCGCTGCGCGGTAAACTGTTCGCGGCCCAGCACGCCGAATGCGTCTTCATCTCCGGCCCATCCGCCAAGGTGATCGCGCCGCGCGTCGCCTCGCTCCGCGCACTGACCGCCGAGACTGGTCGGGATCCCTCGGAGATCCTGATCTTCAGCATGATGACGGTTATTCTCGGCAAGACCGAAGACGAGGCGCGCGCGAAACACGAGGACTATCGCCGCCACATCAATCACGAAGGTGCGCTGACCCTGATGTCGGGCTGGACCGGGGTGGATTTTTCAACCTACGACCTCGACCAGGAGGTTCAGCACGTTCTCAACGATGCCGGCCGCACGGCGATGGACAACATCACTCGCGCGGACCCCGACCGCGTCTGGACCGTGCGCGAGGTCGCCGAGCATGTCGGCATCGGCGGCATCGGACCGATCATCATCGGCACACCGGCCCAGGCCGCAGATGCGATCGAGGAGTGGGTGCGCGAGACCGATGTGGACGGCCTCAATCTGGCCTTCGCCATCTCGCCCGGCACATTCGAGGACATCGTCGATCTGCTCGTGCCCGAACTGACGCGCCGAGGCATCTACAAGGCTGAGTATGAGCCTGGCACGTTGCGGGAAAAACTGTTCGGCACCGGCCGCGCGCGGCTTGCTGCTCCGCATCCGGCGGCGTCGTTCCGCCACGCACACGCGCCTGCGCTTGCCGCCGAATAACGGCGCATCATCCCAAGATCATCGCCACGAGGACATATGAGCCAGCGTCAACTGCATCTCAACGTGAACCTGCTTCATTCCGGCGTCTATGCGTCGGCGTGGCGGCTGCCGGACAGCGATCCCGGTGCATTCTTCGATGTCGGGCATTACATCAATGTCGCGAAGATCGCCGAACGCGGAAAATTCGACGCGATCTTTTTGGCCGATACGCCGGCGGTGACCGACCGCATCGACTTGCGGCCGTTCCTCTCTATGGAGCCAACCATCGTCCTCGCCTCGGTCGCTGCCGCGACCAGCCGTATCGGCCTGATTGCGACGGCATCGACGACCTATAACGAACCCTACAATATAGCACGACGCTTCGCGACGCTCGATCATGCCAGCCGCGGCCGTGTCGGCTGGAATGCGGTGACGACGGCGGACGCCGCCGCCGGCCGCAATTTCGGCCTGCCGCAGGTGCTTGAGCACAAGGCGCGCTACGATCGCGCCAAGGAATTCGTCGAGGTGGTTCATGCGCTGTGGGATAGCTGGGAGGACGATGCTTTTGTCGGCGACAAGGCAACGGCGCGTTTCGTGGATAGGTCGAAGGTCCATGCCATCAAGCACCGCGGTGCACATTACAATGTCGATGGGCCGCTGAATGTACCCCGCTCGCCGCAAGGGCGGCCGATAACGGTACAGGCGGGCTGTTCGAGCGATGGTCGCGATCTCGCCGCAGCACAGGCGGAAGCGGTGTTCACATTGTCGCAATCGATCGCGGACGGCGTCGCCTATGCGCGCGACCTGCGTTCGCGGGCCGTCGCTTATGGGCGCCCATCGGATTCCATCGTCATCCTGCCCGGCCTCGCCACCGTCATCGGCGGCACCGAGGCCGAGGCGAAAAGACGGCAGGACGAATTGTGGGATCTGGTGCCGATCCAGTACAGCCTGTCGCGCCTTGCCGGCACGTTGCAGGTTTCGCCTGATCTGCTCGAACTCGACAAGCCGTTGCCTGACCTCCCAGTTCCTGTCAACGCGAACCAGACCATGTTCCACGGCACAGTGAATCTCGCACGAAAAGGCAACCTTACCGTTCGTGAACTACTTAAAGCGCTGGGCGGCGGGGTCGGCCATCGCATCATTGTCGGCACGCCCGAGCAGATCGCTGACGACATTGCAGCGTGGTTCGCCGCGGGTGCTGCCGATGGCTTCAATCTGATGCCCGATGTGTTGCCGAGCGGGCTTGCGACATTCGTGGATGAAGTCGTGCCATTGCTGCAGAAGCGCGGCATCTTCAGGCGGGATTATGAAGGCACGACGCTGCGCGAGCATCTCGGCCTTGCCCGTCCGCAGAGCCGCTATGCCAATCGGGACGCGACAGCCGTATCCGCCTGAAACCAACCACTCGTGACCGGCCATCCGGCAGCACGATCCCGTCGCGTTTGGCTGAATTTTGGAATTCAAAAAGGGATGCGACCGCAGTCTTAATGACGGCAATGAAGCCATTCATGTCGCATTCCCCCGTATTCGCTGTGGCCATATCGGCTGCCCTTGCCGTCGCGATAGCCGCTTCTGTCGATCAATCGGCGCGCCGCTCGGATTCCACCAGCCGGCCCATCATCCTCGTTCAATCCATGGCGCACTGAACGCCACTCAACCCCTCGTGAGACAGCCATGAACAAAACAGCAGCGCCACAGTTTCCCGGTCAATCGCGACCGCTTCACATCGACTCACCCTCGCTAACGGCGCTATTCGACTATATCGCGCAGGACGAATCCAAGCGCGAGCGTGAACGCACTCTGCCCTACGATATCGTGGATCTGATCCGTCAGTCGCGGATAGGCGCGCTGCGCATCCCCAAGGCCGATGGCGGCGGCGGCGTATCGCTGCGTGAGCTGTTCTCCACTATCATCAGGCTGGGCACCGCCGACGCCAATGTCGCGCATATCCTGCGCAACCATTTTAGTGTCGTCGAGCGCCTGGCGTTGACGCCGCTGAGCGCGCAGAGTCGCAAATGGCGCGACGATGTGGTTGGCGGCGCGTTGATCGGCCTGGCGACCACCGAGCTCGGCAGTTCGCAGGTCGGCGACATCGCACCGGCCACCAACGTCACACCCGATGGCGATGGTTATCGCCTGAACGGAACGAAATATTACAGCACCGGCACGATCTACTCCGACTACGTGCTGGTGCGCGTGGCCACGCATGACAAGCGACTCGCGACCACCGTGATCCCGGTGAAGCGCGAGGGTATCGAGATTGTTGATGACTGGGACGGCAGCGGACAGCGCCTCACCGGCAGCGGTACGACACACTTTCACAATGTCCGTGTCGAAGCGTCGGAGCTGATCGTGGATGCGCCGAATGTCGGTTACGGCGCGGCCTATGCGAATACATTCGCGCAGCTGTTCCTGACCGCCATCAATGCCGGCATCGTTGGAGCGATCCGCCGTGACGCCGCCGACCTCGTCCGTCGCCGCGCGCGCAACTTCTATTATTCGCCTTCACTTAACCCGCGCGAGGATCCTGTCCTGCAACAGACCGTGGGGCAAATCTCAAGCAATGCATTCGCCGCCGAGGCTGTGGTGCTGGCCGCCGCTGATGCGCTGGATGCTGCCAGCCGCGCGGGCGACGGCGAAGACACGACGCTTGCTCATGCAGCCGCCCTGCATTCGGCGCAGGCGAAGGTCATCACCGACGAACTCGCCATCCGCAGCGGAAGCCTTCTGTTCGATGCCGGCGGCGCATCCGCAACCAAGACGTCCGACAATCTCGATCGGCATTGGCGCAACGCGCGGACGCTGTCCTCGCACAATCCCGTCACCGTCAAGGCGCAGGCCATCGGCGCCTTCGAGGTCAATGGCACGCCACTGCCGGCCAAGGGATTTTTCTAGCCGCGCTGCCGTTTGTAGGGTGGGCAAAGCGAAGCTTGCCCACCCTACACGTTCTGTCATTACCAGCTGGGTACGTAAGCGCCCTTGAAGCGCGTCAGCACAAACTGCTTCACGGGTTCCGAGCGATAGGATTCAGTCAGGGTCTTGACCCATGGCTTATTCTTGTCCTCCTCACGGACGGCGATGATGTTGACCCACGGCGTCACCGGCGGCTCCTTGATCAGGCTGTCATTGACCGGATCGAGACCTGCCTGCACCGCATAGTTATTGTTGACCGCGGCAGCATCGACGTCCCCCAGCGAGCGGGCAAGCTGCGCGGCGTCGAGTTCGACGAATTTCAGCTTCTTTGTATTCTGGGCGATATCGGCAATGCCTGCAGTGGTATTGGCAGGATCCTTCAGCGTGATGATTCCATTCACCGCCAGGATCTGCAGCGAACGCGCCCCATTGCTGGGATCGTTCGGGATGGCAATGGTCGCGCCATTCGGGACATCGGCAAAGCTCTTGTATTTCTTTGAATAGATGCCCATCGGCGACGCCGTCGTGGTGGCGACCTTGACGATCTTCCAGCCGGTCTTGGCGACCTGGTTTTTCAGATAGGGCTCGTGCTGAAACGAATTGGCCTCGAGGTCTTTGTTGGCGAGCGCCTGATTGGGGAATACATAGTCGGTGAACTCCACCGCCTTGATTTCAAGCCCGCGCTCGGCGGCGACTTTGCGGACGGCCTCAAGCACCTCCGCATGCGGACCAGCTGTCACACCAACACGAATGGTTTCACCATGCGCAAAGCCGGCGCCGACCATCGCCAGCACTGACACCACTGCAGCCAGTTTTGCGAGCCGTCTCGGCATCGCGTCCATTCCCAACATCGTTACCCTTCTCCCTGCATCATGATTGATGCAGGGACTCTGGCATAACCAACTCGCACCGCAACGCTCTAACGAAAATAGCAAAAGAAGCGCTGTATCCTGCTGCTATCCAATTCGAACGATCCCCATCGGCGCTCATTCGCGTGATACATTTCGCTCGCGTGCCGTATTTTCTACTATCAACATATTTCGCGGGAAATCTTACCCCTTTGCGGCACTCCGCGGAGACACACTTTTCGATTTTAGGTGTTACAGCACTCTCCGCTGGAACCAGGATCCTATTTCAATACAGTCCGCGCAACATTTCATTGCACGCTGCTTCTGGAGATCGTCATGAGCAAACCACCCCCCCATCGGGCAACGCTTCGTGCCTGGATCATTGCCTGCCTGCCACTCGTGATGTCGTTCTGTGGCACCCAGGTCGCGCGCGCGGAGACCGACAGACTGCGCATCGCCCAGCAATTCGGCATCGGCTATCTGCCGCTGATCGTGGCGAACGAGAAAGGTTTTGTCGAAGAAGAAGCCCGCAAGCTCGGCATCAAGCCGCCGACCATTGAATGGCTGCGGCTGTCCGGTGCAGCGGCGATGAACGAGGCGCTGATCTCCGGCGGCCTCGACTTTGCGACCGCCGGCATCACACCGATGATCCTGACCTGGGACAAGACCCGCAGCAATGCCAAGATCATCGGCATCGCGGCTCTCGGATCGATGGCCAATGTGCTGACCACCAACAATCCGAATATCAAGAGCATCAAGGATCTCACCGAACGCGACCGCATCGCACTGCCGTCGGTCAAGGTCGGCTTCCAGCCGATCCTGTTGCAGATGGCAGCGGACAAGGAGTTCGGCAAATATGACAAACTTGACGATCTCACCGTCAGCATGCCGCATCCGGATGCGACCGCGGCGATCCTGTCGGGCAGATCGGAAATCACCGCGCATTTCACCTCGCCGCCCTTCGTGCAGCAGCAGCTCGCTACCGGCAAGGTTCACGGCATCCTGAACAGCTATGATGTGCTGGGCGGGCCGCACACCTTCAACGTCGTTTATTCGACCACGAAATTCGCCACCGATAATCCGAAGACCATCGAGGCCTTCGTCAATGCGCTCGATCGCGCCAATGCCTGGATCACCGCCAATCCGAAGGACGCGGCAGCGCTGTATATCAAGGCGGAAAGCTCCAAGCTGGCACCGGACTTCATCGAGGCCATCATCCGCGATCCCGGCGTGCGCTTCACCACCGCTCCCGAAGGTGCGCAGAAATTTGCTGATTTCGAAGCCAAGGTCGGCCTGATCAAGCAGGCGCCAGCACGCTGGCAGGATATGTTCTGGTCTGGCCTCAAGGACAAGCCCGGAAGCTGATGTGTCCATCGCCACACTGACGCGTCCCACAGCAAGCAGCGACGCCAGCTCCGCACCGCTGCTTCAGGTCAATCATGTCGGCATCGACTATGCGACGCGCGAAGGCACGCTCACCGCCGTCGATGACGTCTCCTTTGCGCTTCATGCCGGCTAGAGGCTGGTTCTGATCGGCCCCTCCGGCTCCGGAAAGTCGACCCTATTGCGCGCCATCGGCGGTTTTCTTGCGCCGACCCATGGCGAGATCCTGATCGATGGTGCGCCGATCATCCGTCCCGCGCCGGACCGGATGACCGTGTTCCAGGAATTTGACCAGCTGCTGCCGTGGCGCAGCGCGTTGGGCAATGTCCGCTACGCGCTGGAGCGCGGCCGCAAGCTGTCGCGACAGCAAGCGGAGCGCGAGGCGCGCGACTGGCTGACGCGTGTCGGGCTCGGGCGCTTCCTCGACGCCTATCCGCACACGTTGTCCGGTGGCATGAAACAGCGCGTGGCGATCGCCCGCGCCTTTGCGCTACAACCGCGCCTGCTACTGATGGACGAACCCTTCGCCGCATTGGATGCGCTGACGCGGCGCCAGATGCAGGACGAGCTGTTGGCACTTTGTGAGGAAACCGGCAGCACCGCGCTGTTCGTGACCCATGGCATCGACGAAGCCATCGTGGTCGGTACCCGCATCCTGGCATTGACCGCACATCCCGGCCGCCTCGCCGCAAGTTTCACCGTGTCGGCCGATGATCGCATTCGCGGCTCGACCGGCTTTGGCGCGCTCGAACGCAGCATTCAGCAGAGCGTGTTTGACGGAAGTGCCGCCCATGCGTGACGTCGTGCACGCCCGCTCGCTGCCGCGCTTGTCGCGATGGACCGGCAGCAGCACCTTTCGACGGATCATCATCCTCGCGGTGCTTGCCGCCATCTGGGAGCTGTATGCGCGGTGGCTCGACAACTCGCTGCTACTGCCGACACTCACAGCCACTTTCAATGCACTGGCGAAAGCTACACTGTCCGGCGAACTACCTGATCGGGCGCTGACATCACTCCGGGTGCTGACAACCGGCTATGTCCTGGCCATTGCCATCGCCATTGTGCTGACGGCTTTTGCGATGATGTCGCGCTGGGGCAGCGATACGCTGGGGCTGCTGACATCCATGTTCAATCCACTGCCAGCGATCGCGCTGCTCCCGGTCGCGTTGCTGTGGTTCGGCATCGGCGTGCCCAGCCTGCTTTTTGTCACCGTGCATTCGGTGTTATGGCCGGTGGCGCTCGCCCTTCACAGCGGCTTCCTGTCGGTGTCGCCGACCTTGCGCATGGTGGGACGAAATCTCGGCCTGTCCCATGGCCGCTTCATCACCGAAATCCTGATGCCGGCCGCCTTCCCGCATATCCTGTCGGGCCTGCGGATCGGCTGGGCTTTTGCCTGGCGCACGCTGATCGCAGCCGAACTCGTGTTCGGCGTCAGCGCAAGGTCCGGCGGTCTCGGCTGGTTCATCTATACGAACCGCGCGCAGCTGGAGACCGACAGCGTGTTTGCCGGCCTGCTTACCGTCATCCTGATCGGCCTCATCGTCGAGGAACTGGTGTTCAAGACAATCAGCCGTCTGACAGTCGAGCGCTGGGGGCAGCATTCATCATGACACCTTCGTCTGCGGCCTCAACGCCGCAGAAGCAGGCCGCCCTACAGCATGATGGCCGTTCCGCCGAACACCGCCGCCGCAAACACCCCGCCCGACAGCGCACCAGCCGAGATGCCCGAGAACAGCGTGCCCACGGTGCATACCAACCCGATCATGGCACCCCAGCCCAGCAAGGTGCCGCCCAGCAGTCCCAAGACCAGCGCGAGGAACATCCTTCCGGTCGTGGCGACCTGTCGCAGGCACGACTACAAGAACTCCGCCGAGCATAAGAAACAGCGCAACGCAAATCGAGCGGTGGACCGTTTCAGGTTAATCGCTCGCTAATGCCGTTAACGATAGGGATTCGAGGCTCCTCGCTCTGATTGGTCTGCTGCCAGGCACACTCATGGAGTGACGACCAGATCGAATCTTACGAGCTGCGAGGAAACGTCTCTGCATTGCTTCGCTACGAGAACCGTATTTCTCGGCAAAATATCAGCCTGTCGGACATTCCTGCAAATTACGTTTGATCTACGGCCCGCCCGCAAAAAACGAAATCGATCTCATCGCTTTCAGCCCACGTATCTCTACAATTTGCGCATCAAATGAGGAGATCGCTCACATGAACCATATCTTGTCTCGCATCATCCAGGCCGGCGCCATACTGCTGGCGTTAAATGGCGCAGCTGCTGCAGACCAGCCGCTCAGGATCGCCGCAAGCGCAGGTCCCGTTGGCCAACTCATTTCTTTCGCTGCCAACCTCGCCAAGGCGAAAGGTATCGATGTCAAGACGATCGAGATAACCGACTGGATCGTGATCAACGAGACGGTGCAGAATGGCGATGCCGATGCCAATTTCTTCCAGCACAGCACTTATCTGGCGATCCAGAACAAGACGCGCGGATTCAATCTCGCCCAGGCCGACAAGGTCGGCGTGATTGCCCCGGTCGGTCTGTTCTCGAAAAAGGTCAAAAGCCTCAGCGAGATCAAATCCGGCGATAGCGTCGCCATTCCGAACGAGCCGCTCAATGGTGCACGCGGGCTGATCCTTTTGGAGCGCGCCGGCCTCATCAAGCTCGCACCCGGCAAAGGCTTTTCGGTATCGAAATTCGATATCACCGAGAATCCAAAGAACCTCAAAATCGTCGAACTTGATCCAGCGCAAACCTATCGCTCGCTGGATGACGTCACGCTCGGGCTGGTCAATATCACCTATCTGATCCTTGCCGGCGGCGATCCGAAATCGGCCTTGATCATCGATCGCACCATCGAAGAAGGGCTTGTGCTTCGTTTCACCGCCCGCGCGGACAAGAAGGACGATCCCCGCCTTGCCGCATTCATCAAGGTGTTCAAGTCTCCTGAGGTAAAGCGCTTCATCGAGGAAAAACTGCCGGCTTTCATTCCTGCCGGCTTTGACAGCTAACGATGAACAGCCAGGCGACGGCAACAGCGCGAAAGACTTTCCGCAGAGCGCATCCATCGCAGGATATCCGACGCGCGTCCTGCGCGAATATGGATAGCCATTTCATTGACCAGAACGGTCATTCCAGCGACATCTAGCCTGACAATCCAGTGCTTTGAGGCACCCATGACCGCGATCAAAAGGATAGTCGTGAGCGAGTTGCGCAAGAGCGTGACACGCCGCTGCGTGTCCGCGGCCACCGGCGCGTGTTGTTGATCCCAGCCAGACGTCAATCGTTACTCTCGTGACATCACAATTCTTGAATGGGATCGCTGCTCTGCAGTGAACAAACACATGTCTCACGCCTATATCATCGAAATCGCCAACCAGACCGCCGGCATCGTCGTCGCCGAGGAGCGTGGTTTCCGCTTCTTTTCGTCGGAGACCGCCTTTGATGCCCTCGAAGGGACGCATTTCGGGTCAGCGCGCGCTGCTGAACGCGCCGCGCGCGCTTTGCTCGACAATGGGCGGATAAGCAATAGCCGCTTGCGCGCCGCCTGAGAAATGACACTGGCGGCGCGCATGACATGCCATGGAACTGCGTGGTATCGTGGCGCGCCGCTAGATAACGACACTGGAGATGACCTTGAGCGCTCAGTCGGAATTTCTGTGGTACATCCCGAATGACGTCAAGGCTGGCCATCGCGGCGACACCGGCGATGCAAACCATAACAGTCTCACCACACTCACCGACCAAGCGCAGGCGATCGAACGCAACGGCTGGCGCGGCGCGCTGATCGGCACCGGTTGGGGGCGGCCAGATACTTTCACCGTGGCAGCCGCTTTGGCAGCACGGACGACGGAATTCCAACCTCTGATCGCGATCCGTCCCGGCTATTGGCGCCCGGCGCATTTTGCATCGGCAGCAGCCACCCTCGATCAGCTCACCGGTGGCCGTGTCCGCGTCAATATCGTGTCCGGTAAAGACGACCTTGCCGCTTACGGAGATGAGGAAGCCGACTCCACTCATCGCTACGATCGCACCAAGGAGTTCATGCGGCTCGTGCGCCGCCTCTGGACCGAGGAAAACGTCACTTACGCCGGCGAGCATTTTCGCGTGGCCAACTCAACGGCAGCACCGCGGATTTCAGTGCGCGACGATCGCAGGCACCCTAGGCTGTATTTTGGCGGCGCCTCTGAAGCTGCCGAGCGCGTTGCCGCCACAGAAGCCGATGTTCAACTGTTCTGGGGAGAGCCGCTCGCCGATGTGAAGGAGCGCATCGCAAGGCTCAGGGATCTGAGCCAACGCTTCGATCGCGATCTCGCTCCTCTGGAATTCGGCCTGCGCATCACCACGGTGGTGCGCGAGACATCCTCCGAAGCCTGGTCCGTCGCCGAAGCCAAGGTGGCCGCGATGGCCAAGAAGGCCGGTGCCGGCTGGAATGATCACGGCCCGCCCATCGCCGTTGGCCAGCGCCGCTTGCTCGATCTACAAGCTCGTGGCGACGTGCTCGATGACAATCTCTATACGGCGCCCGGAAAATACGGCGCAGCCGGCGCCGGCACGACCTGGCTTGTCGGATCAGCCGAGGAGGTCGCGCGTTCGCTACGGAAATATCGCGATCTCGGCATCCGGACTTTCATTCTGTCCGATACACCCTATCTTGCGGAAATCGAACGGCAGGGCCGCACGCTTCTCCCTCTTCTCCGCGACGAGACTGCATGACTTCAAAACGAGAACTTCGCTTCAACGCCTTCAATATGACTGCCCCCAGCCATAACTGGGCCGGCCTGTGGTCGCATCCGCGCGATGCATCGATCGGCTACAACACGCTCGATTACTGGACGACCTTTGCGAAAACCGCCGAACGCGGCCTGCTCGATGGCATTTTTCTGGCCGATGTGTTCGGCGTCTATGACGTGTTCGGCGACAGCCCGGAAACAGCGATCAAGCACGGCGTCCAGATTCCCAATGCGGATCCGACCCTGTTCGTCTCGGCGATGGCGCTGGTGACGAAACATCTCGGTTTTGGCATCACTGCCAATCTGACGCTGGATCATCCCTATCATTTCGCACGCCGTTTCTCGACGCTCGACCATTTGACCCAAGGCCGCATCGGCTGGAACATCGTCACCGGCTATCTCGAAAGCGGCGCGCGTGGCATGGGCTTTGACGCCAACCGCGCGCACGATGATCGCTACGACGTCGCCGAGGATTTCCTCGCCGCTACCTACAAGCTCTGGGAAGGTAGCTGGGCGCAGGATGCGGTCAAGCGCGACCGTGCGAGCCGGGTCTTTACCGATCCTACCAAGGTCCGCGCGATCCATCACGACGGACCACATTACCGGGTCGATGGCATCCATCTGTCGGAGCCGTCACCGCAACGCACGCCCTTGCTCTATCAGGCAGGCGCTTCGAAGCGCGGGCGCAACTTTGCCGCCAAACATGCCGAAGCGATCTTCCTCAACGGCCAGACCAAACCGATGCTGGCCGAGACGGTGAAGGCGATCCGCACGGCGACCAAGGAGTTCGGCCGCTCGCCCTATGACATCAAGCTCTTCGCCGGACTGACCGTCATCGTCGCGCCCACGCGTGGCGAAGCGAAGGATCTGCACGCGGAATATGCATCCTATGTGGATCAACGCGGACAGCTCGCGCTGCTGTCAGGCTGGACCGGCATGGATTTTTCCAAGTACGAGCCGAACCAGGCGCTGCAATATGTCGAGAGCAACGCGATCCAGTCGATGGTGGAAAATCTTACCAAACGCAGCGACGTGCCGATGAAGGTCGGCGATCTCGCGACACTGAGCCCTGCCGGCGCGCGGGCGCCTTTCGTGGTAGGCTCGCCGCAGGATGTCGCCGACGAGATCGCTGACTGGGCTGACAAAACAGATATCGACGGTTTCAATCTGGTGCGGCTGGTGGCGCCGGAATCGCTGGCGGCTTTTGTCGATCTGGTGGTGCCGGAGCTGCAATCGCGCGGGCTCTACAAGAGCGCGTATCGCGACGGCACGTTGCGGGAAAAGCTGTTCGCCGGTGGCGGCGCGTTGCTACCGACGAGTCATCCGGCGGCGCAGTATCGTCAGTAGCTCTGTCGTCCTCGCGAAGGCGGGGACCCATAACCACCGCCGTTTCGTTTAAGGGACGGTCTCTCCTACGCAGAAAAGCAGACTGACAGCGTGTATGGGTCCCCGCATTCGCGGGGACGACATCCGTGGATCGTCACACGTCCACTTCCACTTGCAACACGTCATTGAAGCGATTGAACGCGCCGCACAGCGCGATGCGCCAGGTCAGCTCCACGATCTGCGGTTCGCTGAAATGCGCGCGCAGGCGCTCGAACATGGCGTCGCGGATGCGGCTCCAGTTCGACGTCACCGCGATGGCGTATTCGACGACAAGACGATCGACCTCGTCCAGTTCCGGATGTTTCTCCCAATCGAGCAGACTGGCGGCGCCGTCCGGCGTAATGCCTTCCACGGCAAGTTTTGGTGAATGCTGGGCAACACAGAACTCGCATTGATTGACCAGCGAGGTCGCGACAATGCCGAGTTCGAGATAGCGCTTCTTAAGCACGCCCTCGTCGGACAGATCGGTCAGCAGGCGCCACATATGCTCGAAGATCGGCAACCGTTGCGCCATTGCGCCGGCCTGTCCCGCGAACGGGCCATAGCTGATCATGCGGTCCCACAGTGGCTTGAGATGGTCGGGCAGATCGTCGCGACGCTTGAGGGTAACGCGGGCCATGGGAAACTCCTGGGATCAATTGGTCCTGTTTGCGAGCGCCGAACGCGGCTCGCGGCCAAAACCGTCGGGTTTGAAGATCAGTAGACCAACCAGCCCCACTCCGACAAGGAACAGCCGGATCGCGGCGAGTTCCGAGGCGCCGAGGCCGGGCACGAGGTCGATCAGGAAGCGGCTGCCTTCGAGCAGGAAGATCAGCGTGAAGGCCGCGACAAGCACACCGCGATTGCTGCCGCGTCCGCCGACGACGACAGCCATGAAAGCGTAAGCGGTGATGATCGGGCCGGACTGGGTCGGATCGATATAGGTGTAATAGAACGCGTGCAGGCTGCCGGCGATACCGAGAATGGCGCCGCCCAGCGCAAAGACGCGGACGCGGACGGACAGCACAGACTTGCCGAGGGCTTCCACCACGCCGGGATCGTCGCGCGTGGCGCGCACGAGCCGACCGGCGATGAGGCGTCGGTCGTCGAATTTGCAGATCGCCTGCACCGCAAGCGAGGCGGCCGATCTACAGCGGCTCACTAATGGCGCAGAGCATACGTTTCGTCTCGCGCGACCATGAAGTTGCTAATCCGCCGGAACCGTCTGTTGCAGAGATGGCCGCTGCGATGTGATCGCGAACCATTTCGCCAGCGCCGGGCGCGACGATCGCCAGTCATATGACGCGAAGCGGAAGTCGAGATAGCCGAGTGCGCAGGCGATGGTAATGCTGCCGATGGTGATACGGGTGCCGAACACCAAAACGGAGCGCTCCATGTCGTCGAGCGCTGCGCCGACCTTGGTCATCTGACCGTCGATCCATTCCTGCGATCTCATCTCCTCGCTGCGACAGGTGTTCTCATAACGCGCGAGCAGCGCCGCATCGAGGAGGCCATCCCCAAGCGCCTGTTCGGCAAGAACCTGCCAGCGCTCCGGCCCGCGCGGAAACAATGCGCCCTGCCCGAGGTCGTCGAGATACTCGCAGATGACACGGCTGTCGAACAGCAACGTGCCATCGGCGAGCTTGGCAGCCGGTACCTTGGCCAGCGGGTTGAAATTCGCGATCCGTGCATCGCGCTTGAGCGGATGTGCGGCGCTTGGCAGTTTTACGATGTGCTCGGCCATCCCGAGCTCGATCGCACAAACCATGACCTTGCGGACGTAAGGCGATGTCGGGGCATAGAACAGCTCGATCTTGTCGGTCATGGCTTCTGATCCTCGGCGTCGATCGCCGCCAGCGCCGCGCGTGCAACTTCGACGTCCTGCGCGCCGGTTCCAGATCCGACGCCGACCGCACCCACGCACTGACCTGCGATCACGATCGGCAATCCGCCCTCGAGATTGGTGAGCCGGCCACCACCTGCGATGGCCAGCTTAATCTCGTCGGAAGGATTGAGCCGCGACGTCGGTTGCCGGTGCGAAGCAGCGGTGATGGCTTTCGACAACGAGGTCTCCCGCGACAGCATCTTCGCGCCATCCATACGAACGAAAGCCAGCAGATTGCCGCCGTCATCGACGATGGTGATGTTTTGCGGAACACCAAGAGCTTCCGCCTTGGCCACGGCGCCCGCCAGCGCCTTGAGCGCGCCTTCATGTGTCAGTTTCAAAGAGGCTTTAGTCGTCGCCATGGGCTCCTCCGCTCTGCATCCAGTGTTCGCCTGGCCGGCGCAGAAGATCAGCCAGCCGCACCATCATCGCATCCGCTGCCTCGAGCTCGTCGAGACCGATCCATTCGTCAGCCTTGTGGCCTCGCGCCATGTCGCCGGGTCCGCAGACCAGCGTCGGGATCCCGGCTTGCGCGTAAAGGCCTGCTTCGGTACCGAAAGCGACGGTCGTCGCCGGCTGCGGGTCATCGGCGAGCCGGCCGATCAGCAGGGTGGCTGCATGGTCGGCGCGGATATCGAGACCCGGATAGGCAGAGATCTCCTCAGAGACGATATCGGCTTCCGGCGCAGTGGCGCGGAGCCGATCGCGCTCGCGGTCAACCAGTCCATCGATCCTTGCAAGGATGTCGCCAGCGCTACGTCCCGGCATGGTCCGGATTTCGTATTCCAGCACCGCGCGCTCCGGCACCAGATTGACGGCGCTGCCGCCATGCAGCGAGCCGACATGGATGGTGGTGAAAGGCGGATCGAAGGCCGCATCACCGCCGCGTGCAATTTCCTCATCGGCGAGACTGCGCAGCGCATATGCGATCGCTGCCGCGGCATCGACGGCATTGGCGGCGCGATGCGGCATCGCAGAATGACCGGTGCGGCCGGTCACCGTGATACGGCGAGCCACCTTACCTTTGTGAGCGCGGACGACGCGCATGGTCGTGGGCTCGCCGACAATGGCCAGCGCCGGCGGCGCCACCGATTGCATCAGAGCACGCACCAGATCCGGCGCGCCACGGCAGCCGACTTCCTCGTCATAGGAGAAGCACAGATGCACCGGCGCGATCGTCGCTGCCTGCTTCAGCCGTGGCACAGCAGCGAGTACCACGGCAAGAAAACCCTTCATGTCGGTGGCACCGCGACCGTAGACGCGCCCATCGCGGATCACGCCGCCGAATGGTGGCACGGTCCAGGCTTGTCCATCGACCGGCACGACATCCGTATGCGCCGACAGCACGATGCCGGGCTTGTCTGCAGGACCGATGGTTGCGAGCAGCGACGCCTTATTTCCATCGCCCGATGGGACGCGCCGTGATGTCACGCCCGCCGCTGCGAGGACGCGCTCGATATAAGCGATGATATCGAGATTCGAATTTGCGCTGATGCTTTCGATGCGGATCAGCTCGCAAAGTATTTGAGCTGCGGTGTCGATCATCTACACTGCCCCCACGTTACGTTTGCAGGAGCATCACGATGACCTATTCCATCTCGGCACGTTGTCCGGAGACCGGCGCGTTCGGCATTGCCATCACGTCGTCCTCGATCGCAGTGCCGGCGCGCTGCGCATGGGTGGGGCCTCTCGGCCTTGTGGTGTCGCAGAATGTCACCGACCCCTCGCTCGGTCCGACGGGTCTCGCGTTGCTGCGCCAGGGCCTCGGCGCGTGCGCTGTGCTTCACAATCTCGCCCTTGGCACGCCGCAGCCGGCATGGCGGCAGGTCGGCGTGATCGATCGCTACGGCCAGGTAGCTTGGCATAGTGGCGAACAGGCGCTGCCCATTATCGGCATCGCGCAAGGCGCCGGCTGTCTTGCGATGGGCAATCTGCTGGTGGACGAGAAAGTGCCGAGCGTGATGCTGGCCAAATTCGAGGCCATGGTCGGACAGCCTCTGGCGGAGCGGCTGATGTCGGCGCTGGAAGCCGGCCTCGATGCCGGCGGTGAAACCGACGACGAACATGCCGCGGGGCTGCATGTGGCCCACATGTTCGACTGGCCGGTCGTCGATCTGCGGGTCGACTGGCATGAGGCGCCGATCGGCGAACTCCGCGCACTGTGGGAGCGTTACCGCCCGCAGCAGAAGGACTATGTCGCGCGCGCGATGAATCCGGGCGCGGCGCCCTCGTTCTAGCCGCATGTGGCTCACGGTGTTGCGTCCGGCGGAAAAGCCAAGATGTCGTCGGCGCCCATGATCAATCCGATTTCAGCGCCAACGGGACAAGATGACAGCGCCGCGATGCCCGGCACCCGCACCAACACGCGCTCGCGGGCGATGCCTGGCATATCGATATAGAGATCGACATGACCGCCCTGGAACACCTGGGTGGCCACGGTGCCCGGCAGTGAACCGGGCGCATCGCGCCGTGTGACGGCGAGGTGTTCGGGCCGCACGAACACGTCAATGGTCGTGCCCGTGGATAGCTCTGCGACCGATGCGCACGGCACGCTGGCTTTGATGTCGCCGACTGCCACCACGGCCATGTCGCCTTGCTTATCGACCAGCTTGCCGCAGAGCACATTGGCATCGCCGACAAAGGACGCGACGAAGCGATCAACCGGCCGGCGATAAATGTCGTCGGGTGCGGCGATCTGGCGAATGCGTCCCGCCGACATCACCGCGATGCGATCCGACATCGAGAGCGCTTCGCCCTGATCATGCGTGACGAAAATAGTAGTGACACCGAGTTCGCGCTGGATCTGCTTGAGCTCGACCTGCATCGAGCCGCGCAGGTTCTTGTCGAGAGCCGAGAATGGTTCGTCCAGCAGCAGCACTTTCGGCCGGATCACCAGCGCGCGTGCGAGTGCGACGCGTTGCTGCTGGCCGCCGGAGAGTTGCTTCGGCTTGCGGTCGGCAAAGCCCGTCAGCTTGACCAGCGCCAGCGCCTCATCGACACGGCGTGCGATCTCCTTGTTATCGATACCGCGGGTCTTGAGCCCGTAGGCGATATTCTTCGCTACGCTCATATGCGGAAAAAGGGCGTAATTCTGAAACACGATACCGATTTCGCGCATATGCGCCGGCGTCGCGGTGACCAGCTCGCCATCGATGAAGATCTCACCATTGTCGGCAGTGAGGAATCCAGCGACCAGATTGAGCAGCGTGGTCTTGCCGCAGCCGGACGGGCCAAGCAATGTCATGAACTCGCTCGGGCGAATCTTCAGCCAGGCCTCATGCAGCGCCATGGAGTCGCCAAATCGTTTGGTGACGCCGTCGAGCTGCACCGCGGGACGGATGCGGTCGCTGGCCGCGCCTGGTGTGAATTCGGTCATTGGATCAGTGCGCATCAACATTGAGGACTTTCCCGAGACCCAGGAAGGAATTGGCGATCGTCAGCAATGTAGCGGTGACGACGATGTAGATCACCGACAAGGCCGCAAGCGTGGGATCGGCGAATTCGCGGACATAATTGTACATGGCCACCGGCAGCGTCTGCGTCGCCTGGCTGGAGACAAACAGCGTTGCCGTAAACTCGTTGAAGGACAGGATCGCTGCAAAAAGCCACCCGCTGAGGAGGCCGGGGATCAGCAGCGGGATCGTGACGGTGAACATGATACGCAACGGTGTGGCACCGAGGCTGGAGGCAGCGAGTTCGAGCCGCGTGTCGAGATTTTCCAGCGAAATGTAGGTACTGCGCATCACGAAGGGCAACACCATCACTACATGCGCGAAGATCACCAGCGGAAAGCCGCGGCTGACGCCGGTCTGCGAGGCAAGAATCAGCATGCCGAGGCCGATCGTGTAGTGCGGAATGATCAGCGGTGACAGCAGGATGCCTTCGAGCAGATCGCGCAACGCGAATTTGTAACGATGGATGGCGAAGGCAAAGGCTGATCCCACCACAACGGCGATGCTCGATGCCCAGATTGTCACCGTCAATCCGTTCCAGAAACCCTTGGCGAAATCGCTGTAGGAGAAAGCGCGATAGAACCAGCGCAGTGACCACGCCTGCGGCGGGAATTGCAGGATCGCGCGATCGTTGAAGGCCGAAATTGCCACCACGATGCCAGGCAAAAGCACGAATAGAAGAATGGCGGCAACGAGAGCGTGGCCTGACCAGCGCAATGCGCGTATGGCGGGTGACCGCTTCATGACGGGCTCACCATGCGTTCGAGCGGCTTGGCGCTTTGCTTCAGCAGCGCGATGACGGCAAGTGATAGCGCGAGGCCGATGATGGACAGGCTCGCGGCAAAGGGAAAATTAAACGACGAGAAGCCGAGCTGGTAGATCAGCGTCGATACCGTAGCCACGCGCCCGCCGCCAATCAGCTGCGGCGTGGCAAATGCGCTGAAGGTCCAGGCAAAAGCTGTCGAGAAGCCGGCGACGATGCCGGGCATCGATAGCGGTAGGGTGATAGTCATGAAGACGCGGATCGGGCCGGCGCCAAGGCTCTCGGCCGCCTTCTCGTAATTGCGATCGATATGCGACAGTGCCGCGGCCAGCATGATCACCATGATCGGCATGGTGACATGCACCAGCGCCGCGATCACGCCGCCGGTGGTGAACATCATCTGCAACGGACGCTCGATGAGGCCGGTCTTGAGCAGCAGCGTATTGAGGAAGCCGTTATTGCCAAGCACGATCATCCAGGAATAGGTGCGCACCACTTCGCCAAGGAACAGTGGCGTCACCGACACGATCAGGATGAACGATCGCAGCGCGGAGCTCGTGGTTCGCGTCAGCGCATATGCCAATGGGTAGGCCAGCAGCAGCGTGAACACGGCCGTCTCGAAACAGATCAGTACCGTGTTCCAGAATGCCAATGCATAGAGCGGACGCAGCATGGCGACGAAATTCGCCCAGGTGAATCCGCCAACCTCAAGCGAGCCCGGCACATGGGCGCGGACACTGTACTGGAAAACGGCCAGCATCGCCGCGAGCAGGCCGATGGCGACAAGCCCGGCTGGCGAAACGAACCATCCCAAAAACGGTCGTGTGTTCATGGAGAAACCCGGACGGAAAGAGATGCGATCCGGCGCGAGCCGCCGGATCGCAGGACTGATCTTACGGAGCCATAATGTTTTCAGTGAACCACTTGCGCCAGGTCGCGGTCTTTTCGGCGCGCAGTTTGGCGTCGATCACGAGGCTCTGCTTCGCCCACTGGTCCGCAGTCGTGAACACGCCGGGCAGTGCTGCGATCTCGGGCTTCACCTTGGCGTTGTCCACGACCGGACTGCCTTTCTTGAGCTCGGCGATCTTCGCCTGCACGTCGGGATCGAGCGCCGTGTTGATGAACTTGTAGGCCAGCTCCGCCTTGGTCGTGCCCTTGGTGATGCCCATGGTATCGACACCGAGCACGGCGCCTTCCTTCGGGATCGCCAGCTTGATCGGCACGCCCTGGGCCTGCATGTAATAGGCATTCATGGACAGAACGACCTGTACCGGCGTTTCGCCAGTGGCAAAGAGCTGCTGGCTGTTGGCGTCATTGGTGTAAAACGCTTTGTAGTTAGTCTTGAGCGCCTTCATCTTGGCTTCGCCGACTTCCCAGTTCGATGCATCGCCGCCGGAGAGTTTCGCGGCGACCACCATCACATGGCTCGGATCGAAATCCGGCGACGCGATCATGCCCTTGAGCGCCGGATTCCACAGGCCTTCCCAGCTGTCGAAGCTGACGCCCTTTGGCAGGCGGTCAGGCAGATAGCCGATCGTGTAGACATAGGCCCAGGAGCCGATGTGATACGGGCTGATCTTGGCCTGCTCGACCAGATGGCTGGCATTCGGAATCTTCGCCATGTCGAGTTTCTCGAACAGATTGTCATTGGCATAGAGCCAGCCGACATGCGCGGTCGTGAAGGTCACGTCGCTCTCCGGCTTGGCCGCCGCGAGCTTGGCCTGGTTGAGACGGTCGATCGTGCCGCCGGTGATGTATTCGACCTTCACACCGGTATCGGCCGTGAATTTCTTGGCGATCGCCTCGTCGATCAAATCGCGAAAACTTCCACCCCAGGTGCTCACAACCAGCTTCTCCTGGGCGGAGGCCTGGCCACCGACCGCGAGGGTCGACAGCAACATCAGTGCAGTGAACTTCAAAGCGCGCTTCATCTCGAAACCCCACATGAGTTATGACAACGAACTAAAAGCAAACATCGTGCCAGGCGATTGATAAACCTCAAGAATTTCCATCCAGCGGGCGCACAGGACCACCCTCGCCGATCTCGTGAAAGACGAAGCTGCAAACGTCCGATCGATGCTGGTCGAGCCGGCGTGAACGCGTATTGCTAGGCCGGAAATTCCGCGATGATATCGATTTCCATCATGTATTCGGGCTTGGCGAGCCCTTGCACGATGATGCCGGTCGATACCGGGTAGACACCTTTCAGCCACTTGCCGACAACGCGATAGACAGGCTCGCGATAGGCGCGATCAGTGATATAGATCACGATCTTCACGACATCTTCGAGCTTCGATCCTGCCTCTTCTAGCAGCACTTTGGCGCATGCCATGGCATTTTCCGTCTGTGCTGCGGCATCGCCAATGCCGACGATCTTGCCATCAAGATCCATTGCGGTCTGTCCGCGCACATAGACCGTGTTGTTGGCGCGCACCACCATACAGACGTCATTGTCGAGCGACTGCTCGGGATAGGCTTCTTTGGTGTTGAACTTGCGGAAACGCTGATGGGTCATGAACTAAAATCCTCAAGCGGCAGCGAGACGACGAAACATACGATCGGAGAAAATCAGAGGCTGCGCGGTTTTCTTGCGCACATTCAGGACCTCGCCGGTGATGATGCGATGCGAGCCGAAATCAAACACGCTGGCAACGCGGCAATCGAAATTGCACAAGGCCCCATCGAGCGCTGGCGCGCCGGTGAGCATGTCCGACCATTCGCCCGCGAGAAAGCGATTGTCGCGCAGTTCGGGGATCAGGCCCGCAAAACTGCTGGCGACGCGCTCCTGCGCATCGCACAGGACATTCGCCACGAACACGCCGTTCGCGAGCAGCTTTTCGAGACCGCCATTGTCACGATGAACGCTGAACACCACTGAAGGCGGCTCCATCGACAGCGAGCACAGCGAGGATACCGTGACGCCCGCACGCCCCGCCTCGCCATCCGTTGTCACCACCGCTACACCCGATGCGGTGGTCCGCATCGCGTCGCGAAAGTCTTCCACGGCGACGACGTCGTGAGATGCGGCGCTCACGACTGCTTGCCGTCGATGCGATCCGACAGACCGGCGGACTTCTTGACGAAATCCAGCGGGCCGGAAAAGTCGAAGTTGTTGTAGACGGCGGCCAGATGATTGAAGTGCGGGGCTTGCGCAAATTGCACGAAGGTCAGGCGATGGCCAGCATAATCGGAATTCAGCAGGTCCCGCGCGAATGCCAGGAGCTTGCGACGATCGTCCGCCTGCCATTCGTCGTTGAGCGAATAGAACTTGTTGAGCCATTTGCCACTGCCTTCGGCCTCGAATGCATTGGCATTCGGAGTGATGCAGATCTGGCCGCCGCAGAGTTCGCGGGCGATGTGCATCATCGCCGGCAATTGCGAACAGGCAAACACACGACCGGCATAGAGCATCGACTGCTGCGGCATCAGGAGGCCACCCGAACTCTTCTCGGCCATGGCGATCGACGCGGTGAGATGCGCGTTGATACCTTCGCGGTAGCAAACCAGATCTGCGAGCTTTTCCTTCACCGACTGCAGCTTGTCGAGTCCGGTCTGCTTGGCATTCCACATCGCCGCGCCGATCATCATGTCGGCGGTGTAGAGCAGACGCAGCACATAGGGGAACGCCGAATAGCGATGCAACGTCGAGCGCACGAACTGCGCCGCGCGGGTGTGGCGATAGAAGAACACGTCCTCCCACGGAATCAGCACGTCGTCGAACACCACAAGCGCTTCAACTTCGTCAAAGCGGTTGGCCAGCGGATAGTCCTTCGAGCTGTTGCGGCCGGCAAAACCGCCGCGGCAGATATGCTTGACCCCTGGCGCGCCCATCTTGACGATGCAGCCGACCGCATAATCCGATAGTTTCTCGTTCGCCCAGGCGCCGACCGTCGGCTTCAGATAGGCCTGATCGGCATAGGCGGCGGCGGTCTCATATTTCGCGCCACGAATGATGATGCCGGCATCCGTTTCGCGGGTGACATGGACCATCAGGTCCGGATCCTGCTGCTGCGGCGGCAGCGACCGATCACCCTTCGGGTCGGTATTGGCCGAAACGTGAAAAATGTCCTTCTCGATCACCGCGCGGATGTGGTGATCGATATTGGCGGCGAAGCGCGGATCGATCTCGGCCAACACATCGCGGCCATCGGTCAGCGACCACATCTCGCCGATGGTCTCGTCGCCGACGCGGGTGACGACGCCGCCAATGTCTTTCATCACATGATCGACGGCCTTGATCTTGTCGTGCCAGTCCTTCTGCTCTGTCGGCGGCTTGTAGAAGATCGAATGCGTCTCGTTGTTCTCAACATAAGTGAGATCGGCGGCGTAGCGATCTTCACGCGCCATGTCGTACATGCGGGCCTTGATATCGATGATCGGCTTCAGCGCGGGATGCGTGGTCACGTCCTTGACGCGCTCTCCATCGACCCAGACCTCGCGGCCATCGCGAATGCCCTCTTTATACTGCTCGCCCGTGCGGATCATCATCGGCTCCTCGTTCACCTGAAGAGACGTTGACGTAAGTCACATCATAAGGGAAATATGATTATCTTTGGAGATGCATAGGAAAACGCGATGAAGTTCTCGCTCCGTGCGCTGCGCTATGTGGTGGAGACGGCTGACGCCGGCAGCGTGACGGAGGCAGCCAAGCGGCTCAATGTGTCGCAGCCCTCGATCTCGGCGGCGCTCAGCCAGATGGAAGCCGAACTCGGCATCCAGATCTTTGTCCGCCATCTGGCCAAGGGCGTAACCCTGTCTCCGGCGGGCCAAAGGCTCGTCAATGACGCGCGGTTGCTCCTCAACCATGCGCGGGATTTTGCCCAGAGTGCTCAGTCACTTGGCAGTGCCTTACAGGGCGAGATCGTGGTGGGGTGCTTCCTCACACTGGCGACGCGCTTCATGCCTGGCCTGCTGTCTGGCTTTCGCAACAGCCAGCCCGGCATCTCGGTGAAGTTGGAAGACGGCAACCAGCAGGAGATCATCGACGGCCTGATCGCAGGGCGAACCGAACTGGCGTTGTCTTACTCATTTGCCCTGCCCGACGAGATCGTCGGCGAAAAACTATGTGAGCTGCCACCCTTCATCATGCTATCCGCGGACCATCCGCTCGCGAACCGCGCCTCCATCAGCCTGACCGAGCTGCGCGATGAGCCCTTCATCCTGCTCGACCTGCCGCATTCACGGGATTACTTCGCCGGTCTGTTTGCCACAGCGGGCATCGAGCCCCGCATCGCATTCCGCAGCCGCTCGACGGAACTGATCCGCGGACTGATCGGACATGGACAAGGCTATTCGATCCACAATGCCGTGCCGCGGACCACGGTCGGCTATGACGGCAGCCGCATCGCTGTGGTGCCGATTACCGAAAAGCTGCCGGCAACGAATGTCATGGCGCTGCGCCTGAAGCGCCACGATTTACGCCCGGCGGTCCAGACATTCGCCGATTACGCCCGGGACGCCTTTGCGGTCGGCGGCCAGTTCGCGCCGGGGTCAATAGCCCCGCCGCGGGTCGATCCGGCTTAACAACTCCTGCCCGGCCCCAAGCCGCCGGACATTATCGCCGATCTGCCGCGCCGCCGATCCCGGCAGCGCCACGGATGCGAGATGCGGCGTGATCAACACATTGTCCATCGCCCAGAGCGGGCTTTCGGGCGACAGCGGCTCAGCTGCAAACACGTCCAGCGTTGCCTCCGCGATATGACCCGAGCGCAGCGCCGCGATCAACGCGGGCTCGTCGACGATGCTGCCGCGTGAGACATTGATAAAGACCGCGCCGGGTTTCATCTGTGCGAGGCGCTTCACATCAAGCAGCCCACAAGTTTGTGGCGTCTGCGGCAGCATGCAGACAAGAATATCGCTAGCGCCAAGGATGTCCGGCAATGCAGCCAGCCCGGCAGATGCCTCGATGCCCTCCACCGACTTCAACGTATTGGACCAGCCGCGCACGCGATAACCTTGCCGCGCGCATTCGCGCGCTGCGGCCAGCCCGAGTTCGCCGAGGCCAAGGATGCCGACCGTAATTGTCTCGGGATCGCGCGGATGAATATAGTGCCAGCGATGCGCTCGTTGGGCGCGCTCGAAAGCCGGTATGTCACGCGCATGGCGCGTCACGGCGAACAGCACATAGCCGGCCATCATCCTCGCCATCTTAGGATCGGACAGGCGCGTGATCGGCACGTCCGGCAGATCGTCACGCCCCACCAGCGCATCGACGCCGGCGCCGAGATTCACGACTAAGCCAAGATTGGGATAGCGCGCAAAAAAGCCATGCGGTGGCTTCCACACCAGCGCGTGCCGGACGCCCCCGGGATCCGCGATATCGTCGGCCTGGCGAAGATCGATCCTTTCCGCGCTCAGGGCCGCACGCCACGTCTCGAAGTCATCGAAGGCGCTGTAGAACGCCATCACTTCGGACGTCATTGCGCAGCCTTCTCGGCGATCAAGCGCGACACCGCTGTCAGCGCCAGCTCATAGCCGAGTGCGCCGAGGCCTGCGATGACGCCCGTTGCGGCGCGCGACACATAGGAATGATGGCGGAACGGCTCGCGCTTCCAGATGTTACTCATATGCGCTTCAATGATCGGCCCATCGAAGGCCAGTAATGCATCGAGAATGGGGACCGACGAATAGGTCAGGCCTGCCGCGTTGATCACGATCCCGTCCGCTTTCTCGCGCGCCTCCTGGATCCAGTCCACCAGAACGCCCTCATGATTGGACTGCCGGAAGTCGACGCTCACCCCAAGCGACGCAGCGTGGTCTTCACAGCGCTTTTTGATAGAGACGAAACTCTCGCGGCCATACGTGCCGCTCTTGTCGAGACCGTAGAGATTGGCATTGGGCCCGTTCAGGAAATAGACGGTGGCAGAGGTCATAGCCGCACTTTCATAGCTGTCCGCAGAAAACTCAGGCAACTCATGGCGAAGCATGATGCAGCCGCTTGCGGGCGAAAGCTTAAAGAGCGATGCGCCTCAGCAGAAATCAAAAGAAACTATGCGCTTCGACGGATTTCGGTATGAGGGCGCCTGGCGTGTCTTAGGCGCTAGATTACACAACCTAATGCATCGGGGCGTGCCTGACCGACTCTTTGATCTCGCGCCAGATCCGCGCGCATAAGCCCCCGACGTGATGGATCAGAACATTCTTCAAATCCTGCCCTCGCTGCCTGCTTTACCTGGCCTGCACGCAGCAAGAGTCGTGCCATCCCAGCGCAGGTGTCTTGCGCGAGATTCATCCTAGACGCCCCGGATCAGCCCGCCATCCACGCGGATCATGGCGCCGGTGACGTAGGACGCGCGTTCGCTGGCCAGAAAAGCAACCATGTCGGCGAATTCTTGCGGGCGGCCGTAGCGCCCCGCTGGAATGGTCGCCATCGACGCTTTGGCAACGGCATCAATGCTGCTGCCGGCACGGTCCGCCGCCGCTTTGTCGATCTGATCGACACGTTCGGTATGGATACGGCCAGGCAACGCCATATTGACGGTAATGCCCTGAGCCGCCACTTCCGTCGCCAACGTCTTTGACCAGCCCGCAACCGCAGCGCGGATGCCATTGGAAAGCGCCAATCGAGGGATCGGCTGCTCGATGCCCGTCGATCCAATGGTGATGATACGCCCCCAGCCGCGTTGCTGCATGACCGGTAACAGGCGTTGCACCAGATGGAAGAGGTTCGCGGCCATGGCCTCGAACTGGCGCAACCAATCGTCACGCGTGGCGTCCCCGGCCTCACGCTGCGGTGGACCGCCGGAGTTTGCAATCACGATATCAACGCCGGATGTCTCCAGGAGATGATCGACAAGCGCATCGACCGTGGCGAGGTCGCCGACATCCACATGCATGGAGGTTACCCTCTGCTGCTGCTCGGCCGGCAGGGCGGCTGCCCAGGCAGCAATGTCGGCTGCACGGCGTGCGGCGCCGACGACATGCGCACCTTCCTGTACCAGGGTCTGCGCCACGGCAGCACCGAGGCCGCGGCTCGCGCCAAGTACAAGCGCTGTCTTGCCACTCAGTCCAAGATCCATCAGCCGAGCTCCTTCAAGCGGTGCGTCTGACGTGACATCAACCGCTCAACGTCGGTGATGTCGGCGGCCGATAGTGGTGCGCCCGGCTTCCGCAGTGTCGCGGATGCGATCACCCCGCGCTTGGCCAGAATATATTTCCTGATCGCAAGACCCGGCCCCGGCTGTTGCTCATAACGGGCGAGCGGCAGATAGGCATCGAACAGATCATGCGCGCGCTCGACGTCGCCGGCCGCATGGGCGCGCCAGACATCGACCATCATCTCCGGATAGGCAAAGCCCGTCATCGCGCCGTCGGCGCCGCGGGTCAGTTCCTCCGGCAGAAACACGCCACCATTGCCGACAAGGATCGAGATACGCCGTGCGGTGCCATTGTCGCTGGCGGCGCGGATTGCTGCGAGCTTGGCGAGCCCCGGCCAATCCTCATGCTTGAGCATGACCATGTTGGGCAGACGCGCGACGATCTTCAAGATCACCGCCGGCGCGATCTGGACGCCTGTCGATTGCGGGAAGTCCTGCAGCACCAATGGCGTCCCTATGCCGATCGCTTCGGCGACCATGTCGTAGTAGGCGACGATCTGGTCGTCCGTGCGCAGGCCAGCCGGCGGCGCCACCATCACGCCGGCAGCTCCGTCGTCCATCACGGCTTTGGTCAACTCGCCCATGGCAGCGAGGCCCGGCCCCGAGACGCCCACGACGATCGGCACGCGCCCCGCCGTCCGCGCCAGCACCCGGCGGACGAGAATACGGGACTCGTCAGCCGTTAGCTTGGGCGCCTCGCCCATCATGCCGAGCAGCGTCAGGCCGGTCGCGCCCTTTTCCAGATAGAAATCGACCATCCGATCGGCGCTCTCGAGATCGAGGGCACCATTCTCCATGAAAGGCGTGACAGCGATGACATAGACACCGCGCGCAGCCTCATTCAACAATGTCATCTGATATTCCTGATCATTCACATCGGCAGCAGCTTGCCCGGATTCATCAGCCCGTCCGGATCGAGCAACCGCTTCAGCGCCTGCATCAGCTCCAGCTCGAGCGGTGCCTTGCAGACTGCCATCTCGCCGACGCGCAGCTGACCGATCCCATGCTCGGCGCTGATCGAGCCGTGCCGCCGGCTGGTCTGGTCGTGCACGATCCGCGTCAGCAAACCGCCCTGGGCGACGAACGCCTCTTCGCTCATGGCCAGCGGGCGCATCAGATTATAGTGCAGATTGCCGTCACCGAGATGACCGAACACCATCGGCCGTATGCCGGGCAATGCTTCCGCGACCGCCAGATCGGCGGCGGCGACAAAATCCGCGATCTCCGCCACCGGCACCGAAATATCATGCTTGACCGCCTTGCCTTCGCGCACGAGCGCCTGTGATACGCTTTCGCGCAATCGCCAGATGGACTTGGCCTGCGCGGTGTCCTGGGCGACGACCGCGTCTGTGATCAAGGCGTCGTCCATTGCAGCGCCAAGTGCGCGCTCCAGTCTTGCAGACAGCGCCATCTCGTCATCGATATCGCCGAGCTCGATCAGGACGCCCGCGGCCGGTATCTTACCGAGTGGCACGCGGACATCATCGATCTGCCGCTGGATCATCGCCAGCGTCTCGCCGGTCAGGAATTCAAACGCCGTAAGGCGATCGCCGCAATGCTTCCGAACTACGCCCAGCAGGCGCAATGCTGCGCCCACATCGGCCACCGCAACAAATGCCGTGGCACGCGCCGTCGGCTGCGGAAACAGCTTGAGCACGGCACCGGTGATAATTCCGAGCGTCCCCTCCGATCCGATAAAGAGATCACGCAACGCATAGCCCGTATTGTCCTTGCGCAGCGCCTTCATTCCATTCCAGATCCGGCCCTCTGGCAGAACCACTTCGAGACCAAGCGTCAGCTCGCGCATCACGCCATATCGCAAAACCGCCACACCGCCAGCATTGGCAGCGAGATTGCCACCGATGGTACAACTGCCTTCGGCACCGAGACTGAGCGGGAAAAAAAAGCCGGCTTCCTGTGCGGCGTTCTGGACATTGGCAAGTATGACGCCGGCATCGACTGCCATGGTCTGCCCGATGGGATCAAGCGCACGGATCCGGTTCATGCGAACCAACGACAACACCACTGCGCGCCCGGACATGTCCGGTGTCGCGCCGCCGGACAGGCTGGTATGGCCTCCCTGCGGAACAACAGGCACACATGCAGCGGCGCAAGCCACCATCACATCGGCGACCTCCTGCGTCGTCCCTGGGCGCACCACCGCGACGGCAGTGCCACGATATTTCCCGAGCCAGTCCGAAAGAAACGGCGCCTGATCCTGTGGATCAGTCAAAATGTTTGCGGTGCCGACGATCTCTTTGAGCCTGTCGATCAGCCCGCTGCCTGTACTCACCATTACTTTCCCATGCCCGGTCGTTCACGTCGAACAGAACCCTAATCCCGAACCATCCATACGGATAATACCAAATTATCCGACGCCTATAATCATGCGTTATGCCCATCGCCACCGCACAACTTCATGCCTTCAGGAGCTCTTGCGGGGCCTCGATATGCGGCACGGCCGCGACCAGTTCGCGCGTATAGTCCGTCTGCGGATTGGTGAACAATGCATGGCTCTCGCCCTGCTCGACGATCGCGCCATTGCGCAACACGATGGTGCGTTGGCACATCATGCGGATAACGTTGAGGTCGTGGCTGACAAACAGAAAAGCGAGATTGTCTTCGCGCCGCAGCCGGTCGAGCAGTTGCAGTACCACTGCCTGCACCGAAACGTCGAGTGCTGCGGTCGGCTCGTCCAGCACCAGCAGCTTCGGTCGACAAGCGATCGCGCGTGCAATGCCGATCCGTGCCTTCTGGCCACCCGACAACTGATGCGGAAAGCGCTGCAGCAGTTCGGCTGGCAAGCCGACACGATAGGCGCATTCGCCGACGCGCTGCCGTAGTTCTGCGCCATTGCGCATGCCGAGCAACCGGATCAGCGGATGCGCGATGCAGTCGAAGGCCGTGTAGCGCGGATTGAGGCTGTCGTTCGGATCCTGGAAGACAATCTGGATCTCGCGGCGCTGAGGCGCGGAATGGAAGTCGCGCGCAGAAATCCGGCTGATGGATTCGCCGTTGAAATTGATCGTCCCCTCGCTCTGGTCGAGCAGACGGCAGATCATGCGCGATGTCGTGCTCTTTCCGGATCCGGATTCACCGACCAGCCCGACGCTCTCGCCAGGCGTGATGGCCATCGAGAAATCTGCGACCCCGACGGTACCGTCATCGAAGCGCTTCACCAGCTTGACGACCTCGAGCAATGGCGGCGTGCCAGCGGGTGATCTGATCTGCGGCGGGACTTGAACCGTCGGCGTCGCGAGCCGGTCATCGTCGGCGACGAGGTCCTCGACCCGTGAACTCGCGGTCGGCGATGCGGCCACCAGACGCTTCGTATAGGGATGCTGCGGCGCATGAAACAGAGCGAGCGCATCGGCCTGCTCGACAAGCTTGCCCTTCTCCATCACCACCACGCGGCGGCAGTAACGCGCAGCGAGGCCCAGATCATGCGTGATCAGGATGATCGCCATGCCCCGCTCTGCAGCAATGCTGGCGAGCAGGTCCATCACCACTTTCTGCGTGGTGACATCGAGGCCGGTCGTCGGCTCGTCGGCGATCAGCAGCGCCGGGTTGCTCGAGATTGCCATCGCGATCATCACGCGCTGGCACATGCCGCCCGAGAGTTCGTGCGGATAAGCGGTCATCCGCTTTTCGGGATCCCTGATCTTGACAGCTTTGAGGAGTTCGAGTGCCTGCGCGCGTGCCTCGCTCGCCGAGATCCTGCGCTGCGCGAGAATGGCATCGGCGATCTGCTGGCCGATGGCACGGATCGGATTCAGCGCCCCGCGCGGGTTCTGGAAGATCATGGCCATCGCGGCGCCATGCATCTCGCGCAGGCCAGAGGCGGTCAGCCGGGTAATGTCGCGATCCCGGAACGTGATCCGCCCCTGCGCAATCCGGCCGGACCGTTCCAGCAGACGCGTGATCGCAAAGCCTGTCACAGACTTGCCGGATCCGCTTTCGCCGACGATGCCCAGCGTCTCACCTTCGGCGAGCGACAGCGAAATGCCCCGCACCGCCTCGACCGGTCCATGACGGGTGGAAAAGGTCACACTGAGATTGTCGATATCCAGCAGCGGCTTGTTCGTCATCATCAGGTACGCTGTCTCGGATCGAGGATATCCCGCAACCCGTCACCGAGCAGGTTGAAGCAGAGCACAGCCAGCATCAGCGCCAGGCCGGGATAAGCGACGAGCCACCATTTGCCGGTGGAAATGAAACGGGCGCCTTCGGCAACCATGATCCCCCATTCCGGGGTCGGCGGTTTAACGCCGAGGCCGATGAACGACAGGCCGGCAGCGTTGATGATCGCCCAGCCGAGATTGAGCGACATCTGCACCACCATGGCTGGCAGCACATTGGGCAGAAGGAAGCGCAGGACAACGGAGACGTGACTGTCACCACAAGCACGCGCGGCTTCCACCCAGCCAAGGTTACGTCGAACATTCACCTCCGCCCGCGCGAAGCGAACATAGAACGGCAGGTTGATGATCGCGGTCGCGATCACGATATTCTCGACCCTGTTACCGAGTGCAGCGACCATGGCCATGGCCAGGACGAAGAGCGGGAATGCCATCAGCACGTCGACGAAGCGTCCGACGAAGCGGTCGAGCCGGCCGCCGATATAGCCACAGAGCGCACCGACAACGGCGCCAATCGCGAAGGAGATGCCGACGGCAGAAACTGCGATCGCAAGATCGAGCTGCGCAGCCACGATGATCCGGCTGAAGACGTCACGCCCAAGCTGGTCCGTGCCGGCCCAATGCGCGGCACTGGGTGGCATCAAGGCGTTCTGGACGTTTGACGCGATGGGATCATAGGGCACGATCCACGGCCCGAAGATGCCGACGAAGATCAGCACCGCCGCGCCGAAGGCCGCGAGGCCGGTGACCGGGTTGCCGCGCAGGATGAAGGCGGCGTGCTGGAGGGTGGCACTGCTCATCCGATGGAAATCCTGGGGTCTGCGATGCCGTAGAGCACGTCAACGACGAGATTGACGATGACAAAAACCGAGGCCATCAGCAGCACGAAGCCCTGCACCGGCGCATAGTCCGACGACAGCAGCGCATCGAGGGCGTAGGACGCGACGCCCGGCCACGAAAACACTTTCTCCACCAGCACATTGGCACCGAGCATGGTCGAGAACACGATGCCGGCGATGGTGATGACGGGCAGGATGGCATTGCGCAGCGCATAGGTGACGATGATGCGCCACCACGACAGGCCGACCGAGCGCGCCGTGCGTACGAAATCGCTGCCCAGCGAGGCCAGCATCGAGGCGCGCGTGATCCGCGCCAACGGGGCGATGACGAAGAGTGCCATGGTGCAGGCTGGCAGGATCAACTGCTTGAATGCTGCCCACCAGCCGCTCCAGTCTCCAGCGATTGCGAAATCGATCAGCAGGAAACTCGAATGCGCGGGCGGCAGGCTCGTGAAGATATCGACGCGCCCGGTGGGGTCCGGAGATACACCGAGAAGGTAGTAGAAAATGTAGATCAGCAGCAGGCCGGAGACAAAGGTTGGCACGCAAACCCCGAGCGCACAGAACAGCCGGACACCATGATCAATCAACGATCCCGGTCGCAACGCCGCGATCACGCCAAGCGGGATGGCAAAGATCAACGCAAGGAGTAGCGCGGAGAATGTGAGTTCGAGCGAGGCCGGCAGGCGCTCGCGCAGGTCCTTGGTGACAGCCTGCCCCGTCATCAGCGAACGGCCGAGATTGCCGCGGCCGACATCATACAGATAGAGCACGAGCTGGGTCGGTACCGGTTTATCGAGCCCCATCTGCTTGCGGATGGTCTCGATCTCCTCCTTGCCCGAATTGGGGCCGGACGCGAAGAAGACTGCGGGATCGCCCGGCAACACCCGCATCAGCAGGAAGGTCAGAACAAGCACGCCAAACAGCGCGGGCAGCGACGACGCAAAGCGCATGATCGCGCGTCTTGCTGTCGAGACCAGCAGCATCATGTCAGGCACCCGCGATCGCCAGGACTGCATCGATGGTTGTCACCACGGCCGCTGTTTGCCGGAATGCGGGCCGCCGTCAGACGGCGGCTCGCGGTGTGCCGAAGCCGGATCACGTTCATTTCCGGCTGAGGTCGCGATAATCGACCTGGCGATGGAATTGATAGGTGTAGCCTGTGATGTTCGACGCCATCACCGCATCCTGGCTGGGCTGCCACAGCGGGATCTGCGGCATGAGATCGAAGTTCATCGCATTGAGCTTCTTGCCATCGTCCTCATATTTCGCCTTGTCGGCTTCAAAACGGGCCTTCTGCGCCAGCGCAGTCAGGTCCGGATTGTCGATGGAGGAGTAATTCCAGCGCTGATTGCCGGTGTAGAAATTCCGGTAAAAATAGTCGGTGGACGGTAGCCACGCGACGATGCCCTCCGCGAAGAACGGCACCTTCTTTTCGGTGATCTGCGTCGACATCTGCGCATCCGGCAGCTTCTGGATATCGACCTTGATGCCGATCTTGCCGAGCGACTCCTTGAGCAGCGCAGCCATCGGCTCGGCCGTCGCCGACTGGCCGACATTGAAGCTGAAGGTCGTCGAGAACCCGTCCGGATAGCCGGCCGCCTTGAGGTAAGCCTTCGCCTTGTCGAGATCGAGCTTGATCGGCTGCGGGATCGGGAATGCGCCGCTCGGCGGCTTGCCGTCGGCCCAGGTCGCGCCGGCCAGCAGCAGGCCGCGTCCGAACAGCGCCGCCTTGAACATATCGTCATACGGCAATGCATAGGCGATCGCACGGCGCACATCCGGCTTGTCGAATGGCGGCATCTGATTGTTCATCGAGATGAAGGTGATCGCATTGTATTGCGGCGTCGAGATCACCTGCAGCTTGCCTTTGGCCTCGAGCGCCTGTGCATCGCTGGCCTGGAGATCGATGACGATATCGGCATCCCCCTTCTCCACCAGGCTTGCGCGGGTCGCAGGCTCCGGCACCGACTGCACGATCAGCCGCTTGAAGAAGGCCTGCTTGCCATCCGGCCCGCGGTTCCAGGCATCGTTACGCTTCAGGATGACCTGCTCGCCCGGCTTGAACTGCTCGATCACATAGGCACCGCTGCCCGCGGTGTTTTCCTTCAGCCACTTTTCTGCCCACGGATCATCCTCCGTGACATGGGCCTTGGCGAGCTTCGAGTTGATGATGATCGGATACACGGTGGCCAGGTTCGGCAATGCCAGCTTGTCCGGCTGCGGCAGCGTGACTTCGATGGTCAGCGGATCGATCACCTTGAACTGGCTCGCATCGGTCATCGACCCCGTCAGCAACTGCGCCTTTCCGAGAACCTTGGCAGTGACCACCCGATCCAGCGACCATTTGACATCCTCCGCAGTCACCGGAGAGCCGTCCTGGAATTTGGCGTCCTTGCGCAGCTTGAACGTGATCTTCAGACCGTCCGGACTGACATCAAAGGATTCCGCGAGTTCGCCGCGAATGGTGTCGAGATCGAACACCCATTTGCCGTTCATCTGCTTGCGACCGAATGACACGAGACGATCGTAGGTCGACAGGCTAACCGCGAACGCTTCGCGGGTCGAGCCTGGAATGTTAGGATCGAGCGTATTGACTGCGGCGCCGGTCAAATACCGCAGCGTTTCAGCACGGGTCTGCGCATGCGCGGATGGGGCGCTACTTGCGACCGCAAAGGCCAGGCACGTTGCCGCGATCCACACACGCTTCGAATGCACAATGCTCATCAACGATGTCCCCGTTTGTTTATATCTCGGCAGCAGCTGCAGTCTCAAATATCGAAGCAATAGACATGCCAACATCCCGACGCATGTCGCAGAAATGCCGTGTATCGCATGCGGCAATCATGCGGATCTCACGCATCGGTCGCACCCGCTTGCCGCACGACCGCCTGAGGAACATCGTAGGCGCTGAACGAGGCCCAGTGCCTGTCGATATCGGCGCGAAACAGGCCGCGTGTCAAACCGTGCACCAGCTTTGGTACCGCTGTGGTCATGGCATTGATCGACGATCCCGACGGCCCGAAGCTCATCGTGGACGCAATCGCGAAGAGGTGGATGTCGCGTATCCACGGCGTCTGGCCCGCCACGCGCTCGCAGAATGCATAGTCGTCGGCGAGATAGGGAAATTGCGCCAACCGTGCGCTCTGCTCATCTCCGGGCGGCTGGTATCGATCTGCCCAGCGCGCAATATTGTGGGCGCAGTGCTGAAGTTCCGCCCGCCCGCGAAAATCCATTTCGATACCGGTGCCACAGACAACGAGATCCGCAACACACTCACCACGCGACGTCTGCAGCACAACGCCGTCCGGCGTCTCGCGTGCGCCCTCGATCTGCACACCCTCCTGCAGATCAAAGGCAGCGTGACGCGCGCAGCGGTCATAGGTCGGCTGCGGAAAAGCCTCGCGCATTTCCAGAATGGCGCGCATGAAGCGCCAGCGCCATGCATCATCGAGATCCGAGAAGTGGCGCAGGAATCCGCGGAATGTCAGCCAGCGATAGGGCTGGACCAGCTGGATGGCGGTGCGGCGACAAAGCAGGTGAACGGCGGCGGCGCCATGTTCGAGCGCAGTCGCGGCATTGTCGAATGCCGAAGCGCCAGCACCGATCACCGCGACGCGCCGGCCGCGCAGGCTTGCGAAGTCGATGGATGCCGCGGAGTGCACGCAGCGCTCGGCCGACAGATGACGCAGCGGCGCCGGAATGCTCCAGTCACCCATGCCTTCCTGACCGGTGGCGAGCACCACCTTGCGTGCATGAATGCGTTCCTCGCCGTGTCCGGTGCGCAACGTCACGGCGAGCAGGCCATGATCGGCCGGCGCGATGTCGATCACCTCGCATCCGTTGCGCACCGGCAGATCGAGCACGCGGCGATACCACAGCAGGTAATCCGCCCAGTGTTCGCGTGGGATCAGATTGAGATCACGCCAGCTGTCGGTGCCGTATTTGGCCTCATGCCATGACTGATAGGTCAGCGAAGGAATATCCAGGTCGGGGCCGGTATAATCCTTCGGGCTGCGCAGCGTCGGCATCCGCGCGTAAGTGAGCCACGGACCTTCACGACCTTCCTCGGCCTTGTCGATGACGCGAATGTTCGTCACCTGCGAACGCCTGAGAGCAAATGCGATGGCAAGCCCCGACTGTCCGGCACCGACGATCAAAACGTCGAGCGCCGTTGTACCGTCCGGCGCGGATACCGGCGTCAGCCACGGCATTGACGGATGAGCCGTCTTGGCGAGGTCGGATCGAACAAGCTCAGAATGTGCAGCGAGACCATCCATCACACACAATCCTCACAGCGAGGACTCCGCACACAGCAAGCGGCGGCTGAGGATTTGTCTTGATGCAGCAGATACCACTGCGCCCGACGGAAACAATCGCTCACGCTTTCTCCACTTCGCTCAAACCGACACGTCGAAGACTAGCAAAGCAAGATCAGAACCAAGTATGCTAATTTGTCCTGCGGCCATAATCAGTCGTTATGGGGGCTGGCAGCAGGTCAGACGCGGGATCTCGCCTCCTTTTCGCACCGGTAAATGCACATGCGCCTAAACTTGCGGCAGATTGAAGTATTTCGCGCCATCATGATGACGGGCTCGATCAGCGGTGCGGCGCGATTGCTGTCCGTATCCCAGCCGGCCATCAGCCGCCTGCTCGCTTACACCGAGGATGGACTGAAACTGCAGTTGTTCGAGCGGGTCCGCGGCCGCATTCAGCCAACGCCGGAGGCGCGACGACTATTCGTCGAAGTGGACGAGGTGCATCGCGGCGTTCTGCGTATCAACGATCTCGCCGATGAATTGCGCGCCCATGGCATCGGCTCGGTCCGGGTCGTGGCAAGCCCGAGCGCCGGCCACAGCATGGTGCCCGATGCGATCGCCAGACTGCGCCGACGCTTCCCCGATCTCAAGGTGGAGTTTGAAACACTGACCCTGCTGGAGATTATCAGTCGGGTCGCCACTGCGCGTGCAGATCTGGGCATCTCGGTGCTCCCGGTCGACGAGCCGACCGTCGATGTCGAGGTCATCGCCGAAGGATCGTTGAATGTGGTCATGCCGTCGGATCATCCGCTCGCCAAACAACGGAGCATTCGCGCCCGCGAGCTTGCGCCCTATCCACTGATCGGCTTCGGTGGCCAGACGCCTTACGGCCACATCGTCACCGAAGCACTGGCGACAAGCACCGAGCCCGTCCGCATCGCGACGGTGGTGCGCTTTACACCCGATGCCTGTGCCATGGTCCGATCCGGTGCAGGCATCGCCGTTGTGGATGAATTCGTGCTGCGTGGCCATGCCTGGCCCGATCTGGTCTCACGGCCTCTCACCCCGCGAACTGCTATGAAGGCCTATCTTCTTACGCCCCGCTTCGAGCCGCTCTCACACAATGCCGCGGCGCTTGCGCAGATCCTGCGCGGAAAAAACGGGCCGGCGCGCGAGCGCAAGCCTGCGCTGTCCTGATCACGCAGCGAGCCAGCCGCCATCGACCGGCAATACAATGCCGGTCACAAAGGACGATCCGTCACCGGCCAGATAGAGCGCCGCCTCGGCCACTTCCTCGGCTTGACCGAAGCGTTTCATGGCATGGCGCAGACGCGAGGTTTCTCGCACAGGTTCGGGATCTGCATGGCGCGCAAAGCTGCGGCGGAGCATTGGCGTATCGATCGCGCCTGGCGCAATCGCATTGACACGGATGCCATCGGGCGCGAAGTCCACTGCCATGGTGCGGGTCAGGCTGACGATGGCGCCCTTTGCGGCGATATAGGCGGTATTGCCCCGGCCCCCCGCGACGGCGAGTTGCGAGGCCAGCGTGATGATTGCCCCCTTCCCCTGACGCTGCATCACCGGCACCGCCCCACGGGCCCAAAGCCAGGTGCCGCCGACATTGGCGCGGAACACCGCGTCCCAATCCGCGGGATCGGTGGTGACTACCGTGCCGCCGCAAGAGAAACCCGCCGCCGTCATCAGGACATCGATGCGCCCATGACCCGCGACGATGGCATCGACAGTCGCCGTCGCAAACCCCGCGTCGCCGACATCGCCGACATAAATCTTGCCACCACCTCCCGCCGCCCGCAATGTCGCGAGCGTCTCCTCGGCGCCGACCGCATCACGATCGACAATGGCGACATAGGCGCCTTCGCCCGCAAACAGCAGCGCACTGGCCCGACCGATACCCGATCCGGCACCGGTGACGATCGCAACCTGCCCAGCCAGTTTCATTTCATGCCACTCCACCATGTTCGCGCAGCCAACGGCTCAGATGATCGGCCGATGCAGCGCAGTCGAAGCTCGCGTGCCAATTAAATTCGTCTTCGAGACGCCGCACCGAGAGCGGCGCACGTATCGGCCCATGCACCATGACCGTTGGTGCTTCGCCCGTCCCCGCGAGCCTGCATGTAAAGCCGGGATTCAGAGTGGCGAATGCCTCACCCCAGGCCTCCGCGGTGTAGGTCATTCCGCTTGAAATATTGTAGAGATCATGACGCGGCCGCTCCGCCTCCAGCAGGAGCTGCACGGCGGCCGCCACATCGAGCGCATAGACCCAGTCTTTTTCGCCCGCATCGCTCAGCAGGGCCGCACGCTGCTCGGCACAGCAAGCCATGATCAGGGCTTGCGGCGATGGCGTGTCGCGCACACCGCCGGCCCGTTCCCACGGCCCGAACACACCGGACAGGCGCACGCTGATGATGTCCATCTGCCAGAGATCGGCAAGCCGGGCCGCAACGCGCTCGGACGCAAATTTGGTGATGGGATAGAGTGCGACCGGATCGCATGGCGTCTCTTCATCCAGCACGGCAAAGCGCTGGCCACTGGCGCCATAGGCCGCCGCGGAAGACAGGTTGATGATCCGCTTCACCCCGGCATCCCGCGCCAGTTCCAGGATCGGCACCTGCGCGGCCAGATTGACCTGCAGGATGCTGCCCGGATCGGAAGCATCACGCGCGGTGCCTGCGGTGATCGCTGCGCCGAGCAACAGCGCATCGACCTGGCTGCTGATCACAGCGGCCACGGCTGCACGATCGGTGACATCCGCTTCGACGACGTGCAATCGTTCCCGATGCGCAGCAAAGGCACGTTGTGCCGCTGCCGGCAACGGAGCGCGGTCGAACAAGGTCACGCTGTGCCCGCCGTCGAGCAATCTGTCCGCAATATTCAGGCCTACGAAGCCCGTGCCGCCAAAGATCAGGACATGCATGGATTTACATCTCCGCAACCAGCGCCGTGCATGAGCATCGACCGTTTCCTTCTTTGATATGCGATGCGGTCACAGCAGTTTGGCGCCGAAATTCAGCTCAGGATTCATATCCGCGACCAGCCGTCCCGTCGGCCTGGCAGCCTCGCCACCACTCCGCGGCAGGAAACGGCCGCAACCCGGCTCTGCCGATCGCTTGCCATCATCAACAATGACGCGGCCACGCGACAGCACGGTCACCGGCCAGCCTTGCAAAGTGCGTCCGGCAAATGGCGTGTAGCCTGTGAGGTCGTGCATCATGTCATCGCTCACGGTGACGCGGCGCTCCGGATCCCAGATTGCAATATCGGCGTCGGCGCCGACCGCAATCGATCCCTTGCGCGGATGCAGGTTGTAGATCTTGGCCGGCGCCGTCGCCGTAAGCTCGACGAACTTCTCCAGTCCGAGCTTACCCTTCGACACCATCGCATCGAACAGCAATGGCAGGCGCAGCTCGAGCCCCGGCAGACCATTCGCGATCTGCTTGAAATTAGGATTGGGCCCGGCGCGCAGCTTGCCTGTGTCATCGAAACGATAGGGCGCATGGTCGGACGAGATCGTCTGCAGATCGCCTAGCGACAAGGCCTGCCACAGTGCTTCCTGATCGGCGGATGTACGCTGTGGCGGGCTGCACATCCATTTCGCGCCCTCGATGCCGGGCTTGTCGAGATCCTCGGCCGTCATGAACAGATATTGCGGGCAGGTTTCAGCGAAGACCTTGAGCCCCTCGCCCCGCGCTTGCCGTATCACCTTTGCGCCCTCGGCAGTCGAGACGTGGAAGATCATGATCGGCTGATCCACCAGTGCCGCGAGGCCGATGAGCCGGTTGATCGCCTCCGCTTCGGAGAACCGGGCATGGCTGGTGGCGTGAAACTTTGGATCGGTGTAGCCGCGTGCCAGCAACCGTTTCACCATCCAGGAGATGATGCCGTGATTCTCCGCATGGGCGCAGAACATCGCACCACCCTCGCGGGCCGCCATCAAAATATCGAGGAGCTGCTCGTCGTCGATCTTCAGCCGGTCATAGGTCATGAAGATCTTGATCGAACCATGCCCCTGCTTGATCAAGGCCGGCAGATCGCGCTCCAGCGTCTCCTTGGTCGGATCCGCAATGATCATGTGAAAGGCATAGTCGATCACTGCACCCTTGCGGGCCAGTGCATGATAGTCCTCGAGCACCTGAGGCAAATGCATGCCAATATGCTGGGCAGCGAAGGAGATCACGGACGTCGTGCCGCCGAAAGCCGCCGAGGTGGTCGCACTTTCGAACGTATCGGCATTGACAATGCCGGCAGCCGAGAGCTGCTCGATATGGCAGTGGGTATCCACGCCGCCCGGCAGCACGAATTTGCCGCGCGCATCGATCTCGCGCTTGGCGCCAGTCAGCCCGCGCCCGATCGCAGCGATTGTTTCGCCTGAAATACCGATATCCGCTTCGAAGACGTCGGTGGTGGTGGCGACACGTCCGCCGCGAATGATGAGGTCAAATACGGGGGCGGTCATGGCTGTCTCCGTGACTATCGATGCTGAGCACATATGGACGACATTTCTCTTGCCGCGTGTCTGTGCGCCGGATGCGTGACATCATCGTCTTCACCCACGGCATAATTTTTGCTCCTTTCTGGGATCCGTCAATACAGGACGCATTGAAATGCCTCGACCGCGCATCCTCGTCATCAACCCGAACTCCAACCGTATCGTGACCGCAGGATTCGCCGATGCGCTGAAACCGCTCGACTTCCCGACCGGGCCCGAGATTATTTGCGAGACCCTGGAAGAAGGACCATTCGGCGTGGAGAGCCAGGCCGATGTCGAGCGCGTCGCGATGCCGCTGCAACAGCTGATCGCGCGCGATACGACTTCCGCCGCCTTCGTGATCGCCTGCTACAGCGATCCCGGGCTGCATGTCTGCCGCGAGGCGACGACGCGCCCGGTATTCGGTATCGCCGAATGCGGCGTGCTCACCGCGCTGACCCGCGCCGATCGTTTTGGTGTCATTGCCATCGCGCAGCGCTCGATCAACCGTCACTTGCGGTACCTGCGGCAGATGGGATTGATGGATCGCCTTGCCGCCGAACGCCCGCTCAACATGACCGTTGCGGAGACCGCATCGGGGGACGGCACGCTGCTCAAGATGATCGCCGTCGGGCGTGCGCTGAAGGACGAGGACGGCGCCGGTGCCATTGTGATGGGTTGCGCCGGCATGGCGCGACATCGCAAGCCGCTGGAAGACGCGCTCGGCATCCCCGTGATCGATCCAACCCAGGCAGCCGTCACCATGGCGGTCGGCGCGGTGCAATTCGCGGCGAGTTGATCGCCGGCCGACGCGATCCCCGGCCGATGTCGTGCATGCCGGAAGCCATTCACATCACGTTTCCGGCGGCAGGATCACGCCGGTCTGGCTGGTGATGCGACCATAGTGCTCGATACGCCGATGACGGGCGAAATCGAAGATCGTCTTTTTCCCGAACACGGTGTCGTCGAGGTCGCATGGATGAACGAGCAACTCATCACCGTCGGTCTTTGCCTCGATGACGACCTCGCCATCCGGATTGACGATCAGGCTGCCGCCGATCAGCGGAAAGCCATCCTCATCGCCGGCCTTGGCCACCGACACCACCCAGCATGAATTCTGATAGGCGCCGGCCTGCACGGCCAGGCGGTTGTGGAACAGCCGCTTCTCCGGCCCCTCGCTGCCCTTCTGCGAGTTGAAAGACGGCGTGTTATAGCCGATCAGCACCATCTCGACGCCCTGCAGGGCCATGACACGATAGGTCTCCGGCCAGCGTCGGTCGTTACAGACCGCCATGCCGAAAATCCCATCCAGCGTGCGCCAGACCGGAAAGCCGAGATCGCCGGGCTCGAAATAGCGCTTTTCCAGATGCTGGAAATCGCGCTCGGGATCGAATTCGGAATGGCCGGGCAGATGGATCTTGCGATATTTGCCGACAATCTTCCCGGTGCGATCGGTGAGAATGCTGGTGTTGAAGTGATGACCATCCGGCGTCAGTTCCGCATAGCCGAAATTCATCGCCATCTGATATTCGGCGGCACGCGCAAACAGTGGCTGAACCGCTTCATTCGGCATGTCGCGTTCGAACCAGAGATCAACCTCCGCCTGATCCTCGACATACCAGCGCGGAAAGAAGGTTGTGAGAGCCAGTTCGGGATAGACGATGAGGTCGGCGCCTTTGCTCTTCGCCTCGTCCATCAGCGCAAGCATGCGCTTCACGACAACCTCGCGCCCCTCGGCACGCTGGATCGGCCCGAGTTGGGCGGCTGCGACATTGATCACGCGCATCGCGCTGCTTCTCCGTGATGATCTTCAAGATGATCGTGACGCATCGGGCACTTTCTACCCACGCACACTCTGCCATGCCTCCAGGCTCGGCACATTCAGTTCGAACCGGTCGCCCATCCGCACATAGACGTTGCCGCCAATGCGACCGATCGGCCAATAGGCCTCATAGTTTGTCCGCAACGTTTCAGGGTCAACCACGCCATCGCGAACATGCAGGCCGAGAATTTCACCAACCAGCAGATCCCGCTCCGCGCCAAAATTCATCATCGTGACCTGGCGACATTCGAGCGCCACGGGCGCTCCGGCAAGATACGGCACCGGTCCGTGAACACCATCGGCCAATGCAAGATTCAACGCGTCCGGTTCGCCGATCTCAGCCGGAAAACCGATCGAACAGTGGGCCATGTCAGCGGAAAATGCTTCATCGACCATGTGGACAACGAAGTGTCCGGTCGCCCGCACATTGCGCGTCGTGTCTTTCACGGCGCCATCGGGCTTCGCCTGCAGCCCGACGACCACCAGCGGCGGATTTTCGGAGAACACGTTGAAGAACGAAAACGGTGCGGCATTGACGACGCCCTCCGGCGACATCGTCGTGATCAATGCGATCGGGCGCGGCACCACCAGACCCGTCAGCAACTTGTAACGTTGCGGCCCGCTGCAGGCCGCGAAGTCAAAACTCAACGTCATGTGATCTTCCCGAAGCACTGTGCATTTGGAAGGCACGTGGGAACGAGGTCAATGCGCTTTAACAGGCAATCACTGCCTCGATTTAAGCCTCGACGCACAAATCCGGTCAGTTTGCATTGGTCATACGGTCTCGGTTCTCCCAGGCACCGTCGCGAATTCGTGCGAGACGGATCGTCTGTCAACGTCAGCTCCATTCGGCGTCCTGCAGAAGCCGCCAACTGATCTTGTTGCTTTCGGAGCGTGGCAGGCTCTCGACGAACGTGATCGCACGTGGCGCCTTGTAGCTCGCCATCGTCTGGCGGCCCCAGGCCACGATATCCTCGGGCGTGACCGAACCTTTTGCACCGTCGTGCAATGCGATCACCGCTTTCACGGTTTCCCCGCGATAGCCGTCCGGCGCGGAGATGACGCAGCATTCCCGGATTGCTGGATGGCCGTACATGGTGGCCTCCACTTCAGCCGGCCAGACCTTGAACCCGCTGACATTGATCATGCGCTTGAGCCGATCGACGGCGAAGAAATAGCCGTCGGCATCGCGATAGCCGAGGTCGCCCGTGCGGAGGAAGCGCCGATGCCCGATCGTGATGAAGGTGGACGCATCGGCCTCCGGCCTGTCCCAGTAGCCGCGCAGCACCTGCGGACCGCTGACGATGATCTCGCCGGTCTCGCCCACACCGAGCTCCACGCATGTATCCGGATCGATCACCCGCGCGTCCGTTTCATGCACGGCGATGCCGAGACACTGCCGTTTTGGCGCGGCCATTGGATTGATATGGGTCGGCGACATGGTTTCGGTCATGCCATAGCCCTCGACGAAATCGAGACCGAAACGCGATTTGAGCCGTTCGGCGACAGCGACGGGCATCGCCGCTCCGCCGCCGGTGATGACCTTCAACCGTGCGAAGCAGTCATCGCGGAAATTCGGGCTCGCCAACACGTCCACGATCATGGTCGGCGCCGCGTTCCAGAACGTGACCCCGTATCGCGCGAACAGCGGCGGGATCATTTCCTTGTCCCATCTCGCCGTGATCACCAGCGAGGCCCCCGCAACGATGGCTGAATTCATCGATCCCTGCATGCCGGCCACATGAAACAGCGGCATGAACGCGGTCATGACATCGTCCTTCCCCATGCCATACCAGCGCGCTTGCAATACGGCCGTGAACAGCACGCTGCGATGCGTGTGCATGCAGGCTTTCGGCTTGCCTGTGGTACCGGACGTATAGGGAAAGAGGCACATATCATCAGGACCTGCCGTCATCGGCGCAGGTTGCTCTCCTGCTGCAATGACATGCGTCCACTCGTGCCAGCCCGGCGCGTTCGGGATGGCAATATCCTGCGTCACGCAGGCCGGCAGCGCATACGGCGTCTGATCCGGCAGGTAGTCACGATAGCGCGCAGCAATCACCACATCGAGATCAACCGCAAGAAGCGGCGTGAAAACCTCGGCAAGTTCGCTGCCGGCGATCGCCACCCTGGCGCCGCTATCGGTCGCCATGTAGCTGACCTCTGCAGCCTTGTTCATCGGATTGATGGGCACGACGATGGCGTCGGCGCGCATCACCGCGTGATAGGCAATCACATATTGCGGCGAGTTCTGCAGCGCGACCAGAACGCGGTCGCCGGCTCGCACGCCGCATCTGTGCTGCAGGTAGCCTGCCAGCGCATCGACCTGCCGCAGCAGTTCCGCATAACCCAGCACGCCGTCATAGAAGACCGTTGCCGGATGATCAGGACGATCCCGCGCCGCGCGCGACAGCGCGTCATACAGGATGCCGTCCGGCATCGGCAATTCACGAGGCTCACCGGAAGGCCAAAACGGCGATGCGTCAGTCATGGCATCCTTTCCAGCAATCTCGTCAATGATGCAGCCTCGATCGTTCATGCTCCCGATCCGCAAGATCGAGGCCATGATCGAGCGCAGCCAAAAGCCGCTCGGCGTCCTGTTCGCTGATGATCAGGGGCGGGGCGAGGAATAGTGAGGTCTGCTCCCCGCTGGTGCCGATCACCGCGCCGGCCTCCATGGCCAATGCAGCGACACGCGAGGCGATCGGAGTTTCCGTGGTATCCCCGGCCCAGTTGCGCCAGTCCGGCCCGTGCAGCTCGACGGTCCAGTGCAGGCCCTGCCCGGCGACGCGGCTGACGCTCGGATGGCTGCGCGCAATCTCGAGCAGGCGCTTGCGGAAGACCCCCTCCATCGTGCGGACACGCGCCAGGATGTCTTCTTCGGTCACCACTTTCAGATAGGCGCTGACGGCCGCCATGCTGATGGGATGACCGCGCAGCGTGCCGTAATTCTGCCAGCTCGATCCCTTGAGCATCTCCACGATCCGTTTCGAGACGACCACCGCGGCCACCGCCGCAGCGCCGCCACCAAGCGACTTGCCGAGGGTCACGATATCCGGCCGGCTCGCCGCTCCCTGAAACGCGAACCAGCGACCGGCACGGCCGGCGCCGGTGACGACCTCGTCAGCGATCCAGATCGACTCCGCCGCCGCCGCATGGCGTGCGACTTCGTCCTGATAGGTGCCGTCGTAATAATTGCCACCCTGGGTGTAGTCGATGATGGTGGCGGCGGTGCCGCTGAGTGTGTCCGTCGCTTCGGCAAGACGCGCCGCGACCGGCCGATTGTCCGGCAACGAGCCATAGATCGCACCATCCGGTGCCGGAAGAATCTTCACCGGCGCCATCGGTGCCGGGAGGCGCGAGCCACCGGCCTGCACCGCAAGGCCGCCATGCCAGTGCGGCTGCACGGTCATGCTGCGCGACAGGCCGACGATGCCGTGATAGGCGCGCTCACGCGTCGCCAGCGCGGACTTTTGCGTCAGCGCCTGGCACAGTGACAGCGCCATGTCATTGGCTTCGCTGCCGGAGATGCAGAAGCGCACGCCGCCGACCCAGTCCTCGCCTGCAAAGGCGGTATCCATCAGATCGTCGGCGGCCTGTTCGCGGCCGATCCATGTCCAGCCTTCGTTGACGACCGGCGTATCGGCGGCATTGCGGATCGCTTCCACCATGCGGGGATGGCGATGGCCGAGGCCGCCGCCGGTATTGCTGCCGTCGATGAGCTTGCGACCATCCTTGAGATGGAAATACACGCCCTCGCCGCCGACCACGGTGAGCGGGGCGCTGTCGCCGGCATTGAGTCCGGTGCGTAGCAGTCTGCTCATGGTTCTCTCCTCAGACCGCCGTACCGAAACCGCCGCCACCGCACATCTCGACGGTGATGACATCGTCCCGTTGCAGGACAAGATTGAGCTTGCCGTCGAGATCGGTGGTGACGCCATCGCGCAGCAGCGTCAGACGACCGCCCTTGCCGGGCTCGCCGCCGCTCAGCCCGAATGGCGGGATCAGCTTGCGCTCGACGCAGCTTGTCAGATGCATGCTCGGCGCCAGCACGCGATAGCTGCGCACGACGCCGTCGCCGCCGTGATATTTGCCGCCGCCGCCGGAACCCCAGCGGATGGCCTGTTTCTCGACGCGGATGTTGTAGTTAGCCTCGATGACCTCGGCCGGGGTGTTCGACGTATTGGTCAGATGCACGCGCGTCGCCGAGCAGCCATGGCGATCATGGCGCGCGCCCTCACCGCCGGCATGGACCTCATAAAGCATCTTCCACGATCCATCGGCGCGCGGCTCGGAGAATGACAGCATCCCCGAGGTGGTTGCGCCGCCCGCAGACAGACGCTCCGGGATGACGTCCTTCATCGCGAGGAAGATCGCATCGACGATGCGCAGCGACGTCTCGTGATTGCCGGCGGCCACGGGTGCAGTGAGGCCAGGATCGAAGATCGAGCCAGGCCGGGTGATGATGGTGAGCGGGCGCAGTGCGCCGCCATTCTGCTGCATGTCACGCCCGCTCATGATGCGGGCCGAATAGGCGACTGCGGAGCGCGCAATGAAGGATGTGGTGTTGCAGAAGTTCGAGACGCGGTCGCAACTGCCCGAGAGATCGAAGGTCGCTTCGTCGCCCTTGATGACGATCTTCACATGGACGCGGGCCGGCTCGTCATGGGGGCCACCGTCATCAAGAAAGTCCTCGCCTTCATAAGTGCCATCGGGCAGCGCGAGGATCGCCTCACGCATCTCGGCTTCGGAGAGATCGTGCAGCCGCGACAGCGTGGCGACGAACATATCCTTGCCGTGCTTGCTGCAGAGCTCGACGATGCGCTTCTCGCCCGCCAGCGTGCAGGCGATCTGGCCGAGCAGGTCGCCTTCGCAGGATTCGGGGTCGCGGACATTGACCTTCAGGAACTGGACGATGTCATCGCTGACGCCCGCCGCCGTGGCAACGCGGATCGGCGGAATGCGCAGCGCTTCCTGGAACGTATCGATCGCCTTGGCGAGATAGCTGCCGGGCCAGGTGCCGCCGATATCGGGCCAATGCGCGAGGCTGACCGCGAAGGCGACGATGTCGCCATCGACGAACACCGGACGCACCACCTTGACGTCATTGAGGTGATTGCCGCCGAGCGCGCCAAGATTGTAGATGAGCACATCGCCCTGCTTCAGCGTCGATGCCGGCACGACCTTGAGCAATTCGCGCACCGTATAGGCCATGGCGCCGAGATGGACCGGAATGTCGCGCCCCTGCCCGACCAGTTCGCCCTGCGCATCGGTGATGGCCGAGGACAGATCGCCGGCCTCGCGCAGCAGCGGCGAGCGCGCCGAACGCGTCATCACCAGACTCATCTCCTCCGCCGCAGCCGAGAGGCCATGACGGATCACTTCGACGGCAAACGGATCCAGCGTCATGATGCCACCTTCGTGAGATAGAGATTGCCGCTGGCATCCGGCGCCGCCTGCCAGCCGGGCGGCACGACGACGGTGGACCAGGCATCCTCGATGATCGCAGGACCGCTGATGGTTGACGCCATGGTGCTGCGGTCGATGATATCGGTCATCACATCGAGCGCACCGTCGAACGAACATGTGCGCGCGACGGGCGTGACGGCCTTGGCGACCGTGCCGGGACGACCGACCGTGGTGGTCGACGGCTGGCGCGCCTGCACGCGGATGGATTCGATGACGCAGCTTTCCTCGGTGGCGTAGCCGTAGAGTTCTCGGTGCTTCTTGAGAAACGCATTGCGCAAATAGGCTGGATCGAGCGGCCGCGTGAACGGCACCGGGATCGCATCGGCCTGCGCGGCGTAACGCATCAGGGCGACGAGATCGACCTCGATAGTGTCGCGCGCGATGCCATTGGCGAGCAGCGGGTCCAGCGCCTGTTCGACCATGCCGTCGATGCGCTCGCCGACTTTCGCGAGATCGATACCATCGAGTGCGACGCGCAGCGTCTGCTGCTGCAGGAAGCTGAAATCCGCAGTGAGGCAGCCGAGCGCCGAGAACGCGCTGGAGGCGGCGGGCACCACGATTTCCGTAATCCCGTAGAGATCGGCGAGCCCCGCGGCATGCATCGGGCCACCGCCGCCGAAGGCGAGCAGCGTGCAGTCGCGGCCATCGATGCCGCGCTCCACAGTGACGCGGCGCAGCGCCCGCGCCATGGTGGCATTGGCGACGCGGATGATGCCGAGGGCGGTTTCCTTCAGGCCGAGACCAAGACCATCCGCGATCGGCATGATGACACGCGCGGCGGCATCGAGGTCGATGCCGATACGGTCGCCGAGTTTGGTCTCGGGATTGAGGTAGCCGAGCAGCGCATTGGCATCCGTGATGGTCGGGCGGGTGCCGCCACGGCCGTAGCAGGCCGGGCCAGGTTCGGAGCCGGCGCTTTCCGGACCGACGCTGAGGCCGCCGGAGCCGAACTTGACGATGGAGCCGCCGCCTGCGCCGATGGAATGCACCGCCAGCATCGGCTGGCGCAACGGACGATCACCGAGCAGCTTGCCGTCCGTCATTTCGGCCTGACCGTCGACGATCAGGCAGACATCGGTGGTGGTGCCGCCCATGTCGAAAGTCAGGACGCGCGGCTTGTCCAACTGGCGCGCGATACTGACCGATGCGGCGACGCCGGCAGCGGGACCGGACATCGCCATCACCAGCGGACGGCGCTTGACCGCGGCGATGGGGATCATCGCGCCGGCGGAGTGAAACACCTGCAGGCCGGAGCCGATCGGGAGGCGCTCCTCGAGCTCGGTCAGATATTCGACGGCAATCGGCATCGCCGCGGCGTTGAATACCGTGGACGACGTCCGCTCATATTCGCGGGCTTCGGGATTGATCTCGTGTGACAGCGAGACGTGCGGCACAAATCGCCGGATGCGCTCGCCGAGCATCTGCTCGTGAACGGGATTGGCATAGGCATGCAGCAGCGAGACGGCGACGCTCTGGACGTCGGCGGCCTTCAGCCACGCGATCAACCGCTCGATCTCGGCGTGGCCCAGCGGTGCCAGAACGTTGCCTTCGTGGTCGAGGCGCTCGTCCAGCGCGAAGCACAGCTCGCGCGGCACGATCGCCTTCGGCTTCGGCACGACATCCAGGCGATAGAGATCGCGGCGGCGATAGCGCGAAATATCCAGCACATCCTCGAAGCCGCGCGTGGCCACCAGCGCCACTTTCGGCAACCGCTCCTCGACGATGGCATTGGTGATGCGCGTGGTGCCGTGAATAAAGCGCTTCACCTCGCTCTTCTGCAGACCCACGGCTTCGATGGCTTCAAGCATGGCCTGCACCGGCGCCTGCGGCCGCGACGGCACTTTGGCAATACGCACTTCCGCCGTATCGCGGCGGATGGCGATGATATCGGTGAACGTGCCGCCGATATCAGTTCCGATTTCCCAGATGTTGGTCAAAAGCCCAGATCTCTCGCTATCTCAACGCCGGCAGCGCATGGCCGCTGGCTGTCGCTTACTTGCGGCGCAGGTCGCGGAAATCGACCTGACGATGGAACCAGTAGGTATAGCCGTCGAGTTGCGGGATCATCACCGCGTCCTGATTGGCCTGCCAGAGCAGTGCCATCGGCGCCTCCTTGACATATTCGGCGATCATCTCCTTGCCCATGGACACGTATTTCGCCTGATCCTGCTCGAAGCGTGCCGCATTGGCCAGTTTGACGATCAGTTCGTCGTTCCAGGAGCTGTAGTTCCAGCGCTGATTGCCGGTGAAGAAGTTGCGGAAGAAGTAGTCGGTGGTCGGCAGCCAGGCTGTCGATCCTTCGGTGAAGAAGGGCAGCTTCTTCTCGGTGATCTGCGTGGACATCTGCGAGTCCGGCAACTTCTGCACCTCGACATCGATATTCAGCTTGGCCAGCGACTCTTTCAGCAGCGCGGCCATCGGCTCGGTGATTGCGGCCGAGCCGACATTGATGCTGAACGTGGTCTTGAAGCCATTGGCGAAGCCGGCTTCGGCGAGCAGCGCCTTGGCCTTTGCCAGATCGGTCTTCACCGGCATCGCCTGCGGAAATTCACCGGTCGGTGGCGCGGTCCAGGATGCGCCGAACAGCGGGAAGCCGCGCTTGAAGATCGCCGCCTTGAACATGTCCTCGTAAGGGAGCGCGGCGACGATGGCCTGGCGAACCTTCAGATTGTCGAATGGCGCCATCTGCGTGTTGAAGGCGATCATGGTAAAGCCGTTGGTCTGCGGCGTCGAATCCACCTTCACCTTGCCACGCTGCTGCAGCGTCGGCACATCGCTGGCCTGCAGGTCGATGGCGATATCGGCATCGCCCTTCTCGATCAGATTGGCGCGGGTGGCGGGGTCGGCGATGGTCTGCTCGATCACGCGCTTGAAATAGGGCAACTGACCGCCCGGACCATTCTTCCAGTTGTCGTTACGGCGCAGGACGATCTGCTCGCCGGGTTTAAACGCTTCGACGGTGTAGGCACCGCCCGCGGCGGTGTTGGTCTTCAGCCATTCCTGCGCCCACGGATCTTCCGCAGTTGCGTGCTGCCTGGCGAGCTTGCTGTTGAAAATCGGCGCCAGCGGCGTCGCGAGATTGGCGAGCGCGAGCCGGTCCGCCTTCGGCAGCGTCACGGTGACGGTCTTGTCGTCCACCACCGCAAACTGGTCAGCCTTGGTCAACGAGCCCGTGCCCATCTGGCCGGCAGCGATGGATTTGGCGGTGACCGCACGGTCGAGCGACCACTTGACGTCCTCCGCGGTGACGGGCGTGCCGTCATGCCACTTGGCATCGCGCAGCTTGAAAGTGATCTTCAGGCCGTCAGGGCTGATCTCATAGCTCTCCGCGAGCTCGCCGCGGATCTTGCTGCGGTCGAATACCCAGACGCCGTTGTCGTCGCGCTTGCGGTCGAAGGCGACGAGGCGATCATAGATGCTCGTGGAGACGCCGAAGGCCTCGCGGGTCGCGCCCGGTGTGGTGGGATCCAGCGTCGGGATATTGTTGCCCGTCACCTGACGCAGCGTGTCCGCCCGCGTCTGCGCCTGTGCCGATACCGGCGCCATCGCCAGCAGCAATGCGCCGCCCATCAGTCCCAACAAACGCCCGCGATCAGCCATCATCTGCCACCGTCCCCTGTCGAACAACGTTCCTGCAAAATCTCGACGCATCAGGCGCATCCGGATAGAGCCAGACTTGTCGGAAAGGACTGGGCCAGATCGCCGGGCGACACGATAGAGCGTCGGCGGAATGTCCGCGTGCCGGGTTGTCGTGCAGGCGCTGCACGCGAATGCAGCAAAGCCCGATGTCAGGCGCTGATCCGAAATATGCTGCAACTGATGTGCGATTGAGGCAGCGACGGCATCGCTGACGAGGCCATGGGACGGCGTAAATGGCCGGACATGATCAATTCGCAGGCGCGCCCGCGATTTCCGTGAATGCGTGAACTGGCGCGATTATTTTTTTGCTGCGCCGAGAATCTTCGCCATTTTCGCGATCAGACGCGGCGCGTCGTCGGCTTTGAGACGGCCATAACCCAGCACCAGACCGGTATAGATCGGCGTCTCGAGATGGTTCTGCGACAGCGGCTGCACGTGCAGGCCTGCGGCTTTCAGCAGGCGCGCCGCTTCGGTGTCGCTCATCCGCGCCTTGAGCCGATCGGTGAACAGTGCGACGAGATGCAGACCCGTGGCACAGGGCGCCACTATGAGGTCCTCCGGCAGATAGGTCGTGATGGCGGTCATCAAGGCCTGCTGCCGCTCGGCATAGATCTTCCGCATCCGGCGAAGATGGCGCAGCAAGTGCCCGTCCCGCATGAATTCGGCCAATGCCCTCTGACCGACGCCCGAACTGTGAACATCGATGCGGGCACGGCCCCTGGTGAAGATATCAACGAAGCGCTCCGGCGCGACGATGTAGCCGAGACGCAAGCTCGGCATCATGATCTTGGAGAAGGTGCCGAGATAGATCACCCGCTGCTCGCGATCGAGCGATTTCAGCGAGGCAGTCATGCTGTCCTGATGCCTGAACTCGGAATTATAGTCGTCCTCGATGATCCAGACATCGTTGCGATTGGCCCAGTCGAGCAGTTCGAGCCGCCGTTCCAGCCCCATGCTGATCCCGAGCGGATATTGGTGCGACGGTGTCACCACGATCAGCTTTGCATGCGGCGCACGCCGGATGCCTTCGGCGACACACAAGCCCCTGCCGTCCACCGGCACCGGCACGAGCTTGGCGCCCGCCGCCGTGAGCGACCACTGGGCCTCGACGAAGCCGGGCTCCTCCACCCACACCGCATCGCCGTGATCGAGGATCATGCGGCTGCACAGATCGAGCGCGCTTGACGTGCCCGACGTGACGACAACCTGCTCGGGCGTGCAGACCAGGCCACGCACCGCGCCGAGAAAATCCGCGATCTGGCGCCGCAATTCCGGCAGCCCGGCTGCCGACAGATCGAGGCACTCCTGCCTGTCGGGCTGCTGCGACGTCTGGCGCAACAGGCGCGCCCATTCCCCGAACGGAAAGGTCGAAATATCGGGCGCACCGGGGCTGAAATCGGACTCCCAGTTGGTGTCGTAGGTGAAACCGATCAGCGACTGCCAGCGCTGCGAAATCGGACCGGCAATCCGCGAGGCATCGGTTGGCGCTGCGGGCGGCAATTCCGCAGCCCGGTGCACGGCACCCACCGATACGCCGCCGCGCGGCATGGAGATCAGATAGCCTTCAGCGTACAGGATATCCCACGCGCTCAACACCACCATACGCGAGCAACCGAGCTCACGCGCGATCTCGCGCGACCCCAGAAATTGCGTGCCGGCCGGCAGCGTCCCGCGGAGAATCCCGTCGCGCATCTGCGCGGCAATCTGTTGCGGCAATGCCACCGGCGACGCACGGTCGAGACGGATGCCGATCAACGAGATCCGTCGTCGTGGTTTGATGGAGTTTCGCATAAACGAGCCCAGGATGCGGTCGGGGTGGACGCCTCCTGACACCTAACAGCCCGGCAAGATGGGCGTCCACATCGCTCTGCAGGGCCGGCCCGCTCTAGACAACGCCCTTCTTCCTAAGCGTGTCGATCCGCTCTACGTCATAGCCGATAGTAGACAGGATCTCGTCCGTATTAGAGCCAAGAAGCGGCGGGGCGCGATATTCGGTGACGGGCGTGCCCAGTAACGTCAGCGGATTACGAACCAGCGAAAGTGCCGGCTCGAAGGGATGCTCCGAGGTCACGCGCATGCCGCGGGCCTGAACATGAGGATCCGCAAAAACCTGATCGAAATCGTTGATCGGACCCGACGGCACGCCGACGGCCTCCAGACGTTCGAGCCAGTACGCAACAGGCTGCTTCAGGAAGAGACCAGCGAAGATCGCCATGATCTCCTTGCCATGCACAACGCGATCATTGTTCTTCACGAAGCGCGGATCTTTCGCCAGGTCCGGATCTCCGAGCACGGCGCATGTCCGCTGGAACTGGCCGTCATTGCCATTGACGATCATAATCTCGCCGTCGGTGCACCGGAAGACACCCGCGGGCATGCCGCCATTGCCCCAGGTGCCGCGACGTGGCGGGACCTTGCCGCTCATGAGATAGGGTTGCAGCCAGTGCGACAGCGAGGCGATCACGGTGTCGAAGAGACAGGCATCGACATGCTGTCCCTCGCCATCGTTGGCATCGCGGTGATAGAGCGCCGACAAAACGCCGATGGTGGAGTTCAGGCCGGTCATGTAGTCCACGATCGACGGGCCGACCTTCATGGGGCCCTCGCCCGGCTCGCCATCGAGATGGCCGGTGACGCTCATGAGGCCGCCCATCGCCTGCAGGATCGCATCGTAGCCGGCACGCGTGGCATAGGGACCTGTCTGTCCGAAGCCCGTCACTGAGCAGTAGACGATGCGCGGATTGATGGCCTTGATTGCATCGTAGTCGAGACCATACCGCTTGAGGTCGCCGACCTTGTAGTTTTCCAGAAACACGTCGGCCGTCCTGGCGAGTTCGCGAATGATCTCCTGGCCTTCAGCCGTCGCCACATTGACCGTCACCGACTTCTTGTTGCGGTTGGCGCAGAGATAGAAGGAATTATCCCGCCGGCTGCCATCCGGACCAGTCAGATAAGGAGGGCCGAAAGCGCGGGAATCGTCGCCGGTTCCAGGGCGTTCGATCTTGATCACTTCGGCGCCGAAATCACCGAGCATCTGCCCGCATATCGGGCCGGCGAGCACCCGCGTCATGTCGATAACCTTGATGCCCGAGAGCGGGAGAGCCGGCATGCATTCCTCCTGTTATGTTGTTCGTCCCGTCGGCCACGGCGAACATGTAAAGCGAGCGCTTACAGGAAAATCACCCCGAGTGCACTGCTTTCTGAGCATGAGGGCTATCCCATTCAAGCAGGCACGGGATCGCGCTCCCGGTTGATGATGCCGAGAATGTCGCAGGACGTCAGCGTCTCTCGGCGATGGTTGCCGCAACGCTCGTGCGGCAGTGAACGCATAGAGGATAGAACGACAGCTCTACGCCATAAGCGGCCATTCTCGAGAACGGCAATCAGTTTCGTGCGAAACGTGACATGCGTTTAGGACGCGCGATTGAGGAAGCCGGATCATATAGGCAGCCAGGCCGGGCGGATGAAAATCATGCGCGGCCAAGATAGGCAGCTATGACGCGGGGATCGCTGGCCAGACCCCCGGCTCGCCCCCTCGATGACGATTTCGCCGCGCTCGAGAACATAGCCATAGTCCGCCAACGCCATACGCAGGTTCTGTTCGACAATGAGCAGGGTGATGCCGCCCTCGCGCAGCTTGCGGATGGCGGCGAAGATCTCGCCGACGACGCCTGGCGCAAGGCCAAGAGAGGGCTCGTCGAGCATCAGCAGCGCCGGCTCGCTCATCAGCGCCCGGCCGCGCGTTCCCACAGATCGAGCTTGTTGCGATAGCCGGCATCGAGACTCGGCACGCCTTTCAGTCTGCGATCATTGGACCAGCGCCCGACCAAACGGGACATGGCTCCTGTGCCGATCGGCCTCAACCTCGATCTCGCCCGACAGTGAAAAGTGAACCAGCGAGAAATCATCATAGAGATCGGGGAAGATGCCGACTTCGGCCCCGTAGCGCAGCGAATAGAGCGACAGGCTCGCGGTGCTGATCTTGCACATGCGCGTGTCGATGCGGTCTCCATGCCATTGCAGGCGATGATCAGCCAGTTCATTGGCGACCAGCACATGCGTCTCCAGGCGTTGATCCGACCGGAATATACATCGTCGGGAAAGTGCGGCAAAATTCTCCACTGTCCGCTCCTGTGGTCAATGCACCGAGCGGACATAACTTTCGCGAAGGAACCGCGCGCGTCAAGCCTGTTACGCGTTTCGCCCGAAAGCGTTGCAAATTTCCAGCCCTGGTTTCGTGAGGGAGCATCGACGCTTGGATTGCTCGGCATGAAAAGCTATTCTGCCGATTACCCACCGCTGCGAGATTTCCGATTTATCGCCGCCCGCCGAAATATGACGAGGAGGCAGCGACAACAAAGCCGCTGCCTCCTACGAACTCTTGCAATTGCCTGAAATGCTGGAAATATTCTTAGGTGACTTTACCCATCTCCTTCAGCACTTCGTTCGCGCCCTTGAAGGCGTCCAGGCCAGCCGGAATTCCGCAATAAACTGTGGCATGCAGCAGAACTTCTTTGATTTCCTCAACAGTCACGCCGTTGTTGATTGCGCCACGCGTATGCAGCTTGATCTCCGGCGATCGGTTCAGTGCCGTTAACATGGCAAGGTTCAGCATGCTGCGGGTTTTCTTGTCGAGGCCTGAGCGGTTCCAGGCATAGCCCCAGCACCATTCAGTGGTGATGTGCTGGAACGCCATCATGAAGTCATTGGCGGCTTCGACCGACTTATCGACATAAGCCGCGCCGAGAACTTCACGGCGGGTCTTCAGGCCTTCGTCGAACAGGCCGCGGAGGGTGATAGTCTGATTGTAGCTCATGGTGTGGATCCTTATTGTTGGAGTGGGTTGCCCTCGCCTGCCCCGCCGGTCAAATACCGAGATAGGCTGCACGAACGGCCGGGTTTTCGTTCAACTCTGCGGAAGTGCCGCGGAGCGTGACACACCCGCTTTCCAGGACGTATCCGCGTGCGGCAACATCTAGAGCGAGGTTGACATTCTGCTCCACGAGCAGGATGGAAGTCCCGCTTTCATGGATTTTCACGAATGCATCATGCATCTCCTCGACCACTTTTGGTGCAAGTCCGTGGCTGGGTTCATCTAGCAGCAACAGCTTTGGCTGCAGCATCAGCGCACGGCCGACTGCCACCATCTGTTGCTCACCACCCGATAGCGTGCCAGCGAGTTGGGAACGTCGCTCACGCGTACGTGGGAATAGCTCGAAGATGCGTTCCATCCGCTGCTGCAAGTCAGTCGCTTGGCGCGCAGTAAATGCACCGAGCATCAGGTTTTCCTCGACGCTCATATCCGGGAAGACGTGACGTCCTTCCGGAACATGCGCGATACCGAGCGATGGGATGTCGTGCGCGGTACGCATGGCCAGATCTGTGCCGCTAAAGCGCAAGGTACCACGGACATTGGGAACAAGGCGGGAGATCGTGCGCAGGATCGTGCTTTTGCCTGCGGTGTTTGCACCGATGATGCAGACAAATTCTCCTTCGTGCATTTCAATATCGATATCGTGCAGAACATCAATGCCGCCGTAACCGGCATTAAGTCCCTTGATCTCGAGAAGTGGCCGAGAAGTGCTCATGCGTGCCCCTCCGCCGAGCGGCCGAGATAGGCTTCGACCACCACCGGATCGTTGGCGACGTCACGCGGCGAGCCATCGGCGAGCAAGCGGCCGAAGTTGAGTACGAGAATGCGGTCGCAGATCGCCATGATAGCCCGCATGTGATGCTCGACGACGAGCAGCGTAATGCCGTCATTGCGTAACTGTCTGATCAAATCCATGATCTCCTGCATCTCGACGTGATTGAGCGCCGCCATAACCTCGTCGAGCAGCAGAACCTTGGGATCGGTGCACAGCGCGCGCGCAAGTTCGACACGCGCACGTTCCGGAAACGAGAGGTTGCCGGCCATCTTGTCCGCGACGGATTTCAGGCCGACGCGATCGAGACAGACCAGCGCCCGCTCTCGTGCAGTTTCGACATCATGGCGCAGCAAGCCCGCCGTCAGCACATTGTCGAGCACCGAGCTTTCGGCAAACAGCGCCACGTTCTGGAACGTCTTCGTCATGCCAAGGCTCGCTACCTTGTGCGGCTTCTGGCCGACGATGCTGGTGCCATCGAGCGTGATGGCGCCGGAATCTGGCTTGATCAGTCCGCATAGCGTGCTGAAGAACGTCGTCTTGCCGGCACCATTCGGCCCGATCAGGCCGACGATCTGCCCTTTCGGAACCGAGAAGGTCACGTCGGACAGCGCCTGTAATCCGCCGAAGCGTCGCGAGATGCCGCGCACATCAAGGATCGTCATGATTGCGCTCCCTTGCCCTGAAGACGAGCGCGCAGCGCCTCGAAGATGGTCACAAGTCCGCGGGGTCGCCAGAGAATTACCACGATAAGAATGACGCCAAAGATCAGTTGCGACAGACCTGCTGCGCCGGACGAGAACAGATCGTTCATGAGTTCTTCGATCGGCACGATAAAGAACGCGCCGAGGATCGGACCAACGGCGGTGCCGACACCGCCGATGATGGCGATCAAGGCAACGCGGATCGAAATCGACGCTGCACTGAACGCAGTATCGGGATCGAAGAACACGGCGACCTGGGCAAACAGTGTGCCTAACATCGCCGTCAGCACACCGGAGAGCACGGCGGTCTGCAGCTTGACCTTGGTGGTGTCGATGCCGACGACTTCCGCCGCCGCCGCATTCTCGCGGATGGCACGCAGTCGATAGCCCATCGCGCCGCGCCGGATGACCTCGAAGATCACGGTGACGATGATGAGCGCGACCAGCGCGATGTAAGCATGCGGAAGCAGTTGCTTGAACGAATAGGCCGCCAAGCTCGGCGGGACGAACGGCACCGAGAGTCCGCCCGGACCACCCGTCAGCGAGGTCCAGACATTGGCAATCACACGCGCCACCTCACCGAAGGCCAGTGTCGCCAGCGCGAAATAATGCCCCTGCAGCCGCATTGTCGGGATCGCGATGATGAGCGCGGCAAGACCGCCGAGCGCACCGGCCGCGAACATGCCGATCCACGGACTGATGCCGAATTTTAGCAGCAAGATTGTCGAGGTATAGGCACCGATGCCGAAGAAGGCCGCGTGTCCGAGCGATAGCTGATTGGCGAGACCGCCGATCAGATTCCACGCCTGCGCCATGGCGGCGAACAACAGCGTGAAGGTGAAGACCCGCATCCAGTAGCCGGTGGGATTCAGGAGTTGCGGCACGGCAGCCAAAACAAGAACAACGAGTGCAATCGCAATCCAGCGTTTCATCGGCTTGCTCCCACGAGACCCTGCGGCCGAATGGCGAGCACGAGAATGAAGACGAGGAAAAGAACGAGGTTTTGCAACTGGATCGGGAAGAACAGCGCCGACAGCGCCTGAATGACGCCAACGGCCAGACCACCGACCACAGCGCCGGCAACACTACCAAGACCCCCCAGGACGACGACCGTGAACATCAACACGACGAACTGACCGCCGACCTGAGGGAACACGGTGACATAGGGAAGAATGACAGCGCCACCAAAGGCGGTGAGACCGACGCCGAGGGCGAAGGCGATCTTGTACATCAGCGCTGTGTCAATCCCCATCAGCTGAGCTGCCATGGGGTTTTGGGCAGTCGCGCGCATTGCACGGCCGAACCAGCTTGTTTTCATAAACCACCACAAAGCCAGGCCGCAAGCCAGCGACATGGTGAAGGCAATCAGATAGGGCACGCTAATGAACAACGAGCCCAGAGACAGCGACATGGTCTGATAGGACGTCGTTACCGAGCGGAATTGCGAGCCGAACGCGAGGAGCGCTCCGTTTTCCATCACGATCAGCAGTCCGACGGTCAGAAAGATCTGAGCAACGGACGGTGCTTTCAGCACGCGCGAGATCAATTGCCCCTGCACTAGCCACCCCAGTGCGAACGCCACTGCGAATGACAGCGGTGCCGCAAGCACTGGATCGAGCCCGAGATAGGCCCAGGCAAACCATGATACAAACATGCCGATCATCAGGAATTCGGCTTGCGCAAAATTCACGATGCCCATCACGCCGTAGACGAGTGTCAGGCCGATCGAGATGACGGCGTAAACGCCGCCAACCAGAAGGCCGTCCAATATCGCTTGAATGAACGACACGATTTTCTTTCGCTAACTGATCAGGACTTCCACTCGGCAGCGCCCTTGGCCACGTCTTTCGGCCAGACGGTCACGAGCTCTTTCTTGCGCCACTGCACCATGACGGGGATCGATGCGGTGTTGAGGCCGGTGCTGTCGAACTGCACGGCGCCGCCGGTCATCGCATTGGTCCAGCCGCCGGTGAATTTTCCACCGCGCAAGGCCATGGTGACATCTTCTGCCTTGGCTGACTTCGCCTTCTCGATGGCCTGCACCAGCACATCCAGCGCGACCGCATGCTCGAGCGCTTCATGCACCATGAAATAACCGAAGCGCTTGCGGAAGCGATCGGTAAGGCCGGTGTCGAGATCGTAATTCGCCGGAGCGATCGAGAGCACGCCTTCAGCGAATTCGCCGAGCCCCTTTTCGAAATCCGGGATCACGTAACCGGCGGCGCCACCAATGGCGGGAATGGTGATGCGCTGCTGGCGCATGGTGCGGATGAGTAGCAAACTGTCATTGAGGTAAGAGACCGGGAAGACGGCCTGGGCGCCGGAGGCGCGGAGCTTGTTGATCAGCGGGGTCGTGTCGGTGATCCCTAGCGGATAGGCATCATCCATCACCAGTTCGATATTGGCCGCCTTGGCAGCCGCACGAAGGCCGCCAGCCTGGGCGGTGCCGTAGGCGGTGTCCTCGTACATGATTGCAATTTTGTCGATCTTGGTGCCGGCGGCCTGCGCGATTGCGACGGTGTAATCAAGCTGCGCCTTGCCGAGCGCCGACGCCTTGGCGACGACCTGGAAGATGTTCTTGTAGCCGCGCCCGGTGATCTGGTCGGCGAACGACATCGTCAACAGCGGGATATCGCGACGCTCGGTGACTTCGGAGATCGCGATGGTCAGCGACGACGCGAAAGCGCCGAGAATCGCGGTGACGTCGTTCTGGCTGATCATGCGCTGAGCGACGGTGCCAGCCGTTGTCGGGGTCGAGGTGGCGTCGGCCACGATCAGATTGATCTTGGCACCGCCGAGCGCCTTGATGCCGCCGGCTGCGTTGATTTCGTCCGCAACCAGCTCGATGCCATTGCGGGAATTGATGCCGAACTGCGCGTTGGCGCCCGATAGCGGCATGATCACGCCGATATTCACCTGCTTGGCCTGAGCCTGCGCCGTTGAAGAAATCCATGGCGCGGCGATCAGCGAAGCAGTTCCGGCCAGAACCGTGCGGCGACTGATGACCCCGCGCGTAGATGACGTCTTCGACATGTCAGTTTCCTCCGATGGGTGCCTTAAGGCTTGCCTCATGGGGAACACAAATCAGACAGGCGGTCAAGCTGCTTGACAGATTGTCTGATAGGCGGTCAATTGACGCATGGCAGAAACTGACTCGGATCTAAACGTCACGCGCGAAACGACAAGCTTGCGCCAGCTGGTGGAAAATCGGCTGCGGTCGGCGATCGGCAGCGGTCGCTTCAAGCCGGGGCAGCGGCTGATCGAGCGCGAACTCTGCGAACAAACCGGAGTCGGCCGCACGTCGATTCGCGAAGCGCTGCGGCAGCTGGAAGCCGAAGGCCTGGTCACGACGATCCCGCACCGGGGCCCTGTCGTCAGCACGATCACCGCCGAGGAAGCCGCTCAGCTCTATGATCTTCGTGGACTGCTCGAAGGCTATGCCGGCCGCGAATGCGCACGACGTCGCGATCCCGCAATCATCGCGCGGCTGCGAGAGCAGTTCGTGCGGATGGGCGAAGTCGCAGGTCAGGAAGATCGCAGCGACCTGCTCGCGGCCAAGACCGAATTCTACGCCGCCCTGCTCGAAGGCTGCGGCAATGGTTTCGTCGAGCGCTTCCTGAAAATGTTGCTCAACCGTGTCACCGTCCTGCGCATGACGTCCATGACCCAGGCCAACCGGATCGGCACCAGCCTGAGCGAGATCGAGACGATCCTGACCGCCATTGAAAATGGCGACGAGGAAGGCGCCGAGCGCGCCTGCGTTCTTCATATTCAGAACGCAGCCAAGGTCGCGCTCGATGCCTTGCGCCGCAGCGACTGACGATCAAACAAAACACGACACAAACAAAAGCAGAGGAACGCCCGTGACGACTTCAGCCGCAATCAATCCGCCCGCCAAGGTGACCGTGATCGGACTTGGCAATATGGGCCGTCCGATGGCCGCCTGTATCGCCCGTGCGGGCTTCCAAGTGGTGGGCTTCGACCTGTCGGCAGATGCGCGCAGCGCCTTCGCCAAGGAAGGCGGCACCGCCACTGCAACGATCGATGAAGCGATCGATGGCGCCGCAGCGATCGTCACGCTGCTTCCCGATGGCAAGATCGTGCGTGCAGCCATTGAAGGTTTCAAGGCCAAGCTCGCCAAGAGCACCGTGATCATCGATATGAGCTCGTCCGCCCCCCTCGGCACCCGCGCCCTCGGCGAAGAATTGATCGCTGACGGTTTTGAATTCATCGATGCGCCCGTCTCCGGCGGGGTGAAGCGCGCCGTCAGTGGCACGCTGGCGATCATGGCCGGCGGCGCACACGCGACCATCGATCGGGCCGACAAGATCCTGCTGTCCATGGGCCCGGCTGCCTTCCGCACCGGTCCACTCGGCTCCGGCCATGCCGCAAAGGCGCTCAACAATTACGTGTCGGCCGCAGGCCTCGCTGCAGCAGCAGAAGCGCTCGCTATCGGCAGTAAGTTCGGCATCGAGCCAAACACGCTGGTGGACGTGCTCAACGCCTCGACCGGCCGCAACAATTCTACCGAGAACAAGCTCAAGCAGTTCATCATCTCGGAGAGCTTCGCATCCGGCTTCGCCATGGCGCTGATGGCCAAGGACATCCAGACCGCCGACGAACTTGCGCATCAGATCGGCATCAAGGCGCCGCTTGCCGACGAGATCACGGCGATGTGGAACAATGCGCTCAAGCAGCTCGGTCCCAAGTCGGACCACACGGAGATCGGCCGTTACCTCACTGCGGACAAGTGAGCCGCATCAATGTCCGTCTTCGAACGGCTCGTCGATCATCTGACGATAGCACTCGCCAAGCCGGAAGTGAACGTATTCACGCGCGGTCTTTCGCTGCGCGTACGCTTCTGCGTCGGTGATCGCATCCATGACGTCATGATCGGCACGTCACCAGCTCAATCGGACGCTGCAAGCGAAATCGAGATTTCAGCCGGCGCCGATGATTGGGCGCTAGTGCTTGCTGATCCGGCACCACCGACCTACCATTCCTTCTCATCAATTCAACTGCGTAATCAGCGCTTCACGATCACCGGGGATCCCCTCGCGATCGCGCAGGCCCGCGCCTGTTTCGAGGCGATCTTCGCCAATCTCACGCCCTATGAAGTCGAAGCACCGCAAGCGGATCTCAGTCGTCTGCGCGGCAGCTATCACAGCATCACAAGTTCAACAGGCCGGGGCGCGCATATCTATAGCGAGGAAGCTGGCACCGGCACACCTGTGCTTTGCCTGCACACGGCGGGGGCTGATACCCGCCAGTTTCACGGCGTGATGTGCGACGCAGGCCTTGGCGCCAATTGGCGCCTGATTGGTTTCGACATGCCCTTTCACGGGCGTTCGATGCCACCGGCAGACTGGAGCGGCGACACGTATCTACTCAATCAGCAGACCTATCTCGATTGGTGCGTTAGCTTCATCGAGCAGGTGATTCGCGAACCCGTCGTGGTGATGGGATGCTCGATGGGCGCCGGCATCGCCATGGTACTCGCTGCAGAACGTCCGGATCTCATCCGGGCAGTTATCGCTCTGGAAGCACCGCTGCGGCCGCGCGGTCGCCGCAACGACTATCTCACCCATGCCAAGGTCAATGGCGGCTGGCACTCGGCGGCCTATGTCCGCGGCCTGCTTGGACCACGCAGCCCGGCAGATCTTCGCCGCCGCGCCGCCTATATCTATTCGCAAGGTGCACCCGGAATCTACGACGGCGACCTCGCCTTCTATTCCGACGAATTCGATGGCGAGCAGATCGCCAAGCGAATCGATGGCAAGACGATCCCGGTGGCGCTGCTGATCGGCCACTACGACTTCTCCGCAACAGTCGAAGACGCACATCAGTTGGCTGGATGGATCGAGAATGCGCGTGTGATCGAAATGCCCAAACTCGGACATTTCCCGATGACGGAGCATCCGGCGGAGATGGTGCGATATCTGCGGCCGGTATTCGCTTCGCTTCAACAATAAAAAAAGCTACGCATCGATCGAGATGCGCAGCTTTTTGGTTCGCCCATTATTGCGCGTCGAGCTTCGCTTCCTTTACGATCGTCGTCCAGCGCTCGACGTCCGACTTGATCAGCTTCTCCAAAGCGACGCCGCCGAGCTCCGACTTTGGCGGAGCCCGTGCCGCCAACTCCGCAAAGCGCGCTTTGACGTCCTCATTCTCAAGCGACCTGGCAAGGGCGGCTTCCAGAGTCGCGATGACGGCAGGCGGCGTTCCAGCAGGCGCTGCCAACGCATTCCAGACCTGAAGATCGAACTTCGGCACATTGCCTTCAGCAAAGGTCGGCACGTCCGGCACCTGAGACAATCGCTGCGTTCCAGTCAGCCCGATCGACCGCACCAGACCATTCTGGTGAGCAGGGATCATGGTCACGGTCTGATCGATCACCGCATCGATATTGCCGGCGATGAGATCCTGAATGGCGGGACCCGATCCACGATAAGGGACCAGCGTTGCTTTGGTCTCCGTCAGATAGAGCAGCATGGCCGCGGCGAGCTGTGCGGTCGAACTAGCCCCCGAGTGCCCGAATGTAACCCGCCCGCTCTGTTCCTTCAGACGAGTGATGAGTTCAGCAAGGCTTGTGATCCCGCTTTTCTTGCTGACCGAGATCATCATCGGCACATTGGCGAATACGCCGATCCCAACCAGATCCTTGCGCGTATCAAAACCGAGAGTCGGATAAAGCGGTACGCTCGCCGCCATCGATCCCATATTGCCGAAATTCAACGTGTAGCCATCCGGTTTCGCCCGCACGACGCGCTGAGTACCAAGTGTGCCGCCCGCGCCGCCGACATTCTCGACAATCACGGTTTGCTTGAGCTCGGCGCCCAGCGCCTTTGCGAGTATCCTACCCAAAACATCCGTAGTGCCGCCCGCCGCGTAGGGGACGACGATCGTCACCGGACGATCCGGGTAGCCATCGGCTCGCGCCGAGGTCAGCGAAACAGCGAGTAATGCAAGACCGATGATTAGATGGCGCAAGAATGCCTCCCCCTCGATTGTTAGTTCATTGGGCGTCGAACGCGCCCTGTTGTGTGCTTTTGTGACATACTCGCTATCCGGCGTCCCATAGGCTGATGCTCTGAGGGGTATAGGGCAGCGCGTTGGCTCAATCTGCCGCAGGACGCTGTGGCAGACCACCTGTGGTTCGGTGTAAGTAATTGATTATCAACGATTGATCGCGAGGCCGATGCTTTGGAATTGAGACATCTGAGATACTTCGTCAGCGTCGTCGACATGGGAAGCCTGTCAAAGGCCTCCGCCTTGCTGTCGGTCTCTCAGCCATCTCTAAGCCAGCAGATTGCGGCGATGGAGTATGAGCTCGGCGTACCACTTCTGCTGCGTAGTGCCACCGGTGTGAAGCCCACAGACGCAGGAACCAAACTCTACCGTCACGCTCGTATCGTCCTCCGTCAGTTGCAGGAACTTGAAGCAGACATAGCGGACGAAAGCAGCGGCGCAGTCGGCCCGGTCGCCGTCGGTCTCCCGACCAGCATCGCCTCCGTGCTCGCCGTGCCGCTGGTGGAGCGGTTGCGGAAAGATCACCCGGGTGTGAAGCTGCAGCTTTTCGAGAGCTTCAGCGGCTATCTGAACGAGCTGCTCGCCAACGGGCGCCTTGATATGGCGATCCTGTTTCGCAGCTCCGATGCACCCGGCATCGCGGTGCGCCCCCTCTTTACCGAGGAGCTTTCCGTATTCGGCGCGCCGGATATCGGCGACATCAATGCATCGACCTGCGACCTCGCTCTGCTCGCCGACGTCCCGATGCTGCTGCCGGAAAGGACGAACGGCCTCCGCCTTCTGGTCGAGCGCGCTTTTTCCGAAGCCAGAGTGGCGCTCAATGTGACATGCGACATCGACTCCCTGCCCGTCATGATGAAGCTGGTGCGCAATGGAGATTTCGCGACGATCAACTCATCCGGAGTCGCGCGCGCAGCGGAAATTCCCATTCTCGCACGGCGACTGATCAATCCGACCGTCAAGCGCACGGTCAGCCTTTGCCAGCCAACTGGCATTCCGCAATCGGCCGCGGCCTTGGCTGCTGAGGAAACCATCCGTACCCTCGCCCGTGAACATGCGGCAATTTGGGACCAGGCCACCGACTGACTTCCTATTGGTTCGGCCTATACGGGCGATGGCGAACCATTATGGTTCATTCCCGCAGATTGACAGTAAGAGTGCTCGCGATACCTGCAGGAGCGCGAGATGACCAAGAACAGAAACGGATTGCCGCTATCCGGAATTACCGTTGTATCGCTCGAACAGGCGATCGCAGCGCCGCTGGCCAGCCGTCATCTGGCAGACTGGGGCGCGCGGGTGATCAAGGTCGAGCGCCCAAGCAATGGCGACTTCTGCCGCGATTACGACTATGTGCTGAACGGCCTATCGAGCCAGTTCGTCTGGGCCAATCGCTCGAAGGAAAGCCTGGCGCTCGATATCAAGGCCACCGACGATCGACAGACACTCGAAGCCCTGCTTGGCGATGCCGATGTGTTTCTGCAGAACCTTGCTCCTGGCGCCGCACAACGGCTTGGTCTTGATGCGAAGGCACTCGTCGAGCGCTTTCCGCGTCTTATCGCCTGCGACATCTCCGGCTATGGATCGGGCGGACCGTATAGCGAGAAGAAGGCCTATGATCTGCTGGTGCAGTGCGAAACGGGCTTTCTGTCCATCAATGGCACCGAAGAACACCCTGCAAAAGGCGCGATCGCCATCGCCGACATCGCCACCGGAATGTATGTTCTGAACGGTGTCCTGATGGCGCTCTATGCGCGCGAACGCACGGGACGCGGCACCGCTTTCGAGGTATCGCTGTTCGACGCGATGACCGAGTGGATGAGCTATCCGTCGCTTTACACCGAAGGCGCAGGCAAGCCGTTGAAGCGCACGGGCATGCGCCATGCGACAATCGCACCTTACGGTCCGTTCAAGACCGGAGACGGCAAGACCGTGTTCTTTGGAATCCAGAACCAGCGTGAATGGCTCTCGCTATGTACGAACGTATTCGGCGCCCCCCATTTCGCAACCAATCCGTTATTCGCGACAAATCCCGACCGGATGATGAACCGGGATCAACTCGAGAAGGCCATCGAAGACCATTTCTCCAGCATGACCAGTGACGAAGTGCAGGCGAAGCTGGAGAGTGCGTCGATCGCCAATGCCCGGTTGAATACGGTCGAAGAATTTCTCGAGCACCCGCAGCTCTCCAGTCGCAACCGCGTGACAACCGTCGACACGCCGAACGGCGCGGTTACGAGTTATCTTCCAGCGATCACGATTCCGAATGTCCAACCGCATATGGGCCCCGTGCCGGCGATCGGACAGCATACACAATCCATCCTTGCCCAACTCAGCGAGCGGAAGCTTTCCCGATGACCGACACCAGAATGACGCGCACTTATCTCGCTGTCCCCGCGCATCGCGCCCGCATGGTCGAGCGCGCGGCAGATTCAAGCGCAGATGCCGTCTTTCTCGATCTGGAGGATGCCGTCCCGGTCGGTGAAAAGAAGCAGGCTCTACTCGCGGCCATCGATGCGATCGCGCACTTGGATTGGGGGCGCAAGACCCTTACCGTCCGCATCAATGCGATCGGCAGTCCATTTATCCAAGACGAAGTTCATCGCCTTGCCGGCCTTTCGCGTCTTGATGCGGTGCTGCTTCCCAAAGCAGAGCGTGTCGCCGATGTCTCGGCATTGGGCGAGACGCTCTCCGCCCAACGCGGACGCCGGAGCGAGGCGCTGGACATCGAATTGCTGATCGAGACGGCACTTGGCGTCGTGAATGTCGATGCACTCGCCGCCGCGCATCCAAGCGTGTCGGCGCTGCATTTCGGCGTCGGTGATTTCAGTGCGTCGATCGGCGCACGCAGCGACGAGATCGGGCTATCGCCGCGGGCCTACAGCCATACGGGCGCCGCTGCCGACAATCATGCGGAAACGCCGCAGGATCTCTTTGCCTATCCTATGATGCGCATCCTCATCGCGGCACGCGCTTTCAATCTACGGGCCATCGATGGCCCGTTCGGCGCTTTCCGCGATTCGAAGGGTACTATCAGCTCCGCTGTGAAGGCAGCGGCGATGGGATATGACGGTAAACAGGTCATTCACCCCGAACAGATCGACCCCACACGATTGGCCTTTCGTCCATCTGACAACGAGATCGCCTCGGCGAGGCGAGTAATCGAAGCGATGCAGACAGCGGAAAACGAAGGGCATGGCGCGGCAAATTTAGACGGCCGAATGATCGATCTCGCAAATATCCGTATGGCTAGGCGCCTCTTGCAATTCGCTGACTAAATCAGGGTCGTGGGAGTATCCGCTTTGCGCCAGGAGCGGCCGTTCCCAAGCGCATCGGCTCGATATAGTCGCGTGCGGGTCTCTTTCAAAATATTGATTCCTAATCAATCGATGGCGGGGATCAGCGAGCCGAAGTAGCACGGTCGATTGCAGAGCAGATCGGCCCAAACGGGTGGCTGACGATGTTCCCGCCCTGGACGCCGCCGATCAACGCGCCTCCTGTCACCGCCAGTGCCAGGCCGCAAGCGATCGTGACCTGCCTTGTCGTCGCATGACCCATCGCCATATGGCCGCAACGCACGGCACACTGACCACGGGCAGTATACAAGCGGCGCAGCATCGATACGCCGGGAAGCGCCACGAGCAGTGCCAGCAGACAGCAGATCATGGTGCAAGCCTTTCGATCACGACGGTCAGGATTTTCCGCAACATGACGACGCCGCCGCAGCCCCGGCGCCATTCGCACTCAAAACACTGCGCCCATTGCGCTCCGGCGCAATGTCATTGGCGGGATTGGCCGCGAAGAAGCCGTTCGGTTTCAGCATGAAGCCTGCATACTCCACCGGCATCACGGGAAAATCCTCGGGCTTGCAGACGTGGGTGTGGCCAAACGAGTGCCACAACACGATGTCGGTGTTCTCGATACTGCGGTTTTGCTCGATATAATGCGGCAGCCCGTCGCCGCCGGCATGCACATTGGGATAGTCACCGCTGGCATATTTTTCGGCGGGATCGTAGGGGGTGACCCAGACATGCTTGGTGGCGAACCCGCCGCGCTTGCGCACGAAGCTGCCTTCCTGTGCCAGCATCACCGGGCTTGGCGTCACGATCAGCTTGTAACCGACTGGATTGCCGACGCTGTTCTTGCTGTTTGGATTGGTGACTTTCCAGTAACGGCCACTCTGCCCATCCGCGATGGCCGCGGCATCGCGTTCCCGCGACAACGTCTTGCTCTTGAGATCGAAAGCATTTCCATAAGGGTTGTCCGTGCCCCATGGACGCTGCGCGAATTCATGTTCAGTGACAGTGTTGCCGCCACCATCGAGGTCCATATGCATGCGCACATTGAAGAAGTGCTGGTGCGTCGGGCCGCCGAGATTGTCGTCTACCATACCGCCCCAGGCATATTTCTCGCCGGGCATGACGGCCGCGGTCTGGATGATGCCGGTGAGCTTGGCTTCAAGCTGGATCGTGCCGTCCTGGTAGAGATACCAGTAGAAGCCGTAATCGTAGTTTCCGACAGTCGCGAAGAAGCTGATCACCAAGCGACGCGAACGGCGTACCTCGAAAAGGCCGTTGCGGAACTCATAATGCTTCCAGAGGATGCCGTAATCCTCCTCGTGCATGCAAACCGCATTCTTCATCTCGAACGGCTGGCCCTGCTCGTCGGCTGCGGGGATGTTGAAATAATGGATGTTGCCGAGGCAGTCGCAGCCGAGCTCGAGCGCATTGGCAAGCATGCCAAGGCCATATTCGCCAGCATCGAAGGCCGATTTCCAGTAGTGATTCGCTGTCGGGTCAGCATAGGGCACCACCATCTCGGTGACGCTGGCACGATGGATGATCGAACGCTTGTGCTCGCCATCCTGATAGGCGAGCTGATGCAATACGAGCCCTTCGCGCGGCGTGAAGCCAACACGAAAGCTCCACTTCTGCCAATCCACCTTCCAGCCATCGACCTTGAAGCTTGGCCCTTCCGGCTGTTCGATATTCAACGGCTTGATGTCAGTGCGCGGATTGGTGTTTTCATGGGCACCGTAATTGCGCTTCTTCTTCGGGATCGGAATGACTTTGTCGTCATCGAGCAGGTCGACGACCTTCTGATGGACGAGATCGACGACGGCGACGACGCCCTCGACCGGATGCGCGTAGGCATTGTCCTTGCTATCTTCGCGGAAGAAGGTCACTGCGCGCAAGATCCGGCGCCCCCGTTCGAAGTCGCGATCGAAAAACCCAGAAGAAAACGGATCGACCTGCGCCATTTCCATGTCCCTGTCGGACATGCCGCGGCGGCGCATGGCATTGCGCCAGCCCTCGTCTGCCTTGACGATCTGCTCGCACAGCATGAATTCGGCGATCATCACCGGCGGCTGACCATAGGGCGCATCGGCATTAGGCAGCAGCTTGGTGTCAACGATGCGCGACGCCGTCAAATCGACGATGAACTCCGTCGCAGCGCCGGTCTCGGATTCCAGCGCCACCACAAAGGCCAGCCGCGGCAGCGGCGTACCTGTCGCGTAACTGCGCAGCTCGGCCTTGCTTGGCTCTTCCAGCCGTACGATCGGGAAGCGGCACCGCGGCGTAACCTTGCCATTCGCCTTGACAAGATCGCAGGCGGCGCCGATCTCCTCCAACGTCAACGGATCGAGCGGATGAATGGCGGCGACCACGGCATCGTTCTGGATTTTCTGCATCACCGTCATGACGACACTCCTGAAGGCGCATCGCGCCAGTACATTGAGGATTACTGAAGACGTTCGCGGCCGGGCGCAGCAGCGAACAGCGCGCGGGTATAGGCATGTTGCGGATTGGCAAAGATCTCCGCAGTCGGACCGCTCTCGACGATCTCGCCGGATTTCATCACCATGATGCGATCGCAAAGTTCACCGGCAACGCGCAGGTCATGGGTGATGAACAGCATCGCCAGGCCAAGCCGGCTGCGCAGGTCAGCGAACAGCTTCAACACCTGTGCCTGTACGGTGACGTCGAGCGCCGACACCGCTTCGTCGGCGACCAATATCTGCGGCTCCGAGGCCAGGGCACGCGCAATGCAAATGCGCTGGCGCTGGCCGCCGGAGAATTCGTGTGGGAAGCGATGCATCACCTGCGGATCCATCCCGACCAGTTCGAGCAGCGCCGACACCTTTTCGCGAGCGACCTGCGGTGATGCACCAAAATTGACCACGCCCTCGATCATCGACTGGCCAACCGACAGGCGCGGATTGAGCGAGCGATAGGGATCCTGAAACACGACCTGGATGTAGCGGCGATGCGGCCGCAGGGTTTCATTAGAGACCGCCGCGATGTCGGTCCCGAGCAGGTTGATCTCGCCCGATGTCGGCCTCATCAGCCGAGCCACGCAGCGCGCCAGCGTCGACTTGCCGGAGCCGGATTCGCCGACCACACCGAGGATCTCGCCGCGGCCGAGCGTGAAGCCGGCATCGCGGACCGCATGGGTGACACGACCACGCCCGAACAAGCCACGATGACCATAGGTCATCTTCAGCCCCTTCACCGCGAGCACATCGGGCGCCGGCTCGCGCGCGGTCGTCGGGATATTGATGCCCTTCGGTACGGATTCGATCAGCAGACGCGTATAGGCCTGGGCAGGATGCCCGAGCACCGCGTCGGCGCTGCCGCTCTCGACCACAGCGCCCTTTTGCATCACCACAACCTGATCGGCGATGTCGGCAACCACACCAAAATCATGCGTGATAAAGAGCACACCGATGTTCTTGCGCTTCACCAGATCTTTGATGAGCATCAGGATCTGCTTCTGCGTGGTCACATCGAGCGCCGTGGTCGGCTCGTCCGCGATCAGCAACACCGGCTCCAGCAGCATCGCCATGGCGATCATCACGCGCTGGCGCTGGCCGCCCGACAGCTGGTGCGGATAGGCCTGCATCATCTGCGGAGCATTGGGCAGCAGCATGTCTTCCAGCGCCGCCAGCACGCGTCTGTTGACCTCGGCCTTGCTCGGCCGCACCTCCGAATGCCATTCGATTAGCTCGGCAAGTTGCTCGCGCACGGTCATCACCGGATTGAGCGCCGTCATCGGCTCCTGGAAGATCATGCCGATGCGGCTGCCGCGCAACGCGCGCATGCGCTCGGCCGATGCGCCCAACAGCTCCTCGCCGAGCAATGTGATCGATCCACCCGCCGGTCTCAGCCCGTCTGGCAACAGCCCCATGACGCTGAAGGCCGTGACCGATTTGCCGGAACCGGACTCGCCAACGACGCAGACAATGCCGCCCGATGGCACCGTGATGTCGATGTCCTTGACGATACAACGACCATCGGCCTCGCTGCTCAGGCCGACTGTCAAGCCGCGGATGTCGAGCAATGCGTCGCTCATTTCGGGCCTCCCACCGATCGGGCCAGCCGCGGATCGAGCATGTCACGCAGGCCATCGCCGAGCCGGTTGATGCCGAGCACCGTCAGCGCGATGCAGATGCCGGGAAACAACATCAGCCCCGGCCGCACCTGAAAATAAAGCCGCGCGTCGGACATCATGTTGCCCCAGCTTGGAATCTCGTCGGGCATGCCGATGCCGAGGAACGAGAGCGACGCTTCGATCAGGATTGCGGATGAGGCGATATAGGTCGCCTGCACGATCAGCGGCGCCATGATGTTTGGCACGATATGCCGAGCCATCAGCACCGGCAGCCGTGTCCCCATGCTGACGGCCGCTTCGACATACGCCTCTTCGCGCACCGTGAGCACCACGCTACGCACCATGCGGGCGACGCGCGGAATCTCCGGGATCGCGATGGCGATGCAGATCGTGGTGATGGATGGGCCGAGACCGCCGATCAGCGCGATCGCCAGCAGGATGGCCGGAATCGCCATCATCCCGTCCATCATGCGCATCAGCACATTGTCGATCCAGCGCACCATGCCCGCGATCAAGCCAAGCAGGCTACCCAAGACGATGGCGATAAAGGCGACCGAGGCGCCAACGACCAGCGAGACGCGGCTGCCATAAACCAGCCGGCTCCAGATATCGCGACCGAGATTATCGGTGCCGAGCCAGTTGACAGCACTGGGCGGACGCAGCCGCAGGCGCGGCTTGATGGCCGCAGGATCCACCGTCCACAGCCAGCTGGCAAAGATGGCGATCAACGCCAACAGCACGAGGATGCAAAGGCCGAACAGCACTGTCCTGTTGCTCAGGAGTCGGCCGGCGAAGGCACGAATATTGATTGATGAGGTGGGTGCAGAGACCGCGATCGTGCTCATTGCTGGCTAATCCTCGGATCGAAGAAGGAATAGCTGAGATCAACCAGCAGATTGATCGCCACGTAGGCGCCACCGAACACGATAATTACGCCCTGGATCACCGGGTAGTCACGCGCCAGCACCGAGTCCACGACGAGACGGCCGAGGCCGGGAAGATTGAACACGCTTTCGGTGACCACGACGCCGCCAATCAGCAACGCGATGCCAATGCCGACGATGGAGACGATCGGCACCGCCGCATTGCGCAGCGCATGCTTGAACACCACGATCCGCTCCGGCAAGCCCTTGGCCCGCGCGGTACGGACAAAATCCTCCGACAGAACTTCGAGCATGCTCGTGCGCGCCACACGCGCGATCAGCGCGATATAGACGAGGCTCAGCGTCAGCGTCGGCAATGTCAGGTGCCAGAGGAAAAGACCGAGCCCGTCGCTCAGCGGCACGTAACCCTGCACAGGGAACAGCCCGAGTTGCATCGATAGCAGATAGATCCAGAAATAGCCGATGGCGAAGGTCGGTACCGCAAAGCCGGTTACCGACGTCCACATAGCGAAGCGATCGAGCCAGCCGCCACGCCGCCATGCAGCGAGCACGCCGATTGGCACACCGACGACCACCGAGAACACAATCGTGGTGATCGACACGGCGACCGTCGGGCCGACGCGTTGGGTGATCAGTGCCGTGACCGGCTGGCCGGACACGATCGAAGTGCCGAGATCGCCATGCAACATGCGCCATAGCCAGTTCAGAAACTGCATCGCCAGCGGCTGATCAAGGCCGAGACGCGCTCGGATGGCAGCGATGGCCGAGGGATCGGCATTGTCGCCGGCGAGTTGCGCCACCGGATCGCCCGAGGCGAAGCGCAGCAGCATGAATGCGATCAGCGCCACCACCCCCAGCACGGGGATGACCGAGACTGACCGCTTCAGGAGAACGCCGGCGATTGCCATGCTCAGGCCGTCTTCTCGACGTTCCAGAACAGCGGTGCCGGCGCCTTGACGATATCCTTGAGCGCCTTGCTGTGCGACACGGGCTGCTTGAACTGGCCGCCCGGAATGTGGGTCATCACCTCATAAGCGCGCTTCTGGATCGCTTCGGCCACTGTTTTCTGCGCAACCGCATCCGGCTCCAGCGCGAACTTGCTGCGCAAGCTTTCGATCTCCGTATCCTCCGGCCAGCCAAAGAAGCCGCCGGTCTTGCCGCGGGTGTCGAGCACCGTGCTGGCCAGTGGATTCATCAGCTCCGTCGTGGTGGTGACCCAGTGGGTCATCGACCAGCCGCCATTGGCCGTGGAATCCTGCTTGACACGGCGCGCCAGCAGCGAGCCCCAATCCATGGTCTGCACCTCGACATTCATGCCGATGGCACGCAGTTTTTGTGCGGTGACCGTGCTGGAGCCGGACAGCAGCGGCGAGTCGGTGCCCTGCAGCATCACGACCTTCTCACCCTTGTAGCCGCCCTTCTTGAGCAGTTCCTTGGCGCGGGCGATATCAGGCTTGGTGTTCCAGCCGACTTCGCTGGCCAGTGGTGTGGTGACGCCAAACATCGCTGCAGAGGCCTGGTAATAGTCGGGATTCCCTACCTGTGCGTCGAGCCAGTCGGCCTGGTCGCTCGCATACATGACCGCCTGGCGGATTTCCTGCTTGTTGAACGGCTCGCTGAGCCAATTCATGCGCACCACCGACATGAAGCCGAGCGGATTGTAATCGGCGACGGTTACGTCCTTGGCCGCGATCAGCGACGGCAACATGTCGTGCGGTGCCGCTTCGAGGAAGTCGATCTCCTTGTTGATCAGCGCATTCGCCGCGGTTTGGAAGTCCGGCATGCTGATCCACTCATAGCGGTCGATCTTGACGATCTTGCCGCCGGCGAGGCCGTCCGACGGCTCGTCGCGCGAGACATAGTCCGCATTACGCTCATAGACCGCGCGGCTGCCGGGCCGAAACTCCGACGTGACAAATTTGAACGGGCCGGAGCCGACGAATTCGGTGACCGGCTGTTCCGGCGGCTGCGCAGCAAGACGCGCTGGCATGATGAAGGGCATGATGCTCGATGGCTTCGCGAGTGTCTGCAGCACCTGGCCATAGGGCGATTTCAGCACGAATTGGAACGTGCGCTCGTCCACCGGCTTCAGCTCGGCGACGAAACTCATCATCCGCGCGCCCATCGTGTCCCGTTTGGCCCAGCGCTGTAGTGACGGAATGACGTCGGCGGATGTCACCGGCGCGCCGTCGTGAAACTTGAGACCAGAGCGCAGCTTGAACGTATAGGTCAGCTTGTCGGCGGACACCTCATACGTATCGACCATCTGCGGACGGATCTGGAATTTGGAGTCGGTCGAGAACAGCGTGTCATAGATGTTCAGGCCGTGATTGCGCCCGGTCCAGGCCGTGTTGATGACCGGATCGGTAGCACGCAACGGCGCATGCATCACTGCACGTATGACCTTGCCAGACTGCGCGCGCGCGATGCGCGGCATCATCCCGGCAGCAAGCCCTGCGGCACCGGCCTTGAGCAACGAGCGACGGCTGAAATCATTGAGCATGACGATCTCCGGGGCAATGGGAATTGAAATCGGAAAAAACGATATCGAACAACTACGCGGCCAGATGCGCACCGATGGCTCGGAAAGCAGCAAGCCAACGATGATCGATTGCGATATCCATCGGACTGGGCTGCGCGGCGACCTTCACGATCACGGTATCAGTCGATGGATCGACATGGATCCACTGACCGTGAATACCCACGGCCGCGAGATCGTTGCGCGCGGGATCGATCGTGTACCAGCAGGCGCGGTAGCGGCCGTCCGGAAACACGAAGGCCAGATCGCCGTCTTTCCAGGCCTGTTTGTCGCCGTTGGCATGGATGTCATCGATCCATGCCCCCGGCACCACTTGCGCGCCATTAGCGATGCCGCGTTGACGGATCATCTCGCCGAACCGTGCGAGATCGCGCACCGTGGCACAGATGCCACCGGCCGAGCGCGACGCACCATGAGTGTCGAGCGTGATATAGGCGTCGTCCGCGGCACCCATCGGCACCCAGATATGGTCCGACAGAATCTGCGCATAGGGCTTGCCGCAGGCCTTTTCATAGACCCAGCCAAGCACGTCCGTATTGGTCGAGACGTAATGAAAGACCTTGCCGTGCGGCCCGCCATTCGGCCGCAGCGTGGCGAGGAAGCTGCGCTGATCGCCCTGCGCCGTCCCGTTCGGCAGCACGTCCCAACCATTGCAGAGCCGATATTTGACCACGTCCCCTTCGGGGTCGTCATAATCTTCGTCGAACTTGATCGCCACGGTCATATCGAGCAGGTCGCGGACCGTGCAGCCGCCATAGACCGACGACGCGACTTCCGGGACATAATGCGTGACCGGCTTATCGGGATCGAGCAGGCCGCGCTCGACCAGCACGCCGCCGAGCGTGCCACAGATCGATTTGCTCACCGAGCAGACCAGATGCGGCGTGTGCGGAGTCATGCCCTCGCCGTACCACTCGGTGACGATCTCGCCGCGATGCAGCACGATGAGGCCATCGGCATAGGTCTGGGCCAATGTCTCTGCGAGCGTTGTTGAGACGCCCTCGCCATAGGTGAATGCCAGGGCGCCGAGATCGCGGAATGCAGTCTTGAGCGGCGTTGGCGCCGCACCGCGCCGTATATCGGCGGTCGGCAACACCTGACGGACATTGCGAAAACTCCACTGGCTGTAGGGATATTTGCGCCAGTTGAACCGGGTCACGAGCGCCTCAGCGGCGGGCGGAGCGCCTTTCATGACATCGCTTGGCTTCATCGCATCCTCGCAGAACATGTCCGTCGCCCGGCATCAGCATTGATCCGGACGAGCGATCATTGGCGAGCATGCGAATTGACCGTTATCAAAAATCGGCAATTCTTCGCCCAGACCGACCGGAGCCCACTGGCACATCGCTTGCAAAACGAAGCCCGGACGTTTCATTATTCAACCGGCGCGGCTCCAGAGCGGCCATCCGGGAGGCCTGCATGACGCTAAATGCCTCAGATCATTGGCTGTTTGCCGCATCGAGCGACGATGTCGATGCGCATTGCGCCAATCTTGGGCGCTGGCGGCTTGACTATGATCAGATCAGTGCCGGCGCATTTCGCGGCAGCTTCACGGAATTGCGGCTGCCGGGTATCCAGGTCTTCCGCGAGATCACCAGCCAGCGCGTGCGCCAATACGGACGTCTAGGCGTCGACAGTTTCGGTATCGCGCTTCCGTGGCGAGGCGGCGATATCAACTTCAACGGCACCTGCATGTCCTCAGGTAATGTGATCGCGTGCTTCGACGCCGAAGTGGATATGTGTACACCACCCGAATTCGAACTGCGCGGGGTGGTGATGGATGCCCGTCTGCTTGAGGATACGCTAAAGGATCTGGAGATCGAGCTTCCTGACGGCATCTGGCACCAGTTGCGGGAGCTGCGCACGGATCCGGGCGCCGCACAGCGCCTGCGTCTGTTGCTGGAATATGTGCAGGAGGTCGTCGACGATAATCCGACGATCCTCGACAATCCCGCAGCGCGGCAACAACTCGAGGATAACCTGCTCACCGAAGTCATCGATCTGCTGCCCAGCCTGAAGCCGTGCGACGATCTGCGCGGCGGCAGCGCCCGCAAGCGGCTCGTTGACCGCGCTTGCGCCCTGATGCTTTCCACACCCGAACAGCCGATGACCATCCTCGACATCTGCAAAGGCGTCGGCGCCAGCCGCCGCAAGTTGAACTACTGTTTCCAGGATGTGCTTGGTAGCAACCCGATCCACTATCTACGCGCCGTACGCCTCAATCGTGTCCGGCGCGAACTCAAGCAATGTGTCGATGAACGGATCGGCGTCTATGATGTCGCCGTCAAATGGGGCTTCTGGCATTTTAGCCAATTCTCCCTCGACTACAAACGTCACTTCACGGAATTGCCCTCAGAAACATTGCGACGCGGGCGGTTGGATGCTCAACCGGGACGCTGGTGAATGACCGCGCGACGCTTCTCTATTTGACCCAGCAAGCGGGACCGCGATACCTAGGAGCTCAAGCCCCCCGGTGTTGTCCGAAGATGCCGTCCCGTAGAGTACCCGTTCGATTTACGAGAGTGCCCGGGACATGGCGCGCCGCATCGCCAGGACGGAGCCCTATGTAACCTCGCGCCGTGAACGCAAGACAATCAAGATGTTATCGCCCATGTGAAGCGTATCCTGCGCCTTGATCGGCTCAGGCTGAGAGGCCCTTGCGGTGCGCGAGACGAGTTCCTGCTCGCCGCCACAGCCCAGAATCTTCGGAAGCTGGCCAAGCTGATCCCGGTGCCCGCTCCAATGCCTGCTTGAGCAGGGCACACTCATGCGCAAGATCCCGGTGCCATGCCAGCGATCAGTTTGCTGACTTATTCAACACAATCCGCCAGAAGCGGACATTCCTCCTCAAGCCGCTATTGTCCAGCTTGCTGCATCAGCGCTCGCTTTTCCGCTTCGGTCAGCAGCGTCTCGCCGATCGCGTTCAGTTTGCCGGCGCCAACGATCTGAAATCTGCTGTCCACATCATAAGCGCGTCGTTCGCGCCGGCGCGGCTCGGTCTCACTGGGCATTGCATCCTCGCCTCCATAGCCCAGCACTTCGACGATAATCATGGACGGGCCCTGGTTCGGCGCGGACGCCTGCATGGCGTCCTTGGCCGAACTTGCTGCCTGAGCCGCGGTGGTGTCAGCAGTGAGCGGGACCACCGTCGGCGTTGTCGCCTGTGGAATGCCCGTCGCCGTGCCGCCAATTACCTGGATGTTGTTGAGCCCGACCACGCGCAATGCGGCGATGTTGATATCACCGAGCACACGGATGCCCGCGTCGCCGGCATTGACCTCACCGCGGAAGGCGAGCAGATCGATCCGGCTCTTTCGGCGCGTCGGCGTGACGCCCATGCTTCCCTTGGCGGCCCCGACGGAGTCCAGCACGCCGATGCCGGCACCGGTCTGCAGACCGAATACATTGAGATCGATGACACCGTCATTGCTCATCGTGTAGCTCAGCGGCACCTGGAACACCGACGTCTTGGTGCCCGAGCCCGCGGTGATGTCGCCATTCGACGTCCACATGGTGATATCGCCGCCCTGCAAGGTGAAGACGCGTGAGGTAAACAGGTCGATGTTCTGATCGGCCATGATGCGGACGTCCCCCCCGCGCCGGGTCACTGCACCGCCCGAATTGGGCGAATAATTCTCCGGCGGGAATGCGGTGCCGATCTCGACTCGCCCGTAAGGCGCCACAATGGTGATGTCAGCCTGCACCATTGTTTCCACTGGCTTCGAATTGAGCAGGATGTTGCCCACAGCAGCCTTATTGCTACTCACCGGAAAGAGTGTGGCCACCGCTTGATAGCCGCGGTCATAGTTTTGATAGCGGGCGCCTGCGCTGTTGTTGTAGTCGATACCTGTCTCTTTCAGTTCGGTGAAATACACCTTTAGCAGGAACGCTTCGCGATGCGCGCTGGGCAGCGCCTTGAAGGCGGCGACCAGATCGGCGCCGGACAGGCCTGTGACGCCCATGCCGCGCATGTAATCCGCAAGCTCGGCAAGATACGTGCGCACCACACCCCGACTGTTGGCGGGATCAAGATAGGTATCGGCAAAGCGGTCATAATCGGTGGCATTGGCCGCCCCGGCCCTCATCACGATATTGGCAGCGGCATCCCGCGGCAGAGCCAGATTGCCGGTCCCGCCACCACCGGCGCTTGTGACGGCCGCGCCGTTATTGCCGGCGCCGAAATCGATGCTTTGCCCCGCCTCGATAAGCAGCGTGCCCGGTCCGGCCGCTGCAATTGCCGGGTTGCGGACATCGTGGCCCGCAATAACGCTGGACCAGGCATCCGCCTGATTGTGCTGCAGGCTGAGCTTCGGCGAGAGGATGTCGCGGCCGGCATAGAATGCAGCGGCCTTCGGCAGCGTCAGATAGAATTGCGCAAGGCCGGTTGCGGTGGCGCTGCAGGCAATGTTGATGGCCACATTGCAGACCGAACCGTCAAGCGCATAGATCCGCGCATTGTCGCGGTCGCCAGCGTGAAGCAGCGTGAAGCCGCGCAGCATGTTATTCGCGGCGGACGCGCTGAATATCGGACGCGTATTGGCATATTCGGTCCGGTCAGTGCCGGCTGCACCGCGCGTAGTGGAAAACGCCACCAGCGGGCCGCGGTCGTAAGCAGCCGCGACATCTTCCATCACGATCGCGGTCGATGGCGCCGTATAGCCGATCCGAACATCCTGCTGCGCCAGCAATTCCAGTGTGCCGCGCGGGGTCGAGGCTATTTTCAGCGCGCTTGAAAATCGTGGTGTCATCAGCACGCTGGATTCGAGCGAGGCGAATTTGAGCGTGCCGGGCGCACGGCCGAGCAGTTCAAGCAGCACCGGCCGCGGAGCGGTTCCACCTTCGATCGCTGCACTTGCATTGACCGCATAGGCGTAGCCACGGCTCACATCGACCGAGGCCCACGGATCGTTGCGATAATTCACCGCGCCGCCAACGGCGGTGATATCGAGCGCCGTGCGCGCGGAATATCCGTAGAAGCCCGAACCGGTCAGAGCCGGCGTACCCGTGAGATTCTCGGTGATTTGCGATTGCAGCATCGGATCGAACGCCGCATGGATGGTTGCGGTCGAGAGCGCAGTCACCCGTGCCGTCGCGTCCATCAGGCCGAACATCGCATTCACCGAGCCGTCGACAAAGGTCGACGAGACGAGTGCGCTGCGCAGCTTTGCGGTATCGGCGCTGGCCGCAAGGTTGCGGCCGGCCATCACCTCGACTTTACCCTTGCCGAGCACAAACAGCCCGCCCAGAACATCCCGGCCCGCAAGCAAGTCGAGATCGCCGCCACCACGGACGTAAAGCTGCGATGCATCTGCGACAGCGCCGATGCTCGTGGTCATATGTCCCGTAGTAGGGATCGCCACCGCGAGGTCCTTGATGTCGCGGCCCGCATTGACCTTAACATTGCCGCCACCAAGAGCGCCGACGCCCTGTTCGAAATTCTTGTAGACCACCGACCAGCTCGTCTGCTGCGTGACCTTCGACGTGGACGCGTTGCCATTCCACTCGCTGTCGCCATAGCGGAACAACCAGGCCGAACTGGTCTGCTGGGTCAGCGGTGCCGTGATATCGCGACCGGCGCTGACGCGGATATTGCCGCCTTCGGTGGCAAAGTCGCCAACCCTGGCGGTGCCGAGCAAGGCCGGATTGAAGCCGGCCTCGGTGACGGTCTTCCGGCCGGCGCTGTAGATCACCGAATTCTGCGCAACAAGCTTGAGATCGCGTCCGGCCGCGATGGTGATACCGCCGGTGCCGGTGCGGATCATGGTATTTGCAGCGAGCGCGATGTCGCCGGCGCTGTCGAGGCCGTAGGTGAAGGAGCGGCCGGCAAGCAGCGCTGCGCTGCGGCTGGCATTGGCGAAACCATCGCTGATGGTGGCGTTGACGGCGATACTGCCGCCAGCGGTGAGGCCGAGATAACCGGCACCGCCAAGACCGGCGAGGTCGATATCGGCGTTGACGGCAAGATCGCCGGCGCTCGCCATCAGCATGCCAGGCCGCACCTCGAAGTCAGGACGACCGAGACGGGCCTGAATCGTTCCCGCATTGCCGAGCCACGCTGCTGCATCGTTCAACATCGTATTGACGATTGCCGCATCGACGCTGCTGCTATTGTAGACCTCGACGCCATCGATCTCGCGCAGTCGCGCGCCGATGAACGTACCCGCAAGGCGATCAATCGCAATGTCATTTCCGCTCCGACGGGCACGGATAACGATCGTGCCACCGCTACGGCTACCGCCTGACACGTTGATCACGGCGCCGGGCGCTACATCCATACGCCCGTCCAACGCGTTGATCTCAACCTTGCCGCTGGCGGGATCAAAGCCGCCCGGCTCGGCTGCACCAGCCTGGGCGTCGATCAAGGCTGTTGCCTGGAGCGTTACGCCGGTGCCGCCCGTCAGACGCACGCTGCCGCCGTCGGGCGAGCCCGCGGTGCCCGCGGCATCGATGGTGCCGGCAATATCCACCACGCCGGCGTCGGAACGCAAAGACACATCATGCGCGATGATGGTTTCGCCGGCGCCGAGAGAGATCCCCTGCTGACGGAGGCGGAGGTCGCGGGCATGATTGAAGCCGCCGCGGTTGAGCGCCGTATTCAGTGTCGAGAAGCTATCGATACGCGCGGCGTCGAGGGTGAAATCGCCGCCTCTGGAATCCGGCTGCGCTTGGCCGCGCAGGGTTGCAGCAACGTTTGCCGCGTCACCCGCCTTGAGCCCGATGGTGCCGGCATCGCCGCCGCCTGCCGGGGCCGAAACGTCGAGCACCGCGCGCTGTGACAGATCGAGCACATTGGCCGCCGTGAGGCGGATCATGCCGCCCGGGGCATATTTCACGACATCCCGCATCGCCAAAGCCTGGCCGGCAACATCGATCAGCGCCCAAGGCGCGACCACGACAGAGTCACCCGCCGTGGCCTCAAACACGCCGGACGGCAGGATCACTTTGCTCGCAAGCAGGACTGTGCCAGCCGCATTGACTGCGAGCCGTCCGCCCATGGCGGTCGGCCGCGCGAAGGCGCGCGCGGATTGCGTGAGCGCGAGATGGCCGCCCACTTTGAGCGTGTAGTCGACGCCCGAGCCAGCAGTGGCGACGCCTGTGCCCAGGGTCGCATCACCCGAGAATTCAAGCGCGCCGCTGCCGGCCGCCTGGAGCATGCCCATCGTACCCTGCAGCAACGCATAGCCGCCGATCCGGACGGACCCCGACAAGAGCAGCGTATCAACATCGAGCGCCAATGTGCCCGCGCCCGCATTGGCCGCCGCCGCTGTCGGCGCGGCGCTGTTCATCAGCCTCAATTCGCCGACCGCGATGGTGGTGGTGACACCGCCATCGGCATGGCCCTGCAGCAGGCCGGTATCGAGCGTCAGCCTGCCCAGGGTCGCATCGCCGGACGGAGCACGGCCGCCGAGAACAATATCGCCGTAAAGATGGATCGACTCCTGGCCGCGCAGCAGGAGATCACTGGCGGAAGCCAGGCGGGCGACGGTGTCGAGACCCAGCGTCGTGCCCGTCTCTCCAGCAGGCACATTGCCGATATTGATACGGCGCGACGCCAGATCGAGCTGGCGGGCGGCGAAGATCGAATCCGGTGCGATCGCCAGCGTGCGGCTCGCATCGAGCAGCATCGATCCCGCGGCCGTCAGCATGGCGTGCCGGCCGATGGTCAATTCGCCCGCGACACCGGCCGTGCCGGTGCGCGTGACATTGATGCGGCTGCCGGTCGACAGCCGCAACAACGCGCTGTCACCGGTCAGGAGCAGGTCGCTGCGGTCGTTCACCGGTTCGCCGGTGGCCGTGATGACCGCATTGTCGGCGATCGTGAGACTGGTCGTGGCCGCCAGAATGATCTCCGGCCCGCTCAGCGGTGACGCTGCGGTATCGACGATGACGTCGGTCGCGATCACTTTGACGCTGGTGCCCGCCGCGGTGCTGGTACGCGTGCCGCCGATCAGCAGGCTGCCGGCACCGAACGCGCTGACCGCGCGCGCATCCAGCCGGAGAAAGCCGGCCGGCGCCGTCGCGCCATCACCGACCACCGCGAGCCTGGCCGCGGCGATATCGAGATTGCCCTGCAATCCGCCGTCCGGCGCGCCGAAGCGGCCGCTGCCGTTCAGGGTCAATGTCTGGGTGGCGGCGAGAATGACGGTGCCGGCGTCGAATGGCGTCCGCACGGCTGCGCCGGCCGCAGCAGCGAGGTCTTCGGCCACGGCGTTGAAGAAATAGGCCTTGGTCTCGGTATATTGACCAAAGGTCGCCTGATCCATGACCAGGAAACGCGTGTAGCTCTGATCGTGAATCGGTGTCCCCGCCACAGCGTAATAGCCGGTCGCGATCACCGCGCCGTCGGGCCGCACCAGCGGCGCCTGGGCCGACCGATAACTGCCGCCGATCGGTTCAACCAGGCGGCCACCGGGCAGCAATGCATAGGCCGATGGCAGCAATGTGTAGTACCCCGGCGCGAGGCCCGGCACGCCGTCGAGCCAGACCCTGTCGCCGACTTTCAGCCGCGGATCCTGCAGGACATTGATGTTCGAACGGTTGTTGCCGGGAACGCCGCTTGCCGCATAAGGCTGCCGCGGCAGCGGTGTGGTGCTCATGCCGGGCACGATGGCAAACCGGAACGTGCTGGCGTCATAGGCCAGGATGTCGGTCCTGCCGCCATTGCCGGGCACGAAACGCCAGGCCAGCAGGTCGCCGCCGCCGGACACATCGATCACGGCGCCTGCCTGCACGTTCACATTCGGCCCGTCGAGGCGCACCGCCTTGACCGGCGCGTCACCGGGATTTCGATAGTCACCGAACACGAGAGTCGGCTCGATGACGCCATAGGGCACGACGAGGCCTTCGAGCGACGCCGAGGTCAGGCTGCCCGGCGCAAGCGTCAACGATTGCGACGCCTCCAGCCGGATCTCGCCTTGCGGTGCGCGCAGCACGCCGCCCTGCACGATGTTCGGCGCGCGCACCGTCAGCCGCTCGCCAAAGGAATACGGGACCGGCGCGGCGCCACCATTGCCGGTGAAGGTGACCGAGCGGTTCGAGCTCACCAGGAAGCCCGGATCGCTGCTCTGCCGCACGACGCCGGCGCGCGCGGTCACATAGGTTTGTGCCGCGTTGAATGTGAGCGCGCCTGCAGAGAACAGGCCGGCCGGCTGGTTCGGATCGTTGGCCTCGCTGCCATGCAGACGGATATCGCCTGTCGCAATGAAGCGCGCGGTATCGAAGCCGCCGACACCGGCACAGCCGCCGAGGCCACAGCCGAGATACACCCGTGTTGCGATATCGATCAGGTCCGCACGCACGGTGAGATCGCCGTTCAGCACGGTTGCCGCGACGAGCGGGGCTGTGGTGCTGGTCGCGCCGGAGCCGAGGCTGACATAGGACGCGCCCAGCTGGACCCGGGCCGGGCGGCTGGTGATGGTGCCCAGCAGATGGGTGACCAGCGACATCGACCGGCGCGCGTTCAGTGTCACGTGGCCGTCAAAGCGAATGCCGAGATTGGTGCGATCGGCATAAGTGGCGGTGCCGAGAACGAGATCGTCGAGATCGGACTCATTGATGCGATCCGCGACGACGATGAGGCCCGGCAGCGATGGGACCGCGCTGTTGCGCAGCACCGGGCTGAAACCGGGCAGCATGTCCTGGCGGACGATAATGCCCGGATCGCCTGGCGTTCCTGCGATGGTGGTCCGGATCTCCAGCGTGCCACCTCTCCCGGCCGCGCCGCCCGGCGCCAGTTCGAACTGACCGCCAAGCACCCCACGCGTCGCATAGATGCTGATCGCGCCGGCATTGCCGTCGATCATTGTCGGCGTATGGGGCGCGCGCGACATCACCGGGTTTGAACCGGTACCGGCGAGGTCAGCGATGTCGCGAATGCCTGACACGTCGAGCACCGCGCCCGGATCCATCAGCATGGTCACGGCCGATGCCCATGGCGCGGACGCGAGACTTGAGCGACCACCGGCGATCAGGATCGTGCCACCCGCCGCCACGCGCCGTTGCATCTGCCGGCCATCGCGCACGACATCCACATAACCCGGCGCCGCCAGCCGCGCATGCGCGCCCAAGCGAACGACCGGCGACAACACCTGTATCGTTCCACCGGGCGTCGCGGCTGTGCCATCAACGAAAAGATTGTTGAGCGAGGCAAGCCGCACCAGGGAGCCCGGCTCCATCCGGATCGTCGCGCCGGTTTCGATGTTGAGAACGCCCGGATAACGGACGCTGCCGGCGCTGAGCAGCCCGGTCCCGTCCACGACCTCGACACGGTTGACGGCGACGCCGGTATCGATATCGACCGGCACGGTCGACAGGCTGAGCGTCATCGGGCTACGCAATTCGCCCGGCAGCACGACGCGCCCGGCCACCTCGGGCAATTTCGTGCCCGTGGCGACCAGCCGCGCATCGCCGAGCTGCAGTGTCTCGACCGACGGCGCAATCACGGTCCCTGCCGCCACCGTCACACCGCGCGCGCCGCTGATGGCAAAGCCCGAAAAACCGCCGCGGGTGAAGAGATCGGCGTCGATCGCCCGCGTGGTCACGAACTGCACCTGCTGGTCGAAGATGGCGCCGGTCGGGATGAGCGTGGACGCCGCGATGGTGACGTCGCGGGTGGCGATCCCCGCCGGATGGGTGATCGTCTTCGCGGCGATCGCGATTCCACGCGGGAACGCATTGGCGGGAACGACGTAATTGGCCGGCAGGGTGCCGGTCCAGGTCATCAGCTGCGTGCCGGCAGGAACGACGGCGCCGGCGCGATATTGCGTATTTGCCACCGAGCGCACTGTCACGCCGGCCGGTACGGTCCAGTCGGCGGCGATAGACAGAGGTGTCGCTGACGAGACGCCGGTGACTGTCACGGCCACAGGCAAGGCGCGGCCGGCTTCTGCCCGGGTCGCCACATAGAAGCCGGCAACCGGCAGTCGCGCCCCTGCCGGAACGATGACGGATGTCGCGAGACGCAAGTCGCGGGGGGCACGCTGCCCCGCCGCCAGGATGTCGTTTGGCGTCACGGCATGATTGCTGATGACAATCTCCTCGCCGGTATCGATACTCAGCGTACCGCCGCGGCCGAGCGCGTAGCCGCGCAGCGTCTCGTCAAGGACGAGCCGGCCATTGCTCGGCTCGAGGTCGGCAGCCGGCGACGCATAAGTGTAGCGAGCGCTGGTATCGATGACGATCGATCCGCCATTTCCGGCGGTTATTCTGGAGCCGCTGCTGTCGAGATGACCGCCGCCGCTGACATCGATCAGCGAGCCTTTGTCTGCGACAAGATTATAGCTGACGATCCTGACTTTGCCGCCATCGATCGCGCGCGGCGATCGCTCGCCGCTTAGATATTCATTGAGCCACAATCCGGCGACATCGATCACGCCGGTGCTGCGCAGCAAGGTGCCGGGCCGTTCGGAATCGGGAAGTTGCGCCCAGTTCTCGGTCGAACTGCCCGCATTAGTGGACGGTGCCTGCACGGTCTGGATCGATACGGAGCCACCGGGCGCACGCACCGTGCCGGCGATATCGGCCTGGCGGCCGAAGAAATTGAACGCCCCGAACAGGCCGAGATCGACCGTCACGCCCGCGCCGATCACAAGATGACCTGCGGTCGGATAAGGCCCCGGCCCGGAGATGACGCCGGTGTCGGGATCGGCGGCGCCTTGTGACGTATAGCCGCTTCGGAGCGTGACATTGCCGAAGCCACTTCCGTCGAACCAGTGGGCCGGCAGGATGTGACGATAGGCATTGGCGTAATCGAGCGCGGTGTCGAATTTGAAGCCGCTCGCCAGCCGTGGGCCGACATCGGCAATCGTGATGTCGCCGCCGAGATAGGTCGGGTCCGAGCCGGCGAAAGAAAGGATGCCACCGAACAGCAGCGATGCGCGCGCCGGCATTTCCTGCCAGACCTTGCTGACATCGGCCATGCCGGCGCCGGTGGGCGCGGCGAGCTGGTTCGGGCCGACGACAAGACCGGTCAGCATTTCGCCATCGAAGATACGGAATGCGTCGCGCGCCTGCGCGCCTGCGGTGGCGGCGTCCCTGCTGACGTCCAGTTCCAGCCGTCCAGCCGATCTCCCTTCGACATAGCCTCGGACAAATCCGGACAACTGCCCGCGATCGAACACCGACGTGTGGATCTCGGTCATGCCCCAGCGCGGGCGCATGACCACGAAGCCGCGCTCCGACTCGATATAGGTGACGCCGGGCACCGCGTCCTCGATACGCACGCGGCGACCGGTCTGATCCATCAGGATGGTGCTCTTGATGTATCCGTCGCCATAGCGCACGCTGCCGCCGGACAGATCGATGGTCGAGCCGTCCCGCGCGATGATTTCCTTTCCACGCAGGGCGATCGTACCGCCCGTGGTCATGAACTGGCCGATGTCGCGCGCGATCAGGTCATAATAGCCCGCCACATCCGCGATCCGGACGCCGAACCGCGCATCGAAAGTGATCTTCCGGCCGCGCAATGCGCTGTCGCGCAGAACCGGATTGATGCTCAGCTCGGCCGCGCGCAATTCCGCCTGAATGGCGTTCTGCTCCATCGCAACCGATACGTCGCGCAGGCCCGAGACGTCGATCCGCGCGCCCTGCCCGATATAGACCCGGCTGTCGAGGCCGGTGGTGGCCGCCTCGGGCAGTGTCCATAGTCCGATACGGCCGGATGGCAGATAGAGCGTGGACTCATCAAGGGCGAGGATCTTGTAGCCGGCGACGTCCATCATCGACTGCCGATAGCCGATGGTGCCGACCGCCTTCTGCCCGCTGTCGTCGGGCGTGATCGCGGTCACGCTGCCTGGACCGAAGGTGACAGTGCCACGCCGCTGATTGGCATTGGGGGAGCCGATATAGCCGCTTTCGGGCGCGGGCGGGACGACCTCGGTAAAGGCCTGACGGTTCGGCATCCCCTCGACAGCCCGCATCACGATGGAGCCATTGGCTTCCACGCCGGTGGTGGCCAGCAACACGCCGGTCTGATTGATGGTTTTTCCGGTCATGGTGATATTGCCGAGCGGCGTCGACACCAGTCCGGAATTCTCCGCCACGCCGCCACGATCGACAGCAAGCAGATAGCCGCGGATATCCGGCAGCGCGCTCTTGTTGATGACGACGCCGCGGCCGGCGGCGAACACGACCTGACCGTTTGGCGCTTCGATGGTGCCGCGATTGACGACATTGTGGCCAGCCAGGAACGCCTGGCCGTAATTGCCGATCCTGATCTGCGCGCCCGCGTCGATCGTTACGCCGTCGAGCGGCGCGAATACTTCGCCGGCCAGTGAGCGTTGCGATGTGGTGGTAAAGTCCTCGCCGAAAGCGACCGGGAGATCGCCGGTGAAGGACAGCAGGCCATTGAGGAATCGCGCATTGCGCGCGGTCACATTGGCCGGTGAATCCGACAGATAGCTGGCGCCGCTCAGGCCCGGCAGTGCAATTTCGAGACTCGATGCGACCAGTGTCGAGACATTGATCTGGCTCGATCCGCCGAAGACGATGCCGTTCCTGTTGATGGCATAAACCTGGCCCTCGGCCTTGATGGTTCCAAGGATGCGGCTCGGCGCCAGCGACGGATCGATGACGCGATTCATCACGATCCAGTTAGGCACGTCGCTGCCACCGGCGGTCTGGTTGAAATAAAGATCGGTCTCGCGCCCGATATTGAAGCTGCTCCAGGTCAGGATCGCTTTCGGCTGGGTCTGCTTCACCTCGACCTGGATACGTCCGCCCTGCGGCGCGGATGTCGGCGCATTGGCGCCCTGCCACAGGGTCGGATCGGCACCGGCATTCGGCGCGACAACCAGCCCGCCGGCTGTCAGCCCGTTCGGCACCGCGCCGGATGCAGCCATGGCCGCCGCGCGGTCGAGCTGCAATCTGGCTCGCATCGCGGCCAGGCTGGCATTCGCGCGGGCCATGGAGATCGATGTCTGCACAGCCGCCGCTGCCGCCGCCTGCTGCGCGCCCGCCTGCGCGGCGGCAGCGGCATTTGCGGAAGCTGCACCGGATCCGCCACCGAGGCTGCGTGCCTCAACGGCAACAAGCGATCCCATCAGCAATGCCGTCACGCTGGCGCCTGTCAGCAGAGCACGGCGAAAACGCAAGTCCGGCCGCTGCGCAAGCTTGCGGATCATCTGGGGCCGAACGGTCATGGCAGGTCCTTATCAGAACGGATGGCCATCATTGACGATGCGCCGGGAGAGCTCCGCTTGATGAGTCGCTTTTGATCGCTTCAATCCGCACAGGCTTGTGCAAATAAATTTGCGCCGGCCGGCCGGCAGACGATCAGCTCAGGATCACAACTCCGGCGGGAAACCATGTCGCCCGAGCGCCGAACGCATTTGCGAGCTTGGGAACCACGTCTTCGATCCGGTCGAGACTGAAGCGCGCCGTGACCATCCGGCGTCCGAGCGCCTTGTTAGCGACGATGATTTTTCCGCGGCGATAGCGATTGGCTTCCGCCACCACATCGCTGAGCGGCGCATCGAGAAAGATCAGCTGTCCGCTGCGCCACGCCGTAACGACCTCGGGATCGATCGACATCACGGAGCCAAGGTCCTGACCGGAATAAGAAATCTGCTGCCGTCGACCGATCGAGGTCACGCGATCGCCGAGAGCGATCTCGATCACGCCTTCGAGGCAGGTCACGCGCACGTCGGAAGCGATATGCCGGATACAAAAGACGGCATTGCGCGAGCGCATCCGGCCATCTGCCGCGATGACTTCGAAATCCTGCGCGCCCGTGACAATCGCCCCCTCGCCTGAAATGAGTTCAATCCGGCGCTCGCCATCCACTGCAATGCTGGTCTGCGTATTCATCTCCAGCGTCACATTATCGGCGAGACTAAGCCGCCGTTGTTCCCCTGTTGCGGTCAGGTAGTCGGACGCCAGCACGTCCGGAAGCGAAGGCCATAAGCCGAGCGGCGGACTGATCATGGCATATGAGGCAGCAGCGGCCATTGTGCCGCCGAGAAAAACGCGGCGATTGACAAAGCGACGCGGCATGATCGGCTGCGCAACAGCTGCGCGACGCGCCGCCACGTTGCGCGCGGCAGGCGCCAGCTCGGACCACAATTGCTTTGTCTCGTTAAACGCCCGGGCATGGTGCGGGCTTTCACCAAGCCAGCGCTTGAATCTGGTGAGATCGCTGGCACTTGCGCTGCCCGGCCGCAGCTTGAGCAGCCAGGCCCGCGCTTCCTGATGCGGCAGATCGGTCTCGCGCTCGGTCATTGCCCCAGATTGCTCGATAGTATCGTCAAAACCGGTCATCGCCAGTCCTCCCTGCGCTGGAGGCCTTCGATGTCGCTTTGCGAATACGTCGCGTTGACGGCCGCTGCAACTGCGCGGCGCAATGATCCAGCGCCTTTCTGAGCTCGCTCTCGACCAGCCGCGACGAAATCCCGAGCGACGCAGCAATATCGAGGATTGGCGTCTCGTCGAGTCGGGCAGCAAGGAAGACGGCCCTTTGCCGTGGCGGCAATGCCTCGATCGCGCGCTCAAGCGCCGCGATCTCGAAGCGGCCCTCGGCCATCCGGTCAGTTTGCGCCATCTCGTCGGCAAGGTTGATGGCTGCCTCGATCTCCACGGGCGATGCTTGCCGATCTTCTGATCGTCGTAGCACCACGGCGATGTTGAGCGCGATCCGGTACAGATACGCATCCGGGCGTTGGACGCCTGTGATATCACCAGTGCGGTTGAGCCGCACATAGGTCTCGTGCAGCGTTTCCCGGGCGAGATCGCTCGATCCCAGGCGACGCCGCAGCCGCAGAAAAAAGTCATCATAGCGCACCACGAGAAGATCGCGCAAAGCTGCCCAGGTCGCGGTCATGATGCGCTCAGTGTCCCATCGCCACGCAATTTTCGGTCAGCGGACCCGCCACGTCAGCACGCCTCCGCAGCAAGCGGCAGGATCAGCATCATGATCGGCTGTGGCAGATCCGACGGCGGCGGGACGTCGAAAGTGACACGCTTCAGCGCTTCCACCAGACCATGACGCGACGACTCATCGGTCGCGTCGAGCATTTCCAGTCGCTCCATCGCGCCTGAAGCGGCAATCCTGAATCTGACAAGCACGCGCTCCCTGCTCACCACGGCTGCTGGCGTGTGGCAGAATGCCCGTGCAAAACTCCCTTGGATTTCGGCGAAGAATGCAGCGTGCCGACTGCTGGTCGGTCGGGAGGCTTGCTCGACCGGCTGCAGATCCGATAGCGCCACGATCGTGATCGCGCCCGGCGCGACCGCGCGGGCGGCGAGGCCCGACGCAGCCAGGATGAGCAGGATCGCTTCGTCGGCGGTGAAACGTCCCTTCAGACCGGAAGAGTGGTGGCGATATGTCAGCGCACTGTCGTAGATCAGCTCGATGCCCGTCGCGGCGCCGAAGGCGACCAGTGCCGGGCCGAGCGGCTGCGCGGCAATCTCGAAATCGAAACGGTCGGTGCGCGCGGCAGGACTACCGCCCGCTGCCGACATGACCCATAAAACGCAGATGCCGAGGGTCACAACGATCAATACACTCAGCCGCCTGGCAGCCTGACCGACGACCAAAGGCCCGCCGCTGCGCAACTGTCGTGATTGAAAACGCTCCAAACGCATGCGCTGACGCCCCTGCCGCCCGCGACTGAGTTTGACTATCCCGGATCAGGCTACCACCCGCCTTTTAGATACTCTGTATGACAGTTTTCTGATGGTCCGCTTTGCGCCAGAAGATGCTCGGCGCCTGCGCGGTCGGAATACCCGCTCTCGTGCCCTTGCACCGATTTTCATCTAACAGCGGACGTCGAGCACAAGCCGACATCGTCAAACCGATGATCCGTACAGCGCCGCGTGTTCGGCCTGATACGGCCCGTAGGATTCCTTCAGTGTCGCGAGATTGAGCAGCATCGTTGCCACCAGCGTCTGACTGGCGTCACGAACCTCCGTGCATACCCACAGGCTCTCGGTGCGCTTGCTGCCGGACATGGCGACCACCTCGCGCTGGACGCTATAATCCTCGCCGACAAAGAGCGGCCCCTTGACCACGCGGATCTCCTGATCGGCGAAAAGACCGACAGCAGGGCCCTTTACGGGAAAGCCGTCCTTCTTGCTCGTATGCTGGAACAGCACGCTCAGCATTTCCATCGGGATGACGGCGCGCCGCCACGGGGTGTCATTGCCGCTGTAATAACGCGATGGCTCGGTGATCACCTTTAGCTTCTGCGCCAGTGAAAATGGATAGAGGTCGCCCATATGCTGGTCGAGATCCATCCGCACTGTCTGCGGCGCCGTGGTCATTCCGATCGTGACGTCGCGCAGGATGACCGGATCGGTCAGAGGCTTCAACTCGGTCAGTCTCACGTCGAGCGCAGACGGCGACGCACCGCCGCCGATCGATGCGCTACCGCGCAAAATCTCGGTGCCGTCGCGCTTGATCGTACGGATCGCCGTATAGCGCGCGCCGACGGCAGGATTCTCGACAACTGCCTGCACCTCCTCGCCTTCATAGGCGGCATTGCGATAATGCGCCGAGATGCAACCGCTTTCGAACCATGCATCGCCCCACAATCGCGCGCAGAGCGGCGCGAACTGGCTGAAATGCGTCGGACCTTCGATGGTGCCGCCCTTGAAGCCGAGTTTCTGCGCGGTCGCATCGTCGTGGATCGAGGCGTGAGAATCATAGGTCTGTGCGTGCAGCATCTGCCGCGGCTGACGCCACGGGCCATGCAGCGCGCCGTCAACATCCTGTATCTCGGTATCGAATGCAGCACTCGTCATCGCATCACTCCAAGCAGACCGTTCACTACCAGGTATCGACACAGGGGCGCTTACGCGTCTCGCGTGCGGGCGGCGCCGGCACCGAGCGCAAGCCGGCCATGATCCAGCGCCGCGTCTCTGCAGGATCGATCACATTGTCGATCTCCATCACCGACGCGATCGACGTGGCCTTGCCATTGGCATAGAGTTCGGCGACCTTGTTCTTGTAATAGGTCTCGCGTTCAGCGGGATCGGCGATCGCCTCCATCTCCTTGCGGAAGCCCAGGCGCACATAGCCTTCGAGACCCATGCCGCCGAATTCGCCGGTGGGCCACGCGGCCGTGAAGAACGATGCATGGAAGCCGCCGCCGATCATGGACTGTGCGCCAAGCCCGTAACCCTTGCGCAGGACGATGCCGAACAGTGGCACTGTGATGCTCGCCCCCGTGACGAACATGCGCGCGACATGGCGCACGATCGCGGTCTTCTCCGCCTCCGGCCCGACCATGAAACCCGGCGTGTCGCACAAGGAGACCATGGGAATATCGAAGGCATCGCAAAGTTGAAGAAAGCGCGCCGCCTTGTCGCCGGCCTCGGCATCGATGGCGCCGCCCAGATGTTTCGGATTGTTGGCGATCAGCCCGAACGGCTTGCCCTCAATGCGGATGAAGGCGGTGACCATGCCGACGCCAAAGTCGCGGCGGATTTCGAGCACGGACTCCTCGTCCGCGATCAGATCGATGACCGCACGGATATCATAGACGCGCAGGCGGTTTTCCGGGATCGCACGGCGCAGCAGGCGCTGATCGGCCACTTTCCAATCGGCCACCGGCCCCTGGAAATAGGACAGGTATTTCTGTGCAATGCGTGTCGCCTCTTCCTCGTCCTCGACCAGGATATCGACGACGCCATTCGGTGACTGGAACGTCACCGGGCCCACTTCGGCGGGATGATAAACACCGAGGCCGCCGCCCTCGATCATCGCCGGGCCGCCCATGCCGATAGAGGCATTCTTGGTCGCAATGATAACGTCGCAGCAGCCGAGCATCGCCGCATTGCCGGCAAAGCAATAGCCCGACACCACGCCGATCACCGGCACAAGGCCGGAGAGTTTTGCAAATTGTACGAAAGACGGACCGTCGAGGCCCGTGAGACCGAGACGATCGGTATCGCCGGGACGGCCACCGCCCCCCTCTGCATAAAACACCAGCGGCATCCGCCACTGCTCGACCAGCGTAAGCATGCGGTCGATCTTCTTGTGGTTCATATGGCCCTGGGTACCCGCCAGCACGGTGTAGTCATATGAGATCACCATGCAGCGCGCATGGCGTTCACCGAACGACTTCGCGTTGACCGTGGCGACACCGGCAATCAGGCCGTCGGCCGGGGTGTTCTTGATGAGATCGTCGATCGACCGTCGGCGGCGCTGGCCCGCAATGGCGAGGCTGCCATATTCCATGAAAGAGCCGTCATCGACGAGTTGCGCGATATTCTCGCGCGCGGTGCGTTGGTTGGTCTTGCGCCGCCGCTCTACCGAGCCAGGACGGTTCTCGTCATAAGTGTTCGCTTGTCGCGCCAGCATCTCTGCGAGGTCGGGACGAATGTGATCGAGATCGACCGCCGCTTCCTCGGTGACCGCATCGCCGGCGACGTCCTGCGGTTCGAGATAAAGGATCGCTTCGTTCTGCATCAGCGTAACACCATCCGCTGCGACGATACGCATGACCCGCCCCCCCTGCCCGGCGGTGACGAGATGCTCCATTTTCATGGATTCGATCACGGCCAGCTGCTGGCCGGGGCGGACGACATCGCCCTCCTTCACCTGGATCGCCACGATCGTGCCCTGCAGCGGTGCCGCGATGGCGATGCTCCCTTCGGGCACGGGCTCGGCAAGTGCCGCCGATGCCGCTTGATGCGCCGCTATGCCACTTGATGCGAAGAGCGACGAACTCATCCCCTGCGCCGCGCCGACGAGATCGGCGACGTTTCGATCGATGAAACTGGTGCTGACACGGTTGGCGCGGAAATCGCCATGAGCGAGAATCGCTTGAATGAAGGGGATATTGGTTGCGACGCCTTCGATCCGGAATTCGCGCAGCGCCCGCGTTCCCTTAGCGACGACATCAGCAAAGGCGAGCGGCGTGTGCACGATGACCTTCGCGAGCAGCGAGTCGAATGCGGCGCTGGTGCGATAACCGGCATAGCCGAACGTATCGACGCGCACGCCCGGGCCCGACGGCGGCTCGAACACCGCCAACGTGCCGCCGGTCGGCTGTGTGGCGCCCGATGCATCCATGGTCTCCATATTGATGCGAAGCTGCATCGCAAAACCACGCGGCTTCGGCACCTCGGCCTGATCGAGATGCAGCGACGCCAGCGTCGCACCATCGGCCACTGCAAGCTGCGACTGCACGAGATCGATCGCCAGCACTTCCTCGGTCACCGTATGCTCGACCTGCAGGCGCGGATTGGCTTCAATGAAGGCGAACGCGCCATCGCCCTCGCCAGCTTCGCCATCGACCAGGAATTCGAACGTGCCAAGGCTGTCATATTTGGCTTCGCTCGCCAGATGCTTGGCCGCCTCGACGATACGGTTGCGCAGCGCATCGGTCAGCGACGGGCTCGGCGCGATCTCCACCAGCTTCTGGTTCCGACGCTGGATAGTGCATTCGCGTTCCCAGAGATGGCTGACATGGCCGTGGCGATCACCGATGATCTGCACTTCGATGTGCCTTGCATTGCGGATCAGTCGTTCAGCGTAGACACCGTCATAGCCGAAGGCGGCCTTGGCCTCGGACTGACAGCGCGCATAGGCATCGTCCAGATCTGCGGCGCGTTCGACGACGCGCATGCCGCGGCCGCCGCCGCCGGCCATTGCTTTGATCATGACAGCGGCGTTGTCGCCGAGCGACGCAAAAAACGCCTTGATCTCGTCCAGCGTCGATGGCCCGGTGGTGCCGGCGATGATCGGCACGCCGCAACGCTTGGCGAGCTGTTTTGCGGCCACCTTATCGCCGAACAGCTTCAATGCCGCGGGTGACGGACCGACAAAGGTGATGCCCTCATCGGCGCAGCGCTGCGCGAGCTCGGGGTTCTCGCTGAGAAAGCCATAGCCGGGATGCAGTGCGTCGCAGCCGGCGGTCTTGGCGGCACCAATGACGCCATCGATATCGAGATAAGCGCGCGCACCGCGGCCAGGAATCTCCTGCGCTTCGTCGGCAATCCGCACATGCATCGACTGCGCGTCGTCGGCGGGATAAATCGCCACAGTGGCAAGTCCGGCATCGGCGGCAGCGCGCGCAATGCGGATGGCGATCTCGCCGCGATTGGCGATCAGCAATTTATGAAAGGACATCTTGTTCTCCGTCAGCAACGAATGATCGGCAATGCGAACCGCTCAGCGCGGCGCGTTGGCGTTCAGTTCCTGCTTTTTCACCTTGCCGGTGGCGGTCATCGGCAGCGCGTCGATGATGCGGACTTCCGGCACCTTGTAGGTGGCCATCCGCTCCGCGCACCAAGCCTGGATCTCGTCCGGCGATGTGTTTCCGATCGCTTCCGGCTTGAGCTGGATATAGGCCACCGGCACCTGACCCTTGTCCGCATCGTCGCGTCCTACCACGCCAGACCCGAGCACCTTGGGATGCTGGCCGAGCAGTGCCTCGATCTCTGGCGGGAATACGCTCATGCCTTTGACCTTCAGCATCTCCTTGCGGCGACCGAGGAAGTGCAAAAAACCCTGTTCGTCGATGGTGCCGATATCGCCGGTGCGCAGCCAACCATCCACCAGCGACTCTGCAGTCGCCTGCGGCTTATTCCAGTAGCTCTTCAGCAATGACGGCGTGCGGACGCGGATCTCGCCTTCGCCGCCGAGTGCAATGAGTTCGCCAGTTTCGAAATCGGTGATCTTGAACTCGGCGCAAGGCACCGGCAGGCCCACAAAGATCGGCTGCGACAACAGATCGAAGTCATTGTCCTGGAAGCCGGCGACGAATGTATTCGAGGTATGGGTCTCGGTCATGCCCCAGGATGCTTCGGCGAGAATGATGCCGGTGAGATCCTTCCAGCGTTTGCGGTAGTCAGGATTAAGCTTCTTCACGAAGGACACGACACGGACCTGATTGAGCGAGGAAAGATCAAACTCCTTGAAGCGCGGATGATCCATCAGCTCAACGGCGCCATCCACCGGCATAGCGGTGATATTGACCTTGTAGCGATCGATCGCCGACAGCGCGCCAACCGCATCCCATCGCGCCAAAAGCACCAGGGTCGCGCCGGCGAATAGCGGGAAGATCAGACCGAAATTCTCACCCGCGATCCAGAATTCCGGAAAGAACGATAGATAGACGCTGTCTTCGCGCGACACCACCGAGATGCCGTGATTGGCGGCAGCGGTGTAGACCATGTCGCGTTGGGTGTGAACGCATCCCTTCGGCATGCCCGTGGTGCCGCCCGTATAGTTCAGCGCGGCGATGTCATCGAGGCCGGCCGGCGGCAGCGGCTTCGGCTCGGGCAGCGCGGCCAGTGCCGGCAGCAGATCGGTAGCGCCGGGAATGGCAATACGCGGCGCGCGAATGGAATCCGGCACCGGAATGGTTGGCTGATCCGGAATGACATCGGCGAAAGATGTGACGATCACCTCGCGTAATTTCGTCTCCCCGCGGACCTGATCGACGACAGGCGCGAGCTGGTCCAGCGCCACGATGACTTCGGCGTTGGTGTCGTTAAGCTCATAGGCCAGTTCAAACGCGCGCGAGAGCGGGCTGACCGGCACATGGATGGCACCCAGCTTCAGAATGCCGAAGAATACGATATGGAATTGCGGACAATTCGGCATGAACACGGCCACGCGGTCGCCCTTGCGCACACCTTTCTCCATCAGCAATGCCGCGAAGCGATCGCTCTGGCGATCCAGGTCCCCATAGGTGGTGACGTGGCCGTAGAAGATCACTGCAGGTTTTTCCGGTTGCCGCTTGGCCCAGGCGCGCAGATATTCCGTCAGCGCCACTTCGCCATGAATGTAATTCGGCTTGGTCGGTGTCCCCTTCGGCCAAGCCTTAGCCCACAGGTCGTGCAATCTGGCCAGATAGTCAGCTTCGTTGAGCTTTGCGGTCATCACCGTTTTCCCCGGTTTTTGTCAGTTACGTTTCATGGTCGGATCGAGGGCGACGCGCAGCGATTCACCCAGTGTATTGAAGGCCAGCGCGGTGAACAGGATCGCAAGGCCGGGCGGATACATCTGCTCCGGCGCGATCTCCATGTTCTGATAGGCGCGCGCCAACATGGCGCCCCAGCTCGGATCCGGCGGCTGGATGCCGAGGCCGAGGAAGCTGAGACTGGCTTCAGCGAGCAACGCGGCCGCGAGCAGCAATGTGACTTGCACAATGACCGGCTGGATCGCATTGGGCAGCACATGCCGCCACAGGATGCGCATCGTCGAACCGCCAAAGCAGCGGGCAGCATCGACATAGAGCTCGTTCCGCACCACCAGAGTCCGCGCACGAACGAGGCGCGCGAGCTGCGGCGAAAACACGATACCCACCGAGATCATGCCATTGGTCAGGCCGATGCCGAGCGCACCCGTCACGGCGATCGCCAGCACGATCGCGGGGAAAGACAGGAAGCTGTCGATGATGCGGCTGATGATCGTATCGACCCAGCCGCCAAGATAGCCAGCAAGCACACCGACGGGGACACCGATCAGAACCGCGATGGCGACCGCGAGGAAGCTGGCATAGAGCGATGCCATGCCGCCATGGATCAGCCGGCTCAGCGTATCACGGCCAAGATCGTCGGCGCCGAGCCAGTGCTGCACCGACATGGTCGCCAGCGAGGCATCGAGATCCTGCGCCGTCGGCTTGTAAGGCGAGATCCAAGGCGCCAACACCGAGATCAACATCAGTGCGACCAGGAAGCCGAGGCTCACTGCACCGCGAATATCGGTCAGCAGCCAGCGACCGAAGCCCGCGAGACGACGCGGGCGCCGCGGTTGCGGCAGGGTCAAAGCAGCGTCGGTCATGATGAGATCCTCGGATCGAGGACGCTGTAGAGAATGTCAGTCAGCAGGTTGAGACTGACAACAATCAGCACCATGGTGAAGACGACGCCCTGCACCACCGGGAAATCGCGATTCATGGCCGCATTGACGATCAGGCCGCCCATGCCGGGAATGGCGAAAACGGCCTCGACGACCACGGTCGCCGCCAGCATGCGGTTGGCGAGCAGGCTGACGACAGTGAGCAGATTGACACTGACATTCTTTAAGCCGTGTCGCCACAGGATCGAGGATGGGGGCAATCCCTTGGCATGCAGCGTTCGGACCTGTTGAGACGACAGGATCTCAACCAGCGACGAACGCAGCTGACGCGCGACTTCGGCAATACCGCCGGACGCCAATGCGACCGCTGGCAGAATGGCGTGACTGAGTGCAGCCCAGGGATCCTTCATCAGCGATGCAGCCCCAGTCGCCGGCAACCAGTTGAGTTGCAGCGCGAAGAACGCGACCAGCAGCATGCCTAGCCAGAAGTTTGGTACGGCCACGCCGAGCGAAGCGATCGCCATCACGGTGCTATCGATCCATGAGCCGGGTTTGGTTGCAGCGGCGATGCCGAGCGGGATGCCGACGATGAGCGCAATCAAGAGCGCCAGCGCGACGATCAGCAACGTATGCGGAAGGCAGCGCTGGATCGACGTCAGAACGGCCTCGTTGGAGATCAGCGAATTCGACAGGTCACCATGCGACGCCTTGAACAGCCATGCGCCGTATTGCACGAGGAACGGCTGATTGAGCCCGTAGATTTCGCGGATCTCCGCGATGCGCTGGTCGGACGCATTGTCGCCAGCAAGCGTGACGGCGATATCGCCCGGCACCAGCTTGAGCAGACCGAACACGATGAAGGTGGACAACACGATCACCGGAATCGCCTGTAACAGGCGACGACCGACGATACGGAGCCGTGCTGAATGTCTCATAGAGCGGTTCACTCCGGAGGCAGGAGCCGCGCCATGCGCGGCCCCGGCGCGTTATCCGAGGGAGATATTTTCGAACTTCGGCTTGCCGAGCAGGTTGGGCTTGAAGCCCTTGACCTTGGCGGACAGCGCATCGAGTTCGAACTGAAATGCCAGAGGGGCTGAGAGCGCGGTCTCCACCGTGATCTTCTGGATCTTGGCGAAAACTTCTGCACGCTTGGCCAGGTCCTCGCTCTCGCGACTTTCCTTGATGAGTTTCGACAGCTCGGGATCGGCGGTGCGGCCGGCGTTGTAATAAGCCCCCTGATCGAAACCCAGTGCATAGGTCATGCTGGGATCGGGACGACCGGTCCAGGCTGAGACGAGCAAATCGAACTTCTTCTCCGTGGCGAAGAACTGCGCGCTGATCTCGGCGATGGTGCCGCGGGTGAACTTCAGGCGGATGCCAGCCTTGCCAAGCTGCTCCTGGATCACCTCGCCGCGACGGACGGAGTCCTGATCCGTGTAGCCGCCGATGGTGAGTTCGAGCCCATCCTTGAAGCCGGCTTCGGCGAGCAGCTTCTTCGCCTTCTCGGGATCGTGCGGATAGGTATTGGCTACGGCCTTGTTGAACGCCCAGTGTGAGCTCGGCAGCGTCATCCGAGCGGGCTCACCAAGGCCGCTCAATGTCGCCTTGACGAAGGCATCGCGATCCAAGGCGAAATTGATCGCCTGCCGGACCTTCACATTGTCGAGTGGGGCGCGGGCATAGTTGAAATAGAGCTGCACGCAATACAATGTCGGCGAGGTCACAGTCTCGAGGTTCTTGGCGCGCTCGATCACCGGCTTGAGGCGCGCCGGCAGCTGGAACGCCATGTCGTTCTGGCCTGCGACCACCGATCGCAACGCTGTGGCATTCTCGGTGATGATATTGAACTCGATGCCGTCCAGATAGGGACGGCCCTTGCGCCAGTAGTTCTCGTGGCGGGTGACGACGATGATCTCATTGTCGTTCCATTTGACGAATTTCCATGGCCCTGCCCCGACCGGCTTGCGATCGGTCTCGTTGCCCAGCGCCTTGATGTTTGTCGGCGACACCATCATGCCAGCGCGATCGGACAAAATTGCAGGGAGTGCGGTATCCGGGTTCTTCAGCTTCAGGGTCACCTGCAGCGGGCCGGTCACCTCGACCGCCTCCACGCTCGACAGATCGGGCTTGACGTTCGAACGCTGGTCCGAGCGGCTGCGTTCCAGGTTGAACTTGACAGCTTCGGCATCCAGCGCCGTACCGTCATGGAACTTGATGCCGTCGAATATCCAGCACCATGGTCTTGGGATCGGGGAACGCCCATTTCGCCATGCCGGGCTTCGGCTTCAGCGTGTCGTAGTCCCACTCCACCAGAGTGTCATACATGGTCCAGAGAATGCTGTGATCGGAGCCGGCGCCGCCGGTCGCGGGATCGAGCGACGACGGATTGGCAGGAGCGCCAACCTTCAGCACGCCCCCCTTCTTGGCCTCTTGCGCAAAAGCCGGCATCCCGAGCGCACCGGCAGCAGCCACGCCGCCCATCAGCGCGAGAATATCGCGACGGCGCAATTGCCGCGGGCCGAGATCGATCACACGCATGTCGTTTCTCCCAATGATGATGACGCGTTTAGCGTCTTCTGATTATTCGGTGGCGGCCCATCGGCGGTGGCGAAGTGGCAAGCAACACGATGTCCCGGCTTGACCTCTCGCCATTCCGGGACTTCCGTGGCGCAGCGCGGCTGCACCGATGGGCAACGCGTGCGGAAGCGGCAGCCGGAAGGTGGTGCAACAGGGCTCGGAATTTCGCCTTCGAGGATGATGCGGCGATCGACGCGCAGATGCGACGGCAGCGGGATCGGCTCCGCCGACAGCAGCGCGCGCGTATAGGGATGCAGCGGATGTTCGACTACCTCTTCCCCCGGACCGAGCTCCATCAGCTTGCCGAGATAGGTCACGGCAATACGATCGGAGATATGCGACACCACTGAAATATCGTGAGTGATGAAAACATAGGTCAGGCCGAACTCGCGCTGCAGATCAGCAAACAAATTGAGGACGTCGCCACGAATGGAGACATCGAGCGCGGCCACCACCTCGTCGCAGACGATCACTTTGGGCCGCAGCGTCAGCACGCGGGCGATATTGACGCGCTGCTTCTGGCCACCGGAAAGCTGGTGCGGATAGCGGCCCGCGGCTTCCGAAGACAGGCCGACACGCTCCAGCACCTCGATGCCGCGGCGGCGACGCGTTTCCGCATTGCCCTCCCGCATGATCTCCATCGGCTCGACTACGCTATCGATGATCGTCATGCGCGGATTGAGCGCGGCGTTGGGGTCCTGGAAAATGATCTGATAGTCGCGGCGATGCTTGCGGAATGCACTAGTCCCGAGCGCCGACGGATCGGTGCCATCATGCAATATCTGGCCTTCCGTCGGCGGCAGCAGCGACACCAGCGCCCGACCGAGCGTGGTCTTGCCCGAACCGGATTCGCCGATGATGCCGAAGGTCTCGCCCGCCTGCACCTCGAAATCCATGCCGTCGATCGCCTTGACCGTGTCGCGGCCGTCGCGGGTCGGGAACAGGATGCGTAGATCGCGAACCGCGAGCACGCCGTGGTCTTTGCCCGGAGCTGCCATCAGTTCACCGCTCCCGGCAATTCGAGCTCCGGCGCGCGCCAGCAGCGCGCAGCGCGATGCGCGTCGGTATCGATCATCGCCTGCTCGCGCTCGCAGCCGACAACAGCATGTTTGCAGCGGGCGCGGAACCGGCAACCGGCCGGCATCGCGTTGGGCGATGGCACGCGGCCGGGAATGGAGGCCAGTACGCCACGGCGCTCGCTAAGACTCGGCAACGAACGCAATAAACCTGACGTATAAGGATGGCGCGGCCGCATCAGCGCATCGTCCACCGGCGCATCCTCGACCACCTCGCCGGCATACATGGTGATCATCCGCGTGCACGTCTCTGCGACGACGCCAAGATCGTGGGTGATGAAAATCAATGCCGTGCCGGTGCGTTCACTGAGAGAGCGCAGCAGGTCGGTGATCTGCGCCTGGACGGTGACATCGAGCGCCGTGGTCGGCTCGTCGGCGATCAGCAGTTTCGGTTCGCAGATCAATGCCATGGCGATCATCACGCGCTGGCGCATGCCGCCGGACAATTGATGCGGATACTCATCGCAGCGCCGCTCCGGCGCCGGAATGCCGACGTCGCGCAATGACTGGATCGCGCGCGCTCGCGCTTCCGCCCGGCTGACGGGAAAATGGATGCAATACGCTTCTGCGATCTGATCGCCCACGGTGAATACCGGATCGAGCGCGCTCATCGGCTCTTGGAAGATCATCGCGATTTCACGGCCGCGAATGGCGCGCAATTTCCGCGGCGATAGTGAGGACAGATCGACACCATTGAAAATGATCTTGCCTTCGATGCGCGCTGACTGCGGCGGCAGCAGGCGCAGTAGCGACAGACCGGTCACGGTCTTGCCGCAACCGCTCTCACCAACGAGACCAACGCGTTCACCCGGTGCGATGCTGAAATTCACATTGCGTGTGATCGGCAGCGCTCCGCGCGCAGTCGCAAAGGACAGCGACAAATTGCGCACATCCAGCAACGGCTGCGCAGACGCGGTTGCGCGCCGATGCGTGCCCGGATCCATTGCCGTCGAGATGTCGGTAACACCCGTCACGGCGACCTCAACCGGCTTGCGGATGACGATGACGTTCGACGCGCGCCAGACGGTCCTGAGGATGGTGGCGCTCAAATGACGGGCGGCCGACACAATGCGGCTGAAGCGTAATCGACTGGACCATAGCCAGCGTAGGCGTTGTCGCCATCGTTGCCTCCCTTGCATCCCGGTCTGTCGCCGGGACTTATCGCCGTACATCCGGCTTTCCGCCGGTATCGTTTGCACGACCGTTCACCAATGAAAGGTCACCAATTGTCAATTGTCAACAATTGACTTCCGCGATAGCTAGAGATTGTTGTCGCATGACCGCGGGCATTCCGCGGCTCGGAAAGACCGGTGAAGGAGGACGTCATGGCCGCGGTGCTACGCAAGCCATCGACCGAACGAGAAGGTGCGAGTGAACGCAGATTTGCGCCGCGCACACTGCCCGATCAGGTGGCGGAGGAGCTCGGCGCCGAGATCGTGTCCGGCCGTCGAAAAGCCGGCGAGCGCCTGGTCGAACTCGATCTTGCACGCGACTTCGGCGTCAGCCGCGGCCCGATCCGCGAAGCGATCCGCATCCTGGAGCGTCGCCGCCTCGTCGAAGTGCGGCCGCGCCGCGGCGCCTATATCAAACCACTGTCGCTAAAATCGGTAGCCGATCTCTTCAATGTGCGTACTGCACTATCGATGCTCGCCGTGCGCACTATGGCGACAGCGCCGATCGAGAGCTATATCGACACCCTCACCCGCCGCAGCGACGAACTCAAATCACTGATTGAGGTCGATGATCCTATCGCTTTTGCGCGTACCATGACCCGCGCCGTCAAGACGATCGCACGCGGATCGGGCAATGAGTTGCTGGTCGAATTGCTGACCGACCTCGCTAATCACACGGTTTGGACCACGATCTGGAAGACTCCGCTAGACTATCAAACCAGCGAACTCCGACGCATGAGCGCCGACTTGATGGCAGCAACGTTGAAGGCGATCCGGCAACGCCGGCCCAATGCTGCAGTTACGAATCTCGGACAACTCCTCGACGGCGACCGAGACCGCGCAGTGACCACACTATCGCGCCTCCGCGGCGAAAACCTGGACCTGAACGCGCTATCGCATGACGATCAACAGAACAGCGCAACGATTGAATATGTCCTTGCGTCTTCGTTACAAGCGTAAGGACGCACCTGCCGTAGTTCGGAGCTAAGGCCAAGCCGCCAAACGTCCACCTTGCGTCAGGAGCGAACAGCCGCACTGGGCGATGTTTCAATGAGATGCGTCAAGGCTCTTTCGCCAATGCGTCGAGCGATTGGGCGAGGCCGCGGAACGACATCGGCAGCGCGATCTCCTGCTCGCCAGCGTTTTTGTAAACGATCTTGCCGGCTTCGGCCTGCGCGCCCAGCGTCTTTGCCGCATCGTTGGACAGCGTGACCGAAGCGAAACAAGCACCAGGCGTACAGCGCTGCCAGGTGAATTCGACTGGCGTATCGCCCGCTTTCGCAAACACGATCCTCGGCTTGCTGGTGAGCGAGACATTGTGAGGCAAGACAATAGTGGTCGGCTTGCCCTCGGCGGCACCAACCTTTCCGATGGCAACTTGCGCGATCGGCGCGTTCTGGCCTTGGGCCGTCAGGATCAGGGCCACTTCACAAACACGCTTCGCCGGTGCGCCTATCGCTTCGCAGCGCATGATCCAATCGCCGAAACTCGCCGTGGTGCGCTCCGGCGCCGAGGAAACCGGGGCAGGCGCCGCGGGTTTTGCCACATCTTTCGCTGCGTCTTTCGTCTGGGCTGAGGCCACACCGGCAACACATAGCATTGCCAGCGCAACTGCGATCGTTCGATTCATCATGTTCTGCTCACGTCCCTGCTCGATGCATCGGGCGCTCACGCAGAACCCGAACTCATTCAAAGTTAGCGCTGCTGACTTTCGCCGTCAGCCGAAAATAAACGAAATAATTCGGCTGATCCGAAATCACGTTGGTCAACGGCGTGCCTGCGGAAATATCGGCCACCCAATATTTCGACGCCTTGTAGCTGAGCCCTCCGCCCACGGACGTCAGATAGACTGAGGCAGGAAAAGTGCTGTAAACGGCGCCGTAATCCACAAAGGCGAAGGCATCGAGGCCCTCGGCCAGTGCATTCAGATGGTGATGCAGTTCAACATTGCCGTAATAGCCGGCATAGCCTGCAACACCACTGGTGGGATAACCGCGCACGGTGGTCGGGCCGCCGATCTGTAGAAGCTGGTCGCCGGCGAGCAGCTTGGTGTCGGCCCACTGGCCGTAATTGAACGTCGTTGCGATAAAATCATATGGCAGCCGCAGCGCCGCAGAATAAGTCGCGTTAACGGTGTGGAAATCCTGCGCTGTTTCCACCACTTTGAAATTTGTATGAGCGAAGGAGAAGCTCGGCGAGAAGGTCGATGAGAATTTCTCGCTGGTATAGGCCATCGTGAAACCGACAGTCTGCTTGCGCGTCTCATTGTCGGTGATCTGCACCTCGGCCTGGCTCGACGCCGAATTCGACTGCGACAGCGCGCCATTGAGCAAGAACGCGAAAGCGGAGGTTACCACGAGCGGCTGGCTCATATTCACGGCCACGGTCTGCGACCGGCCGGTGATGTTGAGATCGCGATAGGCGCCTTTGTAAACGCCGATGCGGCCGGTGGAGTAGCTCACGCCGGCGCGGCCGCTCCATGGATTGACCGGCATGTCATAGGCGACATTGATGTTCTTGTTGCCTTGCGCGTAGATGCCATAGACCGTCAGCCGGTCGTCGAGACCCAGCATGTTGTAATGCTGGAAATTGGCGCCGCCCTGGAATTCGCCGACCGAATAGATGCCCTGATTGTCGACGAACATCTGCAACACGTTCTTCGGCGGCTCCAGCACCGACAGATCGATATTGGTGAGGCCGAAGCTCACGCCTGGCTGCAGCGCCGCCTGCAATTGCGACAGGTGACCGCGATTATACCAAGCAACCTGATCCTCGAGTTTTGGCACATCGACGACCGTCCCCGGAACAAGCTTCACTGCGTCGGTGATCGCTTCCGGCTTCACGCTTTTGCCGCCCTGAACGTTCACTGCGCCGACGCGCCCTTCCACAATGCCGATGCGCAACGTGCCAGATTTGAGATCCTGCTTGGGCAAGAAAGCAATCGCCGTGATCTGGCGACGCTCGGCATAGACATCGTTCACCGCCTTCAACAGGCGCTGCAATTCGGCATTATCGACGCGGCGGCCGATATAGGGCGCAGCAATCGCATCGAGTTCCTGCTGCGAGAGGAACTCGGATTTGTCGAACACCACTTTCTTGAGCACGAAAGTCGGACCGCCGCTCGGCCCGATCACCGTGGGCGATGCAGCGGGGCCGATCACGCCAGGTATGTTCGGATCCGGATCGGTCTCGCGACGGAGCAATTGCTGGCCGCGCAGATTCTCATTCGACACGCTGCCGGGATCCGGCAACGGCGGGAGATTCTGAGACCAGACTGACGAAGATGATACGCAAGCAACAACGAAACCGGCGACTGCCGATAGTGATCTCGCTCTACGAATCACGAATCGCTCCCGACGTTTGATTCACATCAATCGCCGAGAGATGTTGTGGATGCAAGGCCTTTCAGATTGACAACAGGCCCCTTGATCGGCCTGCGCACACGACGATCGCGCAAGGCTTCCATGAAGTGCACGAACGCATCACCGCGGAAGAACGCGCCGCTATAATCGGGCGAGTCATCACGCAGCAGAACCGAGCCGACGCCGGTGAAAGTACCGATGCGATCGAAGTCGCGCACCATGCTGCCGCCCGGCATGGTCAGGCCGTTACGCCATTCGATGACCTCTGCGCGCTCGCTATATTGAACGACCGCCGCATTGGTGAAGGTGCGGACACCGTTCTGGAACATGTAGAACTGCTTCGACGGCTGGAACAGCTGCACGTCGAAACCGAGCACCGGCTTCGGCGTGCGATTATCGGCCCAGACCACTGCCAACGGCGCGGTGAACTTCATCCAGCGGCCGATATAGGCATCGGGCATGGCGTAATCGAGCGCGTTGGTGCGGATGTCCGCCTCGTTCTCGCGCAGTAGCGGCATCACGACGCCCATGGGGGCATCCACATAGACGCGGGCGCGTTCGCCAACGCCGCCGCGATAACCGGTCAGCGTGAAGATCAGCGGCGTCGACTTGTAGCCGCTGGCATGCAGCGCATCGATCTCCGTCACCTGCGCAGCGATGGTGAAGGGATTATCGACCGTGGCATCGCGGAACCGGGCCGCGGCCGGCGTCTGCGCGAACAGGCTGGCCGAGCGCGAGGTTCCGATATCGATATCCGCACCGGCGCTGAGATCGACATGGCCGCGATTATCGGCGCTATCGCGCGTCGCCAGCACATTGGCGGAGGCGAGTGCGCCGACCGCGGTGACGAGGATATCGCCATGCAGGGCGGTGAGGTTGGAGACGCGGAAATCCTGCTGCGCATCCACATCGATGCTGCCATTGCCGGTGACGACGGAACCCGCATTGATGCTGGCGAGCGTGACCAGGTTGATGTCGCCGACCGTGGCCGAGGCATCGATGGCGTTGGTGCGGATGCGCAGCGGATTGGCGAGATTGGTGATCAGATTGGCGCTGCCGACGGGCATGCCCTTCTGGTCCACCGCATAGCGATCGGCCTGGGTGACATCGCCGACGCCGAGCGCAGAGACGATGCGGATGCCCGCGCCGGCCGCGGTGGTCGTGAGATCCACCAGCCGGTCCGGATTCTCACCGCCAATGACATGGCCGCCGGCGGTGATGTCGATGGCGGTCGCACTGCCGCTGCCGGCGACGATGCCGCTGACCAGCGCATTATGCACGGTATCGACGCGCACCGAGCCGAGCTGCGCCGTGACCCGTGCGCCGCGCAGCATCTTCAGCGTATCGGCGGCGACATCGATATCGCCGGCGGCGGAGATAACATTGCCGCTGGCGGTAATCACCCAGCGCTGGCCGGCCGACATCAGAATATCGGTGCCGGCGGTGACCGGGCCGGCAATGGTGCCGTCATTGGCGGCGACCAGCGTGGTGGAGGTGCCGGACAGCGCCGCGCCGATGGTGAAATTGAGACCGGCGACGCCGTAGAGATTGATCAGGCCGAAATCGGCCGTCGCGCGGATGGTGCCACCCGGCGAGGTGCCGACATTGAGCGCATTGCCGAGCGTGCCGATGGAACCGCTTTCGGCGGTGAGCACGATATTGGCGCCGAGCACATTGACCTGGCGATCCTTATTCGCATTGAAGATCGAACCGGCGGCGCGGATATCCACGCGGTTCGGCGAATAGACCGTATCGATGAACGCATCGGGTGAGCCGTTCACACTGCCCGGCAGGGCGTAGAGATTAACCGCATTGAGCGCGCGCGCTGTGATGGTCGCGCCCTGCTGCAGGTTGAGCAGCAACGGCGAGCCGAGGCCGATGGAACTATAGGCGGATTCCAGCACGATATTGCCGGTCTTGATCGATGACACGCGGCCGGGATCGATCGACGCGAGATCGGCATTGGTCAAAGTCCCCAGCGCCTTGATGCGGGTCTCGCCGGGCACCGCGATCTCGCCCAGCGCAAGGCTGCCGCGCGACGCGATGAAGGCCTGCCCCTGGTCGATATTGCCCGTGGTGGTCACCTGATCCGTAACCGTGGCATTGAAGCTCGAGGTGCTCGCCACATTGAGCGGACGCTTCGACAGCACCGTGAGATAGGTGGAGGTGCGATCGAATACGCCGGCTGCCGCCGCATCGAGCGCCGCGCGCTGCACGGCGGTCATGTTAGCCTCGTCGAGGCCCGCCGGAATATCGACAGCCGTGTTTTTCAGCCCGAGCGCCACCGCGGCATTATAGGCCGCGATCTGCGCCGCCGACGCATTGGTTGGCAGCGACAGGCCACCAATGGTGATCACCAGGTCCGAGCGCTCCGCCGTGGCAAGTGCGATCTTCTGCGCATTGCTGAGCTCCTTCACCGGATCGTTGACCGGGGTCACCACAATGCCCGGCTTGCCGTTGACGATCATCGTTTCACCGATGCCACGATCGGCAAGGATGGTGACGTTGCGGCCGGAAACGTTCGGATCCTTCAGCACCGGATTGGTGTTAGTCACGGTCTTCAGCGCACCGGCATTAAGCGGGAAGCCGAGCGCCGTGGAACTCCAGGTGGCGCCCTGGGTCAGGCTGGTCTTGTCCGCCGCCGACGCGGCATAGCTGTAACCGGCGTCGTAGCTCGTGGTGAACGAACCGACCTGCGCATTAAGCTCGCGATAGCGCGCCGTGTCTGCCGCCGCCTGATTGGCGATGTCGTTGGCGATGCGCGTGGCGATATCGGCCGGTTCGACGCCGCCGTTATTGACGATCTCGATATTGCGATAATAGGCGGACAGACTCTGATACAGCGTAGTGCCGGGCTTGTAGGTGACTTGGTAGCTTGGGTCGTAACTCGCGCCACTATCCGCCTGGCCGAGACGAAGCTGCCAGTATTGGCGATAGGCCAAAGTCTGGCTCTGCTCGAAGGCAGCGATGGCGGCATTCTGGCGATCCTGGTTCTGCGTGCCCTGCCCCTTGATCAGGCCGAGCGATTCCCAATAGGCGATCAACTGGTCGGCAGTGCGCTTGTCGATCTGCTCCACCGGATTGCCGTCGAGGACCTGCCCCGCGGTCTTCAGCTTGACGTCGCCGCCGGCCGACACGATGGAATTAGCGAGGATGGTGCCGTCGCTGTTCTTTCCGCCAGTCGTATATTTGCTAGTCCAGTCGGTCGAGTAGATATTGATATCGCCGAGCGCGCTGGCGCTGAGGCCGTAAGAGGCCAGCAACTGGTTCGCAGGCGTGGTGGCCGGATCACCGAACGGACGCTGCGACTGATCGGTGGTGAAACCGGTATTGACGTGCAGCGCGACATTGCTGACCACGGAGCCGATCGAGCCTGTCAGCGAGGTCAGCGCCACGCGATCCGCCTGGATCAGCGACGATGACGAAGCGCCGCTGATGCTGCCATTGGCGAGCAGCGTGACGCTGCCCTTGCCGGCCACTTCATTGTCCGCCGTGACCTTGCCAATGACGAGATCGCCCAGCGTCTTGATCGACACGACGCCATTATTGGCCACCGCATCGAGCTGGCCGCGCACGCCCTTGAAGCTGGTGAGCATCACAGACACCGGCGCGCCGATCGCCGAGCCGCCCTGCTCTGCCACGCCGCCGATCGACTTGCCCGCTTCGAGCTTGATCGACTGCGCCGTGATGGTCGGCTCGGTCGAAGCCTGGATGATGGACGAGTTGTTCGCCTTGATCGACACGTCACCGGACACATTGGTGACGCTGCCGCGCAAAGTGATGTCGGTGCCCGAGGTGACGTTGATCGTGCCCTTGTCGGAACCGATGAAGTTGATCTTGATCTGGTTATCGGCCTTCAGCGAATGCGTGGTGATCTGCCGGTAATCGGACGACAGCGTGTAGAAGGACGTCTGGCTCTTGTCGTCGCAAGACGAGGTCCAGCTGCAGCTATTGGTGAGCGCCGTCTGGGTCAGCTTGGTGTCGCCCTTGGCGATCAGCAGCGTATCGACGACCTCCTGGAGCGTGATATCCTTGTTGGACACGCTGCTGGTCGTGGTATCGCCGGTGATGAGCCCCGTCTTCGGGTCGATGGTCTGGACCGTCTGCCGCGTCTTGTCCACCGAGACATAGGCGCCCGGCAGCATGTTCATGGACGGCGTTTGCGATTTGCCGCTGCCGCTCCATTGCGCTTGGCCAGCCAGCGCCGAATCGGCGTTGGTGTAAGAATTGTTCGCCGACACGTCGAAGGCGTTGGTGATCGTGTAATCCGCCACGGTCTGCCAGATATAGCGCTGGCCCTGCATCGGATTGTAGACCGCCGTGCGCGTGCCATCGCCCGTAATCTGGGTCAGGCTTGTGAGCGGATCGATCTGGTCCTTGATAAATTTGCCGTCTTTGTCGAAGCCGCCCGGCACGAACTGGCCGGTCACCGCATCGATGATGCCCTGCTGCTGGTCGATATTCACGAGGCCGTTATTCCGGGTGATCACCGTATGCGTGGCATCGACGATGGCTGAATTGCCGGCATGCAGATGCACATCGGTGATATCGATCTTGCCCGCGGTGCCGCGGCCGTCCCCCTTCGGATCGGCGCCCGCATTCAGCGTGGAGAGCACCACCGGAACATTGATGTTGTTGGTGATGTTGATGGTGCCGAAACCGTCCAGCACATTCAGGCTGCCGCTGTTTGGCGACGTATTGATGATCTGGCCGAAGATCTTGATATAGCCGCCGCGCACGGTGGTGGCATCGACCACCACCTGCTTGGCATCCGCGTCATAGCTGGCGCCGACCTGGGCGGTGTAGATGCCCTGGCTGTTGCGCGCGCTTTCGGTATCGGCGAATTTGTAGGTTTCCTTCAGGCCGAGATAGTTCGCCGTCGCGATCGAGAAGCTGAGCTGGCCCGTGACCAGATTGAGCGTGATGTTCTTGCTGGGATCGCTGGCATCGACCACGAAATCATAGGTCGTCGGCGGGTTCTTGGTTTTGTCGGCACGGCCATATTCAGCCAGCTTCTGGGATACCGTCGTCGAAGTGAGGCCGCTCACGCCGGTGATCTTGCCGGCGTCCGTGGTGACGAGCTTGGTGGTCTGTTCGAGCGTCAGCTGCCATTCGGCGATGCCGCTCTGCACTGTGCTGTTGATGTTGAGATAGCGCGCCGACAGGAAGATCTGACCATTGGCGATCATGCCGAGGCCGGTCGGGACCAGACCTTCCGGCGTGATGGTGCCGCCTGGCACCAGCGTCTGGCTCGCCGGGTCGCCGCCGACATGATAGAAGCCGTTCACATAGCTCGTCACCAGATCACCATTGCGGGCGACGATGGAGATCGAGGCGGCATTGATCTTGCCCTGGATATAGATGTTGCCGGCAGCGCTGGTGATGTCCACCGCGCCGGTCGGATTATTGATCATCTTTCCGGTCTGCAGAATGATGTCCGGCGCCATCTGCAGCGTCTTGATATAGTCTCTATTTTGGGTGTCTCGCGGATTGTAGTAGGTATCGCTCTCCGGATTGTAATTGCTTTCGATCGTCACGCGGCCCGTGCTGAAGCCGCCCGAGGTGACGACGTTACCGGTCGCGAAATTGGCCGCCTTGCCGGTGGCCGCGGAAATGCCCGCCGCCGACGACACTTCGACATTGTTGACGATGATCCGGCCGGAATTAGCGATCGGAATATTCAGATTGTTGAGCTTCAGCGTGGCCGCGGTCTCGTTGATGATCTTGATCTGCGCATCGCCCGGCGCGATGAGCTGGCCGGGGCCGGTCGTCTTGCCGTCGCCGGTCTTGATCGTGTCGGCGCCGAGATAGATGTTGCCGAGCTGCACCGTGACATCGGGGATCTCGATATAGGTGCTCTTGTTGCCAACCGATCCCGGCGTGCCGGCGGCTGCGGCCTTGGCCTTGTCGTTGAGCTCGGTCTGCCACGCGGCGACGGTCTTGCCCGAGGCGGGCGTCATGACCGCGGCCTTGTAGTCCGCGATGCGGGACGCCATGCCGATGACGGTGGTAGTCGTCTTGTTGCCGCCGGAATCCATACCGGTCAGCGAGCCGCCATCGATCTGGGTCTTGATGTAGTCCGCACTGTTGTTGACGCGGGTGATGGCTCCGGTGCTGCCCAGATTCGCCTTGTCATCAGCCAATGCCACATTGAGCGTGGCGATCAGCGTCTTTTCGTCGGTCGTCCCCGTCGTCGCTGCATTTTGGATGTCAGTGAGGTTCTTGCCGATTGTCGTCGCCGAGTCCCTTACGGCATTAACCGACGTCAGCAGAGAGCTGTTGCTCTGGACGATCGTGCTCTGGCCAGTAGAGACGCCGCTGAACGCGGTCGCGATATCGAAGCTGACCGAGTCGAACGGCTTGGCGCCTTGTGCGACATCGTTCTGGATGCTGACGATGGCGCGGACGCTATTGTTGATATCGTCCGCCGCCTTCTTCACATCCTTAAGGGAATCAATCGCATTTTTTAACGCCGTGCTGCCGGTGATCAGCAGCGAGTCGATGCTCGAAACCTTGCCCTGGAAATCCCGCGCGGTTTGGTCAGAGCCCCCCATCAGGGTGTCGTAGTTGAGAAGCCCACCGAGGCTGAGAAGCGCAGACTGGGCGTTCTTCTTGACCGCGTAATTTGCAGCCGTGGCATCGATCGTCGCCGTCAGCGAGTTCGGGTCGAGCTTGCTGCCATCCCAGGACAGAGCCACATTGCTCAATCCGGATGTCAGATAGGTGCCGATATTGGTCGTCACCTCGCCCTGGAACGTGGCGAGTGCATCGGTGAGCGCCTTCACCGTCACCGCATTGCTGCCAGCCGGCGCGCCCGCGGTGACGCCGTTCTTCAGGGTGAAGACACCTTTCGGATCCGTGGTGGTATCCATGAAAGCAAGGCCGAGCGACACCAGCTTGTCCTGCAGGAACACGCGCTCGCTCTGATAGGCAGCCTTGGCGATCGTGTCCTTCTCGTAGAGCGCGATCAACGAATCGATCTGGCCGAGCCGATCGAGGATCGCGCCGCCGGCCTGGAAGGTGCCGATATTCGCAGCTGGAATGGCGATATTGCCCGATGTCTCGATGCACAGGTTTCCGCCAGAGAAGCTGCAGCCGTCCTTGTAGGTGATCAGCAGCGACTTGGAGCGCGAGATGCCGGTATCGACGAGGCTGTCGATGATCATCGTGCTCTGGCCGGTCTGGGAAGCGCTGCCGCCCTTGATATCGAGGGTGACGTCGCCACCGCCGAACAGGTTGCTGAAGAAGGACAGGAACTTGCTGGCGCCTTCGCGATAGATGTCTTTGCCGGTGCCGGCGGCGGTCGCGCTCAACACGCCCTTGTCGGCAAACAGAGCGATATCGCCTGCGGCATGCACGCCGGCCGTGGGGCTGACGTTACTGTCAGGCACGGCGAAAATGGTGAGAGAGGCATCGCTGGTCAGCGTCGAGACCGCATCCGGCGAGGTCTTCACAGGCAGCGCGGTGTCGTTATAGACATCGACCACTGTGTTGACCGACATCGCCTGCGCCTGATCGAGCTGGCTGCGGCCGGCCAGCAGCGTGACCGTACCGCTTTTCGGCAGCGAACCATCTGATGGCGAGGTACCGTTACTGGCTTCGACCTGCGCATTGCTGCCGACGGAGAGCATTGCAATAGCATTGACCGTGGCGTTCGCCGCACCTTCGGCTGCGCCGGCAAGGCCGCCGGTGGTGACGCTGGTGCGCGCATCCACATTGGCATTGTTCCAGGCTGCTGCCTTTACGTCGCCGACATCGACGATGAGGCTGCTGGAGTCACCGAATGTCACGCTGGCCTTGGGCGTAACCAGGACATTCGACTCGCCGCGCGGCAGCTGGATCGCACCGAGGGCGTCGACCTTCGTCTTCTGATGAACGATGATGTCGTTGCTGGCATTGATCTTGGCCAGGCTGACGCCGGTGGCCGGCGCCAACAGGTGAACGCTGCTGTTCTCGCCGATGCCGGCCATTGTGGTGGCCCGCACCTCGGTGCTGCCGACTGCCGCCGCCGCGTTAAGGAAGCCACCTGCGCCGGCCTTGACGTCCCAGCCCATCTGATCGACCGAGGTGACATTGCAGCCGGTCTCGCAGACGAAATAGCGCCGCACCGTATTCATCGCATCGATGTTCAGGTTCTGCGCATAGGCGGTGACATTGTTGCCGAGGCCCGCGATCACGGTGCTGTTGGTGAATTGCGTGAGCCGCGCGCCGGTCTTGCCGGCCACCGCTGCCTGGGAGCTGTCGGCAGTGCCGGAGAACACATCGGTGTGGCTCGCAGCAAGCGACAAGGCGCCGCTAGTCGCTTGCACCAGCGTCTTGCCAGATCCCGATGGGTTGGCGATCTGCGCAACAGTGGTCGCGAGCGATGTGGTGCGCGCATCGGACGACGCGCCGGCCACCAGGCCGCCGCTGCCCGTCGCCGAACTCGCCGAGGTGTCGTGGCTACTGGTCGCGGCGAGGCTGACCGAGCCGCCTTGCACCGACACCATATTGGTGAAGGTGGTGCTGGTGGTCGTATTGGTCGTGGCGTTGGCGTTGTTGGCACCCGCGGCGACGATGCCGAAAGCGCGGCCATCCGCGCCGGCACTGGCCTTGCTCTTGTTGCTGGCGTTGAAGGTTAGCGCGCCGGTGACATCGATCTTGCCGCTATTGCCGTTGGCGATCGCCTGCGACGCATCGGTGGCATTGGCGGAGGTGGCGGTGATGCCGGCGAAAATAGCCGCCGATGTGCCGCCGGCCGTCGCTTTGGCGCCGCCGGATTCCACCTGTGCATTGGCATTCAGCGAGCCGCCCGTGAGGCTGCCGCCGGTGAGATCGATCTTCACATTCGGCGCCAGGCTGGCCGTGGCAACCGAGCCGCCACCGGCAATGCCGCCCGCAAGCGCGAAGCCCTGGGCGTTGGCGGTGGCGCTGTTGGCGGCATAGGCGTTCAGCGTGACGTCGCCGCCGGTGGTGATTCTGTCGTTCTTGATCGTGACCAGGACTGGCAGTTCGACCTTGGCGGTCGCGTCCGCGCCATTGGCTGCAATGCCGATGCCGCCAGCGACAGCCTTGGCTTCGGCATTGGCGGTGTCGCGCGAGGCCGCCTTGGCGGAGACCTTGCCCGAAGTCGATGTACCGCCATCGACCGTGAGGTTTTCCAGCGTGGTGTTGACCGAGCCGCCCACCACGGCGGAGGCCACCGACACACCGGCGGCACCGAGACCGGCGATGGAGAGGCCGGCGGCGCGGGCATCGAGCGCGCGCTGCGCATTGGCCTCGGCGGACAGGCCATTCGTCATGTTGATGGCGAAGTTCGTGATGCCGGCACGCGTGACCGAACTGTCGTTGATGATCGCGACATCGGCCTGCAGCGCGGCGACGAGGCCGGCACTGCCGGCATAGGATTTGACGGTCGCGGCGTGAACCGTATTCGCCGCAACGGACACCGATGCCGCGTCAATGGTGCCGGTACCGCTGCCGGTGATGGTGGCCGTCGTGGTGCTGCTATTGGTGAGGATGCCGACGCCCGCGCCGGCGCCGATGCCGCCCACGGCCAGCGTGCCGGTCAGCGCATTGAAGCCGACCTGATCGCGGCCGTTGAGCGCAACGGTGCCGCCAGCGGTGATATTGGCATTGCCGATGGTGGCGGAGGTGCCGGCAACGGCGGCATTGGGCTTGGTCACCTGGCCGGTGACATTGACCGTGCCGAGCTTGTCGGTCAGCGCAGCATTGGCATCATTCGCACCAGTGGTGGAGGCGGAGCCGCTCGCATTCTTCTTGTTGGCGGCGGCGACCGTGCCGGTGGCCGAGGCGCCCAGCTGGCTGCCCACCGACAATTTGTTGCCGGCAAAGTTGGTGACGCCGCCAGACCCGTCCGTCGTGTTCAGCTGGCCCATTGCATCGCTGTTCGGCGCAAAGCCGTCGCCGATCGAATAGACCGAGACGCCGGCCGACAACGACACCAGCGAGACCGCCGCGCTCATGGCGGAGGAATCGATCGCCTTATTGGCGAGCGCCGTGAGGATGACATCACGGCCGGCCTTCACATTGGCGCCGTCGCCGATGGAGGCGCCGACATTGCTGTTCAGCACGCCGACATCGACCGCGCCGGCAAGGCTGGCGAGACCGGACAGCGAGGCCCCGTAATTCTGCGAGACGATGCCCGTGAGATCGCGGGCGGTGACCACTACATCCTGATTGGCGCCAGTGCCGTCGCCATTGATGATGGCACCGGAATTGATCGTCGCGAAGGTGTTGGTGTTGAAGACATTGACCGTGATGGCACCTGCCGCGGCCACGAAGGCACCGGCGCCGCCGCCGACGGAGAAGATATAGGCGCTCTCGACGGACTCGGCATCGACCAGCACGCCCTGGCCATCGCGGGTGGCCGTGAGGTCGTCGCCGGTGAGGGCCTTGAAGGTGGTGCTGCCATTGGCGAGGCCGGTCACCCTGGCATTGGACGCAATGGTGGCCTCGGTGGTCTTCTTGATCAGACCGACGCTCACCGCGGCGCCGACGCTGCCGCCGCTGGACAGTGCAATGCCGCCGGAGAAGGTCGCCTCGCGCGTGCTGTCGCTGGCGACGACGACGACATTGTTGCCGGCCTTGACGACGGCATTGCTGTCGATCAGCGCACGCGTGATGTTGTCGATGGAGGTCAGCGACAGGCCACCAGCAATGCCGGCATAGCCGCCGGCCGCACCAGCCGCAGCGATCATGGCCAGATCTTCGGCCGCGAGCGCCGTGACCGAGATGTCCTTTTTCGCCGCCACCTCGGCGCCGTTACCGATGGTCGCTGTCGTGAGATTGTTGATGACCGCCGTGCTGATGCTGGCACCGACACCTGCCGCGCCGCCGACGCCCGCAGCGCCAACGACGTTCAGCGAATAGGTGTCGCTGGTGGCCGCCACCACGACCGACTGGTCGGTACCGGCGTTGGTGGGATCCTGATTGATCTTGGCATTGCTGCCGATGGTCGCTGTGGTGGTGTTGAGAACGATCGGCACATTACCGGACAGGCCGACGCCGGCCAGACCGCCGACCGCACCGCTGACGACCACCGAACGCACGGTATCCGCCTTCGCAGCATTGACGACCACGCCGCGCGACGTCGCCGTCGTGGCGTTGATGGTGCCCTTCTTCAGCAGCAGATAGGAGCCGATATCCTTGACGTCGCCGGTGGTCAGCGGCGTCAGCGACTGCTTGCCATTAGACACGCCGTTCAGCTGGGGCACGCCGATCTTGTCGCCTGAGATATAGTCGCTGAACCCGGTCTGATACGCCTTGATATATGTAAAATCGTTGTTGGAGCCGAGGCCCAGCGCCGTCACCACAGCGTTAGCGCCGATCATTGCTGAGACCGTCGAGCTCAGCACCGTGACGCCGATCGAGCCGCCGACGCCGCCGGCGGGACCGATGGCGCCGCCGCCGAGCGCCAGATTGTCCTCACCGGTGGAATTGGCGATGACACCAACATTGCCGGTGGCCGTGATCTCGGCCGCCTTGATCGTTCCCGACGAGGTCGTTTTCGTTCCGGCGACTTCGGCCTTGGTGGTCTCGTTGCGGGTCAACACGGTGACAGCACCGCCAAGTCCGTCGCCGAGCGCCACGCCGGCCGCAAGGCCCAGCATCGCCTCCGTGGTCGTCGCGCTGACGACGACATTGCCGGCCGCCAAGTTACCCTGGCTGTTGCTCAAGACACCCGAATTGATCGTGGTGCCGGCATCGACCAAAGCGATCGTGGTCGGGAGTTCCGTCACAACCGTGAGGCCGACACCGCCGCCACCACCCGCCGCAATCCCCGCAGCGCCGCTATTGATGTCGATGCTGTTCGCCGAGCTGACTTCGACGGTGCCGTTTTTCTCAAGCGCCGCATCGACAGTCGAACCGCCATCAATCCGCGCCTGGGTATCCGGCTTGAGGACGACAAGATTGAGGCCGCCCGCGGCGCCCTGCGCCAGCGTGGCCGTGCCGATGATGATCTTCTCGTTGTTCTCCGCATGGACGCGGACGCCGCCATCGGCCTTCACCGTGGACGCGGTGATGGTCGCTGCGGTCTTGGTCGCATCGGTGAGGCTGACCAGCGCGGCGGAGACACCGGCCGCGGTGGCCGCGACGCCATAGCCGTCCATCTTGCGCTGCGACAGCGCCACAACATCCATGGCACCCGCGGCGATATCGGCGCCATTGGTGACGGTCGCGGTGTTGTTGACATTGACCACGGCCACCGCGATGCCGGCGCCGCCGCCGATGCCCGCCGCAACCGCGCCATCGGCGATCTTGGAATCGACGACATCGACGGCGCGCACATTGACGCTGCCGCCAGCCTTGACCGTCGCCGAGCCGATGGTCGCCGAATTGCCCGGCGCAATCGTGGTCGGCAATGTCTGCTGCAGGGTCAGCGCGCCCTTGTATTTTTGCGCGTCTGCACTCGCCTTCTTGACGTCGCTATTGGTGGATGACGAGAGGAACTTGCTATCGATGCTGTCGTCCGATAGCTGCCGCTGGGCATTGTCGTTGAACGAGCCATTGCTGTTCATCTTCGCGCTTTGATCCGCATCCGGACCATTGGCGATGGCCAGTACCGAGATCGCCGCACCGACACCGGCGACGCCGCCTGCCACGCTCGCCACGATGGACGAGGTCTGGCGGTTGCTCAGCGCATTCACGGTGACATCGCGCGCCGCATTGACGATGGCGCCATCGCCTATGAAGGCGCTGGTGGCATCGGCGATGACAGCCACATCGACGGCGCCGCCAATCCCGGCGATGCCGCCAGCCAGCACGGCTTCCTGCATCGACACCACGGTGCTGCTGCGCGCCGTGACGGTGACATCCTGATTGCCATTCGCGTTGGTATTGATCGTGTTGATCTCGGCACCGCTCGCAATGCTCGCGCGTGTCTGATCGACGAACACTTCGGCCGCGACCGCGCCGGCGACGCCTGCATAGGCACCGCCCGCGCCCGCCACCACAAAGCCGGCGACGCTCTGGCCCGAATTCGCCTGCACCAGCACCCCGCGGCCCTTCCGCGTGTTGCTGAAATCGGTGCCGGTATATTCGTCGAGATCACTACCCTTGCCGAGGCCGGTGACCTTGGCACCGGCACCGATGCTGGCGCTGGTGTCCTTGACGATAACCGAGAAGCCAATGCCCATGCCGACACCGGCGCCGCCGATGCCCACCGCGAGCGTGCCGCCGGTCACGGCCGCACGCGTCTGGTCGTCAGCGAGAACAACGACGTTACCGTTCGCGAAGACAGTGGCGCCGCTGTCGATCAGCGCTGTGGTGGTGCTGGTGGAGACGAAGCCGGCGAGGCCTCCGGCGACGCCGGCCGTGCCCGCCGCGCCAACGCTCACGGCCGCGCCGGCATAGTTCTCGCTCGCCCGCGCGGTGACCGCGACATCGTTCGCAGCATTGACCGTGGCACCCACACCGATGGACGCCGTCGTATTATTCTTGAAGATAGCCGTCTGCGCGCCAGCGCCGACGCCGGCGGTGCCGCCCACTGCGACCGAGCCGGCAATGCCGAGATGATAGAGATCGCTGCTCGCCGCCACGGTAACCGACTGGTCGGCATTGCCCGCTGCGACGCCGCTCTTGTTGATATGCGCACCGCCGCCGACGGTGGCCTCCGTGGTGCTGATCACCACCGGAAGATCGCCCGAAATGGAAACGCCGGCCGTGCCCGCCGCCGAGCCGCTGACCGCGACCGAACGGAACTCGGCGGTGGCGGCAGCCGATACGGCCACGCCACGCACGCCGGTTGTCAAGAGCTCGGTGTTGCGCTTCAGCCCGATTAGCGATGCACCGGCTTGCAGACCGTCGACAACAGTAACGGGATTGACCTCGTCGAAGGACTTGTTCGTGCTTGTGAGCGACGACGCGCCGGGAATGACCGACAGTGCATCCGTCACGTAATCGACGAACGATCCCTTGATGCCGGTGACGACATCCGTCACACGGAAGCGGCCGAGGCCCTCGACGCTCGCATTGCCGATGGTGGCCTGGGTGGTCTGCAGCGCGACCGACACGCCGATGGCGCCACCGACGCCGGCATTGCCGCCCACGGCAACGCTGCCGATCAGGCGGTTGAGTTCGTTGCTGTCGCGCGCGAGAACGGCGACATTGTTCTGCGCGAGAATGTCGGCGCCATCGGCGACGCTGGCCAGCGTCTTGCCGTCGAGCGTGAAGGACCCGACCGAGCCGGCCACGCCGGCATCGCCGCCGGCCGCAAAGCCCGCCACCAGCGAATAGGTGTTCTGTGCGCTCGCGGCTTCCACGATCACGTCGCCGCCCGAATGGATGATCGCCTGTTCGGCGATCAGCGCCGTGGTGCGCTTGAGCAGCACATTGGCATCGACACCGGCACCAACGCCGGTATTGCCACCGACGCCGATGGTGCCGGCGAGATCGACGACCAGCGTCGAGTCCTCGGCCGCGACGCGCACCGTGCTGGTGCTGTCGGTCGTGGTGATCTGTGCTTTCTTGCCGATGGTGGCGCTGACATCGTTTGTCAGCACCGTCGAGGCGAGCGCCACCGCGACGCCGACATTGCCACCGCCCGAGCCGGACACGACGGCATCGACAACGATCTCCTTGTCGCTCGCCGTCACCTCCACACTGCCCTTGGCATCGACAACTGCTTGTTCGCCGATGGACGCCGAGATCGTGTTGTTGATCAAGCTGACCGCAGCCGCACCGCCGACGCCGTTATTACTGCCGATGGAAATGACGCCGCCGACATTGACCAGCAGCGTATTGTCCGCCGCATTGACCGACACATCGCCGGTCTTGGCCGTGATCTTCGCGCCATTGCCGATGGACGCATCGCTGGTGATGAACTGGAGCAGCGGCGTGGCCACGCCCGCAATGGCATTGGAGCCCGCGGCAGCGCCGGCCATGGCGACATCGATCAGCCGCTCGCTGGTCTGTGCGGAGACCTTGACCGAACCGGCATCGACGATGGTGGTGCTGCCAGAATTGGTTTCAATATGCGCGATGGCCTTGTTGCGCACGGTGGTGTTGATCAGCGTGCCGCCGATGGCATTATTGCCGCCGCCGGCAAAGCCGCCGGCCAGATTGAGTGTATTGGCTGTGTTGCTGGCCGCGACATTGACGAGGCCACCCGATGTCAGCTCGCTCCCGGCGCCGGTTTTCGCGGTCACCTCGGCACTCGAATAGATGACGCCGAGGATGCCGGCAATCCCGTTGGAATTGGCGACGCCTGCGGCGATTCCGAACAGATCGATATTGTGATCCGCACCGGCAACGACGCCGATCGAGCCCGAATTTGTAATCTGGCTGCCAGCGCCGATCAAAGCATCGACCTTGCCGGAATTGACGATGATGCCGAGCGAAATGCCGGCGGCATTGGTGCCGCCGGAGCCTGCGAGCGCGCCGACCAGCGTGCGCGAAATCGCATTGTCCGCAGCTGCCACGCTCACCGCGCCAGTGGTGTCGATTTTCGCGCCGCTGCCGATCGAGGCGCTGGACCCTTGCAGCATGATCTGCAGCGCAAAGCCGCCGGAAATCGCAAGCTTGTCGGTGGACGCCGAGCCCGCCACCACTTCGGTGTAGAAATTGTTGCTGCCGAGCAGTGGCAGATCGCGCGCCTGATCCGCGATGTCCTTCAGCGAACCGAGAATCTTGGTCTTCTCCGTCGCGATCAGCTTGGCGAAATCGTTCTTGAAGGTGCCGACGGCATCCTTCGCCTTGGCGGCGCTATCGATATCGCCGATCAGCGTCTTGGTGCTATCGAGCTGTGCCTGCATATCCTTGTTAACGTCGGCCAGCGCGGCGGAGCCGGTTTTCACCAGTTCCTTGATCGACGAGAACAGATCATCGACGCGCGCATTGGTGGCCTTTACGCCTACGCTCGCCGCGTTGATGGTCGCCGCATTGCCGATGCTGGCCCTGTAGCTGTCGTTGGAGATCACCGCGGCGATCGAGGCACCGACGCCGGTGCCGCCGGTGGAATAGCTGCCCGACCAAGCCTTCGCCGTCAGCGCGCTGGTGTTCAGCGCCGTGACTTCGAGCGCGCCTGCATGGGTGGCCGCTCCGACGCCATCGATCGTGACCTGATCACCGATGCTGGCCGTGGTCTTCGAATTCGAAATGCCGATGGCGAGCGCGCCCGCTACTGCGAGCTTCTTGCCCGATGCGCCGGACATGGCTTCCGCGGTGAAACCGCCGAGCCCGTTATTGACATCCGAGATCGCCGCCACGGTGATGTCGCCGCCGGCATGGACCTTGACCGATTTGCCGATGCTGGCCGTCGTCGTGTTGCCGACAATGGCCAGCGCGGCGCCGACGCCGATGCCGTTGTCCTGCTTCTCGGACACCGACGCGGCACTACCGAGCGCCTGCACCTGATCCTTGCTGGCGGCCTTCACCAGCAGACCGTCTGCGACTGTCAGCGTCAGCCCATCGACCACCTGCGCCTTGACGCTATCGCCGACAATGGCCGCACCAAGAGCCGCTGCGACCGACAGCTTGCCGCCGCTATCGGCATTGCCGGCGCCGTCTTTCTGAAGGCCTTTCTGCTCCTGATCCATCGCGCCCTGGGCGGGCGCGGAGCCGAGCGTCTTCGAACTCGTGGAATTGGTGCCGCTTCCTGCACCAGTATCGGCAGCACTGCCGCCGCTGGCGGTGGCGGTGGCCGACGCCATATAGCTGTGGGTGCCCGCCGCGGTGATCGCCAGCTTGCCGGTATTTGTGCTCGTGCCTGCGGTAGTGGTGATGTCGCGTGCGACGCGCGCCGTCGTATCCGTGGTGACAGGGCCGCCATCGGAGGACAGGAGATTGAACAGGCCAGTGCCGGTGATCAGCGCTACCGCGCCGCCAATCGCGGTGTTGCCGGTGGCGGAGCCCGAGGCGATCGCGCTGTGCGAGCCGACACCCGCGGCGCTCACCGAGACATTGCCACCGACATTGAGCAGCGCACCGGATTCGATCGCGGCGGTCGTCTTTTCCTGCAACACAGTGACAGCGACCACCGCATCGAGCGCAGTGCCGCCTTTAGCGCCGGCTTCCGCCATCGTGTCGGTGTCGAGGCGCGTGTCGGCCTTCACCGACACCGCCTTGGCGCCGGTGACGGTGGCATCCTTCGCGAGAATCGCTTCGCTGCTGTTCAGCACCGTGTTGAGCCCCACCGAGGCGCCGATACCAACCTTGGCATCCTTGCCGTCCTGCGCGGCTAGCGCCGACGCGGCCACATAGGCTTCGTTATCGGCGGCGATGGTCACGCCATCGATCGCACCGACCGGTGTAATGACCACATGCGCATTGGGCGCAAGGCTCGCACTGCTTGTGCTGGTGAGCACATTGACGGCGAGCGAGCCGGCAATCCCGATCTTCGCACCACTGGCGCCCGATTTCGCCACGGCAACGATCTGATCGAGGCGCCCCAGTGCCGTAGTAGCGGATGCTGCCTTCGGCATGGTGGGGCCGCCGACCACAGCAGGTGACGGCGTGCCGAGATCGGTCTTCAATGCCGCAACGTTTAGCGCCGATGCGCCATAGTTGCCGGCCGCCACACCGGTGATCTGCCCGGCAGTGGTTGCCGTTGCCGCTGTGCCGAGTTCGGCACGGTTGTCCACCGAGACGACATTCACCGCCACCGCGGCCCCGACGCCGACCTTGGTGGGTGTCGAGCCGCTCCCTGAAGCGGCACCGGCCGAACCATCGGCGCTGGTCTTGGCATCGACATTCGAGATCGACGTAACCGACAGCGCTCCGCCGGCCTGCACGCCCACCGATGACGGCACGAAGGCCTTGACCGTGACCATGGATACATCGACGGCAATGGCCGCCGCGACGGCGACACCACCCTCACTGGTCGTGGCCTTGCCATCGGCGCTGGTCTTGCCGGCCGCGATAGCGGACTTCTGATTGTCATCGCCGATCTTGGCGTCGGTCATACGCTGGGCGCTGTCGCCAGACTGCTTCTGCACCTTCTGATCGACCGAACCATCCTTGTCGGTCGATTTGCCGCTGTCATCGGTGCCGTTACCGCCTTGCGCGCTGGCAATCGCCGCTGTGGCCGCGAGCGACGCACCATTTGCGGCAAAACTCACAGAGCCGGCAGTCTTGATGCTCGACGACGTGGTTGCGATCGTCTGTTCGTCGAGGATGGCGATAGCCAGCGCCGCGCCCACGGCGGCCTTGCCGCCAGCGGCCGATCCGCTTGCCTGGGTGAGCGCACTCGTCAGCTGCGTGGCTTCAACCGATACGTCGCCATGCGCCTCTAGGCCGCCATTCAGGGCGCCGATCGACGCTTTGGTGCGATCCGATACCAGGCTCGTGGCGATCACCGGCGTAACGGCAACGCCGCCCTTGGCGCCCTGCTCCGCCTGCGTGACGACGCCGTGCACGCCAAAAGCCTGCAGCGTCACATAGTCCGCGCCGGTCACCGTCGCATTGTCGATGAGTTCGGCTGTCGAGCGCGTGGCAACGAGATTGAGCGCCACGGAGGCGCCGACGCCAACCTTGTCACCGGAGGCACCACCACCGGCCGGCGTCGCGCGCGCGATGGTCGAGCTTTCATTGTCGCTAACGATGGAAATAGCACCGGCGGGGCCGGTGATGCGGACGGTCGCCGAACCACCCACCTGAGCGGAGCTCTGCGTATCGACGAGATTAAGCGCCACCGCGCCGGCAAAGCCGACATTTGACGCACCGGCACCCGCGGAGGCATTGCTCTCGAACACATTGAGGCGCTGACCGCTATTTGCCGCGATGGTCGGCTTGGCCTGTTTGGCAGCATCCACCGCCGCCGGGCTTTTCACCGTGACCACAGGCGCGGTGACGCCAAGATTGTCCTGCGCTGCCTTCATCGCCAGCGAGGCAACTGAATACTGGCCGGCCGTCACGCCGGCAACTGCCGCCGCTAGGCCGGACGACAGCGGCGAGCCGATGCCAAGCAATGCGTCGTTATTGGTGCGCACGAGATTGATGGACAGGCCAACACCGATGCCGACCTTGGCCGTCGCATCATCGCTGCCGACAGCCGAACCATCGGCCGTGGTCTTCGCGTCTGCATTGGACACCGAGGTGATCGACAGTCCACCTATGGCGGTGACTCCGATCGCGGCGGGGACATAGGCCTTCACATTCGACTGCAGCACCGTGGCGCCGATGGCGGCGGCGACTGCGACCGAGCCTTCGCTGGTCTTGCCCTGGCCATTCTCGCCTTCGGCGGCCTTCTTCGTCGCCTCTTGCTGGCCATCCTTGCCGATATTGGCGCTGGCCTGCTTGCCGCTGGCAAGCTGAGTCTCCTTGCCGATCTTGGCATCGGCAGAAGCGTCGCCATCGGTGGAATTGCCGTTCGCATCGGCCTCCTTGCCGCCGGAGGCGCTGGCCACAGCCGCCGTCGCGGCAAGCGCTGCGCCCTTGGCGGTGAAGCTGACCGAGCCGCCGCTATTGATATTGGACGAGGTGGTGGCGAGGGTTTGCTCGTCCAGCACTGCAACGGCCAGTGCGGCGCCGATGCCGGCCTTGCCGCCGGCTGCCGTGCCACTCGCCTGTGTAAGCACGGTGGTGAGCTGCGTCGCCTCGACGCTGATGTCGCCGCCGGTAATGAGCCCATTGGTCAACTGGCCGATCGATGCGCGCGTGCGATCCGAGGCCATGGTGAGTGCCAAAGCGGGCGTGACCGACACACCGCCTTCAGAGCCCTGCTCGGCCTTGGTGTCGATCGCGTGCTCGCCGCTCGCCTTCAATGCGACGGCTCCTGCGCCCGCGAGCGAAGAGCCATCGGCAAGTTCCGCTGTGGACCGCGTGGCAACGATATTGAGTGCCACCGAGGCGCCGATGCCGACCTTGGCTCCCTGCACGCCGGTGCCGGATGGACCGGCCAGCGCTGTCGCCGTGGAGAGATCGCCCGCCGTCACCGAAACGCGGTTATTGTTCAGGATCGCGACGGCGCCGCCGATGCGGGCGAGGCTTTCGGAATCCAGCAGGTTTGTCGCCAGTGCGCCGGCTACGCCGACATTGCTAGCCGCGGCGCCAGACGTTGCGCTCACTGAGAATGTATTGTCGGCAGCGGTGCCACTCATGGTCGCCGAGACATCGAGCGCGCCGGTCTGGATCTTCTGGTCCAGCAGCGATTTGTTCGAGATATGCGACAGGCCGATGCCGACGGCCACACCGACACCATTGTTGCCGCTGGCGCTGGATCCATCGGCGATCACGGTGGAGGCATTGCCGGTGAGGCTCTTGATCGCCGTGGCGCCGGTGACCACCGCTTGGGTGGAGGACGCCATCTGCGCCAGCGTGGTGGAGGTCACGTCCGCGATGGCAAGCGCGCCCACCGCCTTGACGCTGCCACCGCTGGTCTCGGCCTGATCCTTGTATTTTGCGTCGGTCAGATATTTGTCGCTGTTGCTGTCGCCTTCCTTGCCGCCCTGGGCGGAGGCTTTTGCACTGGTGGTGGCCACGACGCTGGAGGTCGCCGCAAGCGTCAGCGAGCCCGCCTCGATCTTCGCCGTATCGGTGATCACCGCAGACGTGGCGACCTTGAGGATATTGACCGCGACACTTGCGCCGACCGCAGACGAGCTGCTGGCATCAGCCTTCGCGGTGCTGCTGACGATATTGTCGGCGGTGAGTTTCAGCGCGCCGGTGACCTTCATCTCGGCATCGCCGCCGATGCGCGCACGCGCGGTGCTGGTGACATCCACCAGCGCTGCAGCGGCACTGCCGGACATGGTAGATTCCAGCGTGGTCGTCGCCTTTGCGGCCAGCGTCGCCGAAGCCGCGGCAATCTTGGCGCCGCTGAGCACATCGATTGTGGCAGCGACATCGCTAATGCCGAGCACACTGGCGGACTTGTTCACTGTCGCCAACGCTGCGACATCAAACTTGCCCGACAGCGTTACGTCCGCATTCTGTACGGTCACCGAAGCCTGAGGCGTCGCATTGGCCGCAGTGGCATCGGCAATGATCTTGAGATCGCCGGCCGTGATCACCGCCCGCTTGTTGGACGCATCGCCGATCAGCACGGAGGCATCGAGGCCGTTCTTCGCGATGGCGTTCAATGTCACCGTACCGGCCGCGCCGCCGCCCACCGAGCCGGCGAGGATTTTCGCACCACCCTGGAGGACGAGGTGCGGTGCCGTGAGCGTGACGTCGCCGGAGCCGCTGGCCGCGGTGGTATCGATAAAGCCATCCGCGGCAATCGTGATCAGCTTGTCCGCGACCAGGATAACGCTACCGCCGTTGGTCGTGATGTTCGGCTTGTGCCCCGCATCTTCGGACGCGAAATTGCCGACAATCAGCTCATCCGGATCAATCAACAGCGTGCCGGCCTTGCCGGCGCTCGCACCAAGATCGACGTCGATCTTGCCGAGCGCCACCGTCTTGACCGCACTGAGCTCGACGAAGCCGCCATTGCCGGTGCTGCCGGCCGCCGCGCTGAACTTCGCGCCATCGGCCACCGCAAGATTGTTGTCGGCCTTGGCGATGATCTCGCCGGCATTGGAATTCTTGCCGACACCCGCGACGCTCATCTTTGCGGTGCCGCCGATGGCGATATCGCCGCCCGAGGTTACGGTGATCTTGCCGCCATTGACGCCGGCAGCGCCGTTGGCCTTGAGCGAACCGGTGACATGGACCGATTTACCGGATGCAACGGAAATCGTGCCGGCGCCGCTGCGACCGGCGCCGGCGCGCACCGTACCGGAGATCGCCACACTATTGGCACCGCTGATGGAAATGCTGCCGCCATGGGCGACAAGCTGGCCGCCGCCCTTCCAGCCCTTGGTATTGACGGTGGCGTTGAACTGCGCGCGCTGCTCCGCCGCGCGTTGTGCGGCCTGCAACGAACCTGCGATCTTGATATCAGTCGCGGTGATCTTGATCGATTGCGTGGCATTGACACGGCCATTGATGACTACCGACCCATCCGGCGACAGCGGCACGTCGCCGGTGACCACACGCGCGACAAGCCCGTCATTGACCTTGCCGTTCACGATCATCGCATCGATGGTCGCGTTGTTCGGCGTGACGACGGTGAGGCTGCCGACATTGACGCTGCCGCGTGCCCCGACCACGAGGCCGTAGCTGTCGGCGAACACCACATTGCCGCCGATGCGGCCGTTCTGATACGAATTCAGCGTGCCCTGGATATTAACCTGGCCCTCGCGCACGATGTTGACGAGCTTGCCGGCCTGATCGGGCACGATCAGGTTGACGGTGTTGCCTTCGGCCGCCGAAAACGTCTTGAACGAATTGAACGCGTTGCCGCCGCTCATCGTCTGGGTGGTGATGGTGGTCGTGCTGCCGTTGACGCGCACATTGGTCGCGGTCTGGCCATCGGTCACGATGCTGTTGCCGGGCGACTGACGCTGCACGCCGGCGGGGACCGTGGCACGCGCCTGCGGCGCTGTGGGCATCCGCGCCTGCATGCCGCCAAGATTGACCGCCTGCGCATGCGCCTTCGGTGCGTAGGACACCAACGCCATCGCCGCCAGCGGCAGCCAGGATGCGCCGCGCATCAGCGACAACCGGCGGGAGCGCGTGGAGCGGCTGGCACGATGAGCACTGGCAATCATATCGTTTCTTCTCGGCAATCTGGCGCGCACCACCGTTCGCGCGCAAGCCGTGCTCGCGGGCGGTGAACCGCTACGAAACTGGGACCGTTAAGCGAGAAGCGTTTGCGCGCGTCTCGCCCAAACAGCGTCGTTCAGCTCAATTTTCGAATGGCGTCGATCGCAGTCAGGCTCGAAATATGAGCGTAGATCGCCTGCAGGAGACCTTCCTTGCGCAGGCGTAGAAAATCCTCGTCCGACAATTCGTTCAGCCGCCCGGCATCCACGGTGAGAATGCCGTGCAAGGCCAGCGTCTCGCCGGACTCGAACTTCGCATCGATTGTGACCGGTCGCAGCAGATCAAGCTGCACCAAAGTCGCCATCGCAGCCTCGCCGCGTTTGGCGGCGAGGAAGAACTCATTCATCAGATTGATGCGGTCGGTGAGGACCGGGCGCTCGGTACCTTCATCAGTGAAGATACGTTCGCCCTCTTTGCCTTCGGGCAGCGCATAAGTCTGATCGATGCAGGTGATCGGGTCGCGGCCTTCGATCTCGCCGAACATCAGCGGATAGCGGCGCAGATAGGCTGGAATGTAATTGCCCTGCCATCGGCCTTCGTTCACCAGCGCATTCTTGCCCGAACGCAGCCCGACAAGGAACACTGGCACCGGCGCACCCACGCCCGGCAAAAAAACGATCGGCAGATGTGGAGCCGCAGCGACGAATTCGTCGAATACCGCCGGCACGACATGCGAACCTGCCGCGAAGCCGAAGCGGTTGTCAGCGACATCGAAGGCGAGTTGACGGTGATTATCACGATCAAGAGGGATAATATTACCGTAGAAAATAACACTATCGACCAAGGCGCTTCCCCGAACCAAATACCAACCAGAAACACCAGTTCATCGATGAACTGATCTCACTCGTCTGGTGCTTCGATCATTGGCGCGAAGTGTCGCAGTCGAATGGAGACCGCTCTCTTTAACGTGTCCTTCAGCATAGCTGATAGGCAAATTCGTCAAACTGGATTTGAACTTTAGTTTTTTCTTGATCCAGCGTCTCACGCAGCGGAACTTTCTGCTCGAAGCCCCTTGGCGTATTCCACTGACATTCCACCGAACTTTTGCCTCGTAGCCGACTACCTAACTTTCTTCGTCCGCGTTGCGCCAGAAGCGGTCATTAGCTCTAGTCAGGCTATGGCCGCGTTATCCTTCGCCAACTCTGGCATCGCGCAACCGTTTGAGATCCGGCGCAAAACTGAGCGTCTGCTCGGCGCGCGCCAAAGCCAACATCGCATGCGCACCGGCGGCTTCCGCCATTTCTGTATCGCCAAGCTGCGCCAATGCACGCATGGCCTTCTGCAGGCGAATTCCGACCTCGACCAGCCCCGCACCATCCCTAGCAATCGGGGCGAAACCGTCGTTGAGCAGTTCAAGCGCGGTCACTGCCGGGGCGAATACCCGAGGATACTTGATATCCTCGCCCGGACGATCAGCCCCATCGACCCAGTTTGAAAGCACGCGCACCATCGTGCCGATTACGTCGATCGCAGTGCCTGGGTCATTCACAGCCGGCGAAAGCGCGCGCGAAGCCACCTCCGACAGGACGATGAGGCCGAAACGTGGGTCCTGTTCGTAGGAGCGCTGATCGCCGATCTGAAAACAGGCGGCAATCTTTTGCGCGATGTCTTCGTCCCGGCTTCCGACCATTACGGCGAGCTTGCGGTCTAGCGTAGCGAAGGTGCCAGGCAATGCCGCCACGCAAATGTCGAATTGACCTTGTTCAGCCAAATGAGACAGTCCGCCAATATCGATGCGGCGGACGTATCCAACCTTGCGGGCGATGACGCCGTGGCCCAGCGGCTCGATCAGAGGCGCTCGTCTGCCGCCTAGATATGGTTGTTTCCGCCGATCGTCGATCGCCCTCAGCGTGACTCGCTCGACCTGATCGATGGTTTCACCAAGCCGCCCAAGCCGCGACAGCCGGTGGATCCAGCGCAGCAGCATGACGATGATCAAGACGACGACGACGATTGTCGCGGCAAACAGCACCAGACGTCCGCTTGATCCGTAGGCGCCCGTAGAAAGGGCGATCAGTCCGACCAGACTAAAGACAAAGGCGCCGATGAAGGTGGCGAGCGCGCGCTGGGCGGTGCGATCCTCGACCACTAGCTGCGCCGCACGCGGGGTCGCGCCGGTGGCGGCGGAAGCGAAGGCTTGTACCATGGTGGAGATCGAGAACGTCGCCACCGCGAGCATGCTGGCGGCGATGATGCCGAGAATGCGGTCGACGGCATCGGCGCCGACCTGGCTCGACACCGCATCAGGAATCCATCGATCGAGAAACAGGGCGCTGAGCGCCGCTCCGACGCCAAGCAGGCAATAGAGCGCCACGGTAAACCAGAGTTGGTTGACGACGTCCTTTGCGATCCAGCCCAGTTTCAGTTTCATCAGCAGCCCTATTCCTGGTCTACCGAATGACTGGCTAGGTTATTCTGATTGCTATGCGGCATCGTCAGAACGAAACGCGTTTGATCGGGCGTCGACGTCACCGAAAGCCTGCCGCCATGTGCTTGCGCGATCTGGGAGGCGATATGCAGACCGAGACCGAGTCCGTGTCCGGAGTCGCGCACCTCGCCTCGGAAAAACGGCTCGAACAGCCTCGCCATGGCCGCCTCGGGAATGGCTTCTCCGGCGTTGGTAACCGAGAGTTCAAATGTGCCGCCAACCGTTCTGGCGTCGACCCTCACCGGCGAGTGCACGGCGCCGTGGGTCAGTGCGTTGCCGACCAGATTTGATACTAGTTGCCCCATCCGCGACCGATCGCAATCGACCGATTCGGAAATCGCGAAGTCGGTCCGGATCTCGCGGGTCGGATGTGCGATCCGTAGTTCGTCGACGACCTGCAGCAAGACCGGCTCGAGGGGACGCTGGGCGTCGCGGATCAAGGTGATGCCGCTGCCTAGACGGCCGCGAGCAAAGTCCAGCACGTCGTCGATCAGGCCGGCCATCCGGACGACCGTCGTGTTCAACATCGAAAGAACCTGAAACTCGGTATCGCTCTTCGGCGAGTCCGAGCGCTGCAGGATGCGGACCCCGGCGCTGATCGAAGCCAGCGGATTGCGCAGGTCATGTCCCAGCACGGCGATGAACTGCTCTCGCAGCTCCGACGTTACCCGCTCGCTTCGCAACCCCTCCTCGGCCGCAGAGCGCGTCTCGATGAGATTGCGTTCGTAGAGCCGACGGTCGGTCGCCTTCAGCACGACGACGCGGGTTAGTATCGTCCTGCCATCGGCATCGCGCTGTTCGGCAGCGTTCATGATCACGGGCAACTTGCCGCCATCCTTCATGACGAAATCGAGCGCAACCTCGCTGAAGGAGCCCTGCATGCGGAGCAGCGGCGCGATGTGGGTCTCGAAATAGATACGCCCGGCGATGTTGAGAAATTCGTGCAGGCGTTTGCCGGTCAACTCAGCGTCGGAAAATCCGATCCAGGCCTTCATCGTCGCGTTGACGCGCGACACACAGCCGTTCGGGCCCAAAGTGACATAGCCACATGGCGCGTTCTCGAACAAATCCCTGAATTCTTCCCCCGTCTGTCGTTCAGACATAGGCGCGTATCGCGGTCACGACTTCGGCCGGGGCGCTGAGATTCGGGCAATGGCCGGTCGCTTCGAGGTGGACAAGCTGGCTGCCTGCGATCTCGCGGTGGACATACGCGCCGACCTCTTCGGAGGCGATGATATCGTCTTTGCATTGCAAGATCAGGGTCGGCAACGTCACCTTGGCGAGGTCCGCCCGGTTGTCGGACGTGAATGTCACTTTGGCGAACTGCCTGGCGATGTTCGGATCCGTCCGGCAGAAGCTGTTGGTCAGCTCTTCGCCGAGTTCCGGCCGACCGGGATTGCCCATGATGGCGGGCGCCATCGAGGCCGACCAGCCCATCTGGTTCTGCTCCAGGAATTCCAGCAGCTCGGCGATCTGCACCTGTGAAAAGCCGCCATGATACGCGCCATCATCGATGTATCTAGCCGATGGGCCGACCAGGATGAGTTTCGAAAACAGGTCGGGTGCCTTGATCGACGCCAGCACACCGATCATCGCTGCCACGGAGTGACCGACGAAGACGGCATTGTTCAGTCCCAATTCCCGTCCGATTTCGACCACGTCGTCGGCATAGCCGGCCAAGCTGTCGTATTTCGTGGCGTCATAGGCTCTGAGGTCCGAGCCTCCGGCTCCGACATGGTCGAACAGGACGGTTCTGAAATCCTTCTCGAACGCCGGAGCAACGAAGCGCCACATGTTCTGGTCGCATCCAAACCCATGGGCGAAGAACATGGCGGTCTCTCCGGTGCCGCGGATTTGGACATTATTCCGTTCTGCTACGATCAACGCTCGTTCCTGTGTTTCTCAGCGAACCCTATACGCCGAGGAAGAGGTGCTGTGGAAGACTTTCAGCACATCGCAGGTAGTATCGTATTCACTTCAGGAAAGCGTGGAGGCCTCGCCAGCTAAAAGGCCGTATGTCGGCATCCAGCGGGCAACCGTTGCTTCCGACAAGCCATTTTGAAAGACAGTTCAAGGCGACTTGAGACGAGCCAGCTTGGCGCAAAGATCAGACCACGACGTTCCGTTCAGGCGACTCCCCTGTTCTGAACGGTCACCCTTTCGGACAAAGGCGATTAACGGCACCCAGCATGTCAACTGACAAGTACGGTTTTGGGAGGAAGACGGCCTGGGACGGCATGTCCGCCGGACTCGGACGGTGCTTACCGCTCGCAATTATTATAGGTATCAACGGCCAACGATCTTTCACGGCTGATGCAAGCTGCAATCCGTCCATGGCGCCCGGCATATCGATATCGGTAAAAAGGAGATCAATCTCGTCCTCAGCCTCGAGAAAGTCCAACGCCGCTCGAGCGTCCTTCGCTACGACGGTCGAATATCCAGCGTCGCGTAGTGCGTCATCAGCCCACATGCTGATGAGAAAATCGTCTTCGACAACCAAGACACGCACGCGTATCACCTCGCTCTGCTGCGACATTGCAACTTACTGCAACTAAGGGGATTAAGCTTCGTTCCAAGGTTGCAGATTGTTTGACAAGGATGGTTCCGGACAAGTCAAAGACCAACGCTAGACATACGGATCCACATTTCGCGTGCGACTGGTTGTCCCCTTCGCGCCAAAAGGCGCATCACCATGTGATGCGCCCTAGTGCGGTCACTTACAGATCAACTTGCTCTGACATGGCCAGCGCGTCATCCACTTCGATTCCGAGATAGCGTACAGTGCTCTCCAGTTTCGTGTGACCGAGAAGCAATTGAATCGCGCGAAGATTTCCGGTTTTCTTGTAGATTTGAGTTACTTTCGTTCTGCGCAACGAATGCGTTCCGTAGCGCCGTTGGTCCAGTCCGATGCTGGCTACCCAACGATCGACGATCCGGCCGTATTGCCGAGTAGATAGATGAGGTTTAGCTGAACTTCGGCTCGGAAATAGAAAATCTGACGCGAGCAACTTCTGTGTGGCGATCCATTTTTCCAAGCTGCCCCTTGTCTGCTCCGAGAGTTCAAATTGGACTGGGCGCCCCGTCTTCTTCTGAATAATTGTCGCTCGATTACGCAACATCCCGGAAATCGTAAGATCTCTAACTTTTATGCAGGTCAGATCGCACGCGCGAAGCTTACTATCGATCGCTAGATTAAAGAGAGCCAAATCCCGAAGGTTGGAGACGACCTCCAATCTGGCTCTTATTCCCCAGACTTCCTTCGGCTTAAGCGGGAGTTTCTGACCAACAATTTGGCCTTTATTCCAAACAGGCATGGAGTCCGCTCCGATGCCGACCCGCCCACCTCCTCGCTCCCAAGAGCCAGAAAGCTTAAATCTGGAATGTTCAACGGCAGCTTAGCGCCAAGAGCGGCCATTCGCCAGAGGCGACACGATAGAGTAAGCGTCACTTGCTCCGAGGTTGGCGTAAATGCGCGTTCCGCCTGCACAGCAGTGACAGCATCGGTGCGGGCCAGATAGGTTGGAACAGAACACGTAGTCCAACTCGCCTGAGCTAAGCCGCCTCTAGTTCTGCTCCTAAGTGGAACAAGCACCCTGCTGGCTAACCAAATAAGTGTCAGTCGGCAAGCGCGACACGGCGATGCGCCTGTCTAAGCTAGTACTTTCGCTTACGCTGTTCCTGAGCCAGCCATTCACCGTAGACTTGCCGCTCTGGTATACCTCTCTCATTCGCGTCGCGGCGAATGTTTTCTTGTATCTCTCGAGATGGCGGAGGCAATCCTGTCTCCCGCTCATGCGCCTTGCACTTAGCGGCGATCAGACAAAGAACGACTAGCAGGAATAACCCAGTAGCGATCGCGATCATCGGCGGGCCAAGTAAAGTGAGTCTCTGTCGGAATCAAGCTCGATCCCGCAAGCGCTGGTCGAATCCATGGTAGAACTAAATTCCAGCATACCAGTCGTAGCCGTTGTCCTCCCAGTAGCCACCCTTCCCGCCACCGATTTGCGCGAAGTTCGAGACAAGTTCAATAGCTCGGATGTACTTGTTCATCTTGTAACCAAGCTGCCGTTCCACCCGAACGCGGAGCGGAGCGCCGTTCGCGACGGGCAAGCTATTTCCGTTGAGCCCATAAGCCAAAATGGTCTGCGGGTGATATGCGTCGATCATGTCCAGTGAACCATAGTATTTCACGTCTCCAGATAGCCCCTGCTCCATGGTGTCGAAGCAATGGAACACGACATACTTCGCTTCGGGCTTAGGCTTGGCCTCGTCGAGGATCTTCGACAGCTGGACGCCGGTCCACTTGGCTATGCAACTCCAACCCTCGACGCAATCGTGGCGCGTGATCTGGGTGCGACTTGGAATCGCCTGGATAGACTCAAGCGTTAACCTGAGTGGCTTCTCTACCAGCCCGCCGACCTCCAACCTGTACTTTGAGAAGTCCGATGAGGCGAGCTTCCGATAATCCTCGTCCTCAGGGTCGGAGGTCCCGTTAGGCTTTTGTGGCTGACGAATATCCTTTTCGCTGTATTCTCGAGCAAGCCAGTTTTCACCAAGCAGCAACCGCTGAACGCGGTATGTGAGGTCGTTGGCCTTCTCCAAAATGCTGCGGACTTTGTTATCCGGTGCACTAAGACCATCGAGCGCGTTGCAACCAGTGAGCGAAAGGCTGGCCGCCGAAACGGCTGCACCGGTGATAAACCGACGGCGTGACATTGCTAGTTTCAAGTCACCGCTCCTTCGCCCGCGTTTCAGGCCGATCGGCTCGATACCATCCTGTGATCATGGATCGCATTTCGTTGATGGGTCCGGCGGCAAATACCATGACGATGTGAATAACAAAGAACAGCACCAGCGCGGACATGCCGAGAAAATGGATCGTTCGCGCCGTCTGCCGAGGGACAGCCGCGATCAGCCAAGGTGCGAACGCGTCCATTCCAGGCGACATCAGGAGACCGGTCACGATCATCAATGGAAAGAGGCCGAACAGCACGCCTGCATAGGTCACTTTCTGCAAAGTATTGTAGCTACGCGCTTTGTGAAACCGAAACTTGAGATGGTCGACGACATCATGCGGTAGCCGCCGGATATCTCGCCAGCCCGGCACCACATCGCGCCACGCATGTCCATTGATCAGACTTGCGATCCACCACAAGAGCAAGGCGAACACCAGAACCCAAGCGAAAAAGAAATGTACGACACGTCCGGTCGCCAGATCCTGAGATGATGGGATCGTCGCCCAGGTTGGAAAGCCCCGCGATGTCGGTTTGCCGTTCTCATAGCTCAGTCCCAGCCAGCCGCTGGTATCGAACTTGCGACCGAAAATCGTCGTGGTGCCCTTAGGTCCAGCATCGGTGTTTTCACCAATCATGGAGACGACTGCATTGTCGAATTCAAAGCCGGATTGCTTACCGAGATAAAGCGTTGGATGCGCGTTGAAAATTTGCAGACCTGACAAGAGAAGAAAAAACAGCGAAATAGCCCAAGTCCAGTGCGTTAAGCGCGTCATGAAACGCTGCTTGTAAACGAGCTGGTCGGTGTCACTCGCCGGAGTGCCCTCGGATCGATCGTCGGACGCAATGGTCATGTGGTCTTCGCCTCGAACGTACGGGGACTTGCGATGCTTCCTATTGGAACCGATCTCCATTAAGACTCGATCACTCCGAAACGGTTCCCACAGGAGTTGCTTTGAACACAAATTCAGCGAGCTACGATATCGAGCCTGTACAAATCCTTTCCGATGGCGAAAGCGGATGTCGTGCCGCCGGTCTGTTTCACAAACCGAATTTTATTTACAGATAGTCCCATGCTCGCAGGTACCCAGGTCAGCCCGCCGTCTTTGGTTTCAAAACCACCTGTGGAGCCTCCGACCCATCCATGCCGCTCATCGAGAAAGTTGATCCCATATGGCACCCACCGAGGATCGTGCGTTACCGTCTGGCGCTGCCAACGTTCGCCTCCGTCCTCGGTCTTGACCACGTATCCTCGCGCCTCGCCATCAGGTGCCTGATAACTGATGATCGTCCCGTATCCCACATTGGCGCTGGGAAATGCCAGCTTCCAATTATTGTCCCCCGCCCGATTGCTTTCGAACACCGTTCGCCAAGTTTTGCCGCCGTCGACCGTCTTCAGGATCTTGGCATGTGCCCTGTCCTCGTCGGCTTCGCTGGCGCCCGCGATGAATCCGACCTGCTCGTCGATGAAACGGATGTCGAGGATCATGCCAGTGACGCCACTCATGTCCCGGGCGGCAAACGTCCTTCCGCCATCGAAGGATTCGAGCATGCCCGCTGGGCCACCGACCCGACCTCCGGCGCGGATCGCGGCGACCTTATCCCCCACCTTGAGAATATCGATCGCGCAGACTCCGGTGATTTGCTTGCCCGATACGGTCCGAACGGGGGTCCAATGTTTTCCACCGTCAAACGTCACGTAAAGAGGTTGTTTGTCCGCGACGTTCGGGAAATAGCCCGGGCCAACATTCCCCAAGAATCCAACTCTGTCGTCCGCGAACTCGATGGCCCGAACGTAGGTTCCTCGCCTCGACCAGATCCGCCTCCATGTCGTCCCGCCATCCACCGTGCCGTAAACCGCCCCGGTTCCATTGCCGTACCAACCCGTCTTCTCGCCGGCGAAAGCAAGCGCATCTTGCTTGTTGTTGAGCATATATCTCGCCGTCGGAACTTGAACCCATTGGTCGTCAGCATGGGATGCGCCGGCCAAGCTCAAGGCAACGGCGACTACAACAGCTATTTTGCACATTGCTAGTTGTGTCCTTGATCGTGGCGCGCGGAAGCCGGCGAAATAATTAGTTCCACACAGCTGCAGCTATGAAAATCGCATCATGCATTTTCATTCGTCTCAGCCTGCCATGACAGCGGCTCATCTGAAACTAACGGACTTGCGAAACGTAATTCTGCGGACAATGGAAAGTTCAACGTATGAAATTGACACTCACCGCAATTGTTGCAGGCTTCGCGATTTCGATCGGCGCGGCAAACGCTGCGGGCACTCAGCAGGAACAGGCAGCCTGCTCAAGGGATGCAGTTAAGTTCTGCCGTCCCTTTCTCAGTCAGGGAGACCTTTCGGTTCTGAGCTGCCTTCAACAAAACCGTCCACGCCTTAGCAAGGCTTGCAAGGCAGTGTTGCTGAAAAACGGAGTATGACGCCTGATTCGAGGAAAACAGGTCTACCGTCCTCCGCGAACAGATCGCATCGCCGACTGCGTCCTTGGGGTACGCATATCCCGCACATCATCCAAATAGATATGGTTGGATCAATACGATAAAGACCACCAGCATCACGAAGAACGCGAGAGCGACGAGCAGCGCGTCCTCCTCCGAATCGGGATCCTCTTCTCTTTGAAGCGTTCGGCGCGTCATTGATTCACCTGTGACGTTTGCCTGCTGGATCGCTCGGCACTCCAAGCAAACAGGCACGCTGTCGCTTCGGGCGACAGTTTTAATGTCGTGACGTGGATACGGACAACGACGTACGCACTAAGCCACATCACCGCATTATCGATGCATAAAATCATATGACGCATGATCTTCTTTGCATGCGACCTCAATATAGTTACGCGGGATTTTGCAACGCGTTTCAGTCTCCCATGTATTCTTGGTATCGCTCTGCTCAGCACAAACCCCAGTTTGTTACTTTTGCGCAACCAAGAAACCACTCGCGCATCCGGTCGTAGCTGAGAGGAATGACAAACACATCCGATTTTCAACACGCCACATCCTGTGGTGGCGGAGACGTGTGTCTGGACGCGTTTGCGAATGTCTCTCGGATCAAACCACATTCTTCGGGAACTGAACGTCGATGAACTCGCCTTCGTAAAGGGCGGTGGTTCCGATGTCGATCTTCTAGTCGGCGCCACTGTGCAAGAAGCTGGCCGACCGACTGAATTCATCTATTTTCCCCAAGTTGGCTCCATATCTTTCTTGGTAATCTCAAAATCAGGAGGCTTCACCGAAGCGGGATTTGTGGGCGAAGATGGCGCCGCCGGATCTCTCCATGATTATGAGACGAAACTACACTTCACGCGCGCGGTGGTTGTCGTTCCCGGCCGCGCATTACGCTTGCAAGTGCGACGTTTTGAAAGCCTGATCAGGAGTTCTCCGAGCTTTACTCGCATGATCATGCTCAACAACAATCGCATCGCGGAGCGTGCTCAACAATTGACTGCCTGCAACCTTACTCATCGACTGGAGCCAAGACTGTGCCGCTGGCTGCTTCAAGCGTTTCGCGGCGCAGGCGGGCAGAGGATCGAGATGACACAGGAAGCGCTGTCGCAATTTCTAGGGGTCAACCGCCCGCGATTGAATGAAGCGCTGAAGTCGCTGGAGGCTGCAGGCGCGGTCGCCGCCTCTGCTCGCGGTATCATCCACATACTAAATTACAACGAAGTCCGAAGACTTGCGTGTGAGTGCGCGAGTACTTTGCGCTTAGTTCCGGGGTGAAGCAATTATTTATTTGTTAACAATGTGTTCTCTGGAGAACAGACAACGACCGACAGCTGCGACGTTATTGATTGATTGCAACATAAAGGGGGGGGGTGAAGCGTGGCTTCCAAACTATCAGTCAATGGAAAAAACCCAGTAGACGAACGCAGACGTTCGTTCTTGAAGTTGGCAGGAATGACGGCAGTCGCCGCCGTTGCGTTTGGTGTCGACATTCCCGGCTTGCGTCTGAATGAAGCGTTTGCCAAGTCCGGAGCAGTCGACCTTGGCGGTGGCGACGTTGGCGTCCTCAATTATGCCTACGCACTCGAACAGCTCGAGGCGGCATTCTACACGCAGGCTCTCGCGACTCCGTATGCCGGGATGAGCGCTTATGAGCGTTCAGTTCTACGAGATATCCGGGATCACGAAATCGCGCACCGCGCCTTCTTTGCGAAGGCGTTGGGCCGCAACCGAATACCGAACTTGCAGCCGAACTTCACTGCCGTCGATTTTGCCGACCGCCGCAGCGTCATCACGACCGCCAGTACATTCGAGGATCTGGGCGTCTCAGCATATAACGGTGGCGGGGCGGCCATCAAAAATCCAGCTTATCTAGCAGCCGCAGGAACGATCGTTTCCGTGGAGGCCCGCCACGCAGCGGTTCTGCGCGACATCATTTCGCCGTTGTCGGCCAATTTCGCCGGCTGGGACGTCGTGAACATCAACGGCCTCGACGTGGCGCGGCCACCCTCACAGGTTCTGCCCATGGCGGCCCCTTTCATCGCGACACCCGTCTCAGCCAGCCAGCTGCCCTGATTTCAGCTTCAAAGGTCACCTTTATGAATTCCGAAAGCCCAATTCTCGATAGCCTGGATCCAGATCTCGCCGACCGGATCGTCTCAGGCAGCAACCTATTCAATTCCACGACCGCAAAACTGGGGCTGCTGGCGACAACACCGGTTCTTCTCGCAGCGGCATCGACGCAAGCATTCGGCCAAGGACTACCCGGCCAAGTCGTTGACATTCTGAACTTTGCTCTCACGCTTGAGTATCTCGAAGACGGCTTCTATCGCGCCGCCCTCTCCCAGCCCGGGCTCATTCCGCCACAATTTGTCGAGGTCTTCTCAACAATCAGCCGGCATGAATCTGCGCATGTCAGCACGCTGCAGGGCGCGCTTGGGTCGGCGGCGATCGCGCAGCCCAAGTTCGATCTCACTGGCGGTGGCAAGTACCCCGACATTCTATCAAACTTCCGTACCTTCGCATTAGTCTCGCAAACACTCGAGGACGTCGGCGTGGCCGCATACAAGGGCCAAGCGCCGAAGCTCACAGGCGGCGGCGACCTGCTGACGACAGCCCTTAGGATCCACTCGGTGGAAGCCCGCCATGCCGCAGAGGTACGACGCGTCCGAGGTGTTCGTTCCTGGAGCGGCGCATTCGACAAGCCGATGTCCAAAGCACAAGTGCTCGCGGCCGCACGCCCCTTCATCGTCGGCTAGAGGCGACGCGATACTTTTCTCTCCTCCTTTACCGCGTCCGCCTCAACTACCAAACCCCAGAAAGGAAATACAATGAAGAAGATTTTGATCGCTGCCTGCTGCCTCGCGTTTGTTGGTGGTGCAACTGCTGCGTCTGCTCAGATGAATAACGGTGGGATGCTGAACAACTCCATGAGCAAGAACTCGATGGACGCCAATAACAAGATGATGAAGAAAAAGAAGAAAATGAAGATGAAGAAAGGCATGATGAAGGGCGACGGCATGATGAATGACGGCATGAAGAAGATGTAATGGACCTGCCGCGCCGCTTTCGCGGCGCGGCATCTACGCATGGTTCCGCTCAATGAAACAGCGTGATCTGGCGACAATTGTCACCGCGTGCGTGATTGTGGGCGCTCTCGCGCTTTGGGTAGCGATCAACTTGATCGACCGGTACGCCTTTTAGCGGCTCTGGCCGCGAAAAATCTTGTTCCGTTTTGCAACTGAAACGGTCGTTAGCGGATGCCGTCAAGACATATAGGTTGCATTGGACACGCCTTGGCTGCTGCTGACCTTGCTCAAGACAATTCTAAATAAGCAAGCGAACGCGCCTTAGTTGGAGCGGATCATCTAGGAAGACCGCTTTGCTCAAGTTTGATGGAAGACGGATTGGCTACAACGTCGTAACGGGCTGGTACCGTCTCTACGTTGTGAAGAGTCATCATCCTTGGCGAAATAGCCACCAGACTATCCAAGTCCATCTTCGGACCTGGCTTGATCACCGGTTCGCTTGGCCGATCTTCGGAAGGTTCATACCAAAGCGACTTCTCGAGTGCTCCACCTTCCAGTGCCTGCGCCATTAACTGCCCCATTTCCGGACCCGTGAGCGGGACGAGCGTGCCAGCATCATTCCTATAGAGCTGAGGGCGAAAAAACAGGGCATGGATACGTGGGTCATATCCGTCGATCACCAGAAAGTACTCTGGCTTCGCGAATAGCTTTCGCTTTTTGACAAGTTTCCGCTTCTGAGTGGTCATCGCAACGCGAAGTTTCTCGCGGGTTTAACCGACGATTTTGGATGCTTCCAGCAGAATAACCCAATCTCGGGTATGAGCGTTATCCGGATGAATCGGAACGAGCGTGCCGTCGTCGGTCATTCAAAATCATATGAAAGACTTCGTCCACAGGACACTTGAAAGCCAAACGCGAATTTGATGAACAAGGACAGTCTCGGTGCGATGAGACGCCTTAGCCGTGATGGGACACCCAACCGAAAGGTTTGGAGCCATTTTGCCAGTTCGTCTCATCGCTGCCATCAAAGCGCTCGGCTATCCATGTTAAAGAGAACCGAACTTGAAGTTAATGCCAGCACGAACGAGATCGCCGTCGTTTCGAACGGTTGCGCTATAGTTTCCCGGTCCGCCATTCACGCCTGGAATAGCAAAACCTCGCTCACCCAGATCATAGTGGATGTATTCAACTTTGAGCGTGACTGCACTGGAGTTGAAGATGTTCAGCCGATTAAACACGCTGTCTGATGTCACGGCATACTCCATGCCGCCACCATACGCATAGCCGGTCTGTATGCCATTCTGCCGCCCTTGGAAAAACGGTATCGCGCCGTTTGGAGCAAAGAAGGTGACTTGGTTATCAACGCCGCCGTAAGCGAAACCACCGGTTCCGTAAATGAGGAGACGGTCAAACGCGTAGCCTACTCGGCCGCGTACCGTGCCCAAGAAATCGAGATTTGAACGATACTCGTTGACGCGGGTGGTAAGCGGAGCACCGGGTGTCACAAGCGGACCAAAGTTAGTCGTATTACTTAACGTCTGGGTTTGGCGAAGATCAGTATACGCGGCGTCGGCTTCGATGCCGACCACGATGCCCGCGCCTGCTCCAAATTGATAGTTGTATCCAATCTGTCCGCCACCTGTGAAACCGTCGCTTCGGACGGTCGTGCCGAATGGACGCAAGCCCGCGGCCAAGGCAGCGTTGTTGTTGGCCAAGTCACCAACGGTATTGCTAAAGCGCGTATCTGCATCAAATGCATATCCGGCATTAAGACCGAAGTAGCCGCCTGTCCAAGTAAAGATCGGCGCGGCCATCGGCATCGCTTTATTGTACATCCGCGGCGCCATATCTGCGGCGATGGCGGGTGCGGAAAGTGCGAGGGTTATAAGGCTTGCGGTTCCCCACAGGTAACGCTTCATCATTGCCTCCTCAGCTTCAGCCACAGCGGCAGAGGCAATGCTATCGAAGTTTAGAGCTTTGCCTGTTGCTGTATTGAGACACTATCAATCTCAATGACAATACCAGTGAATTTAGGTATCGGGCGGCAGCTCTTTACGCAGCGATCCAGCCGCCTGAGCAATCCTTTGAAAAAAGATGTCATTGCGAGGATGGAGCAGCTCTCTTGGGCATGCCCCGCACAATAGCCTCGGTCCACTGGGGATCGCTAGCCAGCCGCACAGCTCGTCACCAAAAACGAGACCACTGCCACATCTATCGGACGCTATACCGATTAGTCGCTGCGCAATACGGCAAGATCTGATTTGATTCAGACACAATATCGGTACAAACGGCATTACGCTGCACGCGCAGAACTGAAGCACAAACGATGCCCTTGTTTACGAATGTCGATGAAATCAGACCGCTAAAGTGAAACACATATGCTTATGCATCGTAGCTTGAAGAGTTCGCAGTTCGATTTCTGCGGCGCAACTCCCAGGGAGAGAACGATGAAGAATTATGTAATTGCAGCTGTACTTGTTGGTGGCCTCGCAATGTCTGGTTCGGCTGCTTTTGCCGAAAATCCAATGGTCGGCGGTGCTGCAATGCCAGCCACAAAAAACATCGTCGAGAATGCGATGAACTCCAAGGATCACACCACGCTCGTTGCCGCCGTCAAGGCCGCAGGCTTAGCCGATACATTGCAGGGCAAAGGACCCTTCACGGTATTTGCGCCGACCAACGAAGCCTTTGCAAAACTACCAGCCGGAACTGTTGACACTCTGCTGAAGCCAGAGAACAAGGAAAAGCTTGCGACCATTCTGAAGTGTCATGTCGTTGCAGCAGACGCGATGTCGTCCGCCATCGGCAAGATGATCAAGGATGACAAGGGCGCGCATACCGTCAAGACACTTGGCGGCTGTATGCTGACGGCGAAGATGGACGGCGACAAGATTACGTTGACCGACGAGAAGGGTGACGTTGCAACCGTGACCATCGCTGACGTCAAGCAGTCGAACGGCGTCATCCACGTCATTAACACTGTGATGCTTCCGAAAGCGTAAGTATCGCTAAGCGATGGCCTGTCGGCCTTTTTCACCGACAGGCTATTCGCGGGAAATCGCCTAACGTTTTTTGCAGTGGTGTTGCCAAGTGGTGAGGCGCTTTGACTAAGCTATTCTTACCCTGAAGGTGTCGATGCTCACGCCACTGATGTTCTAGAAAGCGCACTGCCCCCAAAGCCGCAACACTAGAGACCCCGAATGACTACGGTCAGGAAAGCGTGAACCATAGAGAAAGCCCGGAAGTAATCCGGGCTTTCTTTCTCAATAGTAGCCGTATCCGCGATTATAGTAACGTGGGCCGCCACTATAGTACCCGCCACCGTAGGCATAGCGCGGCGGTCCATAGTAACGTGGGCCATATCCGTAGCCGTAGCCTGGACCGTAAGCGCCGTATGCTCCGGCAGCCAGGGCGCCTGCTGCGAGACCAAATCCGATACCGGCGCCCCCGAAGCCGCCACTGTGATGGTAGCCACGGCCGCCACGAGCTTCTGCGGGCGCGGTAAGTGCTGCTGTACCAATTGCGGCAACCGCCGCGATAATCAGTGCTGTTCGTTTCATATTATCTCCATTTCTATAACAATAAGCAGGTCATGCGTGATTGGTTGCTACTGGTCTCGAATCCTTTTCCACCCTTGCGTTACCGACGTGAGTAGCCACGCTTGCTACTGCACAGGTGGATAAAGAAAATGCCGTACGCACTTTTTGAAGACGATGCCAAACTTAGCCAAGAGTTTTCGACGGAACAGGGAGTGTGGCAGCACGCTGATGAAGCCGGGCTTGTTGATTTGGTGGATGGCAAAACGGTGCTCGAGGACGGATACGCCATCCAGCCTTGCAGTTCTGATGAAGCGACTGGAAAACCTATAGCCGTTCCGCCTGTGGTAAGCTGACCGGCAAGAAAGAGCCCGCACTAAGCGGGTGCTAGGGCGTCGTTCTGGTTTGGATGGCGAGGACGTATCTCTTTGCAACGCTGGACGACGCGCAGGCCCATTCCGTTCACGCACACCTTCTCCATCACATGGCAGAATCTGCACACAAAGACGCGGACTGTTTCACGCTCCTCCTCAGTGCGAGCTTCAAAACCTGCGAACATCCGAGTGCTACCGCAATCCGGACAAGTGATACCCTTCATGGTTTTCTCGTCCTCCCAATTGGACTCAAGGAAGGTCTCTCCTCTTAGTTCCGAAAGCGTTTGCTGAAGCCCGTCCGCCTTTAGGCGAACCTCCAGGGCTCCCGCGCGAATGGCCTTTGTGTCCCCTCAGCAGGGCCTTTTGCTTTTCTACGAGTCTCCGTATGGCCGTGGAGAGGCAAGAAAAAAGGCGCCCCCGGGGGGGCGCCTTCAACTTGGGGGTTGTTTTTGAGTTTCAGACCCGCGCGCCTCTAAGGGCGCTTCGGCAGACCGGAGGGCACCGGCTGGAACGGAAGTGATACGGACGGGCATGCCCGGCAGTGCATTTTGCTGCACTTTAGTGAACCGGAACGGACTCGCCTGTTTTTGGTTTTATCAGCGAATTCCGTAGGTTAGACCTTAAAGTCTATAGAGGATCTGATCGGTCTAGAACCGCTCGACTTTCAGGACTAGTTGTTAGTTCGCTTTGCGCCAGAAGCTGCCATCGCGCATTCTGGCATTTATATGCGTACCGCAAGAGAGCGATATCTAGGGGGTCACGTGTTGCGTGGGTTTGCCAAACCACCGCGCTACTATGAAGGCGGCCTCACCGAGATCGGCCGCCCTTCCGGTCGCCCAGGCGGTAACGCCATCGGGCCTGACGAGCACAACCTTTGCGCCGAGCGCGTCTGTCGCGTCTTTTGCGACATAGTGGATGCAACAGCGCCAGCGAGCCACGAGCGCCATCAGCGATACGTCGGACGTGCTATCAAGCGGAAGGCCACGTCCGTTCGCAGATGCCGTGACCCTATCGCCGTTGCCCAATTGGAAGTCCCGCACGCTGCGGCCGGCTGGCGAATGGTGCCCGCCCAGATCATAGCAAATCCCGACACCCACACCCGTCCGGCGAAATAGGTTGTGCCGTCGCGTGTATCCGTGAGGTCACGGATGATGGCTTCAATTGCGCGGGAGCTGGCGCTCGGCCGCATGACTGCGACTTGGGCTCGTGACCAATCGAGTATCTGCGCGCCGCGCCGGATGCCGGTCCTGCGCATAGCTGTCAAGCAAGCCTTCCGGAGCATCTCCTCTGATCGTTGCGGCGAGCTTCCAGCCGAAATTATCGCATCGCCAAGTCCGAGGTTCAGACCCTGGCCGCCTAGTGTCGAATGGATATGCGCAGCGTCCCCGGCCAGCGGCACACGCCCCTTGCGATATTCGGTTGCCTGAGAGGCGCGGTCGGTCCAGATGGAAGCGAGCAATAGCTTCGAGACGGTGACGTCAGCGCAAGGCCAGCACTGAGTGCAAAGGTCGGGCGGCAGTGGCATCGAACCATGTCTCCACCCGCAATCTCCCCAAAATGGTAATTTCTGAACTGCCGGCCGCAGACTTTCGGGAGTCTGGCGGAGCGCAGGGCAGATTACGCCAGCCAGAGACTTATCCGAATATACGGAAACCGGCCAAATACCGGCCTTTCTTGTCAGATCGGGCGATCCGGCTAAACGCCCGGACTGCCTGGCTGGGGCGGGAGTGCTGTTCGAAACTGTCTCCAGAGATTTCACTGCAAACAGGGAATTTTACAGGGAAAATGCGCTAAGCAGCAGAGGCCGCGCCCCTGTCGCCACCATTTTTGGCTTCCTCTAAGCGCCATTTTGAAAATTTCCCTGGAAACTGATCAGGGAATTTCCCTTATTATGCAGGGACGCATCAAAACGCGATCAGCGATTTTCGCCCCTCTCGAAGTGTTCGGTCGGAGCTAAGAATAGCTACTTCAGCGGCGCACATTCGGAAGTCACTTACGAACGGGTTCTCCCGACTGGCAGAGACGTGGAATCGGCAGCCGGCGCCATGGTCAGAATGTTTAAGCTCTTCAACTCGTCCTGTTTGAACACGAACAGTCGGTCTTTCGGCGTTTCCATTGCATGCACCCACACCTGGAGATTGATCCCCATATCGCCAAGGTAGCGTTGACAACGTGCCGAAATGCGCTGCGCATCGCTCATATCGTCGCGTGGAGCGATCGGATCCGGCTGGTTGGGAGAAAACACCTGATGCACGCCGATCGCCGCTTTGTCGCCGGCACGGCGCTCGACACCCCCGAAGAACATCAAGGGACAAGACGAAGCGCAAAGCTTGCCGGCATCGACCTCGGTGGCCAGCTTCCTTTCGCGGATCAGCCGGCCCATCGCTAAGGCATCGCCGACGGATCCGCCCGGCGAGTTGAGCACGACCGTCTTTACATAGTCGCCACGCTTGCCGATCTCGGCGGCAAACGCTTCCGAGACACCGGGTGTGATCATCCCCGTGGCCAATAGCCGTCCGCCGCCAACAAGTTCGAAGGTCATCGCCTTGGCAAGCGCCCCATCCGGTTGTGGCATCGGTACGCCGCGCCGATCGTTGCCCGGAAGTAACGGTGCCAATATCGCCGGCACGCTCAATCCAGGCGTTGCTTGTTTGGTATCTGCTGGCGACGATGCAGGGTCTGTCGGCTTCAACAAGTCATTCATGCCGGCGAGATCAAGCGCCAGTACCGCGATGGTGACGCCGACGACGCCGCGAAAAATTGTTCGCAGGATTGCGTCGTCGGGATAGTCCGCGAGCCACGCAGAGAACCGTTGCTGCAATGTGGTGCGTCCCATGACGCTCACTTGCCCTGACGTGCGGTGGACAGCGGGGTAACGTTCTCGTCGCTGGCGACTTCGGAGACGCGCGCAGGCTCATCCGGCGGCACCGGATCGGGGGTGCCCTCGCGCGCCGCCGCGACTTCCTTGGCCATCTGCAATGCCGCCATCATCTCGCCAACGGTCATCTCGCTCGCAGCAACGGTGGGAGCGCCTTCACGGCGGATGGCAGCATGCACCACGCAGAGGATCAGCACCAGCACCGCCGGCATCAGGTCGATAGAAATCGCGCCGGCCCAGCTCGGGATGAAGTCGCTGGCATAGCGTAGCACGGCTTCCGCCGGCGACATGGCCTGGAAGCGCACCGGCTCGATCTTTGGCAGCGCCAGGATCTTGTCCGCGGCGTCAGCCAGCGAGTTGGCCTGCGCCGCGATCGATCCTTCGACCTTGCTCACGACAGCAGTCTGTCGGTCCGCGAGATCACCGCGTCCGCCAGCAGCGGGCGCGATGAAGCCGGAGGTCAGTGAGGTCGCGGCGCGTTTCACTGCGGGCGCGACCGAGGTCTGCTGCAAATTGGCGATCACGCCCATCAGCGCCAGCGACTCGGTGGCAAATGCATCGCTGCGGCTTGCGATCGGGCCGCGATCGGAGATCAGTTCGCGCATCTTCGCGAGATGCTTGCCGCCTTGCTCGAACAGCGTGGAGACGCGCTTGCCGGAGTTTTGAACCTCCTGACCGAGCCCTTCGAGCTGGCCGGACATCTGGGTCAGGAGCTGCACAACGGTGCCGGAACCCGACGTGCCCGTCAGCGATCCGGTGCGCTCGGCATCTGCCAGTTTGGCGAACCGCGACGACGCAAGCTGGATATCCGGCAGCAGGCTCTGCGCGGCGATGGCGTTGCTGTTCGCCGTGTCGAGATCGCGGGTGTAATTCTGCACAGTAATGGCGAGATGCTGCTGAACCGCCGCCGCGCCGGCCAGTGCCGAGGCGTTGAGCCAGGACGACATGGCCACAATCATGAGCGAGCCGAGCGCCATGCAGCCAAACATCAGCGCGCGCCCCCGGCGGTCGACCACATGCGGCATGAAGTGCATCAGGAACACCCAGAAGGCATAGATGCCAACCGAGACGGCGACCGCATAGATGACGGCGGCGAAGAACACTGTCGTCGGGCTGCCGTTTAGAAGTTCGCGGACGCCGAGATACGTATAGACGCCGGCAGCGAGAGCGAGGATGGCAGTGGTCAACCGCAGGGTCACTTCGAGGCGGGCGACGCCCTTGGAGAGAATTGCGGATACCGAAGCGACAGGCGCGGTGACACGAGGCGCGGAAAGGGGCATGGGTCAGTCCCGTTTCAAAAGTCATGAAATGTGGTGGCCAGCGTGCGCCCCCGGATCCGGCTCTTAAAATTCGGACCCCGCTCGCTAAGTCACTCAGCTAACGAAGAAAATCGGCTAGATTGTGTTCGTCGCGCGAGGTTTGGACCGGACCGCAGCCTGCATTTGTGCGGCGCGCCCACTAAGCGGCGCGATCGTCGAGAAGACTTTTCTGCCGCTTTGCGTTCATGAGATTGAGAAGGCCGGCGGCCGCTCGTGCGTCGCTGAGCGCGCGGTGATGGCTTTCCAGATCGATGTCGAAAGCGCGACTGAGGTTGCCGAGGCCATAGGATTCAAGACCCGGATGTGTCTTCCGCATACCCGCGCACGTGCACACCTTCGGACATCTGAAGCGACGCTCCAGCCGCTCGAACTCGCTGGATATGAACCCGTAGTCGAAATTCACATTGTGCGCGACGAAGATGCCGTCTGCCATGAACTCCATGAAGCTATCTGCGACCGTTCCGAATACCGGGGCGTCGCGCACCATCGCGTTCGTGATTCCTGTCAGTTGCACGATGCGCGCAGGTATCGACCGTTGCGGATTGACCAAGGAATGCCACTCGCCAACGACTTGATGGTTTCGGATCTTGACGGCGCCAATCTCGGTGATGCGATCATACGACGCCATTCCACCCGTGGTCTCGACGTCCACGACAACATAGTCCTGATCGGGATCGAAGCTGTAGCCGACGCGGCCGATCTCGACGGCGATCTGCGCCTTGCCGAGCTGTCGAAGACGGGTCAGCTGGTTACGACGGATTACGTCCCCCTCGGCTTTTACCTCGCTAAAAGACACTTTGCCGTCTTTCGCAAGCATCAGGTCCGGGAAGCCGTCACGCATTGAGCGGAAATCTCGGCACATCGCTTCCATAATGCTCGCCAGTCCCGCGAGATCGACACCCGTCAAAAGCACTTGCAGGGCTTCGAGACTGACGTGATCCCAAACGAAGAGACCGTTCGGTCGTCCCCATCTCGCTGCAACGGACTTCAGAACGAAGCTCAAAGCCGAACCGGACCGAACAGCTTGCAGCTTGGCCTCGATTTGAGGCGCGAAGCGATGGGCAAAGCTGCCGTCTTTGAGACAGCGCGGCACCCAGTCAAAACCGCTGTTCAGCTGATCTGCTTCGAACAGTTCATCCCAGAACATGAGGCCGAACAACGAAAGCCAGAGGGTGTTTTCCGCGAAGAACACGCGGAACCCCTGTCGCCGCTTGTAAGCCGCAACGCCCGCTTCCGGATTGCCGCGATGGGCATCATCGATCAAAATTGTCGCCGCAGCTCGCAGCATTTCGGTGCATGCGCCTGTTCGGCGGCCACCAAATTTGCGCGCATGAAAATCCATGGCGAATGTAAACTCGTCGTCCGACACCGGATCGTCGATCATCTGCCGGATGAGCGCCTCTGCCTCGGTTTTCTCACCCGCGGCATAAATGATCCGCACCAACCGCTCGCGACAATCTGCGGAATCGCTGGCCTGATATAGCCTTCTTGCAAGATCAAGATCGCCGAACTTCTCGAAATATTGGCCAACACGACATGCAATACGGCCACGCAGCTCCGACGCATAGTCCGTCGGGCAAGACGGTCCGGTAAGGATTGCATCGGCTGCCTGCTGATAAACGTCGAGGCCTTTCTCCTCGATACGGTCCGCCAGCTGACTGTAGTAGAAGCAGGCCCTCGCTTCTTCAGCATCCTCGAAGCGCGCGCTGAAACCTGTCGCACCGTTGGTTCTGAGCAGCCCGAGATCACGGAGCGCGAAGTTCTTCAGATCGACCTCGGTTTTGCCGAAATAGAGATATAGCTGGAAATCGATCGGCGCGGTGTTGGCCAACACCACAAACCGCTCACCGTCGCAATATTCGATCGCAACGTCGAACGGGACACGTTCAACGAAAAACGCGATCAGCGTGGGTTTCGACCATGACGAGCGAGCATCCGAATAGCCGGCGCTCCTGGCTGAGCCCAGAAGCTGGGCCTTCGGAAGGCGCGACAACAAAGCCGCATAATCCTGCACAAGGAGAGAACGAGCATGCCCAATGGCCGTGAGTTCGTTCAATGCGGCCTGCGTATCTCCAATCTCAGCATATCTGAATTGATCGCGATTGAAGACCATGCCGCGTCGATTGATCATGCGCACAAGAAGACATTGCGCGTCGCGCGACATCCGACGAAAACATTGGGAGAAGCGATGATGCTCTTCGGTCAGTATCGACGCATAAGCCTTCGCGACGAAGCCGAGCATCTCCGTGAAATGGTCGAGATAATAATATGTCGGAAGTTTTGGTAAACTCATCGATTGCCGCTACAGCTCCAGCGTGGGGCTCAGGTCGCGTCTGGTGAATGACTTCTCTAAGCTCCATCGGACAAATGTTCACTTTTTGTTCAATCGCAGAGAGAATGTCAAGGAACACTTGCCGCGTCGGCGCGGCTCGTAGACGCGAGTGCCCATCGGCACTTCACTGTTCCGTCGTGGAACATAGGGGTTAGCGCAAACATTGAGCGTCTTCATGCCCTAACAGGTGCTCCATGATCGATGACCTTTGGTACAAAAACGCTGTCTTCTATTGCCTGTCAGTCGGCAGCTTCATGGATTCCGACGGCGATGGGATCGGTGACTTCCGGGGACTGACGCGACGCCTCGACTATCTGCACGGCCTCGGCATTACTGCTATATGGCTGATGCCTTTCCAGGCATCCCCGGGCAAAGATGATGGCTATGATATCTCCGATTACTACGGCGTCGATAAACGCTACGGCACGCTAGGCGACTTCGTTGAATTCACCCATGGCTGCCATCAGCGCGGCATCCGCGTGATCATCGACCTCGTCGTCAATCATACGTCTGATCAGCATCCATGGTTCAAGGCCGCGCGCAGCTCGAAAGACTCGCCCTATCACGACTGGTACGTCTGGTCAGACAAAAAACCGGCCAATGCGAACAAGGGCATGGTGTTTCCAGGGGTGCAGAAGACAACCTGGACTCACGATAAGACATCGAAATCGTGGTACTTCCACCGGTTCTACGACTTTCAGCCTGATCTCAATACGTCCAATCCACACGTCCAGGCCGAGATCCTCAAGATCATGGGCTTTTGGTTACAGCTTGGCGTATCCGGCTTTCGCATGGATGCGGTGCCCTTCATCATTGCCACCAAAGGACCCAAGGTAAACAAGCCGGTCGAGCAATACGATATGCTGCGCGTCTTCCGCGAGTTTCTGCAGTGGCGCAAGGGTGATGCGATCGTGCTGGCAGAGGCCAATGTGCTTCCGGAAACCGACATGGAATATTTCGGCGACGATGGTGACCGGATGCACATGATGTTCAACTTCCACGTCAATCAGCATCTCTTCTACGCGCTGGCTGCGGGCGATGCCCGTCCGCTGGCGGCAGCCATGAAAGTCACAAAACCCCGGCCGGCTACCGCACAATGGGGACTATTTCTGCGCAACCACGACGAACTCGACCTTGGTCGCCTCTCCGAAAAACAGCGGAAGATCGTTTTTGAGGCGTTCGGTCCAGACAAGTCGATGCAACTATACGACCGGGGCATCCGTCGCCGTCTCGCTCCGATGCTGGGCGGTGACCGCAGACGTCTCGAGCTCGCCTACAGCCTGATGTACACACTGCCGGGTACCCCTGTTCTGCGTTACGGCGACGAAATCGCGATGGGCGACGATCTCACCCTCCCCGAACGCAATTGCGCACGCACGCCCATGCAGTGGTCAACCGAGCCTCACGCCGGCTTTACAAAAAGCGAGCGCTCGAAAAACCCGGTCATCGACAAAGGGCCTTACGGCTACGATCATGTCAACGTCGCCATGCAGCGGCGCGATCCGGATTCACTGCTGAACTGGACAGAGCGCATGATCCGAATGCGCAAGGAAGTGCCTGAAATCGGCTGGGGCGATTTTGCGATTGTTGCAACGCGCGATCCGTCCGTGTTGGCAATCCGCTACGACTGGCGCAACAATTCGGTTTTATTCGTCCACAACTTCAACGAGGAGCCGCGCGAGGTCACTCTTGCCATCGGACTGGACGACGAGCGGGATCTGCATCTCATCAACTTGCTGTCCGAAAGCCACAGCCACGCTGACGATCACGGCAAGCATCACCTCATGCTGGAGGGCTACGGCTATCGCTGGTTCAGAACTGGCGGGCTAGATTATCTGCTGAGACGTAGCGACATTGACATCCCTCAATCGAGGTGATGTCTGGGTGACGCTTTCGCCATCCTAGGGAGGTGACACGTTCTTCTCTGCTGATCCGCGCTAAAGAACGGCGCGGACCAAGCCGAGCTTTTGCGCTTCCTGAGCTTCAAGGTACCAGTTGCTGGGCGCTTTCAACAGAAGATCGTCCATCGCGATCTGCGACCCACGAATGAGATTTTCAAAACCTTCATTCTGGATGGCAATCGAGCATTTGATCTCGTTCAAGGTCGCTTCAACAGACGCCAGACACATGGTCAATGGCCCATCAATGGTCAGGGTCTTGCTCAGCTTGCGCTCGTGGATCATCAACCGGCTGCCGCGGGTGACGTAGCGGTTCTCCCGTGCAAAGAAGCTCATGAAGGTCACGCCCGCCGAATAGATGACTGCTTTGCCTAGAAAGACAATGTGCCGATCGGGAAAGATCTCGCTGTGAAAGCGTATATCTTCGCCCATCATGCGGGCAACTTCCGGATCTCCCCCTAAGGTGGAAATTTCGACAACGACCAGCGGTCTATCGAGCGCTGCATCAAGCTGCGCCCGGAAGTTTTTGTACATGTCGTAGTCAACATTGCCCGACAGCAGTATCGCGGGGGTCTGGAAATCCTGCGTCTGCAATGGCAAATCGTGTGCTGTCACGCCGACAGGTGACGTTTGGCTCATTTCGGTTGAACCGGCGCTTTGCCGAGGTCTTTCTCATGCATCGGCGTCTCGCTCGGCTTCACCTGCCCGCTCTGCTGAGCTTTTGAATCCTGAGCGTGCTGTGCGTTCATGCCTATGAACGCGACGATGACAACCAGTCCGACGACAACGCCGGCCAGGAGAAAAAACTTGCTCGTACCCTTTGGGGGCGGGGTTGGATGCGGATTGGGCATAATATCTCTCAGTTGGCCTGCGCTATTACCTCGAACACGGCAGAGACAGCCAAAGTTCCACTCACATCACGCCGTTGAACGAGGTCTTTGCTCGCACTTAACCACACATATTGCTTACGCGGCGGCGTCAGGCTGCTCTCCTTCCCCGCGAGTTGTCCGTGGAAGAGCTGCAGCCGTCTTGCCTCGCCTTCGGCTCCAGCGAACGTTGCGAAATTCGCTGGCAGCAGTCGCGATAGCCGCAGTGGCTGCACCGTCGGCGGCGGTATCGAGCGCGCCTGGATGGGCAAATGAGCTGGTAAGCTATCGAACGTATGGAAAGAAAGCCCGGGCGTAAGACTCGGCTTTTTACTCTGAGCGAACTGAGCAGGACACACGCGCCCTGACCTCGCCCGAATCGAAGCGGCGGCGCTACTCGTCGATGTCCTGACGCCGGTTCAGCGATCGCTCTCGCAACCATCGAATGAAACTTTCGGAGGCCAGGCAGTCTTGGGCGGCTTGCTCTGTGCTGAATAGCCCGGCATCTGTTCAATGGTGCTATCCGGCCATCGCACTTCGATGATGTAGCCCTCACCGCGGGGCGCGATATCGAACTCTGGATGAGGCATTTGCGCCATCCTTCCAACCAACGACCGAGATGCCTCTCACCTGTTCAGGTGAAGCTCTGTCGATACAGTACGGAATTTAACACGACATCACGCGGCGCTATGTCCGGTAGCGGACAGACACCTCAAGTTGCCCGCCGTAGACGAAAGTATAGATTCGATATAACAATTATAGAGTGAAACGTGTCATCCACGAGCCTAGTTCCATGCCTAGCTTGCAGCCAGAGGCGTGATCTTATTGCAATTAAACAAGATGCCGAGGGTAAAGGTGAGATCCGGTCGTTTCGCTGCCGAGCATGCGAAGAGACGGTGCGCTATCTTCTCCGCGGTCGGGGTCAGCCGATTGTTCTCGACCGTTAAGCCGTGACTGCCAACAGTCAGCCAACGTAGGCCGCCCCGTAATTCGTATGACCGCCAAGCCCGTGCTCGCCCAACTCGTGATGAACCGCTCAACGTCTCGCATGAAGTGATGCGCCGCCGTCTCCGTCTAGTCAGGAGACAAAGTAGGTCCCGACGTCACGCAGATGTCGCCGAGATTGTCTTGGAACGTTGACGTCCCAGCGCGCTTTACTGTGTGGCGGTGGATCTGGAAACAGCAGTCGTCAAAGAGGCCGCCCGACATAAATCCCGGGCGGCCTCTTCCATGAAAGGACCGGCGATGGCTGAGCAAGACACAATTCCAGTGAAGTCAGCAACGAAAGCACGGGGCGCTGAGCGCGGACCGACGGTTAGAAACGTGCTGGTGGCAAGCCTGGGATTGGCGATCGTGGCATTCGCGATCATTTTCCTAACCTTCTTCCACACGTGATGCCGCATAAACCGAAAACCAAGGCAGCAAAAGGCGCCGTTGTCGCCGTCCCAATGGCAAATGAGCCGTTGGCGCAGGTCGATTCATGGATCGCGAGCCAGGAAGAACGAGGCTTGTCTCGTCCAGAGGCAATACGACGACTCGTTGCAATTGCTCTTGCTGGCGTAGATCCGGCGCGTGCGAAGAGATCTGCGACTTCTTCAAAATCGGCGCAGCTCGCGGGAGATCAACTTGATCGGATGTCGGACAGATCCGCCACTGTGGCGGAACAAGAGACGCGTAAGCACCGCCTACTGAAAGGGCCGTCAGAGTTTCGCGAAGTGCGGAAAGATCGGAACAAGCGATGAATGGAATATCAAGCAACATGTTGGCTAATGCAGCGAAAGCCGAAGCCGCCTTTAAGCCTGCTATCCCAAAGACAGCGGCGCTAAGTGAGCAAGCGTTGGAAAAACAAGCATTCGACAAGAACCGCGAGCGGCTGAAGAGCGAGCGCCTGAATAGAGAAGCGGCATCAAGACAGAAATAACGTTTCTTGCAGCTCAGTGTGAGCCAACAATAGAAGGGCCACCTTTGTGATGGCCCTGCGGCATGAGAGAGCTTTGGTCGGCTTCCCTTCGGCCACCAAATCCAGCGAAGGCACCAGCCTGGGCGATCAGAACTGTCTTCCTACAGCTGTTGCCGATTACTTTTCGCCGCCTCCGGCCGAGCTGGCCGAGCCCTTGGCATTGCTCGCAGGGCTATTCTTGCCACCCATCGAATTAGCGCTATTCGTGCCGCCGGCCTTGCTGCTCATCATCTTCGATGACGATTTGCGCGGCTTAGCGTCCGCGACGCTCACGGTCAAACCCGCAGCGATCGTGGCGACGGCAAGGACGGAGAGAAACTTCTTCATTTTAGGCCTCCCTGGGTTTTGTCGCTGATGAACCTACCGGTTCTCGCTTAGTTCCCGTGCCTCCCAATGGATCAAATCACAAAAGACGACGTTGCACGTCCCCACATGGAAAAACCGGAGGTCACTATGAGCGTCGAAGGAAAAGTCAAAGAAGGTGCCGGCTTTGTGAAGGAAGAGCTCTACGAGCACGGCAAGGACCCCGAGAGCAAGAAGAAGGCCCAGGAAGGCCGTGATCTTCGTAACGAGGGAAGGATCGAAGATGGCAAGGCCCCGAAAACCACCCCACCCGGCTCGGGTCATTCAGAAAAGTAGATTGGACCAGACGCTCGCCACACAGGCGAGCGTCTTTTTTCGCTTTAGCGGCGCATAGACTCAGCAATGCGCCCGCTTTCGCGATCTGTCGTACCCAATCGTCGCCGGCGATCAATTAAGCCCATGGCAGGAGTCACCGTGACTCCGTGAAGCACGATTGAAAAGAGAATGATGAGAGCAGTTGTACTCAGCAAGATTTCGGCTCCGTCGAAACCTGGTTTCTGTAGCGCAAACGCAAGATAATAGACCGAACCTATGCCGCGGATGCCAAAGAAGCTGATTGCGGCTCTTTCGATCGGTGGGCACAACGTGCCGGCAAGCGATAACCATGCAGAAACGGGACGCACGACCACGATCGCAACGAGTGCGTAGGCGATCGAACTCCAGGTCAATTTGTGCAGCAAATCGCTCGAGATAATAGCGGCTCCGAACAGGACCAGAAGAACCATCATCAGCAACCGCTCTAATTGCTCGGAAAAGTCGTGCAATGTTTGGTGATATTGATTGTTGCGCTCCGCCGCTCGCAGCGCCAATCCGGCAACGAACACTGATACGAAGCCATAACCATGGATCGCCTCCGAAATACCGAAAACGATGATGGTTATACCAATTGCTACAAAGCCATCGCCGGTACGCGACAGTTTCGCGCGGTTTGGTATGCGAAAGACTAGCCATCCCAAACCGTAGCCAAGCGCTGCCCCGATGGCGACGCCCACACCAAGGCGCCACAGAACGTCGATTGCAAACCAACGCATTGCCCAATCCATCGTGGCTTGGTGAGTCTGCGTCATAGCGATCGCCAACATGACGAATGGAAATGCCAGTCCATCATTCAGACCCGCCTCAGATGTCAAAGCGAAACGCGTGTCGTCCTCTTCGCCTGATTTGGGCGGGCCCACCTGAACATCGCTGGCAAGGACCGGATCGGTCGGTGCCAGCGCGGCTGCGAGCAGAAGCGACGATGCCCCGGACAGACCGAGAAACACGTAGCCCATTCCCCACAACCCTGCGATCGTCAGCGGCATCGCGACCAGCAGCAATCGCCAAGTGATCATCCAAGTGCGCCATCCGACCTTACGATCGATCTTGAGGGCAGCGCCCATGAGCGAGATGATGACGACGAGTTCGGTGACCTTCTCTATCACCGATAGGCGGGTCACGGGATTTGGTATTTTGAGCTCGGGTGCCCACCAAAACGCGATCGATCCGATCATTACACAAACGATCGGGAGCGAAAGCGGCGCCTCCTTCAAGACCATCGGAAGCCATGCCGTTAGAAGGATCAGCGCGCCAAAGGCGACCAAAAGTATCATCGATCCGCCCGCCTGATCGGGTTCATCATATCCTTCTGTACGCGCGAGAACGCTCGACATAATCGAAAACCGCACATCGTGGTGCGACAGGGCCACCTCATCTGGTTAAGAGCTCACGGATCCTTGCAGCCAGCACATCTACCGCGAAAGGCTTGGTCAACACTACCATCCCGGGTGCGAGGTGGCCGTTTCCAATTGCGGAATTTTCTGCGTACCCGGTTATGAAAAGGACCTTGAGATCGCGGCGGCGCTCGCGTCCGGCATCGGCCATCTGCCGGCCATTCATGCCACCGGGAAGACCGACGTCGGAGATCAGCAGGTCGATCCGCACACCAGACTGCAAAACCTTGAGCCCTGAGGCGCTGTCAGCCGCTTCAATGGCCGCGTATCCAAGATCTTTCAAAACGTCAGTGATCAGCATACGCACCGTGGGTTCATCATCGACCACGAGGACTGTTTCACCTTCACGCGCAAACTCGATCGGGATCTTAGGCATGTCGCCGGCGGTTTCCGCATCGCCATAGTGACGCGGCAAATAGATGCAAATCGTGGAGCCGTGCCCAAGCTCTGAATAGATGCGCACCTGACCGCCGGACTGCTTGGCAAAACCGTAGATCATCGACAATCCAAGGCCGGTGCCCTGCCCGATCGGCTTAGTTGTGAAGAATGGATCAAATACCTTCGCCACGATGTCGGGTGACATGCCCGTTCCCGTATCGGTGACACACAAGGAAAGATACTGCCCGGACGGTACGTCATGGGCTCGGGCGGCTTCGAGATCGAGCCATTTATTGGCGGTTTCGATCGTGATCCTCCCGCCATCCGGCATCGCATCACGCGCGTTGATGCACAGATTCAAAAGAGAATTTTCAAGTTGGCTGGCATCAACCAGCGCTGGCCAAAGACCCGAAGCGCCGACGGTCTCGACTTGGATGGCCGGACCCACTGTACGCTGAATAAGGTCAGTCATGCCGCCAATCAGCGAATTGACGTTCGTCGGTTTGGGGTCAAGAGTTTGACGCCTGGAAAAAGCGAGCAATCTGTGCGTCAAAGCTGCTGCCCGTTTTGACGCCCCCTGCGCGGCAAAAACGTATTTTTCGACGTCGTTTAACCGCCCCTGCGCCAAGCGGGTCTGGATCAGTTCGAGCGCTCCGGATATGCCAGCCAGCAGATTGTTAAAGTCGTGCGCGAGGCCCCCAGTCAGTTGCCCCACCGCCTCCATTTTCTGTGACTGGCGAAGTGCTTCTTCCGCTCTCAAAAGCTCAGTTGAACGCTCTGTGACGCGCTGCTCGAGGGTTTCGTTCAACTCACGCAGTTCGTGCAGAGCCCGATCACGCTCCTCAAGCAAGGCGCGTCGCTCCGCGACATCGATTACCACCCCGGGAAAGCTCGTCGGCTTACCATCAGAAGAATGGTCCACCCGACCGTTCGCCTCGATCCAGTGATACTCGCCATCCGTCCGTAGGACTCGATATTGATGGGCATAAGCTCCGCCGCGCGCGATTGCTTCTCCGATTGCTGCCGCTAAATCTTTCTGATCATCTGGATGAACAGTTGCGACCACCTGTTCAAGGCTTAAACCTTTGCGGCTCAGCGAAGGATCAAGACCAAAGGCTCGGGCAAAGCCCTCGTCAACCGTAAATCGATCACTGGGTATGTCCCAATGCCAAGTCCCGATAATCGCGCCTGCGGCCAAGGCCAACTGAACCCGCTCAACATTCTCCCGCGCTAATGCTTCACTGAAACGCAGTCGCTCCTCAGCAGACCGCCGCTCGGTCGTATCGTTGAACAAGATTGCAATTTGCCGTTCATGCGGCTCACCGACACGAATCGCACGCACATCAAACCAGCGTTCAAAATTCTTTGCATAGTTTTCGAACGTAGCCGGTTCACCGGTTTTGGCCACGTGGCCATATGTTTCAAACCAGAAACGCTCCAAGTCCGGTGCAAATTCGGTCACCCATTTCCCACGGAGATTGACACCGGCTTGCTTTTCGAAAGCTGGGTTAGCCTCGACAAATCGATAATTTACCGGCCGATCATCAGCGTCGAACTTGACCTGAACAATTGCGAAAGCGACATCGATTGTTTCTAGCACAGTACGAAACCGCGCTTCACTCCGGCTGAGCGCTGCCTCAGCGCTTCGCATTTTAGTAAGATCCAGCATCGCGCCGATCATTCGAACAGCTCGGCCATCGGCGTCGCGGATAACATGTCCCCGATCAAGAACCTCCGCGTACGAGCCGTCCGATCGTCGGAAACGGTATCCGTCCGTCCAAGCGTCATCGCTGCCATCGATGACGGCATGAATAGAGCTATCAATGCGAGCTTGGTCATCAGGGTGGATCTGAGAAATCCACCATTCACCGGTCATCTCGGCGCGAGTAAGAACGTGCCCGTAGGTTCGTTCGAGAGCTTCGTTCCAGTGGACGCGATTATTTGTCAGATCCCAGTCCCAGACTGCATCGTTGGTGGCTTTGCCAGCAAGGCGATAACGCTCCTGCGTTTCGGCCAGAATGATGCCTGACAAATGCTCGCTCGTGCGATCCCGCAGGATCTTAACAAAACCGAGATGGGTGCCCCCGTCAAAAAGCGGCATCATCTCGCCGGAAGCCCAAAAGCGCTGGCCATCCTTCCGCATATGCCAACGTTCATCCGACGCTCGCCCCTCGGCGAGCGCTTGACGCATCTCGTACGACACACGGTCGTCGTCTTGATCTTCCGGTGTGAAGACGCGCGAGGCATCCCTCCCGCGCATCTCTGCAGCGGTCCACCCCATCGCGCGCTCGGCACCTGGATTCCAGTCGGTGATGATACCGGCGGGATCTGTGATGATCATTGCGAAATCTGCAGCGCTTTCGAAAATTGCGCGCTGTCGGGCTTCACTACTTGCAAGAGCTTTACGACTGGCATTCAGCGCGTCAATTAGGCTTTGCGAAGCAAAGTCGCTCCGTTGCAACCGCTGTGCTGCCTCTCGCTGGTCGCATGTTGTGGGTTGGTCGTCAGAATACTGTGCTGTTGCTTGCGCCGCCGCCCTTGCTTTCTCCGCGATATCGCCATCATGCGGGGCATCTGATCGCGGCGACCGGTGTTCCAAATAAAGCGGATCAACTCCTGCCTCAACCAGCGCAGCGCGCAACAGAAGAACTTCAGCTTCCAGATCTTCACGGCTCCGAGAATGCAATTCGGCAGTGCTCACGTGTGATAATACCCTTCAAAATAGCTATATCAAACAAACCGTTTCTCTAACTCACATTCTGCGCGAGCGTTTCAGCATAACGTGGCGAGCGCCCCGTATGTCGGCTCGCCGCACGCGCGCTCGACCGGGTTGAGTTCCCTCAGAAGGTGCACCGCGAGAAACACACTCGACGCTGGAACGATACCCAAAATGAGCAGTTCGAATGGCGGGCTGGAAGGGGAATGCATGAAGATCTTGGTTGTTGAGGATTATTTCCTCATCATGATGTGGGTTGAAGATGCATTGCGTGACGCGGGCCACTCCGTGCTAACAGCTGCATCGGCGGACGAAGCGATTAACGCTCTTGAGCTTTGTGAAGATGTAGATTTGCTCTTCACCGACATTGATATGCCGGGTTCCATGGATGGTCTGCGTTTGGCCGCTGTTGTCAGAACTCGATGGCCGCCGCTTAACATTGTAGTTGCAAGTGGCAAGCATCGGCCTGTCGCTGGTGAGATGCCATCAGATTCTGTATTTCTGCCAAAACCCTATCTTTCGACAGACATGCTTACCGCTCTGGACGTGGCTAGTAGACACTAGCGTGGCAATGAAGATAGCTTCCATTCTGAGCGGGTCATGCATTTCCCCCGGGCGCCGCATTCAAACCGCGCCGGTCAGAAATTGAACGCCGAAGAACCCGCGACAAAACTTCCACCGAGTATGGTTTTTGGATAAGCTCGAAGCCCTGATGCGCGTTCTCTGCTAGAACGCTGCTGTACCCCGACGTTAAAACGACGGGCAGTCCTGGATATTCGTCCCGGATTTTGGTCGCCAGCTCGACCCCGTTGATTCCCGGCATAATGACATCGGAAAATACGAGATCGAACGCAAACTCGCCTTTGGCAAGAAGATCGAGAGCATCATTGGCAGACCTTGCCCATTCCGTCACGTAACCCAGATCCTCGAGTAGCTCGGTCGAAAAAGTGCCCACATCCGTATTGTCTTCGACCACAAGAATACGGTGGCCGACACCACTCGATGGATCGGCTCGCTGAGCGGCCGCGGGAGGTGCCAGAGAGAGAGCTTCGGAGCGAGGGAGATACAGTGTAAAGACGGTCCCCTTCCCTAATTTGCTGCTGACCAAGATGTCACCGCCGGACTGCTTGGCGAACCCAAAGACCTGACTGAGTCCCAGCCCCGTTCCACGACCGACTTCCTTTGTCGTGAAAAAGGGCTCGAAGATTGTCTGCAGCAGCTCTGGCGCAATTCCGGTTCCAGAGTCCTCAATCGACACGGCAACAAAGTCGCCCGGCTTGGCCCCATGCGATCTGACAGCCGGAATTTCGTTTGCAGGATGTGCCGATACGACAAGCCGCCCTTCGCCGTTCATGGCATCCCGAGCATTGACGGCAAGGTTGACCAGCGTCGTTTCAAATTGACCGACGTCCGCATTCGCAAACAGCTTCTCAGACGAAGCATTCACTTCGATCCTAATGCGACTGCCGACAAGCGGTCGGATCAGATTGGCGATGCTCGCCACTTGGGCAGCTACGTCAAACGTCACTGGCGCCAATGGCTGTCGTCGCGCAAACGCCAAAAGCTGCCCCGTCAGGCGCGACGCGCGATCGGTCGTGTCGGAAATGGCATCGACGTAACGTCGCCTCCGTTCCTCCGGGAGATCACGGCGACGAAGGAAGTCAGTGGCTGACCTAATGATAGTGAGCAAATTGTTGAAGTCGTGGGCAACGCCGCCCGTCAGTTGCCCCACCGCCTCCATTTTCTGCGCCTGTCGCAGTGCTTCCTCGTTCAAACGGCGATCCGTCGTATCGACCGCTTCGGCAAGAACCGCTGTTACCTGGCCGGTCTCATCGCTCACAGGCCGCAGTGCAAGGTCAAAGCTTCGGCTCCCGACCGGCAGTTGGAGTTCAATCTCGGTCCGCGCAGTCAACCCAAGAACAGCTTCATTAAACGCACGTTCGACGACTTCAGCGGCCCCCGGCGTTGTTGTGAACCATGGGCCATCCCAAAATGCTCTGCCAACAACCCCTTCAAGGGTAACATTGGCAGCGGTCAGCGCAGTTGCGTTGGCATACAGCAGCCGTCCGGCTAGATCGAGCAAGCCGTGATGTTGATTCGTTGTTTCAAGAATTGCGCGGAGCTGAGATTCACGAGCGCGAAGTTGGCTTGTACGGTCGGCAACCAGCGTTTCGAGACGATCATTGATACTGCGCAGGTCGATCTCAGCTTGCTTCGCAGCTGTAATGTCGTGTGCCACTCCTATGAACCCGATGTGCCTCCCAGCCGGATCCCAACGGGGTTGCGATTCCGAGCGAATCCATCGGAGCTCGCCATCGGAACGCCGATAACGCGCCTCCAAAACGAACGGCTTTAAGGAAGCCTCGCCCGCAATGCTTTCATTCAGGACGCGTTGAATGTCATCTGAATGCAAGATCGAGCGCCAATCGAAGGCAAGCGCCTGTTCGTAGGGAACGCCGACAAACTCAATGTATGCGCGGTTAGCGAAACTTCTTGTTCGATCCATCTGGGTAACCCAGATGGGCACGGGCGCACTGTCGGCGATGAGCCGGAAGCGCTCCTCGCTTTCCCTCAACATTTCCCGTGAGAGCGCGCGTTCCGTAATATCAATATGCGCGCCAATCATACGAATTGCGCGCCCTTCCGCATCCCTCTCAATCCGGCCTTCCGCGGCGATCCAGCGAACCTCGCCATCGCTAGGACGAATGATGCGATACTCAGATGAATAACGTTCAGCCTCGCCGCGCAGTACGTCGAGAAACTGGATCTCAGCACGCTCGCGATCTTCCGGATGCAAGCGCCTCACCCAGTCTTCGTGGCTCTCGTTGACAGCATCCACCGGCAGCCCGTGGATCGCCAAATATTCGGGCGAGCGCCGATTCTTGAAACCGTCTCTCAAATCGACGAGAACCCCGCCGACCTTCGCTATCCGCTGAACTTCGGCAAGTTCGCTCTCGCGGTCGCGCAGTGTGCGTTCTTCCGATTGGTCGATCACTTCTCGCGCCTCAAATTCAGGAAGATCCAAGCTATCGCAGGCCATCATTGAAATCACCGCATGCCTGATAGCACATGACAATCGGCGTCTTGTCTCTGCCTTAGACCTATCCAGGCGACACACTATTTCTGTCTAGTGTCGATAACTCCACTGGCGCGTAGGCCTGCTTTGATCTTTCGGACGCCAGCGAGTGGCCTGCCGATTTCTCGCGCCTTCTTTTGCACCGCGGATGTCTTCCTGCCCAACGCCGCGCTGGCTCGCATCAAGCTGGCGCCCGTCTCAGCCAAGGCAATGAGTTTAGCGACATCATCTGGGGTCCAGGGCTTTGTGATCGGCATCGTATCTCCCGCTCAAATCTCGAAACTAACAACGGCCAACGAGTGCCGAAGTCGCCCACCCGACATTGCGAGGTGAAAAATTACCTTCCTTGCCTGCCTCGCATGTGGTCGAATGTCGCACCCTAGAAGAGGACACAGTTATGCCCGACGGCGCAAGAGATCAACATGTGCAGGGTTTTGCGCGGTTCTTTGGAGATCTCGCCAATAAAACATCGCTCCTCGCTGGGCGGGCATCGACCTTCGTGATCGCATTGACCGTTGTGGTGGTCTGGGCCGTGTCAGGTCCATTTTTCGGGTATTCCGACACCTGGCAACTCGTCATCAATACCGGAACGACGATCGTCACCTTCTTGATGGTGTTTCTGATCCAGAACTCTCAAAACCGCGACAGCGCCGCCATCCAAGTCAAGCTCGACGAACTGATCCGGACAAGCGCTGCCCACAACTCCTTCGTAGGCATCGAGCATCTTACCGATGAGGAGCTCGAAGACATCCGCACCAAATGCGAGGCACGGGCGGCCGCTGAAAAGGTCGGAGAAAAGACCGTCAAAAAAACCGGCCAGAAAGCCCGTGAAGCCGCAGATCAAGCGGTGGGATCCTGATTTCGATCGCCACATCGCCACGCCGGGAGTAGCGCGGCTCAAACCTATTCCGCGCTTCTATGATTGTTCGTCGTCTCCTTGGCCACCACCGGCTGATCAGCACTTCTGATGCCTCCGGGCTGTGGCGCTGCGGTCATCATTCGGGCATGTCCATGCTCTCTGCGTTGAGCAACTCGACTGCAAACCCAACATCCCGTGAATCGACCTGATCACGAAATTCAATTTCCAAATGTGGCAGTGAAACGGAACGACGCTTCTGGCAGCGACTTGAAACTGCGGCATCTCGCCCGGAGGAACAACGATATGAAGACATTCATTACCGCAGTCGCAATTCTTGGTCTCACAGCATCTGCTTCGTTCGCCCAGTCGGGCGCAAATCCGAGCGCTCCACAGCCCAGCTCGACCGGCGCCGGCGTCAATCAACCAGGAACGACCAGCACCGGCACAGCTGTTGATCGCCAGGACTCGATGAAGAAAGATGGGATGTCGGGAACCACCGGTATGAAGAAAGACGGCATGGCGAAGGACGGAATGTCCAAAGACGGAATGAAGAAGTAATCACCGAAGCCGCGCCCAAAGCGCGGCTTCGTTCTTCTTGCTGGTGAAGTTAGAGCACCCCCGACACGTTGACCATCGTGAGATCTGCATGACTGATACTGCTCTCACCGCATTGGCCTTCAACTGCACGCTGAAAAGCGGTAACGCCCCTTCCTCGACCGAGAAGCTTATCGGCGAGTTGCTCGAGGCATTGAAGGCTCAGGGCGTGACCGGCACATCGATTCGCGCGGCAAACTACAATATTCTGCCAGGCGTAGGATCAGACGAAGGCAAAAGTGACGACTGGCCAGCGCTGCGTGCACAAGTTCTTGCGGCAGACATTCTCATCATCGGTACCCCAATCTGGCTTGGCCAGCCATCAAGCGTAGCTAAGCGCGTCCTCGAACGCATGGACGCTTTCCTGGAAGAGACGGACGACAACGGCCGCATGCCTTCCTTTGGCAAAATCGCCATCGCCGCCGTGGTTGGCAATGAAGACGGTGCCCATCATTCGCATGCGGAGATCTTTCAAGCGCTCAACGATGTCGGCTTTACGATTCCGGCGGGCGGCGGGACGTATTGGGTCGGTGAAGCGATGGCATCGGTCGATTACAACGACCTTCAAAAGCCCTTTGAAAAGACAGTCCAGACCACCTCGATGCTCGCTTCGAATGCCGCGCATCTCGCTCGCCTTCTCAAATCAGCTCGATATCCGGGTGTGTCATAGGGTACTCCGCACCTCGGTAGTGCAACAATCGCTGCCGCTGACATCGCTACTCATGGAAAGTTCGCGTCTGTCACGCAATCTAGAAACCTTCTTAAGTTTCCGGCGTTTGCTCCACATAAAGTGAGCCCATCGGCTCGCCTAATGGAGTGTTCGATGACCCTGGGCCCGCCGCTGCGCTTCACCGCTAATGTTGAAACCATCCAGCCGGACGAGCAGGAAACAGTTCAGGGATTGATCGAGACCTTCGATGTGATCCTTGACCGAACATCGAAAGACTACGGGCACGCTGTCAGATCCGTCCACGCGAAGTCGCACGGTATTCTCATCGGCGAAATGGTCGTAGACAATGGGCTCGCGCCGGAACTTGCCCAAGGTCTGTTTGCTACCACGGGCAAGCACCAAGTCTATTTGCGGCTATCCACAAACGCCGGCGATATCCTTCCCGACGACATTAGCCTGCCTCGCGGACTTGCGATGAAGGTGCTCGATGTCGGCGGTGAACGCCTTCCCGGCGCCGAAGGCGAAAACCAGGACTTCGTCATGGTCAATGGGCCGATCTTCCAGGCCCCGACGGCTGACAAATTCCTTGGCAACCTGAAACTTCTGGCTAAAACGACCGACCGCCTCGAAGGGACCAAACAGACGCTCTCCGCGGTCCTGCGCGGCGTCAATGCAGCATTGGGTGCTGTCGGCATCGAAAGTCCCGCAGTCAACTCCCTCGGTGGTGCCCCGAATGTGGACCCACTGGGTGAGATCTATTACAGCACCACGCCATTCCGCTATGGCGACTACATCGCCAAGTTTTCGATTGCTCCCATATCGCCATCGCTGACCGAACGTACCGGCAAGATTATCGACGCATCGGATCGCCCAAATGCGATCCGCGAAACCGTGCAGCAGGAAATGCATGCGATCGACGGTATTTGGGAGTTTCGCGTGCAGCTCTGCCGCGATTTAGAAAAGCAGCCCGTCGAAGATCCGACGGTGAAATGGGACGAGCAGGACGCTCCGTTTCAGCGTGTGGCAACAATCCACGTGCGCCCGCAGGATAGCTGGAGCCCCGAACTCGTTCAGGCGGTGGATGAAAAAATGCGTTTCAGCGTCTGGACCGGCATCACCGCACATCAGCCGCTTGGCAATATCAATCGCGCCCGCCGCGCACCCTACCGCCATTCCTCGGAATTTCGCGCGCGCTTCAATGGTTGTCCTTTCCATGAACCATCCGCCTCACCTTCGGAGGCTGAAAGCGCCTCGCGGCCGGACCAGCCGGCACCCAGCCTGGGTCACCGGCATTGACCCGGAAGCGCGCGCCCATGGAAGATTCCTCTCTTGAAGAAGTTGCTTATGACGGCCCATCCGGCGGCTGGGGCTCGCTCCGCGGCATTGCAAGCGTGTTCGGCAAGGAATGGGCGACGCCCGCCGCGCTGGAAACGCTGGCCCGCCAGAACAAGCCAGGCGGTTTCATGTGCGTATCATGCGCGTGGACAAAACCGGAGCACCCGCACCCACTAGAGTTTTGCGAAAATGGCGCCAAGGCCACGCTGTGGGAACTGACGTCACGCCGTTGCGATCCTGATTTCTTCGCAAAGCACAGCGTGAGTGAGCTGCGCGGATGGAGTGATTTCGATCTTGAGCAGACCGGGCGCCTTACACATCCGATGCGCCTCGACCCGGCAACCGACAGATATGTGCCGGTGCGATGGGACGATTCCTTTGCCGCTATTGGAGAAGAATTGAAGGCGCTCGATCCGAAATCGACGACCTTCTACGCGTCCGGGCGTGCCAGCCTGGAAACCGCCTATCTCTACGCGCTGTTCGCGCGCCTGTACGGCCACAACAACCTGCCCGACAGCTCGAACATGTGCCACGAGACCACGTCGGTTGGTCTAAAAAAGGTCATCGGCTCTCCCGTCGGCACCTGCGTTCTGAAGGATTTCAACGATTGCGACGCTCTGTTTTTCTTCGGCCAGAACACCGGCTCGAATAGCCCTCGTTTCCTGCACACCCTCAAGGATGCCGTCGAGCGCGGCTGCAAGATCGTCACCTTCAATCCCGTACGTGAAAAGGGCCTGATCGAATTCGTCGATCCACAAAACCCGATTCAGATGACAATCGGCAAGCCGACCAAGCTCTCCAGCCTGTATTTTCAAGTCCGTCCGGGCGGTGACATCGCCGCCATCATGGGCATTGTCAAACATGTGCTTGCCGCAGACGAACTGGCCCATGGCACAGGCCAACGCGTGCTCGATGTAGCGTTCATCGCTGAACACACGCACGGTTTCAAAGACTTTGTGAGCCAGGCGACAGAGTCCGACTGGGCCGATATCGAACGCGAATCCGGCTTGAGCCGCGATGATCTTGCGGAAGCCGCGGAGATCTACTGCAACGCCAAGAATGTCATCGGCGTCTACGGTATGGGCGTTACCCAGCACGTTCACGGCGCGGAGACGATCGGAATGCTGGTCAACTTGCTGATGCTCCGGGGCAATCTTGGGCGTCCAGGCGCAGGCATCTCGCCAGTACGTGGGCATTCCAATGTGCAGGGACAGCGTACAGTCGGCATCTCCGAAAAACCGGAGCTAGTGCCGCTCGACCATCTCGAACATCGTTTCTCCTTTAAGGCCCCTCGCGACAAGGGCCGTAACACGGTCGAGGTTTGCGAAGGCATTCTCGACGGCAGCGTCAAAGCCTTTATCGGACTCGGTGGCAATTTCCTGCGTGCCATTCCGGAACGGGAGCGCATGGAGGCTGCTTGGCCGACCATGCAGCTGACAGTCCAGATTGCCACCAAGCTCAATCGCAGCCATCTGATCAACGGTCGTGCCGCTTATCTCCTTCCCTGCCTCGGCCGGTCCGAAATCGATGAGCAGGCGGGAGGCCCGCAAACCGTGACCATGGAAGACTCCTTGAGCTGCGTGCATGGCTCCCGCGGCCACCGCGCGCCGGCCAGCGCTATGCTGCGGTCCGAACTTGCTATCGTTGCAGGCATCGCAAAAGCGACCCTGCCGAGCAATGCCGCCGTAGCCTGGGACGATTGGACGGCCGATTACGCCCAGGTTCGAGACCTAATCGAGGAAACCTATCCCGATCAGTTCAAGGACTTCAACGCGCGCATGTTCACGCCCGGCGGCTTTTACCGCGGCAACAAGGTGCGCGACCGCATCTGGCTGACCAAATCCGGCAAGGCCGACTTCACGCGTCCGCAGTCGCTGACGTCGATGGGCGTACCGGACAGGGATCGTCGTTTTCGCCTCATCACCATGCGGTCCAACGATCAGTTCAACACCACCATTTATGGCATGTCGGACCGATTGCGCGGCATTGAAGGCACGCGCGACGTGCTCCTGATGTGCCCCGATGATATCCGGCGCCACGATCTGGTGTCTGGACAGAAGGTCTCGTTGTTTTCTGATGCCGATGATGGAATCGAACGGCGTCTTGATGGTCTTGTGGTCACGCCGTTCGATCTGCCGCGTGGTTGCCTCGGTGCCTACTACCCAGAGGCCAATCCACTAATTCCGCTCTGGTACCACGACAAGATGTCGAAGACGCCAGCAGCGAAAGGCGTGCCGGTCCGCATTTCATCGGCGGATCCTGTGGCCTGATCGTCCCTGCCCTGCCCTAAATGTGACGGCTGGCTCGTCAAAATATTCATTTTCACTCAAGGACTCGACCAATGCCCAATCGTGCGCAGCAGATTTTCAAACCCGATTTTCGCTTCGGCCTCGGCGGCGTTTCACTCGGAAACGAGTTTAACAAACATACCGACAAAGAAGCCGAAGCCACTCTGGATGCGGCATGGGACGTTGGAATACGCTACTTCGATGTCGCGCCATGGTACGGGTTCGGCCTTTCCGAGCGTCGCTTTGGCCATTTCCTCCACAATAAGAATAGAAGTGACTACATCCTCTCGTCCAAAGTCGGAAAACTGTTCAAGGCGTCGAAGACCAACAGGCATGCGGAGATCTTCCCGTTCTCCGACTCCCCCAATGACGTGGTGTTTGACTACACCGCCGATGGCGTCCGCCGCTCAATCGAGGATAGCCTGCAGCGCCTCGGTGTGGATGCCCTGGACATCGCCTTTGTGCACGACATCTCGCCGGACTTCGCATACTTCCCGAATGGCTGGGAAGAGCAGTACGAAATCGCGCGCAAGGGCGCGTTTCCGGCACTCTCCAAAATGCGCGACGAAGGAATCATTCGGGCCTGGGGCATCGGCGTGAATACACCTGAGCCAATCTTGAAAGTCCTCGAAGATGCTGACCCCGATGTTTGCCTCTGCGCGAGGCAGTATTCATTAATCGATCATGCCACGGCCGTGAACGAGCTCTTTCCAGCTGTACGCGAGAAGAAGGTCTCCCTCGTCATCGGTTCCGCGCTTAATGCTGGCTTCGTGTCGGGGAGCGGCCGTTTCAACTACGGTGCGGAGAACTTCAAGATCCCTGTCTCAGCCATCGACAAACGCGAAAAGATTCGCGCCGTTGCGGCGCGTTTCGGCGTCGATCTGCGCACCGCCGCACTGCAGTTCTCAGCCGCCCCCGATGTGGCCGTCGCGTTGGTGGTGGGCGCACGAAGCCCGCAGCAGGTATCGGAAAACTACAATTCGATGCAAACCAAAATTGCGCCTGATTTCTGGGCGGCGCTGAGGGATCAGCAGCTGATCGACGCCAACGCCGCGATCCCGCAGCCGCCGTAGCGCTCCTGTGGTCGTTGCCTTGGAACTGAGCTGCTCGATCTTTGTCTTATTCTGCAGATGCAGAGCGGCATGTCTGCCGTCGATATGTTTTAGCGGAGACACTCATGCGTTTTACAATCAATGAGCGTCAGCTCGCAGCCGAGGTCGATATCCGGACGTCGCTCCTGGATTTGCTACGTGATCACCTCGACCTCACCGGCACCAAAAAGGGCTGCAACCAGGGTGCGTGCGGCGCGTGCACGGTCCTCGTTGACGGCGAGCGCATCAATAGTTGCCTTGCCCTTGCCGTTCAATATGAGGGGCGATCAATCACGACCATCGAGGGCCTGTCCGCGCCCGGATCGCTGCACCCATTACAGGAAGCCTTCGTCGCCCATGACGGTTTTCAGTGTGGTTATTGCACGCCCGGACAAATATGCTCGGCGGTCGGCATGGCCAGCGAACTCGAGCGTGGCATTCCCAGCCACGTCACCGAGGACCTCCATGCCGAAACCATCGAGCTCACCAGTGAGGAATTGCGCGAACGCATGAGCGGCAACATCTGCCGCTGCGGCGCCTACAATGGAATTGTAGACGCCATCAGTGAGACATTCGGCGCGCGTAGCACCAAGGCAGAAGCACGGGAGCGAGCCAAATGACCCCTTTCCTCTATGAACGCGCCTCTGACTCGCAAAAGGCCGTCGCATTGGGCGGGCGCACCGGTGCCAATTTCCTCGGCGGCGGGACCAATCTTGTCGATCTCATGCGAGAGACCATCGCCCGCCCGACATTGCTGGTGGATGTAACGAGCTTGTCGGGCGAGATCGAAGATCTCGATGACGGCAGCCTGAAGATTGGCGCCGGCGCAAAAAACACCGCAGTCGCTGCGGATCGGCGTGTACGAGACCGCTATCCGATGCTGAGCCAGGCAATTCTCGCCGGTGCGTCGGCGCAGATCCGCAACATGGCCACGGTTGGCGGCAACGTGCTGCAGAGAACCCGCTGCGCATACTTTTATGATGACGCAGCGGCCTGCAACAAGCGGCAGCCCGGCGACGGTTGCGACGCCATTGGCGGGTTTAACCGCTATCACGCAATCCTCGGCGCTTCATCGCATTGCATCGCCACCCACCCATCGGACATGTGCGTCGCGCTTGCGGCGCTGGATGCGTCCGTCGAAATACAGGGTCAAAACGGGGCGCGAACGGTGTCCTTGACCGATTTGCATCGTCTGCCGGGCGATACGCCTGAGATCGAAACCGTGCTCGTGTCGGGCGACCTCATCACTGCTGTCATCCTGCCCGCCAACGGCTTCGCGGTGCGCTCGGATTACCGCAAAGTCCGCGACCGCGCCAGTTACGCATTTGCCCTCATCTCCGTCGCCTCGGCGCTTGAGATCGACGGCTCGATCATCCGCGACGCACGGCTCGCGCTTGGCGGCGTTGCCCACAAGCCCTGGCGTGCCCACGCCGCAGAAGCGGCATTGAAAGGCCGACCGGCCACGGATGCCACCTTTCGCGACGCAGCCGAGGCCGAACTGGCAGCCGCCGAGGGCCTGCATGACAATGCCTTCAAGATCGACCTGGCAAAGCGCGTCATCGTGGATGCCTTTGTTAAGCTCGCGACGAACAAGGAGACCGCGAAATGAGCCTGGTTCAGGACGCCGTTCAGACCGTGATGAAAAAGGCCATTGCGCTTGCTCCCGACAGCTGGATGCCTGGCGGTGAGCCGGATCCCTTGATCCATGAGAAGCATGGCCACATTGGCAAGCCGGTCTCGCGGATTGACGGCCCGTTGAAAGTGTCCGGTCAGGCAAAATTCGCCGCCGAATACCCCATGCAGGGCCTGACTTACGCCGCGATCCATTTCTCGACCATTGCGCGTGGCCGCATCGCCAAGATAATCACTACCGAGGCAGAGGCCGCACCGGGCGTCGTTCTCGTCATGACCCATTTGAATGCGCCACGCCTTCATCACGCACCAGCTTTCGGCACCGATGCAAAGGCGGCGAGTGGCGATGATCTCGCGGTGATGCAGGACGACCGCATCCATTGGAATGGGCAGCCCGTAGCTGTTGTGCTGGCCGAGACGCAGGAACAGGCAGATTATGCGGAATCCCTAATCCGTATCCGCTATGAGGCCGAGCCAGGGTTTACTTCGCTGGAAGAAGCACGTGCGAAGGGTGCTGAGCCGGGCCAGTTCCAGGGCGAGCCGCTCAAGCTTGAAATCAAGAACGCCGAGAAGCTGTTTGCCGCTGCCCCCGTCAAGACCGACGCCATTTACCGGACCCCTGGCCACAATCACAACCCGATCGAGCTCCATGCGGCGACGCTCGTTTGGAACGGCGACGAACTGCGCATTCACGACGCGACGCAGGCGGTCGCGCATGCGGCCTGGACCTTGGCCAAGGTATTCGGAATCGACGAAAAACAGGTTCACGTCACATCGCCTTTCGTAGGCGGTGGTTTTGGCAGCAAGACATTGTGGCGCCATCAAATCCTGGCCGCCGCCGCTGCGAAAGTGGCGAAACGCCCGGTGCGGGTGGTGCTCTCGCGCGAAGGCGTCTTCCGCACGGTCGGCGGTCGAGCGATCACCGAGCAACGCGTCGCCATCGGTGCCCAACAGGATGGCGAATTCGACGCCATCATCCATACCGGTCTGACGGCCATGACGCCGCACAATACGATGACCGAACCATTTATTGTCGCCACACGTAGCCTCTACGCGGCCAAGAGCTTCAAGCTCGAGGTTGAGACTGTGAAGCTCAACATGGTCGCCAACACATTCATGCGTGCGCCCGGCGAGGCCGTCGGCACCTTTGCGCTCGAAAGCGCGATTGATGAACTCGCGGCCGAGCTCGGCATCGACCCGATCGCCCTTCGGTTGCGCAACGAGCCGAGGGAGGACCCGACCATGGGTCTTCCATTCTCCCAACGCGGAATCGTCGAGGCTTGGCGTACTGGTGCCGCCAAATTTGGTTGGGACGAGCGAAGCACGACGCCACGGACCTGTCAGGACGGCGAGTGGCTGGTCGGCCTCGGTTGCGCGACAGCGACATATCCCTACTACCGCATGCCCGGCGGCGCGGCCCGGATGACGGTCCATTCCGATGGGCGCGCGACTGTGTCCGTGGCGGCGCATGAGATGGGCATGGGAACTGCGACCGCACATACGCAGGTCGCTGCGGACCGGCTTGGCCTGTCGCTTGATCAGGTCGATTTCCGCTATGGCGACACGACGCTGCCAGGCGTCGTGCTCGCGGGTGGCTCACAGCAGACCGCAGCGGTTGGCGCCAGCGTTGCAGCCGCGCATCGTGCCCTCCTGACCGAGCTGTTGAAGCTCGCCGGCAACGACTCGCCGCTCGCTGGTCTAAGGCCAAATGAGATTGGAGGCATGGACGGAGCTCTTTGCGCCCTTGCCGATCCCGATCGGCGCGAGAGCTATTCTTCGATCCTGTCACGCGCGCAGCGCGACGAAGTCACCGTCGAAGCCGAGGCTCCGATGCCGATGGAAATCCAGCATTGGTCGATGCACAGCCACGGCGCGATGTTTTGTGAAGCACGCGTCAACACTGTGACCGGGGAGATCAGGATAAGCCGCTTCCTAGGCTCGTTCGATTGCGGCCGCATCATCAATCCGAAGACGGCTGCGAGCCAGTTCCGCGGAGGTATTGTCATGGGCCTCGGCCTGGCGCTGATGGAAGAAGCCCAGTTCGATGAACGATCAGGCCGCATCATGAACCCGTCGCTGGCCGAATATCACGTGCCGGTTCATATGGATGTGCCGGAGATCGAGGTGATATGGACCGACGAGCCGGACCCACACACACCGATGGGCGCGCGCGGGATCGGCGAGATCGGCATCACTGGCGTCGGTGCGGCGGTCGCCAATGCCATTTTCAATGCTACAGGCAAGCGCGTGCGCGATTTGCCGATAACGTTGGACAAAGTTCTTTAAGACCGACCGGATCCGCTGCAGCACGACCAGGGAATGCACCATGGACGACATCCAGATTTCAATTCTACTTGGACGTGCTGCTTTGAAGGTTTGGCCTCAGTTGCCTCCGGAGGCTCAGGAAATGTTATTCAAAGCCGCCACTGATGATGGCGTCATCGCAAACGCGCTTGGGACCTATCTGCACGACCATCATCCCCGGACGGCCCATCCGCCAAAGCCCACCGTTGTGGCATGAAGCATCAACAGCCGTACGGAAAACACACATCACAGATTCAAGGAATGGCTCAGGCGCGGCTCTCCTGAAGGTCGATGAGAGCAAGGCCGAGTTCGGCCCTTTTCTTGCGCCGCAGGCATGCTGGCGATTCCGTCACAACAACCTCGAGGGTTGGCCGCACCGTGCCCTTAACGAAGTGCCCGCCGCGGACAGATCCGTCGGCCAAGCCAAGCACCGCATGAAGATGCAGGCTGGCCTTGCCTGAATCATCTACTGCGACATCGCCGAGAAGACTCAGAACCTCGCTTGCTTCGGCGACCGGGATATTTTTGTAATTCTTTTTCTCGTATTCATAGAATGCGACCGTCGCGCGCTCGAATGCGCCAATCGCCGTCACCGAGGCAGCTTCAATGCCGGCGTCGTTGACATATTTCGTCAGCGTCTCAAATGCTTCCTCGCCCGTTTCCAGCACGACCACATGGGTCTTTACGCCATCGTCGTTGGAAACAATTTGACCCTTCATACGTCCTTCTCCGTTTTGATCCGAAAGATGAACGATGCCCGGATACCCTAGTTCCGAATGGGGTGAACCAAGTCCGACATTGTTCGTTGGACCTTGCATGCGCTGGGTGCCAACCGGCCGTAACGGAGATGGTGGACGCGACGATTTTGCCGGTTTCTCGCCGCGACAGCAACGCATCGGTACGCGTGGCAATCTGACCCGTTCCCAGCGCGTGCGCTTGTCTTTTAATATTGTTGTCGCATACGATACAGATCGTTGCGGCTACTATCTAAGTAGCGTCTTGCGGTCACGAACACCTGCTTCGGCATGTCCGAAGATGTCTACGGCCGCGCGCTGCGGCCTGACCTCATGATCCTTTCATCACTAGCTATGCTCAAAAGTCTGTCATGACCGGCGGTGATCTCGATCAGAGCATGGCTATCCTGACAAAACCATTCCCGATGGACGCGCTGGCGGCTGCTGGGAAGGCACTTCGGCTGCGCAAAGCTTAGGCGTGCAATGAGCTTTACTGCTCACGACGAACTCCGCTCGCTTGCAACCGTTTTCGGACGTGTACATCGGCCGTAGTAATGTTGCACTTACACCGAAGCTTGTGGTCGGCTATTCAGTCCGATCGATCGCAAATGAGTGGATTATGGTGTCTGATGACGTAGCGCCAAACGCCATGTCGGCTTTGCGCCACAAGCGGCCATTCCATATCGCCCGTTATGCGAATGTCCGAAAAAGTAGCCAAGCGGCTGCCACTTGCATTTCTTCGCATGATGGGCCAAATTAAGTTCCGCAGCTTCGCCAAAGGATCTTTGCCGTGCGCTGTGTGGGTCGCTCATTTATCGCACCCTGATTTCGGCGATGCCGAACCTGCCTTCCGGCGATGCCGGCTTTCCCCATGTCCCGGCGATGCCGGTCTCCCCTTTGTCTGCCGGCGATGCCGGGCACCTTTGCTTCGTTCGAGCGGATCGCTCTGCAAAGGACAAGCGCTTCGGGCTCGCGCTGCGACCAACCCGACGCACATCTCAAGTCTTCACATGAAAAACACGCAAAGCCGAGCTTTCGCGGAAGGATAATAAATGTATCCGATCATTAAATGCACCAAGGTTTCGGTCAGCAGCATCTCACCCAATGCCAACAACGCTCGAACTCATTCCAAGAAGCAAATCGGGCAAATTTCGCGCAGTATTCGGGAATTCGGCTTCACAAATCCGATTCTCGTCGACGAGCGCGGGATCATCATCGCAGGTCACGGCCGCTTCGAAGCGGCTAAAAGCCTCGGCCTTTCTGAAGTCCCAGCGATTACGATCACTGGTCTGTCCGAAGCTCGAAAACGGGCGTTGATGCTGGCCGACAACAAGATCGCGAGCAATGCGGGTTGGGATCGCGAGAAGCTCGCAATTGAGATCCCCGAGCTGACAGCTTTGCTCGAAATCGATGGCACCGATATCAGCCTCACCGGCTTCGAAATCCCCGAAATCGACCAGTTGATGGCCGATTTCGATGAGAATGGCCCTGACATCGTGGACACTTTTGAGGAACCGCCGACGACCGCTGTCTGTCAGACCGGCGATCTTTGGGTTCTCGGACCTCACCGCCTGCTCTGCGGTAACGCCAGAAGCGAAGCTGACCTCGATCGCTTGATGGCCGGAAGGTCTGCGTCGATGGCGTTTCTCGATCCGCCATACAACGTTGCGATTGCCTCTGTCGTTGGACGTGGCGACACGAAGCATCGAGAGTTTGCCGAAGCCTCAGGCGAACAGAGCTCGACCGAATTCACTGCCTTTCTCAGAACTGTTCTGGGCAACGCAAAGCGAGTCTCGGGCGGCGGTGCACTCCACTATGTCTGCATGGACTGGCGGCATGTGGGAGAGTTGATTGCTGCAGGAACGGCAGTTTACGACGATCACATCAATACAGCTATCTGGGTCAAAACGAATGCTGGCCAAGGTAGCTTCTACCGTAGTCAGCACGAAGAAGTTTTGGTGTTTCGTGTCGGCACAGAATCGCATCGCAACAACATCGAACTCGGGCGCCATGGCCGTTCGCGAAGCAATGTGTGGACCTATCCGGGAGCGAACACTTTCCGCAAAGGCCGAATGGACGATCTGCGCTGCCATCCGACCGTGAAGCCGGTCCAATTGGTCAGCGACGCCATGCGCGACTGCACCAAGCGACATGACATTGTGCTCGACACTTTCTTGCGGATCCGGGACGACAATCTTGGCTGCAGAGCGTGTCGGTCGACATGCATATATGATCGAAATCGATCCGGTCTATGTCGATGTCGCAATTCGCCGTTGGCAGGCCTTGACTGGGAAAGACGCCATCCATTTCGAAACCGGGAGCACGTATTACCAAGGTCGGGGCAGTCCCAGTATCCAGTATGAAGGCTCCCGTTTCGTGCCGGCCGGCCCCGGAGAGAAAGCCGGCACCGAGTGCCAAGGTCGGGCCGGAGTGGGGGCGAACCCGGTCTCCACTTGCAAACTGCTTAAAACCGGAATTCTGAAACCGTCGGTCAGAGACTTTTGGGATTTTGAGCGGACTTGGGGCCGGTAAACCGCCCAAAGACTTTCCGGAATGCGCAAACGCCGGCCAAATATGGGCCATTCTAGGCGAAATCGGCAATATGGCCGAATGCCCGGACTACGTGGCTGGGGCGGGAGGGATCGAACCTCCGCATGGGGGAATCAAAATCCCCTGCCTTACCGCTTGGCTACGCCCCAACGGCCAAAGCGCGGAAATGGCGGATGGTCCCGCAGCGCGCTTCGGCTCCGCCGGTCTATAGAGAGACATCCACGATTTCAACCACCTGGCGGCCATGTTCCACCATTCCCCCAGGCGCCTCTGGCATCCCGTCGCCTGGCCAAAACTGTCTGAAATGCGCCCTTTGGCGTGTTGAGGGCCGTCTCAAATCGTGGGAAGACGGCGGAAAGCTGAAAAATGTACCCAAAGAATCCTGGGAGCGAATGCCATGACCTACCGTGCGCCCATCAACGACATCCTGCTCGCCCTGAACCATGGCGCCGGTCTCCAGGCCGCCCTCAAGGCGGGCCATTATGGCGATTTCGATGCCGATATGACCGCCCAAGTGCTGGAAGAGGCCGGCCGCTTTGCCAGTGATGTGCTGGCGCCCCTGAACCGCATCGGCGACCAGAACGGAATCAAGCTCTCGGACAAGAAGGTGACGACCGCGCCGGGCTGGCCGGATGCTTATAAGCGCTGGACCGAAGCCGGCTGGAACGCCGTGTCCGGCCCCGAGGCTTTTGGCGGCCAGGGCCTGCCGCTGGCGGTCAATGCCGCCTGCACCGAGATCTGGAGCGCCTCGAACATGTCGTTCGGCCTCTGCCCGCTGCTTACGCTCTCGGCCATCGAGGCGCTGGACGCCCATGGCAGCGAAGAACTGAAGTCAATCTACCTGGAGAAGCTCGTGACCGGCGAATGGACCGGCACCATGCAGCTCACCGAGCCGCAGGCCGGCTCCGATGTCGGTGCGCTGCGCTCGCGCGCCGAGCGCCAGGCCGACGGCAGCTATCGCGTGTTCGGCACAAAGATCTTCATCACCTATGGTGATCACGACATGACCAATAACATCGTGCATTTCGTGCTTGCACGATTGCCCGATGCGCCTGCCGGCACCAAGGGCATCTCGCTGTTCCTGATCCCTAAATTCCTCGTCAATGCGGATGGCTCGCTCGGCGAGCGCAACGACATCTATGCCTCCGGTGTCGAGCATAAGCTTGGCATGCATGCCTCGCCCACCTGCACCATGACCATGGGCGATGCCGGCGGTGCGATCGGCTACCTGATCGGCGAGGAAAATCGGGGCATGCTGTGCATGTTCACGATGATGAACCAGGCCCGCCTCGGCGTTGGTCTCGAAGGCGTCGGTATTGCCGACCGCGCCTATCAGCAGGCGCTCGCTTTCGCGCAGGAGCGCAAGCAGGGCCGCGGTGTCGGCAGCAAGACCCAGGGGATGGACCCGATCATCGTCCACCCCGACGTCAAGCGCATGCTGATGCAGATGCGCTCGCTCACCGCCGCCGCACGCACCATCTGCTACGCTACTGCCGTCGCGCTCGACGTTGCCTCACGCTCCACCGATGCGGAGACGCGCACCAAGGCCGCAGCCCGCGGCGCGCTGCTCACGCCGATCGCAAAAGCATTCTCCACCGATATCGGCAACGAGGTTACCTCGCTCGGCGTGCAGATTCACGGCGGTATGGGTTTTATCGAAGAAACAGGCGCGGCCCAGCATTATCGCGATGCGCGCATCACAGCGATCTATGAAGGCACCAACGGCATCCAGTCCATCGATCTCGTGACCCGCAAGCTCGCGGCTGGCGGTGGCGCCTCCGTATGGGCGCTTCTCGACGAATTGAACGGCATCGTCGCCCGCGTCGAAGCCTCGAACGATCCTGCCTTCGGCACCACCGGGGCAAAGCTGCGCGATGCGCTCGGCGCACTGGAGCGATCCAGCAAATGGCTGCTGGAGAAAATGGCTTCGGCGCCGAATGACGCACTGGCCGGCGCCACGCCTTACATGCGCCTGTTCGCCTCGGCGCTTGGCGGCTGCATGCTGGCGAATGAAGCATTGGCCGCGCGCGAGAGCGAAGGCGATTCAGCGCGCTACGTGTCCGTCGCGCGCTTCTTTGCCGAGAATGTCGCGGTACAGGCCGGTTCGCTCGAACGCACGGTGATGGATTCCGCCGAAGCCGTGATGGCCGCTGACGCCGCACTGCTCGGCTGAGCGGTATTGATATCCAACTATCCGCCGGTTCGGATTGATGTAACATCCGGCCGGCAAGACCTATAAACGCGCAGTGCCGCGTGCACCACAATGAATTGGGGGACGCCATGACCGAACATCTGATCGTGACCGACGAAGAGGCGACGCGTGTCATCACGCTGCGGCGGCCCGAGAAGAAGAACGCGCTCACCCAGGACATGTATCGCGCCATGTCGGAGGCGATCGACACCGCGCAGAACAATCCGGATATCCGCTGCTTCATCATCACCGGCGGCTCCGGCGTTTTCACCGCCGGCAACGACCTGCAGGATTTTCTGAAGGACGGTACCGATACGCGTTCGGCAGACTTCCGCGCCTCCAACGCGATCAAGTTCCTGCATTCGCTGGCCCACAACACCAAGCCGATCATCGCAGCCGTGGACGGCATCGCCATCGGTATCGGCACCACGATGCTGTTCCACTGCGACTATGTGCTGGCTTCGACCACCGCGACCTTCACCACGCCCTTCATCCATCTCGGCCTGGTGCCGGAAGGCGCATCGAGCCTGCTATTCCCACGCACCATGGGTCACCAGCGCGCTTTCGCGACGCTGGTGATGGGCCGCACCATGCATGCCGAGGACGCGCGCACCGCCGGATTCGTCAATGAAGTGGTCGCGCCGGGGCATACCGAGGTCGAAGCCCGCAAGGTCGCCCGCGAGATCTGCGCGCTGCCGGCGGAAGCCGTCGCCATCTCGCGAAAACTGCTCAAACTGCCGCCGGAAGATCTTACTCGCCGCATCGATCAGGAAAGCCACCTGTTCGGCGAGCGCATGAAATCGCAGGAGGCCATCGCGGCTTTCCAGGCGTTTTTCACGCGCAAGAAGGCGTAACATTTTTGCGCTAAACGAGGCGGCATGACCCGATTTCACGCGATCATCGCCGCCGCCACGCTTCTTTGCAGCCCTGTTGCCCATGCTCAGACATCGACAGGACTGGTCGATGTCACCCTCCTCGCCATCAATGACTTTCACGGCAATCTGCGTCCTGCTCCCGGCGGCATCACCATCGATGATCCCGCAGACAAGACCAGGAAGATCACGGTGCCTGCCGGTGGCGCCGAGCATATGGCGACGCTGGTCCAGCAACTCCGCGCTGGCAAGAAACATACGGCCTTCGTCGCTGCCGGTGATCTGATCGGCGCGAGTCCATTTCTGTCAGCGCTTTTCCATGACGAGCCCACGATCGAGGCGTTGTCGATGATGGGGCTCGAGATCGCAGCCGTCGGCAATCACGAATTCGACGAAGGTCGTGACGAGTTGCTGCGCATGCAGCATGGCGGCTGCCATCCCATGGATGGCTGCAAGGGCCCGCATCCCTTTGCGGGCGCCACGTTCCGCTATCTCGCGGCCAGCACGATCGATACGAAGTCAGGCAAGCCGCTGCTGCCGCCCTACGAGATCCGAAGTTTCGATGGCATTCCCGTCGCCTTTATCGGGCTCACCTTGAAAGGCACTCCCAATCTCGTCGCGCCGCCGGGCATTGCCGGCCTCGAATTCCGCGACGAGGCCGAGACAGTCAACGCGCTGGTGCCGGAACTGAAGGCAAAAGGCGTCGAGGCCATCGTCGTGCTGATCCACGAAGGCGGCCTTCCCACCGGCGGCCTCAATGAGTGTCCAGGCATCTCCGGCCCGATCGTCGACATCGTCAAAAAATTCGACAAGGCGGTGGACGTCGTCGTCAGCGGCCACACCCATCGCGCTTACACTTGCGAGATCGATGGCCGCCTCGTCACCTCCGGCGACAAATACGGCACGCTGGTCACCACCATCGATATCAAGCTCGACCGCGCCACGCGCGACATCACCAGCGCAAAGGCCGACAACATCATCGTGCATACCTCGATTCCCGCCGATCCCTCGCAGACGGCATTGCTTGCCGCTTATGACAAGGTGGCGGCTCCTATCGCGGCGCGGCCTGCCGGCGCGATCACCGAGACGCTGTCGCGCATGCCGAACATGCAGACCGGCGAAAGCCCGCTGGGCAATGTGATTGCAGACGCGCATCTCGCCGCCACGTCGGCACCGGATCGCGGCCACGCCGTGATGGCCTTCACGAATCCGGGCGGCATTCGCAGCGATATCGTCAAGAAGTCCGACGCCGACGTTTCCTATGGCGATGTCTTCGCCGCCCAGCCGTTCCGCAACCAACTGGTGACGCTGACGCTCACCGGCGCTGAGATCAAGGCGATGTTGGAGCAGCAATGGCGCGACCCGAGGCGCCCGCGGATTCTGCAAGTCTCGAGAGGGTTCAGCTATGCGTGGGACAATGCCGGCAGCGACGGCCACCGCATCATCGCAGAAAGCATGAAGCTTGGCGGGACACCGATCGATCCCGCAGCCCCTTATCGCGTCACGGTCAACAATTTCCTCGCCGTCGGCGGCGACGGATTCACGGTGCTGAAGGACGGCAAGGATGCAATCATCGGCGTCTACGACGTCGATGCATTGAGTATATATCTGCGCAGCAACAGTCCCGTCGCGCCGGGACCGCTCGACCGGATTTCGAGAGTGAACTAGCCAACCGCCGGACGGACGCCACGCACTAGCGCGACGCCTGTTTGCCATCGATGAAACTGACCTCGACGCCCTTCTTCACGGCAGCGGCAATCCGTTCGGCATCCCAGTTGGTCAACCGGACGCAGCCGTGACTGTCGCTCTTGCTGACACGCGAGGGATCGGAGGTGCCATGAATGCCATAGCTCTTCTCGGACAACCCGATCCACATGGCACCCACCGGATTGTTTGGACCACCGGCAATCGTGAACGGCTTTTTGCTCTCGACGCCCTTGAACTTGTATTTCGGGTCGTACCGATAGACCGGGTTGGCGTGGATCGACGTCACCTTCAGCACGCCCGACGGCGTCGGCTTCTCGTCGCTGCCCACACTGGCGGGATAAAAGGCCAGCAGCGCGCCGTCCTTGCCAAAGGCCTTCACCGTCTGGCGCACCTTGTCGACCTCCAGACGCGCAGCCTTGTCAGGCTTGCGGTCCGATAATTTGACGATGGTGACCGTCTCACCCGCCTTCTCAAACTTCGCCTTCGGATTGAGGATTTCGAGCAGGTCGCGGCTCATATGAAAACGCTCGGCCAGCGCCTCCCCGACGTCCGTGAAACCGAGCGTCTTCAGCGATTTCATGTCTTCCATCTTCACCGGCAGCTTATCGATGAAAGGCCCGGCGATATCCTTGTCCGTGAGCGTGTAGTCGGTGAGGACGGGCTCGCTGCTCGTCGCCTGCAGCTTCTCCCAGATCTCCGGCGTCAGAACTTTTGTCGCTGGCAGGCTGTTGGCCTCGGCAAAGGCAACAAGCGCCTTTTCAACATTGTCTCCGAACAGGCCGTCGATTTCACCGGGCGAGAAGTGAATCCTGTCGAGCAGAACCTGCACCTTGACGGCCAGCGGATGCTCCTTGGCGTCGGACGGGAGTTTTCCGGTGAAGGTTGCCGCGTTGATGGCCTCGGCCGTGAAGGCCTTCTTGTCCTTCGCGAAAGCGGGCGCAGCGGCGAGGAGCGCAAAAGCAATGGCAATCGATGTTGTGCGCATGGTCCTCACCCGGCCGTTGGTTCTCGGCGGTATTAACGGCGGGTGAGGCTCGCGGGTTCCGTGACGGAATACGCTAATAAATCGATGGCTCCTTCACGGGGCCCCCGAAATCGCTACGCAAAAAGTCGAAATCGCATCCCTCATTGGCCTGCTGGATGTGCTTCGAGAACATCCAGCCATAGCCGCGCTCGTAATTCTTCTCGGGCGCCTGCCAGGCAGCACGGCGCTTCGCCATCTCCGCCTCGGAAATATCGAGATTAATCGTGCGCGCGTCCACATCCAGCGTGATCATGTCGCCATTCTGCACCAGCGCCAGCGGGCCGCCGATAAAGGACTCCGGCGCCACATGCAGGATGCAGGCGCCGTAACTGGTGCCGCTCATGCGGGCGTCGGAGATACGCACCATGTCGCGCACGCCCTGCTTCACGAGTTTTTTCGGGATCGGCAGCATGCCCCATTCCGGCATGCCCGGCCCGCCCTGCGGCCCGGCATTGCGCAGGATCAAGACATGGTCCGCGGTCACGTCGAGGCTCTCGTCATCGACCGCTTTCTTCATGCTCGGATAGTCATCGAACACGAGAGCCGGGCCGGTATGCTTGAGGAAGCGCGGATCGCAGGCGCTCGGCTTGATAACGCAGCCGTCCGGCGCGAGATTGCCCTTCAGCACCGCAAGTGCGCCTTCCGCATAGATCGGATCGTTTACCGTGCGGATGACATCGTCATTATGCACCTCGGCGCCGGCAATGTTCTCACCCAGTGTTTGGCCGGTGACGGTCATGACGTCGAGATGCAGATGCTCCTTGATGCGGTTCATCAGGCCCGGCAGACCGCCCGCATAGAAGAAATCCTCCATCAGATAGGTGTCGCCGGATGGCCGCACATTGGCGATGACCGGCACCTTGCGGCTGGCAATCTCGAAATCATCGAGGCCGATATCCTGACCGGCGCGACGCGCCTGCGCGATCAGATGGATGATGGCGTTGGTCGAACAGCCCATGGCCATCGCCACGGTGATGGCATTCTCGAACGCCTTGCGCGTCTGGATTTTGGCTGGCGTAAGATCCTCCCACACCATTTCAACAATGCGCCGTCCGCAAGCCGATGCCATGCGGATATGGCCGGCGTCCGCGGCGGGGATCGACGACGCGCCAGGCAGCGACATGCCGATCGATTCCGCAATCGCCGTCATGGTCGAGGCCGTGCCCATGGTCATGCAGGTGCCGTAGCTGCGCGCAATGCCGCCTTCGACTTCCAGCCATTCCTTCTCGGAAATATTGCCCGCGCGACGCTCATCCCAGTATTTCCAGCCGTCTGAGCCGGAGCCGAGCGTCTTGCCCTTCCAGTTGCCGCGCAGCATCGGGCCGGCCGGCAGATAGATCGCGGGATAGCCAGCCGACGTGGCACCCAGCAGCAGCCCCGGCGTGGTCTTGTCGCAACCGCCCATCAAGACAACGCCATCGACGGGATGCCCGCGCAGCAATTCCTCCGCGTCCATGGCCAGCATGTTGCGATAGAGCATGGTGGTCGGCTTGAGAAAGCTCTCGGACAGCGACAGCGCCGGCAACTCCATCGGGAAACCACCCGCCATCAGGATGCCGCGCTTCACATCATCCACACGTGTCTTGAAATGCATATGGCACGGCTGCGCCTCGGACCACGTATTGAGGATGGCGATGACAGGCCGCCCCTTCCACTCCTCCGGCGCATAGCCTTGCTGCATCGCGCGCGAGCGATGGCCGAATGAGCGCAGATCGTCCGGCGCGAACCAGCGGGCGCTGCGGAGCTGGTCGGGGGTCTTGCGAGACATGGTTTCTTCCCTTGGATAGCCGGTTGATCCGGATGTTTGTTGATCGCTCAATCGTCGTCCCCGCGAAGGCGGGGACCCATGGACATCGTCAGCGCGAGTGAAGCGGCAGAACCGCAATGCTGATGTTCAGACTATCTCCGGTGTGTATGAGTCCCCGCTTTCGCGGGGACGACAACGGAGTTACTTCGCAAACACCTTCGAAATCGCCGCCTGCGCGTCACCCTGGATCTGCTTCAGATGTCCTTCGCTGCGGAAGCTCTCGGCATAGATCTTGTAGACATCCTCGGTGCCAGAGGGACGCGCGGCAAACCAGCCATTTGCCGTGCTCACCTTGATGCCGCCAAAGCTCTGATCGTTGCCTGATGCCTTGCTCTCGGTGACCGTCACGAGATCACCGGCAAGCTCCGTCATGCCAATCTGCTCAGGCGTCACTTTCTTCAGCACGTTCTTCTGCTCCGGCGTCGCCACGGCATCGATACGCTCGTAATACGGCGTGCCGAACTCCTGCGTCAGCTTCTCGAAACGCTGGCTCGGATTCTCTTTGGTCACTGCAGTGATCTCAGCGGCGAGCAGACCGAGAATGAGACCATCCTTGTCGGTGGTCCACACCGTGCCATCCTTGCGCAGGAACGAGGCGCCCGCACTCTCCTCGCCGCCGAAGCCGAAAGAGCCATCGACGAGGCCGTTGACGAACCATTTGAAGCCCACCGGTGTCTCCACCAGCTTTCGGCCGAGCCTCTTGACCACGCGGTCGATGATGGCGCTGGACACGATCGTCTTGCCCACCGCAGCATCCTTGCGCCAGTGCGGGCGATGCGCGAACAGATAATCGATCGATGTTGCCAGATAGTGGTTCGGATTCATCAGCCCGCCGGTGCGCGTAACGATGCCGTGGCGATCCGCGTCGGTATCATTGGCGAAAGCGACGTCGAACTTGTCGCGCATATGGATCAGCGGCGCCATCGCGTAAGGCGACGAGCAGTCCATGCGAATCTTGCCATCCCAATCCAGCGTCATGAAGCGGAAGGTCGGATCGATAGCGGTGTTCACGATGGTGGCGTCGAGCCTGTAGCGCTCGATCACCGGCTCCCAGTAATGCACACCTGCGCCGCCGAGCGGATCGATGCCGATCTTCACGCCCGCGTTTCGGATCGCATCCATGTCTACGACATTGGCGAGATCGCTCACATAGGGCGTGATGTAGTCATACGGCTTGACGAATGCGGACGCACGCGCGCGCGCAAGCGGGATGCGCTTGACACCGGCCATATTGGCTTCGAGGAAGCCGTTGGCGGCTTTTTCCATCAGGCCGGTGATATCGGTATCGGCCGGGCCACCATTGGGCGGATTATATTTGAAGCCGCCGTCTTCCGGCGGATTGTGCGAGGGCGTGACGACGACGCCATCCGCCAGGCCGGAAGTACGGCCCTTATTGTAGGTCAGGATAGCGTGGGAGATCACCGGGGTCGGCGTATAGCCGCCGTCCTTGTCGACCATCACAGTCACGCCATTGGCGGCGAACACTTCCAGCGCCGAGACCAGCGCCGGCTCGGCCAGTGCATGGGTGTCGATGCCAAGAAACAGCGGTCCGTCGATGCCGGCGCTCTTGCGGTAGTCGCAGATCGCCTGGCTGACGGCCAGGATATGATTTTCGTTGAAGGAATTATGCAGTGCCGAGCCACGATGACCGGAGGTGCCGAAGGCGACGCGCTGGGTGGAGACCGCAGGATCCGGCTTACCGGCAAAATAGGCCGAGACCAGCCGCGGCACGTTCACCAGCCGAGAGGGATCGATCGGTTGTCCGGCTTTGGGATCAACGTGGGCAGCCATGAATTCTCCTTCGCAAGCCAAAAACCCCGGCAACCGCAGATGGACGGCCGGGGCCAGGATTCATGGCATGTTTTCGGAGACAAATCAGCCGTCATCGCAGCAAGGCGTGAGGGCCGGCAAGTTCAAGCGTTATCCGACGTCCGTTGGGATGCCCAAGCCAGCGGCAGTGCAAAACAGGTGAACATTGCGATCACGGCAGCGGAAACCAGCATGCTCTCGACGGGCATTTCTCTTCTCCTCGGTTGATGGAGAAGAGCGTGCACCCCTGGCGTGCAGGCCGCCTTGAGATGGATCAATTCGGCCGAATGGTCAGGCCGCTGCCAATGCGTCCAGCTTGTCCATCGACAGCAAGCGGACGCCGTCCGGCACCACCACCAGCGCCTTGTCCTTGGCGAGCTTGGTCAGCGTACGGCTGACGGTCTCGATGGTCAGGCCGAGATAATCGGCGATATCCTGCCGGCTCATCGGCAGCGGCACGGTGACCGACTTCTGGCCGATGCGGGCATAGCGGGCCTGCAGGTTAAGCAGGAAGGCCGCGACCTTCTCATCGGCATTACGGCGGCCGAGCAGCAGCATCTGGTCCTGGGCGAGGCTTAATTCGTGGCCGGCGAATTCGTGCATCCGACGCAGCAGATGCGGCTTTCCATCGACATAGCTCAGGAAGGCCGCGCGGGAAAAACGGCAAACCCGCGCCGGGCTCACGGCCTCGGCGGCGACGCCATAGCGGTCCATCATCGCCAGGCCGAGGAAATCGCCTGGAAGCGCAAAACCGACGATCTGACGGCGCCCATCCGGCAGCGACTTGTAGAGGCGGACAACGCCTTCGGTGACATTAAACACAGCCCCGGCCTGTGCGCCCTGATCGAACAGCATGGTCTTGGCCGGATAATTCTTGACCTGGCTGAGGCGGTCGAGCTCGTCCAGCTCGTTGGGTTCCAGAGCCGCGCAAACGCTGAACATACGCACTTTGCAGTCGTCGCAGGCCCCGCGGCCATGCTTGCAATCGGCCGTGCCGCAGGTGTCGGCCGGGAGTTCCGCGAAGGTCATGGCGTGGTCCGTGGTCATTTCGAAGCTCGCAAGGGTCATATCAGCCAGGTCCTGAAATTAGCTTATACCTTTTGACATTGATCAATCAGGCCCGCCTTGATGCAGATCAATGCCTGCCTCTCCCGCCCCGGTCAGTTTGTCGCGCTATGCGGGAAACGGTCATGAAAAACGAGGAATATCAGGCACTACCCATGACCTGGGCCGAGGCTCCCGTGGCCTATCCGCTGGTCTATCTTCACGATGCCAGCGTCACGCTGGACGCATGGCTCGATTTCGTCCGGCGGCGTACCGGCCAGGGCGAAAATAGCGGCCTGATCGTCATGCGCGACCGCGCCAAAATCGTCCACGCCCTGTTCGCCTACCGCGTGGATCTCGACATCAAGGGCCTGCGGCAGCTCTGCATTGCCCAGCTCATCGTGGCGCAAATTCCGGGCTCGCAGATCGACCGGGCCGTCATCGCCGCCACGCGGCGGATGGCGGAGCAGTTCGACTGCCAGGACATCACCATCGAACAACCTTTCTGCCTGACCGCGCCCACGATCTCCGCGGCATAGTCCGTATCTGGTATACCACGGTCTGGATTGCCGATCGTCAATCGGCTAGACTCCCCCATCAAATCAAACTGCCGCCGGCCACCAAGAGCCGAGCGGCAACAAAACCATCGGGGGAAACGTGGCGCGTAACATTCTCATTCTCGGGGCCTCTTACGGCTCCCTGCTGGCAACCAAGCTTCTGATGGCCGGGCACAATGTGACCCTGGTCTGCCGCAAGAAGACCGCCGAACTGATCAATCGCGACGGCACCGAAGTCCGCATTAAGCTGCGCGACGAGAAAGACCACCGCGCCATCTTTTCCCGCGACCTGCCAGGCAAACTGGACGCGACCTCGCCGGATCAGGTGGACCTCAAGCGCTACGACCTCGTCGGCCTGGCGATGCAGGAGCCGCAATACACCAACCACACGATCCGCGTGCTGATGATCAAGATCGCCGCAGCGAAGCTGCCGTGTCTGTCGATCATGAACATGCCGCCGCTGCCCTATCTGAAGCGTATCGCCGCACTGAAGGAGATGGATCTCGAAGAGGCCTATACGAACGCCTCTGTGTGGGAGCGCTTTGAGCCCGGTCTCGTCACGCTATGCTCGCCCGATCCACAGGCGTTCCGGCCGCCGGAAGAAGCAGCGAATGTGTTGCATGTCGGCCTGCCCACCAATTTCAAGGCGTCCGCTTTTGCAGATGACGCGCACAACAAGATTTTGCGCGAGTTGGAAGCCGATATCGATGCGGTCAAGCTCGACGGGCACGATGTGCCGGTGAAACTGAAAGTGTTTGATTCGCTATTTGTGCCACTGGCGAAGTGGTCGATGCTGCTGACGGGCAATTATCGCTGCATCACGCCGGAAGAACCGCAATCGATCCGTGAAGCGGTGCACGGCGATCTCGCGATCTCGCAGTCGATCTATGAACATGTCGACGCCATCGCGCGGAAGCTGGGCGCCGACCCCGAGGATCAGGTGCCGTTCGCAAAATATGCCAAGGCGGCGGAGAGCCTCCTCAAACCGTCATCGGCCGCGCGTGCGGTGGCTGCCGGTGCGCCCTTCATCGAGCGTGTCGATCTGCTGGTCAAGCTGATCTCGCATCAGCTTGGGATGACCAATGCGAATATCGATCGCACGGTGGATGTGGTCGATCAGAAGCTCAATGAGCGCCTGGAATCCAGCACTGGCATTTGAACGCCGAGCGTGCGGCCGTGCCTGTCACGGCCGCAGCGCATATCCGCCGATATGCAGCTCGCCCGTCGATGTGCGTTCGACCACGCCGTCGAGCCCATAGACCTCGCGCAACATCGCCGACGTGATCGCGTCTGACGCCGCACCGCTGCTGTAGAGCGCGCCGTCTTTCATGACGACGACATTGTCGGCCCAGCGCGCCGCGGCCTGCAAGTCGTGCAGCACCGCGATCACCGTGGTGCCAGCTGAAGCGACCTCGCGCACGATCTGCATCACCTGCAACTGGTGCCGGAGATCAAGCGCACTGGTCGGCTCGTCCAGCAACAACAGCTTCGGCTGACGGACAAGCGCCTGCGCGAGGCTGGCGAGCTGACGTTGACCGCCGGAGAGCTGGTCGAATGCATTCAATGCGAGATCAACAATACCAAGCCGCGCCAGCACGTCGAGCGACGCATTACGAAAGCCGTCGGCACTCCATGTCGTGTTGGAGGGCGGCGATGCGCGCAACGCGCTGATGACGGCCTCAACCACGCTGAGCGACATCCGCTGCGGCAGGAATTGCGGCATGAAGGCCATCACGGCCGAACGCCGTTGTGCCGATGCGGCAAGCAGATCCTCTGCGCCGAAGCGAATAGCGCCGCTGGCAGGAACGAGTCCGGCAATTGCGCGCAGCAGTGTCGTCTTGCCGGCGCCGTTCGGCCCCACCAGCGCGGTGACCTGCCCGCCCGCAATTGGCGGCAGCGTCAGGTCGCGGAGCACCTTGCGTGCGCCATAGCCGGCCGAGAGCGTGCTGATATCCAGCGTGGGAGTGCTCATACGGCCCCTCGCCTACTGAAGATCAGTGAGAAGAACACCGGCAATCCGATCAAAGCGGTGACGATGCCGATGGGGATGATAACGCCGGGGATGATGCTTTTGCTGGCGACCGAAGCGAGTGACATGATGATCGCGCCTGTCAACGCGCTGGCCGGCAGGAAGAAGCGATGATCTTCGCCGATCAGCAGCCGCGCGATATGGGGCCCGGCAAGCCCGACAAAGCCGATGGTGCCGACAAAGGCCATGGCGGTGGCCGTGAGAATGCTGATGCGCAGCAGCGACATGAAGCGCAGCTGCGTGATGTTGATGCCGAGGCTGCGCGCGCGATCCTCGCCGAGCCGCAGCGCCATCATCGGCCAGGCGGCTCGCTGTGCGAATGGCAGGGCGATCACGGCGACAAGCGCCAACAGCCGCACCTTCTCCCAACTCGCACGGGAGAGGCTGCCCATGATCCAGAACACGAGCTGCTGCAGCGCCTGCTGGCTGGCGAGAAACTGCGTCAGGGCCACGAGCGCGTTGAAGGTGAAGAACAGCGCGATACCGCACAGAACAAGGATGTCAGTCCCGGAGCCGCGCATCCGCACCACCGACTGCAGCACGACGACGGCGATGAAGGAGAACACGAACGCATTGGCCGAGATGATCCAGTTCTGCGGCACGCCGGGAATACCGATGCCCAGCACGATGGCTAGCGCCGCACCGAATGACGCTGCCGAGGACACGCCGAGGGTGAACGGGCTCGCCAGCGGATTGCCGAGAATGGTCTGCATCTCCGCGCCCGCCGTCGCCAGTGCGAGCCCGACCAGCACAGCGAGTAGCGCCTGCGGCAATCGCACTTCCCACAGGATCGCGCGCTGCGCCCCGGACAATGTGCTGCCATCCAAGATGCCGCGCACGGCATCGATCAGACCGAGGCTGGACGGGCCGGTGCCGAGATCAACTGCGAAGGCAACGAGGCTTATGAGCGCGAGCACGAGCAGAAATACCATGCGCCGACGCACGACGCGTTGATACGCTGTTGCCGCACGTGCAGTCGCAGTCTCCGTCACTTGAGATCGACCCAATAGATGCCGCTCATCGGCACCGCGAGAAAGCGCTTGTTGATCTCCGCCATGGTCGCATTCGGATCGATATCGGTCATCGCCTGCGGATGCAGCCAGCGCGCGAGCGCTTCGACGGCCAGCAGATTGAGCGGCGTCGACATGATGTTGTGGAACAGCCCATGCACATTCTTCTCGCGCACGGCGCGCAACTCCGCAAAGCCTGGCCGTGCGACCACGGCGGCGAGGCGACCCTGGATCGTCGCAGCATCGAAGCCAGGCCCGATCACCAGCCCGCCCGTCGCCTTTAGATGCGCGCCGCCGGTGCCCACATAAATCTCAGGATTGCTGGCGATAATATATTCCAGACCGAGCTGCGCCGATGGTCCTTTGGAAACCTCGGCCGAAATGCTGTCACCGCCGGCGAATGAAATGAAACGGCCGAGATTGGCTGCACCGAGCGAGTGGCAGCAATCGGATGTACTGGCATGGGTCTCGAACAGGATGCTCGGCCGCCTCATGCCCGATGCGGCAACACGCTCCGAGATTCGCTTCATATGTGCCTCGTAAAAGGCGACATAATCCTCGGCCTGCTTGTTGCGTCCCGTCACGCGGCCGAGGATGCGCATGCTGGGAACGGTGTTGTCGAACGGATTGATGAAGAAATCCGTGAACACCACTGGGATGCCGGCGGCTTCCAGTTGCCGCGCCACATCGTTGCTGCGGCCGCCCGGCGCAAAACTGGTGCCGAGCACGGCGATATCCGGCTTGATGGCGATCGCTTTCTCCACCGAAAACGAACCATCATTGCCCATGCCCAGCACGGGAATGTCGTCGATGGCCGGAAATTTCGCGCGATAGAGCGCATAGCTCTCGCTGTCATTGCGGCGGAAATCGCCGAGCCATCCCGCGATCAGGCTGACCGGATCGGGATGGAGCAGCGACAGGCTCAGGATCTGTCGTCCTTCGGCCAGCAGAATGCGCTGCGCCGGCTGCGCCAACGTGACCGTACGTCCGGTGATGTCGGTCACCGTCAACGGCTCCGCCAATGCAGGCATCATCGCCAGCCACGCGCCGGCGATACATCCGGCAAGGCCAGCCATCACGGATCGCATATTCATGAACGTCATCATGCGCCTGACATCAGCGAGAACCGCAGTGACCGGCTGATCGCCGCCGGCAGCACTGATGCGTGGTTCTCACCCTCGAATTCCTTATAGGTCACGGCCAGCGCCGCCGGATCCAAGGTTGCGAGATCGGATGCGAGCCCCTTCGCATTCTCTACCATCTTGTTACGCCGAATCCACGAATCGTAATCGGCAGACGATCCATCGCCGGATTGCGCTTCGGCCTGTTCGAGGCTGCCGATCGTGATGAGCAGCCGCCGCGTCGGCTCCACCGGCTTCGCCGCCATGAAGCGGGCCTTAACCTGCATCAGGTGATCACCTCCGAACCAGATGGAAGGACTCGCCGCTGCATAGTTCCGGAACAGCGCCGGCCGCGTGAACAGCGTATGCAACACGAACAGCCCGCCGAAGGAATGGCCGAACAGCGCGCTCTGGTCGCAATCGGCATCGAACTCGGCCGCGATCATCGGCTGCAATTCATCGGCGATGAAATCAAGAAATTCATCCGCCCCGCCGGTGCGGCTCCAGCCGCCGCGATCCGGGCGCTGCGGCAGCGCATCTTCCGGCACCGGCGGCGTGTAGTCATAGGTGCGGCGTTCGGCATCGAGCCACAGCGTGGTGGGATAGCCGATGCCGACCACGATCGCCGGTCGCACGCCGGTGCGCTCGGGCCGGCGCGACTGCAGCGCCGTCGCAGCCGCCGCGATCGGAAAGGTGCCGTTGCCATCCAGGAGATAGACGACAGGCATTTTGCTCCGCAGCTGACCGGTCGCCGGCTGCCAGATAAAAATGCGGTAGTCGCGCCCTGTCTTCGACATCACGTCGCGAACACTGGCACCAGGCAGCATCACATTCGGCATACACACATCGCTTTGCTGGCTGTTGGGCTCGCATGATCCGGCATCGACCTCAAGCCGATGCCGGATCAACTCACTTACCACTGATAGCGGACCGTCCCCAGCGTGGTCCGGCCATTGCCATAGAAGCACTGGGCAGACGACGCACAGCCGGATACGTAGGTCTTGTCGGTGATGTTGGTCATGTTGACCGCCAGCTTCCAGCCCTTGAGCTGCGGCGACGCACCGGCCAGATCGTAGTGCACGGCGAGATCGCCGAGCGTGTAAGCTGGCACGATCATGGCAGCGCTGTTGATATTGTCGCCATAGGACGAGCCGACATAGCGCACGCCACCGCCGAAACCGAAGCCGGCCAGCGGGCCGCTCTGGAACGTGTAATCCATCCACAGCGAAGCCGTATCTGCAGCAGCTCCGACCGGCTTCTTGCCCTGCAGCGAGATGCCGCTCACGATCTGCGTGCTTTTTGTGATGTCGATATCCGTGTGCGAATAGGCGGCAATCACGTCGAGGCCCGGCTGCAGCGTGATCTTGCCCGACAGTTCGATGCCCTTCGAGCGCACTTCACCCTGCTGGATCTGGCAATAGCCGCTGGCGGCCGTGCAAAGCGGAAATGCCGTCGATACACGCGCCGTATCCGTCGTCAGCACATTGCTTTGTGTGATGTCGAAATAGGACAGCATGAAGAAGCCATTCATGCCGATCGGCTGATACTTCAGACCGACTTCATACTGTTCGCCCGTGGTCGGCTTGAATGCCGTGCCGGTGTAATCGGTACCAACCGTCACGCTCGGCTCGAACGATGTCGAATAGCTCGCATAGGGCGCGAAGCCATTGTCGAACAGATAGGTCGCACCGACGCGCCAGGTCGTGGCCTGATCGGATGGGCGGATGGTGCTGGTGACCGCTCCGGACGCGATGGTGCTCTGCTGGTTGGAACCATTGGACCAGTCATGACGGACACCGGCCGCCACGTTGAGCTTTCCGATGCGGACCTGATCCTGAAGGTAAAGGCCGGCCTGTTCGCGATCGATCACGGTCTGCGTGGTCAGCGGCGGCACTGTCACCGTACCGTAGTTCGGATTCAGGTAATTGATATTGGTCGCGGTGCCATTGCCAAAACGGGCCGTGGCCGACGACTTCTGGTAATCGAGACCCATCAACACGGTGTGCTCGAGCCAGCCGGTCACGAATTTCGCTTCCGCCTGGTTGTCGATCGCAGCGGCCTTCAGCTGTTCCAGATAATTCGTGGTCGTGCGTACGAGGCACAGATTGGCCGTGGTGCCTGCGCCGCACGTCGAGCCAGCTCCGAACGGTGTGGAGTTCGACACCGGCGCCGCCTTGAAGTCGCTCGTCACTTCCATGTAGCGGAAGTTCTGGCGCACCGCCCAGGTCTCGTTGAAGTGATGCTCGAACTCGTAGCCGACCGAGGTCTGTTCACGCGAATAGGTGTTCAGGTTCGGGTGCGCGGAGAAGAAATTGCGCGGGATCTGGCCGTTCGGATTGGTCTGCAGCGTGCCAAGGGCCGGCAGCCAGTTCGGCTGATAGCTCGACGGGTCCTTGGTGTAGCTGGCGCGCACGGTCAGCGAGGTATCCTGCGATGGCCGCCAGGTGATGGTCGGCGCGATCATCTGGCGTTCGCTGGTGGTATTGTTCACATCGGTATCGGTGTGGCGGCCGAGACCGATCAGGCGATACATCAGGTCGCCGTCTTTAGTCAGCGGCCCGCTGACATCGAAGCCGCCCTCGACGCGATTGTTGTTGCCGAAACGGGTGAAGATCTCGCCCTGCGGGGTCGCGGTCGGGTTCTTGCTGATCAGATTGACCATGCCACCGAGATTGTTCTGCCCGTACAGCACCGATGCGGGGCCGCGCAGGATCTCGACGCGCTCCAGCAGGAACGGATCGACCGATGGCATCGCATAGGAGACGCCGCGCGGCAGGCGCAGGCCGTCCCAGAAATGCAGATAATTGGCAGCGCCACCAAAGCCACCGAAGCCGCGGATGAACACGTTGTCGAAGCGATCGCCGACGCGGCTTTCCGAGATCACGCCGGGCTCATAACGCAGCGCTTCGGCCACCGTGCGCGCGCCCTGCTGCTGGATCTGCTCGCGCGTCACCACCGAGATCGACTGTGGCGTCGCAAGGATGGACGAATCCGTCTTGCTGCCCGTGCTGGTACGGCTGGCGACGATGCCGCGCACCGGACCACGCGCGGTCTCGCGCGGGGCGGCCTCGACGGCCGGCGGCGGCGTCACGGCCGCACGGCGCGCGGGAGCGGCCGTACGGGCTGCGCGCTGCTTCGGTGCGGCGCGCACGGTGCGCGCCGCCGGAGCATCCACCGTCACTGACGGGAGCGTTGAACTGGTTGCCTGCTGGGCCAGCAACGACGTGGCATCGACGAACGGAAGCGCCAGAGCGAGTGGCGAGACATGGAGCAATCGGCTCCAGCGCAATTGTGTCGTCATGTGTCGGTGATCCCCGTGAAATCCTGGTGGCGCCAGATAAAGTCCCCGGTCTGGCGCCATCGTCTCTTGGCATGCAGGGCCGGGGCGAGATAGGCGCCGACTTTCGTTTGCCGGACTCTCGCTTTTGCTCGGGGTTAGGAGACCTATAAACTGCCGCAGGCGCGGCTAGCGTAAGCTGCTCGGGGAAATGCCGAAGCGCTTGCGGAAAATCGTCGCGAAATGCGCCGCGCCGTAGCCGACGTGATAGGCGGCTTCCGACACGCTCATCTCGCCGGAAGCGATGAGCTTATAGGCCTGTTCCAGCCGGTATTCCTGCAGGAAGCCGAACACCGTCGCCCCATAGACCCGACGAAAACCATCGCTGAGTTTGCGGACATTGAGCCCCACCTGCTGCGCCAGCCCCTCAAGCGACGGCGGCTGCTGCATGGCCTCGATCAACAATTCCCGCGCCTGCCGGATTCGATCGAAATCGCGCGACGACAATTGCAATGCCTGCGGCGCGCTGGCCTGGCTGAGACACGAGGAAATCGCGAGCGCCGCGAGCTGCATCGCCTTGCCGCCGAGATAAAGCTCGCGCTCGGCACCACGGATCGGGCAATTCATGATCTGCGCCGACAGCGCCTGCAGCGCGTGGCCGGCGGAGCAGGACATCAGGAACGCGTCCTGATCGGCCGATGCGCGCGTGGCCTCGAAAGACGCCGCCATCGCCTGCGCCATCTCGGCGCTGACGAGCCCTTCCTGCATCTGCACGATCACGTAGCGCACCGGCACATCAGCCGCAAAAACCTGGTCGCGCGGCGCGCCATTCGGCGAACGGATCACCAGCGCCGCAGGGCCACAGATCTCGCGACCGGCGCCCTCGCCCACCGCGATCTGCAACCTGCCGCTGAGCAGCAATACGATCTTCACGCCGGCCGGCAGCGTCGCATTCACCCGCTTCGGTTGATCAAAACTCTGCACGCCCGCAGACACGACGAGCGCCCCCGACAGCAGGGTCAGTCTTTCGCTGGGATTTGATGAGGAAGCGGCGGCGGTCAAAGGCTTGGCGTCAATTTGGCTGAGCGGGAACCTTTGTCACTAAATCAATTACGCGGTCGCACCCAAGGTGATTTCACCTGGGGAACTTACAATTGGTCGAAATAGCAGGCCTGACCAGCCCCATCACACTATACCGTCATGCGACTCACGCGTTCACAGGAATGAGCTTCGCGATGGCCGCAAGCAGATCGGTCTGCGTGATCAGGCCGGCAATGGTCCGATCATTGTCGATGACGATGACCGCATGGGTGCGGCCATCGGTCAGCGTCGGCAACAGGGCGATCGCAGGGGTTTGCGCCGACGCCGTGGATGCAGGCGACATCCGCACACTCATATCGCCTGCCTTGTCGAGAATTTCACGCAGACCAATGGTGCCGACGAGATGCCCCTGCCGGTCGATCACGGGCAGCGTCCGCACATTGTGCTTGAGCAGTCGTGTCTGCGCGAGTTCGACCTTGTCCCACACGCCCACCGTCACGACATCGCGCGACATGATGTCTTCACACGCGACATTGCCGTGGGTCCGCAGCAGCGCCTGTAGCTCCACCTGCCGCAGCAGGCTGTCGAGATCCTCGGGGCTAATATCGAAACTCTCTTTCAGGACTTCGAGCGCCTTGCTGATATCCTCTGGCTTGAAGCCGACCCGCAATTCGGGGCTGATATCCGCAGTCCCATGCGTATTCGGCGGCGGCGCGCTCGCGAGATGCGGATAGGTGTGGCGCGACACCTTGTGAAACAGCAGGCCGAGCGCAACCAAGAGCAGCGAGTTCAGGCCGACAGGAACGAACGGAAACAGAAAGCCCGCCGATGTCACCGCCGGACCACCGATAATGGCTGTTAGCGCCGTCGCACCGCCCGGTGGATGCAGGCAGCGCGCGAAGGACATGGCCGCGATGGCGATGGATACACCGAAGCCGATCGCGAGAATGGGATCGCGGACGAAATGCGCAACGATAACGCCGATAAAAGCCGAGATCGTGTTGCCGCCGATGATCGACCACGGCTGCGCCAGAGGGCTGGCGGGAACCGCGAATAGCAGCACCGCTGACGCGCCGAGTGGCGCCACGATCAGCGGCAGGCTTGTGTGATCACCGAGCACGAAGCGGCAGATCATCCCGGTCAGTGCGATGCCCACCAGTGCGCCAACACACGCCAGCATGCGCTCGCGCAGGCTGGCGCCAGCGAGGATGGGTGTAAACAATCGGAAGCCACGGCGCGGCTGCGCCAACGCCCCTTTAGGGCTTTCGGATGTCGTCATCGAGGAGAACCGGAAACGCGCAGGCGAAATTGACGCGCGATCACCGTTGACCACGATGGACCAGCCTGCGGCATCGCAGGCGGTTCAGCTCGCAAACAAGCGAGCGTGAAGATGTTCTATCCAGTTCCACGCCTAAGGCAAGCTGGCCGATTACGCGCCCTCATCCAGCGCCACCATCTCCCGCTTCCGACGCAGCGCCGGCAACAGCGGCGCAATCAGCAGGATCACCGCAAGAACCAGACAAGCCGCGGAAATTGGACGTTCGACGAAAGTCATGAGATCGCCCTGCGACAGGATCAACGACTTGCGCAGATTGTTCTCGAGCAGCGGACCGAGCACGAAGGCTAGCACCAGCGGCGCTGGCTCATAGCCGAACTTGCGCATGAAGTAGCCGATGATGCCGAAGGCGACCATCACATAGACGTCAAACACATTGTTGCTGCTGCAATAGACGCCGATGATGGTGAACAGCACGATCAGTGGGAACAACACGTTGTAAGGCAGTTTCAGCAGCTTCACCCACATGCCGATCAGCGGCAGATTCAGCACCAGCAACATCGCATTGCCAATATACATGCTGGCGACGATGCCCCAGAACAATGTCGGATTCTGTGTGATGAGCAGCGGTCCGGGCTGCAGCCCGTGAATGACGAAAGCGCCAAGCAGCAGCGCCATCACCACATTCGGCGGGATGCCGAGCGTCATCAGCGGAATGAACGCGCCACCGGCGGCGGCGTTATTCGCAGCTTCCGGGCCGGCGACGCCTTCGATGGCACCATGCCCGAATTCCTCGGGCTTCTTCGCGAGACGTTTCTCCAGCGCATAGGATGCGAAGGACGCCACCACTGCGCCACCGCCGGGCAGAATGCCGAGGAAGAAGCCGAGAACAGTGCCGCGTCCGATCGGACCGGCGCTGCGTTTCCAGTCTTCCTTGTTCGGCAGCAATTGCGTGATCTTCGCATTGATGATCTCGCGCTTGATCGCCTGCTCGGTGTTGAGCAGCACTTCGGCGAGACCGAACAGGCCCATCACGACCGGCACAAGGCCAATGCCGTCGATCAGTTCGATACGGCCAAAGGTGAGACGTGGTTGCGCGGTAATGCTGTCGAGGCCGACAAGGCCGAGCACGATGCCGATGCAGGCCATCAGCAGCGCCTTGGCCATCGAGCCCTGCGTGAGGAAGGTGAGCACCACAAGGCCGAGCACCATCAGGCTGGCATATTCGGCCGGCCCGAAGGCAATCGCGACAGCCGCCAGCGAAGGCGCGACCAGCATCAAGGCGACAAGCGCAAAGGTGCCGGCAATGAAGGAGCCCAGCGCGGAAATCCCGAGCGCGGGACCTGCGCGGCCTTTCTTCGCCATCTGGTGGCCGTCGATACAGGTGACGACCGACGCCGCCTCGCCGGGGATATTGACGAGGATCGATGTGGTGGAGCCGCCATACATGGAGCCGTAATAGATGCCCGCCATCATGATGATGCCCGACTCCGGCGTGCCGGACAGCGTCACCGGCAGCAGCAGCGACATTGCCGAAATCGGACCGATGCCCGGCAGCACGCCGACCAGCGTGCCGATGAAGACGCCGATGAAACAATACAGCAGATTGACCGGCAGCAGCGCCACACCGAAGCCGTGAAATACGTTGGCGAGAACGTCCATGATGCCGCTCCCTCAACCGATCTCGAAGGTGCCAGTGGGCAGCATGATCGCCAGACCATGCTTGAGCACCCACCACACACCGACAGGCGCCAGCACCGCCAGCGGCACGGCCAGTGTCCAGCGCACAGGATCGATGATGCGCAACAAGAGCAGCATCAACGGAATGGTCGCGATCAGAAAGCCGAGCGGCTCCAATGCAAACGCATAAGCGATCAGGCACGCGATGATCAGCACCGGCTTGCTCCAGCGCGCATCCTCCCAGCGCGAGCCGAAGGTCGGGCCGCCTTCCGTCACCGATGCCAGGACGATGGTGACGGCGAACGCGCACATCAGGATGCCGATATAGAACAGCATGAAGCCGGAGCCGGGATCATTGATGGTGCCGAGCTTCAATTTGAGCCCGGAGCGGATCACGAACACGCCAAGCCCAAGGCCGATCACCCCGGTCCAGAATTCGGAATTGTTGAGACGGAAGGGAGGACGGGTGGTGGAGGCCATGGAGGAGCTTTCGGTCGTTCCACAATCACCGCTTCGTCCCCGCGCAGGCGGGGATCCATACACGCTGGCGATATGTGGCGGCGGATTGGAGAGGTCTTGCTTGCACGACAATGTCGGAGGGTATGGGTCCCCGCTTTCGCGGGGACGACACCTGGGATCTCCTACTTCTTCGCGAGCCCGATGCTGTCGATCACCTTGCGCTCCGACGCCGTCACCTCGACCACGAACTTCTTGTAGTCTTCGGTGTTCTTGTAATTCGGCACCATGTCATATTTCGCCAGCGTCGCGACGACGGCGGGATCCTCGATCGCCTTCTTGAAGGCATCATGCAGCTTGGCGACGATCTTCGGGTCCATGCCCTTTGGCCCGGCAATGCCGAATGGCGAGTCATAGACCATCGGATAGCCGCTCTCCTTCAGAGTCGGCGCATCCGGGAAATTCGGCGAGCGCTTGTCGGTCCACACCATCAAAAGACGCAGCTTGCCGGCATCGACCAGCGGTCGCCAGCCGGTGGAATCCGCCTGCAGCATGGTGTGATTGCCGAGCACTGCCGCGTTGGTCTCGGCGCCGCCCTTGAACGGCACCTGGGTCAACTTGATGCCGGCCAGTGCCGCGATCTGCTCCATGCCCACATGCAGCGAGGTGCCGGTGCCCGGCGTCGCATAGGTCACCTTGCCCGGATTGGCCTTGGCGAAATCGACCACGTCCTTCCAGGTCTTGAACTGCGAGTCCGCATTCGTCGTGATGCCGAAGGTGTAGCCGGTGAGATGGATGATGTAGGAAAAATCCTTGTCGGGATTCCACGACACTTCCTGCATCAACGGCAGGCGGAACACCGTGATCGGAATCTGCGAGATGGTGTAACCATCCGGCTTCGCCGCCGCCGCCATGGTCGCGGGGCCGACCGTGCCGCCGCCGCCGCCTTTGTTGTCGATGGCGATGGGCTGGCCGAGATGTTTCGACGCCGCATCCGCAATGGCGCGCATCGAGATGTCGGTGGAGCCGCCGGCAGGCCATGGCACGATCAGCGTGATCGGCTTGGTCGGATATTCCTGTGCGCGGACAATGGTGGCCGTGCCGAGCGTGGCAATCGCGGCGGCGGCCATGGCGACAGACAATGGAAGTGCAAAGCGACTGCGCTGCAGCATGAATTCTCTCCCTCTTTTATCTCTTGGCGGCCGCGGCTCATGACCGGACCTTTGTTGTGACGGCAGTGTAACGTCTAAATCCGTGTCGGAAAGTGCGTCTTCCGTCGTATCGCTGCCGTGTTGGCAATGAACGATGATTTGCCCGCGGTCGCAATTCCGATGGTGCAACGCGCATGCGACATACCGTCCGCATGACCTTGCACGTCATGGTGGAAAAGCGGCGGCTGTCGCATTGAAAATGCCGCCACAAAAAATGTCGGCACCATGTCGGATCGATATCGCCAGCTTCGTCCTTGGGACGACACCACATCATGCGAGGAAAACAACATGCCCAAGATGATCTTCGTGAACCTGCCGGTCAGCGACCTGCCCCGCGCGGTTGCCTTCTATGAGGCAGTCGGCGCGACCAAGAACCCGCAATTCTCCGACGACACCGCCGCCTGCATGGTGTTCTCCGACACCATCCACGCGATGCTGCTGACACACGACAAGTACAAGCAGTTCACCTCGAAGACGATCGTCGATGCGAAGACATCGAGCGAGGTGCTGATCTGCATCTCCGCCGACAGCCGCGACGAGATCGATGCGCTGGTGAGGAAGGCGACGGATGCCGGCGGCACGCCGGATCCGACCCCGACCCAGGATTTCGGCTTCATGTATGGCCGCAGCTATGAAGACCCGGACGGCCATATCTGGGAAGTGATGTGGATGGACATGGCGGCCGCCGAAGCCGCGATGGCGACCTGAGCGGAGGACGCGCGATGTCGAAGATTTCCCCTTGCATCTGGTACGAAACCGAGGCCGAAGAGGCCGCAAAATTCTACTGCTCGCTGGTGCCGAATTCCTCCATCGACCGCGTGCAGCGCGCGCCCATTGATTATCCCGGCGGCAAAGCTGGCCATGTGCTGGTCGTCGGCTTCACGCTGGCTGGCCAGAGCTTCATCGGCCTCAATGGCGGCAGCCCCGCCACCTTCAGCACGGCCGTGTCCTTCACCATCCATTGCGAGGATCAGGCGGAGGTCGATCGTGTCTGGGACGCCATTCTGGCCAATGGCGGCAAGGAAAATGCCTGCGGCTGGATCAACGACCGCTGGAGCGTGCCGTGGCAGATCGTCCCCAATGGCTTTACGGAACTGCTCGCCAGCGAGAATGGCGAGGGCGCCAAGCGGGCCATGGCCGCCATGATGGGCATGATCAAGCTCGATATGGCCGCGCTGCAAAAGGCCTTTGACGGCGTTTAGGGCGCGACCGAAGGCTCTCAAGCCGTTGGCAGAGCGCCGTAATCGGCGCTCTGCCGGAGACCGGCTAACCGAATGGCGGAAAAGCGGATTTTCGGTGGTCGCCTTGCTTGACAGGGCGTCCTCCCCGTCCCTATAAGCGGCCCGTTCGCGACGCGGCATTCTGGCCGTCGTGACCCTGTGGCGGGGTAGCTCAGCTGGTTAGAGCACGGGAATCATAATCCTGGGGTCGGGGGTTCGAGTCCCTCTCCCGCTACCAAATTCCTGCAACATCTCCAGCATGTCACCCAGCCCGCCGCCAAGCGGGCTTTCGATGTCGTGTTGGCGAACAACGCCGATTCCGCCACCAGTCACGGCTCACGCCGTCACCAGCCGTCCCGCCTCATCCATGCTCACATCGCGCTCGCCGAGCAGATGCGCGACAATGGCCCTCTGCACATCATTCTCCACCACCGCGAACGGATCCGGCGCCAGCAGACGATGCTCGATGACGAGGCGCGACATCAGCAGGCGGCGGGCATCGCCGCGCTGGAAGTGAATGCGATGCGCTTCCCACGCCATCGCGACGGCACTCGCCACGTGATAGAGCGCACTGGTGGCACGACGCGCATCACCCTCGTTGTCCGCGCGGGATGCAACCTCGCGGGCAAACGAGATCGCGCGGTCGGATAGCGCATGCAGCCGATCGCGCCAGGCTTGTGGGACACTCCGGGATTCGTTGAGCCGATTGTGCAGATCAGCGGCCAGCGCCGCTTCCGCACCATGCCGCCCAACAGCGCGCATCAGCGCGTCCAGGGCCACGATATTGCCGGTGCCTTCCCAGATCGAGCCGAGATGCGCGTCGCGCAGCAGACGTGCCGTGGCGAATTCCTCGATGTAACCGACACCACCGCGCATCTCCATCGCGTCGCCACAGACCTTGCGCGCATCACGCGTCGCGCGGAATTTCAAGACCGGCGTCAGGATGCGCAGCAGCGCCGCCGCATCCTGACTGCCGGCCTCCGCACGATCCAGTGCATCAGCGGTGACAAAGCTCATGGAGAGCCCCTGCTCCGTCGCCAGCAGGATCTTCATCAGCTGCCGCCGCGCCAGCGGCATATCGATGATGCGCTGGCCGAATACCACGCGGTTGCGGGCCACGGTGATCGCATCATGCCAGGCCCGGCGCATCAGCGCCGTGGACTTCACGCCATTGGAGAGGCGCGATGAATTCACCATCTCCGCCATCTGCACAAAACCGCGATCGAGCTTGCCGACCGCATAGCAGATTGCGCCTTCCAGCTTGATCTCGCCCGAGGCCATCGAGCGGGTGCCGAGCTTGTCCTTCAGACGCACGATCCGATAGTGGTTCTGCGTGCCGTCATCGAGGAAGCGCGGCATCAGGAACAGGCCGACGCCCTTGGTGCCGCCGACGGCGCCTTCCGGCCGCGCCAGCAGCATCACCACTTTCGCGTCGGCATTGGAGCAGAACCATTTCTCGCCATACAGCCGCCAGTGATCGCCTTCCTGCACGGCACGCGCTGTCAGCTTGCCGACATCGGAACCGCCTTCCTTCTCCGTCATGAACTGACCGCCTTGCGTGAGCTTGCTCATGTCGGTCTGCGTCAGCCCGTCCAGATATTTGGCCTGCAGCGCTTCGTCGCCGAATTTCGACAGCAGTTTCGCGGCGCCATCGGTGACATTGATCGGGCAGCCCATGCCGAATTCAGACTGGTTGAACAGGAACGTGAATGCGTGCTTCGCCGCCACCGGATAGGTCGATGGCCAGCCCATGATGCCCTTGCGATGCGACAGCGCGTGAATGCCGAACTGGCCAAAGGCGGCATTTTCCAGCTCGCGATAGGCCGGGTGATATTCCACCCACTGCGCATCCTGGCCGAACTTGTCGCGCTGGTGCAGCACCGGCCCATGCCGATCGGCCATCCGCCCCGCTTCATCCAGCGGCCCACCAACCAGTTCGCCCAGTTTTTCCAGATGCGGCTGGATGTGCTTGAACAGATCCTCCGGCAGATGAATGCGCAGGAGGTCGCGCAGCGCGGGATCAGCGTGGTAAAAATTCATCCCGGACGTATCCGGCGCGATCAGATTTTTGTTTTGCGCATGGGCGTTCATGGCGGCCTCTTGTGATGGGCTGATAGCGTTTCCATTTGCATCATGCACCCGCAACGCATGCGGATAAAGTGCTTAAGCCGGAGCGTAGGACCATGGATATCCCGCAATACGAAACGGCCCTGATCGTCGGCGCCGGCGAAGGCATCAGCGCATCGCTGGCGCGGCTGTTGTCGAAGCAAGGCATTCGCGTGGCGCTTGCCGCCCGCAACAGCGGCAAGCTTGACGGGCTAGCCCGCGAGACGGGCGCCAAAACATTTGCTTGTGATGCGACGCAAGCGGACGATGTCGCAAAACTTTTCGAGGATGTCGAAGCGCAGATCGGCAAGATCGACATCGTCGTCTACAATGCCAGCCAACGCGCCCGCGGCCCCTTCGTCGAACTGGCACCGAGCGACGTTGCGCAATCCATCGCTGTCAGCGCCTTCGGCGGCTTCCTCGTCGCGCAGCAGGCATTGCAGCGGATGCTGCCGAACAAGCATGGCGCCATCCTGTTCACCGGCGCGTCTGCCAGCATCAAGGGTTTTGCGCAATCGGCGCCTTTTGCCATGGGCAAATTCGCATTGCGCGGCCTCGCGCAGTCGCTCGCTCGCGAATTCGCGCCACAGGGCATCCATGTCGCGCATTTTGTGATCGATGGCGGCATCCGAAGTTCGGTGCGCACGGAGTCTGCGGACAAACCGGACTCGCTGCTCGATCCCGACGCCATCGCAGCAAACTATTGGCATGTGCTGCAGCAGTCGCGCAGTGCGTGGAGTTCCGAGCTGGAAATCCGGCCGTGGGTGGAGAAATTCTAGCGCGATGCCGTATCTCGATGCCGTAGGATGGGTTGAGCGCAGCGAGAACCCATCGGCGGAATCTGCCGCAACGACCGAATGATGGGTTTCGCTCCGGCGCTTCGCGCCTCCGCTCAACCCATCCTACGATCCCGCTCTACTTCGCCGCCTTCACGAAATCCACAAACGCCCGCAGCGCTGCCGGCAATTGTCGGCGGCTTGGGTAATACATGAAGAAGCCGGGATAGGCCGGGCACCAATCCGCTAGCACGCGCACCAGCTTCCGCTTCGCAATCAGGTCCTCGACCTGTTTCTCGAACACGTAAGCGAGCCCGGCACCGTCCAGCGCCGCATCCACCATCAGATCCTGATCATTCAGTGTCAGCGGACCCGCGACATCGATTTCCAATGCGACACCGCCGCGCTCGAATTCCCAGCGATACAGCGCCCCACCCCAGAAGCGGAAACGAATGCATGGCAGGTCTTTCAGTTCATGCGGCGTCCGCGGCTGTTTGTACTTTTTGAAAAACGCCGGCGTCCCCACCACGGCCGAGCGCTGCCGCGGTCCTATCGGCACGGCGATCATGTCCGCTGCAATCGTTTCACCGAAGCGAATGCCCGCATCGAATCCGGCGGAGACCATATCCACGAGCCCGTCATTCACCGCGATCTCGACATTGATTTCCGGATAGGCCTTCTGGAAGCGCGTCACGAGGGGCAGCAGCACCAGCTGCGCCGATTGCCTGGCCGCATTGAAACGCAACGTGCCGGCGGGCTTGCCGCGAAACGTATTCAGGTCTTCCAGCGCATCGTCGATATCCTGGAACGCCGGACTGACGCGCGCGAACAATCGCTCGCCCGCCTCGGTCAGCGCCACGCTGCGCGTGGTGCGATTGACCAGGCGCAGATCGAGCCGCTCCTCGATATTGCGCAAGGCATGACTGAGCGCCGAGGCGGATACGCCGAGCTCCACCGCCGCCGCGCGAAAACTGCGATGGCGGGCGATGGCCAGAAACGTTGCCAGTTCTGCCGGGCCGATCCGGTTCATTGATGAATTTCGCTCAATAAGACATGAAATAAATAGCGGATTAATTCAATTCTGGCGAGACCCTAGTGTCCCTCCCGTCAGCCCGGCGATGTCGCCGGGCCAGCCAAGGAGAGACGATCATGCGTGTCTGGTTCATCACAGGAGCATCCCGCGGTTTCGGCGCCCTCATTGCGGCCGAGGCACTCGCACGAGGCGACGCCGTGGTCGCCACTGCGCGCGATCCCGCGGCTGTCACCGCCCGCCTCGGCAGCCACGAGCGCCTGCTTGCCACCCGCCTTGACGTCACCAAGGAGGATCAGGCGCACGAAGCCGCCGGCCTCGCGGTGAAGACCTTCGGCCGCATCGATGTGCTGGTGAACAATGCTGGCTACGGCCTGCTCGGCGCCATCGAGGAATCCAGCGCCGCGGAAGTCGAGCGGATCTATGCAACGAACGTGTTCGGCCTGCTCTCTGTCACCCGCGCGGTTCTCCCGCATATGCGCCGGCAACGCGCGGGCCACATCATAAATGTCTCATCGATCGGTGGCTATGCGGGCTTCCAGGGCTGGGGTGTCTATGGCTCGACCAAGTTCGCGGTCGAAGGCATCAGCGAAGCATTGGGTGCCGAAGTTGCGCCGCTCGGCATCCATGTCACCGTCGTCGAGCCCGGCTTCTTCCGCACCGATTTCCTCGATGACAAGCCGCTCGTGCGCACCGGCATCGAGATCGACGATTATCACGACACCGTAGGCAAGACGCGCGTGCATGCCGCCGATGCCAATCATGCGCAGCCCGGCGATCCCAGCAAACTTGCGCAAGCCTTCATGCAGCTTGTGGCGGCAAAGGCGCCCCCGACACGCCTGCCGCTCGGCAGCGATACGGTGGCGCGCATCGAAGCCAAGCACGTCCATGTGGAGACGGAGCTCGCCGCCTGGCGCGATCTCGCCACCTCGACGGACTTTGCGAACGTGCCCGCCTGACTACTGCACGCCATGCGCACTGGCGGTCATCGCCGCCAGTCGCCAGCTCACGCAGGGAATATCCTGCGGCGCGAGCAAGATTTTCTTCGCGAAACGGATCTGCTTCCAATCACCCGGTGTCGGCGCAAGGGCAAATCCTGCCTTGCGCGCCAGCGCCAGCATCGCATCATTGGAGCGAAGCGTATCGCCAAGCAGGCGATCGGCACCAAGCGCTGCCGCACGGCATTCGAGATTGTCGAGCAGTGCCGCGCCGATGCCCTGCCCCTGCATCGTGTCATCGACGGACAGACCGATCTCAAGACTGCTGCTGTCTTCATCGACCGCATACCGGGCTTCGCCGATAATCAACTCGACGCCATCGCGCTTTGTGGTCGCGACAAGCGAAAAGCCGTCGTCTTCGCCCACATGGATGAAGCGATCGAGTTGGCCTGCCGGCAGCTCGCTCGCAGCCCCCATCAGCCGATTGTAGCGCGACTGCGCAGACAGACCGCGAAAATAGGATTGCAGCGCGTCAGCGTCTGTAAGTTCGGCGAAGCGCAAGGTGACTACCTCGTCACCACGCGACAGCAGGACATCGGAATACCGCCCGAGATTTTGCAGATCGATATGCTTCATGACATCCTCCTGCGCGACTGCTTGCTCAGGCCCGCCAGAACGGCTTGTCGGCTTCTGCCAGCATGTCCGACCAGCTGAGGCCGAGATCGTGCAGATCGCGTTCGGTCCACTGCGCCAGTTCGCGCCGCTGCTGATAGCGCTCGCGCCACACCCGGAGCGTCTCGGTGACGCCGGACAAAGCGGTATTCGCATGATGATTTGTCATCGATCCATGGGTGCAAATAGACATGTCGCTCTCCTGAAGCTAAATCTATGCGCATAGATATCTGCCTGAACGGCGCGTCCGACAAACGACATTGTGCGCCGCAACACATGAGATAAACTCATGGTTGAGATTGGGCTGCCGGGAGATGAGCGATGAGCCCCAGATTGCCGTCTTTGAATGGCCTGCGCGCCTTCGAGGCAGCTGCGCGGCATCTCAGCTTCACCCTCGCGGCGGAAGAACTGAACGTCACGCAGACGGCCATCAGCCATCAGATCAAGCGGCTGGAAGGAGAACTCGGCGTCAAACTCTTCATCCGGCAGAACCGCACTCTGGCACTCACCGAACAGGGCCGCGATTACCTGCCGGGTATACGCGCTGCATTTAATGATCTGCGCCTGGCCACTGATCGCCTGCTGCATCGCGACCGCGATCATGTGCTCACTGTCAGCACACTCGCGTCCTTCGCTTCAAAATGGCTGCTGCCGCGCTTGTCCGCTTTCCAGCAAGCAAATCCGCATATCGATGTGCGCATCACCACCTCAACCGCATTGGTCGATTTCAAGAGTGGCGATGTCGATGCCGCGATCCGCTACGGCCGCGGCCAGTGGCCCGGCCTGCGCGCGGACTGGCTGACGGCGGATCATCTGTTTCCGGTGTGCAGTCCTAAATTATTGATGGGCGATCGGCCGTTGCGAAAGCCCCAGGATCTCGCGCGCTACACATTGCTGCACACCAATGCCAGCCACGACGACGACTGGCGTCTCTGGCTGACGGCTGCGGGGTTACCGAATAATATCTCCAAGCAACCCGCGCTCGGCTTCGATCTGATCTTCATGACCCTGCAAGCCGCCATCGACGGCCTCGGCGTCGCCGTCGGACGCACGACCTATGTGGAAGGCGACCTCGCCTCCGGCCGCCTGGTGATGCCATTCGATATCAAGCTGCCGGCCGATGCCGGGTTTTATCTCGTCTCTCCGGAGGTCAGCGCGGACAGTCCCAACCTGCGCGCCTTCCGGCAATGGCTTCAGTCTCAGGTTCCACCTCGAATCTGATCGGTTTCGGCTTGGCCCACCCCGCCAGACTGTGGCATATTGCCGCAGATCGGCAGTTCAAAGCTGCCTGGCCGCGCATTTTGCCGGCCTCAATATTGCCGGGAGAAAGCCACATGGATGCCGCAAGAAATACCGCGCAAGACGCGGTTTCGACACCCGAAATCAAGTCACGTCTTGCGGCAATCTTGCGGGCAACCAGTGGCAATTTCCTGGAGCAGTTCGACTTCTTCCTGTTCGGCTTCTATGCCAGCGCCATCGCAAAGGCGTTCTTTCCGTCCGAGAACGAGACAGCAGCCCTCCTCAATACGTTTGGCGTGTTCTGGCTCGGCGCCCTGATGCGCCCGGTCGGTGCCATTGTGCTCGGCGCTTACATCGACCAGATCGGTCGCCGGAAGGGGCTGATCGTCACCCTTGCCATCATGGCCGCCGGCACCGTCACCATTGCGGTGTGTCCGACCTATGCCAGCATTGGCGTCGCGGCGCCGATCATCGTGCTGATCGGGCGATTGCTGCAGGGCTTCTCCGCCGGCGTCGAGCTTGGCGGTGTGTCGGTTTATCTCTCGGAGATTTCGACGCCCGGCAATCGCGGCTTCTACACCTCGTTCCAGTCGTCGAGTCAGCAGGTGGCGATCTTCGTCGCGGCCGTGCTGGGCTTCATCCTTAGCGAGTTGATGCCGAAGGATGTCGTTGATGCCTGGGGCTGGCGAATTCCGTTCTTCATCGGCTGCATCATCATCCCGTTCCTGTTCTTCCTGCGCCGCACGCTGGAAGAGACGCCGGAATTTCTGAAGATGAAGAAGCATCCGACCGCCAGCGAAGTGTTCGCTTCGGCCGCCGCCAACTGGCGCATCGTGCTGCTCGGCATGATGCTGGCAACCATGACGACGGTGACGTTCTATTTCGTCACCGTCTACACGCCGACATTTGGCAAGAACGTGCTGAAGCTCTCCACGCAGGACGCGCTCATCGTCACTTGCCTGATCGCGATCACGAATTTTATCTGGAATCCGGTCGGCGGCGCCTTGTCTGATCGCATCGGCCGCAAGCCGGTGCTGCTCACCATTACCATTCTCGCCTTTTTCACCGCCTATCCCGCATTGAGCTGGCTGGTGAGCGCACCGAGTTTCGGCAAGATGCTGGCCGTTGAAATGCTGTTCTCGTTCTATTTCGGCGTCTACAGCGGCACCATGCTGGGCGCCCTGGTGGAAATCGTGCCAGCGCATGTGCGCACGACCTGCTTCTCTCTGGCCTTCGCGCTGGCTGCCGGCCTGCTCGGCACGTTTACGCCCTTTGCCTCGACCTGGCTGATCGAGCACACCGGCAACCGCGCCTCACCCGGTTTCTGGCTGATGGCGGCTGCCGCAAGCGGCGCGATTGCGGCACTCGTGATTTATCGCAAGGGCAGCGAGGCCTTGGCGCCGAAGCCGGTCACCATATGAGGCACGGCGATTTGAACGCATAAGGGGATGGACATGGACGCTGGCGTGCTAAGACGTCAGCGTTCTATCTTTGGAGTCCCCCATGCGCAGCCTTGCGATCGTTCTCGCCAGCACCTTATTCGCTTTCGCCCCGCCCGCATTTGCGCAGCAGACGCCGCCAGCACCGCCGCCTCCGGATTTCTCCAAGGTGGACATCAAGTCCACCGATCTTGGCGACGGCGTCTACATGCTGGAAGGCATGGGCGGCAACATGACGCTCGCCACAGCGAAGGTCGGCGCCATCCTCATCGACAGCCAGTTTGCGCCGCTGCATGACAAGATCAAGGCGGCGATCGCCAAGATCACCCCGCAGCCTGTGAGATATGTGGTCAACACGCATTTTCACGGCGACCACACCGGCGGCAACGAAGCCTTCGTCAAGGAAGGCGCAACCATCGTCGCCAATATCAAAGTGCGGACGCGTCTTGCGAAGGGCACAGCGAATTTTCTGACAGGCGCGCAGAACGCGCCGGCACCGAAAGCTGCGCTGCCAACGCGGACTTTTCCGAACCGACTGTCGCTGAGCCTGCGTGGCCGCATCGCTGAACTCCGGCATATCAAGGACGCTCATACGGACGGTGATAGTTACGTCTACTTCAAGAGCGCCAATGTGATCTCGACCGGCGACACCTTCACCAATGGCCGCTACCCAAACATCGACACGCTCAATGGTGGCAATATCAAAGGCATGATCGCTGCGACCGACACCTATCTGAAGCTGGCCAATGACAAGACCAAGATCGTGCCCGGCCACGGCCCGCTCGGCGACAAGGCGGCCCTCGCCGCCTATCGCGACATGCTCATCACCGCGCGGGATCGCATGACGAAGCTGGTCAAGGACGGCAAGACCGAAGACGAAGTGCAGGCCGCAAAGCCCTTCGCCGACCTTGATGCGAAGTGGGCGCCGAACGAGACGGCAGCAAAGAATTTTGTTCGCGCCGTCTATGGATCGCTGGCGCCGAAGAAGGCGGGAGTGAAGTGATGAAGGACCTTCTCCCGCTTGCCGAGAAAGTCGCGATCGAGCTGATCGCGCGCAAGCAGACCATTGGCGTGGCCGAGTCCTCCACCGGCGGATTGATCTCGGCGGCGCTGCTCGCGGTGCCCGGCGCGTCCGCCTATTTCATCGGCGGCGGCGTGATCTATACGCGCGATGCGCGGCGGGTGTTGATGGATATCTTAGATGACGCGTTTCGGGTGCCGGGCATGCGCTCGTCTTCCGAGCCCTATGCGCAACTGCTGGCGGGAACGATCCGTGAGCGATTGGGATGTGATTGGGGATTGTCGGAGACGGGAGCCACAGGGCCAAGCGGCAATCGCTACGGCGATGCCGCGGGGCATAGCTGTATCGCCGTCGCAGGGCCGACGAATGAGGTGATGACACTAGAGACGGGCAGCAGCGACCGGCAGGAGAACATGCAGGTGTTTGCCCAGACGGCGCTGACGTTCTTGCTGAAGAATCTGAAGGCGTAGAAACGACGCTCGCGTAGGATGGGTTGAGCGTCAGCGATACCCATCACCACAAGCGTCGGTGTTTGTGGTGATGGGTATCGCTGACGCTCAACCCATCCTACGACTATGCGGCAGCAACCGTTTCCGCTCGGATACACCGCACCACGCGATCACCCGCGAGCTCCACATTCGGCGGCAGAGCTTCCGTACAACGGTCCTGCACAAACTTGCAGCGTGGCGCGAATGAGCAGCTCGCTGGCTTCGTGTCGAGCGAGGGCGGCGTGCCCGGAATGGTCTCCAGGCGCTCGCCGCGCTTGGCACCATGCACCGTCGATGACAGCAGGCCCTTTGGATACGGATGAACTGCCGAGCGCACGATCTGGCTCGTAGTGCCCTGCTCCACGATCTGGCCGGCATACATGACGGCGACGCGGTCACAGATTTCGATAGCGACGCCAATATCGTGGGTCACGAAAATGATCGACATGCCGAATTCGCGCTGCAGCTCGCGCAGCAGCAGCAGGATCTGGATCTGCACCGTGGCATCCAGCGCCGTGGTCGGCTCATCCGCCAGCAGGATCTTTGGTTTGCAGGCCAGTGCGAGCGCAATCATCGCACGCTGGCGCATGCCGCCACTCATCTCATGCGGATAGGCATCGAGACGACGCTTGGCCGATGGAATGCGCACCACTTCAAGCATCTCGAGTGCGCGCTTCATGCCGTCGGCCTGGCTCTTGCCCTCATGGCGCATCACGCTTTCGGCAATCTGCTGGCCGATGGTGTAGACGGGATCCAGCGCCAGCGCCGGTTCCTGAAAAATCATCGACACACTCTGGCCGCGGAATTTTGACAACTCGTCGTCATCGAGCGCCAGTACATCCTTGCCCAGCACATTGATGCTGCCGGTGATCTGCGTGCGCTTCTTCGGCAAGAGCCGCATCAGCGCGCGCAAGGTGACGCTCTTGCCCGAACCGGATTCGCCGAGCAGGCCAAGCACCTCACCCTGCTTCACCGACAGGCTGAGATCGTTCACCGCATAGACGGTGCGTTCGCCGCGGAAGGTGACATTGAGATTGCGGACGTCGATCAGATTGGTCATGACAGTTCCGGACATTTCAGATGGTGATCGGTCGCGCGCTGGAATGTGGCGCCGATGGTCAGCAGCGTCGATTCGTCGAACGGCTTGCCGATGAGCTGCATGCCGACCGGCAGCTTCGCCTTGGTGAAGCCGGTAGGAATCGAAAGCGCGGGCAGACCGAGATAATTGATCGGGCGTGTGAAGCGCGTGATGCGCTGGATCAGCGCCTCGGCACCTGGGCCGTTGCCGATATCGGTCTCGTCGATCCGGGGCGCCGCCATCGGCGACACCGGGGCGAGAATGGCATCGACGCCGGCGGCCGCCGCGAGATGCGCCGCGAGTGCAGGACCGCGCCAGCGCAAGGCTTCGAGATAAGCCACGCCGGTGACGGCGAGACCGTTTTCGAGACGCATCAAAACCTGCGGGCCGTAATCCTGCGGGCGCTCGATCATCCAGCGCTTGTGCAAAGCTGCGGCCTCAGTGGCCACGACGAATTGCGAGGCGGCGGTGAGCTGCGGCTGATTGGGCAGATCGATCTCGACGATCTGGATGCCCTCATCCTTCAGCGCTGCGATCGTGTTCTGCAGGATCGCGGCGACCTCGGGATCGAGATCGTCCACATAGAACGCCTTGGGAATGCCGACGGTCATGCCCTTCGCGGACGCCTTGGTGGCGGCCATGTAATCCGGAACATCGCGCGTGCTGGTGGTGGGATCGAGCGGGTCGGCACCGGCCATCAAGCCCGTGATGAGCGCGCAATCCTCGACAGTGCGCGCCAGCGGGCCAACGGTGTCGAGCGATTGCGACAGCGGCATCGCCCCAGCGCGGCTAACGAGGCCTGCGGTGGTCTTGAGACCGGACACGCCACAGAAATGCGCCGGCATCCGGATCGAGCCGCCGGTGTCCGAGCCGAGCGCTGCAAAGGTCAGGCGCGCGGCGACCGCCGAGCCGGAGCCCGAAGACGAGCCGCCGGTGGCATGCGCGACATTCCATGGATTGCGAACCGGACCGTAATGCGTGTTGTGGCCGAGTGGCCCGAAGGCGAACTCGACCATCTGCAGGGAGCCCAGACGGACGGTGCCAGCATCCTTGAGGCGCTGCAGCGAAGTGGCCGTGGTCTTGGCCACCCAATCCTTGCGGATCTTGGAGCCGCAGGTCACCACATGACCCTCATCGTAATACATATCCTTATGCGCCATCGGGACGCCATGCAGCACGCCATGGTTCTCGCCTTTGGCGAGCGCGGCATCCGCCGCGTCAGCAGCCTTGAGCGCAGCATCGGCCTCGATGGACATATAGGCGTTGAGATGCGGCTGCCATTTGGCGACGCGATCAAGACAGGATTGCGTGGCTTCGCGCGACGAGATTGTCTTGTCGGCGATGGCCGCTGCGATCTCTGTGACCGACAGCAATGCGGGTTCGGTGGCGCTCATTTGCCGGCCTTTCCGTTCTGAACCGCGAGATAGGTCGCGGGTTCGAGGTCGAGCGGCAATGTCCCGGCGATAGCGGCAAAATTCTCGAAGGCTGGCCCCATGGAGACGGCAATGCGCTCGGCGGTCTCATCGGAAGCCGGCACACCGGTCACTTCGGACAGAACCTTGATCTGCCTGGCAGATGGTTTCGCCATGTCACTGCACTCCCGCGCTGGGCGCCTTGCTGTGACCGGAGCCCGGGATCGCCATGAAGCACGCGGCCTGATGACCGCTCGCGGTGATCTCCGTTAGCAATGGTTTGCTCCCGCCGCACATGGCTTCGGCAAACGCACATCGCGTGTGGAAACGGCAACCGGATGGCGGGTCGATCGGGTTCGGCGGATCGCCGGTGATCGGCGGCACTTCGGTGCGGTTATCGGGATCGGTGGACGGCATCGCCGCCAGCAGCGCGCGCGTATAGGGATGTGCCGGCGCGTCCCAGACGTCATCCACCGGGCCGAGTTCAACCACTTCTCCGAGATACATCACCAGCACGCGGTCGGAGATGTAGCGCACCACGTTGAGGTCGTGGCTGATGAAGAGATAGGTCAGGCCGAATTCGCGCTTGAGGTCGACCAGCAGATTGAGAACCTGCGCTTCGACAGATTTGTCGAGTGCCGACACGGCTTCGTCGAGAATGACGAGGCGTGGTGACAGCGCCAGCGCACGGGCGATGTTGACGCGCTGGCGCTGGCCACCGGAGACTTCGTGCGGATAGCGATTGGCAAAGGTCTCGGGCCGCAGGCCGACCTTGCCGAGCAGATCGCGGGCCAGCGCACGCGACTCCTTGTCGGACATGCCATGCACCTTGGGTCCGAAGGCGATGGATTCCTCGATCGTGAGACGGGGGTTCAGCGACGCGTAGCTATCCTGAAACACCATCTGCATGCCGCGGCGCAGTTCGCGCAGCGTCAGTTCGCGGCCGACAGCGCGGCCATCAAAAATGATGTCGCCGGAATTGCGATCCATCAGATGCATGAGGAGACGCGCTGTGGTGGACTTGCCGCAACCGGACTCGCCGACGATACCGACGGTCTCGCCCTTGCCGATAGCAAAAGACACGTCATCGACCGCACGCACGGTCTTGCTCGGCGCGAACAGCCCGCCGCGCACCGGAAAATGTTTTGTCAGGCCTTTGACGTTGAGCAAAGGCTGCGCTTCGCCGCCGATGTCTTCCAGCGGTTCAAGCATCTTGTCGGTGATTTCGAGTGCATCTGTCATGGCGTCAATTCCGGATATCCATGGCGCTGCGCATGCCGTCGCTCAGCAGGTTGAAGCAGATCGACACGGCGAAGATCATCACGCCAGGCAGCGCTGCCACCCACGGATTGACATAGATCGCGGTGCGCAGCGTGTTCAGCATCAGGCCCCATTCCGGCTCTGGCGGCTTGGTGCCGAGACCGAGGAACGACAGACCAGCGGCAAGGATCATGGACACCGAGATCAGGCCCGTCGCATAGACGAAGATCGAGCCGAGCACATTGCCCAGCATGTGCACCCGCATAATCGTGAAAGTGCCCGCACCCGAGGCGCGCGCGGCTTCCACATAGTCCATGTTGCGCACGCCGGTGGTGACACTCTCAGCCACGCGGGTGATCTGCGGGACAAACACGATGGTGAGCGAGACGATGGAGTTGACGATGCCGGCGCCGAGCGCGCCGGAGATCGCGATCGCCAGCAGCACCGATGGGAAAGCGTAGAACACGTCGATGGTGCGCATGATGGCGGTGTTGAGCTTGCCGCCGACATAGCCGGCGACGAGGCCGAGCGATGTGCCGATGATGAAAGCCAGGATCACCGGCAGGATGCCGATGAGCAGCGACAGGCGGCCGCCATAGATCAGGCGGGCCAGCATGTCGCGGCCGAGTTCATCGGTGCCGAGCGGATAGTTCGGCGTACCGATGGCGCGCAGGCGGCGGATCATCGAGCCCTGATAGGGATCGGCGAGACCGAGATAGGGCGCGAAGATTGCGGCAAGCAGGATCAGCAGCAGGATCGCCGCGCAGGCCATGGAGACCTTGTCGCGGCGGATGCGGCGACCGACCGTGGCCCAATAGCCGCGGGCTTTGTTGACGGGAGCTGCTTGCAAGGCGTTGTCGGTGAGAACGGTCATGGCGTCAGGCCCGCTTGATGCGCGGATCGATGGACGCCTGCGCGATATCGACCAGAAGATTGAGGAAGACGAAGAACAGCGCCAGCACCAGAATCGTGCCCTGCAGCAGCGGCAAATCGCGCTGGAAGATCGCCGAGTTCAGCAGCAGACCGGAGCCGGGCCAGGAAAACACGGTCTCGATCAGGATCGAGCCGCCAAGCATATAGCCGAGCTGCAGGCCCATCACGGCCAGCGCCGTGGGCGCAGCATTCTTGATGACGTGCTTGAACACCTTGAATTCCTGCAGGCCTTTTGCCCGCAGCGCCTCGACGAAATCCTGCGAGAGGATGTCACCGGTCAGCGCACGCACGGTGCGGGTGACGATGCCCATGGGGATCACCGATGTCGTGACAGCCGGGAGGATGAGATACTTCATGTGCTCCCAGTCCCACGCCCAGGCAGCGGAGCCACCGGAGCCGGCGCCCACGGCGGGAAGCCAGTTGAGCTGCACCGAGAAGATGATGACCAGCACCATGCCGAGCCAGTAATGCGGCACGGACACGCCGGCGATGGCGATGGAGGTGGCGACCTTGTCGACCCAAGTGTCGCGGAAGTAGCCGGCGATCAGGCCGAAGAAAAGGCCGAGGGTGAAACCGATTGCGGCAGCGAACACCGCGAGCATCACGGTGTTGCGGACGGCGTTCATGACTTCCGCGAGCACCGGACGGCCGGTCGCGATGGAGGCACCGAGATCGCCATGCAATGCGCGCCACAGCCACAGGCCGAACTGCACCGGCAGCGGCTTGTCGAAGCCGTAGGCAACGCGCAGCTGCTGCGCGAGCTCTTGCGACGCATCAGCCGGGAGCACGGCGACCAGGGGATCGCCAGGGGTGATGTGCACCAGCAGGAAACACACCAGCGCGACGCTGAGAATGATGGGGATCGCGTAAACGACGCGGCGCGCTGCATAACTGAACAAGGGGCACCTTTGCTTTCTTCCCCTCGCCCGCGAAGCGGGAGAGGGTGCCTGAGCGGAGCGAAGGCGGGAGAGGGAGCAACAAAGCACTGCGCTCGTGGTCCCTCTCCCGTCTCAATCCCGCTTCGCGTGATTGATCCACCCTCTCCCGCAAGCGGGAGAGGGGAAGAGAGTTACGGCGTCATCGTCATCGTCGAGAAATCGACGAACCAGCTCTTCGGCTGCACAAAGCCCTTGATCTTCGGGCTGAGCGCGCGCGGGCCGACATCGTGGGCGACGTAGAGGAACGCCGCATCATCCACCGAAGCGGCATGCAGTTCGGCCAGCGCCTTGTCGCGCTCACCGGCCTCAAACGTGGTGCGTGCCTTCTTCACCAACTCGTCGAATTTGGGATTGTTGATGAAACCCCAATTATTCGAGGTCGGAGGTGCCATCGACGACTGCAGGAAGCGGACCAGCGCGAAGAACGGATCCATCGCTGCATAAGTGACGTTGGTTGCGTTCGCGCCATTCGCCGTCGGGTCCTTGGCGCCGCGGCGCCAATTGGTGAATAGCGTATTCCACTCGATGACGTCGAGCTTGACGTCGAAGTAACATTCCGCCAGCGCCTGCTGCATATATTCGTTCATCGGCAGCGGCTGCATCTGGCCGGAGCCCGATGCCGAGGTCTGCGTCTTCACGGTGAGCTTCTTGTTCGGGCCGTAGCCGGCCTCCGTCATCAGCTTCTGCGCTTCCTTCAGATCATATTTGATCTTGAAGGACGGGTTGCCATACCAGGGATGGCCGGGCTCGAAGGTCCCGGTGGCAGGCACCATCAGGCCGGCGAGCAGGCCATCACGCAGACCTTCGCGATCGATGCACAGATTGGCAGCCTTGCGGACGCGGATGTCGTTCCAGGGCGAGCCTTCGATGCGCGAGAACTGCCACGGCCACACATGCGGCTGTTCGTTCTTTTCGATCTTGAAGCCGCGTGCGGTGATTTCCTTCACCGCATCCGGCGCCGGTGCTTCGGCCCAGTCGATCTGGCCCGACAGCAGTGCCGCAGTACGCGCATTGGCTTCGGGCATCGGCAACAGCACGAGGCGATCGACCTTCGGCACGCGCGCCTTGTCCCAATAGCCATCGTTCTTCACCAGTTCGAGACGCTCGCGCGGCGTGAACTTGGCCATCTTCCATGCACCGGTGCCCGATGCATCCTTGGAGAACGCATCCCATGCCGCGGTCGTCTTCGCCTTGGCATCAGCCCCCTGCGCCTTGTCATAGAATGACTGCCACTTGGTCGGGCTTGCCATGAAGAGATTGGTCAGATTGATCGGCAGAAAGGAGTCCGGCTCCTTCGTCGTCAGCTCGACGGTCATGTCGTCGATTTTCTTCGCCGACACCAGGGTCGGCATGCGCGACGCGGTGACGCCGACCTGGCTGGCATCGAATTGCGGCGCATCCTGCTTCAGCACCTTGTCGACGTTCCACACCACGGCATCGGCATTGAAGTCGCTGCCATCGTGGAATTTGACGCCAGGACGCAGCTTGAAGGTCCACTTGGTCTTGTCGCTATCGTTAACTGCCCATTCCGTAGCCAATCCGGGGATCACAACGCTCGGCTTGGTGGCAGACGAGAGGTCCCACAGCGTGAGACCCTCATACATCGTGTTGCCGGTGAAGCGATTGCCTTCGAAGCCCTGATCCGGCTGGCCGAGCGTGCGCGGGATATCCGCGGCCGTCATGCCGATCTTCACGACGGTTTCAGCGAGAGCAAATTGCGGCAGCGTCAGCGCTGTCGCGACGGTCAGCATCGCGAGAGCGGTCTTCAATCGGCCCGTGACTGGTTTGTGGATACGCATTCTGACTAGTCCCCTTCGTGTGAACGAAATTCAGTTGGCTAATTCTGATGCAGTGCAATGCAACGCGCGTGCCACAAATCAGAGCAACGTGCGCTTGTGGTGTACACCCCCTTCGCCCGCGACCGACTGGCACAGGCCTCGCGAGAGGTAAGAGTGTGGCATTAAGCTTGCTTGCATGCCAGCGACTGTATCCAGATCAGGAGTTGGGGATGAGTTTTAGATTTTCTTTCGCAGGCGCGGCGTTGGCGGCTGTTATCGGCCTCACTGCACCCGCGAAAGCCGAGACCGTTGTGCGCTACGGCATTTCCATGGCCGATGTGCCGCTGACCACTGGTCAGCCGGATCGCGGTGCGGGCGGCTATCAATTTACCGGCTACACGATTTATGACCCGCTGGTCGCGTGGGAGATGGATGTCGCCGATCGCCCCGGCAAACTCATCCCCGGCCTCGCCACCGAATGGAAAGTGGACGACAAGGACAAGACCAAGTGGCGCTTCACCCTGCGCAAGGGCGTCAAGTTCCACGATGGCAGCGACTTCAATGCCGATGCGGTGATCTGGAATCTCGACAAGGTGCTCAATGAAAAGGCACCGCAATTCGACAAGCGCCAGAGCGCACAGGTGAAGACCCGCCTGCCCTCAGTCGCAAGCTATGCCAAGATTGATGACGGCACAGTGGAAATCACCACCAAGGCCGTCGATAGCTTCTTCCCCTACCAGATGCTCTGGTTCCTCGTCTCCAGCCCCGCGCAATATGAGAAGGTCGGCAAGGACTGGGACAAGTTCGCGTCGCAGCCCTCGGGCACGGGTCCGTTCAAATTGACAAAGCTCGTTCCGCGTGAACAGGCAGAGCTCAGCAAGAACGTCGATTACTGGGACAAGAAGCGTATTCCGAAAGCGGACAAGCTGGTGCTGATCCCGATGCCGGAAGCACTGACCCGCACCAATGCGCTGCTCGCCGGTCAGGTCGATCTGATCGAGACCCCGGCTCCCGATGCCGTGCCGCAGCTCAAGGGCGCCGGCATGAAGATCGTCGACAACGTCACGCCGCATGTCTGGAATTATCATCTCAGCGTGCTGCCCGGCTCGCCGTGGACGGATATTCGCCTGCGCAAGGCTCTCAATCTCGCCATCGATCGTGATGGCGTCGTTGCCCTGATGAACGGCCTCGCCAAGCCGGCCATCGGCCAGGTCGATCCGTCCAGCCCGTGGTTCGGCAAGCCGAACTTCAAGATCAAATATGATCTCGCCGAAGCCAAGAAGCTGGTGAAGGAAGCCGGCTACGGCCCGGAGAAGCCGCTGAAGGCAACCTTCATCATCGCCAATGGCGGCACCGGCCAGATGCTGTCGCTGCCGATCAACGAATTCCTGCAGCAGAGCTTCAAGGAAATCGGCGTCGAGGTCGAATTCAAGGTCGTCGAGCTCGAGGTTCTCTATACCGCGTGGCGCAAAGGCGCGGCCGATGAGAGCATGAAGGGGATCACCTCGAACAACATCGCTTACGTCACTTCGGATCCGCTCTACGCCATCGTGCGCTTCTTTCATTCCGGCCAGATCGCACCGGTCGGCGTGAACTGGGGTGGCTACAAGAATCCGAAGGTCGACGCGCTGATCGACGAGGCGAAGAACAATTTCGACGTCAAGAAGCAGGACGAGTTGCTCGCCGAAGCCCATGCACAGATCGTCGACGACGCCGTGCTGGTCTGGGTCGTGCACGACACCAACCCGCACGCACTGTCACCGAAGGTGAAGAAGTTCGTGCAGGCGCAGCACTGGTTCCAGGATCTGACAACGATCGGTCTGGATTAAACCAACCACATATCTGTCGTCACCCGGCTCGACCGGGTGACCTAGTGGACTCACCGCTGATGCATAACCGCTGAAGCCCGCGTTTACTGGATCCCCCGCTTTCGCGGGGGATGACATCTTTGCGCAGCAGCAACACCAACGAACTACCTAAGCCTGACGATCACACCTTCATTGCCGCGTAGCTCGAGCGGCCCCGGAACATTCTCGCCTTCGCGATCCAGTTCCGTCGAGACCAGCACCTCGCCCGCCCCCACATGCAACGAGGCCGGCTCGCTGGTGAAATTCAGCGCGATCAGGACCGACTGGTCATCATAGGTCCGCCGATAGGCCAGTACGGCCTCCTGCGTCTCCATCGGATCATAACTGCCGAAGACCAGCTCCGGCGTCCGCTTTCGCAAAGCGATCAGCTTCACATAGAGCGTAAGGATAGATTGCGGATCGACGGCAAGCGCTACGGCATTGTTCTCGCGATAGTCGTCACCGAGTGGCAGCCATGGCACGCCACTGGTAAAGCCGGCATGCGTCTCTGACGCCCATTGCATCGGCGTGCGGCAACCATCGCGGCCGACACCTATACCGGGCACGTTCTTCTCGAACGGGTCCTGTACCTGATCGGGCGCGATCGGCACCTGTTTCATGCCGATCTCGTCGCCGTAATACAGCGTCGGCGTGCCGCGCAACGTCAGCAGCAGCATCGCCGCGACGCGCGCCTGCGCTTCTCCCACGCGCGTCGCCACCCGCGGCCGGTCATGATTACCGAGCACCCAGTTCGGCCAGGCACCAAGCGGCAAGGCCGCCTCATAGCGTTCGATCAGATCGGCGATATCAGGCGCATGCCATGGCGCCGACAGCAGCGCAAAATTGAACGGCAGATGCGCGCCGCCAAGGTTTTCGCCGTAATAGGCGACCAGACGATCGATCGGCAGATAGACCTCGCCGATCAACACGCGGTCCTCGAACTCGTCGACCACCTGACGCATCTCGGCGACGACATCCTGCGTCTCCGGACGATCGGCGGAATAGAGCGTGACCAGCGTTTCATGCGGAGGCCGGCCGGTGACGTAATTCGGGTTGGCGGGATTGTCGCGAAACTGGTCGTCCTTGATCAGATGCCAGATCACATCGACGCGGAAGCCATCGACGCCGCGGCGCATCCAGAACCGCATCACCTCATAGATCGCATCGCGCACATCGGGATTGCGCCAGTTGAGATCGGGCTGCCGGTCGAGAAAGGCGTGATAGTAATATTGCCCCGTCGCTTCGTCATATTGCCACGCGCTTCCGCCGAATTCCGACAACCAGTTGGTCGGCGCGCTGCCGTCGGGTTTTGGATCGCGCCAGATATACCAGTCGCGCTTCGGATTATCTCGTGATGAGCGGCTGCCGACAAACCACGGATGCTCATTGGAAGTGTGGTTGGGCACGAGGTCCAGAATGACCTTCAGCCCGCTCTCATGCGCAGCTTCCACCAGCGCATCGAAATCATCCAGCGTGCCGAACAGCGGATGGATGTCGATATAGTCCGATATGTCGTAGCCGAAATCCGCCATGGGCGACGGGAAGATCGGCGAGATCCAGATCGCATCGACGCCGAGCCGGCGCAGATAAGGCAAGCGTCCGACGATCCCCTTGAGATCACCGATGCCATCACCGTTGGAGTCCTGAAACGAGCGCGGATAAATTTGATAGATGGTGCCGGCCTGCCACCACACGGATGCTGCTTTATTCATGATGCGGATTGAACCCGACCGAATGAGCGGAAATCGGCACGAAAAAGCGGCCCTTCCGAGGAAGGGCCGCCGAATCGCGCTGTCAGTAACTTAGTAGCGTTCGATGACAGTTCGACGCTCGACGCCGCCATCATAGTAGCCGCGATCGCGGTTACGCTTGATGATTACCGTCTCGTTGCGGTCGCGGCGATCACGATAGTAATCGCGATCATAGTCGCGATCACGATAACGATCGCGGCCCACGGCGCCTACGGTAACACCGCCTGGGCCGACGCCCACGCCGATTTCCTGTGCGCTCGCGGTGGTCACCGGAAGTGCGGTACCAATGGACGCCGCAGCCACGGCGATGATGGCAAGATTCCTAATCATGACGTGCCTCCTCATTTGTTATTCGATGAGGAAGCAATCCATGGTGGCGGGGTTCGTTCCGGGGCGGTGTTACGAATCCGTTAGATAAAGGCCGGGATGCGCGAGGAACCAATTGCGGGTCAGCTGCGCGAAGATGAACGGAGCCGTAGGATGGGTTGAGCGCAGCGAAAACCCATCAATCTTATGAATTGCGGCTGATGGGTTTTCGCGAAGACGCTCAACCCATCCTACGACTCACTCTCCTGCGGTGATCGCATTGGTCGGCGTCGGCCGATCCGTAATCTGCTGACCAAACAGACTGCCGACGAGTTCAACCATCACCCGCGCCGTGCGGCCGCGCTCATCGAGGAACGGGTTGAGCTCCACCACATCCAGCGAACACATCAAGCCGCTGTCGTGCAGCAGCTCCATGATGAGATGCGCCTCGCGATAGGTCGTCCCACCCTGCACCATGGTGCCCACGCCGGGCGCGGTGATGGGATCGAGGAAATCCACATCCAGCGAGACATGCAGCAAGCCATTGCGCGCTTTCACGCGCTCGATGACACGGCGGATCAAAACGCCGACGCCGAATTCGTCGATCTGGCGCATGTCGATCAGCGAGATGCCGCGCTGCTTCACCAACTCCTTCTCAAGCTTGTCGATGGAGCGGATGCCGAACAGATCGAGATGATCCGGCGTGATGGATGCGCGTGGCTCGTTGCCAAGCAGGCCATCAAGACCGGGCTCCCCGCACAGAAACGCCGCCGACATGCCGTGCATATTGCCGCTGATGGTGGTGGCCGGCGTGTTGTAGTCGGCATGGGCATCGAGCCACAGCACGAACAGTTCGCGCCCCTGCGCCTGCCAGTGCCGCGCAACGCCATTGACGGAGCCCATGGACAGGCTGTGATCACCACCGATGAAGATGGGCAAGGCACCGGACGCAGCGAGCGTATACGCCCGCCCGCTGAGCGCCTGAACGTAGGCCTGGATGTCACGGTAGTGTTTTGCATTGGCAGGCGGCGCATCATCGCTTGTCGGCGTCGGCATCGCCATATTGCCGTGATCCTCCACGGCGAAGCCCAGCTCTTCCAGCAGCGGCTTTAGCCCAGCCGTCCGCATGGCATCCGGCCCCATCAGCGTGCCGAGCTGCGATGCGCCGATCTCGACAGGAGCGCCCAGCAAGGCGATACGGTTCGGGCGGAAAGGCTTGCTCATGCATGGGCTCCTGAATGGCTGCCGCGTTTGTCATCATCGCGCGGCGAAATCGTGAAAATATTGTCCGAAATGCGCTTTCCGCAGTGCAACGCAATCGAACCATCGTCGTTATAATGCGCGTTTCATTCCAATATTTTGACCGAACGGGGCAATCGTGAGCAAAGCTGTTGAAGAAGGCCTTCCCTATCCGCTGGGCGCGCATTGGGACGGCAACGGCACCAATTTCGCGTTGTTCTCAGCGAACGCCACCAAGGTTGAGATCTGCCTGTTCGACGGCGATAAAGAAACCCGGATCGAACTGCCGGAATATACCGATGAGATCTTCCATGGCTATTTGCCCGATGTCGGACCCGGCCAGTATTATGGCTATCGCGTCCACGGCCCCTACGAGCCCGAGAAGGGTCATCGCTTCAATCCCAACAAGCTGCTGCTCGATCCCTATGCGCGCGCCCATGCGGGCACCCTGAAATGGGACCCGGCCGTGTTCGGCTACAAGATGGAGACCGGCGACGATCTCACTTTCGACGAGCGCGACTCCGCGCCCTTCATGCCGAAATGCGTGATCGTCGATCAGGATTTCGACTGGACCGGTGAAGCCGGCCGCCAGCCTGTGCCGTGGGATCGCACCATCGTCTACGAGACCCATGTGAAGGGCTTCACCAAGCTGCATCCGGATGTGCCGGAGAAGCTGCGCGGCACCTATGCCGGCTTCGGCACCAAGCCCGTGGTCAACTATCTCGTCGATCTCGGCATCACCTCGGTCGAGCTGCTGCCGGTGCACACCTTCATCAATGACGACTATCTGCTGAAGAAGAAGCTTGTCAATTACTGGGGCTACAACACCATCGGCTTCTTCGCGCCGGATCCGCGATATGCGTCGGACGTGCCGAACTCACTGCGCGAGTTCAAGGAGATGGTGGCGAAGCTGCATGCCGGCGGGCTCGAGGTCATTCTCGACGTTGTCTATAACCACACCGCCGAAGGCAATGAGCTTGGCCCGACGCTGTCCTTCAAGGGCATCGACAATGCCAGCTACTACCGGCTGATGCCGGACAAGCCGCGCTATTACATCAACGACACCGGCACCGGCAACACCGTCAATCTCTCCAATGCGCGCGTTATCCAGATGGTGGCCGACAGCCTGCGCTACTGGGTGCGCGAGATGCACATCGACGGCTTCCGCTTCGATCTCGGCACCATTCTCGCCCGCGAGGTCTATGGCTTCACCGAACAGAGCGGCTTCCTCAAGGCCGTCGATCAGGACCCGCTGCTCACCACCGTGAAGCTGATCGCCGAGCCGTGGGACATCGGGCCCGGCGGCTACCAGGTCGGCGGCTTTCCGCCGGGCTGGGCGGAATGGAACGACAAGTTTCGCGATACGGCGCGTGACTTCTGGCGCGGCGAGGCACCGGTCGCGGAGCTTGCGCCGCGGCTCGTCGCCTCCGGTGACATGTTCAATCATCAGGGCCGCCGTGCCTGGGCCAGCGTCAATTTCGTCACCGCCCATGACGGCTTCACGCTGAATGATAATTTCAGCTACAACGAGAAGCACAACGAGGCGAATGGCGAGGACAACAAGGATGGTCACTCGCATAACCGCTCGTGGAATTGCGGTGTCGAAGGCCCGACCGACGATAAGGACATTATTGCGCTGCGCGAACGCCAGAAGCGCAACATGCTGGCAACCCTGCTGTTCGCGCAGGGCACGCCGATGCTGCTCGGCGGCGACGAATTCGGCCGCACCCAGAAGGGCAATAACAATGCCTATTGCCAGGACAGCGAGATTTCCTGGTTCGACTGGAAATGGACCGAAGACGGCAAGGACCTGCACGCCTTCACCAAGCGACTGATCAAGCTGCTGGCCGACTGTTCGGTGCTGCGCCGCTCGCGCTTCCTGACCGGCGAGCACGATCCGCATCTGGATGTCCGTGACGTCACATGGATCAACGCCAATGGCGGACCGATGCAGGAGGAGCACTGGAAGGATGGCAACGTCAAATGTTTCGGCATGCTGCTCGATGGCCGCGCGCAGAAGACGGGCATCCGCAAACAGGCGAACGATCAAACCATGCTGCTGATCCTGAACGGTTTCGAAGGGCTGGTGGATTTCACCATGCCGGAAGCCTTCGGCGGAAAGGGCTGGGAGCTATTGGTCGATACCAATATCCCGGATGCACCGGGCGGCCAGACTTTCCCGTTCGGCGAGATGTATCAGGTGACCGGACGTTCGCTGCTGTTGCTGACACTGCAGAAGTAGTGATCGGGCAGCGGCGGCTCGGCCGCTGCTGCCCACAATTCCCGCAGATTGCATCCGTTTTGTCGCGGAACGATGTTTCATGCGTGAACTTGTCTGACATAATCTATGCATGTGGCAATGCGGCCATGGGAGACGTCAGGTGCACATCCGCGCTGGCTACGATATTGCATTCGAATTCGACAAGGAGACTGCGGTGGTGCTGATGCTCAGCATCCATCCCGATCGCGAGCAGGACCTGCTCAGCCCGCATCAGATCCGCATCTCCCCCGAACTCCCGACGCACGACTATCACGACATCTATGGCAACACGTGCACCCGCCTGGTCGCGCCGAAGGGGCCGCTGACCATCAGCAACAACTTCTTGATCTCCGACAGCGGCCTTCCCGAACTGACACCGCCACCAGGAAAACTGACATCGGTCGGTGATCTGCCGGACGATGTTCTCATCTATCTCCTGGGCAGTCGCTATTGCGATACGCAAAAGCTGTTCGATCTCGCTCTGGCGGAATTCAACGGCATCGAGGATGGCGCACAGCTGGTGCAGGCCATCGTCGATTATGCGCATAACCGGATCGAATTCGGTTATCACCACGCTCGCAATGATCGCACCGGCTTCGAGGCGCATGAAGAGCGTATCGGTGTGTGCCGCGACTTCGCGCATCTCGCCGTCACGCTCTGCCGCTGCATGAATATTCCGGCGCGCTATTGCACCGGCTATCTCGGCGATATCGGCGTCCCCATCGATCCCGCGCCGATGGATTTCAGCGCCTGGTTCGAGGTCTATCTACTGGGTCAATGGTACACATTCGACGCCCGCCACAACGAGCCGCGGATCGGCCGCATCGTCATGGCCCGCGGTCGTGATGCCGCCGATGTCGCCATCTCCACCGCTTTTGGCAAGCCACTGCTGACGCGTTTCGAGGTGGTCACCGATGAGGTGACAGACGAAACGATATCAGCGCAGCGGGTCGCCTGACTTAAGCCCGCGACGGGCTGAGCTTCCACGCCAGCGCAACGATGCCCGCCGTGAGCACGCCGGAGATTGTGCCAGCCACCGGCAAGATCAGCGTCAGCACCGCAGTCGCTGCCCATCCAATGGACGAGAATGCTTCGGCAAACGTCGCGATGCGCGATGAGGTCTGGCGCCGCCGGAACTGACTCCGCCTCGCCTGTACGCGGAACCAGAGCTGGATCGCCGTTGCGGACGCCGCTGCAATGACCGTCGCGAGCGTGGCGACAAGCGCCATGTGGCCGGAGACGAATGCCAATGCCACGATCAGCGGCGTGAAGATCGCAGCAATACAGATCAGCACGACTTCGATCTTCGCACCGAGCAGCGATGTTGACTGCAACGGCGCCGTCGCGACCAGATCGGCGGCATCTTCGCCGGAAATCGTCAGCCATGCCAGACCGCCAGCGAGTTGCCCGGCCGCCATTACGATCACCGGAACCAGCACGATGAACGCACTCGGGCCGTCGCCAAAGCTGCGCCACAGCATCAGGGCCGGAGGCAGGAGATACAGCAATTGCATCAGCGTCTGCGACATCAGCCAGGGATCGCGCCACAGCAGCTTGAATTCTTTGCGACGCAACGCATGCCGGCGCGACGTCGCGCGAAACGGTCTGGCATTGCCGATCTTGCGCGATGCCAGTTGCGGCGATGCGCTCGCCACATAGCGGCCGAAATGCGGAGAAAACAGCGCCATGGTGACGCCAAGCAAAAGCAGCGCGGCCGCGAGCAATGGCAGCAACACAGCGACATCGCCCAGCATGGCGCGCGCCGGCCACCAGACAATGCTTGATGCGTCGGGCACGGAGCTGATCACCGCGTCCGATGTCAGCACTGCAAAGCGTGACAAGGTGCCGTAAGACAGGATCGCGGCGACTTGCAGCGCGATGACGAAGCCCGCGCCGGTGACAGCGGAAATGATCTGGGCGACCATGCGCGTGCGCGCCGGCCCGCAAAGTTCGAACAGCCCGACCGCGACGGCGATGGCGATCGCGGATGCCGACAGGCCCATGATGACGACCACACCATAGGCCGCGAACCACCGCGCGCCGCCGCCGAACACCAGAACATTGATAAACGGCGTCGCCAGCATCACCGCCATCAGTGTCACGGTGAGCGCAATCGCTGCGATCCGGACGGAGAACACATTGGTGAGCGGCGCCGGTGACGATACGATGAGGTCCAGATCGGCGCGCGCATAGAACACGCGCGTCACCGACTCGATGGCCTGCGACAGGATCAACGCCCAGGCCAGAAACACGCTGGCGGTGATGATGATGGCACTCTGCAGATCCAGCGGCACCTGCACATCGGCAAAGCGACCGACCACGGCATAGGCGGGCAGATGCAGGAAGATCACGAAGACAAACAGCAAGATCGTCGCGCTGCGCGTACGGCGTCGGCGACCGCCGGTCAGCATGCCCAGCATTTCGCGCCAGCCGAGCCGCAGCTCGTGCCGCGCGAACCATAGCGCGCTGACGGCCGCGCTCATGCGGCCGCCGATGCGTTTTCGACCAGCGCGACAAACATCTCCTCGAGACTGGTGTCGCTCTGCCCCATTTTCTGGCGCAACTCGGTCAGCGTGCCTTCGGCGATCAGCCGCCCCGCCGCGATCACGCCGATGCGATCCGCCATGCGCTCGGCCACTTCCAGAATATGCGTGGTCATGATGACGGTGCAGCCGCTGCGCACGCGTGTCTGCAGCAATCCCTTGACGTGACGCGCGGAGACCGCATCGAGGCCAGTCAAGGGCTCGTCGAGAATGATGAGCCTGGGATCGTGCACCAGCGCCCCGGCCAGCGCCACTTTCTGCCGCATCCCCTTGGAAAAACCTTCGCAGCGCTCGTGCATATGCGCGGCAAGGCCGAGCGAGGTGAGCAACTCATGCGCCGCGACATCGGCTGTTGCGGGATCGCAGCCCCACAGGCCCGCGATGAATTCAAGATATTCGAGGGGCGTCAGCTTGTCATAGATCATCGGCTCATCGGAGACCCACGCCATCACCTGCTTGGCGGCAACGGGATCGCCGAGCGCATCGATATCCGTGATCCGGATCGCGCCTGCATCGGGCGGCAACAAGCCGGCCACCATGCGCAGGGTCGTCGTCTTGCCCGCGCCATTGGCGCCGAGCAGCGCATAAAACTCACCGGCATAAACAGTAAGATCGAGCGCATCGACGGCGATCCGATCGAAACGTTTTGTTAACCCCCGCAATTCGAGAGCGGTCGCGCGCGTGGTCATCGTCCGGCTCCGAACCTTCATGCAACATGCGTTGATGCAACCAACATGCGGCGCAGACGTTTCGCCTCGGTGAACGCGATCGTCAGAAGCTGCTACCTGCGCAAAATCATTTGCGTAGTTATGTACCTATCAAAACCGATGGATTCATCATGCGATACGGTTGTTCACTGATCGCTCTTCACAATCGAAATGCAATTATCTAAAACAATCATTAACTAACACAACCTCGACTAGATTCGATCCGACGTGATCCCGGAGAGTGCTGATGACACGCCACGCTGTCCTGCGAATCCCGACCGTTACTGATTTTGATGCGCCCTATTTTCTCTCGACGCCTGGCGCCGGCAAGACGATTGCCGATCACCGGAAGAATCAGATCGTCTTCGGACAAGGCGACCATGCAGATGCCGTGTTCTTCATCCTGCAAGGGCGGGTGAAACTCACGGTACTCTCCGAGCAAGGCAAGGAAGCCGTGGTCGGCCTGCTTGAGCCCGGCCAGTTCTTCGGCGAATGCTGCCTTAACGGAATTCCGGTGCGGACCTCGACGGCAACGACGATGGAAGACAGCATCATCGCGGTCATCAACAAGGCGACGATGCTGGCCACCCTGCGTGATGAGCCCGCGATGTCCGAATTCTTCATGGCCTATCTTCTGGCGCGCAACAGCCGCATCGAGGAAGACCTCATCGACCAGCTGTTCAATTCGAGCGAGAAGCGCCTGGCGCGATTGCTGCTGATCCTTGCCCGCTTCGGCGAGGATGGCAGCAGCCAGCCGATCGATATTGATATCAGTCAGGAAACGCTCGCCGAGATGATCGGCACCACGCGCTCGCGCGTCAGCTATTTCATGAACAAGTTCCGGCGCCTCGGCTTCATCAGCTATGACGCGACAATCCAGGTTCACGAGTCGCTGCTCAACGCGATGTCGAATACTTCGATCGCGGCGCAGAAGGCCTCGTAGACATTCATCAACGACGGCTGTTCGCCAAGCGATCCCGCCTGATCGCAACGCAACACCATATTACCTGATAAACTGAGATGGAAAGGTAATTAAGACCTCTTTCACTGGAAGTCCCTAAGGCTGGATTGGGGATTTACGAACGCGGCATTTTGTTAGCTGCGGCGGAAGGGGCATTTCAGATGTTTGTACTCAAGTCGATTTCGGCGCGCATGATCGTCGCCATCACGCTGGTCGCGGCAGGCTCCTGTGGCGTTCTCGCCGCCTTCAGCATGTGGCAGCAGCAGGCCATCGTCGATACCGCGCTCGAACGCGAATTGCAGAACGACTATCTCAATCTCACCGCCGCGCTGAACGCCGAGACGCGCACCACGCTGTCGATCGCAGAGACGCTGGCGGCGATGCCGCAGATGAAAGACGCCGTGCGCGCCAAGGATCGCGCCGCCACGCTGGCGCTGCTCGACCTGCCCTATGCCAGCATCAAGCCACGCGGCCTCGAACTGATCACCGTCGCCACACCGCCGGGGATCGGCTTTGCCCGCGTGCACAATCCGAAGACCTTCGATGACGACATGACCCCGCGCCGCAAGACGGTGGCGCAGGCGACGAGCACGCGCAAGCCGATCGGCGGCGTCGAGCCGGGCCGCGATGTCCTGAACGTATTCGGCACCGCGCCGATCCTCGATGGCAGCAACATCCTTGGCGTGGTCGATGTCGGCGCGCCGTTCGGCAAGGCTTTCGTCGATAGCATGAAGGCGCGCTTCAAGGTCGATGTGGCCATCCACCAGATGGACGGCCAGGCTGCGAAGACGCTGGCCTCGACCTTTACCGGCGCCGCCGTCGATCCCAATGTGATCCGCCGCGCGCTGGCTGGCGATGTCATCATCCAGCAGGGCGAATTGAACGGGCGTGCGTCAGCGACCTCCTTCGGCCAGATCAAGAACTTCTCCGGCGAACCGGTCGCCGTGTTTGAAATCGTGCGCGATGCCAGCGCCTATCAGGCCCTGACGCGCAGCTCGCTGACCTGGCTCGTTGTCGCCTCGATCTGCGTGCTGTTGCTCGCCGCCGCCGTCGCCACCTTCATGGGTCGCAGCATGGCGAAACCGATCAGCGCCCTTGAGGCCGCCATGCGCAGCATTGCCGGCGGCAATCACACGATCGCCGTGCCGGGCGCCGGCCGCAGCGACGAGATCGGCTCGATGGCAGGCGCCGTCGAGGTGTTCAAGACGGGCCTGATCGAGACCGAGCAGCTGCGCGCCTCGCAGGACGAACAGCGTGCGCGCGCCCAGCATGAGCGCCGGGACACGATGAATGCCCTCGCCGCACGCTTCGAGAATGGCGTCGGCGGCGTTGTCAGCGCTGTCAGCTCGGCCGCGACGGAACTGCGCCACACTGCGCAATCGATGGCAGCCACGGCGGAGGAATCCACCAACCAGACCGCAGCCGTCGCCGCCGCTTCGGAGGAAGCCACCCAAAGCGCACAGGCTGTCGCCGCCGCCGTCGAGGAACTCAACGCCTCGATCAGCGAGATCGCCAAGCAGGTCAATGAATCCGCCCGCGTCGCCGGCGATGCCGTCTCGCAGGCCAATGTCACCAATAGCGAAGTGCAGAGCCTCGCCGAGGCCGCGCAGAAGATCGGCGATGTGGTCAAGCTGATCAGCGAGATCGCGGCGCAGACCAACCTGCTCGCGCTCAACGCCACCATCGAGGCGGCGCGTGCCGGTGAAGCCGGCCGCGGCTTCGCGGTCGTCGCCTCCGAAGTGAAGGCACTGGCGACCCAGACCTCGAAGGCGACCGACGAGATCTCGACCCAGGTCTCGTCGATCCAGAACGCCACCCGCCTGTCGGTGGATTCGATCCAGAATATCACCACCACCATCGGCCGCGTCAGCGAGATCGCCAGCACGATTGCCGCCGCTGTCGAGGAACAGGGCGCCGCCACGCTGGAAATCGCCCGCAATGTCGCCGAGGCCGCACGCGGCACCGGCGAGGTCTCGCAGAACATTGCCGGCGTAAACGACGCCGCCCGCGAAACCGGTGTTGCGGCGTCGCAGGTGGTCGAGTCTGCCGGGGAACTGTCGCGCAATGGCGAAGACCTGAAGACCCAGGTGGATGCGTTCCTGCGCGAAGTGCGCGCGGCTTAAATACAGGTGTCGTCCCCGCCTATGCGGGGACGACAATGATTGCGAACAGAACGGGAATCAGCGAGCGTGATTCGTCACCTCGGATCGCTCCCTTGCTCGCTTCAGCTGCCTATCTCGACACGCTCAATCCGGAACAACGCGCCGCCGTGGAACACGGCGTGCGCGAACGCGACACCACGCCATCGGCGCCGCTGCTGGTGATCGCAGGCGCCGGTTCCGGCAAGACCAACACGCTGGCGCATCGCGTCGCACATCTGATCGTCCATGGCGCCGATCCGCGCCGCATCCTCCTGATGACCTTCTCACGCCGTGCCGCCAGCGAGATGGGTCGCCGCGTTGAGCGCATCGCGCGAAAAGTGCTCGGCAACAATGCCGGCGTGATGACCGATGCGTTGAGCTGGGCCGGCACCTTTCACGGCATCGGCGCGCGCCTGCTGCGCGACTATGCGGAACAGATCGGCCTCGATCCCGCTTTCACGATCCATGATCGCGAAGACTCCGCCGATCTGATGAATCTGATCCGACACGAACTCGGCTTCTCGAAAACCGAGAACCGCTTTCCCACCAAGGGCACCTGCCTCGCCATCTATTCGCGCTGCGTGAATGCGGAGACACCGCTGGAGCAGGTGCTGGGCGTGAATTTCCCGTGGTGCGCCGGCTGGACAGCCGAACTGCGCGATCTGTTCGCCGGCTATGTCGAGGCCAAGCAGACACAGAACGTGCTCGATTACGACGACCTGCTGCTCTACTGGGCGCAGATGGCGAGCGAGCCTGCCTTGGCCGAACATATCGGTGGCCGCTTCGATCATGTGCTGGTCGACGAATATCAGGACACCAACCGCCTGCAATCGACCATCCTGATGGCGCTGAAGCCTGATGGCCATGGGCTCACCGTGGTCGGCGACGACGCACAATCGATCTATTCGTTTCGCGCCGCCACCGTGCGCAACATTCTCGATTTTCCGACGCAGTTCTCGCCGCCGGCAACCATCGTCACCCTTGACCGCAATTATCGCTCGACCCAGCCGATCCTTGCCGCTGCGAACGGCGTCATCGGCCTCGCCCGCGAGCGCTTCACCAAGAATCTTCGCACCGAGCGCGAATCGTCGGCGAAGCCGCAGATCATCACGATCAGGGATGAAGCCGACCAGGCGCGCGCCATCGTCGAGCACGTGCTGGATCACCGCGAGGGCGGTGCGCGGCTCAAGGAACAGGCCGTGCTGTTCCGCACCTCATCCCATAGCGGTCCGCTCGAGATCGAGCTGACGCGGCAGAACATTCCCTTCGTCAAATTCGGCGGCCTTAAATTTCTTGATGCCGCGCATGTGAAAGACATGCTGGCACTGCTGCGCTTTATCGAAAATCCGCGCGACCGCGTCGCCGGTTTTCGCCTGATGCAGCTCTTGCCCGGCGTCGGGCCGGCCTCCGCGCAGAAGGCGCTCGATCACATGATCGCATCGCCTGATCCGATCACAGCCCTCGCGCTGGCGCCATCGCCACCACGCGCGGCCCATGACTGGCGCGGCTTTGTCGATGTGATCAGCGAGATCAAGTCCGGCCGTGCCGGATGGCCGGCCGAACTCGAACTGGCACGGCAATGGTACGAGCCGCATCTCGATCGCATCCATGAGGATGCGCCAACGCGCCGCGCCGATCTGATCCAGCTGGAATCGATCGCCGCCGGCTATCCGTCGCGCGAGCGCTTTCTCACCGAGCTGACGCTCGATCCGCCGGATGCGACCAGCGATCAATCCGGCGTGCCGCTGCTCGACGATGACTATCTCATTCTCTCCACCATCCATTCCGCCAAGGGGCAGGAATGGAAATCGGTCTATGTGCTCAATGTGGTCGATGGCTGCATGCCGTCCGATCTCGGCACCGGCACATCGGCGGAGATCGAGGAAGAACGCCGTCTGCTCTATGTGGCGATGACGCGCGCCAAGGACGACCTGCATCTGATGGTGCCGCAGCGCTTCTTCACCCACGGCCAGCAGTCGAATGGCGACCGCCACGTCTATGCGTCGCGCACGCGGTTCATTCCCGAAGCGCTGCTGTATCTGTTCGAGCGCACCAGCTGGCCCCGCGCCGGATCGGAAGCCGCGCGCAGCGCGATGCCCAATGTGCGCTTCGACATCAATTCGCGCATGCGTGCGGTGTGGCGGTGAATTGTAGGATGGGTTGAGCGCAGCGATACCCATCACCGCCAGCGCACGTGGTGATGGGTATCGCTGCGCTCAACCCATCCTACGCGTCAGAGCTTTGCATCCCAGCTCGGCGTCCCACTGAACCGCGTCACCAGGAAATCGATAAACAGCCGTACCTTCACGGCAAGATGGCGTGTCGGCGGATAAATCGCATACAGCGTCAGCGGCGGCGCCTTATAGGGCTTGAGCACGCGCTGCAGCCTGCCGTCGCGCAAGGCGTTGCCTGCGATGAATGTCGGCAGCAGCGCGATGCCCCGCCCCTTCACCGCGGCATCGCACAGGACTTCCGCATTGTTGACGCAGAGCGTCCAGCTCGGCTGGATCCAGTGATCGCCATCCTTGCCGGTCAGCTTCCACTGATTGCCGGTGAGCAGAAAACCGTAGGTCAGCAGGGCGTGCTTGCGCAGATCCTCCGGAAGCTTCGGTGCGCCATGCTCCTTCAGATAATCCGGTGACGCGCAAACGGCGCGATCAATGGCAACGATCTTTCGCGCGATCAGGCTGGACGATTCCAGATCGGCAATGCGCAGCGTGACATCGAACCCGCCCTGCATCGGGTCGACCTGATCGTCGGACAGCACCAGCTGGATCTGCAGCTCCGGGCATTCCGCCATGAAATCCGCCACCGCCGGCCCCAGTTGCAGCGTGCCGAATGACATCGGCGCATTGACCCGCAAAAGCCCCCGCGGCGACGATTGCGCCTGCGCCACGGCCTGATCCGCCGCATCGATGTCGGCAAGGATGGTCATCGCGCGTTCGAAATAGGTCTGACCGCTTTCGGTCGGGCTGGCATGGCGCGTGGTGCGGTTCAGCAGCTGGACGCCGAGGCTCTCTTCCAGCTCGCCGACATATTTCGAGATCGCCGAGCGCGACAGCCGCAACTGCCGCCCGGCTTCCGAAAAGCTCCCGAGTTCGACCACTTTGACGAAGGCCCGCAGGCTGTCGAGTTTGTCCATGCCAGTCCTCACAAACTTCGCCCCTCATGGTGAGGAGGCGCGTAAGCGCCGTCTCGAACCATGAACTGGCTTGGCTCCGAGCATGCCGCCATCCTTCGACACGCGGCCAAATGGCCACTCCACAGGATGAGGGACGGAGCGATCGATTGTCCTCAAATCATAGACAGTCATGTCACATATTGCCAGATTGTCTTTGCGGGAGAACGGACCAATTATCCGGGCAACGGAGGACGAGACGCCCTCCCAAACCGGAGACAAGACCATGTCAGGCATCCATCACGTCACCGCCATCGCCGGCCCCGCGCTGCGCAACTTCGACTTCTACACCCGCGCTCTGGGCCTGCGCTTCGTCAAGAAGACGGTCAATTTCGACGATCCCGGCACCTATCACTTCTATTACGGCGACGAGACCGGCAAGCCGGGCACGATCCTGACCTTCTTCCCGTGGGAGCATGCCGCCCCCGGTCGCGGCGGTGTCGGCCAGACCCAGCAGACTGCGTTCCGCGTGCCGGCGAGTTCGCTCGGCTATTGGACGCACCGCTTCATCGCACAGGGCATCGCCCATGAGGCGCTCGAAAAGCGTTTTGGCGAGAGCGTGCTGCCCTTCACCGATCCGGACGGCATGAGCCTCGCGCTTGTCGGCGTTCCCGGTGCTGAGGGCGAAGCGGGCTGGAGCAATGGCGAGATCCCGGCAGAGCATGCGATCCGTGGCTTCCATGGCGTCACGCTGCTGCTGGAGAAAGCCGGGAAGACGAGCGCGATCCTCACCGACGTATTCGGCTTCAAGGAAGTCGCCCGCGAAGGCTCGATCATCCGCCTGACCGGCGATGCCAGGGAAGGCGCCGTGGTCGATATCTACGAGGCCGGCGGCTTCCTGCCGGGTCGTCAGGGTGTCGGCTCGGTGCATCACGTCGCCTTCCGGGCGAAGGATGACGCCGAGCAGGCCGAGATGAGCCGCAAGCTTGTGGAGGTCCACGGCCAGCATGTGACGGAGCAGAAGGACCGCAACTACTTCCGCTCGGTCTATTTCCGCGAACCCGGCGGCGTGCTGTTCGAGATCGCCACCGATGTCCCCGGCTTTGCCGTGGACGAGCCCGTCGAGTCTCTCGGCGAACATCTGAAGCTGCCGGCTTTTCTTGAGAAGCATCGCAGCGAAATCGAGGGCGTGTTGCCGCCGCTCGTAACCAATGAGGTGTCGGCATGACCGATCTGTCTCACATCCATCGCTTCGTGCCGGGCAACCGGCACGAGGCAGCCCCTCTCCTGCTGCTGCATGGCACGGGTGGCGACGAGAGTGATTTGTTGCCACTCGGGCAGGCGGTTTCGCCGGGTGCCTCGCTGCTGTCGCCGCGTGGCCAGGTGCTAGAACACGGCATGCCGCGCTTCTTCCGCAGGCTTGCGGAAGGCGTGTTCGACGAGGACGATGTGCGTCGCCGCGCCAATGCGCTTGCGGATTTCGTGAATGATGCCCGCAAGCGTTACGACCTGCCGGCGCCGATTGCGCTCGGCTATTCGAACGGTGCGAATATCGCTGCGGCGGTGTTGCAATTGCGACCGGAGACGCTGGCAGGCGCGATCCTGCTGCGCGCGATGGTGCCATTAAGCGATGCGCCCACGGTCGATCTCGCCGGCAAGCCGGTCTTGATCGTATCGGGCCAGTCCGATCCGATCATCCCGGCAAGCAATTCGCAGCAACTGGCCGTGAGATTGGCCAAGGCAGGCGCCGATGTGCAGCATCGCACGCTGCCGATCGGGCATCAGCTGTCGCAGGCGGATTTGACGGTGTCGCAGGAGTGGTTGCGCGGGATTGAACTCACAAAGGACGCTGCTGCTTAACCTCTCCCCGCTTGCGGGGAGAGGTCGGAGGCGAGCGAAGCGGAGCCTTCGGTGAGGGGAAGCCTCCACAAGCTCGGAGCCAGTGGAGAGCCCCCTCACCCGACTTCCACGCGCTCCGCGCGTTACAGTCGACCTCTCCCCGCAAGCGGGAGAGGTATACGGCCCTACAAATTGGCGGCGCCGAAAACTTCCTTGTACCAATCCGCGATCAGCTTCGGATTGATGCGCCCATCGACGATGAAGACGCCTTGCGCGCCGTTCTCGACCCAGTGCTTCACGGCATCGAGATCGGCGAGCGTCTTCACCACGCAACCATCCGCGCCATAGCCGCGTGCGATCGCTGCAAAATCGGTGACCGGAAATTGCGCCATCGCGGCGGAATAGCCTTCGGGCACGAAATGATGCACCTCGGCGCTGTAGGCGCTGTCGTTATAGATGAAGATGCAGATGCGCCTCTTCAATCGCACCGCGGTTTCCAGCTCCGCGATCGACATCAAAAAACCGCCATCGCCGACGGCCAGCACGGTCAGGCGATCCGGCTGCGTCACGGCGGCGCCGATCGCGCCGGCAAGGCCGAGGCCGATGGACTGGAAGGCAATCGGAATACACCAGCCGCGATAGTCCGGCACCGAGAGATAGCGCACCACCCAGCCAACGAAGTGACCGCCATCGACCACGATGGTCCGGTCCTTTGGCAACAGATCGTCCATCGCCTTGCTGAGCGTACGCGGATCGATATGCTCGGCCGTGCTCGTATCGTCATAGACGGAATTGCGATTGCTCTTGGCGTGGATCACGGCGGCAACATCCGGCGTGCGCCAACCGGGGCCAATGTCATTTCCATCGAGTGCATCCAGCAAGGCCGTGGCGACCTGCGATGCATCGCCTTCCAGTTCGAGATCGACCGGACGATGCACACCGATACGTCCCTTCTCGACATCGACCTGCACGAGCTGGGCGTGATCGTCGATCAGCTTGCCCTTCTTCGTGGTCCACATGTTCAGCGACATGCCGAAAGCGAGGATCATGTCGCTTTGCATCATCAGCTCAGTTGCGGCAGGCGACGAGAAGCCGCCCGCAACATCGAGATTCCACGGATGACCGGCAAACATGCCATGCGCCTGCACCGACGTCGCCAGCAGCGCGCCGAGCTTGTCGGCGAGTTGCACCAAAAGTGATTTGGCATCGGCGACGATGGCGCCATGGCCAGCGAGGATCAGTGGACGCCGCGACGATTTGATCGTCGCGACAAGTTCGTCGAGCTTGGTCGCATCAAGCGAACGGCGCGGCGTGAGCGGCGGATGTCGCTTGCCCATGGTCGCCGTGACCGGCATCTCCTGCACATTGATGGGCAGGCTGAGCACCACGGGCTTGCGCTCCTTGATCGCGCGCGCGGCGGCATTCCAGGTTTCAAGATACGCGGTTTGCGGATCGGTGATCTGGCGCCAGTCGCCGCCGACGGCATGCACGAGCTCGGATTGATTAAACGCAAACGCCGATTGCTTGTCGCCGGTGACGACATCGCCGGCGAGCACGAGCAATGGCGTGTCGCTTTTCGCGGCTTCACCGATGCCGGTGATCGCATTGGTGAGACCAGGGCCGGCCGTGACGCTGACCACCACAAGATCCCGTGTCAGGCGCGCGGACACGTCGGCCATGCTCACCGCGCCGCCTTCATGGCGCGCAGGGATGAATTCGACACCGAGATCGGTCAGCGCCAGCGTCACCTTGAAATTGGCGCCGCCGACCAGGCCGAAACAGCGCTTGGCGCCGATATCGGCGATCGCGCGCGCCACGGCGCGCCAGACCGGAATTGAATCGGGCACGTTTGCAACCCGAACTGCTGAAGACGACGTCATGCGGTCACTCTGCTGAAGGCATTGATGGTCGCGACATTCAAGGATCGGGCCAGAAAGTTTAGGCCTAAAGGAATTTAGCAAAATCCCGGCGGTCCCGCCATCAGACTATCGTGACAACGACAAAACCGCCCTCGCCGGTCGCGGCGATGACGGTTTGCAATGCAATAGCTGAATATACGGACGGTTTAAGCTCTGCCGACTGCCGCCATGCTGAGCAGATCATCAACACGGCGCGGCGCCGCCGCGTCTTCGAGCGAGGCGCGCAGGGCTTCGATATCCGTCGCCTGCGGTCGCCAACCACATGGGCAACCGCCATCGTGATGGGCAGCGGCGACTTCGCGATAGGTCTGGCCGAGCGCCGAAGCCAGGAGCTTCATCACCACATCGGGCGGCAGGCGCGAACTGTCCAGCACGCGGCAGAACGTGGTCATGATGGCCTGGTTGAGATAGGTCTGCGCGGAATTCTCGTCGGTGATATCGGCGGCTTTGACCGGCTGTGGCAGCATGAGCTTTCCCTTCGCGACCCCACGCCTGAATAGGCTTTGAGGTCGCACCGCTCAACCGCTTTCCGGGCTCCCGCGCTTAGAAGCCCTGTAGCTTTGAATCGCTCGAAATGTGAACCCGTAGGGCGGATGAGGCGAAGCCGTCATCCGCCGCGGAGTTTCAGCTTTGAATTCGGCCGGCGGATGACGCTGCGCTTATCCGCCCTACGATGCCACCAAGTGTAGTTATTCCGCTGCCTGCACGGCCACACCATCGGCATCGCGATGCAGCGCTTCGAGACAGGCGACTTCATTCTTCGAGCCCATGATCAGCGGAATGCGCTGATGGATTGCGGTCGGTGCCACATCGAGAATGCGCTGGCGGCCGGTTGATGCCGCACCGCCTGCCTGCTCGATGATGAAGGCCATCGGGTGGGCTTCATAGACGAGGCGCAGGCGACCATCGCCGTAGCCCTTGCGCGCATCGCCGGGATACAGGAACACGCCACCGCGCACGAGGATGCGATAGGCTTCGGCGACCAAAGCTGCGATCCAGCGCATGTTGAAGTTCTTCGCCTTCGCGCCCTCTTTGCCGGCAAGGCACTGCTCGACGAAATCGCGCACAGGCGCTTCCCAGTGGCGATGGTTCGAGGCGTTGATGGCGTATTCGGCGCAATCGGCGGTGATCTGCACATTGGCGCGAATGCGCTGATAGCTGCGCGTAGCGCGATCGAGCGTGAAGATGTGGACGCCATCGCCAAGCGTCAGCACCAGCGAGGTCTGCGGACCATAGACGACGAAGCCGGCGGCGATCTGCGTGTGGCCGGGCGACGTGAACGGCACCTTGCCGGCGACGGATGGCACGATCGAGAAGATCGTGCCGACGGTCATGTTGGTTTCGATATTCGACGAGCCGTCGAGCGGATCATAGGCGATATCGATGAGGCCGCCGCCGTCGCGGATATCGGCGGTCTCCGCTTCCTCGGATGCCAGCGCGCCCCATGGGACATCCTTCAGCGCGGCGCGGACCATGTCATCGGCGATGACATCGAGATCCTTCTGCACGTCGCCATCGGCATTCTCGCTGCCCTGGGTCGCGCCCGTGATCCCGGCCAGGGCGCCGCGGCTGATCAGGTCCGAAATTGCGATGGATGCCTTGGCGAGCGCATCGACCGCAGCCGCGGTGGCCTGACGGAGCGGGTCCGTGCCGGCGAATTGGGCGGTGTGGCGGAACAGGTCGAGCGGGGCGGTCATTACGTCTCCGGGAGGCAGGTCTGGCCGTGGTTCTGACACGCAAGGATGCCGCCCGACAAGGCTGGAACCGTTCTAACCCGCGGAAACTTGTGGCATTTCCCGCGGCTGGTATGGTGCCGGCCGCAATTGACGGATGTTCTGACCGGAGACCTCATGACGACGCCCCAGCCCACCGCGCCCATCAGCGTCGTGACCGAGCTTTATCGTTCCACCAAGACCCAGCACACCGACGCCGAGCGTTCCGGCATCATCAATGACATGCTCCGCGGCGAGGCCAGCCGTGAGGGCTATATCCTGCTGCAGCGGAACCTGCTGCCGGCCTATCAGGCGCTGGAGGCCGGGCTCGAGGCGCATCGCGATACGCCGCTGCTGGCCACGCTTGCCGCTTATCGGCTGGATCGCGCATCGGCGCTGAAGGCCGATCTGGAAGCGCTGTGCGGTGGCGATTTTGCGAAGGTGCCGGTGCTTGCGGAAGGCGCTGCCTATGCCAAGCGGATCGAGGATGCGGCGAAGGGCGATGGCGAATTGCTGATCGCCCATGCCTATACGCGCTATCTCGGCGATCTCTCGGGCGGCCAGATTCTGAAGAAGCTGCTCGCGAGGAAGCCGGCGCTAACGCCGAATGAGCTGACCTTCTACGACTTCCCCGCCTATGCCGATCTCGCAGCGCTGAAGAGCGACTATCGCAACGCGCTGGACGAGGCCGGCAAGCGCGCGGTGAATCCGCAGGCGATCGTGGATGAAGGATCGGTGGCGTTCCAGCTCAATACCGATATTTCCTGGGCGGTGCAGGCGGCGATCGAGAACGCGAAGGTTTAGTAGCAACTCTCACTGTCATCACCCGCGAAAGCGGGTGATCCAGTAAACGCAAAGGTCAGTGTCTACTGGATCGCCCGGTCAAGCCGGGCGACGACAGATTGAGTGAGCTTTATCTCCAGCTCACCAGTGGCGGCATCGAGCTCAATATCGTCTCGGTGTTGCCGCCGGTCTGCAGGCCGAACATCGTGCCTTTGTCGTAGAGCAGGTTGAACTCGACATAGAGCCCGCGCGTTTCCAATTGCTGTGCGCGCTCGTCATCCGTCCACGCTTCCTGCATCCGCGCGCGGACGATGCGCGGGTAGACAGCGAGAAACGCCTCGCCGACATCGCGGGTGAAGGCAAAGTCCTTGTCGAAATCATTGCTCAGCTGATCGTAGAAAATGCCGCCGACGCCGCGCGCTGTGCCGCGATGCGGCAGGAAGAAGTAGTCATCGGCCCAGGCCTTGAACTTCCTGTAGTAGCCGGGATCATGCGCATCGCAGGCGGCGCGCATGGCATCGTGAAAGATGATCGTATCCGGCGCATCGTCGCGGCGCTGCGCGGGCAGCATCGGCGTGAGATCCGCACCGCCGCCGAACCAGCCCACCGAGGTCGCGAGAAAGCGCGTGTTCATATGCACCGTGGGCACGCGCGGCGAGCGCGGATGCATGATCAGGCTGATGCTGGTGGAGACGTAATCGAGCTGCCCGCCACCGCCCGGCATGGCGCGCGCCATTTCCGGCGACAGTTTGCCATTGGCCGATGAGGTGTGAATGCCGATCTTCTCGAACAGCCGGCCGCCGGAGAGAAAGCCGCCGACGCCGCCGCCGCTGCCGGTGTTGCGCGTCCATGGCTTGAAGGTGAATTGCGCCGGACTGCCGGGGAACAGCGCCTCCGGCGCCTCGCGCTCCAGCGTCTCGACTGCACTGCAGATGCGATCGCGCAGGGATTCGAACCACACTCTGGCGCGGGCGCGCTGCTGATCAATGGTGGCTGCAATGTCTGAGGTCATCGGCTTCTTGGGAAATGGGATCGTATTGCTCATGCGCGTTATATGCGGCTTTGGTCCGCCATGACACCTTGAGATATATCAAGAATGCGGACACCCTGTGGCGCGCGCCTCGCCAAGCGGCATGCCAGCGTGTATCACGAGCCGCAGATCCTTCGTCCTCACTTGCGGAACATACCCTTTGTCCCAGCCTGCAAAGCCCTTTCTCGATGTTATCTGCGGCGCGCGCGCGAGCACGCCGCCGCTGTGGATGATGCGGCAGGCCGGGCGCTATCTGCCGGAATATCGCAAGGTGCGCGAGACCGCGGGCGGCTTCCTCGATCTCTGCTTCAATCCGGAATTCGCCACCGAAGTGACGCTGCAGCCGATCCGGCGCTTCGGCTTCGATGCGGCGATCATCTTCTCGGACATTCTGGTGATCCCCTATGCGCTCGGCCGCAGCGTGCGCTTCGAGGCCGGCGAAGGGCCGCGGCTCGATCCGCTGGATACGCCCGAGCAGGTGGCGACGCTCGCGCGCGAGGCGGATTTCACCAAGCTCGATCCGGTGTTCGAGGCGCTGCGCCGGGTGCGTGCGGCGCTCGATCCGAAGGTCACGCTGATCGGTTTTTGCGGCGCGCCGTGGACGGTGGCGACCTACATGGTGGCCGGGCGCGGCACCCCCGATCAGGGCCCGGCGCGGATGATGGCCTATCGGCATCCCGACGCCTTCAGCGCGATCATCGATGTGATCGTGGAGAACTCGATTGCGTATCTGCTGCGCCAGCTCGAGGCCGGCGCCGAGGTGCTGCAGATTTTCGATACCTGGGCCGGCGTGCTGCCGGCTGCGGAATTCCAGCGCTGGTCGGTGGAGCCGACCAAGCGCATTGTCGCCGGCGTGCGGGCGAAGGTGCCGGATGCAAAAATCATCGGCTTTCCGCGCGGCGCCGGCGCGCTGCTGCCGTCTTATGTCGCGGCCACCGGCGTCGATGCCGTGAGCATCGACTGGGCGGCGGAGCCCGGCTTCGTGCGCGAGCACGTGCAGAGCCGCGTCGCCGTGCAGGGCAATCTCGATCCCTTGGTGCTGATCGCCGGCGGTGCCGCGCTCGATCGCGCGGTGGATGATGTGCTGGCGAATTATGCGGGCGGACGTTTCATCTTCAATCTCGGCCATGGCATCCAGCCGGAAACGCCGGTGGCGCATGTGGAGCAGATGGTGAAGCGGGTCAGGGATTTTTGCGGGTAGCTCCCTCTTCTCCCTCCCCCAAGCAGCGCAGATGCGCAGCGGGGAGGGTGGTGAGAAGCGAGCGTTCAGCGAGCTTCGCGACGGGTGGGGTCTCTCCCCACGCGACGTCCTTCCGTGGGATTGACCCCACCCGGCGCTACGCGCCACCCTCCCCGCTGCGCGGCTGCGCCGCTTGAGGGAGGGAGTCCACGCGCTTCCGCGCGTCATGGCCTCAACCTGTCAAACAGCCACGTCAGTCCTGAAAACACGCGATTCCTGAAAACACGAGATCGCATTCTCGCGGCGCCCATGGCGTCCGAGCTATGAGCATTTCCCCTCGAAACATGAGGGGAGGCAGCACGCCGTAAGGCGCGTTTGGTAGCTTCTGACGCCATCCGTGCCTGCCGGATCGCCGGCAAACCCGAACGACGCAACGCCTTACGGCGCGCCACCGCGACGTCTTGCCAGCCGAAGGACCGTTCTTCCGGGTACTGGGCGCTCGCTTTTCAGAAAGCCATCCGGCAGGTTTCCCTGCCTTCGCCCGCACCACGTCCAGCCGCGCTAGCGGCAGGGCCCCGTATTGGACCCGGACGGCGACCTCCAGCCGCCCGAGTGCCGGGGGATACGTCCTCCCCCTGCCCGCAGGCGCCGCATCTCACTTCCGCTCAATGACGCCTCATGAAGCGCCCCTCGCGAAGGAGACGGCCGAATAACAACCTAAAGGCGATTTCTTGTCAAGAACAAAATAGGAACATTGAGCGCGCGACACCGGCGCCGGCCGCGCCACGGAGCGGAGACGGCGCCTGCCGCAACGGGCTGTTGATGGCATGCATGCCCTGCGTGCATGGGCTTTGACTCTTGGCACGGCGCCGTCCACAAGCCGCGCATGGCCAAGAAACCCGGTACCAATCCCAAAGGCGAATTCGCCTTTTTCAACGTCACTTATGTGGACGGCTCGCAGCGCTCGAACCGCCGCGTCCCCTCGGAGCTGCTCGGCGGCCTCGACGGCGACGAGCCGGCCAAGCAGGCGATCGCCGACCAGGACGCCGAGATCGCCGAGAAGAGCGGCAAGCCCCCGATCGAGATCGCCAGCGTCGAGCGCGTTGGGGCGAAGAAGAAGTAAGAGCTTCGCACTAGCAGCATTTGGATTTGAAATGGCCGGGCTTTGTCCCGGCTGTTTTGCGTTCAGCATTCACGCTCCGAGGGAGAACAACGCCGCGCTGATAAGACCCACTTGACGAAGATGCGCCGCTCAATTCAAGGTTGCTGATATTTTAAGCGATAGTTGGTGAGTCTTATGGAGCTGTCCCAAATCGCCGTGACTTCACTTCGTTTGAATCCGCACAATGATCGACACGGCGCGCTTCGCGATGAGTCATCGGCAATCCATTGGCTTCTCGAAAATCGTACGATGCATATGCGAGCGCTAGCGACCGACCTCGCCACCACGAAACGCTTATTCGAACATCCCCTCGTTCAGAAGGATGGAGAAACGTACACTGTTTTTGATGGCAACCGCAGAACGTGTTGCATCAAGTTGTTACTTGATCCCACGCGCGCTCCAAGTGAAAGTTGGCATCATTTCTTTTCTGGCTTTAACAGAGAAGAAATAGGTGAAGCTTTCTCGCAGATAGAATGCGAAATTGAGCCTGACATCACCATTATAGACGAGAAGCTTTTCCGGCGGCACACCGGCACTCAAGAAGGCGTGGGCCAAAGCCAATGGGACCCCGAAGGCAAATCCCATTTTCTTCAGAGAACTGGCAAAGACAGCATCGGGCTAGCTGAATCGATCGAGAAGGCACTGAAAGCTGAACGACTGATTGCCATCGACACTCAAATACCCTGGTCTAACCTGGAGCGACTGCTCAGTTCAGAACCCATCAGAAGACGAGCAGGAATCTCGTTTACAAGCGGAAACCTTATCTATTTGGGAGAAAAACAAGACAATCTCCAAACGCTTAAGCGTATTGCATTAGATCTAACAAATCGCCGGATTGTACTGGGCGATCTCTGGAACAATGAAAAGAAAAGCCAATATCTTGACCGCTTAAAAAGCGACGGACTATCGATCGATAAGTTAAGCGCCCCTCGCACTCGTACTCTCGATGCAAATAAACAAGCTACTAACTCGGTCTTAAGGCCCCAAACTAGAACGCGCACTCCGAAAGAAAAGCACTTAATCTCAAGCGCCGACCAAAACCCTTTTGTGCGATTTCCAAACCTAGAACGTGCAGAGAAGATTTGGCGAGAACTTCAGTTCACCCTCCAATTCGAAGAACACGACAACGCTATCGCCGTCTTGATGCGCGTCTTGTTGGAAATTGCGATCAATTACTACGCCAGAGAACAAGGAATCGTATTCTCTCAGAACGACAACTTCGCTCGTCGCGCCTCTGCCGTCGCAGATTCGATGCTGAACCGAGGATTTATCGACAGTCGAGGCCGGAGCATTATTCGAAAGTTCGAGAACGACAAACCTATAGTGTCTGCACATTCGATGCATCAGTACGTTCATAACGCCAACTTCCACCCAGCAAAATCCGACATGAAGGCAATCTGGAACGTAATAAGGCCGCTAGTAATAAACTCCGTAAACTAGACGCTCCATTTTCTATATTGATCTTTTAAGGACCTTCGCTGAATGCAAAGAATTCCGCTCAGTTCCGTTCAAGGATGGCTCGTCATGGGATCTATTAGATTCCCGAGCGCAATCCGATCTCCCTGTCCACGCTGTGGAGAGAAAGTTATATTCGCCCTTGAAGATCGACTAGATGACACTGCAAGATTAGCAGTTGCGTTCAGAGCACGATGCCCCGCCTGTAGGGACTTCACTTCATTTTGGGCAATACGCGGCGATAAAAATCCGTCTGGAGACGATAAAAATCCAGAGGCTATTTTTATGTACCCTGAACTTCAGAACTACTATCCAACGCCTGAATTCTCAAACGATGTTCCAGCACCTCTACAGCGTTCGCTAATATCGACGATCGACGCATTCAATTCGAAAAATTATGTTGCGACCACGGTGGGTCGGCGAACTCTAGAGGGAATCTTCAATTACCTTCTTCCCGAAGAAAAACGAAAGGCATCACTGGCTAAATTGATCGAGTTAGCCAAGAGCGAGATTGATCTAGCTGCACCTTTATCAACTCTATCTCATGCCATACGAGATGGCGGAAATTTGGGCGCTCATTTCGACATGGAAAATGAGCCAAGTGAAATTCTTGCGCGACAGATGGTTGAGCTTTTAAATTACTTGGTTTCGTACTTGTACGTATTACCGAAAGAAATCGAAAAACTGGAACAAAGTTTAGGGCGAGAGTAGCTCGACTTTACCACCCACCTCACGCGATTTCGTTCCATCGTTTTGATTACATCTTTTCGATACTCTTGAACGAGATGCACGGTCCGCTGGCAGCCACAGCTAAGGTCGCTGACTTTTGAAGGAGGGTCAGGAAAGCGGTGATCCACCCGGATCACCGTCTCGCCGTCATGGATTGACGGGTCAAGCCCGACAACGATAGGAGAGCGTACGGATTACGCCGCAGCCCTTTCGTGCTTCGACTCCCTGATCTCCTCGATAATCTTCTTCGAGAACGCTTCAAGGTCGCCCGGATTGCGCGAGGTGACGATGCCGCTGTCGGTGACGACGGGCTTGTCCTCCCACTTCGCACCCGCATTGATCACGTCGGTCTTGATGGAATGATAGGACGTCATCTTGCGGTTCTTCGCGATGCCGGCCTCGACCAGCAGCCACGGCGCATGGCAGATCGCGGCGATCGGTTTGCCGGCGGCGTAGAACGCCTTGATCAGCGCCAAAGCATCTTCATTGACGCGCAGGAGATCCGGATTGATCTGGCCGCCCGGCAGCACCAGCGCGTCGTAATCGCTGTCGGTGGCGCCGGTGAGCGCGACGTCCACCTTCACCGCCTGGCCCCAGTCATCGCCGGACCAGCCGCGAATGACGCCGGCTTCGGGCGAGGCCACATGCACCTCGGCGCCGGCCTCGGTGAGGCGATCGCGCGGCACTTCCAGTTCGGACTGCTCGAAACCATTGGTGGCGAGAATGAGAACGCGCTTGCCGGTGAGTTTGGCTGACATGAAGAACTCCATCGCTGTTGGTGATGCAGGACCAATGACGAGCGATGGGAGACGTTCCCGGCTTCGCGCGATGCGCTTCGCCGGGCGCGGCCCGGAGGGAGGCGTGTCGATGGAACGACGTTGCGTGGGCGTCACGCGGGCCCTCCCCACGAGGGCAGCGTCATCGGATGGGGCGAGGCGTGGCTGAGGATAGCGCTCGGCCTGCATGGTTCGAGACGCCCGCTTCCGCCTTCGCTCTTCGAGCTACGGCGGACAAGTCGCGGGCTCCTCACCATGAGGGTCTTCGGTCGCGCCAAACTCGTCCCTCATCCTGAGGAGCGGCCTTCTCGGGCCGCGTCTCGAAGGATGGCCGCGGGCTGTTGCGACGACCATATGCGATAAGCCTGCCCGCAGGCCGGGGGGAGCACTGCGTGCGGAGCTTGAGGCCACGCAAAACGGCGGATCTCGCGATCCGCCGTTTCGGTGGTCCGGGTAAATTGCGTTATGCGCGGGCGCTGGCGGTTTTTTTCGCGGCGCGGCGCGGTTTTGCGGCCAGTTCGCTCGGGGCGGCGGCTTCGCGCTCGAGACGCTCGGCACGCAGGCGCTCCATATTGGAGTACAGCGCGGCTTGCGTCTTCTCGTGCTCGGCCATGGCCTTTTCAGCGTCCTTCTGACGCATCAGGTTACGTTCAGCTCGCTCAATGGGAGTGAGCTTGTGCGGGACTGATTGTTCAACTTGATCTGTCATGCGGGGATAACGCACGGGAGCGCATCAGGTTCCATGCGTGGCGGAGCTTCTGTCGCATGTCCGCAGGCAACCAATGACCGATGGCACGGATCGTTCCGGACCGCCGGCCAATCGGCGGCGCAACGCAAAACGGCGGACCGAAGTCCGCCGTTGTGACCGGGAGCCTGTCGCCATCCTGCGAGACGCCGCTGCGCGGCTCCTCAGGATGAGGGCTTGCGTTAGTTGTCCAGGAACGAGCGCAGCTTGCGGCTGCGGCTCGGGTGCTTCAGCTTGCGCAGCGCCTTGGCTTCGATCTGGCGAATACGTTCGCGCGTCACCGAGAACTGCTGGCCGACTTCTTCCAGCGTGTGGTCGGTGTTCATGCCGATGCCGAAGCGCATGCGCAGCACGCGCTCCTCGCGCGGCGTGAGCGACGCCAGAACACGCGTCGTGGTCTCGCGCAGGTTCGACTGGATCGCCGCATCGATCGGCAGCACCGCGTTCTTGTCCTCGATGAAATCGCCGAGATGCGAGTCTTCCTCGTCACCCACCGGGGTTTCGAGCGACAGCGGCTCCTTCGCGATCTTCAGAACTTTTCGAACTTTCTCCAGCGGCATGCCCAGCTTCTCAGCCAGTTCCTCAGGGGTCGGTTCGCGGCCGATCTCGTTCAGCATCTGGCGGCTCGTGCGCACGATCTTGTTGATCGTCTCGATCATGTGCACGGGGATGCGGATGGTGCGGGCCTGGTCGGCGATCGAACGGGTGATCGCCTGCCGGATCCACCAGGTGGCATAGGTCGAGAACTTGTAGCCGCGGCGATATTCGAACTTATCGACCGCTTTCATCAGGCCGATATTGCCTTCCTGGATGAGATCGAGGAACTGCAGACCACGGTTGGTGTATTTCTTGGCGATGGAGATCACGAGGCGGAGATTGGCCTCGACCATTTCCTTCTTGGCCTGGCGCGCTTCGCGCTCGCCCTTCTGCACGCCGTGCACGATCTTGCGGAATTCGCCGATCTCGAGGCCGGTCAGTGCCGCGAGCTGCTGGATCTCGCCACGCAGCTCCTTGATGCGGTCCTTCTCGATGGCGACGAAATTCTTCCAGCCCTTGGCCGAGAGCTTCGAGACGCGGTTGAGCCAGCGCGGATCAAGCTCCGAGCCCTGATAGTTGCGCAAAAAGTCTTCGCGGCCGACGCCGTGGCTGTCGCCGAGACGCATCAGGCGGCCCTCGAACGACACGAGGCGCTTGTTGATGTCGTAGAGTTGCTCGACGAGGCTGTCGATACGCGCCTGGTTGAGGCGCAGCGACTTCACCTCGACGACGATTTCGTCCTTGAGCTTCTTGTATTTGCGCTCCTGCGACGGCGACAGCGACGGACCCTGCGACGAGCTTTCCAGCTGGTTCGCGATGTCCTGTTCCTGCAGCTTGCGCAGCTTCTTGTATTCGGATGCGATCTTGTCGAAGGTCTCGACCACCTTCGGCTTCAGCTCGGCCTCGATGGCGGCGAGCGACATCTGGTTTTCGAACTCGTCGTCGTCCATGTCGCCGTCGGCGGCGCCTTCGGACGTGCTGTCGCCGGCAGGCTGGGCTGCCGGCTGCGGACGGCCGCCCTGGGCGGGACGGAACGGGGTCGGCTGCGCCGGTGCAGAAGGCGGTGCCGCGACGGCGCTCTCGCCCTCGCCGCCTTCACCGTCGCCGGTGGGGCCGGCGATCATCGCAGGATTGACGCCGCCCTTGCCTTCGGGGCCGGCGTACGTCGCTTCGAGATCGATGATGTCGCGGAGGAAGATCTTGCCTTCGGCGAGTTCGTCGCGCCAGATGATGATGGCCTGGAAGGTCAGCGGGCTTTCGCAGAGGCCTGCGATCATGGCCTCGCGGCCAGCCTCGATGCGCTTGGCGATGGCGATTTCGCCTTCGCGCGACAAGAGCTCGACGGTGCCCATCTCGCGCAGATACATGCGCACGGGATCGTCAGTGCGCTCGCCCGGCTCCGACTTCTTGACTTCGGTGACGGCCTTGGAGGTGACTTCAACGAGTTCGTTATCGGTCTCGTCGTCGTCTTCCTGCTTCTCCTCGTCGTCCGAGTCGTCGTTCTCGGACACGTTGATGCCCATCTCGGAGAGCATCGACATGATGTCTTCGATCTGTTCGGGCGAGGTCTGGTCGGAGGGCAGCACTTCATTGAGCTGATCGAACGTCACGAAGCCGCGCTTCTTGGCGTTCTTGATCATCTTCTTGACGGCAGCGTCGGACAAATCCAGCAAAGGCGACGGCGCGTCGGCGGCATCCTTCTCGGGCGTATCCGCTGCCGCGTTTTCCTTGTCCTTGGTCTGCAGCGTCTTTGCCTTGGTGGCCATTCAATGCTCCTGAAACGCGCTCACGCCGGGGGCGCATCCGCACCCCACCATCTCATCTCGTGCCGGTCGACTTGCTCATCACTTGCGTGACGGTCACTTGCATGACGGGATGACGCGCAAAGGGCGGCGCTGGTCTTTCGCCACCCTCATCGTCATACCCGGTTTGTCGAACGCGGCTATTCAATCTCTGCTCAAGGCTTTACCCGTGAAGGGCTTAAGCCCGGATTAACCCTGTTTGTGCCGCCAAACCATGGTTTTGGCGAGTCTTTTTGCCCTTGGCAACCGTTCCGTCCGCAGCAAATGTTGGTCACTGGCTACGCTGGAACCGGCCGGACAACTCGCCAAATCCCTCGATCAGCGCCTCGGTCCCGTCCACCTCGGCAAGCCGTGCCTTCACGTCGCGGAGCCAACCATAATGGGTTTCACTGGCCTCCGCGCCCAGAGCGAGCTCGGCATCCTTCAGCTCCCTAAGTAGTGAATGGTACTGGCGATGCAAGGCGACGAGCTGCATCCAGGTGGCCAAAACATCCTCGCGCGCAGCGCCGGGCTGCGAGGCCCACACCGCCTGGACGGTGATCGCCTGCTCAACCTTCTGTAATTGCTCGGAAAATCCTGCCTTTACCAGGTCTTCACGCATTTCCGCGCTTTGCTCGGCTTCGTCGCCATGATGATGCTCGTGGGCGAAGGCAGCGATGATCCCTGCATGCAGGCGGTGCATTTCCGGATGCGCCAGTTCGAGGGCGGCGACCTCCTCAAGGCGGTCGTGCAGGAGCCAGGGGTGGTTGATCAGGGATTGCAGGATCAGCGCCTCGCGCCGCGAGATGGCGCTGCGCTGACCGCGCATGATCGACGATGTGGCGAGCTGCGCACTGACGGCCTGATAAGGTCCGCGGCCCAGAACCTGGCTCGCGGTGAGCGGCACACCACGATTATTGGCACTGATTCGCGGGACGAAAGGCTGGCGCGCGGCACGCTGGAAGTTGCCCTGCTGGCCGCCGCGAGTCCCGCCACCGCTGCGCGCGCCACCGCCGAACTGGCGATAGAGGCGCTCGGCCAGATCCTGGCGATAATATTTCTTCACGACATCGTCGCGGATGCCGTTGGAGATCTCCCCGATCCGCGCCTCCAGCGCCGCGCGGCGCTCGGGGGTGGAGAAATCACCGGCGGCGATCTCGCGGGCCCAGATCAGATCCGACAGCGTGCCGGCCGCGGCGATGACATCCTCGATGGCCCCGCGGCCGCCGGAGCGGGCGAGATCGTCGGGGTCCTGCCCTTCCGGCAGCAGCGCAAAGCGCAGGCTCTTGCCGGGCTTGAGATGCGGCAGCGCCAGCTCGGCCGCACGCCAGGCGGCCTTCTGGCCGGCGCGGTCGCCGTCGAAGCAGAGGATGGGCTCATCCACCATCTTCCATAGCAGCTGCAACTGGTTTTCGGTAAGCGCGGTGCCGAGCGGCGCGACCGCGCCGGGGAAGCCGACGCCGACCATGGCGATGACGTCCACATAGCCTTCGACCACAATGATGGGCGCGCCGTCATGGGCGGCTTTGCGGGCCATGGGGAAATTGTAGAGATTGTCGCCCTTGTGGAAGAGCGGCGTTTCCGGCGAATTCAGATACTTTGCCGGCACGTCCTTCTTCAGCGCGCGACCACCGAAGGCGATGATGCGGCCGCGGGCATCGGTGATGGGAAACATCACGCGATCCCGGAAGCGATCATAGGGCACCGGGATGTCGTCGCCGCCGATCAGCATGCCGGTCTCGATCATGTCGGGCACGGGAATGCCGGCAGCACCAAGATGCTCCTTCAGCGCGAAACGATCTTCCGGCGCATAGCCCATGCGGAACTGGAGCTGGGTCTGCGGGCCGATGCCGCGATCGGCGAGATAGCCGCGCGCCTGTGCGCCATGGCGCGAGGTCAGCGTGTCCTGGAAGAATTTTGCGGCGATCTCCATGACGTCGTGCAGCGTCTTGCGGCGCTGCTCCTGCCGTGCGGCATCGGGCGTGGCCGCAGGGATCGGCATGCCCGCCATGGAGGCGAGCCGCTCGACGGCCTCGACGAAACCGACGCCTTCGGTCTCCATCACGAAATCAAAGATGTTGCCGTGCTTGCCGGTGGAGAAGTCGTGGTAAAACTGCTTCTGGTCGTTCACCGTGAAGGACGGCGTCTTCTCCTGATGGAACGGCGACAGCCCCTTCCACTCCCGCCCCGCCTTCTTCAGCTTGACGCGTTTGCTCACGACTTCCGAAACCGGAAGCCGGGCGCGCAGTTCTTCGAGGAAATGGGGCGTGAAACGCATGATGGCCCATGCATATAGGGCCTCGGGTGGTTTAGGCCAGATATTGCGGGATCGGGCCCGTTATTCACAGGGGAACCGGATGGCGCCACAGCCTCCGCCCTCATCCTGAGGAGCCGCGCAGCGGCGTCTCGAAGGATGGCCGCACACTCCGACCAGGCCATGCATGGTTCGAGACGGCGCTTCGCGCCTCCTCACCATGAGGGCTGAGTGCGTGGCCAAATGTTGCCCTTGAATTCTCCGCAGTTCCCCTTTTAACAAGCCCCATGTTCACGACTTTCCGAGGTGGCCAGACCGGCACGTGGCGGGTGCTCTCCGTCGCGCCCGTGACGGGCGAGACGCTGCCGACCATGCCCGCATTGTCCGTCACCCATGCCGACGCCATTTCGCTGCCGCCGGCGCCATCGAGCAGTTCGTGGCGCCTGATCGGCGTCGCCAGCCATGTCCGCTATGTGGAGCGTCTCGAGAAGATCGCACTCAACAAGGTGCAGGCCGGGCTCGGCCGCCCGGAGGCGACCTGCGCCGCGCTGATCCCGATCCGCAAGAACAGCGCGTGGTGGCTGATGAGCCAGAACGAGCGGCGCCGGATTTTCGAGGACAAGTCCCGCCATATCGCCGACAGCCTGAAATACCTGCCGGCGATTGCCCGCCAGCTCTATCATTCCCGCGATCTCGGCGGGCCCTTCGATTTCCTCACCTGGTTCGAATATGCGCCGGCCCATGCCGAGCGTTTCGAGGAGCTGGTCGCGATGCTGCGCGAGAGCGAGGAATGGCAGTTCGTGGAGCGGGAGGTGGATGTAAGGCTGGCGCGGGTGACGTAGCGGCGCGCACCGCCCTCGCGGCAGGCGCCCGAGAATCCAACCTGCATGGCTCCCATCCAAGATGGCGGCTTACAGTGTGGCTAGGCATGGGTCATATCGGATCAGCCCTCCCGCCCGCCTGAAAGTCTCCATGCCCTCTCCCGCCGAACACCACGCTTCTGCCGAAGGTCCCGGCGGCTGGCTGATCCTCGCATTTGCCATCGCCTGCGGCATCACCGTCGCCAATATCTATTACGCGCAGCCGCTGGTCGGGCCGATCAGCGAGAGCTTTGGCCTCGATTTGTCGAGCGCCGGCGTGATGCTGACCATGGTGATGTTCGGCTATGTGCTTGGCCTGTTGTTTCTCGCGCCGCTTGGCGATCTCGTCGAGAACAAGGCGCTGATCCTGACCACGCTGGGCGCGCTGGTCGTGAGCCTGCTGATCGCGGCCGCGGCGCCGAGTGCCGGCGTGTTCATCGCATCGACGATGCTGGTCGGCCTCACGGCTGTCGCCACACAGATGATCCTGCCGGTGGTCGCGCATCTCGCACCGGAACGGCGGCGCGGACAGATCGTCGGCACCGTCATGAGCGGATTGCTGTTCGGCATCCTGCTGTCGCGGCCGCTTGCCACCATGGTCGCCGGTTCGTTCGGCTGGCGCGCGGTGTTCGTGATGTCGGCGGCGCTGATGTGCGGCGTGCTCGTCTTGATGATGATCACGCTGCCGCGGCGCCAGCCCGAGCACAGCCTGACCTATGTGCGGTTGATCCGGTCATTGTGGACGCTGGCATTGACCACCCGCGTGCTGCAGCAACGCGCGACCTATCAATGCCTGCTTTATGGCTCGTTCAGCCTGTTCTGGACGGCGATGCCGCTGGTGCTTGAGCAAGCGCCCTTCTCGTTCGGACACATCGCCATGTCAGCCTTCCTGCTCTCCGGTGCCGGAGGTGCGCTGATCGCACCCTGGGCCGGCAAGCTCGCCGATCACGGCCGCGGCGATCTCGTGACGGTGACCGCCATGTTGCTGGTGCTGGCGAGCTTCGTGGTGACCTGGATCGGGGGGCATGCAGGCGGCGCCACCGCAGTGATCCTGTTCGTAATCGCGGGCATTCTGATCGACGCGGGAACGCAGAGCAATGTGGTGGCCGGTCAGCGCGCGATCTATGCGCTGGCGTCGGCCACGCGCAGCAGGCTCAACGCGCTGTTCCTGGCCGGCGCCTTTTTCGGCGGCGCCGTCGGTTCGGGCTTCAGCGGATTTGCCGTTGCACGTGGCGGCACGACGATGATCGCCGTCATCGGCATGGGCGCTTCACTGCTGGCACTGGCGCTGTTCGGGCTGGAAGTGGCAAGCCGGACGAAGCGGAGCTAGGGCGCGAGGAAACGGCCGGACACGATGCGCTTCGCCTCATCCACGGGGCGGTTGTAGATATAGGTCCACGCCTGCACGACGCTGCCGTCACCGAACGTCACCGGCAGCAGTTCGCGCAGATAAAGCATGGGCTCTTCCTGCTCCGGTCCGATACTTTCGTAATCGTCGAGCACGGCGAGCAGCGTGTCGGGATCGCGCATCCGGAACAGATCGCCATGGACGATGTCGGCTTCGGCAGCTGCATGGAGCAGGCCCGGATAATGGGTGATCATGTAGAGCCTGCCGCCGCATGAGGCGTCGCCGAGAAAATCTGCGGATGATGCCAGCAGCTTCGACATCGGATGATCGAAACCGCGCATCAGGGTGCCATAAACGAAAACCAGATCCGACATCGTGCCCTTCAAACTGTAAAACCCTGATCCGCAGGCGGATCGTATCGCCAAATGCGCGTCCACTGCACATTCATTTGCGCGATCCCTGCGCTATATTATGCGGGAATCATGATCGCGATCACGGGATATGTCATTGGACCACGCCGCCGCCGAACTGCGCCTGGATGCCGACGAGGTCGATCCGGTTCATGACCTGAACCCGGACAGCGCCTCGCCCTTCCTGTTCACCAGCGACCATTATGGCCGCATCATCCCGCGCATGCTCGGCGATCTCGGATTGCCTTCCAGCGAGCTCACCCGACACATCGCCTGGGACATCGGCATCGCCGGTGTGGCCGAGCGCGTGGCGACGGCGATGAACGCGCATCTCATCGCCCAGCGCTATTCGCGCCTGGTGATCGACTGCAACCGGCCGCCGGAGGCCGTCAGTTCCATCCCGCTGATCAGCGAGGCCACCACGATTCCCGGCAATGATGGCCTCACACAGGAGGCCAAAGTGCGCCGGCGCGAATTGTTCTTCGATCCGTATCACCAGCGTATCGATGCGGTGATCGATGCGCGGCTGGCGGCGGGGCAGCCAACGGTGCTGATGTCGCTGCACAGCTTTACGCCGGTCTATGCCGGCATCCAGCGCCCCTGGCACATCGGCACGCTGTATCAGCATGACCGCACGCTGCCGCCTTTATTGCTGCAGCATCTGCGCGCCGAGGGCGATCTGGTGGTGGGCGACAACGAGCCCTATGCGGTCTCCGATGCCACCGACTACACGATCCCCGTCCATGGCGAACAGCGCGGACTGATGAATACCGGCATCGAGATCCGGCAGGACCTGATCACGGATGAGAGCGGCCAAGTGGAATGGGCCGAGCGATTGGTCCGCATCTTCACCGAGATCGAGGCGACGCTGGTGACGCCGCGGGCATCGCACGCGTGATCAACGCGCCCGTGTGAGCGCCAGCCAGACGCCACCGCCGATCATGAAGCCGCCGGAGATGCGCGACAGCAATCGCGTGCGCCGCGCCGAGAAGAATTTTCGCGCACGGCCGGCGGCGACGGCGTAGATGACATCGGTGACGCCAGCGGCGACCATGAAGGTGGCGCCGAGAATGCCGACCTGCAGAAAGTGGTTCTGGTCGAGATCGACGAATTGCGGGATGAAGGCGCCGAAGAACACCAGCACTTTCGGATTGCTGAGCAGGACCGCCAGCCCCTGCAGGAAGAAGCCGCCACGTGGCGGTGCCGGCGGCGCATCGGTATCGATCCCTTCGATGGGCGCACGCACCAGCTTGATGCCGAGCCAGACGAGATAGGCCGCGCCAAGGAAGCGCACCCAATCGAACCAGTAGCCCATGGTGGCCATCATGGTGGTGAGGCCGAAGGCGACGATGGCGATGACCACAGCAAGACCAACCTGCGTCCCCGCGATGGTCACCAGCGCCGCGCGCGTGCCGTAGCGCAGGCCATTGGCGATCACCAGCGTGACATTCGGGCCGGGCAGCAAGGCCAGCGCGATACAGGCGACGACAAAAGTGAGATAGACTTGCAGGGACATCGGCGTTTCCGGTCGGCCTTGTTATCACCCAAGCGTAGCAGACCCTGAAGCCGACGCAAAACGCCTTGCGGTCCGCGCTTTCATTTGCTTGCCTGTCGCCGCGACCAGGGGATGGATGCCATGATCGATACCGCAAAGTTCACGCCCGCCATCGTCTATACCATCTATATCGCATCAACGCCGGAGCAGGTGTGGCAGGCGCTGACATCGGCCGAATTCAGCCGGGCCTATTTCCATGGCTTCGATGTTGTCGTGGACGAGACAGTCGGCGGCGCATTTCGCGTGCTGATGCCGGATGGCGCGCTGCATATCGGTGGCGAAGTGATTGAATATGATCCACCGCACAAGCTCACTGTGACGTTCGACGTCAACTGGCCCGGGCTCGTCGAGGCGCTGGGATCAACGCTGGTGAGTTATGAGATCGAGCCGGCCGGCGAGGCCGTGAAACTGACGCTCACGCAGTCGCAGGACCGCGCGCTCAGCGACGACATCCTATCCGGCGGACGCTCCGGCTGGCCGGCGATCCTATCGAACCTGAAGAGCCTGCTGGAAACAGGCCGTGTTGCGAGGATCGACATGGCTCCGCCAACACGCATGCTGGCCGCGTTGAAGGCGCTGGGGATCAAGCTGCCGGGCGAGTGAACCTATCCCCTCGCCCGCAATTCCCTGCGCAGCACCTTCCCTGTCGCGGTCATCGGCAGTGACTCAGCAAACGCCACGTGACGCGGATATTCATGGGCCGCGAGTTGCGATTTGACGTAATCCTGCAGCTCGCGGGCGAGCTTGTCGCCGGGCTCATAGCCCGGCCGCAGCACGATCCACGCTTTCACGGCCTCGGTCCGGATCGGATCGGGAATGCCGACCACCGCTGACAACGCGACGGCGGGATGTTTGAGCAGCGTGTGCTCGATCTCCGACGGACCGATGCGATAGCCGGCGGAGGTGATGACATCGTCCTCGCGCGAGACGTACCAGAAATAGCCGTCATCATCCTGGATGCCGAGATCACCAGTGAGCAGGAATTCGCCGGCATATTTCCTGGCGGTGCCTTCCTCATTCTGCCAATAGCGCAGCATAGTACAGGGATGGGGCTGGCGCACACCGACGATGCCGCGCTCGCCACGCGGCAATTCCTCGCCCTGCTCATTGACGATGCGGACATCGAAGCCCGGTGTCGGCTTGCCCATGGAGCCGGGCTTGATGGGAAACAGTTTTGCATTATTGCCCACCACGAGATTGCATTCGGTCTGGCCATAGATCTCATGCGCATCGATGCCAAATGTCTTGCGCACCCAGTCGAGCAATTCCGCACCGAGCGACTCGCCGCCGGTGAGGATGCTGCGCAGCTTGACGCCGGGATGTTTCACATCGGCCTGCCGCATCAGCTTCAGCGCGGTCGGCGGCAGGAAGACGTTGCGCACGCCGTGATCGGCCATCAGGCGCATGGCGGCATCCGGCTCGAATTTCTTCGCGCGATAACCGACCACGGGAACGCCGTGATACCAGGCCGGCAACAGCGCATCGAACAACCCGCCGATCCAGGCCCAGTCCGCCGGTGTCCAGTAGACATCGCCGGGCTTGGGGAAGAAGCCATGCACCATCTCCACATTGGGCAGATGGCCGAGCAGCACGCGATGCGCATGCAGCGCGCCTTTGGGATTTCCTGTGGTGCCCGATGTGTAGATGATGATGGCGGGATCGTCGCAGGACGTATCGACGGTCATGAAATCGTCGGATGCGGCTTCGATCGCCGACCAGAAGGATGTCGTTCCCTCTGGCGGCTTGTCGGCAATGACATAGATCGCTTCGAGCGCCGGCAGCCTGTCGCGAATTTTCTTCAGCTTCTCATAGCCGCCGGCATCGGTGACAACGGCCCGCGCGCCGGAATCGTTGAGGCGGAATTCCAGTGCGTCTTCGCCGAACAAAGTGAACAGCGGCACCGACACCAGGCCGGAGCGGAATGCGGCAAGATGTGCGACGGGAAGCTCGATGGACTGCGATAGAAACACCGCGACGCGGTCACCGCGCGCGAGGCCATCGGCCTTCAGCACATTGGCGAAGCGGCGCGAGAAAGAGGCGATCTCATCGAAGGAGAGTTTTCGCGTGCCAAGGTCCTCGTCCACATAGATCAACGCCAGGCGGCCGGAGCCATCGGCATGGCGATCGCAAGCGACGTCAGCGATATTGAAGCGCGCCGGGACATCCCAGCGGAAGTCCCGATAAAGGGCGTCGTAATCGGTGGTCTCGGTGAGCATTCGCACTCCCTGCCTCATGGTGAAGAGCGCGGCTTGCGCGTTTCGAACCATGAATGTGTTGCCCCCCTTCGAGACGCGGTCGAAGACGACCGCTCCTCAGGGTGAGGCCTTGGTTTTGACCGCGATTGTAGGAGTCAAACGGGAGGAACTGCAAACTCCGGCATCGTCCCGCGCCCAAAGTGCCTTGAATTTCGCGCCCCGGCATGGTCTTCAGGCGTCCAGGTTCCGCGCTCATTTCCCCGGTAGAAAAGATTCATGGCCCGCAGGTTTTCGTCCGCCTATCAGTCGGAGCCGATGTCCAGCCTGGCGCTGTGGGCGCGGCGGCTGGCGGTGTTCTCGGCCATCGCGGCACTTGTCTCCATCATCATCGTGCGGTTCGGGTTCCTCGAGGTGAAGCCGGCGCTGATGACCTTTTTTGGCGCGCTCGGGCTGGCCGGCCTGTCGATCCTGGTGGCGCTCGCCGGCTTTGCCGCGATCTGGCAGAACGGCTCGCGCGGCATGAGCGCGATCCTGGTGGCGCTGCTGCTCGATGCCGTGATCCTCGCTTATCCCGGCTATCTCGCTTACCAGTACAAGAAACTGCCGAAGATCCACGACATCACCACCGACCCCATCGATCCGCCGCACTTCGAGGCGCTGGCGCGGCTGCGCAGCGGCGACGGCACCAATTCCGCGGTCTATGCCGGCCTCTATTCGGCCGAGCAGCAGCGCAGCTTCTATCCGGATATCGAGCCGATTGAGCTGGAGGTGCCGGTGCAGCGTGCCTATGAGGTGACGCTGGCGCTGGTGAACAAGCGCAAATGGCTGGTCATCGATGAGCGCCCGCCGCAGCCGCCGCGCCGCATCGGCCGTATCGAGGCGGTAGCGCGCACCCCTATCATGGGTTTTCGCGAAGATGTCTCGATCCGTTTCGTGCCCGACGGCGAAGGCTCGCGCGTCGATATCCGCTCATCGTCGCGTTACTTCGAAGGCGATCTCGGCAGCAACGCATCGCGCGTGACGAAGCTGATCGAGGATATCAATACGGCCGTGGACAATGCGCCGAAGCCGAAGGCGACCCCGGCCGCGAAGGCGGCGGTGAAGGGGAAGAAATAGCGGGGCGGCGCCAGATACCGCTGGCCAATTTACGCAAGCAACCTTAAATTGCATTCATGGGGAAAGCTGCGAGAAACGAACAGAAAAAGCTCAAGGCCACATGGTGCAATTCAATTTCGGCCGCGTTGATATCGGTCGGACTGCTTGGCCCACTGGTCGCGCGCGTTCTTGGTGCCCTGGCTTCGCCGATCGATATTTCTCTGATAATATTGCTAGCAATGGGGTGCCTGACGGGAAGTGCCCTGCTTCATCTCGCCGGACAGATTCAACTCTGGGAGTTGGAAGATTGACACTTATTGATGTCGCCGTTGTTCTATGGCCACTAGTCGGCACGCTCCTCATTCTCGCATTCATGCGGTTTGACTCACGCAGGATGCGCGCTGAACACGACCGCGAGCGCCAAGCCGAAAAGCTGGCCGAGCAGCAAAAACCTCACGCCACCCGATAGCGTCCACCGATCACCGGATCGCCTTCCGTCGCGACCACGCCGCGGGAGACCAGATCCTCCAGATGCGCCAGCACGGAATAACCGGCAGCGCCTGAAAGCCGCGGATCCAGCCCGATATAGATCGCCCGCACGATGGTCGGGATATCCGCCTCGCCTTTGCCGAGTCGATGCAGGATCGACGCCTCGCGGGCCTTGCGGTGGCGGATCAGGAAACGGACGAAGCGCTGGGCATCGGGAATGTCCGGGCCGTGGCCGGAGAAATAGAGATCTTCCGGCCGCGCCGCGAGCTTTTCCAGCGACGCCATATAGTCGATCATCGATCCATCGGGTGGTGCGACGATGGACGTGGACCAGCCCATCACATGGTCCGCGACGAACAGCCAGTTCTTCTCGCGCCAGGAAAACGCCATGTGATTGGCGGTGTGGCCCGGCGTAGCCACGCCTTGCAGCGCCCAGCCATCGCCCTCGATGACATCGCCATCGCGCACGAGCACATCCGGCTTGAAGTCGCGATCCGCGCCGGATTCCGGCGAGTGCTTTTCGCTCTCGAAGCGCGGGCGCGAGGCGCGGTGCGGGCCTTCGGCATAGACGGTGGCGCCCGTCGCGGCCTTGATGCGCCTGGTGTTGGGCGAGTGGTCGCTATGGGTGTGGGTGACGATGATATGCGTCACCGTCTCGCCCTTCACGGCCTCGAGCAAGGCCTGCGCATGGGCCTCGTTGTCCGGGCCGGGATCGATGATGGCGACCTTGCCGGTGCCGACGATGTAGCTGTTGGTGCCGGTGAAGGTGAAGGGCGACGGATTGTTGCACAGGACACGGCGCACGCCGGGGCGAACATGATCGACCACGCCGGGCTTCAGCGGATAATCCCGGTTGAACGGGATGTCGTCGCTGGCACTGTTGTCCTTGTCGCTCATGGTCGGTCCTTCCCGGTGTTCTTGCCCATGATGACTAGCAAGACGGCATCGGAAAGCAAACGGCGCTGCAACGCGCCTGCCATGCGCGACGCTCAATCATGCACATGCGGCTTCCGTTTCCCGCCGGCCTTCTTGCCCGTCGGCATCATCACCACGCGGCCATATTTCACCCCACGCTCGGCGATGATGTGGTCCGCGAAATGCTGCACATCCTTGCCGGCGCCGCGCAGTGCCGTGATCTCCATGCAATTGTCGCTATCGAGATGCACATGCAGCGTCGCCAGTGAGAGATCGTGGTGATGATGATAGGTGTCCACCAGCCGGCGTGACAGGTCGCGCTGGGCGTGGTCATAGACATAGACCAGCGCCGCCACGCAGTCGCCGGACTTGCCCTTCTCCTGCGCGGCCTGCTGGATACCGGCACGGGCGAGATCGCGGATCGCCTCCGAGCGGTTCTGATAGCCGCGCTCGACGATCAGTGCATCAAGGTCGTCCATCAGGTCATCGTCGAGCGTGATCGTTATGCGTTGCATGCATCCCCCAGAAAGTATGACGAATCTTTGACTTCATCACACTCGCCATGTCAGTGTGTTCCGGTTGACACCAGCATAGCCCGGCCGACCGACCGATGCATCGCTCTCTCTTTCTATCGACGGGTACGGTGCTGGCCATCCTGCTGACCGTGCCGGCGATATCGCTGGCGCAACCGGCCATCACCCTGTCGCCCGTCGAGGTGGATGCCCCGAAGCCGCGCATTGCCTCCGCCGCAAGACAATCATGGTCGGCAGCCAAGGGCCGACGCAGTGCCCCGCGCACTGCCGCGCCTGCCGCTGCCGCCAGCGGCATCAATCCCGGCGCCAGTATCGCGCAGCTTCCCGTCGGCGCGGCTAGCGAAAAGAACGTGAGCGGCGATGAGGTCAATGCGCGGCCGCTGTCCCGCCCCGCCGAAGCGCTCGAAGTCGCGCCCGGCCTGATCATCACCCAGCATTCCGGCGACGGCAAAGCCAACCAGTATTTTCTGCGCGGCGTGAATCTCGATCACGGCACCGATCTCGCCATCTCCGTCGATGGCATGCCCGTGAATATGCGCACCCATGGCCATGGTCAGGGCTATGCCGACATGAATTTCCTGATCCCGGAACTGATCAACGTGGTCAATGTCCGCAAGGGTCCGTATTTCGCCGATGAAGGTGACTTCTCCTCGGTGGGCGCCATCCATGTCAGCCTGATCGACAGCGTGGCCAGGACCATGGCGTCGATCACCACCGGCAGCTTCGGCTACAATCGCGCGTTCGGTGTGACGTCCGGCAAAGCGGGCGACGGCAATCTGCTCGTGGCCGCCGAAGCGAATATCTATAACGGCCCGTGGGACGATCCCGACAAGCTCAAGAAGCTCAATGCAGTCGTGCGCTACAGCCAGGGCACGCCGGAAAGCGGCCTCTCGCTGACCGGCATGGCCTATGCCAATCGCTGGAACTCCACCGATCAGGTGCCGCTGCGTGCGATCACATCCGGCCAGATCGGGCTCTATGGCGCGCTCGATCCCACGGATGGCGGCAATGCCGAGCGGTTCTCGATTTCGGGTCGTTACCGCGACAGCGACAGCAGCAGCGCGACGAAGATCGATTTCTACGTCATCAAGAGCAAGCTCAATCTGTGGAACAATTTTACGTTTTTCCTGAGCGATCCCGAAAATGGCGACCAGTTTCACCAGCATGACGACCGCGTACTGGGCGGCATCAATGCGTCGCACATATTCAAAGGATATGTCGGCGGTTTGCGCACAGAAACCGAGATCGGCGTGCAGAGCCGCTACGACAATATCCGGGTCTCGCTCGGCAACACCGTACAGCGGCAGTATCTCTCGGCCACGCGCAGCGACCTCGTCAGGGAAGGCAGCGCCGGCATCTTCGTGCAGAACACCACATGGTGGACCGACTGGCTGCGCAGCAATGTCGGCTGGCGCGGCGACTATTACAATGCGAGCGTCACTTCGCTGTTCAATGTTGCCAATTCCGGCACCGCCAATGCGACCATCGGCAGCCCGAAAGCCGGTCTCGTCTTCGGACCGTTCGCGAAGACAGAGCTGTTCATCGATGCCGGCGAAGGCTTCCACAGCAATGACGCCCGCGGCGTGACTATCAAGGAGTCGCCCTCTGACCGTTCGCCTGTGGACTCATCGCCGTTCCTGGTGAAGACGCGCGGTGCCGAGATTGGCCTCCGCACAAAGCTCATTCCCGGCCTCACCAGTTCAATCGCGCTGTTCACGCTGGAGTCGGCGTCGGAAATCCTGTTTGTGGGCGATGCCGGCGACACCGAGGCCAGCCGGCCAAGCCGACGTGTCGGCTTCGAATGGACAAATGACTATCGCCCGGTCTCATGGCTGAGCGTCGAGGCCGACCTCGCGATGACCCGCGCGCGTTTTCGCGGCAGCAATGCGGATCAGGCCGCGGCCTATGCCGAGCTCGACGGCTATCCCGCCTCGCAGATCGGTAATGCCCCCGGCAATTTCATCCCCGGCGCGCCCAACATGATCGCCTCTGCCGGCATAAGGATTGGCGAGGCCAAAGGCTGGTTCGGCGCGTTGCGCTATCGCTATTTCGGCCCGCGTCCGCTCACCGAGGATGCCGCCTTCATTTCACCGGCCACCGGCCTGCTGAACGGCCAGGTCGGCTATCGCTTCGACAATGGTTGGCGCATCCAGCTCGATGCCTTCAACATCCTCGATAGCAAGTCGGACCAGATCACTTACGCCTATGGCTCGCTGTTGAAGACGGACTCGCTGTTCGCGGCCTGTTTTCCGACCGGCGGCGGCGCACCGACCGCGCCTGCAGCCGTCTGCCAGACCGGCATTATGGATCGCACCCTGCACCCAGTGGAGCCGCTGGCGCTGCGCCTCACCGTTGCCGGCGCATTCTGACTTTGCCGCAGCGCAGCTTGCGGATAGGCAGGTTGCGTATCATCATCGCCCCAATCAAAAATATCAGGGGGACAAAATGCATGCACGCAAGGCACGTCATCGGGTCGGCATTGTGGTTGGCATCCTCGCGGGATTCGCAATGAGTTCAGCCAGCGCCGCGACGTTCGTTTATGTGGGCAATGCCGATAGCCAGGATATCAGTGTCCTCGAGTTGAAGCCGAACGGAGATCTGTCGGCGGTCGAGACGGTGAAGGTGCCGGGACCAACGAAGCCGGGCGGCTCGCTGCCGCTGGCGATCAGCCCGGAGAAGCACAGGCTTTATGCGGGCCTGCGCAACGAGCCCTATACGGCCGTGACCTTCGACATCGATGTCAAGACGGGCAAGCTGAAGCTTGTGGGTCCGGGGCCGCTTGCGGACTCCATGGCCTATATCGCCGTGGATCGCACCGGCCGCTTCCTGCTCAGTGCCAGCTATGGCGGCAACAAGGTCACAGTGAATGCCATCGGCCCCAATGGCGTGATCGCAGCGCCGCAGCAGACCGTCGATACGCAACCCAATGCGCATGCCATCATCGTCGATCCCACCAATCGCTATGTGCTGCATACGAGCCTGGGCGGCGATGTCGTCTATCAGCAGAAATTCGATGCCAAGGCGGGCAAGCTGACGCCCAACGAACCGCCGACCGTGAGCGTGAAGGCCAAAGGCGGCCCGCGTCATCTGGTGTTCTCGCCGGACAAGAAGTTCGTCTATCTGCTCAATGAACTCGATGCGGCAATCTATGTATTCCCGTGGGATGCCACGACGGGAACGCTGAAGAAGGAGACGCAGGTCGCCAGCGCCTTGCCGAAGGAGTTTGACGGCAAGCCCTGGGCGGCGGATATCCATCTGACGCCGGACGGCAAATTTCTCTATGCCTCCGAACGCACCAGCAGCACGCTGGCTGTGTTCCGCGTGGATGCCAAGACCGGTGCGCTGACCTCGATCGGCTCTTACGCGACGGAGAAACAGCCGCGTGGTTTTGCGATCGATCCGTCGGGGCGTTATCTGCTGGCAGTCGGGCAGCTCTCCAACAGCATGACAAGCTACGCCATCGACAAGAAAACCGGTGCGCTGACCAAGCTGCAGGATATGCCGATGGGGAAGAATCCGAATTGGGTGGAGATTGTGAGTTTGCCGTAACTCCTGCGTCGTCCCCGCGAAGGCGGGGACCCATACACGCTGGAGAAGCCGTAAAACGCTGTGGTATTAACTCTGCGTTTTCACTGGCTCGACGGAGGCTATGGGTCCCCGCTTTCGCGGGGACGACATGCGCGTCAAGCTCGTTTCCCCACATTCGCGATCCGCTCCGGCACGCCGAATTCCTTCCGGCACACATCCGCCAGCACCGCAATGCCTTCGCGGATCTCCGCATGCGTCGGGCTCGCAAAACAGATGTGGCTGTGGGCATAGGCCTTGTCCACCGACCATTCCGGCCCCGGATTGATCGAGACGCCGGCCTTCAGCGCCGCCTGATAGAGCTGCATCGCGTCCACATTGGCGGGCAGTTTCACCCACAGGAAGATGCCGCCCTTGGGCTCTTCAAACTCTGCCGCCGTGCCGAACTGTTCGTTCAGCGCATCCATCAGTGTATCGAGCTTGGCGCGCAGTCCGCGTATGGCCTTCGGCACATGGGTGGCGAAATGTGGCACGCTGTATTCGGCGAGCACCATCTGCTCCAGCGCGCCTGATCCCGCATCGGTCTTCAGCGCCAGCATGCGCGACATGATTTCCCACGGCGCCACGATGTAGCCGACGCGCAGAGCCGGCGCGACCGACTTCGAGAACGAGCCGATATGGATCACGCACCCCGTCGTATCCAGCGCGTGGATCGCAGGCGGACGCTTGTGATCCCAGATCAGGTCCGCATAGCAATCGTCCTCGAACACCGGCACGCCATATTGCGCCGACAGCTTTAGCAATTCACGGCGATTGCTCTCGGGCATGATCGTCGCAGTCGGGTTCTGCACGGTGGGGATCGTGTAGATATATTTCGGCCGGATGCCTTTGGCTTTGAGGTCCGTCAACGCAGCCGCGAGCGCGTCGATCCGCATGCCGTCGCCATCGAGCGGAATGCCGACGATATTGACGCCCATCCGGGTCAGCCGGTTGATCGAGCCCTGATAGCAGTCGCGCTCGATGATCACGGTGTCGCCGCGGGCGAGCAATGCCTGATTGACCAGATCGAGTGCCTGCAGAGAGCCGGACACCATGAGGATATCGTCCGCCGTGCAGGCCATGCCGGCATCACGCTTGAGCTTGTCGGCGACAAAATTGCGGAGCGGGAGATAGCCCTGCGGCCCGCTCGCCAGCCCGTAGGTCGCGAGCGTATGCCCTTCGCGGGTCAGCACAGCGTCAGCCGCAGCCTTCAAGTCGGCCACCGGGACCTGCTCGGCATCGTTGTTGCCGCCGACAAAGCTGTATTTGGCGAGACCCGTCCATCTGGCCGCCGCCGCCGGCAGACCGGCGGGCAGAAGTGGTGCGTAATCGAACCGTGCGGATGTCATGGACGTCGTCTCCCTCGAGCAATGTTGTCATCTTCGGGCCGCCTCGTTGGACGGCCCGGTCGTGCAATGTCAGATAGCCGGATTTACCCCTTTGCCCGCACGCGCTGCACCATTACAGTGCCGCGCGAAAAGCTAGATTTGGCAGGGGCATGCACGACCTTATCCGCGATATCACCCTATGTATCCTGTTTGCATGGGCCATCGGGCTGGCTGCGCATTTCTTCCGGCAACCGCTGATTCTTGCTTATCTGGTCGCCGGCTTCATCATCGGACCCTACGGCAGCGGATGGGTCAAGTCGGACGAGTCCGTCGCCACGATCTCCGAACTCGGCCTGATTTTCATGCTGTTCATGATCGGGCTCGAGATCGATCTGAAGAAGATCATCCGTGCCGGTAAGGTCATCCTGATCGCGGCCGGGGCGCAGCTGGTTGCCGGCTGCGTGCTGGGGGCCGCGTTCTTCATGGCGCTCGGGCTCAAGCTCGGCGGCGGCGGTTTCGATGCGCTCTATCTCGCGGTGGCCTGCGCGCTGTCCTCGACGGTCGTGATCGTCAAGGTGCTGTACGAGAAGCGCGAGCTCGACACGCTGCCCGGCCGCATCACCCTCGGCGTCCTGGTGATCCAGGACATCTTCGCCATCATGTTTCTGGCGATCCAGCCCAGCCTCGACAATCTGCAGATCGGCGTCGTGCTGCTGTCGGTGGGGCGCGTCGGCGCGCTGGTGGCGATTGCATTCGTGCTGAGCCGCTATGTGCTGCCGCCGCTGTTTCACCAGATCGCGCGTCAGCCGGAACTGGTGATGCTGGGCGCCCTGGCCTGGTGCTTCCTGATCGGCGAGATCGCCGAGCGCCTGCATCTGTCGCGCGAAATGGGCTCGCTGGTGGCCGGCGTCGCGCTGTCGACTTTCCCTTACGCGCTCGACGTCACTGCCAAAGTGACGACATTGCGGGACTTCTTCATCACGCTGTTCTTTGTGGGCGTCGGCATGACAATTCCGGTGCCTGACCTGGCCACGGTCAAGCTCGCATTGGTGATCGCCATCTTCGCGGTGGTCAGCCGTCTCCTCACCACGTTCACGCCGCTCTACCTGATGAAGCAGGGCCTGCGCGCCAGCCTGCTGCCGGCGCTCAATCTGGCGCAGATCAGCGAATTCTCGCTGGTGGTGCTGCAGACCGGCATCGCGGCAAACCACATCACCAAGGAAACATCGAGCGCGGCATCCTTCGCCTTCGTGATGCTCGCAGTGCTCTCGACCTTCGCCATGATGCAGAGCGACCGGATCACCCGCTGGTTCATCCCGGTCTGCAAAGGCTTTGGCCTGCGCGATCTCGATCACGGGCAGCCCGGCGAAAGCGAGCATGCGGAGGGTCATGGTGCATGCCGCCGCATCGTCATCCTCGGCTTCTTCCGCACCGCCTCGGCACTGCTCAGCCAGATCGAGCAGGAGAACAAGGAGCTGCTCGACCAGATCAGCGTGGTGGACTTCAATCCGAACGTCTATCGCACCCTCGTGGCGCGCGGCCTGCATGTGGTTTATGGCGATATCAGCAATGTGGACACGCTGGTCCATGCCGGCGTCGGCCATGCCGAGATCATCATCCTCAGCGTGCCGGATTCCCTCCTCAAGGGCGCCAATAACGAGAAACTGGTGCGCCATGTCCGCTCGATCAATCCGACCGCGAAGATCATCTCGACGGCGGATCTGCTGCGGGACGTCGAGGATATCTACGCGGCCGGCGCGGATTACGTCACCGTCACCCGCCTGAGCGACGCCAAGGCGCTGTATGAGGTGATCGAGGCGGTGGACCAGGGCCTGCTCCAGGCCAAGCGGGCGGAAATGGATACGCAGCTGGCGGAACGACGGGAAGTACTGCCGTAGGCTTTCGCTGCCACTCTCTGTTGTCACCACCCGCGAAAGCGGGTGGTCCAGTAACCACCGGCAGTCCTGATGACCCACAGCCGCTGCCGTGGACTGGATCGCCCGGTCGAGCCGGGCGACGACAAGTTGTCCCCCATTCCGCACTGCGAACCCGCAGTTCCGGGCCCCATTTCCGCGGGTTGCACCGCCCCCCGCTCTGCGCCATATCACTGGCCACAACGAATGAGAGCATCCCGATGGCCGATCCGATTTCTGACGTTCTGAAGGCGTTCGCCGCTGGCGAAATGGTCGTGGTCACCGATGACGACGATCGCGAGGGCGAAGGCGATCTGATCGTCGCGGCACAGTTCTGCACCCCGGAGAAGATGGCCTTCATCATCCGACACACCTCCGGCATCGTCTGCGCGCCGATCACCGTCGAAGACGCGCGCCGCCTGCGGCTCGATCCGATGGTCGTCAACAATGACAGCAATCACACCACCGCCTTCACGGTGTCGATCGACTACAAGCCCGACAACGGCACCGGCATCTCCGCCGAAGAGCGCGCCTCCTGCTGCCGCGCGCTGACCAATCCCAATGCCGGCGCCAATGATTTTGCGCGCCCCGGCCACATCTTCCCGCTGATCGCCAAAGATGGCGGCGTGCTGATGCGCTCCGGCCATACCGAAGCGGCCGTCGATCTCTGCAAGCTGTCGAACCTGTCGCCGGTTGGCGTCATCAGCGAGCTGATGAATGACGACGGCTCGGTGATGAAGGGCCAGCAGGTTGTCGACTTCGCGGCCACGCACAAGCTCAAGCATGTCACCATCGCCGACATGATCGCCTATCGTCAGGCCCGCGAGAAGCTGATCGAGCGCGTCTCGACCTTCACCACCGAAAGCCCGATCGGCACCCTGCAGGGCTATTCCTACCGCTCGCCGTTCGACCCGATCCACCACGTCGCCTTCGTCTATGGCAGCGTCGGCGACGGCAAGAATGTGCTGACCCGCTTCCACAAGCCGAACATCGTGCGCGACACGTTTTTTGGGCCGGCGAAGATGAATGTCATCCTGGAGCGCTTCAAGAAGAACGGCAGCGGTGTGCTGGTATATCTGCGCGATGGTGCCGCCGGTGTTCCCGTCGAGCCGCTGGATACGCCGAAGTCGGCGGAAGCCGACCGCAACCGGCAGTGGCGCGAGATCGGCGTCGGCGCGCAGATCCTGCGCGATCTCGGCGTCACCTCGATCCGCCACCTCACCTCGTCGGCCCATGACTATAAGGGCCTGTCGGGTTTCGGCATCGAGATCGCCTGCAACGAACAGCTTGAAGGCTAAAGGTCCAAGACTTAAAGTACTGGACCTAAAATACCGCATTCCACATAGGCCAGAGCAGCTCCGGCGGCGATGGCCTATGTGAGACATCACGCATTGGCAAGGAAACAAAAAGCCTGCGTGCCATTCACCACGATATGAAAGGGACTTCGATGAGCGTTAAGGGTAAGGACAAGCCCGCTGCGAATTTTCAGTGGGACGATGCGTTCCTGCTCGATGGGCAGCTCACCGAAGATGAGCGCATGATCCGCGACACCGCGCGCGCTTATGCCCAGGACAAGCTGCTGCCGCGCGTCACCGACGCCTATCTCAACGAGCACACCGACCGCGAGATCTTCAACGAGATGGGCGAGCTCGGCCTGATCGGCGTGACGCTGCCCGAGGAATATGGCTGCGCCAATGCCAGCTATGTCGCCTATGGCCTCGTCAATCGCGAGATCGAGCGCATCGACAGCGGCTATCGCTCGATGAACTCGGTGCAGTCATCGCTGGTGATGTATCCGATCTATGCCTATGGCAGCGAAGAGCAGCGCAAGAAGTATCTGCCCAAGCTCGCCACCGGCGAGTGGGTCGGCTGTTTCGGCCTCACCGAACCCGATGCCGGTTCCGATCCCGGCGGCATGAAGACCCGCGCCGAGAAAGTGTCGGACGGCTACAAGCTCACCGGCTCGAAGATGTGGATCTCGAATGCGCCGATCGCCGACGTGTTCGTGGTGTGGGCGAAGTCCGCCGCCCATGACAACCAGATCCGCGGCTTCGTGCTCGAAAAGGGCATGAAGGGACTGTCGGCACCGAAGATCGGCGGCAAGCTGTCGCTGCGTGCCTCCATCACCGGCGAAATCGTCATGGATAACGTGATCGTGCCGGAAGAGAACCTGCTGCCCAACGTGTCGGGCCTCAAGGGTCCGTTCGGCTGCCTCAACCGCGCCCGCTATGGCATTTCGTGGGGCGTGCTCGGCGCTGCCGAAGACTGTATGTCCCGCGCCCGCCAGTACACGCTGGACCGCAAGCAGTTCAACCGTCCGCTCGCCGCCACCCAGCTGGTGCAGAAGAAGCTCGCCGACATGCTGACCGAAATCTCGCTCGGCCTGCAGGGCTCGCTCCGCGTCGGCCGCCTGATGGACGAAGGCAATTTCCACCCGGACATGATCTCGGTGGTGAAGCGCAACAATTGCGGCAAGGCCCTCGACATCGCCCGCGTCGCCCGCGACATGCATGGCGGCAACGGCATCCAGATCGAATATCAGGTGATGCGCCATGCGCAGAACCTGGAAACCGTGAACACCTATGAGGGCACGCATGACGTCCATGCGCTGATCCTCGGCCGTGCCATCACGGGGATCCAGGCGTTCGGTTAAGCGCCTGTATTTGGAATGCGAAATGCCCGGCTTAGGCCGGGCATTTTTGTTTTGTGCTCATGCGGATGACGTCCCTCGCCGGAGCGCAGCGAATGGGGAGGATCCGCCGCCAAGCGGGGGTCTCTCCCCACGTGGCGTCGGAGTCTGGGGAAGCACCCCGCCCGTCACTCGCCATAACGAAGCTTCGCTTCGTCAGGCTCGTGCCACCCTCCCCGCTGCGCGGCTTCGCCGCTTGGGAGAGGGAAAGAGATCAATCCCAATCGGGTGCGAAGGCGGGCTTCACCAGACGCTGATCCTTTGGCAATCCAGCAATCACCTTGCGATCCTCGTCATCCAGCGTGACCTTCCACGCATCGAGATTGGCCTGCTGGCTCTCCTTGCGCGATGCTTTCGGGATCGCCGCGACACCATCCTGATCGAGCAGCCATTTCAGGGCGACCTGCGCAGCGCTCACGCCGTGCTTCGATGCAATCTGCTTCATCGCGTCATTGTCGGCGAGACGGCCCTGCCCCAGCGGACAATAGGCCACCAGCGGGATCGACTTCGCGCGCAGATAGGTCAGCAGTTTCGTCTGGTCCAGCAGCGCGTGATATTCGACCTGATTGCAGGCGACGGGCGCACCGATCTCCTCCACCGCCTGCTTCATCAGCGCCACCGGGAAATTGGCGACGCCGAGTGCGCGAATGCGGCCCTCGTCCTTGAATTTCAGCAGCGTCTCGAAAATCGCCGGCAGGTTCATGCCTTTCGACGGCCAATGCACGAGATAGAGGTCGATGACGTCGAGGCCGAGCTTGGTCTGGCTGGCATCGAAGGCACGCTTGATGGCGTCCGGTGCGAGATTCTCGTGCCAGACCTTGGTCGTGACATGCAGCTCGCCACGCGGCAGGCCGGCGGCCTTGATGCCGGCGCCAACCTCGGCCTCGTTGCCGTACATTTCGGCGGTGTCGATATGGCGGTAACCGAGCTTGATCGCGCTTTCGACGCCGGCAATACAGGCGTCGCCGGTGAGCTTGAAGGTGCCGAGGCCGAGCTTCGGCACGGTGATGCCCTGGGTTTCGATCGATTGCATGAGATCTCCTGAATCTTGTTACGGAACATGACCAGATCCGGAGACCGGTCTGCACTTTCCGGGGTCATGCTCTGGGGCAGCCCGCCACAGGACGGCGCCTGCGCGATCTGATACGCTGCCCGCACATCAACAGGAACTCACATCCCGGGGAGATGTTCAAGGTGGAGAAAGCGCTTCGTGCATGGCTGGATTCGCACGGCCTGCTTGCCATTACGCTGACCGTTGGCGGCATTATCGTGACGCTGGCGGTCGCGCTGGTCCTCGGGGGATTCTGGCTGGCGCGATGACATGAGACGCGGATGTAGGATGGGTTGAGCGTTAGCGATACCCATCACCACATGCGCCCAGCCTGATGGGTATCGCTTACGCTCAACCCATCCTACGGCTTCGGCGACTAGTATCCCCTTGCCCGATCCACCGTATCTTTCGGCTTCAAGCCTGCCTGTACCGCCTCCGCCGTCGCGCGGATCGTACCGCCGACAGCAGCCATGGTGACGTCGCAGGCGTCGTGCGGCGTCAGCAGCACCTTCGGATGGCTCCAGAACGGGCTGTCCTTCGGCAGTGGCTCGATCGGGAAGACGTCGATGGACGCGCCGGACAACTGACCACTGTCGAGGGCCGCGAAAATGTCCTGCTCGACCATATGGGCGCCGCGGCCCACATGGATCAGATAGGCGCCGCGCCGCAGCTTGCCAAAAAGCGAGGCATTGAGCAGGCCGCGGGTCTCGGATGTCAGCGGCAGCAGGTTGATCAGCACCTCGGTGTCGTCGAGCATCCGGTCGAGGCCGTCGCCGCCATGGAATCCAGCGATGCCTGCGGAGGTCACCTTTGGGGTGCGGCTCCAGACCTTCACGGGAAAACCCAGCATCGACAGATCCGACGCCACGCGCGCGCCGATGGCACCGTAACCGAGGATGCCGACCGGCACCTCGCGCGCGGCGCGCTGTGGCAGGCGCTTCCAGACCTTGTCGCGCTGCTGCTGGCGATACACACCCATCCGGCGCTGATGATAGATCGCGTTCCAGATCACGAAGCCCGACATCATCTCGGCCTGGGCCGGTTCGATCACCCGCACGATATCGATATCATCGCGCATGCTCGGGCAATGCAGCAGACTATCGGCGCCCGCCGCGATCGAGCACGCAGCCTTGATGTTCGGATAATGCGTGAAGGCGTCCGCGTGCGGGAACCAGCCCACCGCCATCTCCACGTCAGCCGCATCGCTGCCATCGAGATGATCGACGAAACTCACGACGCCATCCAGCCGCGCGATCTCAGGCGCGAGATAATCGCGCAGGTCGATGGTGGTGCTGAGAAGGACGCAGCGCGTCGTCTTGTTCGGCATCGGGGATCAGGCGGCCTGTGATGGCGAGCTCTGGCCGGGAACGGCGCTGAGGAGCTCGCGGGTATAGGGATGTTCGGGCGATGCAAACAGCTGCGCGGTCGGCTTCAGCTCGACGATCTCGCCACGCTGCATCACCGCGATGCGATCGCAGATCTGGGCGGCGACGCGCAAGTCATGGGTGATGAACAGCATCGAGAGGCCAAGGCGGGCCTTGAGGTCCTCCAGCAGCTTCAGCACCTGTGCCTGCACCGACACGTCGAGGGCGGAGACGGCTTCGTCGGCGACGATGATTTCCGGGTCCATCGCAAGCGCACGGGCGATGCCGAGGCGCTGGCGCTGGCCGCCGGAGAATTCATGCGGATAGCGATCGAGCGAGCCGGCATCGAGACCGACCATGCCGAGCAATTCGCGCGCGCGCGCCATCGCGACCTTCGGATCGGTGCCGTGGGAGATCGGACCATCGGTGATGATCTGACCGACCTTGCGGCGGGGATTGAGCGAGGCGAACGGATCCTGGAAGATCATCTGGATGCGATGGCGCTGCTGACGCAGCGCCTTGCCCTTGAGCGCGGTGAGATCGACATCGCCGATCCGGACAGTACCACGATCGGCTTCGATCAGACGCATGACGAGACGGGCGACCGAGGACTTGCCGGAGCCGGACTCGCCGACGAGACCGACGGTCTCGCCCTTGAGGATCGAGAAAGTCACCTCGTTGGCAGCCTGCACACGGCGATCCGGCTTGAACCAGCCTTGCGGCGTCACATAGGTCTTGTCGAGGCCGATGACATCGACGGCCTTGTTGGCTTCGTCGAGCGGCACACGCGCGGGCGGATCCATCGACGGCACGGCGGCGAGCAGCGCCTTGGTGTAATCGTGCTGCGGATTCTTGAACACCGCATCGATCGACCCTTCTTCCACGATCTTGCCGTGCCGGAGCACGACGACGCGATCGGCGATATCGGCGACGACGCCGAAATCATGGGTGATGAACATCACAGCCATATTGCGGCTGCGCTGCAGGTTGCGGATCAGCTTGAGGATCTGCGCCTGGGTGGTGACGTCGAGCGCAGTGGTCGGCTCGTCGGCGACCAGCACCGATGGCTCAAGTGCCAGCGCCATGGCGATCATGGCGCGCTGGCGCTGGCCGCCGGAGAGCTGATGCGGATAGGCGCGGATGATGCGCTCGGGATCGGGCAGACCGACTTCCTTCGCCAGATTGAGCGCCTTGGCGCGGCGCTCCTTCGGCGTCAGCAGATTGTGCGCCTCGAACATCTCCATCATCTGGTCGCCGATGCGCATCAACGGATTGAGCGCAGTCATCGGCTCCTGGAACACCATGGCGATGTCGCGGCCGCGGACCTCGCGCCAGCCGTCTTCGCTGAGCTTCAGAAGGTTCTTGCCGTTGAAGGCGATTTCACCGGCCTCGGTCTTGACCGTATCGGGCAGCAGACCCATCAGCGCATGCGCGCACATGGACTTGCCCGAGCCGGACTCACCGACCAGACAGACGATCTCGCCGGGGATGAGATCGATAGACACGCCCTCAACGGCATAGGAGCGCTCACCGCTCTTCGGGAGTGCGATCTTGAGGTTCTTGATGGCAATGGCGGGCGCTTTGGACATCAGCGGCTATCCTTTGCCAGGCGCGGATTGAGCGCGTCGTTGAGGCCTTCGCCGATCAGGTTCATGGCGAGCACCGAGAGCAGAATGGCAATGCCGGGGAATACGGTGATCCACCAGGCCTGGCGGATCACCGTGCGACCGGCGCCGACCATGTAGCCCCAGGACATCAGATTGGGATCGCCGAGGCCAAGGAAGGACAGCGAGGATTCCAACAGGATCGCATTTGCGACCATGAGCGAGGCGAGCACAATGATGGGCGAGATCGTGTTGGGCAGGATCTCGCGCCAGATGATCCAGCCATTGCTCTGGCCGGTGACGACCGCGGCCTGCACATATTCGCGCGTGCGCAGCGACAGCACCTCGCCGCGGACGAGACGCGCCACCGGCGGCCACGACACGATGGCGATGGCGCCGACGATGGAATAGATCGAGGGCTGCAAGATCGCGACCAGCACGATGGCCAGCGCGAAGCTTGGAATGGTCTGGAAGAATTCGGTGCCGCGCATCATCGCGTCATCGACCTTGCCGCCGAAATAGCCGGCGATGGCGCCGACCGGCACGCCGATGGTCAGCGCCACCGTGGTGGAGACGAGACCGACCAGCAGCGACACCCGCGCGCCATAGATCAGGCCGGCGAACACGTCTCGGCCGAGCGCATCGGTGCCGAGCGTCACCATCGGATTGGTGAAGGGCGGCAGGAACGGCCGCTGCACCATGCGCCATGGCGAGGTGGGGAACATCATCGGGCCGAACACGGCGATGATGACGGCGACGGTCAAGAGGATCAGACCGATGACGCCGCCGGGATTGCGCAGCATCAATTTCCAGAACTTCTTCATTTGGCAAACTCGATGCGCGGATCGACCAGACGATAAACGAGGTCGGTGACGAGGTTGAAGATCAGCACCATGGCCGAGCAGACCGTGAAGACGCCGAGCAAGAGGTTGTAATCGCGTTGCAGCAGCGCCTCATACAGCAGACGGCCGATGCCGGGCCATGCGAACACCGTCTCGGTGAGCACGGCGCCGCCCACCAGCGTGCCGGAATGCACGCCGGCCAGCGTCACCACCGGCAGCAGCGCGTTGCGCAGCACGTGGCGGCGCTGGATGATGTTGTCGGCGAGGCCCTTCGCACGCGCCGTCTTGACGAAGTCGAGACGCTTCACCTCGAGCATCGAGGCGCGCGTCATGCGCGTATAGGTGGCCATGAAGAACAGGCCGATGGTCATCGCCGGCATGATCAGATGCAGGCCAACATCTTTCACATGCGCCCATCCGGTGTAATTGGCGCCGATGGTCTCGTAGCCGAAACTGGGCAGCCAGCCGAGATAGACGGAGAACAGCAGGATCGACATCAGCGCGACCCAGAAGATGGGCGTCGCATAGAACAGCAGTGCCGAGACAGTGATGGCGGTATCCGCCCATGTCCCCGCAAATCTTGTGGCCAGCGTGCCGAAAGTGATGCCGAGCGCCAGCGAGATGGCAAAGGCCGTCAGCGTCAGCAGCAGCGTCGCCGGCAGGCGCTCGGCGATCAGCTTCGACACCGGCATCTGCTGGCGGAACGAGAAGCCGAGATCGAGCTGAACGACGCCCTTGACGTAAGTGAAGAGCTGCTCGGGCAGCGGCTTGTCGAGCGAGAATTTTTCACGGAGCTGCTGGACGAACATCGGATCAGACGCGCCGGCCTCGCCGGCCATCACCGAGGCGGGATCGCCCGGCGCGAGGCGGATCAAAAAGAAATTCATCACGACGATCGCAAGCAGGACGAACACGCCCTTCACGATCCTCTGGGAAACGAATGACAGCATCGGCGATCCACCGCAGTCGGAGATAGAGCAAAAGAAAACCCGTGACGATCGTGTCGATCGTCACGGGCATTGAGCGGCGTTACTTACTTGTCGATCCAGGCGTCGCGGAAGCCGTCATTGACGCCGATACCGGTGGTGATCAGGTTCTTGACCTTGCAGTTCATGATGGTCGGGAACTGCAATTCGAGCAGCCACGCCACCGGAACGTCTTCGACCAGGATCTTCTGCACCTTGTCGTAGATCTCCTTGCGCTTCGAATCCGGCGTCGCAACGGCGCCGTCCGCGAACAGCTTGTCGACCTCGGGGTTCGAATAGCCTTCGAGATTGTTGAAGAGCTGGCCCTTCACGATCTGGCTCGAGACATAGTTACGACCGACGCCGAGGGCCGGATCACCGTACTGATAGAGATAGGTGAAGGAGATATCGAAATCCCATTCGCTGTTCTTCTGGTTCGAGCCCGGCACGTCGGTTGCAATCGTCTCGATATTGAAGCCGACATCGACAAGGTTCTGCTTCACAGCTTCACCCCAGCGCGACCATGTCTCGCCATAGGGCAGCGGCATGATGCGGATCTTCTCGCCCTTGTAACCGGCTTCCTTCAGCAGCGCCTTGGCCTTGGCCGGGTCATAGGGATATTTCGGCACGTCATCGGTGTAGAATTTGATGGTCGAGGCCGACGGGCCGGTCGCTACCTTGCCAAGGCCGTTCCAGATCACGTCCTTGGCGAATTCGCGGTCCACCGCGAACATGATGGCCTGACGGACCTTCTTGTTGGCGAGGATCGGGTTGCGGTTGTTCAGCCACATCCAGGCCAGCGGCGAGAAGAACTCCCAGCCTTCGCCAGTGACGCAGGTGTTCGGCAGCTTGCTGACGCGCGGCACGTCGAAGTTCTCGATCGAACCGCCGGGCAGCACATCGACCTTGCCGGTCTCATAGGCCACCGAGCGCGCAGCGGCGTCCGGAATGACCTGCCAGTAGATGCCGTCGATATAGGGCTTGCCCTTGACGTGGTAGTTCGGGTTCTTCACCAGCTGGATGAAAGAGCCCTTCTTCCACTCCTTGAGCATGAACGGACCGGTACCGATCGGCGTGTTGTTGGCCGGATTGGTCTTGACGTCGGTGCCTTCATAGATGTGCTTCGGGATCATCGGCATCGAGCCGACTTCGAAGATGCCGATGAAGGGACCGAACGGCTGCTTCAGCGTGAAGACGACGGTGTAATCGTCCGGGGCCTCGACCTTGTCGAGCTGGACGAGATTGCCGCGCGCGCGGGCGTGGGTCACCTTCAGCGTCTCGATGGAGAACAGCACGTCGGCCGAGGTGAACGGCTTGCCATCGTGCCAGGTGACGCCCTGCTTGAGCTTGAAGGTATAGGTCTTGGCATCCGGGCTGATGGTCCAGCTCTCGGCAAGACCTGGCTGCGGCTCCAACGTCTTCGAATAGCGCAGCAAGCCCTCATAGATATTGCCCGACACCATCTGGGTCGGACCGTTCTGAACCAGTGCGAGCATGAGGCCCGGCGGTTCAGGCTGAATCACGGCATTGATGGTGCCGCCGAGCTTCGGCTCCTGCGCCAAAGCGAATGTGCTCACACTGCTGAGCGCGAGAGCCAATACCAATTTTTTCAACATATCTTTCCCCTCAGTGCCGAACGGCACGTAACCCGGAACAGTTGACGACGTATGATGCAAATCGGATCAATTCTTGTAATCGGGATCGGTGCGATCGAGCATGCGCTTGAACGCATCCCATTCGCTGTCCGGCTTTCCTTCCGCATGCACCTTCGTATAGCCGCGGTCATACTGGCCAGCGGTGTGCGAGGCAATGGCATGCGACGGACGAATGACTTCGGCACCGGTTGAAAGAATCGCCAGCTGCGCGCGGCAGGAGCGCTCCATATTGAACATCAGCTTGAACGCCTCGCCGACCGAGCGGCCGCAGGTGAGCAGGCCGTGATTGCGCAGGATCAGGACCATCTTGTCGCCGAGATCGGCAACGAGGCGCTCGCGCTCGGAGAGATCCAGCGCGATGCCTTCGAAGTCATGATAGGCGATGCGATCCGTGAACTGCATCGACCACTGGTTCAGCGGCTGCAGACCATCCTTCAGACACGACACGGCAACACCGGCAACAGTGTGCGTGTGCAGAACGCAATTCGCATCATGACGCGCCATATGCACGGCGCTGTGGATGGTGAATCCGGCCGGGTTGATGCCGAGGCCAAGCGGATCGTCGATCACCTTGCCGTCGGTATCGACGGTGACGAGATTACCGGCGGTCACTTCCTCGAAGCGCATGCCATAGGGATTGATGAGGAAGCGATCCTGCGTGCCAGGGACGCGAACGGAGATATGCGTGTAGATGCTGTCGTCGAGGCCATGACGATGGATCAAACGATAGGCAGCGGCGAGATCGACACGGACCTGCTTGGCGGCATCGAGGTTCGGCGTCAGATTGGCGTGCATATTCACAGGCGTACTTCCCGGTTTTTACGATGCCGAAAGCAACCACAAACGCATGGCAGGCGGCAAGATTAAACTGTCGACAATCGACGCTTAATTCTTGTACACGGCATGAAACGGGTTTTTTCCCCTATGCGTTTGATGTCCCCCCCTGTTGGTTTGACGGCTCTCGCCGATACCGATCTCGTCGGTCAGGTGGCGCGCGTTCTGACTCAGGCCGTGGTTAACGGGCAGCTCGCACCCGGTGCGAAGGTCGTCGAGGCCGGTATCGCGCGCGAACTTGGCATCAGCCGCGCGCCGGTGCGCGAAGCCGCCCGGTTGCTCGAGCAGCAGGGGCTGCTGGTCTCGCATCCGCGCCGCGGCTTCTTCGTCCGCAAGCTCGAGGCGGGCGATATCGACGAGATCTACGATCTGCGGATTTGCGTCGAGTGTCACGCGGCTGTCCTTGCGGCAAAGAACCTCACCCCCGCCAATCGCGACGCACTGCGTCGACAGATCGATGTGCTGCACAAAACAGCAGAACTCGAAGATCACGCCCGGCAGGTCGAAGAGGATTATCGCTTCCATCGCATGATCGTCGAAATGGCAGGCAGCCAGCGCCTGTTGAAGGTCTTCGACGACCTGTCGTCCGAATTGCGCATGGTGATCGGCCTGATCGGCCGGCTGTATGATGATCCGCATCGCATCGCGCAGACGCATGAAGCATTGCTCGATGTGCTCGAACAGGGCGATCCCGACATCATCGCCGCGCGCTTCGATTATCACATCGGTGCTGCCTGGCGCGAAGTCGGCAAGCTCGTCCGCGAAATTCCAACATCAACCAACGGAGTCGCCACGTGAAGGCAGTTTATTCCGACAAGCACAGCGCACACGATCCGCAATTCTATCTCGTGCGTGGCCAGATCCGCAAAACGACGGAGCAGCCGGAGCGCGCGGTGCGCCTGCTCAAAGGCCTCAATGACGGCAAGCACACGATCGTGGCGCCGACGGAATTCGGACAAGGACCTCGCGCGCGGGTGCATTCGCCGGAATATCTGCGCTTCCTCGAAACCGCCTGGGACGAATGGATCAAGCTGCCGGACTACGGCACCGAGATGATCCCGAACATCCATCCGAACCGCGTGCCGGGCAGCTATCCCAGCCATATCGTCGGCAAGCTCGGCTGGCATACAGTCGATACGTCGGCACCGATCGGCCCTGGCACCTGGGCCGGCGCCTGCGTCTCCACCGATACGGCTGTGACGGCAGCACAGATGGTGATGGATGGCGAAGACGCCGTCTATGCGCTGTGCCGCCCGCCCGGCCATCACGCCTATCGCGATCTCGCCGGCGGCTTCTGCTTCATGAACAATTCGGCGATTGCCGCCGAGCATCTGCGCACCAAGCATGAGCGTGTCGCCATTCTTGATGTGGACGTGCATCACGGCAACGGCACCCAGGGCATCTTCTATTCGCGTCCGGATGTGCTGACAGTCTCGATCCATGCTGACCCGACCGGCTATTACCCCTTCGTGTGGGGCTATGCGGATGAGAAGGGCGAAGGCAACGGCCTTGGCACCAATCTCAATATCCCGCTTGCCATCGGCACCGGCGACGACGGCTTTGTCGACGCGCTTGCGCTGGCCGAGAAGACGATCAAGTCGTTTGCGCCCACTGCGCTTGTCCTGGCGCTTGGCCTCGATGCCTCCGAGCACGATCCGCTCGCGGCGCTGAAGGTCACCACGCCGGGCTTCAACCGCATCGGCCAGGCCGTTGCGCGCTTCGGCCTGCCCACCGTCATCGTTCAGGAAGGCGGATACCTGTCCGACATCCTGGGCGCCAATCTCACCTCCACGCTCGCTGGCTTTGAGCAAGCGCGCTGAACATCTTTCGTAGGATGGGTTGAGCGTCTTCGCGAAAACCCATCATCCCACGCGCGAAGGCGATGGGTTTTCGCTTCGCTCAACCCATCCTACGACCCTGTCTCCAACACCCAAGAAAAATCGAAGGACCAAACTCGAATGGCAACCAATGCAGAAATCTTCGCCCGCCGCGAAGCCGCCGTGCCCCGCGGAATCGGCCACTCCACCCCGATTTCCGCTCAGCGCGCGCTGAACGCGGAAGTCTGGGACGTCGAAGGCAAGCGCTATGTGGATTTCGCGGGCGGCATCGCCGTGCTGAACACCGGCCACTGCCATCCGCACATCATGGCCGCCGTCAGGGCGCAGATGGAAAACTTCACGCACACCTGCTTCCAGGTGCTGCTGTATGAATCCTATGTCACTCTCGCCGAGCGCCTCAACAAGCTCGCGCCGATCGACGGCGACACCAAGACCGCCTTCTTCACCACCGGCGCCGAAGCCACCGAGAACGCCATCAAGATGGCGCGCGCGGCCACCGGCCGTGCCGGTGTGATCGCCTTCACCGGCGGCTTCCATGGCCGCACCCACATGACCATGACCATGACCGGCAAGGTGTTCCCCTACAAGAAGGGCTTTGGCGCGTCGATGCCGGAAGTCTGGCACGTGCCCTTCCCGGCCGCGCCGCTCGACGTCACGGTTGAAGAATCGCTGAAGTATCTCAACTTCCTGTTCAAGGCCGATATCGATCCGGCGCGCGTTGCGGCGATCATCATCGAGCCCGTGCAGGGCGAAGGCGGCTTCCACCAGGCGCCGCCGGAGCTGATGCGTGCGCTGCGCAAGATCTGCGACGAGAACGGCATCGTCTTCATCGCCGACGAAGTGCAGACCGGCTATGGCCGCACCGGCAAGATGTTCGCGATGGAACATTACGACGTGAAGCCGGACCTGATCACCGTGGCCAAGAGCCTGGCCGGCGGTTTCCCGCTGTCGGGCGTGATCGGCAAGGCGAAGATCATGGATGCTGCCGATCCGGGCGGCCTCGGCGGCACCTATGCCGGCAACCCGCTGGCGATCGCCGCGGCGATGGCTGTGCTTGACGTGTTCGAGAAGGAGAAGCTGGTCGACCGCGCCAATCATGTCGGCGAGCGCATCACCACGCGCCTGAAGAAGATGCAACAGCGCAACGACCTGGTGCCGATTGAAAGCATCCGCAATGTCGGCGCGATGATCGCCTTCGACATCGTCAAGGAGCGTGGCTCGGACACGCCGGACGCGGAGCAGACCAAGAAGGTGACCCAGAAGGCCACCGAAGAAGGCCTGATCCTGCTCTCCTGCGGCGTCAACTTCAACACCATCCGCGTGCTGGTGCCGTTGACCGCCCAGGACGAGATCCTGGACGAAGGCATGGAAAAACTCGAGCGCGCGCTGACGGCTTGATCTTTTTCACCTCTCCCCGGTGGGGAGAGGTGACACACCGACCCAGCAAATTTTCAAGAAGGACACACCCATGGCTCTCGATCCCGCTCTCCGCGACAAGATCATCGCCGCCATCGACAAGGGCTTTGATGCCCAGGTCAAGTTCACCCAGGATATGGTTCGCCACGCCTCGACCCGTGGCAACGAACACACCATGCAGGACTTCATGTTCCGCGCCATGCGCGAGCGTGGCTACAAGATGGAACGCTTCGAGATGGACCGCGCCGCGCTCGGCCATCATCCCGGCGCCGGCGCCTGGGACGAGCTGCATTCGACCGCGCCGATCGTGGTCGGCACGCATTACCCGCGCGAGGAAAAAGGCCGCTCGCTGATCATGCAGGGCCATGTGGACGTGGTGCCGGAAGGCCCGCTCGATATGTGGAGCACCCCGCCTTACGATCCCGTCATCCAGGGCGACTGGATGCAGGGCCGCGGCGCCGGCGACATGAAGGCCGGCTGCGCCTCCAACATCTTCGCGCTCGACGCGCTGAAGAGCCTCGGCCTGCAGCCGGCGGCAACCGTCTATCTGCAGTCGGTGGTGGAAGAGGAATCCACCGGCGACGGCGCGCTGATGACGCATCTGCGCGGCTACAAGGCCGATGCCGTCGTCGTCTCCGAGCCGTCGCACGAGACCATCACCCGCGCCAATATCGGCGTGGTCTGGTTCCAGGTGGAAGTGCGCGGCGTTCCAGTGCATGTGCAGCGCATGGGCACCGGTGCCAATGCCATCGACGGCGCCTATCGCGTGGTCGGCGAGCTGCGCAAGCTGGAAGCCGAGTGGAATGCCACCAAGAGCGAGCATGAGCACTTCAAGAACATCGAGAAGCCGGTCAACCTGAACATCGGCAAGATCGCCGGCGGCGACTGGGCCTCGTCGGTCCCGGCCTGGTGCAAGATCGACTTCCGCATCTCGCTGCTGCCCGGCAAGACCGCGGAAGCTGCGAAGAAGGAGATCGTCGACCGCGTCGCCGCCTTCTCGCGCCAGGACTCGTTCCTGTCGAACATCCCGCCGACCGTGACCTTCAACGGCTTCCAGGCCGAAGGCTACGAGCTGAAGCCGGGTTCGGATGCCGAAGCCACGCTGGCCGCGGCGCATGAAGCGGTGTTTGGCCAGAAGCCGAAGCCGGAGATCTCGCTCGCCTATCTCGACAGCCGCGTCTATGCGCTGTTCGACAAGATCCCGACGCTGAACTACGGCTGCATCTCGCGCGGCGTCCACGGCTTCGACGAAGGCGTCAACCTGCCCTCGCTGAAGAAGACGACGACCGCGCTGGCGCTGTTCATCGCGGAATGGTGCGGCGTGGAAGAGATCAAGGCCTGATCCCCCTTTCCTGCAACCTGAACAAAGCAAAACGGCGACGCAGTGCGTCGCCGTTTTCATATGCGCGCGAGAGCTGGCTCACCGCTGCCAGTTACAGATGCCGCCGGTTCGGCACGGCCATGTCTGGATCCGCGTATCCGCCGCATTGGCGTCGAGCGGATTGCTGCGCGGGCGTGCGACGCGGGTACGTGCGGGCGGCTGTGGGCGCGCCGCGACATTGCGTTGTGGCTTCGCCACCGGCACGGCCTTCTGTGCCGCAGGCCTGTCGGCCGCCGCGTCGATCTCGTTCTTGGCATCGGCACGCGCCGTTATCGGGTAAACCTCGAACTGCGCGCCGGGCCCGAGCGGCTTCGGCGACAGCAATGCCTTCGACAGATCGAGGGTCAGGAATTCACTGGCCTTGTATGTCGTCGCGGCAGGTTCGGCCTGCGCAACCGCAGGTGCCGCCAGCAATGCAATGCCGACCATGCCCGAAATCAAATATCTGAACGTCATCTACGCCTCCCGAGGCCACGTTCCGGCTTCTGGAAATGACAATGTTTCCAATCTATGGACGAATAACCGGGAATCCACCCCGGCTGTTCCCCGGAAAGAGCTGCAAGACAGGCATTTCTGCCGGTAAGCCTAACTTTCCCCGCCGCAACCGCCGATTGATCCACAGCAATGCGGGACCGCCCGATCAGAACGACCCTGCAGACAACATTGGTCAACTGCAGGAGATCGCGATGACGCCCGCCCAACCCTATCCCGTGGTCAGCTATCTGATCGATCAGCTTGGCGACTGGCTCAAGCAGCGTCGCCAGCTGAACGAACTCAACGAGCTCGATCGCGGCGAATACCGGCGCATGGCTCATGAACTCGGCCTGACGCCGAGCGACCTCGACGCTCTGGTCCGCCGCGGCGTCGATGGCGCATCAGAACTTCCGCAGATGCTGCGGGCGCTCGGCTTCGATGAGGCGGCGATCAACAAGATTGCACCGCCGCAAATGATGGAGATGCGCCATGCCTGCGCCGGCTGCGCCCACAAGCATGCCTGCCACGTCGATCTCGCGGCCAAGACCGCAGCCGCGAACTATGAAGATTACTGCGCCAATGCCAACGAAATCACGCTGATGCGTACAAAGCGGGATCACGCAGCAAATTATTCTCCGACTCTGGCGGAATTGTTCAAAAAGCCGGCCTAGTAAGCCTAATCGGTTAGGTTAAGATTTGAACTAAGTTGCAGCGAACACAGCGTAATATACCGTCGATCCTGTGTCGTGCAGCGCGGATGTGGAAGTCGCTTTCCCCTCCACGAATTTCAATGCCCGGCACGGGACCGCCGTTTTTACCTGCGTCGGCGGTCCCACCCCTTGGGGCTTTTTCAAACAAACATTCAAACACCGTTCGCATGGACTGGAAGTGCGGACATGCTGCACATGCTTGCAAGTCGCTTCGCATGGATCGCTTGATCGAAATGCACCACGCGATCATCGCGTTGCAACAGAAGCTGCGAGCACAACGCATCGCGATTTAACGCTCAGCAATGTGTAGCTCACGCAATCATCCTTGACTTGCGTATAAAGCAATTGGCAGTCTGCTCTCATACAAAAAGCATCGGGCAATGACCCAGATGCAAGTCTAGGGAGAGATACCATGAGCTCATTTCTGAGGCCGCTTGCGGCTGCCAGTATGATCGTTGCTGGCGCCCTTGCTTCAACAGCGCCAGTGATGGCGCAACAGCCGATCAAGATCGGCCTTCCCACATCGATCCAGTTGCAAGTCGGCCGTGACACCCAGAACGCGGCGAAGATGGCGATCGAGGAGATCAACGCCAAGGGCGGACTGCTCGGTCGCAAGCTGGAAATCGTCGTTGCCGACGAGACCGAAAATCCCGAACAGGGCATCGCCGCGATCAAGAAGCTGACGGCCGATGAGAAAGTGGATGTGCTGATCGGCGGCTATACGTCGGGCGTGACGCTCGCACAGCTGCCGCATATCGTAAACGCCAAGACGATCTATCTCGGCGTCGGTGCGGCCTCCCCCGCCATCACCGCCAAGGTGAAGACGGATTACGAGAACTACAAATATATCTTCCGCGTCTCGCCGATCCATGCCGGCCATCAGGCCCGCGCGCTGGTGGACTTCATCAATGGCAAGCTCAAGGGCGAGATGGGCTTGAAGAAGGTTGCCATCGTCGGCGAGAATGCCAAATGGGTGCAGGATCTCGTTCCGATCCTGAAGAAGGGCGCCGTCGAAGGCGGCACCGAGGTGCCACTGTCGGAATTCTTCGACACGTCGACTTCAGACTTCTCGCCGCTCTTCGCCAAGGTGAAGAATTCCGGCGCGCAATATCTGATCGTCATCCTGTCGCATGCGTCGAGCGATATCTTCGTCAAGCAGTGGCATGACGCCCAGGTGCCGATCCCGATCGGCGGCATCGACGTCAAGAGCCAGGATGCGGACTTCTTCACCCGCGTGAGCGGCAAAGCTCTCGCCGAGACCGTGGGCCTGTTCGCCACCCGCGCCGAGCTGACGCCAAAGACCATTCCGTTCTGGGATGAGTTCGTGAAACGCTTTGGCACCGCCCCGGTCTATACCGGCGTTGGCACCTATGATGCGGTTCACGTCTATGCCGAAGCGGTGAAGCGCGCCAATTCGGTGGAGCCGGCGGCCGTCATCAAGGAACTGGAAAAGACCGACTATGTCGGCATCGCCGGCAAGATCCAGTTCGACGAAGTGCATGACGTGAAACAGGGGCCAGGCCTGCAGAACCTGCTATTCGCGCAGTGGCAGAAGGACGGCGCCCGCGTCGTCGTCTGGCCGAAGGACTCCGCAAAGGGCCCGATGATCCCGCCGCCGTGGATGAGCAACTGAGGTCAGCGCCTCACACGCTGGTTGTCATCCCCGCGCATGCGGGGATCCAGTAGACACTGCCGCTTCGGATTGAACCGCAGCACCTCCGTTTACTGGATCACCCGCTTTCGCGGGTGATGACAAGCGGCGAAGCTTCCACCGTCCTGCCCTCCACCAGCGGAATGTCATGCTCCAGATCCTGATCTACGGCGCCGTGTCGAGCGCTATCTATGCCATGCTGGCCGTCGGCTTCACGCTGATCTTCGGTGTTGCCCGCATCCTCAATCTCGCCCATGGCTCGTTTTATGCGCTCGGCGCCTATTCGGCTTATGTCTTCACCTCGCTGCTCGGCTTCCCGCTGCTGATTGCAGCGCCGCTCGCCGTGCTGCTGGTGGCAGGCTTCGGCGTCATGATGGAGCGCTTCCTGGTGCGCCCGCTGCGCTCGTCGCAACTCGCGGTGCTGATGATTACGCTCGCCGTGTCGCTCGCCGTCGAACAGGCGCTGTTCATCACCTTCGGCTCCGAATATCGCAACGTGCCCTCTTTTGTCGCCGACAAGCTGACCATCGGCGGCGTCGATATCGGCGGCCAGCGCCTGCTGGCGCTCGTAATGGGCGTGCTGGTCCTGCTGCTGCTGTGGCTGTTCATCCAGCGCACGCGCCTCGGCGCTGCGATCCTTGCGGTGTCGCAGGATCCGGAAGCCGCGCAGTATATGGGCATTCCGACCAACCGCATCTTCTCCATCGTAATGGCGATCTCGGCCGGCACAGCGGCGCTGGCAGGCATCCTGGTCTCGCCCTTTCTCACCGTGCAGCCGACCATGGGCCTGCTGCCGATGGTGAAAGCCTTTGCCATCGTCATCGTCGGCGGCCTCGGCTCCATCCCCGGCAGCATCATCGCTTCGCTGATCCTCGGCTATTCCGAGACCATCGTCGCCTATCTCATCTCCACCTCATGGACGGAGCTGGTGTCGCTCGTCGCCGTCGTGATCACGCTGATGATCCGCCCGGCAGGCATCCTCGGGCGGCGGGCGGCATTCTGACATGAAACGCATCGCCCCCATCGACATCATCGGCGGCCTCGTCGTCATAGGCATCCTCGCTGCCATCCCGGCCGTCACCGGCAGCAACTATCTCACCGGCGTCCTGACCGTGTGTGTGGTCTACGGCATCTGGGCCGCGAGCTGGGACTTCATGTCCGGCCTGACCGGCCGCGAGAATTTCGGCCACTCGCTGTTCATCGGCGCCGGCGCCTACACGGCCGGCTTCCTGTCATCGCTCTGGGCGGCAAATCCCTGGTACAGTCTGCCGCTGGGTGTGGTGGTCGCGGTCGCCTTCGCCGTCCTGGTCGGCTTCCCGACGTTGCGACTGCGCGGGCCCTATTTCGCGCTCGCGATGCTGTCGACCTCGGCGATCCTGCAGCGCCTCTGCCTGATTTTCTGGGAATATACCGGCGGCGAGGAAGGCATCTATGGCCTCGACCCGCTGATGAAATCACCGCTGCATTACTACTGGTTCGCACTCGGCATCCTGGTCGTCACCGTGATTGTGCTGACCTTGCTGGCGCAATCGCATTGGGGGCTGCTGCTGCGCGCCATCCGCGGCGATGAGGCCACCTGTCAGGCCGCCGGCATCAATGTCACTTTCTACAAGATCGTGTCGCTGATGATCTCCGCCGGCTTTGCGGGCCTCGGCGGCGCGCTTTACGCGCATTATCAGCTGCAGGTGTCGCCGCCGCTATTCTCCGTCGTCGTCTCCATTACCGTCATCATCATGGTCTATGTCGGCGGCATCGGCTCGATCTACGGTGCTGCCGTGGCTGCGATCCTGCTGACGCTGCTCACCGAGATGCTGCGCGGCTTCGGTGAATACCGGCTGTGGATCTACACGCTGACGCTGATGCTGATCCTGTTCTTCCTGCCCAATGGTTTGATCGCGCCGCTCTGGCGCCGGATGACGGAGCGCCTGCGATGAGCGATCTCCTCGAAGTCAACGGCGTGACAAAACGCTTCGGCGGGCTCACCGCCGTGAAGAATGCCAGTTTCACCCTCAAGAAGGGCGACTTCACCGGCATTCTCGGACCCAACGGCGCCGGCAAGACCACACTGTTCAACATCCTCACCGGCTTCATGCAGCCGACCACGGGCACCATTCACTTCAATGGCGAGCTGGTGCGTGAGCTCGCGCCATACAAGGTGGTCAATCGCGGCATGGCCCGCACCTTCCAGCTGACGCGGCCATTCATCGGCATGAACCTGCTTGAAAACGTGCTGGTGGCCTGCATGTCGCCCCGCGCGAGCCAGGATAAAGACAAGGAGGAGCGCGCGCGTCACTTGCTTGCCCAGGTCGGCCTCGGCGGTCGCGACAAGGAGCCGGTGGAGACGTTGCCTTATGGCGACCTCCGCCGCCTCGAAATCGCGCGTGCGCTGGCCACGCGGCCTGATCTCCTCCTGCTCGATGAGCCCTTCGCTGGCCTCGGCAGCAGCGAGATCGAACAGTTGGCGCAACTGATCCGTCGGCTCCATCGCGAGGAGAACCTGACCATTCTTCTGATCGAACACAAGCTGCGCGAATTCATGGCACTGGTCTCGCGCGTCATCGCGATGAACTTCGGCGAGATCATCGCCGTCGGGCCGCCCGAGGAGATCGTGAAGAACGAGAAAGTCATCGAGGCCTATATCGGCAAGACGGAGGACGCCCATGCCTCTGCTTGAAGTCAAAGACCTCAAGGTCAGCTATGGCAAGGCGCTGGCGATCGAATCTGTCTCCATCAGGGTCGAGAAAGGCGAGTTGGTCGGCGTGCTCGGCCCCAATGGCGCCGGCAAGACGACGTTGCTGAAGGCGATCTCACGCTCGATCGCAGCGCAAGGTACGCTGAATTTCAAGGATGCCTCGCTGCATTCCATCGAACCCTACAATGTCGTCGCCAAAGGCATCTGCCATTGTCCGGAGGGGCGAAAGCTGTTTTCCGAACTGTCGGTGCTGAAGAATCTTCAGCTCGGCGCTTATCTGCGGAAGAACAAGGGCGAAATCGATTCCGATCTCGAACGCGTGTTCACGCTCTTTCCAGTGCTGCGCGAGCGGCAGTGGCAGCAGTCCAGCACACTGTCCGGCGGCGAACAGCAGATGGTCGCAATCGGGCGTGCGTTGATGGGACGGCCGGAGTTGCTCTTGCTGGATGAACCCTCCGTCGGCATTGCACCGCGATTGAAGGGATTGATCTTCGATTCGATCACGCAAATCAGGAAAGACGGAACGGCGATCCTGATCGTCGAGCAGGATGCGACTTCGACGCTGCGGATTGCCGATCGCGTTTACGTGCTGGAGCATGGCCGCACCGTGCGTGAGGGCACCGCGCAGGAAATCGCGGGCGATAAATATATTCAGCAGATTTATCTGGGGGTGTAGTTTCTGCCTTCTCCCCGCTTGCGGGGAGAAGGTGGCCCGGCGTAGCGCAGCGAAGCCGGGTCGGATGAGGGGGACTCTCCGCGGTGACGGAGTTTGTGGAGAGTCCCCCTCACCCGCCTCCCACATGCTTCGCATGTGAAAGGCGACCTCTCCCCGCAAGCGGGGAGAGGTTAGAAATCACTGCTTCCGCGTATACAGATGGAACCCGCCATAAATCCCCGAGCGATCCTGCGCGAGTCCCTGAGCGCTGCGTTCGGGATCGCGCTGCCAAGTCTGGCGCAGCGGGGCGTGGATCTCTTCTTCCAGCGGCGATTCGGCGCCGGCGGTGCGGAAGATCACCCGGATGCCGTCATTGCCGGCGCGATCGATGGCGTCCCACAGCGCCCGGATTTCATCGGGCGCCATCCAGTCCTGCGAATCCAGCAGCACCACGGCGTCGATCGCGCGCGCCGGCAGGCTCTCGATGAACAGACGCAGATTCGCATGCACCGGCGTCACCAAAGCAGCACGGCTCGACGTATCGGCATAACGGCTCTGCTGCAGATAAGGGGGCAGGCAGGTGTCGCCGGGGCCAACATAGCTGCGACTCAAGGCCTGCCAGGCGAAGTAGTTGTTGGCATTCGGATGCACGTCGATCAGCGCCATGGTGCGCTGATACAGCACCTCGTTGAGCGGCTGGTCGCCGGCCAGCAGCGTGCGCTGTTGAGGCGGGATGCCGAGGCTGAACACCAGCGCCGGCGTGCGCGTCAGCAGCTTGGCGAACCAGGAGTGATAGACGCTGTGCAGCTTCTCCAGCGCCTGTTTGCGCGCGGGCGAGCCGGCCTCGCATTTCAGCAACGCATCGAGATCAACGCCTGTGACTTTCGCAATCATGTGGCCGAAGCCGATGAAGCGGCCGAGCGCACCATGGCGATAGAAGCCGTCGGTGAAATAGCCATAACGCGGGCGGCCGATACCAAAGAAGGTGCGCTCATCCCAATAGCCGCGTGCTTCTTCATCGAGATAAGGGCGCAGGCGCTCGCGATAGAGCTGGGCATTCGCCTTCGAATGACCTTCGCCAAAGAACGTCCAGAAGTCCTGATAGTTCGGCAGCGCGCGCAGGCCGGCAAGCTTCAGCTTCAGCAGCGACAGATGCGCCTCGTTGAGATCCACCGCATAGACATGCGCCGGTTTCGCCGCGAGATAGGACAGCGCATTGCAGCCGCCGCTGGAGATGGTGACGATCGAAGAACCGGGCTTCAGCTGAAGCGCAGCCATATCGGCTTCCGGATCTTCCCAGATCTGCGTATAGACGAGCCGTCGGAACCAGAAGGCGAAGAGAGAATCCCACACCGTTGCTTCGTCGCGGGAGCGGCTGTTGCGAACGGCGTCGGCGATCAGTTGGGTGTTCATAGCGGTCCTTTTGACGGCCCCAAATCGACAATCTGAAATTTTTATCAACCGCAGACTGCAGTTTTGCGACAGACCTTCTCCGAACCAGCCCTCTCGCATGACAAATCCACTGTCACATCGTCGTCGTCTTCGCCTGACAAGGGTGCGATTCAATCCGACATCCGACGAGGTGCATCGTGACGATTGTCTCCGAAGCCGAAACCACTCCTGCGACCTGGCCGAGCGACGCCACCCATCGCATGAACCGGATGTATCGCTGGCAGCGCTTCATCTATGATGCCACGCGCCGCTATTACCTGCTCGGCCGTGATCAGCTGATCCTGGACCTTAAACCGGCGGCAGGCGCACAGGTGCTGGAAATCGGCTGCGGTACCGGCCGCAATCTTATCCAGGCCGCGCGCCACTATCCGGCGGCGCAGTTCACGGGCATCGATGTCTCGACGGAGATGCTGACCACGGCGCTCGGCTCGATCAAGCGTCACGGCCTGGACGGACGGATTCGCGTTGCTCATGGCGATGCGACCGATTTCGATCCGATCAAGATTTTTGGCGTCGCGCCGGATCACATCGTGATTTCATACGCACTCTCCATGATCCCGGATTGGCAGGGCGTGCTCAATGAAGCGGTGATGCGGCTGAAACCGGGTGGCCGGCTGCATATCGTCGATTTCGGCAATCAGGAGCGCCTGCCCGCCAGCGCACGCCGCGTGTTGCAGCACTGGCTATCGCTGTTCGACGTGACTCCGCGGAGCGATCTGCAGAATGCGCTCGTCACGCTCGCCGAGCGTCATCAGGCCCAGCTCGACTTCAAGCGACCGTTTCGTGGTTATGCGCAATCGGCCGTGCTGAAGCTGAAGAAATAGAGGAAGCGTAGGGCGGATGAGCCGAAGGCGTCATCCGCCGGCCGAATTCATGGAGGAAACGCCGCGGCGGATGACGCTGCGCTCATCCGCCCTACGGCCGAGCTCTTATGCCAGCTTCTTCTGCTTCACCACATTCCGATACGCCTCCACTCCGCCGAACAGCGCGAGGGAGAGGATGAACGGGATCAGGTGATAGAACAGGCGGAACAGCAGCAGCACCGCGAGCAACTGCTCCGTATGCTCACCGCCAAGCCCGATCAGGATCGTCGCATCGAATACGCCGATGCCCGCAGGCGCGTGGCTGGCGAAGCCCAGCAATGTCGCGGCGATGAACACCACGATCACCTGCTCGATACCCACATTCATCGTCTCCGGAATCAACACATACATCGACAGCGCCGCAGCTCCGAGATCGACAAGGCCGATACCGATCTGCAGGAACACATTACGGCCGCTCGGAACCGGAACCGACCACTGGCCACCGCCGATGCTACGGGTACCGTTCCAGGTCCAGAATACATAGCCGACGATGCCAAGCAGGATCGCGATGGCAATGGCACGGTTCACCTCGGGTGCGAGTTGGTCGATCTTGCTGATGGCATCCGGCGCATGGATCGTGCTCAGCGCCAAGGCGGTGAGATTGCCGAGCCAGAACGTCAGCCCGGTGAGGAAGCAGATGCGCGCGACACCGCCGGGGCCGATCCCATACGGTGCATAGATACGATAGCGCACCGCAGACGAGACCAGCAGGACGGCGCCGGTTCCGTGAGAGATTGGATAGCTGGTGAAATTGGCGAGTGCAGCGATGCGATAAGGCAGATCCCCTCGCCCGATCATTTTTAGCGCCAGCCAGTCATAGAGCGTCAGGCTGCCATAGGAGATCGCAACAAAGGTCAGCGACAACGCGATGGCCATGGGTTCCACCATGCTCATCGCAGCGAGTACCTTGTCCGTATCGACACCCTTGAGCGCCTTGCTCAGCGCCAGGAACGCAATAACCGCAATCGCAAGGCTCACGGCGATGCCAAGCAAGCGCAAAGTGAGGCGATGGCGCATCACCGTGATGATATTTCGTAATACGGGTGGCACGCCGCTCCGCTTTTCTCTAGAGATGGGCGAGACGTGATTCGCGCCCGCAGTAAGCGCGCTTATGTGACACGTCCATATGACAGCCGCGCTAAACGAGCGCGAGGGCGTCAGACAACAAATAAACCAGTGAGCTCCAAATTCAGCCGCAAGGTTGTCGCAAGGGATTCATGCGAACGCCGTAAGCGGCCAACGCCAGTTCACTCACGCAAATATTACGAAGCAGAAGACCATGTTAACCGAGACCGATTTTCAACTCAGTGCCAATCAATGGGAGCTATTGCGCGCCCTCCGCCCCGGTGCACCCGCAATCCGGCTGAACCGCTATATCCTCGATCAATTGATCGCCCTCGACCTGGTGTCGCTGGTCGACGACGTACCCGCCTTGACCACAACCGGACGTACCGTCGTGCTGCGTGGTTGCCCGAAATTGTGGGATCTGGCCGCCTGACCGCCAAAGCCGCTTGGCTAGGCCTTATCTGGAGCCGATAGGTTGTCGTTTTGCGCGACCGGTTCGCCGTCAGTCCAGGAGGGGTCGATGCTCAAAATGGCCATGCCGATCAGGCTGGCCGTGGTCGCCGCCTCAAGCAGGTCTGCCTCCGCCTTGGCTGCCATCAGACGATTTAGCAGCAATCGTCTCGTCTGGTCCGGCGGCAGTTCCGCCATGGCAATCTCCCATCGACCTCGCGTCGCGCGGCTGATTGCGATCATGGTGCGGACTACGGCAGCAAGCGTCACCCATTTGGGTGATGGCTCATCTCGTGCAGTTAGGTCAGATAGCTTTATCAGCGAGTTACATCGCTGAGACATCAAGAAACTTGGCCCCGGATTCTCACCGTTCCCGGGGTTATTTTTTTGTGATGACACGTTTTAGTGGATACCGACGCCAACAAGGCGATCGATCAAGCCGTGATCACTCTTCAGTGTTTCGGGCGTGCCGGTCCAGCTGGCGCGGCCGCGCTCCATCACCATGACGCTGTTCGCGAAATCGAGCGCACGTTCGATCTGCTGTTCCACCAGAATAATGGTCATCTCACCGGTGGCGGCGAGTTGCACCAGCATGGCCATCAACTCGTCGCAAATCACAGGCGCCAGACCTTCAAGCGGCTCGTCAAGCAGCAGGATTTTCGGCTTGCCAAGCAGCGTGCGGGCCATGGAGAGCATCTGCTGCTCGCCGCCGGAGAGCTGCTTGCCGAAATTGCCGCGTCGCTCGCGCAAGCGCGGAAACATCGCATAGGCCTCGTCCAAGGCGGACGGAGGCCGACCCTTGAGGCCGGCACGCAGGTTCTCTTCGACCGTCAGCGAGGTGAAGATATCGCGCGTCTGCGGCACGTAGCCGATGCCGAGTTCGGCACGCGCCGAGGTTCGCCGGCCGGCGATATCCTGATCGCCCAGCCTGATTTCGCCACCGTGACGCGTCGTCAGCCCCATCAAGGTTGCCAGCAGTGTCGTCTTGCCCATGCCATTGCGGCCGAGCACAGCAAGGCGATCGCCCGCACCGACATTCAAGGAGATGTCTTCAATGATGCGCGTGGGCCCATAGCCGGCGCGCAGATTGCGGATCTCAAGCGCTGTGGCGGGCATCGGCATAACTCCCGAGATAGGCACGGCGCACTTCATGATCGGCGGTCACATCCGCCGGCGATCCCTCGAAGATCAACCGTCCAGCGGCCAGCACCAGCACGCGCTTGGCGAATTTGAACACAAGATCCATATCGTGCTCGATCATCAGCACGGCGATATCGGCCGGCAAGCGATTGATGGCATCGAGAATTTTCGGCGCTTCGTCATGGGGCACGCCGGCTGCAGGCTCGTCGAGCAGCAGCACCTTGGGGTGCAAGGCGAGGCCGATGGCGAGCTCGATCAGGCGTTGCTGGCCATAAGCGAGTTCGACCACCTTGCGATAAGCGAGACGATCGAGACCGAGATGCGCGAGAATCTCGCTCCATTCGGCTTTCACCTCGGGCAGTTCTGTGGAGCTGGTGAAAAAACGGCGGGTGATGCGTTTCCGCTGCATGATCGCCAGCGCAACATTGTCGGCAACGGTGAGATTGGCAAACAGCCGCGTGGTCTGGAACGTGCGCACCAGACCGCGACGGACTCGCTCGGGAATGCTGAGCCCGGTGATATCATCTCCGGTCATGAAGAACTGGCCTTCGCTCGGTGCGATATCGCCTGTGATCAGATTCACCAGCGTCGTCTTCCCGGCGCCGTTGGGGCCGATCAGCGCCACGCGATCGCCGGCTGCGAGCTTGAAATTCACGTCGCGGGTGACGTGCAGGCCACCGAATGACCGGGAGACGCCACGGGCTTCGAGGAGATCGGTCATGCCGCCTCTCCCCTGCGCGCGAACTTCACCCAGAGCGACATCACCGGCGCGATCAAGCCACGCGGCGCGAACACCACAATGAGAATGAGCAACAGGCCTACAAGGGTCATCCAGTGAAACGGATTGGCCGCAGCGACGATATGCTCGAAGATCATGAAGATGACCGTGCCGGCAAGCGCCCCCCAGAGATGCCCGGCGCCACCGAGCACCAGCATGACAAGCACTTCGGCCGAGCGTTCGAAGCTGACACTGTCGAGGCCGACCACGCCGGTGCTCATGGCCGTCAGCGCGCCGCCAAGGCCTGCGACGGCGCCTGAAATACCGAACATCAGCACCAGCCGCGGATAGATCGAAACGCCGATCATCTTGGCGCGGAGATCGTCGTCCTTGATGCCGCGGCACATCAGGCCGAATGGCGAATTCACCAGCCGCTGCAGCAGCACGAAGGTGATGACCAGAACACCGAGCGAAAACAGGAAGGCGGTGCGGCTATACATATCGAAGCCGAATATGCCGAACACCTTGCCGGGCGTGACACCCGACAATCCATCGCTGCCGCCGGTCAACCATTGCAGCTTGTTGGCGAGGCCCGCCACGAGCTGGCCGACCGCAATCGACAGCACCAGTTGCGGCAGCGCCCGGAACCGGGTGATCAGCGCACCCGAAATCAGGCCCATCATCGCGCCCGCCACCATACCGATGAGCAGCAGCGCGACCGGATCGGTGATGCCACGGACGCAGCAGATGCCGACGGCATAGGCGGCAACGCCGAACTGCGCCGCATGGCCGAGGGTCGCAACACCGCAATAGCCGGTGACGAGATCGAGCGAGAGCACCAGGAAGGCAATTCCGATCAGGCGGGTGAGAAATGCGAGATCGTCCGGAAACATGAAATACCCGAGCGCGCCGATCGCAAGAATTGCCAGCGCGCTGGCGAACTCACGCGCAAATGGGACAGCGCGCTTCGTGGCTACCTGCGGAAAAGCGAGATCGCTCATGCGTGCGCCTTTCCGAACAGGCCATGGGGGAACAGGAACACGATGACGATAACCGCAAGATAGAAGAAGAACTCGCCAAATTCCGGCGCCAGATATTTGCCGGTCGTATCGGCAAGGCCGAGCAGCATGGACGCCGAGAGCGCGCCGAAAATGGAGCCGGCGCCGCCGACCGAGACCACCACAAGGAACGTCACCATATAGCGCAGCGCATAGAATGGCTCGATCGGAAGGATCTCAGCGCCCACCACACCGCCGAACGCACCGAGGCCGATCGCCAGCGCGAAGGTCGCCGCATAGATGATCTCGGTGCGGATGCCGAGCGCATCGGCCATGCCGCTGTGATCGACCGAGGCGCGCAGCTTGATGCCGAATTCGGTTTTCTCCACCAGCCACCACAGTGACAGCGCAGTGACGACCCCGCAGGCGACGACGAACAGACGATGGGTCGGGATCGACCGGAAGCCGATATCGAGCGGCCCATTGAGCAGCGGTGGCAGCGGGATGGGCTTCAGCGTGGGACCGAACACGAAATTGACGATGCCGATGATGAAGAAGGTGATGCCAATGGTCATCAACACCTGGATCAGCGGATCGGCATTGCGATAGATCCGGCGATAGAGCAGCAGTTCGAACGGGATCGATACGATGATGGCACCGACCACCGCGATCAGGATTGCCACGCCGTAATGCACGCCGAGATCGCGCAGCGCATAGGAGGCCAGATAGCCGCCGATCATGGCGAAAGCGCCGTGGGCGAGATTCACGACACGCATCAGGCCCATCATGATGGACAGGCCGATGGAGATGATGAACAGCACCATGCCATAGGCCAGGGCATCGGACAGGATGCTGAAGATGATGCTCATGCCGTTTCCCTTGCCGAACCCGTAAGCGCGTCCGGCACTTGCTGCGCCAGAGCGTCATGGACGATCTGGCCGCGCACGATCGTGAGCAGAACCTGCATGCCCTTGAGTGCCGGCCCATCGGCCACGAAAGGATCGCGGTCGAGCGCGATGAGATCGGCAGCCATTCCCGGCATCAGCGTGCCACGCCAGCTCTCCTGCTTCATCGCGATCGCACCGCCGACCGTATAACTGTGAATGGCTTCGCGAATATCGATCGTCTCCGCAGGCCCGATCGCCGGGCCGCTGTCAGACGCCCGATTGACCGCATCCGCAATGCCATCCCATGGCGACCACGATCCGGTTGGCGCATCCGAGCTTGCAATATAGGTCACGCCGGCATCGATCACCGAACGTCCGGGATAGCAGCGCTCCGCGCGCGGACCGAAGGCGCCGGCGATCGAGCGGCGCATGCGGGTCAGAAAACTGGGCTGCGTAACGACCAGCGCCCCCAGCACCTTCATGCGTTCGAGGCCGCCCTTGGGCGGCACGAAATAATGCTCGATTCGATGCCGCGCATCGTCGCGCGACGATGCCGCCTGCGCCATCTCATAAGCTTCGATGATACATTCGATGCCGCGATCCCCGGTGCAATGCACGGCGACCTGCCAGCCGGCGGCATGCGCGTCAACGATCACGCGCTGCAGCTCGGCCTCGTCGCGCATGAACATGCCGCGCGAGGGTGTATCGAAAAAGTCTTCGCTCACGGCCGATGTCCGCGCACCGACAATGCCATCAGCGAAATATTTCAACGTCATCGATTGCCAGTCGGCATCCCGCATCGGCGTCAGACCGCGCTCGGCTGCTTCGACCGGATCGAGCTGGTTCATGAAGCCAAGCCGCATCGGCGATGCGCCACCCTGCTTCAGTTCGTTCCAGATGGCGTATTCGTCGTCGAAGCCCACCGTAAATCCGACAGCCGCTTCGACCGCGGCAACCAATCCCATCGTCGTGCTCTCAGCGATACTGGCGCGCAGTGCGGCGACCAGATCGGCGCGATCAAGCGGCGGCACCGCGCGAAAAATCTGCTCGGCGGCACTTTCCAGCGCGCCGCCATCGAGGCGCCCCGCAGCATCGCGGCCGAAACTGCCGCCCTCGGGATCGCTGACGGAATCGTCGATCCCAAGCAGCCGCAGCGCCGCACTGTTGACCACGGCGACATGGCCGCAGAAGCGGCGAATGAGAACGGGGTGATGGGGAATGACCGTATCGATCTCTGCGCGTGTCGGCAGGCGACGCTCGGTCAGGCCGTTCTCATCGAGGCCGGCAGCATAGACCCATTTGCCCGATGCAATGGCGCCCGCTCGCGCGACGATCAGATCCAGCACCGCAGCGATCGTCGTCGCATCGCGCGGCGTGACCGGCACCTGCAGCCGCGCATGGGCAATGGCGAACAAATGGATATGAGCGTCTGTCAGGCCGGGAATAACCGTGCGGCCACCGAGATCGATGACGTCGTCGGCTGTCAACGCGTCAAGGCTGGTGCCCAGCGCAGCGACCTTGCCATCGCGAAGCAGGACGCACTCCGCAGGCGTGGTGTCCCACGCCGAACGATAAATTCGACCATTGGTGAGAAGAAGGGAGCGTGTGGACGGATTCATCGACAATCATTTCGGGTGTCCCGTTCGCATGCGGCCAATGCCGCACGCGAACGAGAACGACGCGGGGTTTTCTTACTGCTTGCTCAGCGCCCAGTCGGGCTGATCGGCGAAGACCTCACCGGTCTCCTTGTTGATCAGCTTGCCATCGACTTTCTCGACGGTGCGCAGATAAACATTCTGACGAATGTGACGCGTGTCGGGATCGATCGACACCGGACCGCGGGGGCTTGTCCACTTCATGCCCTTCACTGCATCCACCGCCTTGGCCGGATCGCGCTGGCCGTTGGTGGCCTCGATCATCTTGTAGATGACGCGCGCACCGTCATAGGCGGCAATGCCGGTCATACCCACATCGTCCGGACCTGCGCCCGCTTTGGTCATCGCCTCGAGGAACGCCTTGTTTTCCGGCGACTGATGCGACACCGCATAATGATAGGTCGAGAGCACGCCGAGGCTCGATTCACCGATGCTCGGCAGATCGATTTCGGTGACGATGTCGCCCGTCGACATCAGCTTGACGCCGGCGGCCTTCAGGCCGTTATCGATATAGGCCTTGAAGAAGCCGAAGGTCGGCGGGCCGGACGGCAGGAAGCAGAAGATAGTGTCGGCACCGGCCGCCTTGATCCGCTGCATGATCGGGCTGAAATCGGTGGTGTTGAGCGGGATGCGGATCGCTTCGACCACCGCGCCGCCATCGGCCTCGAAAGTCTTCTTGAATGCGGCTTCGGCATCGATGCCCGGACCGTAGTCGCTGACGGCGATCGCCACCTTCTTCGATCCGTTCTTGATCGCGGTCTTCGCGGCCGGCACGGTGTTCTGCCACATGGTGAACGAGGTGCGGACGATATAGGGGCTTTTCTCGACAATGGCCGAGGTCGCGGCGTTCATCACGATGAGCGGCGTCTTCGACTCTTCGAGCAGCGGCGCAACGGCCATCGCGTTCGGCGTGAAATAGATGCCGGCGAGATACTGCACCTTGTCCTTGACTAGCAATTCCTGCGCAAGCGCTTTCGACTTGGCAGGGTTCGGGCCTTCCTCGTCCTTGTAGACGAATTCGACGGTGTGATTGCCGACCTTGTTGCCGTTCTGCGCAACCCAGGCATCAATGCCCATTTTGAAATTCTTGCCGAACAGTGCGTAGGGACCGGAGAAGGTGCCGATCACACCGACCTTGATGACGTCGGCGGAAGCTGCCCCGGTCATCAGGCCGAGAACGGCCAGTGCCAGGATCGATGATGAGCGTTTGGTCATGTCGTTGTCCCCGTTACGAAGTTAAAAAGCTATGCGGCAAACCTGTATTCAATAAACGTGCCGAGTTCCGATATGCGACCGCGGGTGTGCGCTATCGCCACGGCACATCGAGAATCAGAACATCTCGAAATATTCGCGCTGCTCCCAATCAGAGACCTCCGCCTGGAAGCGGTCGATCTCGGCATTCTTGATGTGGGTGTAATAGTCGACCATGGTCGCGCCCATCTTCTCGCGGAAGAACGGATCTTCCTTCAGCGCGAAGGTGGCCTCGCGCAGAGACTTCGGCAGCAAATCGGCGTTGGTCTCATACGGCGTATCGGCGGATGGCCCGGGATCGAGCTTGCGATCGACGCCATCAAGGCCCGAGAGAATCTGCGACGCCATATAGAGATACGGATTTGCCGCGGGCTCACCGACGCGGTTCTCGATGCGCGTGGCCGAGTCGTTCAGGCCGCCCAGGACACGGAGCATCGCACCGCGATTGTCGCGGCCCCAGATCGCGCGGTCCGGCGCCAGCGAATAGGAGCGGTAGCGCTTGTAGCCATTGATGGTCGGCGTGGTGAACACGGTCGCCGCGCGCGCATGCGCCAGCAAGCCGGCGAGATAGCCCTGCCCAAACGGCGACAGCGGCTGCGTACCTTCGGTCGGCATGAACGCGTTAGCGCCGGTGGCGCGCGATACGATCGATTGATGCAGATGCCAGCCTGACGACACGACATTGGGAATCTTCGGCCGGCACATGAAGGTGGCGTGATAGCCGTGGCGATGCGCGATCTGCTTCACGGCGCTGCGGAACAGTACCATGCTATCGGCGGGCGTCAGGCCGACCGTCGGCTGAAAGGTGAATTCGCACTGGCTCGGGCCGTATTCGACCTCCACAGAACGCAGCGGCAGATTGAGCGCCAGCACATCACGCCGGATGATTTCCAGCACCGGCTCCATCTGGTCGTAGCGCTGCTCGGTCAGATAGTTGTAGCCATGCGAGAGCAGGCTCACGTCCGGCGGATTACCAGGTTGGCCCGCATCCTCCGGCTTCATCCTCTCGTTCTCGACGCGGAAGATATGAAACTCGACTTCGAGGCCGGCGATGAAATCGTAGCCGCGCGTTTCCAGCTCGCCGAGCACCTTCTTGAACAGGTTGCGCGTGGCGAACGGCACCGGACGGCCATCGGCGAAATGCACGTCGCACAGGACCCAGCCGGTTTCCGGCGCCCATGGCAGCACGCGGAATGTGGAGGGATCAGGGATCATCAGGACGTCAGCGGCGCCCTGCATTTCCGGGATGCCAAACCCACCGCCCGCGGTGAACACCGGAAACACCGTCTTGTGCGACGTATCCTTGGCAAACATCGTCGTGGTGATGGAGCAGCCGCTTTCGAGGCAGCGCAGTGCCTCGCTCGCGATCAGCGTCTTGCCGCGCAGGATGCCGTGCTGGTCGGGGAACGAGAGCCGGATCACCTCCAGCTTCTGCTCCTCGACAATGGCGCGAAGCCGCTTCGCTGCGTCCTTCTGCTCTGCGGACCACAAACCGTGACGTTCAACGAAGCTCAACGCACTCTCCCGCGAATTTCTGGAAACTTACTCTGCCGCCGGCAGATGAACGACATTCGAGCCGGGCTCGGTCTGATCGAGCGGCACCTTCGCCATCCATGGCGCGCCGCGGCGACGGGCAACATCGACCTCCATCCAGTAGGTTTCCCAGCCCTTGCTCGGCCCGATGCCGTCCATGGTGCCGGGGCCCTGGATACTCCGCGCGCTGTCCGCATCGAGGAACAGCAACGGCTTCTGGCCGCCGGCGACTTTCTCGATCTCGGCGCGCAACAGCTTGCGATAGGCGATGATGGCCTTGTCGCTCTGGCCGAGATGCTCGCGGGTGCGATCCTGGATCTTGCCCATGGATTCCACGGCCCACTGGTCGTGCACGTTGATATCCGCACCCATGCCCGTATAGGTCTCGTGCTTCTGCTCGTGCGGATCGAAGCCATAATCGTTGCGCTTGTTCTTGCGCGAGGTGTAGTTCGGCAGCTCGTAGAGTTCGAGCCGCTGGTCCGTCATCTTCTTCTTGTCCACCGGCTTGGTGTAGCTGGTGAAGATTGCATACCAGTAGCAATTCTCGTCATCGACCGGCACATGCCACTGGGTGATCGTCATTTCCGCGCTCATGGGAATGACAAAACCATGCGGGAACAGCTGGTTGGTGACGCGCACATGGGTGCGCTCCTCGTCCAGCTCGCGCAGCGCGATCAGGCGCAGGCCGTATTCGGTGGATTCCACATTGATGATCGGGCGATCATATTCGCGCAGGATCTTGGTCATCGGCACTTCCGTGCCGGCCGAGGCGCCACGGAACTGCTTGCCATAGGACGCCTTGACGTCCTCGTCCTCGAAGAAGCGATGCAGGAACGAGGCATGGGCCGGATCGATGCCGACCTCCAGCGCCTGCAGCCAGTTGCATTCGAACAGGCCCTTGAAGGCGAAGGTGTATTGTTCGGGCGCTGCGAAACAATCGATTTCCGGGAAGGCCGGCGGCTCGCCTTCGCCGAGATAGGTCCAGAGGATGCCGCCTTTCTCCATCACAGGATAAGCGCGTTGCTTGATGCCCTGGCACAGGCGCGAATTCTTCGGCTCCGCCGGCGTCTCCAGGCACTTGCCTTCGACGTCGAACAGCCAGCCATGAAACGCGCAACGCACGCCGCCGCCTTCGAGGCGGCCGAAAGCGAGATCGGCGCCACGATGCGGGCAATCGCGATCCAGCAGGCCGTAGCGGCCCTGCTCATCGCGGAAGAGCACAAAATCTTCGCCCAGGAGACGCACCGGGCGGATCGGTCGCTCGCCTTCCAACTCGGCGGTGAGCGCGGCGGGCTGCCAGTACATGCGCATCAGCTTGCCGGCGGGCGCCTTGGGTCCGATTCGAGTGATCAGGTCGTTTTGCTCTTGGCTCATCATGGCAAGATTTCCTTTGTGACTCTGGCGATGCGCCGCTTAACGCTGAAATACAATCTTGCCGCCGACCATCGTCATATCGGCGGTGATGTCCTTGATCTGGTCGTCTGGCACCGTCATGAAGTCGGCGGAGAGCACCACGAGATCAGCAAGCTTGCCAGCCTCCAGCGTCCCCTTCCGCGTTTCCTCGAACATGTAGCGCGATGCCGCGCTGGTATAGAGGCGAAGCGCCTCCTCACGCCCGATTGCTTCGGACGCGCCGTATACCTGGCCGGTGGGGTCCTTCCGTGTCACCATGATATACATCGTGAGAAACGGGTTCAGTGGATTGACCGGAAAGTCGGTGCCGGCACCGAGATTGTCCAGTCCCATTTTCTCGATCAGGGTGCGCGTCGGCACCGCACGATCCGCTGTTGGCCTGCCGAGAAAACGCGCCACCGTGGCCGCCTTGTCCCACATGAAGGCATTCTGGAAATCGATCCGCGCGCCGACGCGGCGCGCTCGCTCCATCTGTTCGGGGCGGATCAGGCTGGCATGGATCAGAATGAAACGGCGATCCTTGATCGACTTTTCTTTGTCGGCGGCTTCGAACGCATCCAGCACCTGATCGACGCCGAGATCGCCGACGACATGAACGCCGACTCGCCAGCCACGAAGATTGGCGATCGACACCAGTTGCTTCAGCCGCTCGGGCGTGACCTGCGCAATACCATGATAATCGTCATGCGAGTCCGGATAGGCGTCGCGCATCATGGCCGTCTTCAGGGTCATGCCGCCATCGTAGAAGATCTTGATGCCGCCGAGCTTCAGCCAATCGTCGCCAAATCCCGAGGTGGCGCCGTTGCCGCTCATGATGGCATCCCAACCGGCGGAATCCGCGGGAGGCTCCGGTCGAAACATCGTTCCGACCCGCACGGTGGCCTCCCCCGCTACAGCGAGCTTCTGCAGGATCTGCGTGTCGCGTGAACTTGTCGCCCCCTCGACGACGCTGGTGATGCCGAGGCGGTTGAGCGCGGCTTCGGCAAGACGATACTGCCGCAACTCTTCTTCTTCGGTGTAGGGCGGCACGATATTCTCGACCAGCGGGATCGCCGTCTCGACCAGCACGCCATTAATGTCGCCGCTGGCGTCCCGCTCAAACGCGCCGCCGGCTGGATCCGGCGTGCTCTTGCCGATGCCCGCCTTCTGCAACGCCAGTGAATTGGCCATCGCAAAGTGACCGACGGTCCGCAGATAGACCGGATTGTTCGGAGAAACGCTGTCCAGCTCTTGCCGGGTCAAATAGCGCTTTTCCGCAAGCTGCGACGGCGGATGCCAGCCGCCGGTCGTGATCCATGCGCCGGGCTGCTTCTTCGCGACGAACGCCCTGATCAGCTCAAGCGCGCCGGCCACGTCCTTGGCGCCGCCGAGATTCACCACGTAGTCGCCGAGGCCAGCCGCCTTGAAGTGAGCGCGGGTGTCGATCAGGCCGGGGACGACCGATTTCCCGGCGAGGTCGATCACCCGCGTCTGCGATCCCGCCAGCAGCTTGATCGCGGCGTCGCTGCCGACCGCGAGGATCTTGCCGTCGCGAATGGCCAGCGCTTGCGCAACGGTCGATTGGCCGTCGAGGGTGAGGATCTTGCCGCCCATCAGGACGACCTGGGGAGCGTTCGGGTCAGACTGCTGTGCCACGGCCGGCAAGGCCGAGACAGCAATGGCAAATGCGCCCGCAAGGATGGATGTCGCAACCAAATGCATTTCGCCACTCCGCCCAAATTGTTCAATAGACGAACGTATGTGCGAATATTATCGTTAGACTAATTCCAAGCAAGCGAAATTTTGCAGCAGCAGGTGCTGTGCGAGTGAGCAACTGCAGCAACTATCGCTTAAAGCATTGGCTTGCGGCTAGCGAACACTTGTTCAATATACGATGCCAGCCAGGAGGTTGTGATGCTGAAGATCTTGAACCTGTTCGCCAATTCAATCGCCGGAATCCGCGCGTGAGCGGCCTTGTCATTGTCGGCGCCTCTTATGCGGGCGTCCAGGCCGGCATCAGCGCACGCGAAAAAGGCTATCAGGGCCCGATCCGCATTGTCGCCGATGAAATCCACCTGCCCTATCAGCGGCCGCCGCTCTCGAAGGCGTTCCTGTCCAGCGACTTCGCCCACAACAGCCTCTTCCTTCGCGGCGACGACTACTTCAAGGGCCAGGGCATCGACATGGTGCTGGGTCATCGTGCCGTCGCACTCGATCGCGCGGCAAGCCGCATCACACTGGAAGGCGGCGACAGCCTGCCCTTTGAGTCTCTCGTCATCGCCACCGGCTCGCGCGCGCGGCGCCTGACGATCCCTGGCCATGAGCGTGACGGTATCGTCTATCTGCGGACGCTCGACGATGCGCTGACGCTGAAGCCGCGCCTGGAAGCCGCGCATGATGTCGTCATCGTCGGCGGCGGTTTCATCGGTCTCGAAGTCGCCTCCACCGCTGCCAAGACCGGCAAGAAAGTGACGCTGATCGAAGCGCAATCGCGGCTGCTGGAGCGCGCGGTGTCGCCGCTGATCTCGCAATTCCTGCTCGACATCCATCGATCCCATGGCGTCGATATCCGCTTCAATGAGTCCGTCGTCGCTATCGAAGGCAGCGATGCCGTGCATGAGGTGGTCACATCGAGCGGTCTTCGCGTGCGCGCCGATCTCATCGTCGCCGGTATCGGAGGCATCGCGAATGATGAGTTGGCTGCGCAGGCCGGCATCGCTTGCGCCAATGGCATCGATGTGGATGAGCATGGTCGCACCTCAGCGCCGAACATCTATGCGGCGGGCGATGTCAGCAATCATCACAACAGTTTTGCCGGCCGCCGCGTGCGTCTCGAAGCCGTGCAGAACGCCACCGATCAGGGCAAGGCTGTGGGCTCCATGATTGCCGGCAAGCCGGAAGCCTATGATGCCGTGCCGCGCTTCTGGTCCGATCAGTATGACGCCAAGCTGCAGATCGTCGGCCTCTCGGCGCCAACCGATACGGCTGTCGTGCGCGGTGATATGACAGAGGGCAAGTTCTCCGTCTTCTATTATCGCGATGGGAAGCTCACCGCCGTGGACAGCATCAACAAACCCGGCGACCAGATGATCGCACGTCGCCTGATCACTGCCTCACTGTCGCCGACGCCGGAACAGGCCGCCGATCTCGCTTTCGACCTCAAGAAATTTGAAGCGGGCACATAGCTCGGGACAGGCGCCATGCCGAAAATCAAGCGCCCCGACGACGAGCGCGGCAATACTGACTTCATCGAAAGTCTTGATCGCGGCTTGCGCGTCTTCGAACTGTTCGGCGCGCAGTCGCGGCCGATGACGCTCAGCGATGTCGCGAAGGCAGCAGACCTGCCGCGGGCCACCGCGCGGCGCATTTTGTTCACGCTTGAACATCGCGGCTATGTGGTGAGCGACGGAAAACTGTTCGCACTGACGCCGCAGGTGCTGGCGCTGGCCGGCTCCTATATGACGTCGAACCAGGTCGTCACGATCCTGCAGCCGGTGCTCGACCAGATCTCGAGCGATGCGCAGGAGATTTCCTCGCTCGCAGTGCTGCAGGGCCATGACGTGATCTTCGTCGCACGGGCGAGCCCGGCGCGGGTGTTTTCCGCCGGCATCGATCTCGGCTATCGCCTGCCCGCTTATTGCTCCTCGGTCGGCCGTGCCATGCTCGGCAAATATACGAATGACGACCTGACGGATGTTCTCGACAACATGACGCTGACCGCGATGACGCCGTTCACGGTGACCGATAAGGAATCGCTCAAGGCTGCCATTATCACCGACCGCGAAAAAGGCTATTCGCTCGTGGACCGCGAAGCCGAGCCGGGTTTCCGCTCGATCTCGGTGCCGGTGCGGCGTTATGATGATGTCATCGTTGCCGCGATCAATATGGGCGCCCATGTGGACCGCGTCTCCACCGGCGAAATGATCGATCGCTTCCTGCCGTTGTTGCGCGACGCCGCAGCAACCGTGAAGCCATTGCTGCTCTGATCAACTAGGGACCGCACCATGCCGCATCTCGTCATCGAATATTCCAGCGACGGCCATGGCGGCCTGCTCGACATCGCCAAACTGATGGAAGCCGTGCACGACACTGCAGCCGACACCGGCGCGATGAAAGCTGCTGATATCAAAGTCCGCGCGACGGCCTATTCCGAATATCTGGTGGCGCGGCAGAAGGACGGTTTCTGCCATGTGTCGGTCTATCTGCTCGAAGGCCGCACCTATGCGCAGAAGATCAATATCAGCGAGTCGCTGCGCGAAACCCTGGCGGGTCTGCTGCCGCACACAAAGAGCCTGAGCGTCGATATCCGCGACATGGATCCGACCGCCTATCGCAAGCGCCTCAAGGATTGAGGCCATCCGATACGTTGCACTGCACCATCATTACCATCTAGACACGCAGCCTCCCATGGTTACCATTTGCTTGAAGCGCCGCCCTCAGATGCGGTGCAAGCAAACGATTGGGAGAGACGATTGACCGTTCAAGGAAAGACCGCGCGCAAGGGCCCGGACGAAGCAACCATCATCGGCTGGAGCCTGTTCGGGTTCGTACTGGTATCGGCCGTGACGATGATGGGCCTGTATCTCGGATTTCGGCATTGAACCCGCCGCGCGTGATCTGACGATCCCCCGCAAAAGCCCGCCTGGATCATCCGGCGGGCTTTTTCTTGGGCTGAGCGGTTCCGAAATTGGCAAGAGGCCGCCCGGTGTCCGCCGAGCGACCTCTCTATCGGATACCGGCCAGGAAGGCTCCGGTGCCACCGCATGTGCGAGAGGCTGGGCCGACGTGGTTAACAGGGGGTTAATGGCGATGCAGACGCCGAGCTGAGCCAACCACAATCCTGAGCAGAATGGTGTCCAAAAACCTTCGGATCACGAATGCATCAGCCGAGCAGGGTGGGATTAAGAGTCCTCAGTGCTCGTTGACCGCAACGCCGAGCTTGATCAGGCTCAGCGTGCGGTTCGCGGTCTCGCGCAGGCGGCAGTAGCTCGCGCTGCCCCGGTAAATGCCGGGCTCGATCTTATCGAAGACCGCGCAGAAACGATCTCGCGACGCGGCGAAAGTTTCCTGCGAATCCTTGACCGCCTTGATCACGTCGGCGAACCCACCGGCCTGAACCTTCTTGAGCGCCTTGTCGGTTTTCTGCGTCCAGATGGCGAGTTCGCGCGCCGCGCAGGCCTTCCAATTGTCGATGTCGCCATTCACGCCCGCTGCCGCTTTGATGCATGGGTCGGCGACGAGTCCGACGCATGCGCCACCGAAACCACCGGTTTTCTCCGCGGTCTTCAAGCAGGCATCGATCACCGTAACGTCGGCGGGTGCGGGGCCTTGTGCGAAAGCCATCGATGCGAGCGACAGGTTTGCAGCGAGCATCACAGCGGCGAGTGTCAGCTTCATGGGAGACCTCCGTTCGCAACCTTGGTCTTCGAAGGCTCAGCGTTGGTTCACCTGAACGCGGACTATGACGACGGCCTCGATCAAGGCGCGCGCCTGCGCGCCATCAGCAACGCTGACTTCATGCGACTTAGAAGTTGAACAAAAGCCCCGTTAGGATCGACCAAGGTGACATGAAACGTTTTGTCATTTTCCCGGCTCTCTTTCCGCCTCTCGCGTTCTTGAAAGCCGCAGCCACAGCAGCACTCGCTGCAATGTTGGTTATGCGTTTCATGTGGGGAGGATTCGGCGAGCTATGGCCGGTCTTGATGGTTGGGCTTGTCGTGGGCGTCCCGGCCGCCGTGTGTTCGTGGCTCTCAGATACACGACGATCACGCGTGGACTCGCAAGCACAACCAGAAACACGTTGATGGCCGATTTCAGAGATTGATGAGCCCGCCCCATGCAGTTTTTCTTGTATGACATCGTCGCCCGCACCATTGCTGCCTATTTGTGCTTCGACACTTGTCGCACGCTTCACCGCGGTCTTAGCCACGGCAGGTTCGTGCCCTTCGAACCCGACGCAGTGAACTGGATTCTAGACTCATTCAGGGACACAGCTGGACTGACGGTCCATCGGGACATCTCACCGATGCGGTTTTGGATATCTGTCGGGCTAGAAGCGCTGCTTCTCCTCGCCTGTATCTATGTCGCTGTGTTCGGTTGGCCGCAGAGCGGCATTTCATAAAATGCCGCTCGTCGAACAGGATCGCGCCACTCGCGACGGCGTTCATGACCCCAAAACCCGACGCAATCGGCTGCGACCTGAAAGCCGCCATCCACATTAGGAGGTTTTACGGGGAGACCTTACGACGGATCGGGATAAGACGCCAAAAAGGTCAATGATTTCATGGTCGGAGTGGCAGGATTCGAACCTGCGACCCCTGCGTCCCGAACGCAGTGCTCTACCGGGCTGAGCCACACTCCGACAAGAGCCGGCTGTATAGCGACGGGTTTCGCAGACCGCAAGAACCCCTGTATCAAGCAGGCGACATTTTTATTAAGAACCTGCCATGCAAACCGCCCTCACCACCCGGACCATCGACGCCACAGATATCGCGCGGGCAGCTGCCTGTCTGCGCGCGGGCGGGCTGGTGGCGTTTCCGACCGAGACGGTTTACGGGCTCGGCGCCGATGCGGCCAATCCGCGGGCCGTGGCGGGGATCTATGAGGCCAAGGGCCGGCCGTCGTTCAATCCGCTGATCGCCCATGTGGCCGATCTCGAAGCCGCGAAACGGATCGCGCGGTTCGATTCGCGCGCGCTGGCGCTGGCCGAAGCATTCTGGCCGGGGCCGCTGACGCTGGTGCTGCCCAAGGCTGAGGGCTGCCTAGTCTCCGATCTCGCCACCGCAGGGCTGGATACAGTCGCGATCCGGGTGCCGGATCATCCCGTCGCACAGGCGCTGCTGACGGCCTTTGGGGGCGCTGTGGTGGCGCCCTCGGCCAATATTTCCGGCCATGTGTCGCCAACCACCGCCGCCCATGTGAAGGCCGATCTGGATAGCCGTATCGACATGATCGTCGATGGCGGACCGGTGCACGTCGGCGTCGAATCCACGATCGTTGCCTGCTTCGAGCAGCCACTGCTGCTGCGACCAGGCGGACTGCCACGCGAGGCGATCGAGCGCGTGCTCGGCATGGCGCTGGCGCGACCGCCGGAAGATCCCGCAACTGACAATCATCAACCGCTGGCGCCAGGCATGCTGGCCTCGCACTACGCGCCACGCACGCCGGTCAGGTTGATGGCGAGCGATGTGCAGCCCGGCGAGGCACTGCTTGCTTTCGGTCCGTCCTTGCTGCCGGGTATCGAGGACGCAAAGGCCGTTCTGAACCTGTCGAAAGACGGCGATCTCGGGGAAGCCGCCGCCAATCTTTTCGGCTATCTTCGCGCCCTTGACGGCGCAGGCGCCACGGGCATCGCCGTGATGCCGGTGCCGGCTCACGGCCTCGGCGAAGCCATCAACGACCGGCTGCGCCGCGCTGCCGTCTAATCGGATTCAAGATCAAGAAACGCGTTAGGGACTTTCCATGAACTTCATCCCGCCGAAGCCGCAACCGCTCTCGCCCGACATCATTGCCCGCTTCGCCGCTATCGTCGGCGACAAGCAGGCCCTCACCGATCCCGCCGACGTGCATTCCTATGTCACTGAAGAGCGCAACCTGTTCACCGGCACCTCGCCGCTGGTGCTGCGACCGGGCTCGACCGCCGAAGTCGCGGCCATCTGCAAGCTCGCCACCGAGACCCGCACCGCGATTGTGCCTCAAGGTGGCAATACCGGCCTTGTCGGCGGCCAGACGCCCTATGGCGGCGAAGTCGTGCTGTCGCTGAAGCGCATGGACAAGATCCGCGATCTCGACACTTCCTCCAACACCATGACCGCCGAAGCCGGCCTCGTGCTGCAGATCGCCCAGCAACGCGCGGCCGATGCAGACCGCCTGTTCCCGCTGTCGCTCGGCTCCGAGGGCAGCTGCACCATCGGCGGCAACCTTTCCAGCAATGCGGGCGGCACGACCGCACTGGCCTATGGCGTCGCCCGCGAAATGGCGCTCGGGCTCGAAGTCGTGCTCGCCGATGGCCGCATCCTCAACGGCCTGTCCAAGCTGAAAAAGGACAATACCGGCTACGACCTGCGCAACATCTTTATAGGCGCTGAAGGCACACTCGGCATCATCACTGCGGCAACGCTCAAACTATTTCCGAAGCCGCGCGCGGTGGAGACGGCTTTCGTCGGCCTCAAATCGCCGGCCGATGCGCTCAAGCTGCTCGATATCTCGCGCAGTGCCGCGGGTGGCAATCTCACCAGCTTCGAGCTGATCGCGCATATCGCGGTGGATTTCAGTGTCCGCCATGGCATCGGCATCCGTGATCCGCTCACCAGCAAGCATGACTGGTACGTGCTGATGGAGCTGTCGTCCGGCCGCGACGATGCACGCGCCACGCTGGAGTCCATTCTGGAACGTGGCTTCGAAGAGGGGATCGTCGATGACGCCGCCATCGCCGAGAACATGACCCAGCGCCAGGCCTTCTGGAAACTGCGCGAGGAAATCTCGCCGGCGCAGAAGCCTGAGGGTGGCTCCATCAAGCATGATATCTCGGTGCCGGTCGCTGCCGTGCCGGCTTTCATCGCCGAAGCCAGCGCGGCCGTGGTGAAGGTCCTGCCGGGTGCACGCGTGGTACCATTCGGCCATCTCGGCGACGGCAATATCCACTACAATGTCAGTCAACCCGCGGAGACGCTGGGCGACAAGAACGGGCGCGAAGCATTCCTCGCGCGCTGGCACGATGTCAGCGACGTCGTGTTCGAAGTCGTGCTGCGCATGGGTGGCTCGATCTCGGCCGAACACGGCATCGGCCAGCTTAAGGCTGCTGACTTGCCGGCGGTAAAAGATCCCGTCGCCATGGAACTGATGCGCAGCTTCAAGGCGATGCTCGATCCCCTGAACATCCTCAATCCCGGCAAGGTGCTGCTGCCGGTGCAGCCATGAACATCACACCGATTACAGATGCGGATGTCCCTGTCGTCATCGATCTCTGGCAGCGCTGCAATCTCGCGCGGCCGTGGAACGACAGCGGTGCCGATATCGCGCTCGCGCGTCGCGACGAGAATTCCGACATTCTGATCGGCCGCGACGGCGACAGCATCGTCGCCTCGGTGCTGGTCGGCCATGACGGCCATCGTGGCTGGGTCTATTACGTCGCCGTCGATCCCGATCATCAGGGCAAGGATCTCGGCCGCGGCATCATGGCGGCGGCCGAAGATTGGCTGCGCACGCGCGGCATCGAGAAGCTGATGCTGCTGGTGCGCTCCGACAATACGCAGGTGCAGAAGTTTTACGAGAAGCTGGACTATGTCGAGCAGGATCGCGTGCTCTATGCGAAGTGGCTCGATGGACGGCCGATGACGCCTTAACCCGCTCCGCCCCTCATGGTGAGGAGGCGCGTAGCGCCGTCTCGAACATGAGTTGGCCTGGCTCAGAGCCGTGTGGCCATCCCTCGCGACGCCGCTATGCGGCTCCTCAGGATGAGGGCCGGAACAGGCAAAAGCCCGCTCAGAACAACGATCCCTGCCCGTCATCCTCCGGCGGCGCCACGGCCTTGCGAACCTTCTTCCGCTCTGGCTGCTCCGCTTCGCGCATCTCGTCGTCCGAGATCGGCAAAATCAATTGCGGCTCGTCCACCGCAACCCGGCCCACAACCGGTGACACCGGATGCCATGCAAAGGCGCCGTCCGCCGGCGGCACCAGAAACTCCATCACCTCGTCGGCGCGGTCGCTGCGGCAATCCAGCCATTGGTCAAAGTGGTCCGCCGCGATCGTCACCGGCACGCGATGATGCAATACCGACATGCCGGTGGACGCTTCCGCCGTGATGATGGCGACGCTGTCCATCTCCTCGCCATTCGGCCCCATCCAGGTTTCGGCGAGGCCCGCAAAGCCGATCGGGCCGCCCGCGCGCGGATAGATAAAATACGGCTGTTTGCGTCCACCGATGCTTTGCCATTCATAGTAGCCATCGGCCGGAATCAGGCAGCGCCGGCGCCGAATTGCGTGTTTGAACGCTGGCTTTTCTTGCACGGTTTCGGAACGTGCATTAATCAGCAGCGTAAACTTGCGCGGGTCCTTCACCCAGGATGGGACGAAGCCCCAGCGCATCAATCGAAAATGGCGGGCGCCGTTGTCGTGGATGACGACAGGCACAGGTTGGGTTGGGGCAATATTATAGCGCGCCGGGAAATTCGGCTGTTCAAGATAGCCAAATACCTGTCGAAACGCTTCCGGCGCCGATGTAATGACGAACCGTCCACACATTCAGATCGCAATACCTCGACTCTTCAGGTCGTTTTAACCCGAAACGCCAACAGTGGCGACTATGAGCATGACGGCCCTGCAACCCGCCCAAGACGATCGCCTCGATTGGGAGAGCGCCAGCACGGGCCTGCCGGCATCCGCTGAGGTGCTGGCTGCCGCCAATATCAATCCACGCACCGGCCTCGCCACCGATTACCTGAATCACTTCAACGAAGCGATCATGCTGCTCGAGCTGATTCCGGACATGCCGGATTGCTATGAGCTATTCCTGGAATGGCAGCCGCTCAGCTATGCCGAACACTTCATCAAGTCGAATTTCAAGGGCCGCGATCTCGCCATCGCCGCCTATGAAGCCGCCCGCCCCGCTATCCGCAGCGAATTCGATGCGCTGGTCGCGAAGATGACGCAGATCCTGTCCACGGTCGGCGACGCCATGCGCACCGTGCAGCAGGATGCCACGCGCGCCAAACTGGCCGAACAGGCGGCCGGCTGGGTCAAGCCGATGATCGGAACCGCCGGCGGCATCATCAATGGCCGCGACGAGCAATCTGACGTCGATAGCATCATGGCGCAGTAAGGCCGTTCCCGTGTCCCAGCCCACCCATCCGCAGCTCGCCACCAGTGCCGCGATTTTTCGCGACGGCAAAGTTCTGCTGGTCCGCCGCGCCCGCGCGCCCGGCAAAGGCCTGTATTCCCTGCCCGGCGGCCGGGTCGAATTCGGAGAATCGCTGGCCGAAGCGCTGGCGCGGGAGGTGATGGAGGAAACCAACCTCGTGATCGACCTCATCGGCCTGTCGGGCTTTCGCGAGATCCTGCCTCAAAACGGCGTCGGCGGGCATTACCTCGTCATGTCCTTTGCCGCCCGCTGGGTGGAAGGCGAGCCCGAACTGAATGACGAGCTGGACGATTTTGCGTGGGTCGATCCCGCGGATCTCGGCCAATACAAGACCACCGACGGCCTGGCCGCGATCCTCGCCATGGCGCAGGATCTCGCCGGGGGCTGACAGGCTTTACCACCTCTGCGGCTTCGCCTTGCTTCGGCCTCCTCCAGCGGGCATATCAGCCGGGTTCCCGGACCCATCATGCGCAAGCCGTTCCTCACCCTTCTGATGATTGCCGCCCTCGGCGCCACGCCTGCGCTAGCGCAGGACGGCGCGGCGCCGTTCGATGGCGAGTTGCAGCGCATGTCCGAAATTCTCGGCGCTCTGCATTATCTGCGCGGCATCTGCGGCAATAACGAAGGCAACAAGTGGCGCAGCGAGATGCAGGCGCTGGTCGATGCCGAGACCCCCTCCGGCGAGCGCCGCGCCCGCATAATCGCGGCGTTCAATCGCGGCTATAATGGTTTCCAGCAGACCTATCGCAGCTGCACACCGGCGGCGAATACAGCGATCCGCCGCCATGTCGAGGAAGGCGCGCGGATCTCGCGTGACCTGACCGCGAGATATGCCAATTGATGCGCAACATCGACACCATCTTCTTCGATCTCGACGGGACGCTGAGCGATCCCAAACCCGGCATCACGGGCTCAATTCAATATGCGCTCGAAAAGCTGAACATCCCCGTCCCGACGCAGGATGAACTGACCTGGTGCATCGGCCCGCCGCTGCGTGCGAGCTTCGTGGCATTGCTCGGCGGTGAGCAACACGCCGATCGCGGCGTCGAGCTCTATCGCGAGCGTTTTGGCACCATCGGCCTGTTCGAGAACACGCTGTATGACGGCATCGTCCCGTTACTGGCGGCGCTGCATGGGTCTGGCCGCAAACTCTATGTCGCCACCAGCAAGCCGCATGTGTTTGCCGATCGCATCATCGATCACTTCGCACTGCGTCAATATTTTACCCGCGTGTTCGGCTCGGAGCTGGATGGCACGCGTGTCGATAAAAGCGATCTGCTGCGTTTTGCGCTGGATGAAACGGACACCGATCCGGCCCGCGCGATCATGATCGGCGACCGCAAGCATGACGTGATCGGCGCTGCGAACAATGGTATCCCGGCGATCGGCGTGATCTACGGCTATGGCGGACGCAGCGAGCTGACCGAGGCCGGTGCGAAGCATCTGGCAACGACGCCGGCGGAGATTGCGGGATTTATCGACTGAGCTGCTGCCTACCCCGCCCCTCATCCTGAGGAGCGCACATCGCGCGCGTCTCGAAGGATGGCCAAGAGCTCATTCTGAGCCTTGCCAACTCATGGTTCGAGACGGCGCTTCGCGCCTCCTCACCATGAGGGCGGGGATAGCCTAATGCTTCCCCGCGCCCATATATCCGAACAGGAAGCCCGCCACCTTGCGCTTCTGGATTTCCTCGCTGCCTTCGGTGATGCGATAGCGGCGATGATGGCGATAGATGTGCTCGAACGGCTTGTGGCGCGAATAGCCCATGCCGCCATGGACTTGCATCGCGCGATCGGCGGACTCGCAGCACAGCCGGTTGGCCCAGTAGTTACACATGGACACCTTGTCCGACAGCGTATGCTCGACCTGCGCCTGCGTCAGCTGATCCATCTCCCACGCCGTCTTGCGGATCAGGAGACGGAGCATCTCGGCCTGCGTGGCCAGTTCGACCAGCGGAAACTGGATACCCTGATTGCGCGCCAGCTCCTCGCCGAACGGTTTTCGCTCGCGCGCATACTTTACGCTCTCATTGATGCAATAGACCGCGGCGCCGAGTGAGCTGGCTGCCTGCCGAATGCGGTTCTCATGCACGAAGCATTGCGCCAGTGAGAGGCCCCGCCCGATCTCGCCGAACAGCGCATCCTCCGGCACGAACACATCGGTGAACGACACCCGCGGATGATCCGTCGGCATGTTGAAGGTCCACATATATTCCTCGACCTTCACGCCCGGAGTCTTCGCCGGGACCAGGAAACAGGTGATGCCGCGTGCGTCGCCATCGTTGCCCGAAGTGCGTGCGAACACCGAGCAATGCGTGGCCACATGCATGCCCGTGGTCCACATCTTCTCGCCATTGATGAGCCAGCCCTTGACGCCATCGCGCGTGGTCTCAACCGCCGTGGTCTCCATATGCGTGGCATCGGAGCCATGCTCGGGTTCTGTGAGGCCAAAGGTGATGCGATATTTGCCTGTGATGGAGCCTTCGATCATCTCCTTCTGATCATCGCGCCCGTAGCGATCCAGCATTGTCACCAGCGGCAGATTGCCGACGATGGAGTGCTCGTTCTGCAGATCGTTGTGCAGGCCAAGCCCCTTCGCAGCAAAGTGCTCGCGAATGACAGCCATCCAGAGATTGCTGCCATCCTTGCCGCCATAGCGTTTCGGGATCGCGAAGCGCAGATGCCCGGCTGCATCGGCCCGGTTCTTGGCTTCGCGCAGCAGCTTCTCCCATTCATGACGCGGCAGGCCACCATTGTCGAAATCGGTGCGCGCCCATTCCCGGCGGTGATCGAAGAAACGGATATTGTCATCCTGCGCTTCGAGCGGCTTGATCTCGCGCACGATGAAAGCATCGAGTTCGGCGAGATAGGCGACCAGATCGGCCGGCAAGGAGAAATCCACGGCGCTGCTCCCGATGTTTTTGTCGAGCTTTGTTGCTCTTGTTAATCGAGCGATTAAGATGGCATCGCCCGGTCAAGTCAAGCGCGGCAACTCCACGCTTATTCTGCGCAACGAAAAACACTGCAACAATGGGAGGCCACAATGGCCCTGCAATTCTCCACCGTCACCCGCAAGGGCCCGATCACCATCGTCACGCTGTCGCGCCCGGAAGTGTACAACGCACTGCACACTGACGCGCATAACGAGTTGCATGAGGTGTTCAACGATTTCGCCAATGATCCCGAGCAGTGGGTGGCCGTCGTCACCGGCGCCGGCGACAAAGCGTTTTGCGCCGGCAACGATCTGAAATGGCAGGCCGCCGGCGGCAAGCGCGGCTGGAATACGTCGGGCTTCGCCGGCCTCACCGCGCGTTTCGATTGCGACAAGCCGATTATCGCCGCCGTGAACGGCGTCGCCATGGGCGGCGGGTTCGAGATCGCGCTGGCCTGCGACCTCATCATCGCTGCGGACAACGCGACTTTCGCACTGCCTGAGCCGCGCGTTGGCCTCGCGGCACTCGCTGGCGGCCTGCAGCGCCTGCCGCGCCAGATCGGCATGAAGCGTGCCATGGGCATGATCCTCACGGCGCGCCATGTGAAGGCGCAGGAAGGCTATGAACTCGGCTTCGTGAATGAAGTGGTGCCGCAGGGTGAAGCGTTGAACGCTGCTTTGCGCTGGGCCGAGACGATCTGCCAGAACTCGCCGATGTCGATCCGCGCCTCGAAACAGGCGATCCAGAAGGGCATGGCGGTATCGCTCGAACAGGCGATCACCGAACAGCGCGAGTATCCGGCCGTGAAGGCGATGGCGGCTTCGGAGGACTATGTGGAAGGCCCGAAGGCATTTTCGGAGAAGCGCAAGCCGAACTGGAAGGGGAAGTAGTTTCCTCCGTCATTGCGAGAAGCAAAGCGACGAAGCAATCCAGCGCTTGGCTTTCTGGATTGCTTCGCTGCGCTCGCAATGACGAGCTATTCCGTCTCTCTCTTGTACGCCGCGTAACCAGGCTGATCGACTTCGAGCTTTGCCAGCGTCGTCTGCCAGAGATGGTCTTTGAGACCAGCGGACGCCAGATCGAGATTGCCGCTGCGAATGCCATCGGCGAGGTCGCGGTTCAGCTCACCCAGCTCGCCATGGACACCGAGCAGCATCGTGAGACTGTGCAGTTCGGCTGCGTCGCTATCGCCCGACAGCGTCAATTGCCGCGTCACGAGATCCAGCGCATTGATCGCCACGCGCAGCTTGAAGCCGGCATGCCCGGAAATCTGCGGCGCGATGTCATTGCGCAGAAAATCCGCGACGGCCTTCACGAGTTCATCGGGCCTCGGTTCGTCCTGCATGATTCAGCTCCTCGGCGCCAGCAAACGTAACAGATCAATCTCGGTCTCCGACGACCGCCGCCCGATCATCGCACGCTCCATCGAATGATCCGGCCCGAGCCGAAACCGCTGCATCATGCCGACGCACATCACGCCCCAGCGTAGCGTGCCCATCACTTCCCAAAACTTTACACGCGCCGCATCGACCTTGATGCCGCTCGCACTCTCATAGCCCGCGAACAAATCCTGATAGGTACCGAAGCCGCCAACGGGTTTATCGATTCCGCCGAAGCGCCAGGAGTTGACGCAGATCCAGCCGAGATCCTCCATGGGATCGCCGAGATGGGCGAGTTCCCAGTCAAGCACCGCGCGCACGCCGTCTGCGCCGATCATCAGATTGCCGTGGCGGAAGTCGCCATGCACCAGCGTGGTGCGCGCGGATGGGCCGGGGTCGTTGTCGCGCAGCCAGCGCAAAGCTAATTCGAAAACGGGCCGCGGCCAGCCGAAATTATCGATCTCCTGCTGGAGTTCAGCGATTTCCGTTGCGGCATCCATGCGCCGGAGTTGCGGCAATGCAGAGGCAGGCAATCCGTGGATGCCGGCAAGAATTTCTCCACATTGCCGGGCCAGTCTTGGTCGCGCTGACGCGAATTCATCATCGCGGAGAATCTTGCGCGGAATCGTTTCACCAGCGACTCGCTGCATGATGAAACCGGTGCCGAGTTCATCGGCTGCATCCAGAACATGCAGCACCCTTGGCGACGGCACGCCTGCGTCATAGGCCAGTTGCATCAGCACGGCTTCGGCATCGAGCCCCGCGGCCCGGCCCGGTGCTGCGCCATAGCCCGGCGGCGCGCGGCGCACGATCGCGCCAATAACGCCATTGGGATGCGTGATGTCGAATGACCACGTCTCCTGGCTGGCGCCGCCGGACAAACGCGTCGCATCCGCCACGCCGGTGGCGCCTTGGCACCATGACGTGACGCTGCGCGACAGCAGCTCAGCGACTGATGCTGAGCTCAAGGCTTACTTGCCCGTGAATTTTGCGGGCCGCTTTTCCAGGAAGGCCGCAACGCCTTCCTTGAAGTCCGGTGAATTGCCGGCGATGCGCTGCGACTTCACTTCGAGATTGATCTGATCCTCGAACGAATTCTGCGGGCTCTCCCAATACAGGGTGCGGATCAGCGACAACGCCACCGTCGGACCATTGGCGAGATCGTGGGCGAGCTTCATGGCTTCTTCCATCAGTACCGCATCGTCATAGACGCGGTTGACGAGGCCCCATTCCAGCGCTTTCTCAGCCGGCAGCTTTTCGCCGAGCAGCGACAGTTCGACCGAACGCGCCTTGCCGATCAGGCGCGGCAGGATCCAGGTCGAGCCGCAATCCGGCACCAGGCCGATGCGGCGGAACGCCTGCAGGAAGTAAGACGACTTCGCACACAGAATGAGATCGCCCATCAGCGCGAAGCTCATGCCGGCGCCGGCGGCGGGGCCGTTCACCGCGGTGATGATGGGGCAATGCAAGCCTTGCAGTTTGCGCAGGAACGGATGGAAGGCGGTCTCCAGCGAGGCGCCGGCGCCATTGCGTTTCGTCACGCTGTTGTTGCGGCCCTGCAGATTGGCGCCGGTGCAGAAGGCACGGCCAGCGCCGGTGATGACCAGGCAGCGCACATCGTCGCGGCGTTCGTCGATTTCCGCCAGCGCCTCGGCAAGACCGCCGAGCATGTCCATGGACACGGCATTCATCACCTCCTGATGATCGAGCTTCAGGATGGCGACATTGCCGTCGAAATCGAGCGTGACGTGTTTGAACTGCATGGTTTCCTCGCGAGGTGGTCCGCGTGTTTATTCCGCGGTGTGGGCGCTATCAGATGTCGGCCGGCATATTTGATTTTTCAGGCGCGCTTGTCCATGCTTCCGATTGGAAAGCTGATCAACCAAGGATGCAGGCATAACCTGCGCCACACGAGGAAATACCCATGAGCAACATCTTCGATCTCTCGGGCCGCGTGGCGGTCGTCACCGGCGGCAATGGCGGTATCGGCCTCGGCATCGCGCAGGCGCTGGCCGCCGCCGGCTGCAATGTCGCGATCTGGAGCCGCAATGCCGAAAAGAACAAGGCCGCAGCCGCAAGCCTCGATGGCCTTGCTGGCAAGGTACAGACGCAGATCTGCGACGTCACCGACACCGCCTCGGTGAAGGCCGCGATGGATGCGACGCTAAAAACCTTCGGCCGCGTCGATGGCTGTTTCGCAAATGCCGGCATCGGCGGCGGCGGTCGGCACAATTTTATCGATCGCACCGAGGAACAGTGGCGGACCATGTTCGCGACCAATCTGGATGGCGTCTTCCATGCCTTCCAGGTTGCGGCGCGGCACATGACCGAACGCGCGGAGGCGGGCGACAAATTCGGCCGGCTGGTGGCGACGTCGAGCCTCGCCTCGATCTTCGGTACCGCGCGCAACGAGCATTATGCGGCGACCAAGGCGGCGATCAATGCGCTGGTGCGTGCGCTGGCTGTCGAGCTGGCGCGTCAGGGCGTGACGGCCAATGCGATCCTGCCCGGCTGGATCAAGAGCGACATGACGGCGGGCATCATGGGCAATGACAAGTTCGTCGCCAATGTAATGCCGCGCATCCCGACACGCCGCTTCGGCGAACCGTCCGATTTCGGCGGCATCGCGGTGTATCTGATGAGCAAGGCGTCGTCGTATCACACCGCGGATACGTTCGTGATCGATGGCGGGTATACGGCGTTTTGATACACACCGTCATGCCCGGCCCTGTGCCGGGCATCCACGCCTTTGGTGCTCGGGAAAAACGACGTGGATGGCCGGGACAAGCCCGGCCATGACGGAGTTTATAGTGCGTCGGCTGCGACTTTAGGCGCTGCTACAGCTCCCATCTCAAATCCCTCATATCCCTTCGCCGCCACCTCGTCGCAGATCTTTCGATAGACGCCGACGCCGCCGATATAGGGCATGAAGATGCGGGGCTTGCCGGGGACATTGGCACCCATGTACCAGCTATTGGCCTGCGGATAGAGCGTCGCCGACGCCACCTCATTGACGTGATCGACCCATTTGTCTTCGGCCGCGCGCGTCGCTTCGATGGTCTCGGCACCGCGCTTGCGCATGGATGCGAGGCAATCGGTGATCCAGTCCACATGCTGCTCGATGGAGACCAGCATGTTCGACAGCACCGATGGCGAGCCTGGACCTGTGATGATGAACAGGTTCGGGAAGCCCGCGCTCATCAGGCCGAGATAGGTGCGCGGGCCTTCCGCCCATTTGTCGTTCAGCGCCTGACCATGGCGGCCGCGGATGTCGATCTTGGCGACGGAGCCCGTCATCGCATCGAAGCCCGTGGCGAGAACGAGTGCATCCACTTCATAATCCTTGCCGCCAGAGCGCACGGCATGCGGCAGGATCTCCTCGATGGGATGGGTCTTGATATCGACCAGCTTCACATTCGGCCGATTGAAGGTCGCGTAGTAGTCGGTATCGACGCAGATGCGCTTGGTGCCGACAGGATGGCTGTTGGGCTGCAGCAGCCGGGCCGTCTCGGGATCCTCGACGATATCGGCGATCTTGTCGCGGATGAAACCGGCGGCGGTGTCATTGGCTGACAGATCGAGGCCGAGATTGTTATAGACGCCCATGAATGTGAGACCGCCCGACGTCCAGCGCGCCTGATATTTTTCGCGTCGCGTGTCCTCGGGATCATCCAGCGCGCCACGATCGGGCACCGGCTGATAGATGCCGTTCTTCATCTCCTCGCGCGCAACACGGCGGATCTCCGCGTAGTTGTCGCGAAACTTCTGCCGCTCGGCATCGGTGAGTTTTGCGTTGCGCGCTGGCACGCTGAAATTGGCGGTGCGCTGGAACACATAAAGCTGTTCGGCCTGATCGGCGATGATGGGAATCGACTGGATCGCCGACGAACCGGTGCCGATCACGCCGACACGCAGGCCGGTGAAATCCACCGGCTCATGCGGCCAGCTCCCGGTGTGATAGACCTTGCCCTTGAAATCCTTCAGGCCCTTGAAATCCGGCGAACGCGCATTGGACAGGCAGCCGGTGGCGAGCACGACATGTTGCGCGACGATGCTCGCGCCATCTGATGTTTTCACCGTCCAGCGATTGCTGTGCTCATCGAAGTCAGCGGATTCGACGCGGGTGTTGAAGGTGATGTCGCGGCGCAGATCGTAGCGCTCGGCGACATGGCTGGCATAGCTGAGAATCTCGGGCTGCGGTGCGTAGCGCTCGCTCCAGTCCCAGCTTTGTTGCAGGTCGTCATCAAACGAGAACGAATACTGCATGCTTTCGACGTCACAGCGCGCGCCGGGATACCTGTTCCAGTACCAGGTGCCACCGACATCGCCGCCCTGCTCGAACACTTTCACGGTGAGACCGAGGCCACGGAGCTTGTGCAGCAGATAGAGACCGGAGAAACCGGCACCGACGACCACGACATCAGTCTGTGCTACGTGGGCTCTGCGGGTTTGGACGGATTGCGGCTGCGCTGCGGCCATCATTTCACTCCCGGATTTTTTGCTTTGCTTGTTGTCCGCAGCATTTCCCGTGAGACGCGAAAGCGCAAGGATGAAATGGGAAGGGTATTTTGCGAGGCGGAATGCATGGACTGGATGGCGCCTTATGTTCCAACTGTCATCCCCGCGAAAGCGGGGATCCAGTAGACACTGCAGGATGAGCTTCGTCTCAACTGACGCCGTTTACTGGATCACCCGCTTTCGCGGGTGATGACAAGAGAGTTTGCGTCATCCCTCTCATCCGCTAGCCTCCCCATCAACGCCGCCATATCAAGCGGCCATTCGGGAGACGCCCATGAAATCCCTCATCTGCGACATGCTCGGGATCGATTTCCCCCTGCTCGCTTTCAGCCATTGCCGCGATGTCGTCGCCGCCGTCAGCCGCGCTGGTGGCTTCGGTGTGCTCGGCGCCACCGCACATTCGCCGGAAACGCTGGAGCAGGAGTTGAAATGGATCGACGATCATGTCGATGGCAAGCCTTACGGCATCGATGTGCTGATCCCGGAAAACATCTCCACATCGGGCGAGAAACACGTTACCTGGAAATCGCTGGAAAGCCGCATCACGCCCGCGCATCGCGATTTCACCAAAGGCCTGCTGAAGAAATACGGCGTCGATCTCAGGATCACCGATGTCTCTGCCGATCAGCCGCAGCCTTTCGATGGCGAGACGGCACTGCGCCTGCTCGATGTCTCGTTCCGGCATCCGATCCGCCTGATCGCCAATGCGCTCGGCGTGCCGCCGAAGGCAATGATCGAGATGGGCAAGGCGCATGGCGTTCCGGTGGCGGCGCTGGTGGGCGCCAAGGAACATGCGATCCGGCAGGTCGCCGCGGGCGTGGATATTCTCGTCGCGCAAGGCACCGAGGCCGGTGGTCATTGCGGCGAGGTCTCGACCATGGTGCTGGTGCCGGAGGTGATCAAGGTGATCAAGCCGATCCGCGATGTGCCGGTGCTGGCAGCCGGCGGCATCATGACGGGCAGGCAGATGGCCGCCTGCATGGCCATGGGCGCGGCCGGCGCGTGGACCGGCTCGGTGTGGCTGGCGACCACGGAATCGGAGACATCCGAGATTTTCCGCGAGAAGATGATTGCTGCGTCCTCGCGCGATGCGATCCGCTCCAAGGGACGCACGGGCAAGCCGGCGCGGCAGCTACGCTCGGTATGGACCGACGCCTGGGATCGCGGGCCGGACAGCCCCGGCCCACTGCCGATGCCGCTGCAGAGCCTGATCAGCCGTGATGCCTTTGCGTCGATCGATCGATCCGCCGCAGCCGGCAATGCGCAGGCGCGCGATCTGGTCAGCTATTTCGTCGGCCAGGGCGTCGGGCTGATTGACAGCGTCAAGTCTGCGGGGGCAGTTGTGCAGGAGTTCAAGGAGGACTTTGCCGAGGCGGCGGAGTGCTTGAATGGGCTGGTGAGTGAATAAACGCAGCCCTCATGGTGAGGAGCGCGCCTCTTGCGCGCGTCTCGAACCATGGCGACGGAGCTCCATTGTCATCCTTCGAGACGCGGCCAAGAGGCCGCTCCTCAGGATGAGGGGCAGAGTTGGAACGAGAGAGAGAACAAGAAAATGACCGTGCAACCTGAAGATCGCATTCCCGTCATCGTCGGAGTCGGTGAATTCTCCGACCATCCGAAGGAGCTCGTGCAAGGGCTTGAGCCGCTCGATTTGATGATCGAGGCGCTGAAGCGTGCCGAGCAGGATTCGGGTGGCAAGCTGCTTGCGGACATCGACTCCCTCGACATCGTGAATTTTCTCAGCTGGCGCTACACCGCACCGGAGAAACAGCTCAGCGACAAGCTCGGCATCAGCCCGAAACATTCCTATTACGGCCCGGTCGGCGGCGAGAGCCCGATCCGCTACATTCACGAAGCAGCGCAGCGCATCGCGCGCGGCGAATCCCAGGTGGCGGCGATCACGGGTGCGGAGTCACAGGGCACGGCCACCAAGGCCGAGCGCGCGAAGATCGACCTGCCCTGGACGCCGTTTGCGCATGATGCGCCGGAGCCGTTGCGCGGCTCCAACTATCAGAAGCCGATGGCCGTGAAGCTCGGCGTCAACAAGCCGGTCACGGTCTATCCGTTCTATGAGGCCGCCTCCGCGGCGCATTGGGGACAGACGCCGCGCGAGGCGCATCGCGAAAGCGGCGAGCTGTGGTCGCGCTATGCCGGCGTGGCCGCCACCAATCCGGAAGCGTGGAACAAGAAGGCGTTCACGCCGGATGAGATCACCACGCCGACGGCCGACAACCGGCTGATCGCCTGGCCCTATACCAAGCTGATGGTGGCCAATCCGATGGTGAACCAGTCATCGGCGATTCTTGTCACCAGCCTCGCCAGAGCGCGTGCCGCGGGCGTGCCGGAGGATCGCATGGTGCATATCGTCGGCGGCGCCTCGGCGGAAGAGCCGCGCGATTATCTCGACCGCGACCAGTATGTGGAGAGCCACGCGCAGAATGCGGTGCTGAAATCCGTGATGGCGCTGGTGGGTGGCTCGGGCAAGGCATTCGATGCGATCGAACTCTATAGCTGCTTCCCCTGCGTGCCGAAGATGGCGCGCCGCACGCTCGGCCTCGGCGATGACGTGATGCCGACCGTGACGGGCGGCCTCACCTTCTTCGGTGCGCCGCTGAACGATTATATGGCCCATGCGGCCGTGGCGATGGTGCGGAAGATCCGCGCGGGGACCAAGACGGGCCTGCTCTATGCGCAGGGCGGTTTTGTCACCAAACATCATGCGCTGGTGGTGGCGAAGGATGCGCCTGGCGCACCGATCGCGCAAAGCATCAGCGTGCAGGCGGAAGCGGACCGCCATCGTGGGCCGGTGCCGGTTTATGTCACCGAGGCGTCAGGTGTTGGCACGGTGGAGAGCTTCACGGTGATCTATGGCCGCGGCGGCGAGATCGAGCATGGCGTGGTGATTTTGCGGACGGCCGCGAATGAGCGAGCCCTGGCGCGGGTGCCGGCGAATGATGCCGGCACGCTGGCGATGCTGATGGATCAGGACCGGACGCCGGTCGGGGCGAAGGGGCCGATCAGCACGGCGGGGGATGGGGTGCTGGAGTGGAAGGTAGGCTGAGGAGTTTGTGGCTTCCCCCACCCCGGCCCTCCCCCGCAAGCGGGAGAGGGAGAAGAGGAGCGTCGCTGTTCGTTAGTCGCAACGATCCGTCATCATCGCGCTCACGGTTCTAGCGCCCCCTCTCCCGCTTGCGGGGGAGGGCCGGGGTGGGGGCCCGCCACACACTCAAACGAGTGCAGCGACGCTACCCCTTCACTTCCTTCTTCTCCGTCTCCGCCGTCGGCTTGCCGCTCTTCGCTGCCGGGCCGCTCACGCGCACCTTGTCGCCGTCGTTCAGGCCATCCGGCGGCGCCGTGACGATGCGATCATCGGCGGTGATGCCACTGCCGATCTCGATCTCGCGGCCGAGATCGCGCGCGATGGTCACCGTCTTGAATGCGATCTTGTCATCCGGCGTCACCGTTGCGACCCGCAGCCCCTTCTCGCCAAAGATCAGCGCGCTGGCCGGAACATGCAGCGGTGCCGCATTGCCCGTCAGTGCCAGTTTCACATTGGCAAAACCGCCCGGCATCAGCTTGCCGTCGGAATTGTCGAGGCCGAGCTGCATGCGCGTGGTGCCGGAGCCGACATCCACCGACTTCGAGGAGGCTTCCACCGTGGCCTGGAACACCTCGTTGGGATGATCCGGCACCGTGATGGTCGCCTTGTTGCCGATCTGCACCGAGGGCGCGAAATTCTGCGGGACTTCCACATAGACGCGCAGCTTCTTGATGTCCGAGATCACGAACATCGCGGCACCCGTGCCGGTGCCGCCCGAAATCAGCGCGCCGACATCGGTGTTGCGCTGGGTGACGATGCCGTCGAACGGCACGGTGATCTTCTTGTAGTCGGCCAGCGCCTCGAGGCGTTGCACATTGGCCTCGCCGGATTTCACCGCGGCACGCTTGTTGTTGAGGTCGGCGGTGCGCTCGTCGATTTCCTGGGCGGAGACGAAATTCGACGCCACCAGGGTCTTGCGGCGGTTCAGCGTCGCTTCCGAGAGTTTTGCGCTGGACTGCTGGCTGACCAGATCGGCGCGGGCCTGCAACAGCTGCTGGTCGAGATCCGGCGCATCGATTTCCGCGATGACCTGCCCGGCTTTGACCTGGGCGCCCATATCGGCGTCCCAGCTCTTCAGATAGCCGGAGACGCGGCCGAAGATCGGCGCGCGCGCATAGGCCTCCAGGCGGCCAGGAAGGTCCAGCGTGGGCTTCAAAGGCCGGCTGCCGGGCAAGGCCACAGCGACGGAAGGCACCGCCTGTTCGGCCGTCCAGCTCTTGAGTTCCGTTTCAGTCTTGGCGCGGGCCATGATGCCGGTGACGACAACGCTGCCGGCGACGACGAGGCCGACCACACCGGCTACGCCGAGTTTGCGGCGGGAGACCTGGGATGTCTGCTCAGTGGGCATGTGAAGGCTCCGAAGCGGCCGGATGGGCCGGCATAGGCGAGTGATCGGACTGCTGTTTCTTGTGCACGAGGCTGAACACGACCGGCACGAACATCAATGTGGCGATGGTAGCAAAAATCAAGCCGCCAATGACCGCGCGACCAAGCGGCGCATTCTGCTCGCCGCCCTCGCCGAGGCCGAAGGCCATGGGCGCCATGCCGATGATCATGGCCAGCGCCGTCATCAGGACCGGGCGGAACCGGGTGAAGCCGGCTTCCAGCGCCGCCTTGATGGGATCACCATGCACCGCATAGCGCTCGCGGGCGAATGAAATCACCAGCACGGAATTCGCCGTGGCAACGCCCATGCACATGATGGCGCCCGTCAGGGCTGGAACCGACAGCGTGGTCTGGGTGGTGAACAGCATCCAGACAATGCCGGCAAGCGCCGCCGGCAGCGCCGTGATGATCACGAACGGATCCGACCACGACTGGAAGTTCACCACGATCAGAAGATAGATCAGCACCACGGCACCGAGCAGGCCGAACAGCAGGCCGGCAAAGGACGAGTTCATGGTCTCGACCTGGCCGAGCAGCGCCACCGTGGAACCGCGCGGCAATTCGGCCTTGGTGTCCGCGATGGCCTTGTAGATGTCGTTCGAGACCGAGCCGAGATCGCGGCCCTGGGTGGTGGCGTAGATCTGCACCATGGTCTGGATGTCGTATTGCGACACCACGGCATTGGTAGCGGTGCGCTTGATATTGGCGATGCCGCCGAGAATCGGCGAGCCCTGCGCGCTGGCCGAGGTGATCGGCAGCGTCTGCAGCGCGTTCAGCGAGTCCATCTTGTATTGCGGCGTCTGCATCACGATGGAATAGGAGATGCCGTTGTCCGGATTGAGATAATAGGTCGGCGCCACCTGCGAGGAGCCGGCGAGATTGACCACGAGGCTGTTGGTGACGTCGCGCTCGGTGAGGCCGACGAATTGCGCGCGGGTTCGATCGACATCGATATTGAAGCCCGGATTGTTGGGCGACTGCTGGATGCGCGCGTCCGCAATGCCGGGGATCTGCTTCACTTTGGCGAGTAGCTTGTTGGCATAGGCAAAGTTCTCGGCCGTGCGATTACCGCGGATCTGCAGATCGATCGGCGCCGGCGCACCGAAATTCAGGATCTGGCTGACGATATCGGCCGGCAGGAAGGCGAAGCTGGTGCCGGGGAATTCGCGCGGCAGTTTTTCACGCAACTGCTTCACATAGTCTTCGGTCGGCTTGTGGCCGTCACGCAGCTTGATCTGGATGTCGCCATCGGCGCTGCCGAGCACGCCGGTGTTGTTATAGGTGAGATTGATGCCCGAGACAGGCAGACCGATATTGTCGGTCATGGTCTCGATCTCAGCGGCCGGGATGATGTTGCGGATCGACTTCTGGATGTCGGCGAGCTGATTGGCGGTTTCCTCGACGCGGGTGCCGACCTGCACGCGGACGTGCATCAGGATGCTGCCGGCATCGACCTGCGGGAAGAAGTTGCGACCAAGGAACGGCACCAGCGCGAAGGATGCACCGACGAACAGCAGGAAGCCGATCACGAAGATGGGCCGGCGCGTCAGCGCCAGATCGAGCAGGCTGTAATAGACGGCACGGAATTTCTCGAACCGGTTTTCGAAGCCGCGCTGGAACTTGACCAGCGGATTGCGCGTCGGCGGCTTTTCGCCGTCGTGATGCACATGCGGCTTGAGCAGATATTTCGCCATGGTCGGCACCAGCGTGCGCGACAGGATGAACGACCAGATCATGGCGAACATCACCGACATGGCCATCGGCACGAACAGGAACTTTGCGATGCCGTTGAGGAAGAACATCGGCACGAAGACGATGCAGATACACAGCAGCGACACGAAAGCCGGCGTCACGATCTGCGCCGCGCCGTCCATGATGGATGTCTCGACATCCTTGCCCTGTTCGAGATGGTAATTGATGTTCTCGATGGTCACTGTCGCGTCATCGACGAGGATGCCGACGGCGAGTGCGAGGCCGCCCAGCGTCATGATGTTCAGCGTCTCGCCGAACATCGACAGCATGATGATGGCACCTAACACAGCGAGCGGAATCGAGACCGCGATGATCACCGTGGAGCGCCAGCTGCCGAGGAACAGCAGGATCATGATCGAGGTCAGCGCCGCCGCGATGACGCCTTCGTGCGCCACGCCGGAGATCGCGCCGGCGACGAACATGGACTGGTCGCCGATATAGGCGATCCGAAGCGCATCCGGCAGCGCGGGGCGCACCTCTTCCACCTTCTTCTTCAGCCCGGCAATGATGTCGAGTGTGGAGACCGAGCCCGCCTTCAGCACCTGCATCAGCACCGAGCGATTGCCGTCCACATGCACGATATTGGTTTGCGGCGAGTTGCCGTCGCGCACCGTGGCGACGTCGCCGACATAGACCATGGCGCCATTGACCAGCCGGATCGGCAGATTGGCGAGCTCCTCGATCTTCAGCGGCGAGTTGTTGAGATTGATCGTGTATTCGAACTGGCCGATCTTCTGCGAGCCGACCGGCGTGATCAGGTTCTGTGCGGCCAATGCATTGGCGACATCCTGCCCCGACAGCCCGCGCGCCTGCAGGGCGCCGGGGTTGAGATCGATTGTCACCTGACGCTGCTTGCCGCCGAACGGGAACGGAATTGCCGCGCCGGGCACCGTCACCAGCGAGGTGCGCAGCTGGTTGAAGCCGATATCCTGCAGCTGCTGTTCGTTGAGGCCGTCACCTGACAGAGCGACGTTGATGATCGGCACCGTGGAGGCCGAGTAGTTCATGATCAGCGGCGGCGTTGCCCCCGGCGGCAGCTGCCGCAGCAGGGTCTGCGAGATCGCCGTGACCTGCGCATTGGCGGTGCGGATATCGACATTGGGCTGGAAGAAGATCTTGACGATGCCGAAGCCGTTATAGGAATTGGCGACGATGTGCTCGATGTCGTTCACCGTCGTCGTCAGCGAGCGCTGGAACGGGGTGGTGATACGGCCGGCCATCTGGTCCGGCGGCAGGCCGGTATAGCTCCACACCACGCCGATGACGGGGATGCGGATTTCCGGGAAGATATCCGTAGGCGTGCGCAGTGCGGCGAGCGGTCCGACGATCAGAAGCAGCAAGGCCAACACGACGAAGGTGTAGGGCCTGGTCAGAGCAATACGCACCAACGAGATCATGTAACGACGGTCTCCGGGCCAACCGCTGCTGCGATGCAGCGTAAATAGAGGCGCGCGATGATGTAGCTCAACTTCAAGGGTTTAGCTATGGAACGAAGGCTCATGGGCCTTCACTTCGTCGCTATTGTTAATCGTTTAGTAGCTCGCCGTGGCGCCGCGACAACAGTTTTATGCTTAAAAAGACGAGGTTTCTGCAATCGTCACTGCGCCGTCATGACGGCGGCAAGATGAACGATTTGTAATGCATAATGCAACGGCAAATGCCTGCTCATTCAGGCAGCCTTCCGCCCGTTACATAAGCCGGAGCCGCGAGCAGCTAAGGCATCAGCTTCAAGGCATCCGCGAAGAAATCCGGGCCGCCGAAATTGCCGGACTTCAGCGCGAGAAGCATCTCGCCATCCCTTGCGCCGACGGCGCGCAGCACGGGGACACCCGCCGCGATCTCCGCGCCCACCAGAAAGCCGGGAATGCCCAGCCGATCGACCACTGCGCCCGCCGTCTCGCCGCCGGCGACCACCAGCCGCCGGACGCCGGCGCCGACCAGTGCTTCGGCGAGGTCGGCCATGGCCTGTTCGATGGCGTGACCGGCCGCCTCGCGGCCATGGCGCTTCTGAAGCTGCGCAACTTGGTCAGGCGATGAGCTGCTCGCAATCAGGATCGGGCCCTTGACGAGATACTCCTTGGCCCAGGCGATGGCACGCTGGACCTCATCCTTGCCGGCGACCACTTTATCGGAATCAAGATGCAGCACAGGCATCGCCTGCCCCGCCTTTGCGATCTGCTGCAAGGTTGCCTGCGAGCAACTGCCGGCAAGACATGCAGCTAAGCCGCCGACAGGCTTTTCGGCCAATGATGTCGCAACTGCCGTCTTCACACGTCCCGATGCAATGAGCCCGCGCGCGAGGCCAAGACCGAGACCGGAGGCGCCGACGGAGACGCGATGATCGAGCGCGACAATACCGATGGTTTCAAGATCCTTTGCGAACACGGCATCGATGATGGCGGCGCCAAAGCCGTTCTCCGACAATCCATCGAGATGCGAACGCACCACATCCGCGCCGCTTGCAACGATGCCGAGATCGACAAGGCCGATATTGGTCTCGCTCTGCCGTGCCAGCACGCGCACCAGACTGGAATCATGCATCGGATTGAGTGGATGATCTTTCAGGGGACTTTCATTGAGCGGCACGGTGCCGACGAACAGATTGCCCTGATAGACTGTGCGCCCGGTCTCCGGGAAAGCCGGCGTGACCAGCACGATATTGTCACCGGCATCCTCGCGCAGCGCGTCCATCACCGGGCCAATATTGCCTTTGTCGGTGGAGTCGAAGGTCGAACAAATCTTGAACAGCACATGCGATGCGCCGCGGCTACGCAGCCACCTGTCGGCGGCGCGCGATTTCTCGACGGCGACGCTCGCCTCAATGGAGCGGCTCTTCAGCGATACCACGACAGCATCGACATCGGGCAGTTTCAGATCATCGGCGGGAATGCCGATGGTCTGCACGGTGCGCAGCCCGTTGCGCGTCAGCGTGTTGGCGAGATCGGACGCGCCGGTATAGTCGTCGGCGATGCAGCCCAGTGCGAGCGTCATACCTTCACTCCCGCATAGGGCTTGAACCAGTCGAGGCCCGCTACCGTGTCACCGGCGGGACGATACTCGCAGCCGACGTAATTGTCGTAGCCGAGGCGATCGAGTTCGGCGAACAGGAACGGGTAGTTCAGCTCCTCGCCCGCCGGCTCGTTACGCGACGGCACGCTGGCGATCTGGATGTGACCGATATGCGGCAGCATTTCGCGCAGGCGCATGGTGACGTCGCCATGCAGGATCTGGCAGTGATAGATGTCGAATTGCAGCCCGACATTGGGAATGCCGAGATCGACGATGATGTCGCGGGCGAACATGAAATCGTTGAGGAAGTAACCGGGCACGTCGCGGCCATTGATCGGCTCGATCACCACATCGATGCCGTGATCGCCAAGGAAATCCGCGGCCCATTCCACCGACTTCCTGAATGCATCGACAGCCTTGGGATCATGGCGATCGGCAAGGCCGGCCATCATATGCAGGCGCCGCACGCCAGTGGCTTCGGCATAAGGCAGCGCCGTGTGCAGGCTCTGGCGCAGATCGTCGAACTTTTCGGGGCGCGCAGCAAAGCCCTTTTCGCCCGCATTCCAATCGCCGGGCGGGAGATTGAACAGCACTTGCTTCAGACCGTTGCGCTGGAGACGAGTGGCGATCTCTTCCGGGGCGTGTTCGTAGGGGAAGAGGAATTCGACGGCCGTGAAGCCGGCCTTGGCAGCGGCATCGAATCGATCGAGGAACGGGTGTTCGTTGAACATCATGCTGAGATTGGCGGCGAAACGGGGCATTGATGGTCTCCGGCTTACTTCTTGTCGCCCGGGAGCGTCGTCCCGGTCACTTGCGCATACATGCGCGCCACCGATGCGTCGTCGTCGCGGCCCATGCCTGCAGCAGATGTCATCAGGAACATCTGCAACGCCGCCGCCGAGACCGGCACCGGGAATTTCGCCGTACGCGCCATGTCCTGGATGATGCCGAGATCCTTGACGAAAATATCCACCGCGCTGCGTGGCGTGTAATCGCCATCGAGCACATGCGGCATGCGGTTCTCGAACATCCACGAATTGCCCGCGGAGGCGGTGATCACCTCATAGACCTTGCGGATATCGAGCCCCTGCTTCGCAGCGAATGCGATGGCTTCGGAGGCCGCGGCGATATGCACGCCGGCGAGGAGCTGGTTGATCATCTTGAACGCCGCGCCCTGCCCGGCGGCATCGCCGAGTTCATAAAGCTTTGCGGCCATGGCATCGAGTGCGGGACGAGCCTTGGCGAAGGCCGCATCGCTGCCCGAGGCGAGAATGGTGAGCTCGCCCTGGGCCGCGCGCTGCGCGCCGCCGGAGATGGGTGCATCGAGATAATGGCGGCCGGTGGCTTCGAGCTCGCCAGAGAGGCGGCGCGCCACATCGGGATCCATGGTGGCGGAGGAGATGAACACCGCGCCTTTTGCAAGCGTCCCGGCAACGCCATCCTTCCCGAACAGGATCGCCTCGGTCTGCGCCGCATTGACCACCACGCTGACGACGATATCGGCGGACTTGGCGGCTTCAGCCGGGGTCGCGGCGCCCTTTCCGCCTTCGCCGACAAAGCGTTTCACGGCCTCGGCGCTGACGTCGCATCCAGTGACGGTAAAGCCTGATCGCTGGAGCGACAGGGCCATTCCATAGCCCATGGAGCCCAGACCGATGACAGCAATATCGGGTTTGTCGGGTGCAGATGACATCGGGCAGTTCCTCGGACGTTCCAGCTGGCCGCTCTGATCGGGCCTTGTCCTCTCGGTAACACGGCTTGGCCTTGCTGCCAAAGCATGGGACAACGCGGCGGCGAGGAAATGGCAGGGATAGCCAGTGACTGACACACGGTTGCGTGACGATATCTGCCGGCTCGGCCGCTCGCTGTTCGAGCGCGGCCTGACGCCGGGCTCTTCGGGCAATATCAGCGTGCGCTGCGACGATGGCGGCTGGCTGGTGACGCCGACCAATGCTTCGCTCGGCTGGCTCGATCCGGCAAAGCTGTCGCGGCTGGATGCGCAGGGGCGCCTGATCTCCGGCGACAAGCCGACGAAGGAAGTGCCGCTGCATACGGCGCTGTATGAGACACGCGGCACGGCGCAGGCCATCGTCCATCTGCATTCGACCCATTCGGTCGCGGTCTCGATGCTGCCCGAGGTCAATCCGCGCGCGGTACTGCCGCCGATGACGCCCTATTACATGATGAAATGCGGCGCGACGGCGCTGGTGCCCTATTATCGGCCGGGCGACCCCGCGGTGGCGGATGCCATCAAGGGACTGGCTGGGAAGTATTCGTCAGTGCTGCTTGCCAATCACGGCCCGGTGGTGGCGGGCGACAGCCTGGAGGCCGCGGTCTATGCGATGGAGGAACTGGAGGAGACGGCGAAGCTTTATCTGCTGCTGCGCGGGCTGAACCCGCGGCATCTGTCGCCGGAGCAGGTGAGCGATCTGGTTGACGTGTTTGGGCTGACAGTGCCGGAGCATGGGCACGACCACTAGCAGCCGTCATTGCGAGGAGCGAAGCGACAATGACGGCTGCGATTCACAGCCCCAGATACGCCTTTCGCACATCCGGATTGCTCGCGATCTCCGAGGCCTTGCCCTGCATCAGCACGCGGCCGGTCTGCAGAATGTAGGCGCGATCGGCGATCTCCAGCACTTCGGCCATGCGTTGCTCAACGATCAGCACGGTCATGCCGGTATCGCGGATTTTCTTCACCGCCTGGAAGATCTCGTCCACCAGTTTTGGCATGATGCCCTGAGAAGGCTCATCCAGCATCAATAACCGTGGACGCGTCATCAACGCGCGGCCGATGGCCAACATCTGCTGCTCGCCGCCGGATAATGTCTCGGCGCGCTGCTCCAGCCGTTCGGACAGCCGCGGGAACAGTTCGAACACAAATTCCAGCGGCTTCTCGCGGTCGGCCTGGCTGCGATACATGTAGCTGCCGAGCTTGAGATTGTCCTCGACCGACAGCCGCGGGAACAGGCGGCGGTTCTCCGGCACATAGGCGATACCGCGCGCGGTGATGAGATGCTGCGCCATGCCGTTGATCTGCTGGCCGTCGAAAGTCACCGTGCCCGAACGCGGGCGCTCGGCGCCGGCGATGGATTTTATCAGCGTCGATTTCCCCGCGCCATTGGCGCCGCAGACGGCGACGACCTCGCCCTTGGCGACATCGATCGTCACGTCCGAAATCGCGACCAGCCCCTGATAGGCGGTGGTGACGTCACGCACCGACAGCATGGCGATCCCCGAGATATGCACTGATGACTTCTGGATGCCGGACGACATCCGCGGGTTTGCCCTCGACGAGCTTCTTGCCGAGATTGAGCACGATGGCGCGATCGACCAGCGGCATCACGATTTCCATGACATGTTCGACCATCAACACGGTGACGCCGGTGTCGCGCACCTTGCGCACAAGTGCGACGCCGGACTGCGCTTCGAGCGGCGTAAGGCCTGTGAGACATTCATCGAGCATCAACAGCTTCGGCTCGGTGGCAAGCGCGCGGGCCACTTCGAGGCGGCGCTTCTCGGACGGGATGAGTTCGCGCGCCAGCTTATCGGCACGCGGAGCGAGGCCGCAGAATTCGAGGACGTCATGGGCCTTGCGGCGCGCGTCCTTCATCTTGTCGTTGCGGATCAGCGCACCGACAATGACATTGTCGATAACGGTCATCGTCTCGAAGCTCTTCACGACCTGGAAAGTGCGCGCGATGCCGAGCGCACAGCGCTCGGCGGCGGGCATGTGGGTGACATCCTTGCCGTCGAACCAGATCGAGCCTTGAGTGGGCGGCAGCACGCCGGCGATGAGATTGAACAGCGTCGACTTGCCGGCGCCATTGGGGCCGATCAAGCCGACGATCTCGCCCCTGCCGACCGAGATCGAGACATCGCTATTGGCGATCAGGCCGCCGAAACGTTGCCAGACGCCACGGGTTTCCAACAGAGGCGCGCTCATTGCGGCACTCCTTTCGAGGCCGGACGGCGCGAGAACAGACCGATCAGGCCATCCGGCCGTGCCAGCGAGATCAGCACGATGACAGCGCCATAGAGAATGAGATCGACGCCGCGGCCGGAGCCGCCGATGAAGGACCGGGTCAGTTCGGTCATCGGGATCAGGATGACGGCGCCGAGCACTGGCCCCCACAGCGTGCCGATGCCGCCAAGCACCGCCGGCAGCGCCATCAGTAGCGAGAACTGGAAGGTCATGACGCTTTCAGGATCGATATAGGACACGAACTGCGCATAGAACGCGCCACCAATGGCGGTGAGAAACGCAGAGACGGCGGCCGCGCCCATCTTGGAATTGAACACGACCACGCCGAGGCTCTCGGCCGCGTCGGGATTGTCCTTCACCGCGCGCCACCAATAGCCCCACTTGGAATCTTCAAGCCACCAGGTGATGAACCAGGCGACGCAGCAGAACACGAGTGCGAAGTAATAGAACGGCAGCTTGCTGCGGGTGAACTGGAATTTGGCCCAGCTGTCGCCGCGCACGGGGATGTCGATGCCGAGTGCAGCACCTGCGTAGTCCCAATTGTGGAACAACAGGAAGCCGATTTCGGCGATGACGATGGTGGCGATGACGAAATAGTGGCCGCGCAGGCGGAAGGTGGGATAGCCGAGCGCCAATGCGATCACCGAGGAGATGGCCCCGCCCGCCAGCATGCCGAACCAGGGCAGCACACCGAATTTGGTGAACAGCAATGCCGTCGTATAGGCGCCGAGGCCGAAATACAGTGCATGGCCGAGGGAGATCTGGCCGCAATAGCCGCCAAGGATATTCCAGGCCTGCGACAGCGCCGCATACATCAAGGTGAGCACCATGATGTTTTGCACATAGACATCCTTGACGAAGAACGGCACGCAGGCGGCGATCGCCGCGAGCACGGCGGCAAGGATGAGGTCGCGGCGGCGGCGTTGGGTGAAGCTGTCCATCAGATCGATCCGAACAGGCCGCGCGGGCGGATGAAGACGACGAGGAGATAGACGGCATAGATGCCGACCGATTTCAGCGACGGCGGCAGGATCATTGCCGTGGTCGCCTCGACCAAGCCGACGATGATGCCGCCGGCAAAGGCGCCGAACACGCTGCCAAAGCCGCCGAGTGCCACAGTGACGTAAGCGATCAGCGCGAAGGACGCGCCGACATCGGGATAGATGTAGAAGAAGATCGCCATCACGCCGCCGGCAAGGCCGATCAGCGCCGAGCCGAGACCCCAGCCGAGCGCAAAGACTTTGTTCTTGTCGATGCCGACCAACGCGACCGCACCTGCATCCTCGCGCGTCGCTTCCAGTGCACGGCCGAAATCGGTCTTCTTCATGAAGAAGTAGAGCGCGCCGAAGGCGGCGATCGAGATCAGCGCGCCGACCAGCTGCGGCACCGGCAGGAAGACGCCGAAGAACGAGACGGTCTTGCCGCCCAACATAGAGGCCGGAATGCTGCGATAGTCCGGTGTGAAGAAATACTGGGCGAGGCCGCGCATCAGGATGGCGAGGCCGAAGGTCGCAAAGATCTGCACCATGCCGATATTGGCTTTGGCGCGCATGGCGAAGCGGATGATGATCAGATAGATCACCGCGCCGAACACGAACATGCCGGCCGCGACGATGGGAATCGACAGCAAGGGATCGACCGCCCAGAACATGAAGAGGAAGAAAGTAAGGTACATCGCCAACATCAGGAATTCGCCATGGGCGAAGTTGGTGACGTCCATCAGGCCGAAGATCAGCGCGAGGCCGACGGCGAGCAAGCCGTAAAGCAGCCCCATCAGCAATCCGCTGGCAAGGCTCTGGATGATGGTCGCGGCGGTCAAAGGCGATGCTCCCTAAAAACGCGATGATAGTAGCCGTCATTGCGAGGAGCGTAGCGACGAAGCAATCCAGCTTTTGGCTTTCTGGATTGCTTCGCTTCGCTCGCAATGACGGCTGAGAGGACGGCGCGCCGCCCTTACGGCATCGGCCAGACGGCCTCGGCCACCGCAGCCTGCGGCGGGAAGATGGTGACGAACTTGCCGCCGTTATATTGCAGCAGCACCGGATCGGCGTTGTTGTTCTGCCCCATCTCGTCGAACTTGACCCTGGCCCACGGCATGATCGTGCTCTCGCCCGGCATGTCGGTGGCGACCAGCGCTTCGCGGATCTTGTCGCCATCGGTGGATTTGGCGCGGTTGATCGCATCGGCCATCACGATCAGGCCCATGAACTGGCGCGACGAGTAGTCGTTGAAGTCCTTGCCGGACTTCTCCTTGAACATGTCATTGATCTTGCCGACCATCGGACGCTTGGCCGCGAGATCGATGGAGAACGAACCGCGCGAGATCACGCCCGGGATCTTGTCGCCGACGGCGTCATACAGCGCCTTTTCGGAGAATCCGGCGTCCTGGGCCACGATGTTCTTGGCCTTGTAGCCGAGCTCGCCCATCGTCTTGATGAGCAGGATGCCGTCGGTGGTGTAGCTCGACGGCATCAGCACGTCGGCATTCGCTGCCTTGAGCTGCTGCACTTCGGCGGTGAGCGACGGCGAATTGGCGCGATATTTGATGTCGGCGACGATCTTGTAACCGCGATCGGCGGCCAGCTTGAGTTGGGCATTCGCCGAGTCGGTGCCGAAGATCGTGTCTTCGTGGAACAGCGCCAGCGTCTCGATCTTCTGGCCCTTCTTCTTCAAGGCATCGAAGAAGTCGAACATCGCGGTGGAGAACATTTCGTCATGCGGTGCTGCGCGGAAGTAATATTTCAGGCCGCGGCGATGCAGGCTGGGCGACGAGTTGTCGGCCGACAGGAACGGGATCTGGTAGCGTTCGCAGATCTGGCTGACGGTGACGGCCACGGCGCTCTGATAGGTGCCGACGATGGCAGACACCTTTTCCTGGGTAATCAGGCGTTCGGCTTCGGCGCGCCCCTTTTGCGGATCGGCCTGATGGTCTGCAAAAACGAGGCGCACCTTGGCGCCACCGAGCCCCGAGAAACCCTCGCCGCGCGCCATCGGCAGATCGAAATCGTAGTTCTTGTTGATGATGTCAGCAGCGGTCTCGAACGCCTTCTGTGCATCGACGCCGATCTGCGCGCTGGCGCCGGACAGCGGATAAATCACGCCGATCACCACTTCCTTGGCTTGTGCGCGAACCGGCGTCGCAAGCGGGAGCAGCGCGGCGGAGGCAGCGCCTCCAAGCAGAACATCACGGCGAGAGATCGTCATCTGGGTGTCCTTTGTGATCGGCAGCTATCGATAGGAACTAATCGAGGTTACGGTAAAGCTCGAAAGATCGGCAAGCTGCTTCTTATAAAACAGCAAGTTGCTTATTCTTGAGGTCGGTGATGAGCATCACACCCGGCGCATGCGTGATCGCGAATGGCACTTTCGCAGCTGCGATGACGGCTTGCGGTGTCACTCCGCACGCCCAGAATACCGGGATCTCGTCATCATTGATGTGCACTGCATCACCGTAATCGGGCTTGTTGATATCCGCGATGCCGATCGACTGCGGCAGCCCAAGATGCACGGGCGCACCATGTACGGAAGGAAATCGTGAAGTGATCTGTACGGCGCGGATCGCGTCGGCCGGCTTCAGCGGCCGCATCGAGACAACCATCGGACCGGCGAAGGGGCCGGCAGATTTGCAGGCGATGTTGGTGCGATACATTGGCACCAAGGTATCTTGCTCGATGTGACGGATCGGAAGATCTTCCGCCATCATCGGCTCTTCGAACGAATAGGAGCAACCGATGACAAAAGACACGAGATCATCAAGCCAGTATTTGTTCACCTCATAAGGGCGGTCGATCGCCTCGCCGTCCTTCCAGACCACATATTGCGGAATGTCAGTTCGGATATCGAGATCGAGACCCAGCGCGGGAATGCGGGGATCGCCGGGATCGGACATGCCGATGATCGGACACGGCTTCGGATTGAGCTGGCAGAAGCGATGGAAGGCGGAGGCCTGGGCTTCCGGCAGGATGACGAGATTGCCCTGGACGTAACCGGGCGCGACCCCGGCGGTGCTGGCATATTTGCCGGCGCGATATTCGCGGCGGGCGACTGCACTGGGCAGGTCACCGCTGTCGGCTTCGTCACGATCACGCTTCGCCAGAGTGCCCATAGCCACCTGCCTCAATTATCGCCCTGCCTGCGTTTTGGCCTCGACTTAATGGGGCATAGGGATAACATAATGTCTAATCGTGTTTTTTGATCGCATCCGATAAGCCAAACTTATCTAAAGAGAAGATCCTACCCCATGGCGGACTTCAAGGCGCTGGAGACCTTCCTGTGGGTGGTCAATCTCGGAAGCTTCCGTGGCGCCGCCCAGAAGCTGAATACGACCCAGCCCGCCATCTCCCAGCGCATTGCACAGCTCGAACATGAGGTCGGCGTCCGACTGTTGCAGCGTGACCGGCGCATCGCCTCCCCCACCCCCGCCGGCCGGGAGATGCTGGTCTATGCCGAAAAGCTGATCGGGCTGCGCTCCGAGATGATGGCGGCGGTCGGCGATCGCTCCGCAATGCGCGGCGTGCTCAGGCTCGGCGTGGCAGAGACGATCGTGCACACCTGGCTGTCGAAGCTGATCAAGCAGGTGAACGAGGCCTATCCCAATCTGTCTCTCGAAATCGAGGTCGATATCACACCGAACCTGCGCGCACGTTTGCTGGCACAGGAAATCGAACTCGCATTCGTCGTGGGGCCGCTCGCTGCATCCGACGTGCAGAACAAGGTGCTGTGCGACTATCAGATCGGCTTCCTCGCCAGCCCGTCGCTCGGACTGGGTCGTGAGATGCTGTCGGTGGAAGATCTGGCCAAGCATCCGATCATCACCTTCCCGCGCAAGACGCGGCCTTATGAGATCGTGCGCTCGATCTTCAACCGACCATCGCTGCCCCCGATCCGGCTGCATGCCAGCGCATCGCTCGCCACCGTGATCCATATGGCGATCGAGGGCCTCGGCATCGCGGTCATCCCCACCGCCATCGTGCAGAGCGAACTCGCCGATGGCCGGCTGCAGCTGCTCAATACCAATGTGCCGATCCAACCACTGACTTTTGCGGCAAGCTGGCTGTCGTCGCCCGACACCGTTGCCATCGAGCTCGTCGCCGGCCTTGCCGCGCAGCTTGCGCAAGAAAGTGCGGCATCAAGCATCGCACCGCATAGCAGCCCTTTGGTTGACGTGCTGGCGACGGCGGGTCATTGAAATACACCACATTCCACCAAGCGAAACTCCCAGGACGAACGGCATGACCAAGCTCGGCGACAATCTGAAGATCAACTCTGAACGTCTGTGGGGCGCGATCAATGAGACGGCGAAATTCGGCGGCACACCGAAAGGCGGCGTGCGTCGCCTGACGCTCGGGCCCGAGGACAAGCAGGTGCGCGACTGGTTTCGCAAGGCATGCGAAGCGGCCGGTCTTGAGGTGAAGGTCGATGCGCTCGGCTCGATGTTCGCGCTGCGCAAGGGCCGCGACATGTCCAAGGCGCCGATCGGCATCGGCTCGCATCTCGACACCCAGCCGACCGGAGGCAAGTTCGACGGCATTCTGGGCGTGCTCGGCGCGCTCGAAGTCGTACGCACGCTAAACGACGCCGGCATCGAGACCGATGCGCCGATCTGCATCGCCAACTGGACCAATGAAGAGGGTTCGCGCTTCGCACCCGCCATGATGGCCTCGGCCGCCTATGTCGGCGACTTCACCACCGACGATATTCTGTCGCGTAAGGATATCGCCGGCGTGACCGTCGGCGAAGCCCTCGACTCCATCGGCTATCGCGGCGATGTCGCGGTCGGCACGCAGAAATTCTCCGGCTTCGTCGAACTGCATATCGAACAGGGCCCGATCCTTGAGGCCGAAGGCAAGACCATCGGCGTGGTCGATTCCGGCCAGGGCGTGCTGTGGTTCGACGGCAAGATCACCGGTTTTGAAAGCCATGCCGGCTCGACACCGATGCCGCTGCGCAAGGATGCGCTTGGTACGCTGTCGGAGATCGTGCTGGCGACTGAGCGCGTGGTTACCGAGATCGGTGCGCTCGGCACCATCGGTGAGGCTGTGATCGCCAATCCGTCACGTAACGTGATCCCCGGCGAGATCGCCTTCACCATGGATCTGCGCAGCGCCGATGCTGGCAAGCTGGACGCAATCGAAAAGGGCGTGCGCGAAGCGATCACGGCAATTGCCGCGAAGCGCAAGGTCGAGGTCGCCTTCGACAAGGTCTGGCACAAGCCGCCGACGCACTTCAACAAGGACTTTGTCAACGCCGTCGAGAGCGCGGCCGAAGAGCTGGGCTACTCGCATCGCCGCATCACTTCAGGCGCCGGCCACGATGCCTGCAATCTCAACAACATCATGCCGACCGCGATGGTGTTCATCCCAAGCAAGGACGGCATCAGCCATAACGAGCTGGAATCCTCCACCCAGGACGATTGCGCCGCTGGCGCGAATGTCTTGATGCATACGGTGCTGGCGCTCGCCGGCGTGTCATCGAAGTAAGTAAGGGGCACAATCAATGCGCGGCGTATTCGTCGATGCCAGCGAAGAGCTGGCACTCATCATGGAGCGGCTCACGCAGCCGGGCGACATCACGGTCAGGATCAACCGCAACGAGGACATCACCTCGGCCGACCTGCCCACAGTGCTGGATGGCGCCGAAATCGCCATCGTCGACCACACTTATGTGCCCACCGATATCGCGAAACAGTGCACCGGGCTCAAGCACATCGTGTTTCTCGGCACCGGCGCGCGCAGCTACATGAATGTCGACGAGCTGGAAGCGCTCGGCATCGCGGTACATCTGATCCGCGGCTATGGCGACACCGCGGTTGCCGAAATGGCCATCGCACATATGTGGGCGGCTGCGCGCGGTATTGCCGAGCAGGACCGCGAAATGCGCGCCGGCAACTGGCTGCGCGATGAAGGTATGGAGCTGACCGGCAAGACCATCGGCCTGATCGGTTTTGGCGGCATCGCCGCGGAAGTCGCGCGCATCACGCTGGGTACAGGCATGAAGGTGCTGGCCTGGAATCGCTCGCCGAAGAGTTATCCTGGCGTCGAATTCACCGACATGGAAACGGTGCTGTCGCAGAGCGACGTGGTCTCTCTCCATCTGCTGCTGAACGACGAGACGCGCGGCATGATCACGCGCGAGCGTATCGGCCAGATGAAGAAGGGGGCGATCCTGATCAACACCGCCCGCGGCGCGATTGTGGATCAGGCCGCGATGATCGAGGCGCTGCGCTCCGGCCATCTGCGCCATGCCGGCCTCGACGTGTTCGAGATCGAGCCGCTGCCGGCCGGCCATGTGCTGACGACGATCCCGAACGTGACGCTGTCATCGCATTCGGCATTCCGGACGCCGGAGGCGAGCATCAATCTGATCGATGCGGCGTGGAAGCACTGCCGAAGGATTGCGGGTTAAACCGCAATCTCAGCCCTCATCCTGAGGAGCCGCGCTCTTGCGCGGCGTCTCGAAGGATGGCCGCGCGCCCCCATGGTTCGAGACGGCGCAAGAGCGCCTCCTCACCATGAGGGCTTTACGGAGCGTGTTACTTACTCAATCATCTCCGCAACAGCCTTGCCACACGCCGTCGTATCCGCCTGACCGCCGAGATCCCGCGTGCGCAGCGTGCGCTCCGCCAGCGTGCGCTCGATCGCCTTCACGATCGAATCCGCCGCTTCCTTCTCGCCGAGATGCTCGAGCATCATGGCGCCCGACCAGATCATGCCGATCGGATTGGCAATCCCCTGCCCCGCGATATCCGGCGCCGAACCATGCACGGGCTCGAACACCGACGGGAAATCACCGGCCGGGTTGATGTTGCCCGACGGCGCGATGCCGATGGTGCCGGTGCAGGCCGGACCGAGATCCGACAGAATGTCACCGAACAGGTTGGACGCCACCACGACGTCGAAGCGGTCGGGGTTCATGACAAAATGCGCGGTGAGAATGTCGATGTGATACTGGTCCCACCTCACGTCGGGATAGTTCTCGCCCATCGCGTTCACGCGCTCGTCCCAATACGGCATGGTGATCGCAATGCCGTTCGACTTGGTCGCCGAGGTCAGGTGCTTCTTCGGCCGCGACTGGGCGAGATCGAAAGCGAACTTGAGAATACGGTCGACGCCGGTGCGGGTCATCACCGTCTGCTGGGTGACGAATTCGCGATCCGTATCCGGGAAGCTGCGGCCGCCGACCGCCGAATATTCGCCCTCGGTGTTTTCACGGACGACCCAGAAATCGATATCGCCAGGCTTCCGACCGACCAGCGGGCACGGCACGCCGGGCATCAAGCGCACCGGGCGCAGGTTCACATATTGATCGAATTCGCGGCGGAACTTGATCAGCGAGCCCCACAGCGAAATGTGATCCGGAATCTTGGCCGGCAGGCCGACGGCGCCGAAATAGATGGCGTCATGCTGGCCGATCTGGGCCTTCCAGTCGTCGGGCATCATCTGGCCGTGCTTCTCGTAATAGTCGTAGGACGAGAAGTCGTAATGATCGAATTTCACCTTCACGCGGTGCTTCTTGGCCACCGCCTCGAGCACGCGCAGGCCTTCCGGCATCACTTCCTTGCCGATGCCGTCGCCGGGGATGACTGCAATCCGATATTCTTTGCTCACCGTGAGGTTTCCTTCGCCAGTTTGGATTGTCGGCAGGTTTGGACCAAAGCCGGCGCGCGATCAACGCTGCAGTGCAATGTTGACCGCTTTTGCCGCAGCAGCCTAACTCGGACGTCAATGCGAACCGGAGGCATTCCATGGATCTTCATCTGCGCGGCAAACGCGTCCTCATCACCGGCGCCTCCAAAGGGATCGGCGCGGCTGCCGCGGAAGCCTTTGCCGAGGAAGGCGCGAACCTCCGCCTCGCTGCCCGCAATGTCGAAAAGATGGAGGCGCTGGCCGACAGCCTGCGCGCGCGTCACCAGATCGACGTCGCCATTCACGGGACCGATCTGCGCAATGCCGAGGACCTTGCAACCCTCGCCGCCGCGGCCGGCGATATCGACATTCTGGTGAACAATGCCGGCGACATTCCCGGCGGTGCCATCGACATGATCGACGAGGCCGCCTGGCGCCATGCCTGGGAGCTGAAAGTGTTCGGCTTCATCAACCTGACACGGCAGGTCTATGCGCAGATGAAGGCGCGCGGTGGCGGCGTCATCATCAACGATATCGGCGCGGCCGGCGAGAAATTCGATGCCAATTACATCTGCGGCAGCGCCGGCAATGCCGCGCTGATGGCCTTTACGCGGGCGCTCGGTGGCAAGAGCCTGAAGGACAATATCCGCGTGGTCGGCATCAATCCCGGCCCGGTCGGGACCGACCGTCACGAGACCCTGATGAAGACCCGTGCCAAAACGCAGTTCGGCGACGAGAGCCGGTTTCGCGAGTTGCAGCAGGGTTTTCCGCTCGGCCGCCCCGCCAAGCCGCGCGAGATCGCCGACCTGATGGCGTTCCTCGCCTCGGACCGCGCCGGCTACACGTCCGGCGTGATCTACACGGTGGATGGCGGCTATAGCGCCGGCTGGTAGCCAGCCGTCATTGCGAGGAGCGCAGCGACGAAGCAATCAAGTTCCTGGCTTTCCGGATGGCTTCGCTCCGCTCGCAATGACTGAGGCGTTAGCTCAGTGCGCCCGCATGGACCCACCACAGCGGATGCGCGAGCTGGATCGCATGCGCGGCACGCTGCGCATCGGTGTCATTGTCGAACAACGCAAAACATGTCGCGCCCGAGCCCGACATGCGGGCCAGGCGAACGCCTTCGGTGGCGCCCAGCGCGGCCAGCACATCGCCGATAATCGGCTCGACCTTCAGGGCCGGCGCTTCGAGATCATTGGTGCCGGCACTGACGGCAGCGATCCAGTCATCCACCGATGCGCCTTCCGCCGGCCATGAGCGGGCCTTCAGCACATCGGCCGGGCCGACGCGTAGCTGGCCGTTCTTCAGCCCAAGCTCCTGAAACACATCCTTGGTCGCCACCGGCACGCGCGGATTGACCATCACGCAAGGCAAACGCGGCAGGCTGAGCTGCAGCAGGTTTTCTCCGACGCCTGTCATCACGCAGGCATGCGACTGCACGCAGACCGGCACATCGGCACCGGTGAGGCGCGCGACATCCATCACGCGGGGATCGTCGAGTTCGAGATTGTTGGAACGCACCAGAAGCCGCAGCGCCGCCGCGGCATCCGCTGAACCGCCACCGATGCCGGCAGCCACTGGCAAATGCTTGTCGAGCGCGAAGGTACCGAAGGTCAGGCCGTCGACTTGCTCACCGAGCAAGCGCGCCGCCTTGATCACCAGATTGTCGTTGTTGTCACCGCACTCCGCAGCCCGTGGCCCGGTCGCTGTGAGCGCGAGATCGCCGCCCGGCGACAGCGTCAGCAGGTCAGCGCAATCAGCGAACACGACCACGCTTTCAAGATCGTGATAGCCGTCGGCCCGCCGCCCGATGACGCGGAGGGTCAGATTGACCTTCGCACGCGCGCTTTCTTTCAGAGAAGACCCGTCTTCCCGAGCAGGCTGCCCAATGCCCGCCGATGCCCCCGTCATAAGCCTAGCCGCCTTTATCACTGTCTTTCTTCACCTCGGGCTTGTCAGCCGAAGCCGCAGCCGGGGTGGTCTCGTTCAATGCGCAGCCTTCCGGCTTGTCGCCGCTATCCAGCGGCACGCATTTCTGCATCTTCGCTTCGATCTTCGGCAGCTCTTCAGCTTCCGGCTTCAGATCCTTGGCGTGCTGCCACTGGAAGCGTGCTTCCAGCTTGCGACCGACGCGCCAATAGGCATCGCCGAGATGGTCGTTGATGGTCGGATCTTCCGGCTTCAGATCAATGGCACGTTCGAGATGCTTGGTGGCGTCCTCGTAATTGCCGATGCGATAATAGGCCCAGCCGAGGGAGTCGACGATGTAGCCGTCATCCGGGCGCTGCTCGACCGCGCGCTTGATCATCTTCATGGCGTCGTCGAGATTGATGCCCTGGTCGATCCAGGAATAGCCGAGATAGTTCAGCACATGCGGCTGCTCCGGCTGCAGTTCCAGCGCCTTCTTCATGTCGACTTCCGCCTTCGCCCACTGCTTGGAGCGCTCGAGGCAGATGCCGCGGAAATAATGATAGACCCAGTTCGGCTTGTCCTGGTTGGCGGCGACGACGTCGATGCCCTTGGTATAGGTGTCGGCGCAATCGGCGAACTTCTTGCGGGCGCGCTCGATATTGCCGAGCGCCATGATCGCTTCGAGATCCTTCGGATCGCTTGCGGTCACGTCCTTCAGGATCTTGATGCCCTCGTCGCTGCGATCAGCAGCGTCGAGATTGGTCGCCTGCTGGATCATCGCATTACGCTTCAGGGCCGAGTTGGCCGGCATGCGCTCATAAACCTTGATGGCCATGGCTGGCTTCTTCACGGACTCATAAAGATCCGCGAGTGACAACAGCGCCAGCGAGTGATCCGGCTTGAGGTACAGCGCGAGCTGCAGATAAACGAGTGCGAGGTCTTCGCCGCCGCGGCGGGTCAGCGAAGCGCCGATGCCATAGAGGGCTTCGGCGGCGCCGGCCTGCGGGTTGTCCACCAGCGCCGGCAGCTTCTTGCCAGCTTTGGTCTCGCGGATGCCTTCCAGCACCAGCGGATGGCGGGCGAGCTTCTTGTTGAATGTCTCGTAGACGGTAAGTGCCGCCGCATCGTCCTTGTTGCGCGACGTCCAGCGGCCATAGGCATCGACCACGCGCAACGCGGAATCATCGAGCTTGAAGGCGCGCTCATAGCGCGCGCCGGCGTCTTTCTGCTTGCCCGCAAGATCGAAGATCAGGCCGGCATGCAGGTCCTTGAAGATTGGATACCATTCCGGGCCGGCCAGCTTGTCGATATTGGCAATGGCCTGCTTGGTGTCACCGGCGCCGTAGCTTGCCCATGCGCCAAGCAGTGTGGCGACGAGATCGGTAATCGGGCCGCGCACCGACTGATTGATGTTGGTCTGCGCAGCCGCGTATTTCTTCGCCTTGAGATCGCGCACGCCGACCACGAGGCGGGCCACGCGATTCGACTTGTCGATGATCAGGATGCGCTCGGCGAGCTTCACCGCCTCGTCGATATCGCCATCGGCGAGCGAGGAGATGAAGGCGCGATCGAGCAGTTCGTTGTTCTTCGGGTCGGTGCGCAGCGCGGAGCGGTAAAACGCCGCAGCCGAGGTGGCATCGCGTTCCACGCTGGCGTGACGCGCGGCCAGATAGCTGCCGGCGGTCGTCATCTGCCGCAGGTCCTTCGCAGTCGGGAACTGCGCGGCGCTATCGCCGGCATGATCCGGGGTCTGGGCGAAGGTCTGCGCCGGCAGCGCCAGAACGGCGAGCGTGGCGGCAGCGAGCGTCAAGCGGTTGAAACGGGAGGACAACATCAAGTTCGCCTAGCTCCGAAGATTATTGGGCAGTTGCGGGCGGAAGTTCGAGCACAAACGCGATCAGAATGGCGAGACAGGCCCGAATGCGCTGCCGACCCAGCAACAGTGCGCAGCGCGACAATGCCGCTTTTGGCCGGCATTCGCAAGGATCGGGGGCGCAGATGCACCAAGGGAGCCTGTCAGGTTCGGGCGACCGGATTGCGCCAATATGCCTGCAAACGCTTTCAGTGTGGCGGGATCGTGACGGGACGGGTCACGCCGGGGTGATGCTTCTAACTTCGCCCCGCTTGCGGGGGAGGTCGCCGCGGCTGAGCGCAGCGAAGCAGTGGCGGGTCAGGGGGTCCTCCAAGCACTCCGAGCCCGCGGAGAGTCCCCTCACCCGACCGCGCTTCGCGCGGCCACCCTCTCCCCGCAAGCGGGGCGAGGGAAACTACATCGCCTCGTAATTCGGACCACCGCCGCCTTCGGGCAAGGTCCAGGTGATGTTTCCGTTCGGGTCCTTGATGTCGCAGGTTTTGCAGTGAACGCAGTTCTGCGCATTGATCTGGAAGCGCGGTTCGGCGCCTTCCTCGACCCACTCATAAACACCGGCCGGACAATAGCGATTCGACGGGCCCGCGAAGACGTCATGTTCCGACGACTTCTGCAGCGCCATGTCGGCGACCTTCAGATGGATCGGCTGGTCTTCCTCGTGATTGGTGTTCGACATGAACACAGAGGACAGACGATCAAAGGTGATCTTGCCGTCGGGTTTCGGATACGGGATCGGCTTGTAATCTTTCGCCGGCTTCAGCGTCTTGCGATCCGGCTTGGCATGCGACTGGGTGCCGAACAGCGAGAAGCCGAGCGTGTTGCACCACATGTCGAAGCCGGCGAACAGCATGCCGATGCGGTTACCGAACTTCGAGAGGAAGGGCTTGACGTTGCGGACCTTGTAGAGGTCCTGGCCGACCGACGAACTGCGCCAGCCGTTTTCGTAGTCGGTGAGTTCGTCATTGGCGCGGCCAGCGGCCAGGGCGGCAACCACATGCTCGGCGGCCTGCATGCCGGTGCCCATCGCATTATGCACGCCCTTGATGCGCGGCACGTTGACGAAGCCCGCGGCGCAGCCAATCAGCGCACCGCCGGGGAACACCAGCTTCGGCACGGACTGATAACCGCCCTCGGTGATCGCGCGCGAGCCATAGGCCAGGCGCTTGGCGCCGACGAAAGTATCGCGGATCATCGGATGGGTTTTCATCCGCTGGAATTCTTCGAACGGATAGAGATACGGGTTCTGATAGTTCAGATGCACCACGAAGCCGACAGCCACGAGGTTGTCGTCATAGTGATACAGGAACGAGCCACCACCGGTCTGGTCGTCGAGCGGCCAGCCCAGCGTGTGCTGCACCAGGCCCTTCTTGTGCTTGGCCGGATCGATCTGCCAGATTTCCTTGAGACCGATGCCGAACTTGCCGGGCTCGCAATCCTTGTCGAGCTGGAACTTGGCGATGATTTCCTTGGTCAGCGAACCACGCGCGCCTTCGGCGAACAGCGTGTATTTGCCGAGCAGTTCCATGCCGCGGGTGAATGAATCCTTCGGCTTGCCATCGCGCCCGATGCCCATGTCGCCGGTGGCGATACCGCGCACGGCGCCATTGTCGTCGTACAGAGTCTCGGCAGCGGCGAAGCCCGGATAGATCTCAACGCCGAGCGCTTCGGCCTTGGCGCCGAGCCAGCGACACACCATGCCGAGCGAGGTGATGTAGCAGTGATGATTGTTCATCAATGGCGGGTTGATGAAGTTCGGCAGACGAATGCCGCCGGTCTCGCTGGTCAGGATGAACTGGTCGTCCTTGACCTGGGTCTTGAGCGGGCAATCGGGATCTTCGCGCCAATCCGGGATCAGCTTGTCGAGATTGACGGGATCGATCACCGCGCCCGACAGGATGTGGGCACCGACCTCGGAACCCTTCTCGACCACGACGATGGTCAGATCCGCATTGAGCTGCTTCAGCCGGATCGCAGCCGACAGGCCGGACGGCCCCGCGCCGACGATCACGACGTCGAATTCCATACTCTCGCGCGGCGGAAGTTCTTCAGTGCTCATAATCTTGATCTCAGACCCGTTTCCAACCCGTTCAGAACGCTTCTAAGGGCTGTTGTTTCCGATTTTTGACGGAAGAACAACCACCGAAATGCACAGGGGCCGTTGCCGCGGGTGGCGGTCCGGCCCAGATGCTGGCATACCCGTGGGCATCGCCATGATGCCAGAGCCCGCCCCCACCGTCGCGCAGCTGCTCGCCTTCTATCTGGAGGCCGGGGTCGATTGCGCCCTCATGGATGAGCCGGTCAACCGGCTGCTGGACGACGATATCGGGCTGCATGCCCCTGTCCAGGCAGCGCCCAAGCGTCCGCCATTGACTGGCATGCCAACGACGGCACCGCGACCGGCGCCGCCGATCAAGACCGAAGTGGCGCCCGACGTCGCCGTGGCCGCCGCCCGCGAGGCGGCGCGCACCGCCCCGACGCTGGAGGCCTTGCGCGGGATGCTGGAAGCTTTTGACGGTTGTGCGCTGAAAGGCACCGCAACCCGACTGGTGTTTTCGGATGGCAATCCGCAGGCGCGCATCATGTTTGTCGGCGAAGCCCCCGGCCGCGACGAGGATATCGAGGGCCTGCCCTTCGTCGGTCGTTCCGGCAAATTGCTCGATTTGATGCTGAAGGCGATCGGGCTGGATCGCACCGCGGTCTACATCGCCAATGTGATTCCATGGCGCCCGCCGGGCAACCGCACCCCGACGCCGCAGGAGACGCAGATCTGCCTGCCCTTCATCCAGCGCCAGATCGAACTGGTGAATCCGGATATCCTGGTGACGCTGGGCAATCCCTCGACCCAGACGCTGCTGCAGACCCGCGACGGCATCATGAAATCGCGCGGGCGCTGGGTGGATTACGATACAGGCACGCGCAAGATCAAAGCGATCGCGACTTTCCACCCGGCCTATCTGCTGCGTTCGCCGTCTTACAAGCGGCTGACCTGGATGGATCTGCGGTCGGTGGCGAAGGCACTGGAGACGGCGAAATAACACTCCGCCCTCACCTGAGGAGCCGCAGAGCGGCGTCTCGAAGGATGGCCGCAATCTCAGAGCCCGGCGATCTCATGGTTCGAGACGGCGCTGCGCGCATCCTGACCATGAGGGACGGAGCTACTTCGGCCGCACGATTGCCCAGCCTACCCGCAGCACTGGCCGACTGCCATTGATCAGCCGATCAAATGCCCTCGGCACTTCCGCCACCAGGCCCGGAAAGCGCGCAGCCAGATCCGCAGGCGGCGTGCCGACCGTGTCCGTCGCGCGCCAGATCACGACGCCGCCGGTTTCCATGAACTTCGCTTGAGTGGTCCAAGGCGTGCGTTCGGGCTGCGCGTCGTTCAGCACATGTGGCCGCGACGCGCTCATGCCGATGAGCGCTGCGAGTTGCTGATCGCCGGCCACGGCGACCAGCTTCTGCCCCGTGCGGCGCTCAAAGTTCTCGCCAAAGAATCGACCGATCTCGCGCGCCGGCAATGCCGTGCGATCTTCCGGGCCATCGACCCATGGAAACACCACGATATTGGCGAGCACCGCAAGCGCTGGCGCGACGATAGCTACAGCCCACACCTTGCGCAGCACGCGCTGGCGCCGCAGCGCAATCAGATTGCCGGAAGCGACAACCACCGCGAGGCCGGACATGACCAGAGCAATGCCCGTGCCGCCGACGATATTGCTTCGATCATAGAGAGCAGCGAACAGGCTGCCGAGCAGCGCCGGCGCGAGCGCGAAGAAATAGACATAGCCCCGCGCTGTCGCATCGACCGGCGGCCGGAAGATTGTCGGAGCATCCTCACCGGGTGGGACGAGGCGGCGCCAGTTCATGGCCGTCAGCACCAAGACGCCGGCGGTAGCCGCCACGAGCCAGGCCAGTCGCACGCCCCATTGCTCGGCCTTGCCGACGAGATCGGTGAGCACCGGCACGGGCGGCAAAACGCTGACGCCGGAGCGGATCACCCATGCCGCATAAGGCAGCGCCAGCACGGCGATGACGACCACCGCGAAAAACGGATCGAGCGAGGTGAGATTGCGCCGGCCGCGCGTGGTGGCAAGGCCGAACAGCAATGGCAGCGGCAACAGCCACATGGCCTGTGGCGTAGTCAGCAACAGCAGGCCGGCTTCGATGGACAAAGCAAACCAAGCACTACGGCGCCCCTGCCCGATGGCCAGCCAGGCGTGCAGGAGAAACATCGCCCAGAGCGGACGGGCCAGCACCAGCGGACCGAATTCGATGCCCGGCGTGCTGAAGGCCGTGACCGTCATGGTCAGCAGCACCGCGATCACGGCCTGCGGCCCGCCGACGATATGGCGGCCGAGCTGGTAGACCGCGCGGAACATGAGGACGGCGCAGATCTGCGCCAGCAGATAGACGCCAAAGATGTGATTGCCGGCCGCGCGGAAGGCGATATCGGCGAGCCAATAGGCCAGCGGCGGGCCGAATTCGGTGCCGACCTGATATTCCCGGCCATAGGCGAGCACGGTGGCGAGATCGCCGGGCGGGCCGCGATAGAGCAGCAGCGGCACCACCAGCCAGAGCAGCGCCTGGCACAGCACCACGATCCAGAACACCAGCCGCGGCCGGGCGCGGATCAGTTCGACGATCAGGGAAGTGAAGCGCATGAACGTCCGGACCGGCCCGCGAATGACAGTAGCCACAGGTGATACGGCGGGCGGCCCGTTCAGGCAACCACGGCCGATCAGGCGGAGAGGTCGAGGGTCGCTTGCACCGTGACGATTTCGGTCTCGACGACGATCGTTTCGCGGCGCAGGCGGGCGGCGACCACCGGGGCGAACAGGCTGCGATGGTGAAGACTGGGGCCGAGCTCGTTCAGCGCTTTGAGGTGCTGCGGGACGCCATAGCCCTTATGAACCTCGAAACCGTAGCCTGGGCACTCTTCTGCCAGCCGGCACATCAACCGGTCGCGCGAGACCTTTGCGATGATCGAGGCAGCAGCGATGGATAGCACCAGCGCATCACCGCCGATTACGGCTTCGCAGGCCGCCGTGGTGTCAATCTTGTCGCGCCCGTCGACAAAGACATGCTTCGGCGCTTCCGGCAGTGAGGCGACGGCGCGCGCCAGCGCCCAGAGCGATGCGCGCAGAATATTGTCGCGGTCGATCCGGGCCGGCGAGGCATAAGCGACGGCAAAGGACGACGTCGCGCAGATTTCCTCGAACAGCTCCTCGCGTTTGGCTTCAGTCAGTTTCTTGGAATCGTCGAGGCCCTTGGGAATGCGCTTGGGGTCAAGAATCACCGCAGCGGCCACCACCGGCCCGGCCAATGGCCCGCGGCCGGCTTCATCGCAGCCAGCGACGGGCCAGATGCCCTGCTTCAGCAGCGCGCGCTCGCGCTTGAAGCTGGGTGGCCCAACGACGATTGGCTTGCGCGGCTTGGCGGCTGCCGCCTTTGGCGACGCCTTTTTGGCCGGCTTGGTCTTGATATCCCGAATCATGAAGGGATCGTGCGCATCTGGCTCCACTGGCGCAACCGGGAACCAGAAACCTTGCCCGCTATCCAAGCCGTCTAATCGGACAGATGTACCCGCCGGTCGTCGCCGACCTCGATGCCTGGTGCCACAACCACGTCCCAGGCATGCCCGTCGGGATCGGCGAAATAGCCGGAATAACCACCGTAATCCGTCTTGTGCGCCGGCTTGATCAGCGTTGCGCCGCAGGAGACGGCAAATGCAAGCACCTCATCAACTTCCTCGGGCGAGCGGCAGTTCCAGCCCATGGTCGTGCCGCGAAACGCCTGCGGGCGCGGCTGGTCGGGCATTTTGGCATCGTCGGCCAGTTGATCCCATGGAAACAGCGCCAGCAGGCTGGCGCCGGTGTCGAAAAAGGCGATGGCCTCCCCGGTCTCCTTGGCCTTTCGGGCGAAGCCGAGCGCCTGGTAGAAGGCGATGCTACGGCGAATGTCGTAGACGCCAAGCGTGACCACGGTCAGGCGCGGCACCAGTTTGGGACGATCATTGTTCGTCATCTCGGTCCTCCGTCACACTCGACGCAAAAAGCGGAGAAGGGGTCGCAGGCCGGCTCTGGTTTCCGGTCTGCGCCCCTCCCCCGAGTTGCTCCCAAGATTGCGAGACCTTCAGGAGTAAACTTCCAAGCACCTAGAACAAATTCAGTTGCTGGCCGGCGCCGGCTGGCTTCGCGAAATGATCGAGCGTCAGCTTCACGCGCTTCTTGTTGAGGCCGAGCTTGGCGCAGGCGACCTCGAAGCGGCGGCCGATCATCCAGGCCATCGGACCGGTGCCCTTCATGCGTGTGCCCCATTGCGAGTCGTAATCGCGGCCATCGCGCATCTCACGGATCAGCGTGAAGACATGGCGGTAGCGATCCGGATAATTGGCCATCAGCCACTCCCGGAAGAGATCGCGCACTTCCAGCGGCAGGCGCAGCAGCACATAGCTCGCTTCCTTCACGCCGGCATGGGCGGCGGCATCGAGGATGCGTTCGATCTCGCTGTCATTCAGCGCCGGGATCACCGGCGCCACCATCACGGTGGTCGGGATGCCAGCTTCCGAGAGCTGCCGCAGCGCCTCCAGCCGTTTCGGCGGCGTCGAGGCGCGCGGCTCCATGGTACGCGCCAGCTTCGGATCCAGCGATGTCACCGACAGCGCCACCTTCGCGAGATTACGCTTGGCCATCCGTGCAAGAATGTCGATGTCGCGCACCACCAATGCCGATTTGGTGACAATGCCGACGGGATGTCCCGTCTTTTCCAGCACTTCGAGAATGCCGCGCATGATCTGCCGTTCGCGCTCGATCGGCTGATACGGATCGGTATTGGTGCCGATCGCGATCATCTTCGGTTCATATTCTGCCGCCGCCAGCTCCTTCTCGAGCAATGCCGGCGCATCGGGTTTCACGAACAGTTTGGATTCGAAATCCAGCCCCGGCGACAGGCCGAGATAGGCATGGGTCGGCCGCGCGAAGCAGTAGACGCAGCCATGTTCGCAGCCACGATAGGGATTGATCGAACGGTCGAAGCCGATATCCGGCGATTCGTTGCGCGTGATCACCTTGCGCGCCGTATCCACCGCCACCGTCGTTTTGAACGGCGGCAGATCGTCGAGGCTTTGCCACCCATCGTCGAAGGCGACGCGAGCCTCCTTCTCAAAACGGCCGCTGTCATTGGTCTGGGCGCCGCGACCGCGCCGCCGCTGGCGGTCGATCGCAATCTCGATCGCCGGAAACGGCGATGGCAGTCCCGCGATTTCGGACACGGGAGCAGTCGGCATCTGGGCTGCGGCGTTCTGATTCATGCAGCTAGGCTAGCACCTCTTCAGAACATATCAAGAACAAACCCGCAGGAAAATCGTTTGCCCACATGCGCCGTCTTAGCCATGACTAGCATCAGTGGCTGCTTTCACTATGACGAAATGATAACGCTGCCGCACTGGCTTTGAGGTAATATCCACATCCATGCTGAGCGTGATCATCCCAACCGACGGTGTCGAACAGCCCGCGGTCGCCACTCTGGCGGCGCTGGTGCCGGGCGCCGCTGCCGGCGTGATCCGCGAGGTGCTGCTGGTCGATCGCGCCAGCACCGATGTGATCGAGCGCGTCGCCGATGTGGCCGGCTGCGGCTACCTCACCTCAACGGGCTCACGCGCCGCGGCGATGGCCGCCGGTGCCAAGGCTGCACGCTCGCCCTGGCTGATGTTTCTTCATGCCGGTGCGGTGCTGGACAGCGGCTGGATCGAGGAGACCCAGCAATTCATCCAGCGTATCAGCGCCAGCGATCGCCCGCGCGCCGGCATCTTCCGTTATGCCCGCTCGCCTTACGACGAGACCGGCTTTCGTGATGAGGTAAAGCATTTCATCCGCAAGGTCTCGGGCCCCAAGGCGGATCAGGGCCTGCTCATTGCGCGCGACCATTATGAGCGCCTCGGCGGCCATGCCGATGCCAGCCGGGCCGAGGCGAAGCTGCTGCGCCAGCTCGGGCGGGCATCACGCACGATGTTGCGCAGCCGGATCATGATGGTGGTATAGGCCACAAACTCCACTGTCATTGCCCGGCTTGACCGGGACAACCCCAGTAAACACTGGCTTCCCGACTGATCGTTGACATCTGAGTTTACCGGATCCCCCCACTTGCGCGGGGATGACAAATAAGAAGGCACCGCGAACATACTTGCCAAAGTCAACCAATTGATTGACACTGGCAACCATGTCCCAGCCCCCCGATCCCGTCGCCGCCGTCCGCGCCTTCAACCGCTTCTACACGCGGCATCTTGGCGTGCTGGATCAGCAATTGCTGGAAAGCCCCTATTCGCTCACCGAAGCCCGCGTGCTTTACGAGCTCGCCAACAAGGACGGCCAATCGGCCAAGGAGATCGGCACCGGGCTCAAGCTCGACGCCGGCTATCTCAGCCGCATCCTGAAGGCGTTCGACGACAAGGGCCTCGTCGTGCGAAAGCCGTCGCCGGTCGATCGGCGGCAATACAGGCTCAGCCTGACTGCCAAGGGCCGCCTCGCCTTCGGACGGCTCAATCGCGGCTCGCATGATCAGGCGGCCGTGATGCTCGATGCACTCGGCAACCACGCGCCACGCGTGGTGCAGGCGATGACAACCATCGAGACACTGCTCGGCGGGAACGAAGCATCGCAGGCAACGCTGCGCAGCCCGCGCCCCGGCGACATGGGCTGGGTGGTGCAAAGCCACGGCGCGCTCTATGCAGCCGAATACGGTTACGACGCCTCCTTCGAGGGGCTGGTGGCCGATATCGTCGCGAAGTATCTCGCGGCCCTTGATCCATCGCGCGAGCGTTGCTGGATCGCGGAGATGGACGGTGCGCCGGTCGGCTCTATCTTCCTGGTCAAGGCATCGGACGATGTCGCGAAAATCCGGCTCTTGATCATCGATCCCGTCGCACGCGGACAAAACCTCGGGCGTCGACTGACCGCAGAAGCGGTCGGGTTTGCGCGGCAGTGCGGCTATCGAAAAATCACGTTATGGACGCAGAGCAATTTGTTTGCCGCGCGAAAAATTTATGAGCAGTCGGGATTCAAGCTGGTCGCGAGCGAGCCGCATCGCAGTTTCGGGCAGAATCTGGTGGGCGAGACGTGGGAGTTGGCGCTCTAGCCACCAATATCACTTGTCGGCGCCCGGCTTGACCGGGCGATCCAGTCAACACTCATTTAGATGATCAATACGACCGCCGGTGTCTACTGGATCTCCCGCGTTCGCGGGATGACAAACGGCGCCTTGTCTTACGCTGACGCGCCCTTCGCCTTCGGCCGGCGCAAATGCTCGTCCAGCCGCGGCATGATCTCGACGAAATTGCACGGCCGCGTGCGATAATCGAGCTGCGCATTCAGGATGCCATCCCAGCCGTCTCGGCAGGCGCCCGGCGATCCCGGCAGGCAGAAGATGAAAGTCGCACCCGCGGTGCCCGCCGTAGCGCGGCTCTGAATCGTCGAGGCGCCGATCTTCGCGTGGCTCAGCATGTGGAAGGCGATGGAGAAACCATCCATCCGTTTCTCGAACAAAGGCTCGATCGCCTCCGGCGTCATATCGCGGCCGGTGAAGCCGGTGCCACCCGTCGTGATGATCGCATCGACGCCGGGATCGGCGATCCATGATTTCACCACGGCGCGGATCGCCTCGACATCGTCGGTGACGATCTCGCGCTTGGCCAGCACATGCCCCGCAGATGTCAGCCGGTCCGCCAGCGTCGTGCCGGATTTGTCGTCATCGAGCGAACGCGTGTCCGAAATCGTCAGCACAGCGATGTTGAGCGGGACGAAAGCCTTGGCGTCATCAAGAGACATGAAAGCAACTCCGGTTTCGGATCCTCCATGCAAGAAGCGCCGGATCAGCGCCTCATGCATGGACCTGGATCGGATCAGGCTGAATTAGAGCTGATTCGTCCCGAACGTATTGCAGGCCTGGATCGTCCCCTGCTGATACCCGACCATGAACCAGCGCTTGCGCTGTGCGGCCGAGCCGTGAGTGAAGGAGTCCGGCACCACGCGGCCCTGCGCCTGACGCTGCAGCGTATCATCGCCAATGGCGGCTGCGGTCTGCAGCGCGGCGTCGATGTCGCCGGCTTCAAGGAAGCCGGGACGCTTCTTCTCTTCGCGATTGACCCAGACGCCGGACAGGCAATCCGCCTGCAGCTCGACACGCACCTGCAGGTTATTTGCTTCCGCCTTGCTGCCGGCGCGCTCCTGCGCCTGCGTCACTTTCGGAATGATACCAAGCAGGTTCTGTACGTGATGGCCGGCTTCATGCGCAATGATATAGGCCGTGGTGAACTTGCACGCATTGCCCGAGCAACCGCGGAATTTGGTTTCGACCTGACGGAAGAAGCTGGTGTCGAGATAGATCTTCCTGTCCGGCGGGCAATAGAAAGGCCCCATTGCTGACTGCGCGCGTCCGCAACGCCCGCCATTGGTGGCGTTGCGAAACAGCACGATCTGCGGGCCGACATATTTCTGGCCGCTCTCGCGGAAAATCTCGGTCCAGCGATCATCGATCTCGCCGAGAATGCCGGAAATCATGCTGCCCACTTCATCCGTCGGTGCGCCCGACTTCGGTGGCGATGAGCGGCGATCGGTCTGATAGGTCGGCGCCTGCCCGCCGCCGGTGAAAATCTCTGCGCCTGATATGAGCAAGCGCGGATCGATGCCGAGCGCCCAGCCGACAAGGCCGAGCACGAGCACCGTGCCGATACCGAGACCGCCCCCACCGCCGGGAATGCCAAAACCGCCACCACCGCCGCCGCCATAACCACCGCCATCATCGTCGCGACGGTCGTCGATATTGTCGCTGCGACGGAAGTCATCGTAACGCATCGGGTAATTCCTTCATTTCAATTCGCAGCGTTTGAACCAATTGCGGGACACAATTGAAAGAGACCGCAGCATAACGCGCAAACAGCGCAATCTTTCCATCACGTTAAGCATAAGCATTAGCCTGCCCGGCAAAACTTGCCTAGCGCGATTCCATTACCAGTTAAGTCGATTTTTACTTTGCCCGTTCACATTACCGGTCAGTCGGTTGTTTAGTCCCGCGTCGCCGACAGCGTCGCCTGAGTCAGAGTAATTGAGTCATGGTTGGTTCGCGTAGCGGGGCGTCCCTGAGGACGTCCCGCACACAACTAGAGTCTGCCCTCGAGCATCGTATCGTCGTTGGCGATTGCGTCGCCGAGATGTCAAAACTGCCGGCTGGTTCGGTGGATCTGGTGTTTGCAGATCCGCCCTACAACCTGCAACTGAAGGGCGATCTGAAACGCCCTGACGATTCCCATGTGGATGCCGTCACCGATGACTGGGACAAGTTCTCGTCATTCGCGGCCTATGACGACTTTACGCGTGCCTGGCTGCTTGCTGCCCGGCGCGCCATGAAGCCGTCCGCCACTCTGTGGGTGATCGGCTCCTATCACAATATTTTCCGCGTCGGCGCGATCATGCAGGACCTCGGCTTCTGGGTCCTCAACGATATCGTCTGGCGCAAGTCGAATCCGATGCCGAATTTTCGTGGCCGGCGCTTCACCAATGCGCATGAGACCATGATCTGGGCCGCACGCGACGAGAAAGCGAAGGGTTACACCTTCAATTACGAAGCGCTGAAAGCCGCCAATGACGACGTGCAGGCACGCTCCGACTGGCTGATCCCGCTCTGCACCGGCGACGAACGCCTGAAAGGCGGCGACGGCAAGAAAGTGCATCCGACCCAGAAGCCGGAAGGCCTGCTCGCCCGCGTGCTGCTGTCATCGTCCAAGCCCGGCGATCTCGTGATCGATCCGTTCAACGGCACCGGCACCACCGGCGCTGTCGCCAAGCGGCTCGGCCGCTCCTATATCGGCTTCGAACGCGACCGCGTCTATGCCAAGGCCGCCGAAGCGCGGATCGCTGCGATCGAACCGCTGCCGGAAGCGACACTCGCCCCGTTCATGACGGCCCGCAGTGCGCCGCGTGTTGCCTTCGCCGAACTGGTCGAACGCGGGTTGATCTCGCCCGGCACCAAGCTCGTCGATGCCAAGAAGCGCCACGGCGCTCTGGTTCGTGCGGATGGTGCCATCATGTTCGGCGACAAGGTCGGCTCGATCCACCGCATGGGCGCCATGGCCCAGGGTGCCGCCGCCTGCAATGGCTGGACGTTCTGGCATGTGGAGACCAAGAAGGGCCTGCGTCTGATCGACGAACTCCGCGCCGAGATCCGCAGCGAGATGGGCGCAAGCTAAGCGCTGCATATCGCGATATCATCGCAAGAGCCGGGCCTGATTTGGTCCGGCTCTTTTTGTTTTGATGGACGCTCAGCCCTACGGCATCGCTCCAACAAAAAAGCCGGCGCACAGGGTGCCGGCGTTTTCAGTCGATCCTCACGACGATCAGGCCACTGCCGCCTGATGCACAAGGCTTTCGCGCGCCTGGCCGAGATAGCCGCGAATCTTTCGCGTCAGCAGTCCCGATTGCGACGACAGGTCGTCCGAGGCCTCCATGGTCGAGGTGGCGAGTTGTTCGGTGCTCTTGGCGGTCTCGGCCAGCGACTGGATGTTGGCCGAGATCTCGCGGACCACCGCAAAGGCTTCATCGATATTGCGCGCGATATCTGCCGTCGCCGATGACTGCGCCTCCGAGGCTCCGGCGACCTTGCTTGTGATCTCGTTGACCTCGGCGATCACGGTGCCGATCTCGTTGATCGACGCACTCACCTTGTCGGTGGCCGACTGCACCTGGCCGATTTCCTTTTCGATCTCGGCCGTGAAATTCGCCGTCTGCGTCGCCAGCGCCTTCACTTCATGCGCCACGACAGCAAAGCCGCGGCCAGCATCGCCGGCGCGCGCGGCCTCGATGGTCGCATTCAGCGCCAGCAGATTGGTCTGGCTGGCGATGGCATTGATCGAGGTGACCACCTCGCTGATGCGCGCTGCCACATGGCGCAGCACGTCCACATTGCCTGCGGCATCCGCCACGCGCTCCACGGCGCGGCCGGCAATGGCGGCCGAACGATTGACGTCGGCACCGACTTCGCTGGCGCTCGACGACAACCGCGCCGTCGCCGAGGCCACCGACTGCATATTCGCCGCGGCCTGCTCGGATGCCGCAGCCACCGACGTGACGCGCGACAATGACGAGGATGCGCCGGTGCGCAGATTGCCGGCAGTGCCGTTCATCTCGGCCGCGCCGCTATCGAGTGCGGAAACGATGCCGCCCACCGCAGCTTCCAGCTCTGCGGTCTGCTTCTCGAACTGCACGATGCGATCGGCGATCTTGTCGGTGGCTGCGTTCATTGCCCTGGCGCCCTGCAGGAGGCCGCCATGCAGCCCGCCCGGCAGGATCCGGCGATAATATTTGTTGTCGTTGAGGGCAGCCATCGCAGCCGTCGACTCACGAACAAAGGCATCGCAGCCGTCGATCATGTCGTTGATGCTGTGCAGCAGCTCGCCGGTGACGCCGCGCACGGGAATATCCAGGATGCGCGCTTCGAAATCGCCCTGCGCGATGCGCTCGCAAGCGATGCGCCCTTTCTCAATCAGTTTCGCGGTCTTGCCCATCAGTACCAGAGCCAGCACAGCCGCCGCGAGCGCAATGCCTTGCGTGACCATGGCGACGGTCGAGAAGCCAGCGAATTGCAACACCAGCCCGAGCACCAGGCCGGCGATGACGACGAGCGTGCTAAGCTGCGCGCGGGAAAGAAAACATAAGTTCGTCATAGCTGACTTTCTGGGATGCAACGAAATCAGTGAGGGCCTTGAAGCCTGCGGCAAGCGATTCCTTGCCGTTGACATGCCGTTTCTCGATGGCGAGCACCTCGGCATAGAGCGGCGCGATCGTGGTCCTGATCAGATCGGGCGACGGCACGCGGCGATTGGAATGATAGCCGATGAGCTTGCCCTGCAGATCGTAGGACGGCGTCACATGCGCAAACACCCAGTAGTGGTCACCCGTGGCCGCCATATTCTTCACGAAAGCGAAGATTTCGCGTTTCGCCTCGACGGTGTCCCACAGCAGCTTGAAGACGCTGCGCGGCATATCCGGATGGCGGATCATGCTGTGTGGCTGGCCGATCAGATCGGCCTCGCTATAGCAGGCCATCTTGCAGAACAAACGGTTCACATAGGTCATGCGACCTTTGAGATCCGTCTTCGATACAATCAACTCGGACGCCGGAAAAAACGTCTCGCGGCCGGTCGGTTTGATCTGATGGGACATCTTTGGCCCTGAACCACTTCACCTAAATGACAATGCTAACGGTATTAGGGGAGTGCGCCTGAATTTTGCGTTAAGGCTTCATCCACCATGCCAGCCACGCGTCAGCCCGATCGGGCGCCCGTTCGCTACGCGGCAATCCGGTTGCCCCCGCCGGCGGTCCCATGCGATGACCTCACGCAAATCAAGGGGGAGGCAACATCATGACCGTTCTCATCGCTGGCGGTGGCATCGGCGGCCTGACATTGGCACTCAGCCTGCATCAGATCGGCATTCCCTGCCGCGTGTTCGAAAGCGTGTCCGCCTTGAAGCCTCTCGGTGTCGGCATCAATGTGCTGCCCCATGCGGTGCGCGAGCTCATGGAGCTCGGTCTGCACGACAAGCTTGATGCCGCCGGCGTACGCACCCGCGAACTCGCTTACTTCTCCAAGACCGGCAAACCGATCTGGAGCGAACCGCGCGGCATGGAGGCTGGCTATAAATGGCCGCAATTTTCGATTCATCGCGGCACGCTGCAGCAGATCCTGCTCGATACCGCGATCGAACGCCTTGGCGCCGACAATGTTCTGACCAGCCATCACATCACCGGCTGGACCGAAACCGATGACGGCATCCGCGCCGATTTCATCGATCGCGCCACCGGCGAGCCTGCCGGCAGCCATGAGGGCACGCTGCTGATCGCCGCCGATGGCATCCATTCCGCGATACGGCAAAAACTCTACCCACAAGAGGGCGCACCGATCTGGAACGGTCGCATTCTCTGGCGCGGCGTCACCAAGAGCAGACCCTTCCTCACCGGCCGCACCATGATCATGGCCGGCCACGAGATCCTGAAATTTGTCTGCTACCCGATCTCGAACACGCCGGATGCCAACGGCGATTACGACGTCAACTGGATCGCAGAGCGGCATATGCCGCCGACTTATCAGTGGCGCCGTGAGGACTACAACCGCACGGCCAAGCTCGACGAGTTTCTGCCCTGGTTCGAGAACTGGACATTCGACTGGCTCGACGTGCCCGGCCTGATCCGCAATTGCCCGCATGCCTATGAATATCCGCTGGTCGATCGCGATCCCGTCGATCGCTGGACCTTCGGCCGCGTCACGCTGATGGGTGATGCCGCACATCCGATGTATCCGATCGGATCGAATGGTGCCTCGCAGGCCATCCTCGACGCCCGCGTGCTGACGCGCGAAACTCTCGCAAATGGCGAAGTCCCTGCTGCGCTCGAGGCCTACGAAGCCGAGCGCCGGCCGGCCACCACCGACCTCGTGATGCTCAACCGCAAGAATGGTCCGGAACAGGTGATGCAGATCGTCGAGGAACGCGCGCCCAATGGCTATGGCGTCGTGACCGAGGTGCTTTCTCAACAGGAACTGGAGGATATCGCGGCCAATTACAAGCGCGTCGCCGGATTTCAGGTCGAGGGGCTCAACGCGAAGCCGCCCATCGTGCCGGCGCCGCCGGTCTCACAACTATCCAGCGCAGGATGATGGAACTCGCGCGTTAAGGCGTATTCAACCGTCTCGATTCATCAGGGATTCAACATGATCCCATGGCAGGTTTGTACCGTTAGGGATTGGCAATTCGCATCTGTCAGGACTCGGCTATTCGTTAGTCCAAGGCTTGGTTATGCGTCACCTACTCAGTAAAGTTGCCGAGCGCATCCGCGCCATCGAGGATCACTTCACGGTCCGCGCGCATATTACGATTGCATTTGCAGTCATGATCGTGGCGCTGGTCGGCGCATTGGCCACGGGTGCTGCTCTTGTCAGCTATCGCAACACGGCCGAACTCGTGAATACGCGCCTCGCAGCTGTCGCCTCCATCACAGCCGAGCGGCTCGATCGCTACATGGCAGTCCGTCAGCAAGAGGTACACCTGTTCTCGAAGCTCGAATTGTTGCAAGGCCTATGGCAGGGCGATCATTCCACCTTGCGCAAGACGCTTGAGCAACTACAGAGTTCGTTCAGCGATTTCGCCTGGATCGGCTTTGCCCAGCCGGATGGCAAGGTCGTCGCTGCGACCAAAGGCATGCTCGAAGGAGCATCCGTCGCGCAACGTCCATGGTTTCGCACCGGGCTGAACGATCCCATGGTTGGTGACGTCCACGAGGCCGCATTACTGGCATCGCTTCTGGCCAAGCGTGCCGACGGTGAACCGCATCGCTTCGTCGATATTGCACTCCCCATTCGCAACGCGGACGGCGTTCTGATCGGTGTGCTCGGCGCGCATCTCGATTGGCAATGGGCCCAAACCGTCATCGCACGTTCGGAAGCGACCGATCAGGAATCCGATACGACATTGACGGTCGTCTCGAAGACCGGCACGGTCCTGGTCGGCAACGGCATGAACACAACACGCTTTGCCGGCGATAAGCTGGCCACGATCCTGCAAACACGCGCCGGCACTTTCGCTGAGAAAGTGGGCGAGCAGAACAGCCTGACCGCGTATTTCGTCGGTAACGGACATCGCGAATATCAGGGCCTGAACTGGATCGTCACGGCGAGCCAGCCGGCCGATGTGGCCCTCGCTGCAGCCGTTCACTCGGCGAAGAACATCCTGTTTATCGGCGCAGCCGTTGGCCTGTTCGGCATGGCCCTCGCCTTCCTGATCGCGCAACGGATTTCGAATCCGATCCACGCGATAACATTGGAGGCAGACCGTATCGGCCGCTCCTCTGGCCCATCCATGCTGCCGCGTCAGCGCGGCTCGCTTGAAGTGGTGCAACTGACACAGGCGTTGCGCTCCCTGCTTCGTCGCATCGGCTTTGCCGAAGAGCGCACCAAGGAGGCCGAACTGCGCGCCACCGAGAACGCGCTGCAATTCAAGGACGACCTCAGCAAGCTGCGGCGGCTCGCCGATACCGATTATCTCACCGAGCTGATGAACCGCCGCTCCTTCATCGTCGCGGCGAATGACGCGATGGAATTCGCCGTGCGATACAAGCGCAGCATCGCGACGCTGATGATCGATATCGATCATTTCAAGGTCATCAACGACACCTACGGCCACCATGTCGGTGATATCGCCATCAAGAAGATCGCCGAGATCGTCCAGAGCAACATCAAGAGCACCGACCGCGCCGCGCGCTTCGGTGGCGAGGAATTCGTCGTCCTGCTGCGTGAGGCGGATGAGCGTACTGCGCAGGCGCTCGGTGACCGCATCCGCCGCGCCGTCGAACTCGCCATCATCGGCGAAGGTGAGATACGTCTTTCGGCCACGGTTTCTGTGGGTGTGTCTCTGATCGCCGATAGCGACCGCGACGTGCAGGACATGATCGAACGCGCCGACCAGGGCCTCTATGTCGCCAAGAACACCGGCCGCAATCGCTGCTTCGTCATGCCGGCAACCGAAGAACGCGGCATTCGCGCCGCCTAATCATCCAGTCCTTGCGCAACGACCTTGCGCATGAGATTGGGGAACGCTTCACCGTCGAGCGTCGCAATCGGCACCCAGCGCATTCCTTCCGGCGCCTTCGCGCGCGCTGGCACACTTGCGGTATAGACCACGAGCTCGAGCGGAAAATGCGTGAAGACGTGCGACACGACACCGACCTTGCGGTGCCACGGTGTCGCGCTTTTCAGCACCGGCGCCTGAGCCAGCGCATCTGCATCGTCGTGGCCGGCGAGCCAGTCCGACGTCGGCACTTCCGTCATGCCACCGAGCAAGCCCTTCTCGGCGCGGGTACGCACAAGCAATTCACCTTGACGCGTGACGACGAAAGCCGCGCCGCGGCGGAGCAACCCGCTCTTCTTCGGCGCCTTGCGCGGAAACGTCTCTTGATCGCCTCGCTCCCTCGCCGCGCAATTGTCATTGACCGGGCAGAGCGAACAAGCCGGCTTTTTCGGCGTGCAAATAGTGGCGCCGAGATCCATCAACGCCTGCGCACTGTCGCCGGCGCGTGAGGGCCCAAGCAGTGTCGCGGCCAGCGCCACGATCGTCGGCTTCGATTTCGGCAGCGCCTCCTCGACAGCATAGAGCCGCGACGTGACGCGCTCGATATTGCCATCCACCGGCATGCATTGGCGCTCGAAAGCGATCGCCGCGATGGCGGACGCCGTATAGGGCCCGATGCCAGGCAGCGCCCGGAGGCCTTCCTCGGTGTCGGGAAATACACCGCCATGGTCACGCAACACGGCGACCGCGCAGGCGTGCAGGTTGCGCGCACGGGAGTAATAGCCGAGCCCGGCCCACATCCGCAGCACGTCATCCTGCGATGCCCGGCCGAGATCGCCGACGGTCGGCCACCGATCCAGGAATTTCATGAAATAGGGCCCCACCGCCTGCACGGTGGTCTGCTGCAGCATGATCTCGGACAGCCAGACCCGATAGGGATCGACGCTTTCCCCGGGGAGCGCCCGCCACGGCAGCCGGCGGCGATGGCGGTCATACCAGGCAAGGATTTGCGCGGGACGCTGCGTGGCGGCGGCTTCCCCGCTATCCAACGGCCCGACGTCCGGGATCGCGGATTTCTTTCGTCTGCTGGCAGAGGCTGATAGACTCATGCCGACATGTACCCAAATCGGCCGTTCATGAACAAGCCCGGCTTCATCTCCGCAAAACCGCTCTCCGCCTTGCTCGGCGGCGTGTTTGCGGATGCCTATGCCAAACAGGGCTTTGCCTCACGTGAACTGGTGACCCGCTGGGCCGAGATCGCCGGCACCCAGGTGGCGCAATTCTCCGAGCCACTGAAGATCCAGTGGCCAAGGCCGGTGGATGGCCAGCCGCAGCAGGCCGCGACCCTGATCCTGCGCGTGGAAGGTCCGATGGCGCTGGAAATCCAGCATATGTCGGACATTATCCTGGAAAAGGTGAACCGCTTCTTTGGCTGGAACGCAGTCGGCAAACTGGCGCTCCGCCAGGCCCCGCTGTCGCGGGCATCGACCAGCCGCAAGATCAAGCCGATCGACCCGAATGCCATTGCAAGGGTGGCCGAGACCTTGCCGGAGGTCGAGGATGAGGCGCTGAAAGAAGCCCTGGCGCGGCTTGGAGCCGCCATCAAGCGAAGTTGAGGGATTCCAGCCCTATCGGGTTCCGGCATCCGCTTGCCACATTTGCGGTTTCAAGTTAGCGAAGCGAACCTTTCTCGCGCCAAATCGCACTTCGGAGCAGTCCTTTGATCATCACGCGCCGCGAATTCACCGCCGCTCTCGCTTTGACCGGCGCCGCCGCAGCCATCGGCCTGTCGCCGCTGCGGCTGATCTCCGAAGCCTCCGCACAGACCGCGGCCGATGTCGCCAAGCCAGTGTCGCTGCCGGACATGGCACTCGGCCCGAAGGATGCGGCCGTCACCGTGGTCGAATTCGCTTCGATGACCTGTGGCCACTGCGCGAATTTCAACGAGACCGTGTTTCCGAAGATCAAGACCGAATTCATCGACACCGGCAAGATCCGCTACGTGTTCCGCGAATTCCCGCTCGACATCAAGGCTGCCGCCGGCTCGATGCTGTCGCGCTGCATCGCCAAGGATGATGCCGGCAAGTATTTTGCCGTGGTCGATATGCTGTTCAAGCAGCAGAACGAATGGGTGATGAAGAACACCGCCGAGACGCTGACCCGCATCGGCAAGCAGGCCGGCCTCAGCCAGCAGCAGGTGGAAGAGTGTCTGAAGGACCAGGCGCTGCTCGACAAGATCGCAGCTGACCAGAAGTTTGCCAATGAAGTCCTCAAGGTCAATTCGACCCCGACCTTCTTCATCAACGGCGAGATGCTGCGCGGCGAGCAGACCTTTGACGAATTCTCCAAGAAGATCACACCGCTGCTGAAGAGCTGAGGCGGTTTTTCACGCACTCAGAACGATCATGGCCGGGCGCAGTCCCGGCCATTTTTTATGGGGCAATGCCTCTGTGTTGCCGCAACGGCCGCAAGTTTGCCGCAAGCGGATACCTGCCAAAACCCGCGCAAACGCCAAATTTCTTGCGGCAATCCTGTGGCAGCACGGCGGCGGCGAATTTCTCGGGAACGGACCGGACTCGGCTGCGTTGAAACCGATTGAAACCGCCGGCGCTGCGTCCCCGTAGCTCTCCTATTGCGCCCTTCGTGTCCCCGGAACTGCATCACCCCGACATGCCAGCACGCGCCCCCCACCTTCCCCATTACATCGAGCGTACCGCGTTGCAGAAGCTTTGCGCTGCGCCGGAATTGCCGGCCACGCATCTGCTGCCTGCCGGGCAGAAGACCCTGGCCAATATGATCCAGAAGGGCTGGATCGAATCCACCCCAGGCAGCATGGCGCGCTATCGCATCACCCCCCAGGGCGAAACCGCGCTGAAGGCGGAGATCCCGATGCCGCGGACGACGCAAGCCCGCGTGCGCTAGGCGCCGTATCGGAATTAACCATGTTAAGACCCCGGTAACGCGCATTAAGAAGTGCTTAAGCGGGAACTCGGCAATCTCCGGACATATTGCAAGGGGGGTGTCATGTTTGGAAATCTCGTCGTCGATTTTATCGGTCTGGCCTTTTTGGGCCTTTGCATTGCCGTGCTCGGCGCGCCGCAGCAGCGCCGGCCGGACGAACTGGCCCGCGATATCTGAAGCCGGCGCCTATGCCGCGCGCGGCATTTCGACATCCATCACCCAGGTGACACCGAAGCGATCGGTCAGCATGCCGTAAAGCGGCGACCAGCCGGACGGCCCGAGTGGCTGCAAGATGGTCGCGCCTTCGGACAGTTTTTCCCAATGGCGCGTGATCTCATCCGCGCCATCGCCCCGCACCGAGACGAAGAATGCCCGCTCGCCGGGATTCCACGCCATCCGCGCCTGCACGTCATAGGCCATGACGCGAAAACCGTTCGCGGAGGCCACCTGTCCCCAGATCACCTGATCGGCATCGGCCGGATCCTGCGCCTGGCCGGCCTGCGCATAGGTGAACAGCATCACCTCGCCGCCGAACACGGTTTGATAGAAGGCCAGCGCTTCGCGCGCATTGCCGCGGAAATTCAAATGGGTCGTGGTCGTCACAGCCATCACGGGCTCCTTTGCTTGATCGGATGCCCGCTGCTATAGCCCTGCCCTCCTGACAGTTTCCGACAGTAGGATATCTCCGGAGGAAGATTTGGCCCGCTCCGATCGCCTTTTCCGGCTCCTCCAGGCGATGCGCACGCTGCCCGCGCCGGTCACGGCCGCGCGGCTGGCGGAGGAGACCGGCGTCTCGCAGCGCTCGCTCTATCGCGACATCGACAGCCTGCGCGCCGCCGGCGCCCGCATCGAGGGCGAGCGCGGCTATGGCTATCGGCTAACAGAAGACTACGCGCTGCCGCCGCAGACATTTTCACGCGACGAGATCGAGGCGATCGTGCTGGGGATGGCGCAGGTCCAACACATGGGCGATCCCGCGCTTGCCCGCGCCGCCACGGACGTCCTCGCCAAGGTTGCCGCCACGCTGCCCGACGATCGAGAGCAGCATCTGCTTCATGCCATCTCGCAGGTCTATCGGCCGGATGCGCCGGAGACGCTGGCGCCCGATATCGACCTCATCCGCAAGGCCTGCTGGCACGAACAGGCGCTGGCGATCTCCTATACCGACCAGGCCGGCCGCGTCAGCACGCGCGAGATCTGGCCGCTCGCCATCGTCTATTCCGAGCGTGCACTGACGCTGCTCGCCTGGTGCTGCCTGCGCAAGGCCTTCCGCATGTTCCGGCTGGAGCGGATCGGCAAGCCGCAACGGACCGGCACGAGCTTCCGGCCGAAGCGCGCGGCGTTGCTGCGGGAATATCTCGCGGAGTTGCACGCACGATGACGTCGCCTCGGTTCACACATGGCGCTGGCGTCGCTAAGACATCAGCGTGATTGCAACAGGAGACACAGGCCGCATGGCGAATGACACGAGACTGCGCGCCGGCCAGTGCCATTGCGGCGCCGTGCGTTTCGAAGCGGTGCTGAGTGATGGCTTCAGCACCGTCCGCCGCTGCACCTGCTCCATGTGCCGCATGCGCGGCGCTGTGATGGTGATGACAGCAGCAGGCGGGGTCAACGTGCTGCAGGGTGCGGAGACACTTTCGAGCTATCGCTTCAACACGGGCGTCGCCCAGCATTTCTTCTGCGCGCGCTGCGGCGTCTACACGCATCACCAGCGGCGCTCGGACCAGACGTCATTCGCGGTGAATGTTGCCTGCCTTGATGGCGTGAGCCCGTTCGATTTTGTTGAAGTGCCGGTGAATGACGGCGTCAATCATCCAAACGACACGGGCAAGCCGCAGCGCATGGCGGGCACGTTGCGGTTTATTCCAGAGGAGTGAGGATCGAAGCCAATCAACTCAGTCCCTCGTGGTGAGGAGCGCGCATCTTCGCGCGCGTCTCGAACCATGAACTGTCCGGGCTCCGCGTTCGTGGCCATCCTTCGAGACGCGCGCCTTGCGCGCTCCTCAGGACGAGGGACGGAGTTACGATGAGCAAGACAGTGTAATCACCGCTTCTCATCCGCTTGTGCTTGTGCTTGTGCTTGCGCTCACCCCGTCCCACGCCTCGGCGCGCCGCTTATCCCTCCCGCGCCCATAGCTGCCGCACCAGCATCCCCGCCCGCTTCTCGATCGCCGCGGCCGCATCCAGCGCCAGATCCTCGCGATAGCGCCCTGCGATCAACTGCACGCCGATCGGCTTGCCGTCATGCAGCGCCACCGGCACCACCGCGCCGGGCAAGCCCAGTACATTGATCGCCGAAATGAACCGCAGGTCGTTCCAGAAGATCTCGCGGATGCGCTCGGCACTTTCCACATCGGCGCGCGGCCCCGGCGTCGGCTGCACCGTGGTCGGCGCCAGCACCACCGGGTAATCCTCGAAGAACATCTGCCACGCCCGGATATGCGTGCTGCGCGCCGCCGTCGCATTCATCCACGCGGCGAGATCGAGCGTGCCGGCCTTGGCCTTGATGCCCGCCCAGGCCTTGTGGAAGTCGTCGGACGTCACCGCCAGCATCTTGGCTTCCTGCAGCACCATGGTCTCGTTGGCGATGATGTCGCACCAGGTCTGCCAGACCCCGCTGATGTCAGGCACCTCGACCTCGGTGACACGATAACCTGCGCGCTCCAGATGGTCGGCGGCCTGGCGCAGCGCCGCGGTCACCGACGGATCGACTTTCATGTCATCCGGCATTTTCGCCAGCGCGACCTTGATCGGACCTTTCGGCTTCGGCCCTTCCAGCGGCGCTGGCACCCACCAGGGATCGCGCGGATCGCGCTGGCTCATCACGCCGAGACCAAGCCGCACATCCGCGACGCTGCGCGCCAGCGGTCCCTGCGCCGACATCAGATGCGCCATCAGCGGCCGTTCCACCGCGGCACTTTCGTTGAAGGCGGGGATACGGCCCTGGGTCGGCTTGATGGTCGCGATGCCGTTGCAATGCGCCGGCCAGCGTAGCGAGCCGCCGATGTCGTTGCCATGGGCGATGGTGCCGATGCCTGCCGCCACCGCCGATCCCGCGCCGCCCGACGAGCCGCCGCAAGTCATGTCCGGGCTCCACGGATTGTGCGTGAGGCCGTGGAGCGGATTGTCGGTGAAGGCGCGGAAGGAGAATTCCGGCGCGTTGGTGAGGCCGAGCACGATGGCGCCGGCCCTCCTGAAATTGCGCACCACCGGCGAGTCCGACGGCGCGATGAGGTTCGCCAGCGCCGGCACGCCATTGCTGTTGGCCTGTCCTTCGAAGTCGATATTGATCTTGATGGTGATCGGCACGCCATGCAACGCGCCGCGGTCCGCACTCTTGCGCATCTTGTCGGCCGCCCGCGCTGCCGCCAGCGCCTGCTCCGACAGATCGACCACCACCGCATTCAGCTTCGGATTGACCGCCTGCATATGCGCGACCTGCGCCTCGGTGACCTCGACGGCCGACACGGCGCCAGACCCGATCGCCGCAGCCGTCTCCACCGCGGTCCACTGCCAGACCGGCCCCTTAGGCAGGCGCGCCTTCGGCGCTGCCGCGAACGACGATTTGGCTTTGGATGTCTTCGATTTGGCTGTCTTGGATTTCGCTGTGGATTTCGCTGCCGGACGTTTGGCTGCCGCCGTCTTTTTCACCTTGCGTGACTTGGCCGCTTTCGCCGCTGGACGCTTCACCGTTGTCTTTGCCACCACGAAGTCTCCATTCCATCGAATGGACGCAGCCTGCCAAGACATTGACGCAAGGGCAACGCGGTGTTCCGTGCAAAATGCAGAAAGACGCGCGTGCGGGACGCCTTGCACGTCCTGCCTCGCGGCACGGTGAGGCACCTCGATCACTTTCAGCCGTCATCCGCAGGATGAGGGGCGGAGCTGGGATGGGGGCTGACTATGGTCAGCGCTTCTCATCCGGCCGCAGCGTCAGCACCTTCGCGCCTTTCGCCGTCACCGCCACCGTGTGCTCGAACTGCGCCGACAGCGAGCCGTCCTCGGTCACCACCGTCCAGCCGTCCTCTTCCGTGCGCACCTTGCTGCGGCCGCGATTGAGCATCGGCTCGATGGTGAACACCATGCCCTCGCGCAACACCATTCCGGTATTCGGCTTGCCGAAATGCATCACCTGCGGTGCTTCATGCATCTCACGGCCGATGCCGTGGCCGCAATAATCGCGCACCACCGAATAGCCGCAGCGTTTTGCGTGGCGCTCGATGGCAAAGCCGATATCGCCGAGCCGCGCCCCCGGCCGCACCGCGCGGATGCCCTGCCACATCGCCTCATAAGTCGCCTCGACCAGCCGCTTCGCCGCGGTGTTCACTGCGCCCACGCAATAGGTCTTGCTGGAGTCGGCGATATAGCCGTTCTTCTCCAGCGTGATGTCGAAATTGACGATGTCGCCGTCCTTCAGCACATCGGCGCTGGAGGGAATGCCGTGGCAGACCACCTCGTTGATCGATGCGTTCAGCACGAATGCAAAGCCATACTGCCCCTTGCTCGCCGGCCGCGCGGCAAGGTCCTCGGTGATGAAACGCTCGACCATGTCATTGATCTCGAGCGTCGAGCGACCGACCAGTTCGGTGCGATCCAGCAGCGCGAAGACGGAGGCCAGCAGCCGGCCGGATTCCGCCATCAATGCCAGTTCCTGCGGCGCCTTTGTCATGTCTGCGACGTCTTGGTCATGCCGCGCTCGCGGCCAGCGATGGCATCGCCACTCCCGCCGCGCTCATCTCGCGCGCCAGGATTTGGGTATAGCTCAACGTCGGATTGGCCTCGCAGAGCATGCCAATCCTGATCCAGTAAGCCGCCTGCGCATTGATCGACCGGCACGACACCTTGGTGACCTTGCGAAGCTGTTCATGCAGGTCGTCGTCGATGCTTACAATGCCCACGGGACGCTCCATATACGATTCATCTATGTATCGTATATTCATTATGGACGGGAAAGCCAAGCACTTGATCTAGCTGCCCCGCTGCCCGATCTTACCGGCAAGGAGATCATCATGAAGATCAAGATCGTCGTGCATGACGCAGAGGAAGGCGGCTACTGGGCCGAAGTCCCTGCAATTCCCGGTTGCGCCAGCCAAGGCGAGACCATGGACGAGTTGATGGTCAATTTGCGCGAGGCGATCGAGGGATGCCTGTCCGTCGAAGTCGAGGCGCCCGCGCCTGGCGGTGACATCCAGATGTTAGAGCTCACCGCATGACATCGATATCCGGCCGCGCCTTTGCTCGTCTGGTCGAGCGGCGCGGCTGGGTTCTTCTCCGCGTCAATGGCAGCCATCACATTTATGGCAAGCCCGGCAGTGTTATTCGACTATCAATTCCCATTCACGGCAACGGTGCGCTGAAGACTGGATTGCTGCGGCATCTCATGAAGGCTGCGGGAATAAGAGAGGACGAATTGAGCTAGTCAGCATCATTGCCGAACTCGCATATATTCCAAGCTCCCGGCTTCGATTGCTTTGCGTTATAGTAATAACAGAATGAGCTACGGTGTATCACAGCAATCGTTTTATAGACGAAACAGCCTGTCACTATCAGTGATTTGGTGCCTGCAACCGCTTCTTCATCTATCTGATGCGCCTCAAATTTCTTACTGAGGGAATACCCTCCACCGCCAAATCCACCGGTTGATGGATAGATGACTTGAGATTTCGTGGGAGCCCACGTCATCTTACATTTGTTGACAAAATCAGTGACCCACCCATGTGGCTTACCAGCGGCATCCTCGTCTTCCGACGCCACAAATAGACTGGCGTCATAGACCGCTTCGACGCCCGGCTCGCGCCCACTATTCTGATAATCGACGAATACTGTGAGTTCCTTACCCGACTCCGGGGTAGTGTCACTGCGTGCATTTCTCGGCCCGACCCAAGCACGTTGACTAGCAATCATGTTGTTTTGCGCAGTCTTCACAGTTTCAACCGCTGCATCTGCTTGCTTTGCTGCTGCCTCCGCGAGCTGCTTGTTGGTTTCAATCATTTGATCAGTTTGAGCCCCAGTGCCTTTCATTTCACTAAGCTGCCCCTGCATCGCTGTGAGCTGCGCCTGCATGACTTTGGTCTGAGCTTCAGAGTCATGATTAGCTACGACAATCGCGGCCACGCCCACCGCAGCCGCAAACCAGAGACCTAAAGTTTCCGCGATTTCGAGCCAGAATTTTCTACGCTCAAGGCGCAGGCTTAGTTTTTCAGCTAAACGATGGAATCGATCGGCACGGCTCGACTGGCGGCCCGTATCTTTCGCCTGCTCCGCGATGCGTACAAGCGCGTCGATCACGCTTTGCAAGTAGCGTTGTGTCTCGGCCGCGTGCCTTCGGTCTTCTAAAGCTTTTTTCTTCGCTCGGTATTCCGCCCTATCCATAGAGATCGCCCCCAAATCTTACGCATCAAGACGCACCCATTGATTGCAATCAACAATAAACACCCTCTCGCCCAGCAAAAACTCAACGGCAGCGTTGGCGGAAAGGAATGCGTGCAGAATGGACATTCGTTTGGTGAGATCACATAACCGCGGTGGCCGTGGTGCTCGGTGCAGCAAGCCCTTTCCGTCCCTTTTCCTGCCCTTCCCGCCCCTTATCCCCTGCAAAACCCTTGGGACAACGCGGGTTCCGCCGTTGTGCCGGTGCCCTCGTCTCGCCATTGTCGGGCCCAATTGAGAGCCGTGCCCGCGAGTCCCGGGCGGCGCTGCATATGCATTCATGCTATTGTTTGCGCTCAGGGATTCGTGTTGCCGGACAACTGGCTTAACTAGAGTACCGTATCCATGAAACTCACGCGCCTGCGCCTGAACGGATTCAAGTCGTTCGTCGAACCGACCGACTTCATGATCGAACCCGGCCTCACCGGCGTCGTCGGCCCCAATGGCTGCGGCAAGTCCAACCTTGTGGAAGCGCTGCGCTGGGCGATGGGCGAGACCTCGCACAAGTCCCTGCGCGCCACCGACATGGAAGCCGTGATCTTCGCCGGCTCCGGCAACCGCGCCTCGCGCAACCATGCCGAAGTCACCATGACCATCGACAATGCCGAGCGCACCGCGCCGGCCATGGTCAATGACGCGGAAATCCTCGAAATCACCCGCCGCATCGAGCGCGACAACGGCTCGAACTACCGCATCAATGGCCGCGATGTCCGCGCCCGCGATGTGCAGATCCTGTTTGCCGATGCCGCCACCGGCGCGCGCTCGCCGGCCCTCGTCCACCAGGGCAAGATCGGCGAAATCATCCAGGCGAAGCCCGAAGCGCGACGCCGCGTGCTGGAAGACGCCGCAGGCGTCGCCGGCCTGCATGCGCGCCGCCACGAGGCCGAACTGCGCCTCAAGGCCGCCGAGACCAACCTCACCCGCGTCGAGGATGTGATCGGGCAGCTCTCGGGCCAGATGGAAGGCCTGAAGAAGCAGGCCCGCCAGGCCACGCGTTTCCGCGAAGTCGCCGCCAAGGTGCGCAAGGCAGAAGCCATGCTGTTCCACCTGCGCTGGATCCAGGCGCATGCGGACAATGCCGATGCCGCCACCACCCATGACCGCAATGTGGTCGAGCTGGCCGAAGCGACCCGCATCCAGGGCGAATCGGCGCGCATCCAGGCGATCCGCGCCAGCGAGCTGCCGGCGATGCGCGAGGCGGAAGCGGCCGCGGCCGCCGGCCTGCAGCGCCTGACCAATGCCCGCGACCTGCTCGACCGCGAAGAGAAGCGCGCCGAGGAGCGCGCGCAGGAGCTCGATCGCCGCCTCAACCAGTTCGAGGCCGACGTCGCCCGCGAAATGAAGCAGTCGGAAGACGCCGAATTCGCGCTGCTGCGGCTCGACGAAGAAGACACGATGCTCAAAGAGGAGATCATGCAGCGCGTCGAGCTGCGTGGTGGCGTCGATGACCGCGTCTCCGAGGCCGAGCAGGTGCTGGCCGCGGCCGAGCGCACCTTCTCCGAACTCACCACCGCCCATGCAGACATGACGGCGAAGCGCAACCAGCTGCAGTCCAATGTGCGCAGCCAGGCCGATCGCCTGACCCGCCTCGGCCAGGAAATCAGCCGCGTCGAGAGCGAGATCGATGCGCTGACGGCGCAGACCTCGGGCTTTGGCGATCTCGATGAACTCGCCGCCCTGATGGAGACCGCGCAGGAGATCCTGCTGCAGGCGGAAATGTCGGTCAACGACAATGAAGGTGCGCATATCGCCGCGCGCCAGACGCTGGAAGCCTCGCGGGCCCCGCTCGCGGAAGCCGACAAGAAGGTGCAGCGCCTCGAGACCGAAGCGCGGACCATCTCGAAGATCCTCAATGGCGAGACCAAGAATCTGTGGCCGCCGATCATCGACGGCGTCAGTGTCACCAAGGGCTATGAAAAGGCCATCGGCGCCGTGCTCGGCGACGATCTCGATGCGCCCGTCGATCCCTCGGCGCCGATGCGCTGGACCGATGCCGGCGTGCCCGCCGATGATCCGGCGCTGCCCGACGGCATCGAGGCGCTGGCGCAGCATGTCACCGCGCCGCCGGAGCTGCAGCGCCGCCTGAAGCAGATCGGCATCGTCACCAAGGATCAGGGCGCGGCCCTCGTTTCGCAGCTCAAGACCGGCCAGCGCCTCGTGACGCTGGAAGGCGACGTCTGGCGCTGGGACGGCTTTGTTGCCGGTGCGCATGCGCCGACCGGTGCAGCCCGTCGTCTCGCCGAGCGCGCCCGCCTGACGGATATCGAGGCTGATCTCGAAAACGCCAAGATCGACGCCATCGCCAAGCGCGAAGCGCTGGAAAGCGCGGAAGCCGCGTTGAAGACGGCGGCCTCCGCGGAAGGCGCATCGCGCGATGCCCTGCGCAATGCCCGCCGCGATGTCGACCAGGCCCGCGAGCGTCAGGCCAATGCCGAGCGCGAGATCAACCGCCACGCCGCCCGCCGCGCGACGCTGACCGAAGCGCAGTCGCGCCTCTCCAACGACCGCATGGAGGCCGAAGCCGGGCTCGAATCCGCGCATATGGCGCTGGAAGAGCTGCCCGACACCGCCGAGGCCGAAGCCAAACTCGCCGATGTCCGCACCGAGATCGACGGCTATCGCCGCGCGGCTGCACAGGTCCGTGCCGAAGCGCAGGCGCTGGCGCGCGAGGCGGAGCTCGCCGATCGCCGCCTGCAGGCGATCATCGCCGAGCGCACCGACTGGCAGAACCGCAAGACCTCCGCCGCCTCGCAGATCGAGACCGTGGCCTCGCGCCAGGCCGAGCTGCTGCGCGAGCGCGAAGAGCTGGAAGACGCGCCCGCGCTGTTCCTGCAGAAGCGCCGTGCGCTGATCTCGGAAGTCGAGAATGCCGAGCAGGCGCGCCAGATGGCCGCCAATGCGCTGCAGGCGGCCGAGAACATGATGCGCGACACCGACCGCGAGGCCCGCACCTCGCTGGAATTCCTGTCGCAGGCGCGCGAGGCCTGTGCGCGCTCGGAAGAGCGCATGGAAAGCGGCAAGCGTCGCCTCGAGGATATCGAGCGCGAAATTCGCGACATGCTGGAAGTGGAGCCGGACGGCGTCGCGGCGCTCGCCGAAGTGCGCCAGGACGACAAGCTGCCCGACCTGCATGAAGTGGAAGTCGAGCTGGAGAAGATGCGCCGCGACCGCGAGCGTCTTGGCGCCGTCAACCTGCGCGCCGAGGAAGAGCTCAACGAGATCGAGGGCTCGCATAACAGCCTCGCCACCGAACGTGACGACCTGGTCGAAGCCATCAAGAAGCTGCGCACCGGCATCCAGAGCCTGAACAAGGAAGCGCGTGAGCGCCTGATGACCTCGTTCGAGGTCGTCAATAGCCACTTCAAGCGCATGTTCGTCGAACTGTTCGGCGGCGGCGAAGCCGAGCTGAAGCTGATCGAGAGCGATGATCCGCTCGAGGCCGGCCTCGACATCATCGCCAAGCCGCCGGGCAAGAAGCCGCAATCGCTGTCGTTGCTCTCGGGCGGTGAACAGGCGCTGACCGCCCTGGCACTGATCTTCGCGGTGTTCCTGACCAACCCGTCGCCGATCTGCGTGCTGGACGAAGTCGACGCGCCGCTGGACGATCACAACGTCGAGCGGTTCTGCAGCCTGCTGCACGAAATGATCGCGACCACCGATACGCGCTTCATCACCATCACCCATAACCCGATCACCATGGCCCGCATGCATCGCCTCTACGGCGTGACCATGGCGGAACGCGGCGTGTCGCAGCTGGTGTCGGTGGATCTGGAAAACGCGGTGAAGATTCTCGATCAGGAAGTGGCGTAACGAGAACACGAAGCCAATGGCCTCCCTCCCCCAAGCGAAGCGCAGTGGGGAGGGTCCGCCGACAGGCGGGGGTGGGGTCTATCACCACGTGACGTCAGAGCCTGCCGCACCACCCCACCCGTCTCGAAGCTCGCTGAACGCTCGCTTCGATCCACCCTCCCCGCTGCGCGGCTTGGCTGCTTGGAGGAGGGATAAGAGGAGCGTCGCTGTTTAGATGACCTCGCCCGATCTTCCAGTATCCATCTCCGCATCCCTCGCCGCGCGCCTGCATGGCGTGTCGCGATCCGACGCGGCACAGCGCTCCGACACCATCTCCAAAACCTATCGCGCTGGCGGCGGCTCAACCACCATCCGCACCGAAAGCGACGCTCTGGCCTATGCGCTCGCCCGCATGCCGGCGACCTATGCGGCCGTCATCGCCAGCCTCAATGCCTTGCAGGAGATCCGCCCGGATTTCGCGCCAACCTCACTGCTCGATTGCGGCGCCGGGCCGGGCACGGCGACATGGGCCTGCGCGGAGGCGTTCGAGACGCTGGAGAGCTTTGCGCTGCTCGATGCCAATCCGGCGCTGCGTTCACTCGCGATCGAACTGGCGCGCGAGAATGATCGCACGATCACCTACACGCTCGGTGATGCGCCGACGAAGATCATCGATGCCCCTTCCGCCGATCTCGTCATCGCGAGCTATGTCATCAACGAACTCGCCGACACTGTGCGCGAAAAACTCGTCGCCGCCATGTGGTCGAAAACGAATGACACACTGCTCATCGTCGAGCCCGGCACACCGGCCGGCTATGCGCGCATCCTCGATGCCCGCACGCAGCTCATCAAAGCCGGCGCGCATGTGATCGCGCCGTGCCCGCAAGACGAGACGTGCCCGCTGGTGAAGCCGGACTGGTGCCATTTCAGCCAGCGGCTGCAGCGCTCCCGCGTGCATAAACAACTTAAATCCGCAGAACTTCCCTATGAGGACGAGAAATTTATTTATCTCGCCGTCTCGCGCACACCGATCGCGCCACGTCCATCGCGGGTGCTAGCGCAGCCGATCACGACAAAGATCGCCATCACGGCGAAGCTTTGCACCACCAATGGCGTCATCGCTGCCGTGGCACCGAAGCGCGACAAGGCACTCTATAGCAAGTTCCGAAAGCTCGATTGGGGCGATGCGGTTTTCGAACACCCATCATCGGAATAATCCGGCGGTGCGGGCGTTCTAACTCCTGACGCGACTGCGTCGCATCGTTCATCAGGAGTGATATCTATGACCAAATCATTCGCCACCGCCGCGGCGCTCGCCGTGCTGCTCACCGCATCCGCTGCCTCAGCGCAGGCGCTGAAGACGGCCGATACGCCGAAGGGCAAGACCTTCGTCGACGCCAAGGGCATGACGCTCTACACCTTCGACAAGGACGCCGGCGGCAAGTCGGCCTGCAACGGCCCCTGCGCAGAAAACTGGCCGCCGCTGTTTGCAGCCGACAGCGACAAGCCGACCGCCGACATGACCATCGTGGTGCGCGACGACGGCAAGAAGATGTGGGCCTACAAGGGCAAGCCGCTTTATACCTTCAAGAAGGACACCGCCGCTGGCGAGGCCAATGGCGATGGTTTTCTGAATGGTGCCTGGCATATCGCCAAGCCGTAAGGCCCTCTCCCGCCCGCCGCTTTGCTCGGGCCCCCCCTCCCGCTTCGCGGGAGAGGGGATAGTTAAAACGCGTGCTTGATGCGGCCCATGACCTGATGCGTGACGTTATCGCTGCCGCCGACGATCGCATCATAGTTCACCGACAACACCGTGAGCGGCGCGAGCTTGCCCGAGAGGCCTGCACCCAGCACGCCGCGGTCGCGGATGCCTGATGCGGTCGAGGTCACGAACGAGCCGGGCAGCGTGGTATCTGCAAAGCTCGCATTGATTCCGCGGATGCCGTCGCTGAATTCGTGCAGCCAGGCGAAGCGCAGCTCAGGCGTCACCACGCCGCCGCTGATCGCATAGTCATAGGCGAAGCGCGCGCCGACGCTGGAGCGGAGCGATTCCGAACTGTCTGCGCCCACGATCAACGCTGCCGCGCTGCCGCGCTCGGTGAAGCCGTCGGTCATCACCCGCATATATTGCAGGCCGATCTCCGGCGTGACCACCCAGCCGCTAACGCGGATGTCGGTGCCGACGGTGCCGCGGATGGCATAGTGATCGCCGGAGAAGGTGGCGTCATTGGCCGAGCCGAGTGCCACGCGCGAGGTCGTGTAGTCGCTGAAGCCATAGAGGCCCATCAGCGTCGCGAACCAGGTTGGCGCCTGATAGGTGCCATAACCGCCGATGGTACCGGTCGAGATCCGGCTGTTGCTGCCATTGCTGTCGAGCTCGCCGCGCGTAAAGGCATAGCCGCCGAACACACCGGCGACGAAATTGTCGCTGAGGCGCTGGTCATAGCCGGCCAGCACATTCACCGTGTTCGCCTTGAAGCCGGGCGCATCCGCGCGCGCGCCTTCGCGAGCGAAGCTGGCGCCGGAGGTGACGAAGAAGCCGTGATCGGCTGTCACCGCGATCGGGCGCAACGCCGGCGCCTTGTTGATCGGCGCATAGGCCATCGCATCGACCACGCCGGTGCCCCAGCCGGCTTCCGCCAGCGACGCGCCGGCACTGCCCGGAAAGGCCATCACAGCGGCCAATGCGCGATCAGTGCCAAAATTGCGGTCGAACATGCCGCCATCGAACATCGCCAGCGCATTGCCGGCACCGGAGACATCGGTGCCGAGACCGTTGATGCGATTCTGCGTCAGATGCTGGCCGACCAGCGAGGTGGTCTGCTGGGCATTGTTCATGCCGATGCGGCCGAGGCTCTGATACGATCCAGGCGTCAGCTGCGACAGCGCCGCGCCGACATCAGTTGCGCTAGCGACGCGGTCCAGCATATCGACGACGCCGAGGCCCGTGGCATTGAGCGGCAGATTATCGAACAGCGCAGCGATGCCGCGCGCATTCGCATTGGCCAAAGCGGAGAAGGACGGCGCATTGGCGTTGACGACCTCGAAGGACGTATAGAGCGTGCCGCCGATATTCACGGTCTGGCCGCTCTGCAGGGCCACGCGGTTCGTCTCGGAAAGACCAACCTTGTTGTAGTTCAGCGTATCGCTGCCAGCGCCGCCATCGACCAGGCCCGCGATGCGCGACCCCTTCATGATGTTCAGCGTGTCATTGCCGCCTTCCAGATTGATGGCGCGGCCGGTATTGCCGATGATGGTGCCGTAATTGGTGAGGACGTCATTGCCCTCGCCCATCTGGATCGCGGAGCCGTCGCCGCGGATGAAGCGGGCAGAGCCGGTGCCGGTGTAAGTGACGCCGTTCAGTGTGCCGACTGAATTTTCGTCCACCAGTCCATTCTGCTTCAGCACAATGGCGTTCGGGTCCGGGATGGAGCCGTTACCGATGATCGTGCCGTAATTGACGATCGTATCATCGTTGATCGCCGGCGTTGCCGTGCTCTTGTTTTCGAACCGGATCGCATAGCCGTTCTGTCCGATGATAGTGCCGCCAGCGTTGTTGACGATCGTGGTCGCAGCAACGCCGCTGCGGTCAAAATGGCCATCACCATCATTGTTGACGACAATGCCGTTGCCGGCACCACTGATCAGACCATAATTAGTCACCGTGCCGCCGCCGAGCGACAGACCTTCGCTGTTATTGAGGCGGCCGCGACCATCATAGCCGCCAGCGCCGGTACCCTCGATCGTCCCGTAATTCGTGATCGTCGCTGCGTTATCCACATCGACACCGTCACCATCGCCGGTTCCGTTGCCGTCATATGCGCCGGTGATACGACCGTAGTTGACTACAGTACCTGTGTTGTCCGAACCGATGCCCGAACCGTTGCGTCCCAGGATCGTGCCACCGGCTTCATTGGTCACAGTCACGCCGCCGAACTCACCGACGGAAATGCCGTGACGAAAACCTGAAACAGTGCCGCCGGATTTGTTGATGACCGTTCCGGAACGGTCCTGCATGTCTATGCCGTCGGTACCCGCGCCCGATCCGATCACTCCCTCTGAGTAGATCAGACCCCAATTGGTCACAACGCCGCCTGCGCCCGGCCGAACCGCATCCGATGTCGTGGTCCGAATGACACCCGTGGCATAGTTGAATATGTTGATCGTGCCGGTTGCCAACGAGATCGCATCGAAATCGAGCGCCTGGCCGCCAGTCGATGAGATCGTGCCATAATTGTGGACGGTGATCGTCCCATTGCCGATTTCGTTATTGATGCGGAACGCGTCGTTTGTCGTGCCGCTGATGGTGGCGCCAGCGCGATTCCAGACTGTGATATTGCGCGGCGTGCCAGAGCCCGATGTATCGATACCGCGCGTAGCGCCGATGATCGTGCCGGAATTGTCGATGGTGACGCCGGGGGCCGGCGACGGATTGCCGGCAGTGACGCTCCAGGTGATTGCAGTCGCACTCGACAATGTGGCACCGGCTTCGACCGTGCCGGATTGCGTACCGGTCAAGGTGCGTCCAGTGGTGTTCGTCGTCCCGCTCGGGATCGTAAATGTCTGTGCCTCTGCCGTCATCGGCGCGAACAGCGCCGTCACGACCACACCCATCGCAAGCCGGCTCGCGCCGTCACGCCAATTCCGCATCACTTAACCCTCAGCCCCAGAAGTTAAGGCTCATTAGGTTTCGTGGATGACAGTGCGGTGACGGAACGCGCAGTGCAGCCAACCCGCAGCTGGCTCACATCAGAGTCATTCCAACTGATGCGTGGCCGCAACACAGGGCACGTCGCAACGCGAGCATGTCCCCTATAATTCAACGTATGGCATCGCCCCGCCCAAGCCGCATTGAACATATCTCCGGCCGCGCGCGACATAGACAAGTCGCCCTCACCCGGCGGCCGCTGCCCTGTGCTTGCAGCATCGGCTATGGTGCTAATGTCATTGTCTCTTTGGGGGGAGTTTTTACATGTCGACCAGCTGGATCGTTCTCGGCGTCATCGCCGTCATCGCGTTTTTCCTGTTCGCGACCTACAACCGGCTGGTGGCCCTGCGGCAGCGGGTGGACCAGTCCTTTGCCGATATCGACGTGCAGTTGAAACTGCGCCATGACCTGATCCCGAACCTGGTCGAGACCGTCAAGGGCTATGCCTCGCATGAGCGCGGGACGCTTGAAGAGGTCATCAAGGCGCGCAGTGCAGCGATGGGCGCACAGGGGCCGGGTCAGGTTGCCGCCGCCGAACAGCAGCTCACCGGCGCGTTGGGCCGGCTGATTGCACTGGCCGAGGCCTATCCGGACCTCAAGGCCAATGCCAATTTTCAGCAACTGCAGACCGAGCTCTCCGACATCGAGAACAAGATCGCCGCCGCGCGCCGCTTCTTCAACAATGCGGTCTCGGAATACAACACCGGCATCCAGCAGCTGCCAGCGGCCCTGTTCGCCGGCGCGCTGGGATTCCATCCCAAGCAGTTCTTCGACCTCGGCGAGAGCCGCGCGCAGGCCGAGGCGGCGCCGACGGTCAAGTTCTGAGGTCGTTCCACGTCATTGCGAGCGAAGCGAAGCAATCCAGAAAGCCAAGAACTGGATTGCTTCGTCGCTACGCTCCTCGCAATGACGGCTGATGGTGCGTAGCAGGACCCCACGATGGCAGCTTACGGTCTCTACACGCATATCGCATCGAACAAGACGCGTTCGATGCTGCTGCTCGCCGGCCTGTTCGTGCTGATCTATGTGGTCGTGTTCGCCGGTGCGCTGGTGCTGGAGGTCTGGAGCAACAATCGCGGCACGCTGCCTTATTATCTCAACGCGGCATTCCGCGATCTTCTGCGAGCGATGCCTCTGGCAACCCTCGCAGCCATCGGCTGGATCATCATTTCCTATTTCGGTCATCAGAAGATGATCGACATGATCACCGGCAGCGCAAGCGTGACGCGGCAGCAGCAGCCGCGGCTGTATAATCTGCTGGAAAACCTCTGCATCTCGCGCGGCATCACGATGCCGAAGCTCAAGATCATGGAGGACGACGCGCTCAACGCCTTCGCCACCGGCCTCAATCCGAAACAATATTCCGTGACGGTGACGACGGGGCTGCTGCGCAATCTCGACGATGACGAGATCGAGGCCGTGCTCGGCCATGAGCTGACACATATCCGCAATGGCGATGTGCAGCTGATGGTGATCGCCGGCATCATTGCCGGTGTGGTCGGACTGTTTGCCGAACTGATGTTCAGGTCCTTCACAAATGGCAATTACCGTTTCTCCTCCAGCCGCTCGTCCTCGCAATCGTCATCCAGCGATGGCAAGAGCGGCGGCGGTGCGATGTTCGCCATCATCATCGCGGTGGTGTTGCTCATCGTTGCCTGGGCGCTGTCTCAGGTAATCCGGCTGGCGCTGTCGCGCTCGCGCGAATTCATGGCCGATGCCGGCGCGGTGGAGCTGACCAAGAATCCGGATGCCATGATCTCGGCGCTGCGCAAGATCGAGAATCGCGGCGAGCTGCCGGGCGCGACCTCGGCGGTGATGGAAATGTGCGTGGACAATCCGCGCTCGGGCTTTGCGGATATTTTCGCGACCCATCCCTCGGTGGATGCGCGGGTTGCCGCGCTGATCAAATATGCCGGCGGGCATGATCCCGGACCGCTGGCGTTGCCCGGTGAGGCGACAGAGGAGCCGGAGGCTCTGCCGGAGGGCGGACCGGCCAAGCCGGGACCATTGAGCGACGGGGCACAGCCCACGGGAGCCTCAACCGCTGGCCCGTGGGGCAAGCACGCCTGATCCCTCCAAATGTCGTCGCCCGGCTTGACCGGGCGACCCAGTCACCTCAGTAGCTGCGGTGTTTACCGGGTCACCCGGTCAAGCCGGGTGACGACAAGCAGATGCCCTCAAAATTCTCCAATGATTTCCATCATCTGCCGTGATCTGGCGATTGAAATCCCCCATCATTCTGCCATGTTCGCGCCCAAAGCAGCCATGGGCTACAGTGGCTGCGCGCGAGTCTCGCTCGTGCGTTGGGGATTTCGAGCAGCTAAGGGAATTTCATGGCGAAGCCAGCAGTGATCGTGGTGGGCGCGGACAAAGGCGGGGTCGGCAAGACCACGGTGTCGCGGACCGTTCTGGATTATTTCAGCGCCAACAATGTCGCGACCCGGGCCTTCGACACGGAATCGCCGCGCGGCACGCTGAAGCGCTTCCACCCGGACATCACCGAGATCGTCGACATGACGACCACCTCGGACCAGATGAAGATCTTCGATACGCTGAACACGGTGGCGCCGTCGGTCACCGTCATCGACGTCCGCGCAGGCCTGCTCTCGCCTGCCCTCGCCTCGCTGCGGGACATCGGCTTCCTGGATGCCGCCAAGTCCGGCCAGATCACCTTTGCTGTCTTCCATATACTCGGCCCGTCGATCGCGTCGCTGGACGAAATCGCCGAGACCGCCGGCTTCATGGATGGCGCGAAGTATTTCCTGGTGAAGAATTTCATCAACAATACCAGCTTCTTCGAATGGGACCAGGCGACCTACAACTCCTATTTCCACAAGATCAAGGGCGCCACCGAGATCGTCATCCCGAAGCTCAACGAGATGGCCTATGAGCAGGTGGAAGTCTCCCATGTGCCGTTCCTGAAATTCGTCGCCAACAAGGGCCCGAATGACGAGGCGGCGAACTATTCGTTCGTGCTGCGCGGCTATGTGCGGCATTGGCTGGCCAATGTCTGGAGCGAATTCGACCGCATCAAGCTGACGGATATCGTGCACGACAAGCCCAGCGCACGCACGCCGGGCGAGCAGTAAGATCGATTAAACTCCGCCCTCTCGACACCTCTCCCCTCCGGGGAGAGGTCGGCGCGTAGCGCCGGGTGAGGGGGCAAACTCAGGCAGCGGTGCAAGCCCCCTCACCCGCGCGCAAGGGCGCGCGACCTCTCCCCGGCGGGGAGAGGTGAAGAGCGAGCTTCACTCGTATTCCCAGCTATACTGCCCCCATGTCGCGTACGCCCGTCTACATCATCTGCTCAACACGCCCCCAGGTCGGCAAGACCCTTGTGGCGCGCCTGTTGACGGAATTCCTCAAGCTGCAGCGCGGCGATGTGGTCGCCTTCGATGTCAGCCTGAAGGAACCGTCGCTGCTCGACTTCCTGCCGCGGCTGACCGAGACCGCCGATATCGACGACACATTCGGCAAGATGGCGCTGATGGACCGGCTGATCGTTCACGACGAGACGGCGAAGGTGATCGATCTCGGCTATCACGCCTTCGATGAATTCTTCCGCATGACCGCCGAGATCGGCTTTGCCAAAGAAGCTGCGCGCCGTGGCGTGGCACCGATCGTGCTGTTCATGGGCGACAGCGACCGCGCCTCGCTGCGCGCCTATGAGACGCTGCAGCAGCAATATCCGCAACGCTCACTCTATGTGATCGACAACGAGCAGGTGCTGCGCGGGGAGATCCCGCCCGCGCTCGCTCAAGGCAAGATGCTGCATGTCCCAGCGCTGCCGCCGTTTTTGAAAACCTATATCGATCGGCTGAACTTCTCGTTCACCGGCTATCTGAGGTCGGAGCACGATTCATCCACCGAGCTGCATCAGTGGATTCGCCGGAACTACTTTGCGTTCCGGGAGATCGAATTGGGGCTGCTGCTGATGTGAGCCGGGCCGCCTCACGCTCCGTTGTCATTGCCCGCGAAGGCGGGCAATGCAGTACACGGCGGAGCCAGTGTAGATCTCGAATGTGGCTGTCTACTGGGTCACCCGGTCAAGCCGGGTGACGACAGGCAGAGTCAGTGCCCCTCGAACGTCATCAGCGTGCGCACCGGCACGTCCATCGCGCGCAGTTTTGCGGCCCCGCCGAGATCCGGCAGGTCGATGATGAAGCAGGCCGCAACCACATCCGCACCGATCTGGCGCATCAGCTTCACGGCGCCTTCGGCCGTGCCGCCCGTGGCGATGAGGTCGTCCACCAGGATCACGCGCTCGCCGGGCTTGATGGCGTCGGCATGCACTTCCATCTCGTCGATGCCGTATTCCAGCGAATAGGCAATGCGCACAGTCGTATGCGGCAGCTTGCCCTTCTTGCGGATTGGCACGAAGCCAGCCGAGACCTGATGGGCGACGGCGCCGCCGATGATGAAGCCGCGGGCTTCCATGCCCGCGACCTTGTCGATCTTCGAGCCTGCCCAGGGATGCACCAGTTCGTCCACGGCGCGGCGGAACGAGCGGGCATCGCCCAGCAGCGTGGTAATGTCGCGAAACAGGATCCCCGGCTTCGGATAATCCGGAATGGTGCGGACGGAAGCCTTGAGGTCGTGAGCGAGGTCAGGGGTCATCAGGATCTCTGTTTCGGTCGAATGCGGGCGGCGGCGAAGGTATCGAAGCAATCCGGATGCCACAAGCAAGGCCGGATTGCTCCACCGTGGGCCCTCGCCCGCGGTTCACTCCGCCTTTTGGCCCAGCCGGAACGCATTTTCAACAATGCGCAGGCCGACCTCCCCGCCCAGCGACATCAGCGATTCCGGATGGAACTGGACGCCTCCCACCGGCAGCGTCGTGTGCTCGATGGCCATGGCGACGCCATCCTCGGTGGTGGCCGTCACCGTGAGCGCTTCGGGCATGTCGCCCATTTCGACGAACAGCGAGTGGTAGCGGCCGATGGTGACCTCGTTGGGCAGGCCCTGCATCAGCTGCCCACCCTTGACCTGCACCCGCGACGGACGGCCATGGGCCGGCTGCGTGAGCTGGCCTAGCCGGCCACCAAAATATTCGCCGATGGCCTGCACACCCAAACAGACGCCGAACACCGGAAGATTTTTGGCAAGCGCGGTATCGATGGTTTTCGAGATGCCGAAATCGGCGGGGCGGCCGGGACCGGGCGACAGCACCAGCAGATCGAACGTGTCGCGGTTCAGCACCGTCTGCGCATGGACGTGCCTGATCACACTGACATCGGCGCCAACCTGGCGGAAATAATCCGCCAGCATATGGACGAAGCTATCCTCGTGATCGATCAGCAGCACCTTCTTGCCCGAGCCGCGCGCATCCGGGGCGAAGGCGGAGAGCTTCTTCGGCGGATCGCCGCGCAACGCCTGGAAAAGTGCAGCCGCCTTGGTCTGGCATTCCTTCTCTTCCGCCACCGGATCGGAATCGAACAGCAACGTCGCGCCGACGCGGACTTCGGCGAGGCCATCCTTCATGCGGATGGTGCGGATGGTGATGCCGGTATTGATGGTGCCGTCGAAGCCGACCACGCCAATGGCGCCGGCATACCAGCGCCGTGACGAGCGCTCATTGTCCTCGACGAACTGCATCGCCCACAGCTTTGGCGCGCCGGTGACGGTGACGGCCCAGGCATGGGTGAGAAACGCATCGAGCGCATCGAAGCCGGGGCGCAGCATGCCTTCGACATGATCGACGGTGTGGAAGAGTTTTGAGTAAGTCTCGATCTGCCGACGTGCGAGCACCTTGATGGTGCCGGGCACGCAGACGCGCGCCTTGTCGTTGCGATCGACATCGGTGCACATGTTGAGCTCGAATTCGTCCTTCTCCGAATTCAGCAGCTGACGGATCTGCTCGGCATCGCCGATGGCGTCAGAACCGCGGGCAATGGTGCCGGAGATCGGACAGGTCTCGACCCGGCGCCCATCGGAGCGCACGAACATCTCCGGCGAGGCGGAAACGAGGAATTCGCCATCACCGAGATTCATCAGCGCGCCGTAAGGCGATGGATTGATGATGCAGAGGCGCTGGAACACTTCAGCCGGCGAGCGATCGCAGGGCTCGGCAAAGAGCTGACCCGGCACGGCCTCAAACAGATCGCCGCGCGCGAAGGCAGCGCGGGCTTTTTCGACCGTCTCTTGATATTGACCGGGCGCGTGATCGGCAAAGCCTTCGCGCGGCGACTTGTTGTAGCCGCTCTCCGGCGTCTCGCGCGGCAGGCCGTCGGTGGAGCGTTCCTTGAAGGCGAAATCGTAAGTGAGCGTGACGCCACGGCCGGTGGCGCGGTCATAGGCCAGCAGGCGATCGGGGATATAGAGCACGATATCGCGCTGGTCGGCTTCGCGGTCGCGTTTCTGCTTGAGATCCTCGACCTGGAACACGAGATCATAGGCGAAGGCGCCAAACAGGCCGAGCATGGGATCGGCGGAGGAGAACAGTTGCGCGACGAGATCGCGGATCAGCGACATCACGCTGGCGCGGCGGGTGCGCTGGTCTTCCTCCACCGGCGCCTCGCCGCGCACTATGTGGCCCTTGAGCTTGGCCATGGTGCGGGCATCGAGCACGACGCAAGGGTCGCTCAGCGTCTCGGCGATGAAGGCGATCAGCACCTGTCCGCGCTTGTTCAGCGCCGTGATGGTGAAGTCGGTGCCGGTGGTCTCCAGCAGCAACGGCGGATCGGAGAAGCCGAGGTCGAAACTCTCATAGCGGCCGGGCACCGTGGTCCCGGAGGACAGCACCACGCCGCGGTGATGATCGAGCCGGGTGATGAGATCGTCGAGCGCCGTGCCGCCGGTGAACATCTCGGCATGGCGCGTGACGGTCAGGCCGCCGGCGGTCTTGTAGGAGCTGTCGGCGGGAAGGGAAAAAATCGTCCTGTTCATTGTGTCCTCTTACGGAAACGAAGCCGGAGGGCGCCACACAGGACAAACGAGGCTAAGACAGAACCGAAAGCCGTCGCGTACTGCGATGGCGGCCTTCGACGATTGGGAAAAGAGCAAATCGCACCAGCCACCTCTTCAGGAGGTGCGCCACCAACGACGGGAGTTGCGGACAGGGGTGCTCATGGCGGCTACTCAGCCACGGGAAACCGGCGGCGTCAAGATGGGGGCGCAGGCAATTGATCCCTGACAAATACCGTCAGCTTGAGCGGGCCGACATTCTCCTCGATCGGCTGCCAGCCCAGCTGCAAATAATAGTCCCGACGTGGCGGGGCAGCGCAGAGATAAACTTTATCGTGACTGCGGGCGAACGCCTCGGCGCAGGCGCACGCGATCAGGACCGGCGCAACGCCCTGCCCGCGCGCATCCGGTTCGGTCCAGACGGCGGCCACCCAGGGTGTATATTGCGGGCGTTCGTCGAGATCGGAGACCAGCAGGGAGGCCGTGCCGAGAAAAGCCGATCCATGATGGGCCACCAGCGCGATCGGCAGACCATCGCCCTTCATGTTCTCGCGCAGGCGCTCGACGATATACGCCTCCGGCACACCATGACGCTTCCACCATGCCTGCCAGATCCGATCCGCGACGGTGTCGAAGAATTCCGGGACGTGACGCAGGTCGGAGATGGTGAGGTCGGGCGACATGCACCCGACCTACTGTGTTGTTCACACCGCAGCAAGTGCGGCCGGCAATCAACCCAGATGCTTCTTGAAGAACGCCGTTGCACGGCTCCAGGCGAGCTTCGCGGCTTCGAGATCATGCACTTCGGCGCGCTGTTCGTTGACGAAGGCGTGGTCGGCGTCATAGCGGAAGAATTCCGCGCTCTTGCCAGCGGCCTTCAGACCCTTCTCGAAATTATCGACGACTTCCGGCGTGCACCAGTCGTCGCGGTTGGCGAAGTGGCCCTGCAGCGGCACCTGCACATCGGCGGGCGCAGCTGCCTGCTCCGGCGGGATGCCGTAGAACGCCACGGCCGCGCTGAGTTCGGGAATCTTTGTGGCGCCGATCACGGTCACCGCGCCGCCGAGGCAGAAGCCGGTGAGACCAACCTTGGCGCCGTCCTTCGACAGATACTGCACGGCACCCCGCACGGTCTGCGTGGTGGCATCCATGAAATCGAGCGAGTTCATCTCTTTGCCCGCGGCATCCGCGTCGTGATAGGGCACGACAACGCCGTCATAGAGATCCGGCGCCAGCACATCAAAACCTTCTTGGGCGAGACGATCGGCGAGACCCTTGATCTGGTCCGACAGACCCCACCATTCCTGGATCATGACCACGCCCGGCGCGTTGCTGGCCGCGGCCTTGGCGAGATAGCCCTTGGCGTCCTTGCCGTCGGGGCGCTTGAAAGTGATGGATGAGCCCATGATGTCCTCCGGGGAGTGTGTGGTGTGATCGGTTGAACGCATTTTGGCGTCGAGATGATGACAACGCAAATACACGCCATGCGTGGCAGCCTGGAATGCCGTTAAACGCCACATGGAACAAGGGCAACAAAAAAGCCCCCGCAGGGGCTTTTCGGTTCAGGTCGATACCGTCGCTCAATGCGCGTCGGCCCAGACCTTCTTCTTGGTGAAATACATCAGGAACGCGAAGATGATCAGGAAGATCATGACCTGCAGGCCGAGCTTCTTGCGCGCTTCGAGATGCGGCTCGGCCGTCCACATCAGGAAGGTGGAGACGTCCTTGGCGTAGTTCTCGACCTTCTGCGGGGTGCCGTCGTCATAGGTCACCTGATCGTCGGAGATCGGCTTCGGCATCTTGATGGCGTGACCGGGGAAGTACTTGTTGTAGTAGGCTCCCTGCGGCAGCTGGAAATCCTTCGGCGCGTCCTCGTAGCCCTGCAGCAGGGCGTCGATATAGTTCGGGCCCTTTTCCTGGAACTGGGTGAAGAAGTCGAAGATGAACTGCGGGAAGCCGCGATCGTAGTTGCGGGCCTTGGCCATCAGCGACAGATCCGGCGGATAGGCGCCGCCATTGGCCGCGCGGGCCGCGTTCTCGTTGGGGAACGGCGCCGGGAATTTGTCGGCAAGACGACCCGGACGGTCGAACATGTCGCCGGCGTCATTCGGGCCATCCTTGACCTGGATATCCGATGCCACAGCCGACGCCTGCGCCGCCGAGAAACCGGGGCCACCGGCATCCGCGAGGTTGCGGAAGTGGAGCAGGTTCATCGAATGGCAGGTGGCACAGACTTCCTTGTAGACCTTGTAGCCGCGCTGCAGGGCACCGCGGTCAAACTTGCCGAAAGGGCCGGCGAAACTCCACGACAGCGACGGCGGCGTCGGGCCGCCTTCCGCGGCCCTGGCGTTCTGGGCACCGCCCATCACGAGGCCACCGGCCAGCAACATCACGGCAATCGCCGATGCAGCCTTCTTGCCGTATTTCGCCAGCACGTCGTCGGCGATCGAGTTCGGCACCGCGCGCGGCGTCTCGATGCGGCTGAGGACCGGCAGCACGATCAGGAAGTAGGCGAAGTAGCAGGCGGTCAGGATGCGACCGGCCGTGATGTAGATGCCTTCCGCAGGCTTGCCGCCGAGCCAGCCGAGCAGGATGCACACCACCACGAAGATCCAGAAGAACTGCTTGGCGAGCGGGCGATACTTCGACGAGCGTGTCTTGGCGCTATCCAGCCATGGCAGGAAGGCCAGCACGATGATCGCCGAGAACATGGCGATGACGCCGCCGAGCTTGGACGGGATCGAGCGCAGGATCGCGTAGAACGGCAGGTAGTACCATTCCGGCACGATGTGGGCGGGGGTCACGCCGGGATTGGCCGGGATGTAGTTGTCGGGATCGCCGAGATAGTTCGGGATGTAGAACACGAACCAGGCATAGAAAATCATGAAGCAGACGATGCCGAAACCATCCTTGATGGTGGCGTAGGGCGTGAACGGCACCACGTCCTTCTCGGTCTTCACCTCGACGCCGGCCGGATTGTTCTGGCCCACCACATGCAGCGCCCAGACGTGCAGGACCACGACGCCCGCGATCACGAAGGGCAGCAGATAGTGCAGCGAGAAGAAACGGTTCAGGGTCGGGTTGCCAACGGCGTAACCGCCCCACAGCAGGGTCACGATGTGCTCGCCGACATAGGGAATGGCCGAGAACAGGTTGGTGATGACGGTGGCGCCCCAGAAGCTCATCTGGCCCCAGGGCAGCACATAGCCCATGAAGCCGGTGGCCATCATCAGCAGGTAGATGATCACGCCGAGGATCCAGAGCACTTCGCGCGGCGCCTTGTAGGAGCCGTAATAGAGGCCGCGGAGCATGTGGATGTAGACGGCGATGAAGAACATCGATGCGCCGTTGGAATGCAGATAGCGCAGCAGCCAGCCGTAATTCACGTCGCGGACGATGCTCTCGACCGAGTTGAAGGCGAGATCCACATGCGGGGTATAGTGCATCGCCAGGATCACGCCGGTGACGATCTGCACGCCGAGCATGAAGGAGAGGATACCGCCGAACGTCCACCAGTAATTCAGGTTACGCGGCGTGGGGTAAGCGATGAAGGACGAGTGGATCAGACCGATCAGCGGCAGGCGCTTTTCGAACCACTGCAGGGCGGGATGGGAAGGCTGGAAACTGGATGGTCCGCTCATGATGCGATCCTGAAGAAGAAAACGACACTATCGGCGCAAGGTCTCGAGGCGAGCCGGGAGGCTCAGCCAATCTTGATCTTGCTGTCGGAGACGAAGGCGTAAGGCGGAATCGGCAGATTGGCGGGAGCCGGTCCCTGACGAATACGCCCGGACGTGTCGTAGACCGAGCCATGGCAGGGGCAGAAGAAGCCGTCATAGGCACCTTCATGGGCGATCGGGATGCAGCCGAGATGGGTGCAGATGCCGATCACGACCAGCCACTGGTCATGGCCTTCCTTGACGCGGGCCTGGTCGGTCTGCGGATCAGGCAGGCTCGTGACCGGAACGGCACGGGCGTCCTCGATCTGCTTCTTGGTGCGATGGCTGATGAAAATCGGCTTGCCGCGCCAGAACACCTTGATGTCCTGTCCCTCGGCGATCGGGGTGAGATCGACCTCGATCGGCGCACCTGCCGCGATGGTCGAAGCATCTGGATTCATTTGAGAAATCAGCGGCCAGACGGCGGCTGCGGCACCAACGGCAGCCACCGCCCCGGTGGCTACGTACAGGAAATCACGGCGCGTATGCTGCGCCGAAGACGTTGTCGTCACGATCCCAACCCTTTCTTATCTGCTCCCCGTCTTTGCCCGTCCGGCAACGCATGCGCGTTGACCTAGAGCAATGACCGGTGCCCGCGGTTCCTCCCCACGGCGGCGTGGTCACTTGTCCTTGCCTCGCAGCAAAAACACGCAATCCAGAATCGTTCTATTGCATCCCTACCGCGGCATCGCAAGCCTACGAACGGGGTAACAGGATGCGATGCACGCAAGATTCAACCGCGTTCCGTAATGCGGAGAATTTGGCAGCCGCACGCGGCATCAACGGCCGATTCGCAGGGCGCGATCCCCGCTTCCGGCCATTTCGTGCAACGAGCTCCAGCCACAACCATGTCGCGCAAAAGGGCTCCAAGTCCTGGAGGCTAGTGCGCCGTCTCGGCAACACCCTGGAATGGAAACCCGAACCTGAAACTATTCTAACGGCCAAAGCCTGTACTCGGACGACGCCTTCGATAGAGCCGGATGACACCAAAATCATACCGGCAGAAGCCGACTCCAGCTCCGGGGGCAACTTGGCCATGACGACTGCACGCAGCGCGCGACCTCTCGCGCATTTCCGAACCATCCGCACGCTCTGCCTTTGCGCCGTTAGCGGCCTCGCTTTGTCGGTTACCGACGTCGCGGAAGCGCAATCGACGCTCCCGGCGGTGACGGTGGAGTCGCCGCAACAGCGTACGCGGCCAGCCGCATCCCGTCCGTCACGGCGGGCTTCTACAAGCCGTGCTGCACGCGCCAATCGCGCCGCACGGGCTCCGCAGGCCGCGCCCGTCGCTGCCACCACCGCCAATCCGAATGTCGGCGAGCGTGCCGGCGGCCCGGTGAACGGCTTTGTCGCCACCCGCAGCGGCACCGGCACCAAGACCGACACCCCGCTGATCGAGACGCCGCAATCGATCTCCATCGTGACGCGCGATCAGGTCACCAATCAGGGTGCAGGTTCCATCGGCGAAGCACTGCGCTACACGGCCGGCGTCAGCGGCGACGTCAATGGCGGCTCCGACACCCGCTTCGGCGGGTTGCAGATCCGTGGCTTCGACATGACCATGCCTGGCCTTTATCTCGACGGCCTGCGGCTGCCGAGCAGCCAGTATGTGCACTTCCTCGGCCTCGAGCCCTATGGCGCCGAGCGACTCGAAGTCCTCAAGGGCCCCTCCTCCGCCATGTATGGCGGCAGCGGCACCGGCGGCCTGCTCAACTATGTGAGCAAACTGCCGACGGCACGCCAGTTTGGCGAAGTCTCGATCTCCGGCGGCAGCTTCAACCGCTATCAGGGTGAATTCGACTTCGGCGGTCCCGCCAACAAGGAAGGCACCGTGCTATATCGCCTCACCGGTGTGATCCGCGACAGCGACACCCAGGTGGACTTCTCCAAGAACAACCGCGTCTTCATCGCTCCGGCGGTAACGTTCAAACCGAACGAAGACACCAGCATCACCTTCCTGTCGAACTATCAGAAGGACAAGGCAGGCTGGGGCCTGCAGTTCTTCCCGCCGTCAGGCACCGTGTGGTCTAACAACGGGCGCACCATTCCGGTGAACCGGTTCGGCGGCGAGCCTGGCATGAACCAGTTCGATACCGAACAGGCGTCGGTCGGCTATCTGTTCTCGCACAACATCAATGATGCGCTCACCTTCAAGCAGAACCTGCGCTATTCTTACATGTACAATCAGCAGGCCAGCTTCTACGGCACCGGCTATGCGACACCTGCCGATGAAGCAGCGGGCCTGATGGGACGCGGCGGCAGCGCCGGCGATTCCACAATCAACTCCTTTGCTGTCGATAACCAGCTGCAGGGCAAGTTCAACACCGGCATCCTCGCCCACACGGTGCTGTTCGGCGTCGACTATCGCAACACCACGTTCCGCGACCGCGCCAACGGCTACACCACCGGCAAGATCGATATCTTCAATCCGGTCTATACCAATGCCTGGGTCAACAACGGACCGGAAGACAACACCGGCGTGAAACAGTCGCAGGTCGGCATCTATCTGCAGGACCAGATCAAGCTCGGCAATCTCTCGTTCCAGCTCGGCGGCCGGCAGGACTTCGTCACCACTGATGTGGATGCAACGCTGCGTGGCGCGAAAGCATCGACTGATGCTTCTGCCTTCACCGGCCGTGCCGCGGTCATGTATAATTTCGACAGCGGCATCGCGCCCTATTTCAGCTATTCGGAATCCTTCCTGCCGGTGCTCAATACCGACGGTCTCGGCAATCTGCTCAAGCCGGAGACCGGCAAACAGTACGAGGTCGGCGTCAAGTATCAGCCCGTCGGCATCAATGCGCTGATCACGCTGGCTGCGTTTGATCTCACCCGTGCCAATGTCGTCACATTCCCGCCCCCGACCTTCGATGCGGTGCAGACTGGCGAAATCAATTCGCGCGGCATTGAACTCGAAGGCACTGCCACGCTGACCGAAGGGTTCAATATTCGCGGCGCCTATTCGTATATCCACGCCAAGGTGACCAAGGACCCCGTGAATGTCGGCAATGCCCCGACCACGGTTCCTCTCAACCGCTTCTCGGTGTGGAGTGACTACACGTTCAAGGGCGGCCCGCTGGCCGGCATCCAGGTCGGTGGCGGCGTGCGTTATGTCGGCTCGACCTTTGGTGACGATGCCAACACCTTCAAGGTTCCTGCATCGACCGCCATCGATGCGATGGTCGCCTACAGCAAGGATAACTGGCGAGTGGCGCTTAACCTGACCAATCTGGCCGATACCCGCTATGTCGCCGCCTGCTATGGCTATACGAGCTGCTTCTATGCAGAAGGCCGTAAGGCCATCGCCAAGCTCACCTATCGCTGGTGACAGTTTAGAACCTTCCTAAATCGCGACATTCTGACACCGCCGGTCCCTCGACCGGCGGTGCTCGTTCTTGGTAATCAGATCCCGTCTAGATTGAGAGGGGCGGAACGCCATGAGATTGATTTTCGGGCGCCTGCATCGCTGGGCTGGCCTCTTAACAGCCGCCTTCCTGTTCTTCTCGGGCGTGACCGGCGCGATCATCTCGTGGGATCACGAACTGGATGATCTGCTGAACAGCAAGCTCAAGGACGTCACCACGCAGGGGCCGGCGAAATCGTCGATCGAATTGGCCAACCTGATCGAGCAACGCGATCCGCGTGCGCGCGTGATCCATATGAATATGACGCCGGAGAAGAACGAGTCGTTGTCCTTCTTCGTGCTGCCCCGCATCGATCCGGCGACGCAGAAACGCTACACCATCGACTACAATCAGGTGTTCCTCGATCCCAACACGGGTGAGGAACTCGGCAAGCGCTATTGGGGCGCGGTCTGGCCGATCACCCGCGAAAACTTCGTCTCGTTCCTCTACAAGCTGCATTACACGATGCACATTCCGGAATTCTGGGGCAGCGATCGCTGGGGCATGCGCATCCTCGGCATCATCGCCATCATCTGGACCATCGACTGCTTTGTCGGTTTCTATCTGACGCTGCCCTCGCGCAAGCGAGCCAAAGCCGGAGCTGATCCCTCTGTCGCGCGCGAGCTCGGCAAGGGTTTTTGGGCACGCTGGAAGCCAGCGTGGATGATCAAGACGACAGGCAGCACCTATCGCATCAATTTCGACATCCACCGTGCTTTCAGCCTGTGGACCTGGGGCCTGCTGTTCATCATCGCCTTCACGGCGTTCTCGCTGAATCTCTATTTCGAAGTGTTTTCACCGCTGATGAAGACGGTGTCGAACTACACGCCGACGCCCTATGAGCAGCGCGAATATCGCCATCTCGACAAGCCGATCGAGCCAAAGATGACCTGGGCGCAGATTTACGAGCGTGCACAGGCCGACGGCAAAGCACGCGGCTGGGACACGCCGGTGGGCTCGTTGTTCTACGGCCCCGCTCACGGCATCTTCCAGGTCGGTTTCTTCAATCCCGGCGACGATCACGGTGCTGCGGGCGTCGGACCGGCGCAACTTTACTATGACAGCGAAGATGGTCGCCCGCTCGGCGAGAAGCTGCCATGGGTCGGGACCGCCGCGGATATTTTCGTGCAGATGCAGTTCCCGCTACATTCGGGCCGCATCCTCGGATTGCCCGGTCGCATCCTGATCTCGCTGATGGGTCTCGTGGTCGCCGCGCTGTCGGTGACCGGCGTGGTGATCTGGTGGAAGAAGCGACGGGCCCGCGTCGGGCGTCGCGAAAAGGCGGCGACGATCGAGGGCCGTCCGCATCTTGCGCCTGCGGAGTAGCGCGACCGCTTGTCGCCGCGGCCGGAGGGCGGTAACGCATCACGATGCGCATCGCCCTCTACCAGCCCGATATCCCGCAAAACACAGGCACGATCCTGCGCCTGTGTGCCTGCCTTGATGTCGAGGCCCATATCATCGAGCCCGCGGGCTTTCCGATTTCGGATCGTCATTTCCGGCGTGCGGGGATGGATTATCTCGATCAGGTTTCGATCGTGCGGCACATCTCGTGGCGGCATTTTGACGAGTGGCGGCGCGAGGCCGGCTGCAAACTCGCGCTGTTCACGACGAAGGGCGCGGAGCCCTACCTCACGCACAGTTATACCGACGATGAAATTCTGCTGTTTGGCCGCGAAAGCGCCGGCGTGCCGGAAGATGTGGCTGCCGCCGCAGACAGCCGTGTCGTCATTCCCATGCGCGAGAGCCTGCGCTCGATCAATCTGGCGATGACGGTAGCGATGGCGCTTGGCGAAGCGCTGCGGCAGACGCGTGGATAGGAGGTAGGGCGGATGAGCGAAGCGTCATCCGCCGGCCGATTTCATGTGGCGAAGAACGGCGGATGATGCCCGGCTCATTCGGGAATGGCCGGGCATCGATCTGGCTGCTTACTCGGTGATGCCACCGGCCGCGGCGACGCGGCGGAGATGGAAATCGGCATCGCCGAACTGTTGCTCGATCATGGTCAGCCGCTTGAAGTAGTGGCCGATCTTGTACTCCATGGTGACGCCGACGCCGCCATGCAGCTGGACGCCGCCCTGACCGACCGCACGCGCGGAGCGGCCGATCTGCACCTTGGCAGCGGCGACCGTCTTGGCGCGTTCGTCGAGATCAGTGAAGCTCGACGCCATCGATGCGAGATAGGACATGCTGCGCGCAGTCTCCAGCGCGGTGAACATGTCGGCCGCGCGGTGCTGCAGCGCCTGGAACGAGCCGATGGCAACGCCGAACTGCTTGCGCTCCTTGATATATTCGACCGAGACCTTGAGGGCCTCTTCCATCGCACCGACCGCTTCGGCGCAGAGCGCGATGCGGGCATCGTCGACCACCTGATCGATGATCGACAGGCCGTTTTCGGCATCGCCGATCACGGCGTCAGCGCCGACTTCGACATTGGTCAGCTTGATGTCGGCAGCGCGGCTGCCGTCCTGGGTCTCGTAGCCGCGGACATCGACGCCCTTGGCATCGGCTGGGACGAGGAACACACCAACGCCCTTGGCATCGCGCTGGCCGCCGGCCGTGCGTGCGGTGACGATCAGCGTGTCAGCCGTGTCGCCATGGCCGACCACAAACTTCTCGCCGTTGAGCGTGTAGCCCGTACCGCTCTTCTTGGCGGAGGTCTTGATGTCGCCGAGGTCATAGCGGGAGTCGCGCTCGACCTGCGCAAAGGCCAGCGTCTTCGAGCCATCAATGATGCCAGGCAGATGCGCGGCGCGCTGTTCGGCCGACGCACGACGGAGGTAACCGCCGCCAAGCACCACGGTGTCGAGATAGGGCTCGACCACGAGATTGCGGCCGAGCGCTTCCATCACGATCATGGTCTCGATCGGACCGGCGCCAAAGCCGCCATCCTCTTCGCTGAACGGCAGGCCAAGCAGGCCCTGCTCGGCAAACTTGCCCCAGATCGCCTTGCTGTAACCGCCCTTTTCAGCGCGATACTTCTTGCGGTTCTCGAAGTCGTAGGACGCCTTCAGGAGGCCGTCCACGCTGTCTTTGAGAAGCCGTTGCTCCTCTGAAAGATCAAAATCCATTTTCTTTTCTCTCGGATCGCGCGCGACGCGCGTGGTGAATGTGTGAAGCTTGGCTCGCTAACCTCGCCCCGCTTGCGGGGAGGGGTCGGAGCCTGAGCGATAGCGAGGGCTTCGGGTGAGGGGGCTATCCGCGTGCTCCGAGCCCGCGGCGGCTCCCCTCACCCCGCCCCTCTCCCCGCAAGGGCGGGGAGAGGGAGAAGATCAAAGCCCCAGCACCGCTTTCGCGATGATGTTGCGCTGGATCTCGTTGGAGCCGCCATAGATCGACACCTTGCGGTAGTTGAAATAGGTCGGCGCGATCGGCGAAGCCCAGTCGCCCTCCTCGTTCTGCCCTTCGCCTTCCGGCGCGAATGGCAGCGCGAACGGGCCGGTCACTTCGAGCAGCAGCTCGGTGAGCGTCTGCTGGATTTCCGAGCCCTTGATCTTGAGGATCGACGAGGCCGGATCCGGCTTGCCCTTACCGTGCTTGCCCTCAGCCGCGACGACGCGCATCTGGGTCAGCTCGAGCGCCTTGAGCTCGATCTCGGTCGCCGCCAGCTTCTGGCGGAACTGCGGATCCTCGATCAGCGGCTTGTCGCCCGACATCACGCTGGAGGCCAACTCCTTGATGCGGCGGATGCGCTCCTTCGACATGCCGACGCGGGCGATGTTGACGCGCTCGTTACCGAGCAGGAATTTGGCGTAATCCCAGCCCTTGTTCTCCTCGCCGACGAGATTCTCGGCCGGCACCACGACTTCATCGAAGAACACTTCGTTGACTTCGACGCCGCCATCGATGGTCTGGATCGGACGGACGGTGATGCCCTTCGACTTCATGTCGATGAGGATGAAGGAGATGCCCGACTGCTTCTTCGCATCGGGGTCGGTGCGGCATAGGCAGAAGATCCAGTCGGCATGCTGGGCCAGCGTGGTCCAGGTCTTCTGGCCGTTGACGATCCAGGTGTCGCCCTTCTTCTTCGCCGTGGTCTTCAGCGAGGCCAGGTCCGACCCCGAGCCGGGCTCGGAGAAGCCCTGGCACCACCAGTCGTCCATATTCGCGATGCGCGGCAGGAAGTGCTTCTTCTGCTGCTCATTGCCGAAGGTGTAGATGACCGGGCCAACCATGTTGACGCCGAACGGCAGCGGCGGCGGCGCCGGGGTCTTCTGCAGTTCTTCGAGGAAGATGTACTGCTTGGCGGCGCTCCAGCCGGTGCCGCCATATTCCTTCGGCCAGTGCGGGACGGCCCAGCCCTTCTTGTTCAGCGTGCGCTGCCAGTTCACCAGGTCTTCCTTTGACGTGTGGTGACCTTCCTGCAGCTTCTTGCGCACGACCGGGTCGATACTTTCATGGAAGAACTTGCGCACTTCCTCGCGAAACGCGACTTCTTCCGGATTGAAACTCAGATCCATCGGATCCTCCTTGAGAGCAGTTGTTTACTGAACGATTTCGAGCAGGCCGGCAGAGCCCATGCCACCGCCGACGCACATGGTGACCACGGCATATTTCGCCCTGCGGCGACGGCCTTCGATCAAGGCGTGGCCGGCGAGACGGGCGCCCGACATGCCATAAGGATGGCCGACCGAGATGGCGCCGCCATTGACATTGAGTTTGGCCGGATCGATGCCCAGCTTGTCGCGGCAATAGATCACCTGCACGGCGAAGGCTTCATTGAGCTCCCAGAGATCGATGTCATCGACGGTGAGGCCATGGCGCTTAAGCAGGCGCGGCACGGCAAACACGGGACCGATGCCCATTTCATCCGGCTCGCAGCCGGCCGAGACGAAACCGCGGAAGATGCCGAGCGGCTTGAGGCCCTTCGAGGCGGCGAGCTTGTCGCTCATGATCACGGTAGCGCTGGCGCCGTCCGAGAGCTGCGAGGCATTGCCGGCGGTGATGGTGAAGCCCTCACCGCGCACGGCCTTGAGGCCGGCCAGACCTTCAGCGGTGGTCTCCGGACGCGGACCTTCGTCCTGCGACAGGGTGATGTCCCTCATGGTGACTTCGCCGGTCGCCTTGTCGGTCACGGCCATCTTGGTAGAGATCGGCGCCAGTTCGTCGTTGAACTTGCCGCCCTGCTGCGCCGCCGCGGTGCGACGCTGGCTTTCGAGGCCATATTCGTCCTGCTTGTCGCGCGAGATGCCGTAGCGCTTCGCCACCGTCTCGGCGGTGTCGAGCATCGGCATATACACGTCGGCCTTGATCTTCAGCAGTTCGGGATCGACCGTATGAAACTTGTTGGCGTGATCGTTCTGCACCAGCGAGATCGACTCGCCGCCGCCACCAACGGCGATCTCGACACCGTCGAAAATCACCGAGCGTGCGGCCAGCGCGATCGCCTGCAGGCCCGAGGCGCACTGGCGGTCGATGGTGGTGCCGCCGACCGTCACCGGCAGGCCGGCGCGCAGCAGCGCCTTGCGCGCAATATTGCCGCCCGTGGAGCCCTGCTGCAAGGCGGCGCCCATCACCACGTCCTCGACTTCCTTCGGATCGATGCCGGCGCGCTTGACGGCATGCTCGATGGCATGGCCGAGCAATGTCGCACCTTCGGTGGCATTCAATGCACCACGATAGGCCTTGCCGATGGGTGTGCGGGCGGTTGAAACGATGACGGCGTCGGTCATGAGTATCCTCCAGGTCTTTATTGTTGGCTGAGTGTGGGCGTGGCGATCAGGTCACGCAAGGCGTGACGCGAGAGTTTTCCGACTGTCGTGCGCGGCAAATCGGTCATGAATTCGACGGCGGCCGGCAATTCGTGCTTGCCGAGCTTGCCGGTAAGGAATGTACGCAGGTCGTCGGCGGAGAACGGCTCCGCACCCTTGCGGAGCGAGATGAAGGCTTTCGCGGCCTCGCCGCGATAATCGTCCTTCACGCCGATGACGATGACTTCCTGCACCGACGGATGGGTGTAGATCGCCTGCTCGATCATCTGCGGATAGACGTTGAAGCCGCCGGAGATGATCATGTCCTTCTTGCGATCGACCAGGTAGTAATAGCCGTCGTCGTCCATGTAGCCGATGTCACCGGTCAGGAAGCGATCGCCAACAAAGGCTTCCGCGGTTTCCTGCGGGCGATTCCAGTAGCCCTTGGTGACATTCGGGCCCTTGATGCGAATCTCACCGGTCTCTCCGACGCCCAACACCTGCAAGGGATCTTCCAGCGACACGACATCGAGTTCGATACCGGGCAATGCGAGGCCGATGGAGCCCGGCTTGTCGAGGCCCTCGGCCGAATGCGCCGTGCCTGGCGAACAGGTTTCGGTCATGCCCCAGCCGCTCTTCAGCTTGAGGCCGGTCTTGCGCTCGAATAGTCGCGCGACTTCTACCGGCAACGGTGCGCCGCCGGAACTGGCCACCGCCAGCGAGGAGAGATCGCGTGTCTCCAGCGACGGATCGGCGGCGATGGCGATCCACATGGTGGGGACGCCGGGGAATACGGTGGCTTTCTTCTTCTCGATATCGTCGAGCACAGCCGCGACATCGAAGCGCTGATGCAGCGAGATGGTATCGCCGACGCTGATGCGGCCAAGCAGGATGACGGTCAGCGCGTAGATGTGGAACAGCGGCAGCGTGCAGATGACGCGCTCGACGCGGTTGCGCTCGGCGCGGGACGGCGCCCCCCAGACATTGTAGATCGCCACAGCCGAGGTGAGATTACCGTGGCTCAGCATCGCGCCTTTCGGCAGACCGGTGGTGCCGCCGGTATATTGCAGCAGCGCGACGTCATCGGGGGAGATGTTTGGCCATTCTGCTGGCGCCGTCGCGTCCGCAGTGAAGTTACGGAAGGTGACGATCTTCGGACTGGCCGGCAGCGGAAGCTGCTGGGTCCCGATCGCGCCCCAGTCGTCGTCTTCGCAGACGATGAGCTTGTCGAGCAAGCCCTTGTAGAGAAACTTGAGCGCCATGGGTAGCAGCGCCGCGAGATTGCTGGTGACCAATACGCGCGCGCCGGAGTCGCTCAGCTTGTGAGACAGCGCGATCTCGCCGTCGAGCGGCGACAGATGCACGAGACGGGCGCCGGCCTTCAGCGCGCCGAAGAAATTGACGGGATGGTCCGGCGTATTGCCGAGAAACAGCGCGATGGTGGCGCCGCGGCCGAAGCCGGCGCGCATGAAGCTGGCGGCAGCGATATCGGCGCGCGCCTGCAGATCGGTGAATGAGATCGGCTTGCCGCGGAATTCGATGGACGTGCGGGTGTCATAGTTGCGTGCCGCATCGGCGAGCAGCCCCGGCAAGGTGCCGCGCGCGATCGGTGCGTCCCAGCGCACGCCTTTGGGGTAATATTTCTCGCCGGGGTAGGAAGAAGTCATGCGCGCTTGGTCCGCATGTTGAAGAAATGGAGCGGCGGCGGGTGCCTTCTCCCCGCTTGCGGGGAGAAGGTGGCGCGGACGAAGTCCGCGACGGATGAGGGGGACTCTCCGCAGGCTCGGAGCGTGTGGAGAGTCCCCCTCACCCGCCCTCCACATGCTCCGCATGTGAAGGACGACCTCTCCCCGCAAGCGGGGAGAGGTTAGAAGGCTACTTGCCCAGCGAAGCGAAGGTCTTGCCTTCATCCGCGAGCTTCTTCAGCAGCGGCGCCGGCTCGAGCGACGGATCGTTGGTCTGCTTGGCATAGAACGACAAGCGATCCGCAATTTCCTTCAGGCCGACGAGATCTGCGTAGAACATCGGGCCGCCGCGATAGATCGGCCAGCCATAGCCGTAGAGCCAGATCACGTCGATGTCGCTCGGACGCGAGGCGATCTTCTCTTCGAGGATGCGGGCGCCCTCATTGATCATCGGATAGACCATGCGCTCCAGGATCTCCTGGTCGCCGATGGCACGGCGGGTGAGACCGAGGCGTTTGCAGGTCTCGTCGATCAGTTTCTCCACTTCCGGATCCGGAATCGGCGCGCGCGAACCGGCTTCATACTTGTAGTAGCCCTTGCCGGTCTTCTGGCCGAAACGGCCGGCTTCGCACAGCGCGTCGGCGATTTCCGACTTGATGCCGCGGTCCTGGCGCGAGCGCCAGCCGATATCGAGGCCGGCGAGATCGCCCATGGCGAACGGGCCCATCGGCAGACCGAACTTGGTGACGACGGCATCGACCTGCTGCGGCAGCGCGCCTTCGAACAGCAGCTTTTCCGACTGCTTGGAGCGGGCTGCGAGCATGCGGTTGCCGACAAAGCCGTCGCAGACGCCGACCACGGCCGGCACCTTGGCAATCTTGCGGGCAATGGCGACGGCGGTGAGCAACGCATCCGGTGCGGTCTTCTCGGCACGCACGATTTCGCACAGCTTCATCACATTGGCGGGCGAGAAGAAGTGCATGCCCAGCACGTCCTGCGGACGCTTGGTGACGGCGGCGATGTCGTTGATGTTCAGATAGGAGGTGTTGGAAGCCAGCACCGCGCCCGGCTTGGCGTGGGCGTCGATGGCGGTGAACACTTCTTTCTTGATGGCCATGGTCTCGAACACGGCCTCGATGATGAGGTCCGCGCCCTTGACGTTATCGAGGCCGACCTTGCCGTCAATCAGTGCCATGCGCTTGGCCGGTGCATCGGCCGGGATGCCGCCGCGCGCCGCGGTGTTCTCCCAGTTCTTCTGCATGATGCCGAGGCCGCGCTTGAGCTGCTCCTCGCCGGTTTCGATCAAGGTGACCGGGATGCCGGCATTGGCGAAGGACATGGCGATACCGCCGCCCATGGTGCCGGCGCCAATGATGGCGACACGCTCGACCGGACGCGGCTTGACGCCTTCCGGCACCCCCGCGACCTTGGCCGCTTCACGCTCGGCGAAGAAAGCATAACGCTGCGCCTTGGACTGGTCGTCGGCGACCAGCTTCAGGAACATCTCGCGTTCCTTCTTCAGCGCTTCATCGAATGGCGTGTCGAGGGTCCAGCTCACGGCTTCGGCGCAAGCGAGCGGCGCATTCATGCCGCGGTTCTTCTTGTTGGCGGCGGCAGCAGCATTGGTGAAGATCGAGCGATCGGCCTTGGCGGCGGCCAGCTTCGAATCGTCGTTCTTGAGCACGCGCAGCGGGCGCTTCTCGGCGACGACCTTCTTGGCGAACGCGATGGCGCCTTCCTTCGGGCCCTCAACGATCTCTTCGATCAAGCCATTCTTGAGTGCTTCCGCAGCACCGATCGGATTACCGGTGACGATCATCTGCACGGCGAGTTCGGGACCGACCGCGCGCGGCAGGCGCTGGGTGCCGCCGGCGCCCGGCAGCAGGCCGAGCTTCACTTCGGGCAGGCCGAGCTTGGCTTCCTTCACGGCGACACGGAAGTGACAGCCGAGCGTGAGCTCGAGGCCACCACCGAGCGCGGTACCGTGAATGGCAGCGATGACAGGCTTAGAGGAATTCTCGATCTCGGCGATGACTTCGTTGAGGCCGGGCGACTGTGGCGGCTTGCCGAATTCGGTGATGTCGGCGCCGGCGACGAAGGTGCGGCCTTCGCAGGCAATCACGATGGCCTTCACAGCGCTGTCTGCGTTCGCAGCTTTCACGTTCTCGAAGATGCCGCGGCGAACCGCCGCGCTGAGGGCATTCACCGGCGGCGAATTGACCATCACGACGGCCACTTCATCATGACGTTCAAGCTTCACGACATCGCTCACGGCATTCTCCTTGGGTCGAAATCAGGGCTGATTTTTGTTGTTTCGCAGTGCGAAATTTAATTCCACATCTTGACAGGCAGGGTTATTTTGAAGAGCGTCCGTTGTCAACGAGGGCACCCCACAGAAAAACCAATCTGGGCGTAAACTCTCGCGAAAACAAATAGACGTCATCGAACAAGATGACGTGAGACACATCATCGGGGAAGCGTGAAGCGTTCAGGAAAACCAGCGGCGACCGATCGCAATTTCGTCGTCGCCTTGGCACGTGGCCTCGATGTGCTGCGCGCGTTCCGCCCCAATGACGGGATGCTCGGCAACCAGGAAATCGCGGCGCGCACCAATCTTCCAAAGCCGACGATCTCACGTCTCACCTATACTTTGACAAAGCTTGGCTATCTTACGCCCGTTCCACGCTTCGAGAAGTACCAGCTCGCGCCAGCAGCCATGGCCCTGGGGTATGCCGCACTTGCGAACCTCGGCGTGCGCTCGCTCTCCGAGCCGTTTCGCGACGAACTGATGCGGCAAACCGGCGGCGCTTGCGCCGTGGGCGCGCGCGATCGCCTCAGCATGATCTATTTCGGGCAGAGCAAGTCGAGCCTCACCGTCGGTGTTCAACTCGATGTCGGCTCACGTATTCCCATCGCAACGACAGCCATGGGGCGTGCTTATTTCTGGGCATTGCCTGCGGAAGACCGTGCCCAATTATTGCGCGAGTTCCGCGAACACTACGGAAGCCGCTGGGCGAAGATGCGCGATGGCCTCGAACAGGCCGGCGAGATGGTCGCCAAATATGGATTCGTGATTTCCGCCGGTGAATGGCAGGACGACGTTCATGCCGCTGGCGTCGCGCTCACTTTGAACGATGGCACAGGTCCTTACGCCTTCAATTGCGGCGCGCCTGCATTTCGCTTCACGGAAGAACGACTACGCGACGATATTGGACCTCGCTTACTCGCGATGGTAAGGAATATCGAAGCGGCGCTCGGGGGACTTGCAGCGCCGCACACAAAAAAAACAGAACCAAAGAAAAATAAATCAGGAGGGAAAGTTGCTCGTATTGTTGAAGGGCTCGGATAGCCTTCGCGACCGCGAAGGATGCCGTACATGACACAGGCACAGCTCGCAGAACGCGTGCCTGTCACCTCAGGCGCTCCACTGCTGCAGGTCAACGACGTCAGCGTCGTGTTCGGCGGCATTATCGCGTTGAACGGCGTCTCGTTCAACATGCAGAAGGGCCACATCCTCGGCCTGATCGGACCGAACGGCGCCGGCAAGACCACGCTCTTCAATTGCCTCAGCCGGCTCTATCAGCCGAGCAAGGGCGACATCCTGATGGAGGGCCAGTCAATCCTGACACGGCCCGCCCACAAGATCTCCGAAATCGGCATTGGCCGCACGTTCCAGAACGTCGCGCTGTTTCCGAACCTCACGGTTCGCGACAATGTGCGCGTCGGCAAGCATGCACGCACCAATAGCGACATCGTCAGCGATGCGCTGAAGCTGCCATGGGTGCGCAAGGGCGAAGCCGCGATCAACAAGGACGTCAACGACATCCTCGATTACCTCGATCTGCAGGGCGTCGCCGACACCATCGTGTCAGGGCTCCCGTTCGGCACACAGAAGCGCGTCGAACTCGCTCGCGCACTTGCGGCCGAGCCGAAGATCCTGCTGCTGGACGAGCCCGCCGGCGGCCTCAATCATGAGGAAGTCTATGTCCTCGGCGATTTGATCCGCCGCATTCGCGACGAACGCGATGTCACCGTGCTGCTCGTCGAGCATCACATGGGCCTCGTGATGTCGATCGCCGACCACGTGGTCGCGCTCAACTTCGGCAAGAAGCTCGCGGAAGGCACCCCGGCTGCCGTCCAGAAAGACCCGGCTGTCATCAAGGCCTATCTGGGGGACAAGGATTCATGAGCACCATGCTTCATGTAAAGGACCTGCGCGCCTATTACGGCCAGGTCCAGGCACTGCACGGCCTCGAATTCGACCTCAAGGAAGGCAGCCTCACCACCCTGCTCGGCGCCAATGGCGCAGGCAAGACCACCACGCTGCGGGCGATCTGCAACATGGTCCGCTCCACCGGCTCGATCGAGTTCGAGGGCAAGAAGCTCGACAACAAGTCGACTGAAAGCATCGTGCGCCTCGGCATCGCCCATGTGCCGCAAGGCCGCGGCACCTTCACCACCATGACGGTGGAAGAAAACCTGCAGCTCGGCGCCATCAGCCGCAAGGACACCAAGGCGATCGATGGCGACATCGAGCGCATGTATGACCACTTCCCGGTGCTCAAGCAGCGCCACACCCAGCAGGCCGGCACGCTGTCCGGCGGTGAACAGCAGATGCTCGCGGTGGCCCGCGCGCTGATGTTGCGGCCCCGCCTGATGCTGCTGGACGAGCCCTCCTTCGGCCTCGCGCCGCTGATCGTGCGGGATCTGTTCAAGATCCTTGGCAAGATCAACCGCGAGGACAAGGTCTCGATCCTGGTCGTCGAACAGAACGCACAGCTCGCGCTCGAACTCGCCGACAAGGCCTATGTGATCGAAACAGGACGCATCGTGATGTCCGGCACCGCCGACGAGATCGCGAACAACGAAGACGTCCGTAAATCCTATCTGGGATATTGAGGGGGAAGCCATGGAGCTGTTTACCAACCAAGTCCTGGCTGGCATTGCCACGGGCGCGATCTATGCCTGTATGGCGCTCGCGGTCGTGATGATCTACCAGGCGATCGACCACCTGAACTTCGCCCAGGGCGAAATGGCGATGTTCTCGACCTTCATCGCCTGGCAATTAATGCAGTGGGGCGTGCCTTACTGGGTCGCCTTCATCCTGGTGCTGATCTTCTCCTTCATCGGCGGTGTCGTGATCGAGCGGGCTTTGTTCAAGCCGCTCGCCAAGGCGCCGGTGCTGACCCATGTCGCCGGCTTCATCGCGCTGTTTGCCATCGTGAACAGTGTCGCGGGCCTCACCTGGGACTTCACCATCAAGCAGTTTCCGTCGCCGTTCGGCTCTGCCCCGTTCCTGGGCAGCCAGCTGATCTCGACGCATCAAGCCGGCATGATCGGTGTCACGCTGGTGCTGTTGCTGCTGCTGTTCGCTTTCTTCCGCTACACCCGCGTGGGTCTGGCGATGCGCGCTGCGGCAGTGATGCCTGAATCGGCCCGCCTCGTCGGTATCAACACCTCGTGGATGATCGCGCTCGGCTGGGGCATGGCAGCTGCGATCGGTTCGATCGCCGGCATGCTGATCGCTCCGGTCGTGTTCCTCGAGCCCAACATGATGGGTGGCGTGCTGATCTACGGCTTCGCGGCCGCGGTCGTCGGCGGCCTGTCGAGCCCGCTCGGCGCCGTGATCGGCGGCTTCCTGGTCGGCATCTTCGAGAATCTAGTCGGCACCTACATTCCGGGTGTCGGTAACGAGCTCAAGCTGCCCATCGCGCTGGCGCTGATCATCACCGTGCTGGTCGTCAAACCCCATGGCCTGTTCGGCCGCACCATCGTGAAGCGAGTGTGATCATGAGCACCGTGCAAGAAGTCTCCTCTGCTCCGGTCGTCGCTGCCGTCCCCAAGAAGGCGATGTCGCTCGGACCGGGCGCCTCGCTAGTGTTGCTCGCCCTCCTCGCGATCACGCCGTTCTTCGTCAAGAACTTCATCATCTTCCAGATGACGATGGTTCTGATCTACGCGATTGCGGTGCTGGCGCTGAACATACTGACGGGTGCCAGCGGCCAGTTCTCGCTCGGCCAGAGCGCGTTCTACGCGCTCGGGGCCTATACGTCGGCGATCCTGATCGAACATGCCGGCATGAACTACGCGCTAACGCTTCCGTTTGCCGGCATCGTCTGCTTCATCGCCGGCTTCCTGTTCGGCCTGCCCGCGCTGCGGCTGTCCGGCATCTACCTCGCGCTGGCGACCTTTGCGCTGGCCGTGGCGATGCCGCAGCTCCTGAAGCTCGGCGTGTTCGAGCACTGGACCGGCGGCGTGCAGGGCCTGGTCGTCACCAAGCCGGATGCCCCGGAGATCTTCGCCTCCATGGGGCTGAAGGTCTCGCAGGACATGTGGCTGTATTTCTTCACCCTCGTCGTTGCGATCGTCATCTACATCGTGTCGGTCAATCTGCTGAAGTCGCGCTCCGGCCGCGCGATGATGTCGATCCGTGACAACGAAATCGCGGCCTCCGCGATGGGTGTCGATGTAGCGCTCTACAAGACCCTCGCCTTCGGCGTCTCGGCCGGCATTACCGGCATTGCTGGTGGTCTTGGCGCCATCGCCGTGCAGTTCGTGGCGCCAGATGGCTACACCATCCAGCTCGCCATCGCGCTGTTCCTCGGCATGGTGGTCGGCGGCGTTGGCTGGCTGCCGGGTTCGCTGGCCGGTGCGCTGTTCATCGTGTTCGTCCCGAACATCGCCGAGCATGTGTCGAAGGGATTGTCCGGTGCCGTGTTCGGCGTCATCCTGATCTTCATCATCTTCCTGCTGCCGAACGGCGCGCGTCAGCTCGCTTATGGCGCACAGGCGATGTTCAGCAAATTGCGCGGAAGCTGATCGATCAAAGCAACATTAACTATCAGAGGCCCCTGCGACGAAAGTTGCGGGGGCTTTTTCTTGCCATCAGCAGGCGAAACCTGTTCAATCCGCGCACCGCAGCATTCATAAAAACAACAACACGCGCGGTTTCATGGACATGATCAAGGAGACCAGAAATGCCTTCGTTTAGCTCGCGCGCAATGACGTTCTCGATTGCCGCGGCCCTCGTTGCCTCAGCAGGCAGCACAGCTTTCGCTCAAAAGAAATACGACACCGGTGCCACCGACACCGAGATCAAGATCGGCAACATCATGCCCTATAGCGGGCCAGCCTCCGCCTATGGCGTGATCGGCAAGATGGAAGAAGCCTATTTCAAGATGATCAACGATCAGGGCGGAATCAACGGCCGCAAGATCAACTACATCACCTATGACGACGGCTACTCGCCGCCGAAGGCCGTGGAGCAGGCACGCAAGCTGGTCGAGTCCGACGAAGTGCTGTTCATCGCGAGCTCGCTCGGCACCCCATCGAATTCGGCGATTCAGAAATACATGAACGCCAAGAAGGTACCGCAACTGTTCGTGGCCACCGGCGCCACCAAGTTCGGCGAGTATAAGGACTTCCCGTGGACCATGGGCTGGCAGCCCGCCTATCAGAGCGAGTCGCGGATCTATGCGGCCTATCTGCTCAAGGAAAAGCCCGACGCCAAGATCGGCGTGATGTATCAGAACGACGATTTCGGCAAGGACATGCTGAAGGGCCTCAAGGACGGTCTCGGCTCCAAGGCCGCCTCAATGATCATCGCCGAAGCCAGCTATGAAGTGTCCGAGCCGACCATCGACTCGCATGTCATCAAGCTGAAGTCGGCCGGTGCCGATACCTTTGTCAGCTTCACGACGCCGAAGTTTGCCGCACAGGCGATCAAGAAGACCGCCGAACTCGGCTGGAAGCCGACCTACATCCAGAGCAATGTCGGCGCATCGGTCGGCAGCGTGATGAAGCCGGCAGGCTACGACAATGCGCAAGGCATCCTGTCGGCGAACTACGCCAAGGATGGCGCCGATGCGAGCTGGGACAATGACGAGGGCATGAAGAAATTCTATGCCTTCCTCGCCAAATACGCGCCCGGCATGGACAAGAATGACGGCTCGGTCGTCTATGGTTACGGCCAGGCCCAGACCATTGTCCAGGTGCTCAAGCAGGTGGGCGACAACCTGACCCGCGCGAACATCATGAAGGAAGCGGCCAATCTCAAGAATTTTGCGCCCGATACCCTGCTGCCCGGCGTGACGATCTCGACCTCGGCCACTGACTTCTACCCGATCGAGCAGCTGCAGATGCAGCGCTTCAAGGGCGAGAAGTGGGAGCTGTTCGGCCCGATCATCGCCGGCAAGATCGACGGCTGAGCGGGTTCCCGCCACCATCTTTCTGCCACATCGACAGTGCCCCTCGCGATCACATTGCGAGGGGTTTTCTTTTGGTGCCGACATCGGCGCCCCCTCGCCGCGCCGAGGATTGTTCTGGATATGCCGACCCGCTTTCGCTCGCCCGCTGCATTCGCTTTGACGGCAGCTCTGTCTTTCGCAGTCGCGGGCACCGCTTGTGCGCAGAAGGCATACGATCCCGGCGCATCCGATACCGAGATCAAGATCGGCAATATCATGCCCTATAGCGGTCCGGCCTCGGCCTATGGCACGGCGGGCATCATCGAGGCCGCTTACTTCAAGATGATCAACGATCAGGGCGGCATCAATGGCCGCAAGATCAATTTCATCAGTTACGACGACGCCTACAATCCGTCCAAGGCGGTCGAACAGGCGCGCAAGCTGGTGGAATCAGACGAGGTGCTCGTGGTCTTCAACCCGCTGGGCACGCCATCGAACACGGCGATCCTGAAATACCTGAACGGCAAGAAGGTGCCTCAGCTCTTCGTTGGCGCTGGGAGTACGTCATTCGGCGATCACAAGGCCTATCCGTGGACCATGGCCTGGCAGCCGCCCTATCAGAGCGAAGGCCGCATCTATGCGACCTATATTCTGAAGGAGAAGCCCGACGCAAAGATCGCGGTGCTCTATCAGAACGACGACTTCGGCAAGGATGTGCTCAAGGGCCTGAAGGACGGCCTTGGCGACAAAACCTCGATGATCGTCGCCGCCGAAGGCTATGAAGTGAGCGAGCCGACCATCGACAGCCGCATCATCAATCTCAAGGCTTCCGGCGCCGATGTGTTCATCAGCGTGACCACTCCGAAGTCGGCGGTGCAGGCAATCCGCAAGGTCGCCGCCTTGGACTGGAAGCCGCTCTACATCCAGGGCTATGCCAGCGCCTCGGTCGGCTCAGTGCTGAAGCCGGCCGGCCTCGACATCTCGCAAGGCATCCTTTCGGCCTACTACGCCAAGGACGGCTCCGATGTGCAGTGGGACAATGACGAGGGCATGAAGCGCTTTACCACTTTCCTCGCCAAATATGCCCCGGATTACAGCCGCAATGACATCTCCACCGTCTATGGATATGGCGTGGCCCAGGCGATGGTGCAGGTGCTGAAGCAGGCCGGTGACGATCTCACCCGCGCCAATGTCATGAAGCAGGCTGCGAATCTGAAGGATTTCGTACCGGATATCGTGCTGCCCGGCGTGAAGCTCAACACGTCGGTCAGCGATCATTACCCGATCGAACAGCTGCAGATGATACGTTTTACCGGCGAGACATGGGAGCCGTTTGGACCGGTCATTTCCGGAGAGATGAAGCGGTAAAGCGTAACTCACAGGGTGGACAAAGCGAGGCCTGCCCACCGCATCCCTTGACCGCGGATGGCGGGCACGGCGCAAACGCGCCTTTGCCCACCCGACAGAATGCTCAATAAATCAGCCCCTTGTGACGCCAGCACAAGGAGCTTTCTGTTGCCGCATGCGTGCGAACGGTGTTGAATTCAACCGGAGCCACAAAGGCCCTCAAAGAAAAACAGAATTCGGGAGTTGGAAATGCCGTCGATCCTTTCGCGCACCACAGACAGTCTTTTGCTCTTGTCCGTCGCTGCGACCCTCAGCGTCGCTGCCACAGGCGGCGCACTCGCCCAGAAGAAATACGATACCGGTGCCAGCGATACCGAGATCAAGATCGGCAACATCATGCCGTATAGCGGCCCTGCCTCGTCCTATGGACTGATCGGCAAGACCGAAACCGCCTATTTCAAGATGATCAACGACAATGGCGGCGTGAACGGCCGCAAGATCAATTTCATCACCTATGACGACGCCTACTCGCCACCAAAAGCCGTGGAGCAGGCGCGCAAGCTGGTGGAGTCCGATGAGGCCCTGTTGATCTTCAATTCGCTGGGCACGCCGTCGAACACCGCGTTCCAGAAATACATGAACGCGAAGAAGGTGCCGCAGCTCTTCGTCGCCACCGGCGCCAGCAAGTGGAACGACCCGAAGCATTTCCCGTGGACCATGGGATGGCAACCGAGCTACGCCGTCGAGGCACAGATCTACGCCAAATACCTGATGAAAGAGAAGCCGAACGCCAAGGTCGCGGTGATCTATCAGAACGACGATTTCGGCAAGGACTACCAGAAGGCCTTCAAGGAAGCGCTCGGCGCCAAGGCCGCCACGATGCTCGTGACCGAGGAGAGCTATGAGATCTCCGAGCCGACCATCGACTCTCACATCGTCAAGGTGAAGTCGCTCAATCCCGACGTCGTCGTGCATTTTGTCACGCCGAAATTTGCCGCCCAGGGCATCAAGAAGATCGGCGAACTCGGCTGGAAGCCGCTGCAGCTCGTCACCAATGTCAGCGTGTCCGTTGGCGCCGTCATGCAGCCCGCCGGTTTCGACAATGCGCAGGGCGTGCTCTCGGCCGACTATCGCAAGGACGGCGCGGACTCGCAGTGGAACAACGACCCCGGCATGAAGAAGTGGTCGGCCTTCATCGACAAATACATGCCGGGCGCTGATCGCACCGACAACAGCCTCGTCTATGGTTACGGCGCGGCCCAGACCATGGTGAAGGTGCTGGAGATGGCGGGTGACAATCTCACCCGTGAGAATGTGATGAAGCAGGCCGCAAGCCTGAAGGATTTTGCGCCGGATACGCTGCTGCCGGGCATCACCATCACGACCTCGGCCACCGACTATGCGCCGATCGCGCAGCTCCGCATGATGCGCTTCAAAGGTGACAAGTGGGAGTTGTTCGGCGACGTCATCAATGCGGATGTGGCTGCGCCCGAGTAAGTGCAACGCACTCGCCGCACTGCACGCATTTTATAGCAATTCCGGGCCCCTGCGATTTTGTCGCAGGGGCTTTTCCTTGTGACGTGACGGCGACAGGCGTTCAATATGTCGCAGGAGCCGCAGAGCTCCGCAAAACGATTGGGACGAACGACCTCGGGAGACTTTGAATGCTCGCACGATCAATGCGCTTGGCAGCGGTTTCCGCTGCGTTGGCTTTACTGGCTACAACTGCCACCGGCGCATTCGCGCAGAAGAAATACGACACCGGCGCCACCGATACGGAGATCAAGGTCGGCAACATCATCCCCTATAGCGGCCCAGCTTCCGCCTATGGACTGATCGGCAAGACCGAAGCCGCCTATTTCAACATGATCAATGCGCAGGGCGGCATCAACGGCCGTAAGATCAACTTCATCAGCTATGACGACGGCTACTCGCCGCCGAAAGCCGTGGAGCAGGTCCGCAAGCTGGTCGAATCAGACGAAGTGCTCGTCGTCTTCAATCCGCTCGGCACGCCCTCCAACACCGCGATCCAGAAATATCTGAACGGCAAGAAAGTGCCGCAGCTGTTTGTCGCCACCGGCGCCACCAAGTGGAATGATCCGAAGAACTTTCCATGGACGATCGGCTGGCAACCTTCTTATCAGAGCGAAGCAGTCATCTATGCAAAGTATCTGCTGAAGGAGAAGCCGAATGCCAAGATCGGCGTTCTCTATCAGAACGACGATTTCGGAAAAGACTATCTGAAAGGCTTCAAGGACGGTCTCGGCGCCAAGGCTGCGTCGATGATCACCATCGAGGACAGCTACGAGATTTCCGAGCCGACCATCGACACCCATGTGGTGAAGCTGAAGGCTGCCAATCCTGACGTGCTGATGATCTTCACCACGCCGAAATTCGCGGCGCAGACCATCAAGAAAACTGCTGAACTCGGCTGGAAGCCGCTGCAGATCCTTGCCAATGTCAGCATCTCGGTCGGCGCGGTGATGCAGCCCGCCGGCTTCGACAATGCACAGGGCGTGTTGTCGGCGTCCTACAGCAAGGACGGCACCGATCCGCAATGGAAGGACGATGCCGGCATCAAGAAGTGGAACACCTTCCTCGACAAATACATGCCGGAAGCCAACAAGGCGGACTCGAGCACGATCTACGGCTACGGCGCCGCGCAGACATTGGTAAAGGTGCTCGAAATGTGCGGTGACGACCTCACCCGCGCCAATGTGATGAAGCAGGCCGCCAGCCTGAAGGATTTTGTCCCGGACACGCTGCTGCCCGGCGTGAAGATCAACACCTCCCCCACCGACTTCGCCCCGATCTCGCAATTGCAGATGCAGCGTTTCAAGGGCAATGCGTGGGAGCGCTTTGGCGAAATCTTCAGTGGCGACGTAGCACCCACGCAATAATCCTGCTGCAACAGCGAAGAGACACAACGATACCGCCCTCGCGATCATGTCGCGGGGGCTTTTTCTTGCCGGTGATCGCGCGCGGGTGTTGAATGTCGCAAGGAGCCGCAGAGCTCCAGCGTCAACAACATGACACACACGCCATCATCAGGGAGACAGAAATGCCCGCAATGCATCTGCGTTTGGCCGCGCTTCCGGCTGCCGTCGCCATCCTTGCCGTCACCACATCCGGCGCGCTTGCCCAGAAGAAATATGGCCCCGGCGTCACCGACACCGAAATCAAGATCGGCAACATCATGCCCTATAGCGGACCTGCTTCCGCTTACGGCGTGATCGGCAAGACCGAGGAGGCCTATTTCAAGAAGATCAATGCCGAAGGCGGCATCAATGGTCGCAAGATCAATTTCATCAGCTATGACGATGGCTATTCCCCGCCGAAGACCGTCGAGCAGGCGCGCAAGCTGGTCGAGAGCGACGAAGTACTACTCATCTTCAATCCGCTCGGCACACCACCCAATTCGGCGATCCACAAATACATGAACGCCAAGAAGGTGCCGCAACTCTTCGTCGCCACCGGCGCCACCAAGTGGAACGATCCGAAGGATTTTCCCTGGACCATGGGCTGGCAGCCCAGCTACCAGTCCGAAACCCAGATCTATGCCAAGTATCTGTTGAAGGAACGACCGAACGCCAAGATCGGTGTGCTGTTCCAGAATGACGATTACGGAAAAGACTATCTGAAGGGCTTAAAGGACGGGCTCGGCGCCAAGGCCGCGACCATGATCATCGCGGAAGAGGCCTATGAGACCTCGCAGCCGACCATCGACAGCCACATCGTCAAGCTGAAGTCCTCGGGCGCCGATGTCTTCATCAACATCACCACGCCGAAATTCGCCGCGCAGGCGATCAAGAAGATTGCCGAGATCGGCTGGAAGCCCGAGCACTTCCTCAACAACGTCTCGGCGTCCGTCGGCAGCGTGATGAAGCCGGCCGGCTTCGAGAACGGCCAGGGCATCATCTCCGCCGCCTATGCCAAGGACGTGTCCGATCCGCAATGGAAGGACGACAACGGCATGAAGACTTTCCTCGCTTTCCTGGCGAAGGATTTTCCCGAGGGCAACAAGCTCGACGGCAATGTCATCGTCGGCTACGGCGCGGCACAGACGCTGGTGCAGGTGCTGAAGCAGTGCGGTGACGACCTCACCCGCGAGAACGTCATGAAACAGGCCGCGAGCCTGAAAGACTATCGCACCGAGATCCTTTTGCCCGGCATCAAGATCAATACCTCGGCCTCGGACTTCGCGCCGATCAGCCAGTTGCAACTGATGCGCTTCAAGGGCGAGATGTGGGAGCTGTTCGGCGACATCATCAGCGCCGACGTCGCCGGCTGATCATTCCTCACAACGAAATAAACGAGGCCTGCGACCAAAGATTCGCAGGCCTCTTCTCATTTCTGAACGCTTTCCTTTTGAGCCACTAAGCATTCGCGGTAAGACCACCTCGCAAGTGCGAGAGCGCATTTGCCGAACAAGAAAATCACGCCTTGCAAGCAAGGGAAGGAACTCGAATGTCCGCCACCTCCGTGCGGCTGGCTGCCCTCTCGGCCGCCGCCATGTTGCTCGCTGTCTCCTCCACCGCCGTCTTCGCCCAGAAGAAATATGACACCGGCGCCAGCGACACCGAAATCAAGCTCGGCAATATCGTGCCCTATAGCGGACCGGCTTCGGCCTATGGCGCCGTCGGCAAGGCACAGGCCGGCTATTTCAAGATGATCAACGACAAGGGCGGCATCAATGGCCGCAAGATCAACTTCATCTCCTATGACGACGCCTATTCGCCGCCGAAGGCCGTGGAGCAGACCCGCAAGCTGGTCGAGAGCGATGAAGTGCTGCTGATGTTCTCCGCACTCGGCACGCCGTCCAACACCGCGATCCACAAATACATGAACGCCAAGAAGGTGCCGCAGCTGTTCCTGGCCACTGGCGCCACCAAGTGGAATGATCCCAAGAACTTTCCTTGGACCATGGGCTATCTGCCAAGCTACCAGAGCGAAGGCCGCATCTACGCGCAATATCTGATGAAGGAGAAGGCCGGCGCCAAGGTCGGCGTGCTCTATCAGAATGACGACTTCGGCAAGGACTATCTCAAGGGTCTCCGCGACGGTTTCGCCGATAAATCTTCGTCGATCGTCATCGAGGACAGCTATGAGCTGACCGAACCCACGGTCGATTCCCATATCGTGAAGATCAAGGCAGCCAATCCCGATGTTGTCGTCATCTTCGCAACGCCGAAATTTGCCGCACAGACCATCAAGAAGATCGCCGAGCTCGGCTGGAAGCCGACCATGATCGTTCCAGGCGTCAGCGTTTCGGTCGGCCAGGTGCTGCGGCCAGCAGGCTTCGAGAATGCGCAGGGCCTGATCTCCGCGCATTACGCCAAGGACGCCACTGACCCGCAGTGGAAAGACGATCCCGGCATGATCGCCTACAAGGAATTCCTCGCCAAATATGTGCCGGACGGCAATCCCGCGGATTCCTCGCTGATGTCCGGCTACAACATCGCCGTAACCATGGCGATCCTGCTCCAGCAGTGTGGCGACGACCTCACCCGCGCCAATGTGATGAAGCAGGCGGCGAACCTGAAGGACATCCAGCAGCCGACCTTGCTGCCGGGTGTGAAGATCAACACGTCGCCTACCGATTTCGCACCGATCGACCAGATGCAGCTGATGAAGTTCGAAGGCGAGAGCTGGAAGCTTTTTGGCGAGGTGATGAAGGGCGAAGTGGGCACGAACTAAGGCGGCCGAAGCTCCATGTTTTCCTTCTCCCCTTGTGGGAGAAGGTGGCTTCGCGAAGCGAAGACGGATGAGGGGTACGGCTAGGCTCGGAGCCTGTGGCTACCCCTCCCCCGTCTCGAACGCTTCGCGTTCGATCCACCCTCTCCCACCCCGCACAGCTTCGCTGTGCTAGGGGGAGAGGGAAGGAAAAGCCCATCTTGCCGCCTCCGTCATTGCCCGGCATAACCCCCTCATGACCGACAAACGCCCCCTGCTCCGCGCCATGTTCGATGCCGCTGTCGCTGCAGCGCATCCTGACGTCATTCTCAGTGCCCATCTGCCGGCGCCACCGAACGGCCGCATCATCTGCTTGGCCGCCGGCAAAGGCGCCGCCGCCATGGCTGCAGCTGCCGAGAAACATTATCTCGACGATCTCAAGCTCGATCCCGAGCGTCTGACCGGCATCGCCACCACCCGTCACGGCCACGGCGTGCCGACCCGCCGCATCCGCGTGGTCGAGGCCGGCCATCCCGTGCCCGACGAAGCCGGCATGAAAGGTGCCGACGACACGCTGGCACTTGCAGCCACAGCCACCACCGACGACCTGCTGCTGGTGCTGATCACCGGCGGCGGCTCGGCCAACTGGACCGCACCGGTCGCCGGCATCACGTTTCAGCAGAAGCAGCAACTCAACCGCGCTTTGCTGCGCTCGGGCGCCGTCATCGGCGAGATCAACACCGTGCGAAAGCATCTGTCCCGCATCAAGGGCGGCCGCCTCGCCCGCGCCGGCCAGAAGGCGGAGATCCTGTCGCTGGCGATTTCCGATGTGCCGCATGACGATCCCGCCGTGATCGCGTCAGGGCCCACCGTGCCGGACACGACGACGCTTGCGGACGCCCGCGCCATCGTCGCCAAATACAAGCTTGCCGTGGACGATGCCGTCAGCGCCGCACTGAACGATCCGGCGAATGAAAGCGCAAAGCCGAACGATCCGGCTTTCGCGCGCGCTACGTTCAAGCTGATCGCCAGGCCGAAGGAGTCGCTGGATGCCGCCGCTCAGGTGGCACGCGATGCCGGCTATGAGGTCATCGATCTCGGCGCCGATCTCGAAGGCGAAGCCCGCGAGGTTGCGGCCGAGCATGCAGCCATGGCGCTCAAAGCCCAGGCCGAAGGCAAGAAGATCGCCATCGTCTCCGGCGGCGAACTGACGGTCACGGTGACTGGCAACGGCCGCGGCGGCCCCAATCAGGAATATGCGCTGGCGCTGGTGGATGCCTTCAAGGACACCACAGGCATCGTGGCGCTGGCCGGTGATACCGATGGCGCCGATGGCGGTGCCGGCAGCGCTAGCGATCCCGCGGGTGCACTGCTCGATGCGAAGACGTTCGAGGCCATGCGTGCACAGAAACTCGATCCGATCGCTTCGTTGAAGAACAACGACGCAACCACGTTCTTCACGGCCACGGGAGATCTTTTGCAGACCGGCCCGACGCTGACGAATGTGAATGATGTTCGGGTGATTTTGGTGGGGTGACTCTGTTCCCTCCCCCAAGCGGCAAAGCCGCGCAGCGGGGAGGGTGGATCGAAGCGAGCGTTCAGCGAGTTTCGAGACGGGCGGGGTGTCTCCCCAAACTCCGTCCTACCGTGGGGATAGACCCCACCCGGCGCTACGCGCCACCCTCCCCGCTGCGCGGCTGTGCCGCTTGAGGGAGGGAGATCACGCGCAGCCGCGCTTCAAAACTCGTTCGCGATCTTCGCCATCATCCCCAGCAGCGCCTTATGCTCCGTCGGCCCCAACAGCTCGATCAGCCGCGCCTCGTGTCGCGTCGCCACCAGCTTCTTGGCGCGGGCCAGGGTCGCGCGGCCCTTGTCCGTCAGCATCAGCACATGCGAGCGACGATCGCTGGGCGAGCGCATCCGCGTCAGCAGGTCGCGGCTTTCGAGCCCGTCCAGCATCGCCACGAAATTCGGCCGCAGAATACCGAGCGTATTGGCGATCTCGGTCTGGTTGCGGCCCGGGTTCTTGTCCAGCAGGAGCAGCACTGAAAACTGCGCCGGGGTCAGTTGCAGCGGCGCCATGCAGCGATGGAAATCGTCGAACACCTTCAGCTGCGCACGCTTGATGACATAACCCAGCAATTCGCTGAGTTCACCCATCTGCAGCGCAGCGCCTTCCTCGTCCAAACCAGCGGGCGCCGGCGATTTGGATGAATCCTGGGCGGATGTTTTGGACGTGGGCATCACTCGCCTTCCGCGATAGCCGGTGGTTGAATGTCACACCCGGTCGAATTGCGGCTGGGCTTGAGTTATGATCAATAATCGTTATGAAATATATCAAATATGTGAGCGGGTTCAACCGCCATTGTTGATTGTCCTGCCCCTGTGGTATCCGCCGCGGCAGGCAATGTGGGGGAGCGTCCGGCCTTGAATACGACGATCTTGCTGTTCCTGCTTCAGGACGGCATCACCAATGGCGCAATTTATGCGCTGCTCGGACTGGCACTGGTGCTGGTCTTTGCAGTCACGCGCATCATCCTGATCCCCCAGGGCGAATTCATCACCTTTGGCGCGCTGACCTATGCCAGCCTCTCCGCCGGGCAGACGCCGGGAACCATCAAGCTCGCGGTCGCCATGGGCGTCGTTGCCTTCGCCTTCGACCTGTTCACCTTTCGCCGGGCGCTGCAGGCCAAGCGCGTGCTGCGCTCGCTGGCCGTGAACATCGTGTTCCCGCTGGCGATCTGGGCCGTGCTGTGGGCGCTGGCCGGCAGGCCGTCCAATATCGCCGTCAACATCGCGCTATCGCTGCTGATCGTCGCCGCCATCGGCCTCTATCTCTATCGCATTGCCTTCCAGCCGATAGCCCACACGTCCGTGCTGGTGCTGCTGATCGCCTCGGTCGGCTGCCACCTGGCGCTGCAGGGCTTTGGCCTCGTCTTCTTCGGCGCCGAAGGCCAGCGTGGACCCGCGATCTCCACCGACGCCATCACCATCGGCGCGCTGCGCTTCACCGGCCAGAGCATCGCCGTCTATGCCATCACCATCGCGCTGATCGTCGGGCTCTGGCTGTTCTTCGGCTACACGCTCTATGGCAAGGCGCTGCGTGCCACCGCCGTGAACCGCCTCGGCGCACGTCTGTCCGGCATTCGCACCACGCTGTCGGGCCAGCTCGCTTTCCTGCTGGCCTCGGTCATCGGCGCCATCTCGGGCATCCTGATCGTACCGATTACCACGCTCTATTACGACACCGGCTTCCTGATCGGCCTCAAAGGCTTCGTCGCCGCCATCATCGGCGGCCTGGTGAGCTATCCGCTGACGGCTGCCGCCGCCATACTGGTCGGCTGCGTTGAAGCGTTCTCGTCCTTCTATGCCAGCAACTTCAAGGAGGTCATCGTCTTTACGCTGATCCTGCCGGTTCTGGTGCTGCGCTCGCTCGCAGCCCCTGAAGTCGAAGAAGAGAAGGATTGAGCGCCATGTCATCGCGTCTCCTTCCCATTTTCGCTTTCGCGCTCGTCATGGCTGCGATCCCGTTCGTGCCCGGCGTGCCGCCATTCTGGATCGTGCTGCTCGACAATATCGGCTTGGCCGCGCTCGTGGCCATGGGCCTCGTTCTGCTCACCGGCGTCGGAGGTCTCACCTCTTTCGGCCAGGCCGCCTTCTGCGGCTTCGGCGCCTATACGACAGCCGTGCTGACGACGACCTATGGCGTGTCGCCATGGCTGACTCTGCCACTGTCGCTGCTGGTCGCAGGCTTCGCCGCCGTGTTTCTCGGCCTCATCACCATGCGCCTGTCGGGCCACTATCTGCCGCTCGGCACCATCGCCTGGGGCATCAGCCTGTTCTATCTGTTCGGCAAGCTGGAATTCCTCGGGCGCAATGACGGCATTTCCGGCATTCCGCCGCTGTCCATCGGCAGCTGGAAGATGCTGGATCCCGGCTCGATCTATTTCCCGATCTGGATCGCCGTCATCATCGCCGCATTGCTGTCGATGAACCTGCTCGATAGCCGCACCGGCCGCGCCATCCGCGCGCTGCGCCGCGGCCATGTGGCGGCAGAGGCGTTTGGCGTGCAGACCGCGCGGGCCAAGCTGCTGGTGTTCATCTATGCCGCCGTGCTCGCCGGTCTGTCCGGCTGGCTCTATGCGCATTTCCAGCGTGCGGCGAACCCGACGCCGTTCGGCCCGCATCTCGGCATCGAATATCTGTTCATCGCCGTGGTCGGCGGCGCCGGCTATGTGTGGGGCGGCGTGCTCGGCGCGGCGGTGGTGATCATTCTCAAGGAAGTGCTGCAGAGCTATCTGCCGATGCTGTTCGGCGGCAGCGGCCAGCTCGAGACCATCGTGTTCGGCATCTTGCTCGTGGCGCTGCTGCAGCTCGCCCCCACCGGCATGTGGCCGTGGGTCACGTCGCTGCTGCCTGCAAAGGACAGCCGCAAGCGCCCGGCTGCCGCCGACGCACTGCCCGGCCGCGCCGACAGCGCGCAGGCCGGAAGCATATTGCTGCAGGTTGAGAAAGCGCGAAAGCAGTTCGGCGGCGTGGTTGCCGTCAATGATGTCTCCTTCGATGTGAAAGCCCGTGAGATCGTCGCTCTGATCGGCCCCAATGGTGCCGGCAAGAGCACGACCTTCAACCTCATCACCGGCGTGCTGCCGGCCACCGCCGGCAAGGTCACCGTGCGCGGCGAGAGCGTCTCCGGGGCACCGCCGCAGGAGGTCGTCAAACTCGGCGTCGCCCGCACCTTCCAGCATGTCAAGCTGGTGCCCGACATGACCGTGCTGGAAAACGTCGCCCTCGGCGCGCATCTGCGCGGCAGCGCGGGTGCCATCGCAAGCATGCTCCGGCTCGATCGTGCCGATGAAGCCAAGCTGTTGGCGGAAGCCGCCAAGCAGATCGAGCGCGTCGGCCTCGGCGACCAGATGAACCAGCTCGCAGGCTCGCTCTCGCTCGGCCAGCAGCGCATCGTCGAGATCGCACGCGCACTCTGCGTCGATCCGATGCTGCTGCTGCTCGACGAGCCCGCTGCGGGTCTCCGCCACATGGAAAAACAGCAACTCGCTGCGCTCCTGCGCCAGCTTCGCGAAGGCGGCATGTCGGTGCTGCTGGTGGAGCACGACATGGGATTTGTGATGAACCTTGCTGATCGCATCGTGGTGCTCGATTTCGGCACCAAGATCGCCGAGGGCACACCGACCCAGATCAAGACCAATCCCGACGTGATCAAAGCCTATCTGGGAGCCGCGGCATGAGTGCGCTGCTGCAAGTCACCGACGCGCATGTTGCTTACGGCAAGGTCGAGGCCGTGCGCGCCGTCAATCTCGACGTCCGCGACGGCGAGATCGTCACCATCATCGGCGCCAATGGCGCCGGCAAGACGACCCTGCTCAACGCCACCATGGGCATCTTCCCGCTGAAAGGCAGTGTGCGCTTCGCTGGCAAGGAGATCAGCAAGCTCGACATCGAGGACCGCGTCGCCGCCGGCCTCAGCCTGGTGCCCGAGCATCGCGAACTGTTCGCCACGATGAATGTGGAAGACAATCTCCTGCTCGGTGCCTTCCGCATCGACAAGGCGACGGCTGCACGCTCCTTCGAGCGCGTCTACACGCTGTTCCCGCGCCTCAAGGAACGCCGCAAGCAGCTCGCCGGCACGCTGTCCGGCGGTGAGCAGCAGATGCTTGCCATGGGCCGCGCGCTGATGGGCGCGCCGAAGCTGCTGATGCTCGATGAACCGAGCCTCGGACTTGCGCCGATCATCGTCGCCGATATTTTCCGGATTGTCGGTGAATTGAAGGCCGCCGGCGTCGCCGTGCTGCTGGTGGAGCAGAACGCGCAGGCAGCATTGAAGATCGCCGACCGCGCTTATGTGATGGAGCTTGGCGAATTCGTTCTCGACGGCAAAGCCAGCGACATCGCCAGCAACCAGCGCGTGGTGGCAAGCTATCTCGGCTTCCAGCACGAAGGCGAAAGCGCGATCTGATCTTCCGCCGTCATTGCGAGGAGCGCAGCGACGAAGCAATCCAGACCTGGGCCAAAAACTGGATTGCTTCGCTGCGCTCGCAATGGCGACTGACAAGCAGGTGCCTCAATGAAAAGGCCGGCGATCTCGCAACCGCCGGCCTTCTCTTGCGAATTCCAGCTCACTTCGCCGGAACGTATTTCCCGTCCTTCACCGTCAGCAGGATCCGCGAGCGGTCATCGACGCCGTTGCGATCCTTTTCGGTGTAGTTGTAGACGCCCTGGCTCGCCGGGATCTCACGTTCGGTGAGCAGCGCCTGGCGAATGGCCTCGCGGAATTCCGGGGTGCCGGGCTTCGCGGTCTTGAGTGCCACCGGCACGATGCGCTTCAGCACTTCGAACACGTCGTAGGAGTGCCCCGCGAACTGGCTGCGGCTGTTGGCGCCGTATTTGGCTTCATAAGCCGTATTCAGTTCGAGGCCCGGCTTCTTGGTCAGTGCCGAATCCGGCTGGCCTTCCGGATACATCACCGGACCCGCTGCCATCAGCACACCTTCCGCCGACTTGCCGGCAATGCGGATGAAGTCGCTGCTCGCCGCACCATGGGTCTGATAGATCAGGCCCTTATAGCCGCGGTCGCGCAGTTCGCTCTGCGGCATGCCGGCGCCGGTGCCGGCAGCGCCGATCAGGATCGCATCGGGATTGGCGGCGATCAGTTTCAGCGCCTGCCCGGTGATCGAGGTGTCGGGACGGGCGAAGCGCTCGTCGGCGACCATCTTCATGCCCAGCCCGCCAGTCTGGGTCTTGAAGTCGTTGAACCACAGGTCGCCATAGCTGTCGGAATAGCCGATATAGCCCACGGTCTTCACGCCATTGGCCTTCATGTGGTCATACATGACCTTGCCGACGATCTCGACCGGCTGCGGCATGTCCACCGACCACTTTTCGCGCGCCGGCGTAAACGGCATCGGCGACAAGCTGAAATGCGGCACGCCGACTTCATTCGCCACCGCCGAGATAGCGATCGAGGTCGGCACGATGGACGATCCGACGATCAGGTCGGCCTTGGATTCGGTGACGAAACGGCGGGCATTGGTGGTCGCGGCAGTCGGGTCGCCGCCATCGTCGAGCACGATCAGCTTCAGCGGCACGCCGCCGATTTCCTTCGGCACGAAGTCGAGCGCGTTGCGCGAGGGCACGCCAAGGGCTGCGGCCGGGCCGGTTGTCGAGAGGCTGAGACCGATGGTGATTTCAGGGCTTTGGGCTTCCGCCGGGGAAGCAACGGCCAGCGCAGCGGCAACGGCCGCAATCGCCAGATGAAGCTTGGACATTTCTTGTTACTTTCTTGGATGGATGGCACGGCAGCCACGGCAACAAAGGCCGCAGGCTGGCACGGGTGGCGATCTGCGCGCCGGAACGCGCACGGCAAAAAGCCGGCCTTCAGGTGAAGGCCGGCTTTGGTTAGCCAATATTGCGCTGCGGGGGAAGCGGCTTGGCGCCGCGGGTTCTTGGCAAAAGGTAGGCTTGTCAGCCTCTTTCTTACCTCTCCCCTCCGGGGAGAGGTCGGCGCGCGCAGCGCGACGGGTGAGGGGGCGCCGCGGGCAACAGAGCGTGTGGAGCCCCCTCACCCGCCCGACTTCGTCGGTCGACCTCTCCCCGGTGGGGAGAGGTGAAACAGATTTACTGCGCCAGCACGTATTTGCCGTCCTTGACCGTCAGCAGGATGCGGGAACGCTCGTCGAGGCCGTAGCGGTCCTTCTCGGTGAAGTTGTAGACGCCCTGGGTCGCCGGAATTTCACGCTCGGTGAGGAGCGCCTGGCGGACGGCCTCGCGGAACTCGGGGGTGCCGGGCTTCGCGGTCTTCAGCGCCGTCGGAATGATGCGCTTCAGCACCTCGAAGGCGTCATAGGAATGGCCGGCGAACTGGCTGCGGCTGTTCGGGCCATACTTCGCCTCATAGGCGGCATTCAGGGTCAGGCCGGGCTTCTTGGTCAGCGCCGAATCCGGCTGGCCTTCCGGATACATGACGGGACCCGACGCCATCAACACGCCTTCCGCCGCCTTGCCGGCAATGCGGATGAAGTCCATCGAGGCCGCACCATGGGTCTGGTAGATCAGGCCCTTATAGCCCTTGTCGCGCAGCTCGGTCTGCGGCAGGGCAGCGGCCGTACCGGACGCGCCAACCAGGATGGCGTCGGGATTGGCGGCGATCAGCTTCAGTACCTGGCCGGTGACCGATGTATCCGGACGGGCAAAGCGCTCTTCAGCGGCAATGGCGATGCCCATCGGCACGGCCTGGGTCTTGAGATCGTTGAACCAGAGATCGCCATAGCTATCGGAATAGCCGATATAGCCGACGGTCTTGATGCCCTTGGCCTTCATGTGGTCGTACATCACCTTGCCGACGATCGGCACCGGCTGCGGCATGGCCACCGACCATTTGGCGCGCTCCGGCGTGATCGGCAGCGGTGACAACGCGAAATGCGGGATGCCGGCTTCGTTGGCGACGTTGGACACCGCGATGCTGGTCGGCGTCACGGCCGAGCCCATGATGATGTCGGCCTTGGATTCGGTCACGAAGCGGCGGGCATTGGTGGTCGCCGAGGTCGGATCGCCGCCATCGTCGAGCACGATCACTTTCAGCTTCACGCCGCCGATTTCCTTCGGCACGAATTCCAGCGCATTGCGCTCGGGAATGCCGAGGGCTGCCGCCGGGCCGGTGGTGGAGGTCGTCAGTCCAACCGTGACTTCCTGCGCTGCAGCAGGCGTGGCAATTGCCAGCGACGCGGCCACGGCCGCCATCGCCAAGGCACACTTGGAGTGGTACTTGGTCATTTGTTCTCTCCCTCAAGATTCTTTTGTTATCGACAGCTAAACAAAGTCCGGCTGTACTTTCAGCCCCTTCTTTAGGTCAGTGGGGAGGGACTGGTAAAGGCCCACCCCACCGGCGCTTCGCCGCAGGCTTAACGGCTAGACGGCGATCACCCGCGCCGCTTCGCTCCCCGTATAGATATCGTCAATCAGCGCCGCCCGATGCTCCAGCACCGCGCGCTGGTTGATCGAGCCCTTGTCGGTCACCTCGCCTTTGTCGATGGAGAGTGGCGTGTCCAGCAACACGGCCTTGGCAATCCGGGTGGACGAGCCGGTGGCGCCCGCCATGAACTGCGCCAGCCGGTCACGGAAGGCGTCGCGAACCACCGGATCATGCGCTGCAGCAGCGAGATCGCCGGCCGGAAGGTCGGGATTGATGACGCGGCAGCCATCGAGATCGAGCACCACAAGCGCCGCCAGCTCATCGCGATTGATGCCGGCGATGACGACATCGCGGACCAGTGGCGCGCAGGTGCCGACAAAGCGCGCCCGCAGCGGGCCAACGCTGACCCAGGTGCCGCTGCCGAGCTTGAAATCCTCGGAGATACGGCCGTCGAAATCGAAGCCGGCATCGAAGTCATCGGGATCGACCGCCTTCAGCGCATCGCCGAAAATATAGTAACCCTCGTCATCGAACGCCTTGGCGGTGAGGTCCGGCTGACGCCAATAGCCCGGCGTGACATTGGGACCCTTGGCACGGACTTCCATCTTGCCGTTGTTGGGCACCAGTTTTGCGTCATTGCCCGGCACGGGAAGGCCGACATGGCCGGAGCGGCTGGTGAGCGGTGTCACGCACATGAAGAACGGCGCGGTTTCCGTGGCGCCAAGCCCGGTCAACATCGGCACGCGCTTGCCAGTGGTCTGCACCGAGAGCTCGTCGAGACTGCCCCACACATAAGGGGACAGTGCTGCGCCAGAGAAGAACATCGCATGCAGCCGCGCAAAGAATTTTTCACGCAGCTGCGCGTCCTCGCGCAGATAGGGCAGCAACGACTCATAGCCTTTGGGGACGTTGAAATAGACCGTCGGCGAAATCTCGCGGAGATTACGGATAGTTTCCGCGATGCCCGCCGGGGTCGGCTTGCCTTCGTCGAGATACATCGAGCCGCCATTGAACAGCGTCAGTCCGATATTGTGATTGCCGCCAAAGGTGTGATTCCACGGCAACCAGTCGATGATCACCGGCGGCTCGTCTTTCAAAAAGGCGAGCGTATCGCGCAGCATGATCTGGTTGGCGCACATCATGCGCTGCGTATTGATCACGGCTTTCGGATTGCCGGTCGAGCCTGAGGTGAGCAGGAATTTTGCGATCGTATCCGGGCCGATGGCCTGATGCGCGGCGTCGAGACCCGCGGCCTCCGGTGTCGTCAAAAGATCCGACAGTTGCGTTGGGCGACGATCGGGCAACGTGCCGCGCGACACCACGACCTCGACATCAACCGGCACGTTGAAGCGGATGGCATCAGCGAACACATCGCCGTCATCGACGAAAACAAGACCGGGGGTCAGAAGCCCCATCAGATATTTCAGCTTGCCGTAGTCCTTCGACACCAGCGAATAGGCGGGCGACACCGGTGCAAACGGAATCCCCGCATAGAGCGCACCGAACGCCACCAGTGCATGATCGATGGAATTACCGGACAGAATCATGATCGGCCGATCCGGCGACAGGTTTCGCGCCAATAGCGCCGAGGCGATGCGGCGCGCCGCGTCCAGCATCTGCGCATAGGTGATCTCGCGCCAGCCATCGCCCTCGCCGCGCTCGCCCATGAAAACGCGATCCGGCGTCTCCTTGGCCCAGTGATGCAGATAGTCGGTGACTCGGGTGGGATAGTCGCCGATGGCATTGGTCGGGCGGAGATAGATGGTGCCGTCGTCGCGGCGCTCCACACGCACGGCCGGATCGCCATAGGAGATCGGGCGCAGCGGATGTTGTGCCGCGCTGGTCTGGTCGCTCGTCGTCGCCACTGCAGACATGACTGTCCCGTCCCTTGTGTCGTCCGTCCCGTTTTTTTTGTTCTTAGTTATAACTCCGTCGTTGCGAGGAGCGTAAGCGACGAAGCAATCCAGAAGCCGAGTGAAGAAAGACTGGATTGCTTCGCTGCGCTCGCAATGACGGTGGTCGTCAGTCGGATTTCACCTTGCCGACTTTCTTCTCCAGAAAATCCCGGATGCGGTTCTTCGCCTCCTGATCGCTCTGCGCCACCGAAGCCATCAGAGATTCCAGCATCAGGCCGGTCTGCGGGCTTGCCTCGGCGATCAGCGGCAACGCCTGCAATACGGCGAAATTCGTCAGCGGCGCATTCTGCGCCACGCGCTCGGCGAGTTCGAGCGCCTTGGTGAGCGCACCATCGGCGTTGGTGAGATATTGCGCGAAGCCAAGCGTGATGCCCTCTTCCGCTTTATAGACACGGCCGGTGAGCATCATGTCCGCCATCCGGTGCACGCCGATCAGGCGCGGCAACCGCATCGAGGCGCCGCCGCCGACAAAGATGCCGCGGCTCCCCTCCGGTAGCGCGTAATAGGCAGAAGGGTCGGCAACGCGGATATGCGCGGCACAGGCCAATTCAAGCCCGCCGCCGATCACAGCGCCCTGCAGCGCAGCCACGACGGGCACGCGGGCGTGCTGGATCAGGTCGAACACGCGGTGCCACATGCGGGAGTGCATCAGGCCCGCGGTGGCGTCACGCTCCTGCAGTTCGGAGAGATCAAGACCGGCCGAGAAATGACCGCCGATGCCGTGGATCACGATGGCACCGATATCGTCCGGTAGCGCGCGGAAAACCTGCTCGATTTCGAGGATGATTCCGTCATTCAGCGCATTGCGCTTGGCAGGACGGTTCAGGCCGACCAGCAGCACCCGGCCACGGGTTTCGGTCTGGAGCAGGGAAGCAGTCTGGGACATCGGCGCCAAATAAGTCTCCGGAAGAATAATTATATACTATAACGGATTGGGCGCGAGTCAACCGCTGGGGCCGTAGGATGGGTTGAGCGGAGCGATACCCATCGCCACAGGCACCGGAGCCGCGGTGATGGGTATCTCTCCGGCGCTTTGCGCCTTCGCTCAACCCATCCTACGCGCTCTCAATTGTCGCCCTACCTGATCGCCACCGGATTGATCATGCTCTGCACCCCGCCCTTGAACCGCGGCTGGCCGAGCACGAACAGGAACTCGTAGCCCTTGTCCTTGGCGAGTTCGGACGTGTCCATGTTTTCGAGAATATAGGTGCCGTTCATGGCCAGCAGGATCTGGTGCACCTCGAACACGGTGTTCTTCTCGAACGGCACCACCTCGACGCCCCAGGTATCCGCGCCGACGGCCACCACGCCCTTGCCGGTGAGAAATTTTGCGCCCTCGACGCCGAGGCCGGGCTCGCCGCCATTGTAGCGCTTGTCGTCCTTGCCGACGAGGCTGAGCCACCCGGTGTGGAACAGCACCACATCGCCCTCCTTGATCTCGACGCCCTGCGCCTTGGCGGCTTCCTCGATCTCCTTGGTGTTGAAGGCGGTGCCTTCCTTGACCACATCGGTCTTGTAATAGGCGGCCATGTCGAGCATCACGCCGCGCGCCACGATCGGTGGGACCTTGTCGATACCGAGCTTCTTCAGGCCGCTGACATCGCCGAAATCCGCGATCTTGTTGCCGTTGTAATAGACGTGATCGACGCCGAGATGGCCGAGCCCGTCCATCTGGCTGCCGACGCCAACCCAGCCAGTGATCATGTCGTCATTATAGGTGGCGTTGTTGGGACCGATGCCGTGATTGCCGGCCTGGCCGGGCTGCACGATGGTGACCTTCACCGACCGCGGCGGATAGGCCGGTGTATCGGAACCGACGGGAATGCCGAGTGCATAGGTCTTGCCGGTCTTCACCAGTTGGGCTGCGGCCTTCACGCGTTCGGGGGTGATGTAGTTGGCCGCGCCGATCTCGTCAGTCGGGCCCCATTTCGATTTGGTCCAGTCCTGCGCCCATGCGGGCATGGCCATCACAAGCGATACGGCACTTCCAAGCAAAGCTGCTCTCAACATCGTCGCCTCCCTGTGTTCGCCGGATGTTTCCGGTCGATGGGGAGTAGACTACAGCAATTAGGGTGAAAGTAAGTATCACCGTCATTGCGAGGAGCGAAGCGACGAAGCAATCCAGCGCCGCAAGCGAAAACTGGATTGCTTCGCTACGCTCGCAATGACGGCGGAGAGGACGGTGCTCTACAGCACCTGATGCACCGCAAGCTCCACGCGGTCCGGATGCCGGGCACCGACGCCGATGAACAGGTTCTGCATCAGCCAGCGATAGTCCGGATGCGCGGTCTCGAATTTCGGCACCGATCGGAAATAGATCAGGCGGGGATCGACGATCTCGCCACGGGCGATGCGGTCCAGCGCCTCTTTCGGCCCGAAGCGGATGCCGTAATTGGCGATATAGATCACCGCGCCATCATCGAGCTCGAATGTGTATTTCGCTTCCAGCTCCGTAAAGCCATCCGGACGGATGATCTGGAAATCAGCACCGCCCTGATGGATCGTGCCGTTGATCCCCTCGCCCTTCACGGTGCCACCGAGCACAGGGATGACGCGCCGGGTGCCATAGCCGAGATCGCCGGCGACCACGGGCGTCCCGACCTGGATCGCAAGGCTGAACACATATTTCGTCTTCAATTCCGGCACGCTCATCGCCTCACCCCAGCATTCGCATCGGCAGCCACGTGGCGATGATCGGGAACAGGATCAACAGCACCAGCCGCACGAGATCGGTCGCCACAAAGGGCAGCACACCCTTGAAGATCGTGGACATGGTGACGTCCTTGATCACGCTCTTGATGACGAAGACATTCATGCCGACCGGCGGATGGATCAGGCCGAGCTCGACGGTCATCACGATGATGATGCCGAACCAGATCGGATCGAAGCCGAGCGCCATGATCACGGGGAACACGATCGGCACCGTGAGGATCACCATGGCCATGGCATCCATCAGGCAGCCGAGCACCAGATACATCAGCAGGATCAGCGCCAGCACACCATAGGGGCCGATGCCGAGGCCGGTGAGGAACTCCGTCACATGCTGCGGCGTCTGCGTCACCGTGAGAAAATAGCCGAAGCAGAGCGCGCCGATCAGCACGGTGAACACGGCCGCAGCCGTGCGGGTCGCCTGCAGCAGCGATTGCAGGATACCTTCCTTGTTCAGCTTGCCCCGCATCACCCCGATCAGGAACGCACCGACGGCGCCGACCGCCCCCGCCTCGGTCGGAATGAAGAAGCCGCCATAGAGCCCGCCGATCACGAAGACGAACAGCAGCAGCGGCGACCACACGTCGCGGATGGCGGCCGCGCGTTCGCGCCACGAGGCTTTCGGGCCTTCGGGCAGAAAGCCGGGCTTCACCACGCCGATGATGGCGATGGTGATCATGTGCATGACGATCGCCAGCAGGCCCGGCACGATGCCGGCAATGAACAGCTTGCCGATATCCTGCTGGGTGATGATGCCATAGACCGCCAGCACCGTGGATGGCGGCAGCATGGCGCCAAGCGTGCCGCCGACGGCGATGACACCGGTGGCAAAGCTCTGCGGATAATTGTGCCGCCGCATTTCCGGATAGGCCACTGCGGAGAACGTCGCTGCGGTCGCCACGGACGAGCCGGAGATCGCCGCAAAGCCGCCGCAGGCCGCGATGGTGGCGATGCCGAGGCCACCCTTCCAGTGCCCGACGAATGTATTCGCTGCGCGAAACAATTCGCGGCTGATGCCGGACACCGAGACGAAGGCGCCCATCAGCAAAAACATCGGGATCACGCCGAAGGAATAATCCGTCACCGTGCGCATGGTGGTCTGGCCCACCAGTTTCAGCGCCGGCGCGAAGCCGGTGATGTAGCCAAAACCGGTGATGCCCACGAGGCCCATGGCCATGCCGACCGGCACGCGCAGCAGCATCAGCGCGAACAGGCTGACAAAGCCGATGACCGCGACCGCTTCATTGCTCAATTCCATCGCCGGTTACTCCGCGGTCTTGATCTTGGGCTCGTGCATTTCGTCCGGATGCATCACGAGCCGATAGGTGCGGATGGCGATCAGGAGCACGGCCGCCCCGTCGCCGATCCATGACAGCAGGAAGAACGGCCACACCGGCAATTGCAGGTCCATGGTGACGAGCCCGCTATTGTAGGTGTCCACCACCTTGTCGAACAACGTGTAGGTCTGCACGCTCACGACAAACAGCAGCACCAGGGTCGCGAACACGTCGATCCAGCGCTGATACTTTGGCGTGGCATTGGCCCAGACCAGATCGACGGTGATGTGCGAGCCGCGATAGCTGGTGGCGGCGATACCCCAGAAGATCAGCACGCCCAGCATGAACTGGCCGACATTGTAGTAATCTGGGATCGTGACGGCGAAGAACTTGCGCATGAACACGGCGATAAAAGTGTTCAGCGCGACGACGCCGACGAAGAACGCGGCGATCCATTCGATGGAATCGATGAAGCGATCCATCACGTTCTTCTTGCGCGGCTCCGGCGGTCCGGTGAGCGCGCCATCGGCGGTGACTTCGGGGGTGGAGGTCATGAGGAATTCCTGAGGCAGCGGTGGTGCCTTCTCCTCGCTTGCGGGGAGAAGGTGGCCCGGCGTAGCGCAACGAAGCCTGGAGGGATGAGGGGGCTCTCGGCGAACTGCGGAGCGTGTGGAGAGCCCCCTCACCCGCCTTCCACATGCTTCGCATTTTACAGGCGACCTCTCCCCGCAAGCGGGGAGAGGTTAAGAAGCTCACAGCCCGGCATTATGCTTCTTCAGCGAGGCCTTGAGCTCCGCATCGATGGCATCCGCATCGCCGCCGGCTTTCTTCACCGCGGCAGCCCATGCTGCATGCAGCGGCTCGACGCCCTTCTTCCAGGTGGCAAGCTGCTCCGGCGTCAGCGGATAGACCTCATGATCCGGCAGCGCCTTCATCTTGGCGATGCCAGCGAATTCATAGTCCACCCAGGGATCGGTGACCTTCGCCGCCCATTCCGGCGAGCAGTGATCGTCGATGATCTTCTTCTGCCCAGGCGACATGGAATTATATTTGGCGAGATTGACGTTGTAGGTGAACACCGTCGAATAGAGCGGCGCGTCGATGTGATACTTCACCACCTTGTCGATGCCGAACAGGAAGATCGAGCCCCACGGGAAGAAGATCGCGTCAGCCACGCCACGCTCGATCGCGTCGCGCGATTCTGGCGCGGACGCCTGCACATTGGTGCCGCCGAACAGCTTCACCATTTCGCCGATCGTGCTCTGTGCCGGACGCACCTTCACGCCCTTGAGATCGTCGGGCACCACGATCTTCTTCTTGCTATGAATCGAGCCAGGCGCGTGGATGAAGGCGAAGCACAGCTTGGTGTCCTTCATCTCCGTCTTGGCGTATTTCTGGTACCACTCGTTGAACGCCTGCGTGCCCTTCTTGCCTTCGTTGAACACGAAAGGAAGCTGGCCGGCCGCGGCGATCGGGAAGCGGCCCGGCTGGTAGCCGGGATTGACGTAAGTGACATCGGCGATGCCATCGCGCGCCATGTCGTAATGATCGAACGCCTTGCCGAGCTGCTCCGAGGGGAACACCGACAGCTTGATGCTGCCGCCCGACGCCTTCTCGATATCGGCAGCCCAGGCCTGCGTCGCGGGCACCAGCGGATGCGCCGGGGGAACCCACAGCGATACTTTCAGATTGACGGTCTTGTCCTGTGCCTGCGCGGCGATCGGCAACATGCAGCCGGCCGCGAGCAACGCCATCAGCGTCTTCCTCATCGACGTCTCTCCCTCTGTGCGTCCGTGGATTTTTCCACTGAACCCTGTCCTCTCGGACTATTCACCGGACCTTGAATGGCCCTTGGCGGATATTGTTATATCTTATAACGATCATTGCAAGCTTGACGGATGTCAGTCTCGCCACGGCGCTTGACTTGTCAACTGAGCCTTGAGACTGAGTCAATATCAATGACGGGAGTAAGTCGTGCGCACGAAAGTTGCGATCATCGGTGCCGGTCCGGCGGGCATGCTGCTCGGGCAGCTGTTGCACTCCTATGGCATCGACAACGTCATCTTGGAACGCAAGGATCGCGACTATGTGCTGGCGCGGATCCGCGCAGGCGTGCTCGAACAGGGCACCGTCGGCCTGCTGGAGACGCTGGGGATCACCGAGCGCCTGCACCACGAAGGCCTGATCCATGACGGCATCGAACTGCTGTTCGGCGGCACCCGCCATCGCATCGACCTCAAGGCAGCCTCCGGCGGCAAGACCGTCACCGTCTATGGCCAGACCGAAGTCACGCGCGACCTGATGGATGCGCGCGCCAGAGCCGGCCTCAAGACCATTTACGACGCCGATAACGTCCGCCTGCATGATTTCGACAGCGACAAGCCGCGCGTCCGCTACGAAAAAGACGGCGTCACCTATGAATTGCTGTGTGATTTCATCGCCGGCTGCGACGGTTTTCACGGCGCCAGCCGGCAGGCGATCCCCGCCTCCGCGGTACATGCCTATGAGCGCGTCTATCCGTTCGGCTGGCTGGGCTTACTCTCGGATACGCCGCCGGTGTCGCCGGAGCTGATCTACACCAATCACGCCCGCGGCTTTGCTTTGTGCTCGATGCGCTCTCCGACCCGCAGCCGCTATTATGTGCAGTGCTCCCTCGACGAGAAGGTCGAGACCTGGACCGACGACATGTTCTGGGACGAGCTGCGCCGCCGTCTCGATCCGGAAGCTGCCGAAAGCCTGATCACTGGCCCGTCGCTGGAAAAGAGCATCGCGCCGCTGCGTAGTTTTGTCGCGGAGCCGATGCGCTTCGGCAAGTTGTTTCTCGCCGGCGACGCTGCCCATATCGTGCCACCTACCGGCGCCAAGGGTCTCAATCTCGCGGCCTCGGACGTGCATTATCTGTCGATGGCGCTGCGCGAATATTACGACGAGAAGTCATCCGCGGGCCTCGATAACTATTCGGTCACCGCGCTCAAGCGCGTGTGGAAAGCCGTGCGCTTCTCGTGGTGGATGACATCCATGATGCATCGTTTCCCCGATACGGACGGCTTCGGCACCAAGCTGCAGCAGGCCGAGCTGGATTACGTCGTGCATTCGGATGTGGCGCGCGCCTCGCTGGCGGAGAATTATGTGGGGCTGCCGTATTAGGCACCTCGCTCTTTTGTCGTCACCCGGCTTGACCGCGTGACCCAGCAAACTCCGCCGACGTCGTGAAACGATTGGTCCGTGTTGACTGGATCACCCGCTTTCGCGGGTGATGACGGACGGGGAGCTATTCCGCCCTCGTCCCGCCTGTTTTAAACGCGCCATCATTCCCGTTTGAAACTTTGTTGGCCTGTCGCTCGCGTCTCTTTTCGTTTCAAATACGCGCATGACCGACACCATTCCCCAAGATCCTATCCCCGAAGGTTTCGCGCCGCATTTCCGCAAGAGCCCGCTTACCGCACCGTGGGAGCCGATCTATTCGAAGACCACCGATAGCGCCGTCATCCTTGGCCTGCGCATCGCCGAGCCCCACACCAATTCGCGCGGCATGGCGCATGGCGGCCTCATCACGGCGCTCGCCGACAATGCCATGGGCCTGAGCTGCGGCCATGTTGCAGGCGGCGGCACGCGGCTTGTCACGGTGAACCTCTCCGCTGATTTTCTTGGGCCCGCGAAAATCGGCCAGTGGCTGGAGATCGTAACCGATGTGGTGAAAACCGGCAGCCGTCTGTGTTTCGCGCAGGCGCTGGTCACTGCCGACGGCGTGCCATGTGCGCGGGCGAATGGGACCTTCAGCGTGGTGACGCAGAAGGAATGACTCGCTGCCGTAGGATGGGTTGAGCGCAGCGAAAACCCATCATTCAAACCACGCGGCAGGCTCCGCCGATGGGTTATCGCTCCGGCGCTTCGCGCCTTCGCTCAACCCATCCTACGCTTCTCACCAAACCGCCAATCCGTCGTCTCCACCGCCAGATCGATGAACGCCCGCACCTTTGCCGATAGCAGGCGCGAGGTGGGATAGACGACATGAATCGGAATTGCTGGCTGCTCGAACGCCGCCAGCACCACTTTCAGCTTCCCCGCCGCCAGCGCCTCCGCGGCCTGATAGGCGAGCACCCGCGTCAGCCCGCCGCCCTGCGCCGCATGCCAGATGGCAGCATCCGCGACATTGCAGATGAAGCGCGGCGTGTACGGGATGCGCAGATCCTGCCCGTCCCGCGCGAACTTCCATTCCGGCGAGACGACGGCCGCACCGAACTGGATCGTGTCATGTTCGGCAATCGCCTCCGGTGTCTTCGGCTCGCCGCGGCGCTTGAGATAGTCCGGCGAGGCCACAACAATGCGCCGCATATCGCCGACCTGCCGCGCCACCAGGCTGGAATCGGCGAGCTCACCGACCCGGACGGCGACATCGACGCCCTCTTCCACCAGATTGACCATGCGATCATTGAGCCGGAGCTCGCCCGACACGTCGGGATAGCGCTGCAGATAGGCCGACATCAGCGGCGTCACATGCAGCCGCCCGAAGCCCACGGGAGCGGCGACAACCAGCCGGCCGCTCGGCTGCGCCTGCTCGGCCTGGGCTGCGCCATCGGCTTCCTCGAGATCAGCCAGGATGCGCCGCGCCCGTTCGAGATAGCGCGCGCCGACATCTGTCAGTGTCACCGACCGCGTGGTCCGCTGCAGCAGCCGGGCGCCCAGCCGCTCTTCCAGCGAAGCCACCAGCCGCGTGACGGCGGATGCGGAAATGCCGAGGCGGCGCGCTGCAGGCGCAAAGCCCTGCAGGTCGGCCACCGTGACAAAGGCCGTCATGGCTTCGATGCGGTCCATAAACTCTCCCCTCATCCTGAGGAGCGGCCACAGGCCGCGTCTCGAAGGATGGCCACACACTCGGAGCCACGCCAGCTCATGGTTCGAGACGGCGCTTCGCGCCTCCTCACCATGAGGGACGGCGTGAGGCCATTCCACCACTATTTCAATATCCGCAACAATGAAGTGTCAATCGCGATAATTGTTGCTGGCACGGCCGAAGGCCATATTGGGCAGGAAACAGAAAGGTGGCTCAGATGTCCGACACCCATGTTTATTCCAGCGACATCGCCTTCTCGCCTGCCGTCAAGGCGATCCAGGCCCGCAAGGGCTCGCGCAAATCCTACGCACATGTGGAAGAGAGCGGCGGCTGGCAGACCGAGATCGACGACAATCTCGCGGAATTCCTCGCCCACACCAACAGCTTCTATCTGGCGACGGCGAGCGCCGACGGCCAGCCCTATATGCAGCATCGTGGCGGCCCGAAGGGTTTTATCAAGGTGATCGACAAGAACACGATCGCCTTCGCCGATTTCAGCGGCAACCGGCAATACATCACGCAGGGAAATCTGACGGAGAATCCCAAGGCCAATATCTTCATCATGGACTATGTCCATCGTCGCCGTGTGAAGATCTGGGGCACCGCAAAGGTGATCGAGGACGACAAGGCGCTGATCGACTCGATGATGCCGAAAGGCTATCGCGCGCGGCCTGAACAGGTGATTCTGTTCACTGTGTCTGCTTGGGACACCAACTGCCCGCAGCACATTCCACAAAAATTCGATGCGGCGGATGTGGCGCAGGCGGTCGCCCAGCGCGATGCGAGGATCGCGGAGTTGGAGGCTGAATTGGCTAGCCTCAAACAAACTTTGTCGTCACCCGGCTTGACCGGGTGACCCAGTAAACTCACTGGCTGCTATGTGTACTGGATCGCCCGGTCAAGCCGGGCGACGACAGGTAGGGAGCCGTCACGCCGCCTCGGCGTGACACTGCCAGGCATGTTCCGGATAGAAACGCGCCATCATGCGATCCACATAGGCCGTGAGATTGCCGAACTGCATCAACCGCTGCCGCAGAGGTGAATCGAAATACGGCGTCATGATGCCGGCCAATACAGCGAAGGCCGTTGCATCGGCGCCGCATGGACGTTCCCCCATCAGATAGGGCTTGTCCGCCAGCAGCAGCGACAGCGCCATCAGCGAGCGGCCGGCGAGTTCGAGCGCCTCATCCGGCGAATGCCGGCCGAGACCGCTAACCAGATAATTATGCTTCACCTGCTCGCGGACGGCCGCGCGTACGCCATCGCGCTGCGTTGCTGGAAGATCGTCGAAGAATTGCGCCGGGCCTTTCGCAAAATTCTCGTCATTCAGCCAGCGGGCACCGACCAGCGCGAAATAAACATGATGTTCGATCATCCGCTCCATGGCCCAGGCCTGCGCGCGTTGAGAGAGATCGAGCCCTTCATCAAAATCGATTCCGTGCTGGCTCTCGATATGCGCACGGATGAAACTTGAATCGGCAATGGTCTCGGCACCGTCCTCGATGAAGGGCATCTGTCCCTTCGGTGACGCCATCGGCTTTGACGGCTGCTTGCGATAGGCGAGCCCCGCCATTTTGAGCTGGACCTCGGTCTTGGTGACGAAAGGGCTGACCTCCGGCAGGCCGAAGCCTGCGCCGCCGCCGTGAAGCGTAATCATGTCGTTCTCCCGATGATGATGATGACGTTCTAGAGGGACGCTGCTGCCACCGTGGTGTCAGCAGCGGGTGGTGGACACGAACCACAGGCGCGCTTGCGTCAGTCCCGCCGATATCATCCGGCAGATGAGCCCGAACAACGCCCAACGCCAATCGCCGGCCATGAGGATTATGGCGCGCTCCAGCAGCCAGGCGCGCAGGTGCCAGAGCCTGTCGTCCTGGGGACAGCCCAGGCTTTCGAATGCGTTCATCGCAGGAATCCTTCCGTGTTCAGGGTTGGCTCCTGTATGACGGACCCCTGCTGACAACATGCTGTCAGCATCATGCGACGAGGATGCAATGAGACGTGCGGATCGCCTGTTCCAAATCATCCAGGTGCTGCGGCGGACGCGAAAGCCACTGACGGCTGACGCGATTGCCACCGAACTGGAGACGTCCAAACGCACCATCTATCGCGATATCGCGACCCTGATGGGCCAGCGCGTGCCGATTCGCGGCGAGGCCGGCATGGGCTACATTCTCGAGAGTGGGTTCGACATGCCGCCTCTGATGCTGACACCTGACGAGATCGAAGCCGCCGTGCTCGGCGCGCAATGGGTGATGGGCCATGCCGATCCGGCGCTCGCCACAGCGGCGAAGGATCTGATCGCCAAGATTGCCGACACCGTTCCGGAAAAACTTCGGCCCTTTGTACTGGAGCCGGCCAGCCGTGCCCGACCGAATTTCATCGGCATCCCGGATGCGCTCGATATGGTGCAGATGCGCGCGCATATTCATGCCGGCAAGAAAGTGCGGCTCTGCTACCGCGACGAATCCGGCCGCGCCAGCGAGCGCATCATCTGGCCGATTGCCGTGGGCTATCTCGAAGCCGTGCGCCTGCTCGCGGCCTGGTGCGAACTCCGCGGGGATTTCCGCAGTTTTCGCACCGACCGCGCGGTGACAGCCGAATATCTCGACGAAAAATACCCGGAAAGGCGCGAAGTGCTGCGCAGCCGCTGGCGCAAGACGCTGGCTTGGGAACCGCCGACGGATGCGTGATCGGCTGGCCACCTGCTGCCGATCGCGCTAAACCGCGCGCCATGACGACCACCGCTCCCATTGCTGACGACAGCCCGTGTCAGGCCTGCGGCGCCTGCTGCTCCTATTCGAGCAACTGGCCGCGCTTCACCATCGAGGATGATGCGGAGCTCGATCTGATCCCGGAGAAATTCGTGAATGAGCGGCAGTCAGGCATGCGCTGCGATGGCGATCGCTGCAGCGCGCTGACGGGCAAAGTTGGCGAATTCGTCGCCTGCGGGATCTATGAGATCCGGCCGGATGTGTGCCGGACCTGCATGCCCGGCGATCCCGAATGCGCCATGGCTAGGCGCCGCCACGGACTGCCGATCCTGGCAGCCCCGGACTGGTAACTTAAGCGATGACGCGGTCGCGTTCGGTTTCGATCTCGTCGTCGAGATCATCGTCCATCGGCGCCAGCGTCGACAGCGGTTTGGTCGACAGCGTAATCGCCTTGCGGCTGCTATAGGCCGACACCGACACGCTGCGCACCGCAGGCGCTTCGTTGGCGAGCGCGTAAAGCGTGGAACCGACGCGGCCGCCATGCTCGATCAGCTCGCGCTCGTTGCAGCTCGATGCGATGGAGATCGCAAGCGCATGCATGTGATTGCGGCGATAGCAGAACAGCGCCAGCATCGCGCGCACTTCTGACGGCACGCTGGCAACGAGATGGGGCAGGCCATTTTCATTCGCACGATACATCGCACCGAGCAGATCATCACTGACGGGGCAACGATCGTTCTCAAAAGCTTGACGGCTGGACCACATGGGTTGTTCTCCTCGATAGCGAGGATGCGGTTCAATTTGCTAACGTGCGGTTAACCAATAGGCTTAACGGCCGGGTGCGACTCTTGCGCAACAGTGGTAAATATGGCAGCGGCCGCCGCAAGCCTGACACAAGCTCGCCGCAACACTTTCGACGATTCAGCTGTTTGCGACGATGTAAATGGCGAGAAAAAAGCCGGTCAGATGGTGCAAAGCCTGGTCGATTCCGATCAGCCACCAGAACCAGCGCGAGGCCTGCGTGACGCCGTAATGCGCCACCGTCCATCCCTTGGCGCGATCGATCGTGATGTGGATCGCGAAATCAACCAGCCCGAGAAACCAGAGCTTTGGCTGAACAGCGGCAATGATGGCGGTCGTGAGCACGCCATGAATCGCGCAATGAATGAGCAGCGGCAGCGCCCAGCCGGTCTTCTGATCCTTGCCCATTGCGAGCCAGGCATTTTGCAGCATGAAGTCCGCGATCACGTGCTTGACCGTGAGCGCGAGCATCCAGCCGACAAGCCCGCCCAGAGCAATCGACGACGACATTGCAGGAAACACGCTGGCCCCTTTTTGCAGTCACAACGGGCGACCTCTCGGCCGACCGTCGCTCGCCCCATTTATGACATCCCGGCGCCGGGAATGCACGCCGCGGAACCGGTAAACTCACCGCATCGTGTTGCGCCTTTTGCCACGCCGTCAATGCGCTTGCGCATATCAATGCGCCAGCACATGGCCGCGCAACTCGCCGATCGCCTTCCGCAATTGCTCCCCCTTGGGATCGCGCGGCACCGTGCGGGCGCGCTCGATGGCGCCACTGAGATCGGCGATATCGAGCAGGCCGTCGAAGCTCGGTTTTGCGAGGCCATCGATGATCTGGTGCCAGGCTGCCATCCCATGGCGATAGCCGGTGCCATAGCCTTCGATCATGGTGGCCGAACGCACCACCGCAATCACCGCATCAGGCCGTTTGGTCAACGCGCGGTCGATCATATGCAGCCAGCGCTCGACCCAGACGCGCTCCTGCTCGTAGCGCGTCGACAGGCGGCGCCAATGCCGCAGCCAGGCCTCGAATTCGAGGCGTTTGATGCCGACAATGCTCGCCTTGCTGAAGCGGATCTGCATCGTGCGATGCGCGCAATAGATGCGCTCCAGCAGCCGCATGGCGGGCTTGCCGACGATATCGGGAAGCGACGACACGAGTTCGTCCAGGCGGAAGCGCCGCTTGTCCACCACGGACTTGCGGCCCGGCGTCACGGGCTCCTGCAGCTTCAATTGCGCGATGCGGATCGGATCGAGATAGCCCATGCGTGCAACAAGCAATTGCGCGATCTCGACGAACAAATCGTCATCGACACCGCGCTTGCCGATGAATCGGCGGAGGCGATCGCAATAGAGCTGTGCATAGGCTTCGCTCTGATAGTCGATCAAAAGTGCAACAGCATCCTGTGCGATTGGCTGCACCGCTGCCGGAAGCCCGACCGGATACTCTACCGCAGCGACATCGTTGATCCCCGCGATCTCGCGGATGGTCGAGCGGATGACATTGGTGAAGCCGACCACGACGATCCCTGACTGTTAAACGGCCTGCGCTGCCGCCACCGGCACAGGCATCGGCACATCGCGCTGCGACAGCCGTGCTTCCAGCGTGCCGATATTCTCGAACAGCCGCGCACTGGCTAGCCGCAGGAAAAAGAATCCGAATTCAGGATTCTGGACGTAGAGTTCTTCCACCTGCGCATAAGTGACGCTCAGCACGAGACCGGCCTCAACGCATTCCAGCGTCTGCGTGCGCTCGCCGAGCGGCGACAGCATGCCCAGCTCGCCAACGATGGCACCGACCGGCAGCTCGATGCCGGACTCCACGAGGCGATAGCGGCCGGAGACGATGTAGAACATCCGGTCGGCCTTCTCGTCCTTATAGAACAGGACTTCGCCCGCCTTGCATTTCTGCTTGGTCATGAACGGCTTCAGCCACTCCATCGACAGGTCCGAATTCACGGACTTCTTCACGTCGCGCACCAGCTGCAGCATCTGGCGCAGGCGCCAGATATTCACCGGCAGCAACACTGCATGCAGCACCAGCGTCGGATAGTTATGGGTCGGGATCGAGATCGCGATCAGCAGCAGATTGGCCATGATGCCGAACACCCGCAGTGGGATCATCGTCCGCATGGTGGCCGTTGCCACCACGAAGATCGTGGCGGCGGCACTGCCGAAATGATGGAGATAGGACATATCCATGGGCGCGAACCGGTTTCAGAGAGTGCGCCCGCTATGTGTCCCGTCCATATGAAAAATCAATGACCGGAAGCGCGCGAGCCGCAATAGAACCTATGGGGTCATCATAGCCTGCCCTGCAACTTCTGAAAATGCGCCGATCAGGCATGGCGATTGACGCGCCCGGGGCGCACGGGCACCGTCGGCCAGCTGCAAAGGAGAACAACATGTCGGAAACGACAGACACCCCCGATAATTCGGCCCCAATCCTCACCATCGACGGCCCTCGCGCCACCATCCGCCTCAACCGCCCTGCCAAGCTGAACCGGCTGTCGCAGGCCGATCTGGACACGCTGATGGCTCATTTCGACCGGGTCGAGGCAAATCCGGCCATCCGGGTGCTGGTGTTGACCGGCACCGGCCGCGCTTTCAGCGCCGGCTTCGACCTGACGGCGATTGCGGCCCGGGCGGCGAGCACGCCCGCCGATGGCTCATCCGGCTCGGCCTTCGAGGCCGTCGCCAACCGGCTGGAGGACCTCGGCGTACCGACCATCTGCCGGCTGAACGGCGGCGTCTACGGCGGCTCGACGGATCTGGCGCTGGCCTGCGACTTCCGCATCGGGGTGGACATGGCCGAGATGTTCATGCCGGCCGCAAGGCTCGGGCTGCACTACTACCGGGGCGGCATCAAACGCTATGTGAGCCGGCTCGGCGCGGACAATGCCAAACGGCTGTTCCTGACCGCGGAGAAGATCGACGCGCATGAGATGCTGCGGATCGGCTATCTGACGGCGATCGCGACCACGCGGGCGCTGGATGGCGAGGTGGACAAGCTCGCAACAGTGTTGTCCGGCAATGCGCCAAAGGCCATGCGCGGGATGAAACAGGCAATCAACGAATTCGCCCGCGGCGAGCTGGATGAGGAAGCCGCGGATCAACGCGCTCGGGACAGCATGCGCGGGGACGAGATCAAGGAAGGGACAACGGCGTTCAAGGAGAAGCGGGCGCCGAGGTTCTAACTGAGAGTGCGCAGCGACGCTCGGTTACCTCTCCCCGGTGGGGAGAGGTCGGATTGCGAAGCAAGCCGGGAGAGGGGGCGCCGCAAGCGACGTCATTCGTGGCGCCCCCTCTCCCACCGCGAAGACGCGGCGACCTCTCCCCGGTGGGGAGAGGTGAAGAAGGAGCGTCGCTGCGATGACGTCACTCCACGAACGTCGCGACATCACCAAGTTGTGCCCTGCTCGTGCGATAGCTGTTCACCTTGTGCTCGATGTCCGCATAGCCGAATGAAATGCCGCACACGACACGGCGATCATCCGCCATTCCAAAATGCTTGCGCACAACGGCAGAATGAAACGCCAGTGCGGCCTGCGGTACGGTGGCGACACCAAGCGCTTGTGCGGCCAGCATGAAATTATTGACATAACCGCCGCAGTCCACCGCCCCATAAACGCCGAGCGCCTCATCCGACGTGATGATCGCCACATGCGGTGCGCCGAAGAAGTTGAAATTCTGCAGCGCCTGCTCGGCATAGGCAGCCTTGTCGCCACGCGCGATGCCGAGCGTGTTGTAGAGCTGAAAGCCACTCTCGCGGCGGCGGTCGAGATAGGGCCCTTTATATTCGCGCGGGAATTCGAAATCGCCGCTGCTCGGCGTACCCGATGCCGCGACGGGATAGAGGACATCTCGAAACTTCGATGTGGCTTCGCCCGACGTGATCGTCACCTGCCACGGCTGGCTGTTGCACCACGACGCCGTCCGCTGCGCGGCCGTGAGAATGCGATCAATGATCTCGCGCGGTACGGCATCGGATTTATAGGCGCGGCAGGAGTAGCGGTCGGTAAGAAGCGTTTCGAGTGTAGCGATGGCGTCGGTCATGTAGGCCTCGTACTTTACTCAGCCCCTCATAGTGAGGAGGCGCCACTCGGCGCCGTCTCGAACTATGAGATGGCCTGGCTCTGTGATTGCCGCATCCTTCGAGACGCGCGCCGAGTGGCGCGCTCCTCAGGAGAGGGCGGAGTTTTGGGCGTTACCGTCCCCTGGTCGGCACCTTGTTGAACGGTACATCCTTGTCGACGCGGATGTCACCGGGCAGGCCCAGCACGCGCTCCGCGATGATGTTGCGCAGGATCTCGTCCGTGCCCCCCGCGATGCGCATCGACGGCGAGGACAGGATCGTCGCTTGGAATTCGCCGTCGGCTTCCGCGTCCGTGCCGACCAGCGCGCCGGACGCGCCCTGCAGATCGGCCGCGAACTGCGCGATGTCCTGCATCATCATGCCCGAGACGAGCTTGCCGATGGAGTTCTCCGGACCCGGACGCTCGCCTTTCGACAGCGCCGAGATCGAGCGGTAGCTGGTATAGGTCAGGCCGGAATTCTTCACCGCCCAACCCGCCAGCTTCGAACGCACATTGGAATCGTCGATGGCAAGACCATCCTCGAGCATCAGATTGCTGCAATAGTCGAACAGCTCGGGGAAGCCGGTGTGGACGCGGGCGCCGATCGACATGCGCTCGTTCATCAGCGTGGTGAGCGACACGTTCCAGCCATCACCGACCGCACCGAGACGCTGGCTGTCGGGAATGCGGACATTGGTGAAGAACACCTCGTTGAATTCCTGCATGCCATTGGCCTGCTTGATCGGCTTCACCTCGACGCCTGCGCTCTTCATGTCGAGAAAGAACATGGTGAGGCCCTTGTGCTTGGGCACATTGGGGTCGGTGCGGGTGATGAGGATGCCGTAATCGGAATAATGCGCACCGGAGGTCCAGATCTTCTGGCCGTTGATGATCCAGTCATCGCCATCCTTCTCTGCCCGGGTGCGAAGACCCGCGACGTCGGAGCCGCCGGCAGGCTCGGAGAACAGCTGGCACCAGACCTTTTCGCCGGAGGCCAGCGGCGGCAGGTACTGGCGCTTCTGGTCTTCGGTGGCATAGGCCATGACGGTGGGGCCGCACATGCCCTGACCGATGGCGAAGGGTCGGGAGAGCTTGTCATAGACGCCCTCCTCCTGCTGCCAGATCACGCGCTCGATCGGCGTCGATCCGCGGCCGCCATATTCCTTCGGCCAGTGCAGGCAGGCCCAGCCCGCATCGGCCTTCTTCTTCTGCCACGCCTTGGACGCGCCCAGCATGGAATCGCGCTTGGCATTGGGGTTCGACAGCTCGGCCTCGAGCTCTTTCGGCGCATTGGTAGCGATCCATTTGCGCGCGACGGCGCGGAATTCGGCTTCCTGCGGCGTGTCATCGAAATTCATGGCTCTCGTCTTTCTCTCTGTCACTCATGGTGAGGAGGCGTCACCTGGCGCCGTCCCGAACCATGAGTTCGCCTGGCTCTGCGTGTGCCGCCATGGTTCGAGACGGCGCTGCGCGCCTCCTCACCATGAAGGCGGAGTTTATGCGCGTCCCCGCGTCGGGATCTTGTTGAACGGCACGTCCTTGTCGACCCGGATGTCGCCGGGCAGGCCCAGCACGCGTTCCGCGATGATATTGCGCAGGATCTCGTCGGTGCCGCCTTCGACACGCGTCGCCGGTGAACGCAACAGCATCGCCTGGAATTTGCCGGCAACTTCCGCATCCTCCGGCCCGTTCAGCACGCCGGCCGCACCCTGAAGATCGAGCGCATAGGTCGCGACATCCTGCAGCATGGCGCCAGCAACAAGCTTGCCGATCGAGTTTTCCGGGCCTGGCCGCTCGCCGCGCGACAGTGCGGAGATCGACCGAAAACTCGTGTAACGAAGACCCGAGGCACGCACGGCCCAGTTGGCGAGCTTCGAGCGCACAGCGGGATCGTCGATCGCCGGGCCATCCTCCAGCGTCAGATTGCTGACGAAGTCGAACAGCTCCGGAAAGCCGGTCGCGACACCGGCGCCGATCGCCATGCGCTCATTCATCAGCGTGGTCAGCGACACATTCCAGCCGTCGCCCACGGCGCCGAGACGTTGCGAGTCCGGAATGCGGACATCGGTGAAATAGACCTCGTTGAATTCGGCCTGGCCATTGGCCTGCTTGATCGGCTTCACCTCGACGCCGGGGCTCTTCATGTTCAGAAAGAACATGGTGAGGCCCTTGTGCTTGGGTACAGTGGGATCGGTGCGGGTGATCAGGATGCCATAGTCCGAATGATGTGCGCCGGAGGTCCAGATCTTCTGGCCGTTGATGACCCAGTCGTCGCCATCCTTTTCCGCACGCGTGCGCAAACCCGCGACATCGGAGCCACCGGCCGGTTCGGAGAACAGCTGGCACCAGATGTTTTCGCCAGAAGCCAGCGGCGGCAGGTAGCGGAGCTTATGTTCTTCCTGCGCATAGGCCATCATGGTCGGGCCGCACATGCCATGGCCGATGATGAAGAGCGCGCCGAGCTTGCCGAACACGCCCTCTTCCTGCTGCCAGATCACGCGCTCGATGGGCGATGCGCCGCGGCCGCCATAGTCCTTCGGCCAGTGCGGCACGGCCCAGCCGGCGTCAGCTTTCTTCTTCTGCCAGGCCTTCGCGACCTCAAGGATGTTGGCGCTCTTGAGCTGAATGCGGCCGAGTGCGGCCTTCTTCAGTTCGTCCTCATATTCGCGTGGCGCATTGGCCGCGATCCAGGCGCGCGCCTTGGCGCGGAATTCGGCTTCTTGCGGGGTGTCATCGAAATTCATGTCGCGATCCCTGATGATTGTCGTCCCCGCGAAGGCGGGGACCCATAACCACCGTCTCTTGTTACGAAGCTGGGCGACGCCACAGCCCTTATTGCTGGTTCAGTGTGTATGGGTCCCCGCCTTCGCGGGGACGACACGGAGTTAAGCCGCGTTCTTCTGGCGCATGCGTTCGATCAACTGGTCTTCCCAATAGCTCAGCGAGCCCAGGCCAACGGCGAGCGCATTGGAGCGGCGATAATAGAGGTGGCAGTCGAATTCCCACGTAAAGCCCATGCCGCCATGAACCTGGATGTTGTTCTTGGAGCAATGCTGGAACGCCTGCGTCGCGCTGATGCGGGCCGCAGCTGCTGCTTCCGGCAATTCGGCGGCATTGGTCGAGAGCGCCCAGGCGCCGTAATAGCAATTCGAGCGCGCCAAGGTCGCCGAGACATACATATCAGCGAGCATGTGCTTCACCGCCTGGAACGAACCGATCTGGCGGCCGAAGGCAATACGGTCGAGCGCGTAGTCGCGGCCCATCTCCAGCGCGCGGTCGGACCCGCCGACCTGCTCGAAGCCGATCAGCACCGCGGCGCGGTCGAGCACTTGGGAGAGGATGCTCCAGCCTTCGCTGGCAGCGCCGAGCGGCTCGGCCTTGACATTGGTGAAGGTGATCTCTGCCTGGTTGCGCGAGGGATCGATGGAGGTCAGCGCCTTGGCCTCGACGCCCTCGGAGGTGAGATCGACGAGGAACAGCGCGATGTCGCTGTCGCGGCCGGTGGATGCGGTGCGCGCGGCGACGATGGCGAAGTCGGCAATGGCACCGTCCGCGACCGGCTTCTTGGTACCGTTGAGTACGCCATTGGTGGCGGTGAGCTTCACCGCCTTCGGCGACGGATTGCCGGTGCCTTCGAACAGCGCCAGCGTGCCGACCGCATGGCCCTGCGCAATCGCCGGCAGCCACTTCTGCTTCTGGGCATCGGAGCCGGCGAGCAGCAGCGCTTCGGCGGCGAGATAGACGGTGGAGGAGAACGGCACCGGCGCCAGCGCGCGGCCCATTTCCTCGGCGATCACGCAGAGTTCGAGATGTCCGGCGCCCGAGCCTCCAAAGGCTTCGGGAATCGCGACGCCGAGGAAGCCCATATCGGCGAGGCCTTTCCAGAGCTCGCGATCATAGGGCGCCTGACCATCGATCACAGCGCGCACCGCCTTCGGCGGGCATTTTTCGGTGAGGAAGCGGCGGGCCTCGTCGCGGAGCTGTTTCTGATCGTCGGAGAAATCGAAATTCATGGCGGTGTCTCTCTTCGTTCGAATTTTATCTTGGTCGTCCCCGCGAAGGCGGGGACCCATAGCCTCTGTCCGCGCAATCGAAACGGCAGGGCCGCCCCGATAAAGCTTCACCCAAATCTCCGGTGTCTATGGATCCCCGCCTTCGCGGGGATGACATCGGAGCGTGGGATTACATCTTCATTTCAGCACGATCACATCCTCACCCGGATGCTTTGCATAAAGCTCCGCCACATCAGCGGCGCGGCGTTCGAGGCCGGCGCGCTGGTTGATGTAGCCCTTGTCGGTCAGTTCGTTGCCGTCGATGGAGGGCGGCTCCACCAGGAACATCGCGCGCGCGATGCGGCGGCTGCTGGCGCCGACCGATGCGGCGTTATGGGCACGCAGACCGTCCTTGAAGCAGGCAAGCACCTTCGGGTGCTTCACGACATCGGCAAAGCTCGCATCCGGCCTGTCGATCAGGATGCGACACGCCGGCAGGTTCGGCCAGGCGAGCACGCCGATGAATTCGCGGTCCTGCCCGGTGATCAGCGCGTCCTGCACCACAGGCGTTGTGGCCGCGATGATATCCGTGCGCAAAGAGCCGACATGGACGAAGGTGCCCGTGGTGAGCTTGAAATCCTCCACCACGCGACCGGAAAAGATCAGCCCCTTCACCGGATCGTTGTTATCGACGAACACACCGGCATCGCCGATCTTGTAGAAGCCTTCCTCGTCGAAGGCGGCTTTTGTCAGCTCGGGCTGGCGGTAATAGCCGGGCATCACATTGATGCCGCGCAGGCGCAGTTCATATTTCGCGTCCACCGGCACCATCTTCAACTCGACGCCCGGAAACGGCAGGCCGATCAGGCCGACGCGCTCGGTGTCCCAATAGGTGCCGGTCGAGGTCGGCGCCGTCTCGGTGCAGCCCCAGCCGGTATAGAACACGATGCGCTCGCCACAGGCGCGCACGGCCAGCGCCTGCATGCGGTCGAACAGATCGTCGGGGAGACGCGCGCCGCCATAGCCCATGATGCCGAGATTCTTGAAGAAGGAGCGCGCGAGATCCTCGTCCTTCTCCAGGGCGCCGGCGATGGCCGCATAACCGGCGGGCACATTGGCGTAGTAGGTCGGCGAAATCTCACGCAAATTGCGCAGCGTCTCGTCGATCATGCCGGGCATCGGGCGACCGTCGTCGATATACAGCGTGCCGCCATCGACCAGCAGCGGATTGAACAGCGCATTGCCGCCCATGGTGTGATTCCACGGCATCCAGTCGAGATAGACCGGCGGCTGCGCACCGGGCTGGCGCGGACGCGTCTGCATCATCTGCGCCGCATTGGCGCACATCATCTGCTGGGTGTTGATGACCGCCTTGGGCAGGCCTGTCGATCCCGACGTGAACAGCAGTTTGCCGACCGTGTCCGGCGTGATCGCCGCAATCGAGTCAGCGACGTCGCCGGTCACCTTGGTCGCGGCCATATCGGCGAATGACACGCTCGCGATCCCTTCCGGCGGACGCGACACATGGATCACCTTGATGCCGGTGAGATCGAGCGCATCCAGCGCCTTCTGGAAGGTCGGTCCGTCCTGCACCATGATGGCCGCAGGCTTCACCAGATCGAACAGATATTTGAGCTTGAGATGATCCTGGCTCATCAGCGAATAGGCCGGCGACACCGGCGCCGCCGGATGCCGTGCCTGCATCGCCGCCATGGTCATCAGCGCATGTTCGATAGAGTTGCCGGACAGGATCGCAATTGGTCCTTCCGAGGCCAGCTTCATGTCGAGCAGCGCCTGCGTGAGCCCATCGACAATGCGCTTGGCTTCCGCATAGGAGACGCGGCGCCATTGCCGGTCATCACCAGCGCGTTGGGCGAGCCAGGTAAGATCGGGACGCTCTTTCGCCCACTTCGCGAGCGGCGCAGCGAGATGCGGCTCACGCGCCATCAGCGGGACGCGCGACTTCATGACGATGACCCCATCCGGACGGCGTTCGACATCGATGTCGCGCTCCATCCAGTGCACCTTGCGGAAGGCGGGTTTGGTCTGTGCCGCGGCCTGCACGTTCATTGCGTTCCTCCCAGAACGGCTTGGCCGACCACAGTCTCTTTATCTGGACCTTGTGTCGGTTTCATCTTCTCAGCGCGTCACATAAACCGGTTTGCGTTTCTCGATGAAGGCGCGGATGCCCTCCTCGAAATCTTCGGACCGGCTGCACAGCACCTGATTGCGATCTTCCATGGCGATGACGGCCTCGATCGAGCCGGCATCCACCGCCATGTTGATGCATTCCTTCGAGAGACGCAGGCCGACCGGCGAGGCTGAGATCATCGCATCGACATAGGGCGCAGCGGCCTTGTCGAGCTCGCCGTCAGCGACGACTTCCGACACGAGACCTACGGCGAGCGCACGATCGGCATGGATGAAACGGCCGGTGAGGATCAGCTCTGAAGCCACGGACACGCCGACGAGACGCGGCAGGAAATAGCTGGTGCCGATATCGCAACCGCCAAGGCCGAGCTTGATGAAGGCGCAGTTCATCCGCGCAGATTTTGAGGCGATGCGGATATCGGCGGCGAGCGCCAGCGCGAATCCACCGCCGGCGGCTGCGCCCTGCACCAGCGCGATGATCGGCTGCGGGCAGCGGCGCATCAGCATCACGATGTCGGCGATGCGGCGCTGCGAATCCAGCGACTCGGTAACGGTGCGCGGCGCATTCTGGCCACGCGCGGCCATCGCATGTTTGAGGTCGAGCCCGGCGCAGAAATTATCGCCGGCGCCGCGGAGCACGACGACGCGGGTCTTGCGATTGCGCTGCAGGCTTTGAAAGTAATCGTTGAGGGCATCGATCAGAGAGGGATCGAGCGCATTCAGGCTCTCCGGGCGATTGAGCGTCACCCGGTCCACGCCGTCGTCATGGTCGATCAGCAGTGGGGATGCCACGTGCGTTACTCCTACCCGTCTTTGTTTTTCGGCATCTTCGGGCGCCTGTTGTAGTCCCCTCTCCCCTCGGGGAGAGAGGAGCGCAGGAATTAGACGAAACCTCTTTCGGAAGAGGGGGAGCAGCGACGCTCTGAGTTTGTGACTGCCCCTCTCCCGCCTTTCGCTTCGCTCAGGCCCCCTCTCCCGCAAGCGGGAGAGGGGAAACAACCACTACCGCGGAGCCATGCGGATGGCGCCGTCGAGACGGATCGTCTCGCCATTCAGCATCGGGTTCTCGACAATGTGAACCGCGAGATTGCCGTATTCCGACGCGTCGCCCAGACGGGCCGGATGCGGCACCTGCGCGCCGAGGCTGGCGCGGGCTTCTTCATTGAGGCCCATCAGCAGCGGCGTCAGGAACAGGCCCGGCGCAATGGTGTTCACGCGGATCTTCTGCGAAGCAAGATCGCGCGCGGCTGGCAAGGTCAGACCCACAACGCCGCCCTTGGAGGCGGAATAGGCGATCTGGCCAATCTGGCCTTCATAGGCCGCAACCGATGCGGTGTTGATGATGACGCCGCGCTCTTCGCCGATCGCTTCCGCGGTGGCAAGCTGCTCAGCGAACAGACGCAGGCAATTGAAGGTGCCGATCAGGTTCACCATGATCACATTGGTGAACTTCTCCAGCGGATAGACGCCCTGCTTGCCGACAATGCGCTGCGAACCGCCGATGCCGGCGCAGTTCATCAGCACGCGTGCGGTGCCGTGAGCAGCGGCGGCCTTGGCCAGAGCTGCCTTGACGTCGGCCTCGCTGGTGACGTCACCGACGCAGGCGACGCCCTTGATCTCGGCAGCGACCTTCTCGGCATTGTCAGCGGCGCGATCGAACACGGCGACTTTGGCGCCCTTGGCGGCCATCGCGCGTGCGGTCGCGGCGCCGAGGCCCGAGCCACCACCGGTGATGAATACGGCTACGTCTTTGAGCTGCATGGGAAGAGCCTTTCCTTGGGCGTTTCTGGTATTTTCTTGAATCGTTAGGTCGCGAAGAGAAAAAGAAGAAATGGTCCTTGGGCGTTTCTTATTGGTCTTGAACTGCGAGCTTGATGGAATCTGTTTTGTTATTTTTTCTTATTGTTGTTTTTGTTGAGTTCCTTGGGCGCTTCCTCAAGTCTTTTGTTTTTGCAGTCTGTCCTTGGGCCGTTTCTTCTTGAGCTCGGTTGTCAGCGGGCTTTGGCGCCCGCCTTCTTGTTTGTCAGCATGCCGTCGAGCAGCAGCATTTCGAGATGCGCCACATAGGCGCGGCACACATCATCCGTCACCGGGCCGACGCCAATGGCGCGCGACATGGCATGACGGCTGAAGAAGAGGTTGTCGCAGGCGCCGATCAGGCTGGTGTAGAACAGCACCGGATCGACCACGCGGAATTCGCCGGTCTTGTGGCCCTCGGCCAGCAGGCGGCGATGGAAGCTGAGCAGCGGCCCGACGAAGAACTTCGAGACTTCATCCGCCGACTTGTCACTGCTTTCATGCAGCAGATAGTGGATCAACCGGTTCATATAGGGGAACTGGTTGTAGGCCTTGATGATGCCGCCGATGTGCAGGCGCAGCTTTGCCGTGGCCGTGATCGGCTGCTCCAGCAGATATTCCAGATTGGTCATCTCATTGGCGGCGTCGCGCTCGAGCAGCGCCAGCAGCAGACCATCCTTGTTGCCGAAATGATATTTCACCAGCGCAGCGTTGACGCCCGATTGCTGGGCAATCTCGCTCAGCGACACCTCGATGGAGTTGCTGGAGATCATCAACTCGCTCGCCGCGAGCAACAGCTTGTCCGCGGTCGGATTCTTGCCGACCGGGTGACGTACTGAGGCTTGGGATGGGCTGGGAGTCGCTGCCATGGGAGCCGCAGATAATACGAAGATACGACCGCACTCAAGAGTTAATTGACCGATTGACTAAAATGAATGCGCCCCGTTAAATCCGCCCAACACCACGCCCATCACAACAACAAAATTCCAGGGAGAACGCTCATGGCCGAGGCCTATATCGTCGCCGCCGCACGCACCGCAGGTGGCCGCAAGGGTGGCCGGCTGGCCGGATGGCATCCGGCGGACCTTGCCGCTTCCGTGTTGAACGCTCTGGTGGATCGCACGGGCGTCGATCCGGCACTGGTGGATGACGTGATCATGGGCTGCGTCGGCCAGGGCGGCGAACAGGCCGTCAATGTGGCGCGCAATGCCGTGCTGGCGTCCAAGCTGCCGGAAAGCGTGCCGGGCACCTCCATCGATCGCCAGTGCGGCTCGTCACAGCAGGCGCTGCACTTTGCGGCGCAGGCGGTCATGTCGGGCGCCATGGATATCGTGATCGCCTCGGGCGTCGAAAGCATGACGCGGGTGCCGATGGGCTCGCCCAGCATCCTGGCTTCCAAGGCCGGCATGGGCAATTATATGAGCCCGAACATCCAGGCGCGCTATCCGAACATCCAGTTCAGCCAGTTCACCGGTGCTGAAATGGTGGCGCAGAAATATGACCTGTCAAAGGATCATCTCGACAGCTATTCCTATCAGAGCCATCAGCGCGCCATTGCGGCCACCGAAGCCGGCCGTTTCAAGGACGAGATCGTGCCGCTGCAGATCACCCGCGCGGATGGCTCGACCGATACGCATCACATCGACGAAGGCATCCGCTTCGACGCAACCCTGGACGGCATCAAGGGCGTCAAGCTGATCAACGAGAATGGCGGGCGGCTTTCTGCCGCCTCGGCGAGCCAGATCTGCGACGGCGCCTCGGGCGTGCTCGTGGTCAATGAGAAAGGCCTGAAGCAGCTCGGCGTCAAACCACTGGCGCGCATCCACCATATGAGCGTGATGGGCGGCGATCCCGTCATCATGCTGGAAGCCCCGCTGCCGGCTACGAAGCGCGCGCTGGAAAAGGCCGGCATGAAGATCGACGATATCGATCTGTTCGAGGTCAACGAGGCCTTCGCGTCGATCCCGACTGCCTGGCTGCAGGCGACCGGCGCCGATCCATCGCGGCTGAACGTGAACGGCGGCGCGATCGCGCTCGGCCATCCGCTCGGCGGCTCCGGCACCAAGCTGATGACGACCTTGGTGCATGCGCTGAAGCAGCAGAACAAGCGCTACGGCCTGCAGACCATGTGCGAAGGTGGCGGCATGGCCAATGTGACGATTGTGGAGCGGCTGTAACTCGGTGTCGTCCCCGCGAAAGCGGGGACCCATAGACACCGAAGAAGTGATTAGCTGAGGGAGAAGCCTCAGCCCTCACCTCTGACGACAGAGGTTATGGATCCCCGCTTTCGCGGGGATGACATACTGAGATAGCTGAGCAGAACACGAGCGGGCCAACCCGCCGATCCTTCCAAGAGGAAACACCCATGACCCATCCGTCGCTTCACGCCAAAACCAATCCCGACAAGATCGCCTATCGCATGGCCGGCTCCGGCGCGGCCCTCACCTATCGCGAGCTCGACGAACGCTCCAATCGCGGCGCGCATCTGTTCCGCTCACTCGGGCTGAAGGCCGGCGACCACGTCGCACTCCTGATGGAAAACCGGCTCGAATTTATGGAGATCTGCTGGGCCGCACAGCGCTCGGGGCTCTATTACACCGCCATCAGCCGCTATCTCACCGGTGATGAGATCGCCTATATCGTGAAAGACTGCGGCGCCCGCGTCGTCATCACCTCCGAACAATGCGCCGACGTCATCGCACCGCTGATTACCAATGCGGCCGAACCTGTCTTCTACATTGTCGATGGCTCGCGCGCCGGTTTTCGCGACTGGAACACCGCACTCGCGACCCAACCGACCACGCCGATCGCCGACGAGATCGCCGGCTACGACATGCTGTATTCGTCCGGCACCACCGGTCGCCCCAAGGGCATCAAGCGCGCCTCGGAGAATTCACCAATCGACGTACCGAACCCGTTCCTGAAACTGCTCTGCGCCAATATGTGCGGTATGGCCGAAGACAGCATCTATCTGTCGCCGGCGCCGCTCTATCATGCAGCCCCGCTGCGCTTCAACATGATGACCATCACGCTTGGCGGCACCTCGGTGATCATGGAGAAATTCGACGCCGAGAAATTCCTCGAGCTGGTGGAGACGCACAAGATCACCCAGTCGCAGCTGGTGCCGACCATGTTCGTGCGCATGCTGAAACTGCCGGACGAAATCCGCCAGCGCTACGACGTGTCCTCGCTGAAAGGCGCGATCCATGCGGCGGCGCCCTGCCCGGTCGATGTGAAGGCGAAGATGATCGACTGGTGGGGGCCGATCCTGATCGAATATTACGCCGGTTCCGAAGGTAACGGCGTCACCGTCTCGAATTCGCAGCAATGGCTGAGCCATCGCGGCACCGTCGGCAAGGCGGTGGTCGGCAGCGTCAAGATTCTCGACGAAGAGGATCAGGAACGGCCGACGGGCGAGATCGGCACCGTCTATTTCGCCGACACACCGGTGTTCAGCTATCACAACGATCCCGAGAAGACGAAGCGCGCCTATAATGCGCGCGGCTGGTCGACGCTCGGCGATGTCGGCTACGTCGATGCCGAGGGCTTCCTCTATCTCACCGACCGCAAGTCCTACATGATCATTTCCGGTGGGGTGAACATCTATCCGCAGGAGACGGAGGATGTCCTGATTACCCATCCGGAGGTCGCTGACGTCGCTGTGTTCGGCGTACCCAATGACGAGATGGGTGAAGAGGTGAAAGCGGTGGTGCAGCCCCACAGCATGAACCGCGCCGGCAAGGCACTGGAAGCCGAGCTGATCGCGTTCTGCCGCAAACACCTGTCGCCGATCAAATGCCCGAAGAGCGTGGATTTCGAGCCGGAACTGCCGCGCACGCCGACCGGCAAGCTGGTGAAGCGCCATTTGCGGGACAAGTACTGGCCGAAAAAGGAAACGGCGACGGCGTAAAATCGATCGCCCCGCCGCCTCTAATTGTCGTCACCCGGCTTGACCGGGTGACCCAGTACACACCGCACTGACTGAGTTGACTGGATCGCCCGGTCAAGCCGGGCGACGACAAGGGAGTTAGGCTGCTTGCGGCTTGCCTCCTCCCGCAGTAATCCACCGCGATGCTGCGAACCTTCCCATGACAACCGGTATCCTGATCTCCGCCATCCGCTCTGGCGCCGGCAAGACGACGGTGACGCTTGGCCTGCTGGCCGCACTGGCGCGGCGCGGCACCAGGCTGCGCGCGGCCAAAGCCGGGCCTGATTATATCGATCCCGCCTTTCACGCCGCAGCAACGGGCGCGCCTTGCGTCAATCTCGATAGCTGGACCATGCCGCCGCCGCTGCTGCAGACGCTGATGGCGCGGGCGACAGACAACACCGACCTCGTCATCGTCGAAGGCGTCATGGGCCTGTTCGATGGCGTACCGGCCAATCCCGATCGCGACGGATCGAGCGGCAGCATCGCGGCGCAATTTCGTCTGCCTGTCATCCTTGTGCTCGACGTGACCGCGCAATCGCAATCAGCAGCAGCGGTCGTCAGGGGCTTTGCGGCGCATCGCCCCGACGTTCACGTCGCTGGCGTGGTGCTCAATCGCGTCGGCAGCGAACGGCACCAGAAGCTCATCACCGACGCCATCGCGACACTGAACATTCCTGTGGTCGGCGCTGTGCCGCGCGATGCCGCTTTCGCTCTGCCGGAGCGCCATCTCGGTCTGGTTCAGGCGGACGAGCATGGCGATCTCGCCAAGCGCATCACTGCGCTCGCTGACATGGCCGAAACACACCTCGACCTCGATGCGATCCTCGCGCTGGCCGCGCCGATCGAGACGTCATCGCTTAACGCGACAGCGACCGCTTTGCCGCCGCCGGGCCAGCGCATCGCGCTCGCCTCCGATGCGGCATTCAGTTTCATCTATCCGCATCTCATCGCGGGCTGGCGCGATGCGGGCGCCGAGATCGTCCGTTTCTCACCGCTTGCGAACGAAGCCCCCCCGGACAAATGCGACAGTTGCTGGCTGCCCGGCGGCTATCCGGAACTGCATGCCGGCGCGCTCGCAGCTGCGACGACGTTCCAAGAAGGGCTTGTGCACTTCGCACAGACGCGGCCTGTCCATGGCGAATGCGGTGGCTACATGGTGCTTGGCAAAGGACTGGAAGATGCCGACGGCCAGCGTCATGCGATGACTGGGCTCCTCAGCCATACGACGAGCTTCCAGAAGCGGAAACTGCATCTCGGCTATCGCGAGGCGCGGCTGCTGGTGGACAGCGTCATCGGATCGACTGGCATGATCGTGCGCGGCCATGAATTCCACTATGCCTCGCTGACCGACATCGGTCACGACGAACCACTGGTCGAACTCACCAATGCCGACGGCCATTCCCTGCCCGAACGCGGCGGACGGCGCGGCCATGTGACCGGGACATTCTTTCACGCGATTGCGGCGGCGTAATGCGGTGGCACACCGCGCTCCAACTGTCGTCACCCGGCTTGACCGGGTGACCCAGTACGCACCGTACCGACGGCGTTTACTGGATCGCCCGGTCAAGCCGGGCGATGACAAGATAGCGTGACACCTACCGTCCCCAGCGATCCTGCCAGATTTTCTCGCCCACCATGCAATTCACCCGCGGCTCTCGCGCAGCAGCGGGAATGATCTTCGCGTAAGGCAGCGCGATGCCTGCAACTTCCATCACCAGCTTGGTGCGGATGGCTTCCTTGAACTTGTCGCGCTCCTTGATCGGCACCACGAAGGCGCCGGGGCCGCCGATCACGCAGTCCTCGTAATACCAATCGAGATTCTCGATATCCATGGTCGAGTAGGACAACTCTTTTGCCATGATGGGCAGGCCGTTGATGATGATACCCTTCTCCACCGCCGCATCGCGCGCGATGGTGACGGGGCCGCCATTGTTGTTCGGCCCGTCGCCGGAAATGTCGATGACGCGGCGGATGCCGTGCAGCGCATTCTCCTCGAATAGCGGCATGGCGAAATTGATGGCGCCGGAGATCGAGGTGCGCGATGCCCGGCGGATCGGTGCCTTGCTGATCTCGGCGGCAACGGCATCGGCCGATTCCGGCCCGTCGATCACCCGCCAGGGAATGATGACCTTCTGGTCGCTGGCAGCGGCCCATTCGAAATAGGTGACGGCGATCTTGCCGTGCATGCCGGTTTTCAGCGCCGCGAGGAATTCCTTGGAGACAATGGCCTGGGCATAGCCCTCGCGCTGGATCGCCAGCTCGTCCATATCCATCGAATAGGAGACGTCCACTGCAAGGACGAGTTCGACATCGACGACAGGTTCGGGCTTGTTCTGGGCGAGTTGCGGCCGCAGGCCGGTGGCGGCCACACTCGTGGCGTCACCGCCGAGCAGGGCGCCGGCGACGAATACCGCTCCAATCGAGACACACCAGCGCATTGCGGCCCTCCCGTTGAGAATCGAATGGTGACACGCAAATGACGCGCCGCAAAGCAGGAACCGCATCGCCCCTTCACAATCAGGTCAGCAATGCAGACAACGGCGGGCTCATCGACAGTGCGGAGCGGTGCGATTATATGTGAGCGCTTCAGAGCGCATCCCGACGCCCGCCCGCGTGACAAGCCATGCCCGACAGCACGATCAAGCCGGAAACCAAGGCAAAGCCGAAGGTCGAGCGGCCAAAACTATACAAGGTGATCCTCGTCAATGACGACTTCACGCCGCGCGAATTCGTCGTGCGGGTGCTGAAGGCGGAATTCCGGATGTCCGAGGACCAGGCGGCGAAAGTGATGATGACCGCGCACCAGCGCGGCGTCTGCGTGGTCGCGGTCTTTACGCGGGACGTGGCGGAGACCAAGGCGACGCGGGCGACCGATGCCGGGCGCGCGAAGGGCTATCCGCTGCTGTTCACGATAGAACCGGAAGAATAGCACTCCTCCCCTCATGGTGAGGAGGCGCGCAGCGCCGTCTCGAACCATGAGCTGACCTGGCCGGGAGCTCTCGGCCATCCTTCGAGACGCGGCCTGTGGCCGCTCCTCAGGATGAGGACCAAGTTTGTGGCGGCAAACTTTCATCCGCCAATCCATACACCCGCTCCGCCCGCGCAAATCCCGCAATCGGAAACTCGCCGAGATCGGTCCACACCCCCTCGCTGGCGTCGGCGAATGCCGACGACGCCACCACCGTGCGTGCGAGTTTGCCGGCAATCTTCTCCAGCCGCGCGGCAAGGTTTACGGCCGGGCCGATACAAGTAAAATCGAGCCGGTCGCCACCGCCGATATTGCCGTACAGCACCTTGCCCACGTGGAGTGCGAGGCCAAAGCGGAATTGCTCTTCGGTGAGATTGGTGCCGGCCCAGCGCAGTGCCTCGACGGCCGCGCGTGAGGCACGCGCAGCTTCCAGCACACGAGCGCATACGGCGCTGAGATCCTCGTCGTTCTCAGCCACAGGGAAGACGGCAAGCAGACCATCGCCCATAAACTTCAGCACCTCGCCGCCCTGCTCCAGAATCGCCGGCACCTGGCAATCGAAATAGCGATTCAGGATATCGACGACATTTTCCGGCTGCAGCCGGTCCGACAGCGCCGTAAAACCGCGCAGGTCGGACAGCCAGATCACCGCCTGCATGGTCTCGGTATGACCACGCCGGATCTGCCCGGCGAGGATGCGCTCGCCGGCGCGGGCGCCGACATAGTTGTCGAGCAGGCCGGATGCCGTGCGGCGGAGCAGATGGATCTCGATCATGCGGGTCAGCGATGGCATTACGCGGCGCAGACCGGCGAGTTGCTCCTCCGAAAAACCGTCGGGATCGCGCGTCGTCCAGCTCGATGCATGGACATTGCCATCGGACATTTCCAGCGGCAGCGCGATGTAGTCCGTGCTGCCTTCAGCCAGCATGTCGGCGAGGAACGGGATGTTGCTGACATTGGCACCGATCAGGCGATGGCGCACCTCAATGCCTTCATGGAAGACATATCGGAGCGGGCTGCGCAGGAATTCGTCGCCCTCGTCGTCGCCATGAGCAAGTGCGCCCAGCGTGACCTCGCCGCTTGCGCGCCAGATGAAATTGCGGCCCAGCATGCTCGGATGCAATGTGCGCACGAACACGCCGACGCGGGCAAGCGGAATGCCTGCGGCCACCATTCGCTCGCAGGTCTCGGCCATGAACAGGTCCGTGCGGACGGCCGAACGGGCGCCATCGGCAAGCCAGATAATGAGATCGTTGAGCTGCGTCGCGTTCATTGCGGATGCAGTCTAGCACAACTGTCTTTGACTTCACCTCTCCCCTCTGGGGAGAGGTCGATCGGCGCAGCCGAGCGGGTGAGGGGGCGCCGCAGATGACGTCGTTCGCAGAAGCCCCTCACCCGCGCGCAAGAGCGCGCGACCTCTCCCCGGCGGGGAGAGGTGAAGAAAGAAGCGACTAACCGACCTGCCCGCGATGGCGGATGAAATGATCGGCGATCACGCAGGCGACCATGGCTTCGGCCACCGGCACGGCACGGATGCCGACGCAGGGATCGTGGCGGCCCTTGGTGAGGATGTCCGTATCGGCGCCGTTGCGATCCACCGTTTGGCGCGGCGACAGGATCGATGAGGTCGGCTTCACGGCGAAACGCGCGATGATCGACTGGCCGGTGGAAATGCCACCGAGAATGCCGCCGGCATGGTTGGACAGGAAGGTTGGACCGTTATTGCCCATCCGCATCTCGTCGGCATTTTCCTCGCCTGTCAGCGAAGCGGCATCGAAACCATCGCCGATCTCGACGCCCTTCACGGCATTGATGCTCATCAGCGCTGCGGCAATATCGGAGTCGAGCTTGGCGTAGATCGGCGCCCCCAAACCTGCGGGCACGCCGTCGGCCACCACCTCGATGACGGCGCCGATCGAGGAGCCGGATTTGCGGATGCCGTCGAGATAGTCCGCATAGAAAGCGGCCTTCTCCGCATCGGGGCAGAAGAACGGGTTGTTGCCGACCTCGTCCCAATTCCAGTTGGCGCGGTTGATCTTGTGCGGCCCCATCTGCACCAATGCGGCGCGCACATTCACGCCCGGCAGGACTTTTCGTGCAATCGCGCCAGCGGCCACACGCGTCGCCGTTTCGCGTGCGGAGGAACGACCGCCACCGCGATAATCGCGCAGCCCGTACTTCGCTTCATAGGTGAAGTCCGCATGGCCGGGACGGAATTTGTCCTTGATCTCCGAATAGTCCTTGGAGCGCTGGTCGGTGTTCTCGATCAAGAGCGCGATCGGCGTGCCTGTCGTCACCTGCACACCGGTCTGCGGATGCGGCATCACGCCCGACAGGATCTTCACCGCATCCGGCTCCTGCCGCTGCGTGGTGAAACGCGACTGGCCGGGGCGACGGCGATCGAGATCGAGCTGGATCTCGGCCGCCTCCAGCGGGATCATCGGCGGACACCCGTCGACCACGCAGCCGATCGCCACACCATGGCTCTCGCCAAAGGTGGTAACGCGGAACATATGGCCGAAGGTGTTGTGGGACATGGAGCTCAGAGCCGATCTGCAAAGTTGCAAATGTCGTAACGCGAGTGGTCAAAAGGGTCAAATGACGACATATCGACGGTCATCCCCGCGAAAGCGGGGATCCATAACCACCGTCGAATTGGCTGGTCGCCGTCCGAAAGGCCGTGTCGTCACACCAACTGGGAGTCTATGGGTCCCCGCTTTCGCGGGGACGACGTGGCGAGCACCGCCGGGGCACGAGCCTAGCTGAACTTCTCCAGCCCATCCGCGCCGAACACATAGACCGCGCCCTGCTGGATCGGCAGCTCGGCCACGCCGTCGGGCGTGTCGATGCCGAGTGCCACCATGAGCGCGCGGCAGGTGCCGCCATGGGCCACCGCGACCACATCGCCGGTCAGCTCCGCCGCCCAGGCGCGAACGCGTTCTTCCACCTGCACATAGGTCTCGCCATTTGGCGCCGGCAGCGTCCATTTCTGGGTCAGGCGCGCCGCGAACAGATCCGGCTTGTCGGCCTGCTGTTCGGCAATCGTAAAACCTTCCCAGTCGCCGTAACCGATCTCGCGCAGGCGGTCATCGAGGCCGTAGTCGCCGACCGGGATGGCGAGCTCCGTGCGCACCAGCTCCATGGTGTTGCGCGCGCGGCCGAGCGGGCTGGCGACAAAACTCACATCGCGATGCGTGCGATTGTGGCGCGCCAGCAGATCCTTCAGCACACCGCCGGCATGGGTCGCCTGTTCGCGGCCGAGATCGTTGAGCGGAATGTCCTTGGAGCCCTGAAAGCGGCCCAGGGCATTCCACTCCGTCTGGCCGTGGCGGATGTAATAGATGACCGGCTTGGGCATGGGATGAAACTCAGGAAGAAAAAGTCGTCATTGCGAGCGAAGCGAAGCAATCCAGAAAACCACAAAGCAAGAACTGGATCGCTTCGTCGCTTCGCTCCTCGCAATGACGTGGAGAGGTGCGGAGTGCTTACTCTCCGCTGCCCATGCGGATATCCGGCGCGTCCGGCACCTTGGTGCCGAGCACGTGATAGCCGGCATCGACATGATGCACTTCGCCGGTAACGCCGCTGGAGAGATCCGAGAGGAAATACATCGAGCTCTGGCCGACTTCGTCGATTGAGACGTTCTTGCGCAGCGGCGCGTTCACTTCGTTGTACTTGAGCAGATAACGCGAATCCGCGATGCCCGCGAAAGCCAGCGTCTTGATCGGGCCGGCCGAGATTGCATTGACGCGGATGCCCTTCTCGCCCAGGTCAGCTGCGAGATAGCGCACGCTGGCTTCGAGAGCTGCCTTGGCGACGCCCATGACATTGTAGTTCGGCATCCACTTCTCGGCGCCGTAATAGGACAGCGTGACGATGGATCCGCCCTCGGTCATCAGCTTCTCGGCGCGCTGGGCGATCGCGGTCAGCGAGTAGCAGGAAATCAGCATGCTCTTGCTGAAATTCTCCGCCGAGGTGTCGACATAGCGGCCTTCGAGCTCGTTCTTGTCCGAGAATGCGATGGCGTGGACGACGAAGTCGATCTTGCCCCACTTTTCCTTCAGGCGATCGAACACCGCATCGATGGTGGCGGGATCGGTGACATCGCAATGGCCGAGCAGTTCGGCGCCGAGTTCGGCAGCCAGCGGCTCGACCCGCTTCTTCAGCGCATCGCCCTGATAGGTCAGCGCGATTTCGGCACCCTGCGCCTGGCACGCCTTGGCGATGCCCCAGGCGATGGAGCGGTTGTTGGCGACGCCCAGAATGACACCACGCTTGCCCTTCATCAGGCCTGACACTTCGCTCATATCGCCTCCGTTTTCGCTGGCGGGCCGGCTCGTGGCCGAGCCCAAAATCTGGCCTTTGGGGTACACCAGCACTGCCGCAGGGTATAGCCCCAAAGTGCCGGGATCGTGGTCTGTTCACCATGTCCGCGAGCGCAGGAATAGACGCCCGGACAAGGTGTTATGATGGATGCGGCAATTGTGGCCGCGCCGAAATACCGATGGACCCCGACCAATGGCGACAGCCTCATGAACGCATTCCGCGAGGGCGTGGAAAGCATGATCCCGGCGTTGCGGCGCTATGCCCGCGCGCTGGCGCGCGACGCCGATATCGCCGATGACCTCGTGCAGGACACGCTGGTGCGCGCGCTGCGCTCCGAAAAGCTGTTCATCGGCGGCGATCTGCGCAGCTGGCTGTACACGATCCTGACCAATCTGAACCGCAACCGCCGCCGCTCGCTGGCCCGCAAGCCCATCTTCACTGAACTGTATGACAACAATGCCGACGCGTCAGGCACCGAAGCCGAAGGCCGCGACATCTCGCGGGCTTTGGCCCATCTCGTCGAGGAGCAACGCTCGGTGCTGCTGCTCGTGATGCTCGAAGGGCTCAGCTATCGCGAGGTCGCCGATATCCAGGGCGTGCCGATCGGCACCGTGATGTCGCGCCTCGCCCGCGCCCGCGCCCATGTCAAAGCCTATCTCGACGGCGAGCGCCCGGCGCTGCGCGCGGTCAAGTGATTTCAGAGGAACCGGACATGACCGACCCGAAAATCCCCGTCACCGAAGACGAACTCCACGCCTTCGTCGATGACGAATTGCCGACCGAGCGCCGCGCCGATGTAGAAGCGTGGCTCGCAGCACATCCGGACGATGCCGAGCGCGTCCGCTCCTGGCGCAGCATGGCGGAGCTGCTGCATGCCCGCTACGACGCCGTGGCTGAAGAACCGGTGCCGCAGCGGCTCGAACTCGAACGCCTCACCCGGCAGTCCCAATCGCGGCCGTGGATGTATGGCGCCGTCGCGGCCGCACTTGTTGCGTTTGTTGCGGGCGGCAGCGTCGGCTGGCTCGCGCGCGGCGCCTCAGCTGCGTCACCGAACTTCCAGACCTTTGCGCTGGACGCGCTTGATGCGCATCGCACTTATGTGGTCGAAGTCCGCCATCCCGTCGAGGTCGCGGGCAATGAGCGCGCGCATCTGCAGCAGTGGCTGTCAAAACGCGTCGGTTATGCCATCAAGGCGCCGGATCTGGATAGCAGCGGCTTGAAACTCGTCGGCGGACGCTTGCTGCCCGGCCCTGACGCGCCGGCCGCGTTCTTCATGTATGAGACCGCGAGCGGTGAACGCTTCACGCTCTATACGTCGCGCGCCAAGACCGACACCACCTCGATGCGCTATGCCGCGCAGGACAAGGACGGCGCCATGTTCTGGGCCGACAAGGGCGTCGGCTATGTGGTGTCAGGCACGTCCGACAAGGAGCGGCTGAATACGGTCGCGCGGGCGATTTATGATCAGACGGAGAAGACAGGATCGTAGGCCGTAGGATGGGTCGAGCGGAGCGATACCCATCACCACGAACTCCGAGCGCGCGCTGATGGGTATCGCTGCGCTCAACCCATCAGCGCGCGGTGATGGGTTTCGCTCCGGCGCTGACGCGCCTTCGCTCTACCCATCCTACGGCTGCGGAGTGTTACATATCACTCCGCGGGTTATACGGATGTCCGCTCTGCCACTTCTCCATCAGGGCTTCCAGTTCGGCGTCGTTGCCGTCGGGGAGCATGATGCGGGTGGTGAAATACAGGTCGCCGGCGCCGTCGGCTTTCGGCAGGCCCTTGCCCTTCAGGCGAAACACGCGACCGCTCGACGTGTTCTTCGGGATCGATAGTTCGACCGCCCCCGTCAATGTCGGTGCACGCACCTTGGCGCCGAGCACGGCTTCATAGAGCGTGATCGGCAAATCCACGCGCAAATCGCTGCCGTCGATCTTGAACACCGCATGCGGCGCGATGGTGACCGTGATCATCAGGTCGCCGGGACGATGGCCGGGCGCGGTTTCGCCCTGGCCGCGCAGGCGGATCTGCTGACCATTGGTGACGCCGGCCGGGACCTTGACGTTCAGCTCCTTGCCCGTCGACAGCCGCACGCGCTTCTCGGTGCCCTTGACGGACTCCTCCAAGGTGACGGTCATGGCGACATTGATGTCGAGATCCGGAATGCCGCCGCCATAGGCGCTGCCACCACCGAATCCACCGCCGTCGAATTCGAACGACTGCGCGCCCGCGCGCGCGCCGCGCGGACCGGCGCCGCCGAACATGCTGTTCAGGATATCCTCGAAACCTGCTCCACCGGCGCCGGCGCCGCCGAAGCCCTGCTGGCCGCCGCGGAAGGCGTGCTCGAAGCCGGCACCACGCGCACCGCCGCGGCCACCGCCGGGAAAGCCCTGGAAGCGCTGCTTGCCCTCGGCATCGATCTCGCCGCGGTCGAACGCCTTGCGCTTCTCCTCGTCGCCGAGAATTTCGTTGGCCGAGTTCACTTCCGAAAACCGCTCGGCGGCTTTCGGATCGTCTTTGTTGGCGTCGGGATGATGCTTCTTGGCGAGCTTGCGAAAGGCGCTCTTGATCGCCGCAGCACTGGCGCCCCGCTGCACCCCCAAGACCTCATAGGGGTCGCGCATCCGTCGTCTCTCCTCAATTATGCAAATGGCGGGCGATTGCCCGCGTGAATGGCGTGCAGGCTCCGCCTGCTTGCCTTTTCATCTGGTGTGTTCGTGTCATTTTTGCAACGGGACCGCAAGCAGCTCTGCAAAACTCAGCTGCGCTTCCAAATCCTAGCTGCGCTTCCAAGGCACCAGGGTGCGAACATCCCAGCGGCCACGCTCGCCTTTACACGCCGCACCTTGCATCCAGCTTTCGGTGGTGCCGTTGACGTACGAGGCCAGGAAATCACGGCAGGTCTTGCCTTCGGCCACATAGGTGCTGGAGAGCGGCGTCACCGAGCCGCGCGCACCGGTTGCAGGATTTTCCCAGGGCTGGCTGGAGTCGCGACTGCCTTTGGTCAGGACATCGCTCGCGGCGTTCCGCGCCAGCGCCAGATCGGCTTCGGTCGGGTCGTAACTCGCCGGCTGCGCCATTGGGAAAACAGAACCGGGCGTGATCGAGCCGGTGACGTCGCCACCTTCCATTTTGGCGAACGGGCCGTCATCGCTGCGCATGATGCTGCAGCCGCCGAGACCGGTGCCGATGAGAATAGCTGTCAACGCAGCCCTGAGCGGGCACAGACCCGATAGGCCAATGCGGTCCCGTGTCCTATATAGGACCTGCCTATATGAGGATTGCCGCACGCACTCGCGGATAGGCCAACGCAATACGGAACTCCGGACATGACCGACACGACCTCCGCCATCAAAGACGCAACTCCGTTAACGTCAGGTGATTTTACGGCGGCCGAGGAGCCGTTTGCGCTGTTTTCCGAATGGTTTAACGAGGCCAAGGGGTCCGAGCCCAACGATCCGAACGCGATGGCGCTGGCCACTGTCGATGCCGACGGGCTTCCCGATGTGCGAATGGTGCTCATGAAAGGCTTCGATGCCGATGGCTGGGTCTTCTACAGCCACATCGCCAGCCAGAAGGGCCAGGAACTGGCCGGCAATCCCAAGGCCGCCCTGCTGTTTCACTGGAAATCGCTGCGCCGGCAGGTCCGCATCCGCGGCCTGGTGACGCCGGTGACGCCTGAAGAGGCCGACGAGTATTTTGCCAGCCGCCCCAAGCAGGCGCAGATCGGCGCCTGGGCAAGCAAGCAGTCGCAGCCACTGGAGAGCCGCTTTGCCTTCGAGCAGGCCATCGCCAAGGAAGGCGCAAAGCACCTGATCGGCAATGTGCCGCGTCCGCCAGGCTGGAGCGGATGGCGCATCACGCCGCAGCGGATCGAATTCTGGCACGATCGCCCGTATCGCCTGCATGACCGTATCGAATTCCGCCGCGAGGCAGCCGGCTCCGCCTGGAGCAAAGTGAGGATGTATCCGTGAACGCTGATCCGGCCGCGAGGCCCAAAGCCGCGACCCATCCCGGCTCCAACGCGCCCAAGCGCACCATGCTGCTGACAGGTGCCAGCCGCGGCATCGGCCATGCCACCGTGATGCGCTTTTCCAGCGCCGGCTGGCGCGTGCTGACCTGTTCGCGGCATCCATTCCCGGAAGTCTGCCCGTGGGATGCGGGCCCGGAAGATCACATCCAGGTCGATCTCTCCGACCATGACGACACCGCGCGTGCCATCGACGACATCAAGGAGCGCCTCAATGGCGGCGCGCTGCATGCGCTGGTGAACAATGCCGCGATCTCGCCGAAGGGCGAAGGCGGTTCGCGCCTGGGCTCGATCGGCACCGACGTCGCCACCTGGACCCATGTGTTCAACGTCAACTTCTTCGCGCCGATCATGATGGCGCGCGGATTGATCGAACAGCTCAAGGCCGCGAAAGGCTCGGTGGTGAACGTGACCTCGATCGCCGGTTCGCGCGTGCATCCCTTTGCGGGCGCGGCTTACGCGACATCGAAGGCCGCATTGGCTTCGCTGACCCGCGAGATGGCGTCCGATTTCGGTCCGCTCGGCGTGCGCGTCAATGCGATCGCGCCGGGCGAGATCGATACATCGATCCTGTCGCCGGGCACGCAGGCGATCGTCGACCACCAGATCCCGATGCATCGCCTGGGCACGCCGGACGAAGTCGCCAAGATCATCTATGTGCTGTGCACGGAGACGAGCTCCTACGTGAACGGCGCCGAGATCCACATCAATGGCGGGCAGCACGTGTAGTTGCTCGCTCCGTCCCTCATGGTGAGAAGGCGCGCAAGCGCCGTCTCGAACCATGAGCTGACAGGGCTCCGGAGTTCGCGACCATCCTTCGAGACGCGCGCAATTGCGCGCTCCTCAGGATGAGGGCGGAGTTTGTTGTAACAGGGGATTTTTAAGCACAAGGAGTGAGGCAGGCGCCTTTCTGGCGCTCCTCTTGAGGGAAGAACGGGACCGTCAGTCCGCGTAAAACTTCCGCAGCATCGGCGCGGCGGCTTCAATGCCGGCGCTCGAGCAATCATCGTCGGATTCGCCATCCAGCAGCGCCGCACCGCAATGGCGGCAATTGCGTGCCGTCATTGGCTGAGCCTTGCCGCGGCGCGCTGCCTGGTAGGAGCGCAGATCGACGACGTTCCGCCCGGGTAGTTTTGTTCTGTCAACCATTGCTGTCCTCTTCAGTCGAGACAGCGCTTATGACAGCAAGGTTTAGCGCAACCGTTCAGCGAACAGGTCGAATTTTACTGGAAACATTGTGGCGGAAGAGAGCACCTATGGATGCAGTGCCGTAGGATGGGTTGAGCCAACGGGTCGCGCGAAGCGCGCCCGATGATAAACTCCGCGAAAACCCATCATTCCGTCGATTGCCGCAGGCTCGGCCGATGGGTTTTCGCTCCGGCGCTCCGCGCCTGCGCTCAACCCATCCTACGGCCGCAGCGTCGCATTCTCGCGGCGCATGAAGCGTCCGAGGTATGAGAAGTTTTCCCCTCCAAACATGAGGGGAGGTGGCACGCCGCAAGGCGCACTTGAGTGGACTTGACGCTGCTCCTGTCTGCTGGATCGCCAGCAAACCGGAGCCGCGCAACGCCTTACGGCGCGCCACCGCGACGTTCTTACTGATCGAAGGACCGTTCTTCCGGGTACTGGGCGCTCTCCATAAGAGAGCCATCCGACGGATTTCTCCGCCTTCGCCCGCACCACGTCCAGCCGCACTAGCGGCAGGGCCCCGTAGTGGGCCCGGACGGTGACCCCCGACCACCCGAGTGCTGGGGGATACGTCCTCCCCCGGCCCGCAGGCGCCGCATCCACGTTCCGCTTAAAGACGCCTCATGAAAGCGCCCCTCACAAACGAGACGGGAGAAAGTATGGCAACGATGGGAATTTTGTCAAGAACAAAATAAGAACAAAACTCGGTACAGTAGGATGGGTCGAGCCAACGGGTCGCGCGAAGCGCGCCCGATGATAAACTCCGCGAAAACCCATCATTCCGTCGTTGCGGCAAACTCCGCCGATGGGTTTCGCTCCGGCGCTAAGCGCCTACGCTCTACCCATCCTACAGGGGTCTGCGCGCTCGAGCCTTACCCGCCCAGCTTCGCCATCAGCGCTTCCGAGATCTCGAAATTCGCATAGACATGCTGGACGTCATCGTGATCGTTCAACAGATCCACCAGCTTCATCAGCTTTTCGCCGGTCTCGTCATCCACCGCGATCGTGTTCTGCGGCTTCCAGATCAGCGCGGCCTTACGCGCTTCGCCATATTTGGCTTCCAGCGCCTTGGTCACTTCGTGGAAACTATCCTGCGACGAATAGACTTCGTGGCCGTCCTCGCCCGACACCACGTCATCGGCGCCGGCCTCGATGGCGGCTTCCAGCATGTCGTCGGCCGAGGCCTTGGCGGCGTCGTATTCGATCACGCCGACATGGTCGAACATGAAGGACACCGAACCGGTTTCCCCCATATTGCCGCCGGACTTGGTGAAGTAAGAGCGAATGTCCGACGCCGCGCGGTTGCGGTTGTCGGTCAGCGCCTGGACGATGACGGCGACGCCGCCGGGGCCGTAGCCCTCGTAACGCATCTCGTCATAGTTCTCGCCCTCGGTGCCGATCGCCTTCTTGATGGCGCGTTCGATATTGTCGCGCGGCATGTTTTCCTGACGCGCCGCGATCACGGCGGAGCGCAGCCGCGCATTCATGGCCGGATCGGGCGTTCCCAGCTTGGCCGCCACGGTGATTTCGCGCGCCAGCTTTGAGAACAACTTGGACTTCTGGGCATCCTGACGGCCCTTGCGGTGCATGATGTTCTTGAATTGGGAATGTCCGGCCATACGGTCTCTCTCGATCGTCCGACGTGAAGTGATGGTCTGTGGGGTGTGGCGCGGGGTTATAGTCCCGAGGCGGCACAAAATCAAAATGTCGCAGCCGATTAAGGACGATCACCGGCCTCCCCCGCCTGCCACTTAACGATCGTTTCACGGATCGGTGCAAGGCTACTCGCATAAATTGCAAAAATCAGGGGAGGCCGAGACAGGCCATGGCGATTCGACTGTTTCGCAGACGGCCGGCCGAGATGGCCGAACTGGCAATCCAGCCTGAAAACATTGCCCTTCCCACGCCTCCCGCCATCCCCGAACCCGACCCCGCCCGCGACATCCTGGAGTTGCTGGAGCTCGAACTCGGCGGCCTCGTGCGGCAGCTGGAAAAAGCGGCAGGCTCGGTGGCCGGCGGCGCAGAATCGACCGCCGCGACCCTGACCGCCATCCGCGACCGCACCGATGCGCTGACCCAGCGCAGCAGCGGCGCGCAGGCGACCGCGACCACCTTCGCCCATGCCGCCGACAAGTTCACCCATTCGGCGCAGGCCATCGGCGCGCAGGTGCGCGATGCCAGCAAGCTCGCCGACGAGGCCGGCGCCGCCGCCCATGACGCGAGCGTGAATGTGGACCGGCTGCGGGAATCCTCCGCCGCCATCGGCCAGGTGCTGGAGCTCATTGCGCAGATCGCCCGGCAGACCACGATGCTGGCGCTGAATGCGACCATCGAGGCCGCGCGCGCTGGCAGCGCAGGCCGCGGCTTTGCGGTTGTCGCCACCGAGGTGAAGGCGCTGGCGGTGCAGACCCAGGGCGCGACCGAGGAGATCAAGCGCAAGATCGACGCCCTGCAACGCGATGCGGCGAGTTCGGTCGAAGCCGTGCATCGCATCTCCACGGCGATCGAGGCGATCCGCCCGGTGTTCTCGCATGTGAATGGCGCGGTGGCCGAGCAGAATGCCACCACCAGCGAGATGTCGAGCAATGCGGCCTCGGCCTCGCAATTCATCGTCGCCGTGGGCGACAGCGCCCATGAGATCGATGCGGCGGCGAAGGAAGCGGCGGCGCATGGCGAGGACGTCGCGCAGGCCGGCGCCGCCGTGACGCTGTTTGCGTCAAAGCTGAAATCGCGCTGCGCGGTGCTGCTGAAGCAGGATGCCGATAGCGACGCGCAGCGCAGGCGCGAGCGCCTGCCCTGCCACCTGCAGATCACGCTGGAGACACGCGGCGGCCGCGTGAGCGCGCCGGTCTATGAGATCGCAATGGACGGCGTGCTGATCGGTGGACCTGATGCCACGCGGCTGCCGCTGCATGAGGTGCTGTCCGCCGAGCTTGGCGATATCGGCGCCTGCCGGCTGCGGATCGACGCTCATGACAAGTCCGGAGCGCAGGCGCGTTTCATCGCGCCGGATGCGCATGTCGTCAGCCGCATCGAAGATCGGCTGTGGGCGATCCATGACGAGAACACCGAACTGGTGACCCGCGCGCTTGATGCAGGCGCTGCGCTGAACAAGATCTTTGCCGAGGGGATCGCGTCAGGCGCGATCACGCTCGATGACATGTTCGACGAGACCTATGAGGAAATCGCCGGCAGCAATCCCGTGCAATATCGCACGAAGATTCTGCCCTGGGCCGACCGCGCGCTGCCGGAATTCCAGGATGCGTTTTTGGCGACGGATTCGCGCATGGCGTTCTGCGCCATGATCGATCGCAATGGCTATCTGCCCGTGCATAACGGCATCTATGCGAAGCCGCAGCGCCCCGGCGATGTCGCCTGGAACACGGCCAACAGCCGCAACCGCCGCATCTTCAACGATCCGGCCGGCCTCGCCGCCGGGCGAAATACGCGCGCTTATCTGATCCAGAGCTATGCCCGTGACATGGGCAACGGCCAGACCGTGATGATGCGCGAGATCGACGTGCCCGTGCGCGTACAGGGCCGGCACTGGGGTGGGTTCCGGACGGCATATAAGCTCTGATTTGTAGGGCCGCCTCACACTCTCCCCCCTCATCCTGAGGAGCGGCCGCAGGCCGCGTCTCGAAGGATGGCGGAAAGCTCCGAGCCCAGCCATCTCATGGTTCGAGACGGCGCTGCGCGCCTCCTCACCATGAGGGACCGAGCGGGGGCGACTTAACACCGCGCTCCCGGAACCGATGTCATACCAATGACATTCGATATTGGTTCAACCCACGAACTGACATTGATCACCCATTCCGATTTCCCGAGGCGACCATGAACGAACTCTCCCCCGACAATGCAAAAGCGATGCATGACCGCGTGCGTGAGGAGATGCTCGACAGCTATGACGAGGAAATGGAGCTCGAACTCGACGAGGATCGCCTCGACCAGATGGCCGACGAACTCGCGGGCCAGAACGCCGGCAGTTCCGTCGATCGCCGCACCTATTTCAAGGAGCTGTTCCGCCTGCAGGGCGAGCTGGTGAAGCTGCAGAGCTGGGTGCAGCATGAGAAACTGAAAGTCGTGGTGATCTTCGAGGGCCGCGACAGCGCCGGCAAGGGCGGCGTCATCAAGCGCATCACCCAGCGGCTCAATCCGCGCGTCTGCCGTGTCGCCGCACTGCCGGCACCAAACGAGCGCGAGCGCACGCAATGGTACTTCCAGCGCTATGTCTCGCATCTGCCGGCCGGCGGCGAAATGGTGCTGTTCGACCGCTCCTGGTACAACCGCGCCGGCGTCGAGCGCGTGATGGGCTTTTGCACCGAAGCCGAGGTGGAAGAGTTTTATCGCACCGTGCCGGAATTCGAACGCATGCTGGTGCGCTCGGGCATCATCCTGATCAAATACTGGTTCTCCATCACCGACGAGGCGCAGCACCTGCGCTTCTCCATGCGCATTGCCGATCCGCTCAAGCAGTGGAAGCTGTCGCCCATGGACGTGCAGTCGCGTGCGCGCTGGGAGGCCTATACCAAGGCCAAGGAAGCGATGCTCGAACACACCCATATCCCGGAAGCGCCGTGGCATGTGGTGCAGGCTGTCGACAAGAAGAAGGCCCGCCTGAACTGCATCGCGCATCTGCTCGAGCAGATCCCGTATGGCGAGGTGCCGCAGGACGAAGTCATCCTGCCGCCGCGCGTGCGCAATCCGGACTACTTCCGCAAGCCCGTGCCGCCGGAAATGTATGTGCCGGAGAAGTATTGATCAGGCCCTCATGGTGAGGAGCGCGCCGCTTGGCGCGCGTCTCGAACCATGAGATGGCGAGGCTCGGCGCACGCCACCATCCTTCGAGACGCCGCGCTTTGCGCGGCTCCTCAGGATGAGGACACAGCGGATTGCGGACGCAGTCGCCTCACCAGAAATCCGGCACCGTCTGCGACAGACGTCCGCCGATCCGCACCGGTGCGATCCGCGTCGCCAGCCCGGTCTTGTCGTCCGTCTCCACCGCGACGCCCGACAGCGTCGCGGGGCCGAAGGCTGGCTCGAAGCGACCGCTCGGGATGCCGGTGACGAAGCGGCGGACCGGCTCTTCCTTCTGCATGCCGATCACGGAGTCATAATCACCGGTCATGCCGGCATCGGTCATGTAGGCGGTGCCGCCGGGCAGAATCTGGTGATCGGCCGTCGGGATATGCGTATGCGTGCCGACCACGAGGCTGACTCGGCTGTCCAGGAAATGGCCCATGCCCTGCTTCTCGCTGGTCGCCTCGCAATGGAAATCGACAACGATGGCATCCGCAGCGTCCACCAGCGGACACGCTTCGATTTCTTTCGCGATGCCGGCGAACGGATCGTTCAGAGGCTCCATGAAGACACGGCCCATGGCATTGATGACCAGCGCACGGGCGCCGTTCTTGGCGTCGATCAACGCGGCACCGCGGCCAGGCGTGTGGCGCGGAAAATTCAGCGGACGGATCAGGCGCGGCGCGCGCTCGATGAAGACCAGCGCTTCCTTCTGATTCCAGGCGTGGTTGCCGAGCGTCACCGCATCGGCGCCGGCATCGATCAGGTCATTGTAGATGGACTCGGTGATGCCGAAACCGCCGGCAGCGTTCTCGCCATTGATAACGACGAGATCGAGCTTCCAATCGCGGATCAGGCCGGGAAGCTTGTCGAGGATGATCACGCGGCCGGTCTTTCCGACCACGTCACCGATGAAGAGAATACGCAACTCAGATGCTCCGAAAATCGATCATACGCGTCTCGGTTAGCACGAAATCGAGCGCCACGTCGTGCGGCTGCATGGGGATGGCCTCGATTTCCTGGGTATCGAAGGCCAGGCCGATGGCGGTAAACGGCTTGATCGCCCTCAATTGCGCGAAGGTGCGGTCGTAATGGCCGGCGCCATAGCCGATGCGGTGGCCAGCGCGGTCGAAGGCCGCGAGCGGCACCAGCAGGATATCCGGTATGAGTTGCGGCGCCTCCGGCGGCGGCTCGAGAATGCCAAGCGAGCCGGCGACGAGGGCACTGTCGGGCTTCCAGACGCGGAACATCAGGGGTTCGTCGCGGGCGATGATCACCGGCAGCGCGAGACGCGCGCCGTGGGCCGCGAGCGCCTGCATCAGCAGCACCGGATCGATCTCGCTGCGGATCGGGGAATAGCCGGCGACGATGGTGCCGGGGGCGATGGGGAGCGGAAACGGATGCGCGGCCAGTGCCCGTGCAGCAGCATCACGCGTGGCCTCGCCCAGCGCAGAGCGCCGTGCGAGGGCGGCGATGCGGAGTTCGGTTTTGCTGGGGGTCGGCGGCGTATCGGACATGCTGCAGACTAGGCCTCATCGTGCCGCTGCAAAAGCGGATCGGCGCGATACCTCAATGGCTTTGAGCGATGAGGTTAAGGAGCACGCATAGGCGTGACGAAAAAGAAAAGTGCGAAGCCACGGTGGCCGTTGAAGCACGCGATCCCGGAGCACCTACGAAAGTAGGTGGGCACCGTGTGACCAGGTCCACGGACCTGGCCAGGGACAGTTCCCGTGAGGATCGATAAGGCCCCGGGGATATATGGCTCCTGACGCGCGACGCAGCCTCGCATGAGCAATGTAGGGGTTATGGGGCGGATGCGCCAGTGGTGCCCGTCGTCCCCGCGCAGGCGGGGACCCATACACACAGGCGAAATGGCGGAGACAGGGGTGTGGCTGCTCGGCCGTCTGAATTGCGTTTCGGGGGTTATGGGTCCCCGCCTGCGCGGGGACGACAACCTAGCCGATCGCAACCCCGCCGCCGATGGTGCGGTTGAGCACCTGAGTCGTCTTCTCGATACGCTCGGCTGCCGCGTTCAGCGCCGCAGCCACCGCCGTCTGCGTCGCGCGGGCGCGATCGGCGGCGACGACGCGAACGTCACGCAAGGCCATCAGCTCTTCCTGCAGCGCACGGATCTGCGCGTTGGCATCGACCAGCTCGTCGGCCACCATCAGCGCCGCCATCACCGTGAGACGGGCATCGCCGATCTCGCCGAATTTGCCGCGCAAACCGGTGACCCGCGATTCGAGACTATCGGCGAGACGCAGCAGGCGCGTCTCCTGCCCTTCCTCGCAGGCCATGCGATATTGCCGGCCATTGATGGTGACGTTGACGTGGGTCATGCCATGATCACTCACGAACCTGCTCCGCCAGAACCGTGCGGATGGTGCCGATGGCGGCATCCAGGGAGCCTGCAATCTCGCGATTGGTGCGCTCGAGTTTTCGCGTTTTCACCAGCGAACCATCGAGCTCGTCGGCGAGGCGCGAGCGATCGGCGCCGAGCGCCTGGATCCGCGCCGCCAGCTCATCCTCATCGCGATCGGCCTCGCGACGGCGCTCCACAGCGCTTTCGAGCGCATCCAGCGCCGTCATCAGCCGGCGCGTCGCGGACTCGATCTCCTGCGCCCCGCCATGGGCAGGGTCGGAGGCAGAGAGATGGGCGGGACGTTCGATCATACCGGCGCGAGACACCTTGGCTGGCGGAACCTGACTGGGCGCGCGACGCCAAAAAACACGCCGCGGCAAGGTTTTAGGCTCGAAATTTAGGCGGACGGCGCTTCGGACGCAACGCCGGCCCAAAACCTATGCACCGTAAAGCGGTCAAAAACCGGGGTTATCCTGCGAACGAGGCCGCACTCCCGGGGATGGCTTGGACTCCCGGAACCGAGGTGCTATCCACCCGTTCTCCAATGCGATGCCGCACATACTGCAATGCCGCACACCCCGCGGCTGCAGACGGTTCACTCCCAAGACGGCTCAGTTTTCAAGATAAACGGAACACAAGATGGCGCAGGTTGATCACTCGAAAATGGCCAATGCTATTCGCGCTTTGGCCATGGATGGCGTGCAAAAGGCCAATTCCGGCCATCCCGGCCTGCCCCTCGGCGCCGCGGACGTCGCCACCGTGCTGTTCACCCAGTTCCTGAAATTCGATGCCGCCGATCCGAAGTGGCCGGACCGCGACCGCTTCATCCTGTCGGCCGGCCATGGCTCGATGCTGCTCTATGCCCTGCTCTATTTGACGGGCAACAAGGAGATGACGCTCGACCAGCTGAAGAATTTCCGCCAGCTGCATTCGGCGACGCCGGGCCATCCCGAGAATTTCCACACATCGGGCGTCGAGACCACGACCGGCCCGCTCGGCCAGGGTGTTGCGACATCCGTCGGCTTCGCGCTCGCCGAGCGCATGCTTGCTGCGGAATATGGCGATATCGTCGATCACCACACTTATGTGCTGTGCTCCGACGGTGACCTGATGGAAGGCGTCAGCCATGAGGCGCTGGCGCTTGCCGGCCATCTCAAGCTGTCGAAGCTGATCTTCCTGTATGACGACAACGGCATCTCCATCGATGGTCCGCTGTCGCTGACGGACAGCGTGGATCAGGTCGCGCGCTTCAAGGCGCATGGCTGGAACGCCGTTCAGATCGATGGCCATGATCAGGCTGCGATCGCCGCTGCCATCAAGGATGCGCAGAAATCGGATCGTCCGTCGCTGATCGCCTGCAAAACCACGATCGGCTTTGGCTCGCCGAAGCGCGCCGGCACCTCGAAGGCGCATGGCGAGCCGCTTGGCGCGGAAGAACTCGCAGCGACGAAGAAGGCATTGGGCTGGGATTACGGCCCGTTTGAAATCCCGGACGACATCCTCACTGCCTGGCGCGATGTCGGCAAGAAGGGCGCCGCTGCGCACGCCGACTGGCAGAAGCGTTTTGACGCGCAGCCGGCCGACAAGAAGGCTGAGTTCACGCGCCGCAACGACCACAAGCGCCCCGCAGCCATGGCAGACGCGATCCGCCAGCTGAAGAAGAAGCTGGTGGACGAGCCGCAGACTGTGGCGACCCGCAAGGCGAGCGAACTCGCGCTGGAAGCGCTGGTGCAGGTGGTACCGGAAATGGTGATCGGCTCGGCGGATCTTACCCCGTCGAACAATACCCGCACCAAGCAGGCGATCGAAGTGAAGACCGGCGACTTCAAGGGCCGCTATATTCACTACGGCATTCGCGAAATGGGCATGGCTGCAGCTATGAACGGCATTGCGCTGCATGGCGGCTTCATCCCGGCCGGCGCGACCTTCATGTGCTTCACCGATTATGCGCGTCCCGCGATGCGTATCTCGGCGCTGGCGCAGATCCCGGTCATCTACATCATGACGCATGACTCGATCGGGCTCGGCGAAGACGGCCCGACCCACCAGCCGGTGGAGCATCTGGCCGCCATGCGCGCGATGCCGAATATGCGCGTCTTCCGTCCAGCCGATACGGTCGAGACTGCGGAGTGCTGGCAGCTGGCGATGGAGAAGACCAATGGTCCGACCATGCTCGCGCTGTCGCGCCAGAATCTCGCGCCGGTGCGCACCACGCATCACGATGACAACCTCTCCGCCAATGGCGGCTATGAGCTTGTCGCCGCCAACGGCAAGGCCGCCGTCTCGATCTTCGCATCGGGCTCAGAAGTCGAGATCGCCGTCGCCGCACAGAAGACGCTGGCCGAGAAGGGTATTGCCACGCGCGTGGTCTCGGTGCCCTCGCTCGAACTGCTGCTGGAGCAGCCGGAAGACAAGCAGAAGGCGATCATCGGCGATGCGCCGGTGAAGATCGCGGTGGAGGCCGCCGTGCGCTTCGGCTGGGATGCCGTGATCGGCCATGACGGTATCTTCATCGGCATGACGGGCTTTGGCTCCAGCGCGCCGGCGAAGGAGCTGTACAAGCTGTTCGGCATCACGCCGGAAGCCGTTGTGGACGCCGCTACCCGCAAGCACAACGCGGCTTAACGCTACCGGGACATTGGTGATGTGACGCATTGCACCAATGTCCCATTCAGGGCATGAAATGCCCGCAAACGGGACTATATGAAGCCCTCACGCAAGGCAGGGCGCAACAAGGAGAAAATGAATGGCGATCCGGGTTTCGATCAACGGTTTTGGCCGCATCGGCCGCAACGTGCTGCGGGCGATCTACGAGTCGGGCCGCACCGACATCGAAGTGGTTGCCATCAACGATCTCGGCCCGGTTGAGACCAATGCTCACCTGCTGCGCTTCGACAGCGTGCATGGCCGCTTCCCCGGTGAAGTGACTGTCGACGGGGACACGATCCAGCTCGGCAAGGGCAACAAGATCAAGGTCACCGCGGTGCGCGATCCGAACACGCTGCCCTGGAAGGACCTCGGCATCGACATCGCGCTCGAATGCACCGGCATCTTCTCGGCGAAGGCAAAGGCCACCGCGCATCTCACCGCAGGCGCCAAGCGCGTGCTGGTGTCCGCACCGTCGGACGGCGCTGACGCGACCATCGTTTATGGCGTCAACCACAAGACGCTGACCAAGGATCATCTGGTCGTCTCCAACGGCTCCTGCACCACCAACTGCCTGGCGCCGGTTGCCAAGGTGCTGAACGAGACCGTCGGTATCGAGACCGGCTTCATGACCACGATCCATGCCTACACCGGCGACCAGCCAACGCTCGACACGCTGCACAGCGATCTCTATCGCGGCCGTGCAGCAGCCATGTCGATGATCCCGACCTCGACGGGTGCTGCCAAGGCCATCGGCCTGGTGATGCCTGAACTGGCCGGCAAGCTCGACGGCGTCTCGATCCGCGTGCCGACCCCGAACGTCTCGGTCGTCGACCTCAAGATCATCGCCAAGAAGGCGACGACCAAAGAAGAGATCAACGAAGCCATCAAGAAGGCCGCCGCCGGCGAGCTGAAGGGCGTGCTCGGCACCACCGCGCACCCGAACGTGTCGATCGACTTCAACCACGACCCGCATTCGTCGACCTTCGCCTTCGACCAGACCAAGGTACAGAACGGCACGCTGGTGCGCGTGCTGTCCTGGTATGACAACGAGTGGGGCTTCTCCAACCGCATGGCCGACACGGCCGTCGCGATGGGCAAGCTGCTGTAAGCAGACCGACTAACTCATGGTTCGAGACGCGCGCCTGTGGGCGCGCTTCTCACCATGAGGGTTCTTCTCCAGAACTCCGCCTCATCCTGAGGAGCCGCGCCTCGGCGCGGCGTCTCGAAGGATGAGAGCCAACCGACCGAGCCAGCCATGACCAATTCTTTCCGCACCCTCGATGATGTCGATGTGAAGGGTAAGCGCGTTCTCGTGCGCGTCGATCTCAATGTCCCCATGGACAGCGGCAAGGTCACCGACGCGACCCGGCTTGAGCGCATTGCGCCGACCATCACCAGCATCTCCGACAAAGGCGGCAAGGTCATCCTGCTCGCACATTTCGGCCGCCCCAAGGGCCGCGACGAGAAGAACTCGCTGAAGCCGGTCGCTGCCGCGCTGGCCAATGTCCTCAACAAGCAGATCGCCTTCGCCGACGATTGCATCGGTGAGGCTGCCGCGAAGGCCGTGGCCGCGATGAAGGATGGCGACATCCTCTGCCTGGAAAACACCCGCTTCCACGCCGGCGAAGAAAAGAACGATCCGGCTTTCGTGGCCGAACTCGCCAAGCTCGGCGACATCTGGGTCAATGATGCGTTCTCGGCGGCACATCGCGCGCACGCGACCACCGAAGGCCTCGGCCATAAACTGCCGGCCTATGCCGGCCGCACCATGCAGGCCGAGCTTGATGCGCTCGGCAAGGCACTGGATGCGCCAAAACGCCCTGTGATCGCTGTCGTCGGCGGCGCAAAGGTCTCGACCAAGATCGATCTGCTCGAAAACCTCGTCAGCAAGGTCCAGGCGTTGGTGATCGGTGGCGGCATGGCCAACACCTTCCTGCATGCGCAGGGCATCGGCGTCGGCAAGTCACTGTGTGAAAAGGATCTGGCGCCAACGGCGCTGCGCATTCTCGAGAAGGCCGAACAAGCCGGCTGCGCGATCATCTTGCCGGTGGATGCGACGGTCGCATTCAAGTTTGAAGCCAACACGCCGTCGCAAGCCTATGGCCTCGATGCGATCCCGGCAGATGGCATGATCCTCGATGTCGGCCCGCAATCGATCGAGCGCATCCATGCGGCGATCGACGATGCCGCAACGCTGGTATGGAACGGCCCGGTGGGCGCGTTCGAAATCGCACCGTTCGATCGCGGCACCGTGGTGGCTGCAAAGCATGCCGCCAAGCGGACCAACGAAGGCAAGCTGATCTCGGTGGCTGGCGGCGGTGACACTGTTGCTGCGCTCAACCATGCAGGCGTGGCGGATGATTTCACCTACATTTCCACAGCTGGCGGCGCCTTCCTCGAATGGATGGAAGGCAAGCCGCTCCCGGGCGTCGAAGTGCTGAAGAAGTAGTTTTTAGCAACTTCAGATTGCCGTTGCAGGCCGATACGTTTATGATATGTTCCTGCAATGGCAACCGAACCGATCAACATCACGACAGATATCCTGATCGCAATCCGAGAGGATATTTCGTTATTTCGCCAGTCGGTCGAGCAGCGTCTTGATCGACTGGAGGAAATAAGCCGCAAGCAGCGCCGTGACGCTGCCGGCATGCTCGTCATGATGCGGGCAACGGCTGGTGATTTCGACGAGAGAGTGACCGAAGTTGAAGAACGTGTCGCTGCACTTGAGTCCGGCGAGCATTAGGCGTCTCTTATTTCCGCTTGCTGGAACGGCATACCACTTCGCGCATTAACGCTGGCCGCTCGCGCGACGTCTGGCGTCTTGGATTCGCCTCGGGCTCGCGCTATGAGCGGGGTATCCCTTTGGCGCGAACCCGTGCCCGTCTCATAAAACCATAACTCAGGAGTTTCCCGCATGGCCCGTATCACGTTGCGTCAACTGCTCGATCATGCGGCGGAAAACGACTACGGCGTACCGGCCTTCAACATCAACAATATGGAGCAGGCGCTGGCCATCATGGAAGCCGCCAACTCCGTTGATGCGCCGGTGATCATCCAGGCGTCCCGCGGCGCGCGCTCCTACGCCAATGACATCATGCTCAAGCACATGATGGACGCCGTCACCGAAATCTATCCGCACATCCCGGTCTGCGTGCATCTCGACCACGGCAACGAGGCCGCCACCTGCATGACCGCGATCCAGGCCGGCTTCACCTCGGTGATGATGGACGGCTCGCTGAAGGCCGATGGCAAGACGCCGGGCGACTGGGACTACAATGTCGGCGTGACCAAGACCGTGACCGACATGGCGCATCTCGGCGGCATCTCGGTGGAAGGCGAACTCGGCGTGCTCGGCTCGCTGGAAACCGGCGAAGGCGAAGCCGAGGACGGCCACGGCGCCGAGGGCAAGCTGTCCCATGACCAGCTGCTGACCAATCCCGATGAAGCCGTGAAATTCGTCAAGGAAACCCAGGTAGACGCGCTGGCGATCGCCATGGGCACCTCGCATGGCGCCTACAAGTTCACCCGCAAGCCGGATGGCGACATCCTCGCCATGAACGTGATCGAGGAAATCCACCGCAAGCTGCCGAACACGCATCTGGTGATGCACGGCTCATCCTCGGTGCCGCAGGATCTGCAGGACATCATCAACAAGTTCGGCGGCCAGATGAAGCCGACCTGGGGCGTGCCGGTGGCCGAGATCCAGCGCGGCATCAAGCATGGCGTGCGCAAGATCAATATCGACACCGATAACCGCATGGCGATGACCGGCCAGATCCGCAAGATCCTGTCCGAAAATCCCAGCGAATTCGATCCGCGCAAATATCTGAAGCCGGCGATGGAAGCGATGACCAAGCTCTGCAAGCAGCGCCTGCAGGAGTTCAACACCGCCGGCCAGGCCAGCAAGGTGAAGCGCGTGCTGACCACCGCCGAGATGGCCAAGCGCTATGCCGCAGGCGAGCTGAACGCGAAGATCGCCTGATTGCACGCATCCCGAACGGATGCACGCATGACTTGCAGACCAGGACGACTTTCGCTATGTTACATGTAACAAAGTGGAGGTCGTCATGGCGACAGGCGCCGAACGGGTCCGCAAGCACCGCGCAAAGATGAAGGCCGCCGGCCTGAAGCCGGTGACCATCTGGGTGCCGGATGTGAATTCGCCGGAATTCAAGGCGCAGATCGCGCGCGAGATTGCAGCGATCAATGCCAGCCCGGATGAGAAACAAATTCTCGAAGAGCTTTCCGGCATCGAGATCGATGGCTGGACATGAAACGGGGCGACCTTGTGACCGTGGTCATGCAGGGAGCTTATGGAAAAGCACGCCCTGCTGTCATCGTTCAGGCGATCTGGGATGAAGGTCTGGATTCCGTAACATTTCTACCGCTAACCAGTAACGTAACGAGCATTGCTCGAACGCTTCGAATCCTGATCGAGCCAAACGCCGACAACGGGCTCGAGGTGAGATCGCAGGTGATGGCCGACAAATGCGCAACCTTGCCGAGGTCAAAAATCGGCGAGGTATTCGGGCATCTCGACGCCCATGATATGGACCGGGTTAACCGCGCCCTCGCCGTTTTCCTCGGATTTGCCTGACATCCGTCGTTATTGTCCGTAAGAAGCAGCCATCTTTCAGGACCGCTCCGATGAACCTCGCCGATCTCAACAAAATCGCCCGCGCCATGGTCGCGCCCGGCAAGGGCCTGCTCGCGGCCGATGAGTCCTCGGGCACCATCAAGAAGCGGTTCGATGCGATCGGCGTGGAATCGACCGAAACGACGCGCCGCGACTATCGCGAGATGCTGTTCCGCTCCCGCGAGGCCATGAGCAACGCCATTTCCGGCGTCATCCTCTATGACGAGACGATCTGGCAGGATGCCAAGGACGGCACGCCGCTGGTCCGCCTGATCGAGGAAGCCGGCGCCATTCCCGGCATCAAGGTCGACGAAGGCACCCAGACGCTGCCGAACTGCCCCGGCGAACTCATCACCGTCGGCCTCGACAGACTGGCCGAACGGCTGCCGAAATATTACGAGCGCGGCGCGCGCTTTGCCAAATGGCGGGCGGTGATCGATATCGGCAGCGGCATCCCGTCGATGGCCGCGATCTCGGTGAATGCCCATGCGCTCGCGCGCTATGCGGCGCTGTGCCAGCAGGCGCAGATCGTGCCGATCGTCGAGCCGGAAGTGCTGATGGATGGCGATCACGATATCGATCGCTGCGTCGAGGTGACGACGCGCGTGCTCAACAAGACCTTTCAGGAATTGCGCATCCAGCGCGTGGCGCTGGAGGGCATGATCCTGAAGCCGAACATGGCGATCTCCGGCAAGACATCGAAGACGCAGGCAAGCGTCGGCGACGTCGCCGAGAAGACCGTCCGCATGTTGAAGAACTGCGTCCCCGCATCGGTGCCGGGCATCGCGTTTCTCTCCGGTGGCCAGTCCGATGAAGAGGCCACCGCACATCTCGACGCGATGAACAAGATCGGCGGCTTGCCCTGGCCGCTCACGTTCTCCTATGGCCGTGCGCTTCAGGCCGCGCCGCAGAAGGCGTGGGCAGGCAAGGCCGAGAACGTGGTCGCCGGACAACAAGCTTTCACCCATCGCGCGCGGATGAATTCGCTCGCCGCGTCCGGCACATGGACCGCCGAACAAGAAAAGGCTGCATGATCTTGGCTGCTAAATCTCCAGCGCCCCCCGCTCCGCGGCTTTATCTCGCGACGCCCGTGATTGAAGACCCGGCCGCGCTGGTTGGCGCATTGCCGGCATTGCTCGGCAAGGCCGATGTCGCCGCCGTGTTGCTGCGCCTGGCGCCTTCGGATCCGCGAAGCCTCACCAGCCGCATCAAGGCCGTCGCTCAGGTGGCGCAAAATGCAGACGCCGCATTGCTGGTTGAAGGCCATGCCGACCTCGTCGCGCGCGGCGGCGCCGATGGTGCGCATTTGCCCGGCCTCGCGCCCATGCAAGAGGCGCTACCGGCGCTGAAGCCCGACTGGATCGCCGGCTGCGGCGGATTGACGACGCGGCATCACGCGATGTCGGCCGGTGAAGCCGGCGCCGACTATGTGCTGTTCGGCGAGCCGGATACCAAGGGCCAACGCCCGTCCGCAGATGCCATTGCGGAGCGCGTGGAATGGTGGGCTGAATTGTTCGAACCGCCTTGCGTTGCCTATGCGGCCACGCTTGCCGAAGCCGAACAGTTTGCTGCCGCCGGTGCAGACTTCGTGCTGGTCGGCGATCTCGTCTGGGACGATCAGCGTGGCGCCGCTACAGCGCTCGCCGAGGTCGAACAAGCGATCAAGCAGGGCCATGCCGCGCTGCTTGCGCGCTTCCAAGCGGCACAGGGCTGAGTTTCGTGAAGACGCTGCGCACAATGCTCGTGACGACCGGCTGCCTGCTCACGACGGCGGCCTTCGCGCAGATGTCGCTGACACCGCCTGCCGCCCAGACACCGCCAAGTCAGAAGGCTGCCCCGAAGCAGCCGCCGGCCAAGGCGCCTGCGAAAGCGCCGGACGCCGCGAAGAAAGCCCCCGACAGCGCCAAGAAGGCGCCGCCCACGAAGCAGCCGGAAAAAACCGCCGAAGAGCCCGTCGATCCCCGCGCCGACCTCGTCTACGGCGCCTATCAGCGCGGCCTGTACAAGACCGCCCTCGACCTCGCCACCAAGCGCGCCACGGAGAACAATGATCCGAAGGCGATGACCATGCTGGGCGAGCTCTATTCCAACGGCATCGGCATCAAGCGCAATTATCAGCAGGCTGCGGAATGGTACAAGCGCGCCGCCGATCGCGGCGACCGCGAGGCGATGTTCGCGCTGGCGATGCTGCGCATATCCGAACGGACGAATCCGGGCGGCCGCGACGAGGCCGTGAAACTGCTGGCGTCCTCCGCCAAACTCGGCAATCCCAAGGCCGCCTATAATCTCGCGCTGCTCTATCTCGACGGGCAGACCCTGCCGCAGGACGTCAAGCGCTCGGCCGAGCTGCTGCGACAGGCCGCCGACGCCGGCAATCCGGAAGCGCAATATGCGCTGGCCACCTTCTACAAGGAGGGCACCGGCGTGGAGAAGGACATCAACAAGGCGGTCCGCCTGCTGCAGGCGGCCTCGATGGCCGACAATGTGGATGCCGAGGTGGAATATGCCATCGCGCTCTATAACGGCACGGGAACCTCGAAAAACGAGGCGGCGGCCATCACCCTGCTCCGCAAGGCAGCCCGGCAGAACAGCCCGATCGCGCAGAACCGCCTCGCCCGGGTGCTTGCCTTGCGCACAAATACCGATGACCGGATGGAAGGCCTGCGCTGGCACATCGTGGCCAAGACCGCCGGCAAGGGCGACCTGATGCTGGACGAACTGCTGGCCGGCGCGAGCCCCCAGGAGCGCGCCCAGGCCCAGCAGGCGGCCAATAAATGGCTCGGCTCGACGCTGAAGTGACTATTTGCGGCCCGTAGGGTGGGCAAAGGAGCGGAGCGACGTGCCCACCACCGCTTACGGGTTGAGATGGTGGGCGCGCTCCGCTTTGCCCACCCTGCAGTCTGAAACGATCCACCCTTGACGCGATGGCCCCCAACGGGCACCCATCGCCCTAGCAACCCCCATTCTGAAGACCTGACGACAGGTCGTCGCGAGACGAGATCATGATCAATTCGGCCCTTATGAACGTCATGGTGAAGGCCGCGCGCCGCGCCGGCCGCAGCCTCAAGCGTGACCTCGGCGAAATCGAGCATCTGCAGGTGTCTCTGAAGGGCCCTGCCAATTTCGTCTCCCTCGCCGACAAGCGCGCCGAGGAGATGCTCTATACGGACCTCAACAAGGCGCGCCCCGGCTACGGCTTTCTCGGCGAGGAAGGCGGCAGCCGCGAAGGCACGGACAAGAGCCACACCTGGATCGTCGATCCGCTCGACGGCACCACCAACTTCCTGCACGGCATTCCGCAATTCGCGATCTCGATCGGCCTTCTCCGCGAGGACCAGATCATTGCCGGCGTGATCTACAATCCCGGCAATGAAGAACTCTACATGGCCGAGAAGGGCGCCGGCGCGTTTCTCAATGACAGCCGCCTGCGCGTGGCCGGCCGTCAGCAGCTGCATGACTGCGTGATCGCCTGTGGCCTGCCGCATATCGGCCGCGGCGATTTCGAGCTGTCGCGCAACGAAATGGCGGCGCTGCAGCCGAAGGTCGCCGGCCTCCGCCGTTTTGGCGCAGCGTCGCTGGACATGGCCTTCGTGGCGGCCGGGCGTCTCGATGGCTATTGGGAGCGCAACCTGCAGCCCTGGGATGTCGCAGCCGGCATCATCATGATCAAGGAAGCCGGCGGCCTCGTCAGCGATATCGATGGCGGCGACCTGCTGAAGACCGGCGATGTCGTGTGCGGCAACGAAGTCGTGCACAACACGCTGGTGAAGCTGCTGCGGCCTTTGTCGAAGAAGTAAGCAAGGCGTAGGGCGGATGAGTCGTAGCCGTCATCCGCCGCGGAGTTTCCCAATGAATTCGGCCGGCGGATGACGCTTCGCTCATCCGCCCTACGCTCTGAACAAAAAAGCCCGGATGGCTCGCCGCCATCCGGGCTTTTTTGTTTGCGGTCTCGTCAGCCGTGCGAAGGGGCCGGTGTCGCAGCGCCTTCGGTGTCTTTCGCGTCTTCCTTCGCCTCATCCTTCTTCGGCTTGTCCGGTGAGAACAGGTTCTGCACCCAGACGAAGAAGATCGGCACGAACAGCAGCGCCAGGATGACCACTGCGAGCATGCCACCGGCGACGCCGGTGCCGAGCGCCTGCTGGCTCTTCGAGCCTGCGCCGGACGACACCACCATCGGCAGCACGCCGCAGATAAAGGCCATGCCGGTCATCACGATCGGGCGGAAGCGCAACTGACATGCCTCCATCGTCGCATCGTAAAGCGACTTGCCCTGGGCGCGCAGATCCTTGGCGAATTCGATGATCAGGATGGCGTCCTTGGCCGCCAGACCGATGATCGTGATCAGGCCCACCGTGAAATAGACGCCATTGGGCATGTCGCGCAGCGTCGAGGCCAGCACCGCGCCGATGATGCCGAGTGGCACCGTCATCAGCACGGCCACCGGGATCGTCCAGCTCTCGTAAAGCGCCGCGAGAATCAGGAACACCACCAGCGCCGACAATCCGAGCAGCAACGGCGCCATCGAGCCCGACAGCTTCTCCTGCAGTGACTGCCCCGCCCATTCATAACCGAAGCCGCGCGGCAGTTTGCCTGCCAGCCGCTCCATCTCGTTGATCGTGTCGCCCGACGTGAAGCCGGGCTTGGCCTCGCCGGAAATACGGATCGCCGGATAGTAGTTGAAGCCGATGATCTGGCTCGGACCGCGCGCCCATTCCACCGTGGCGAAGGACGAGAACGGCACCAGCTGGCCGCGATTGTTCTTCACATTGTAGTTCAGGATATCCGATGCATTCATACGCATGGCTGCATCCGCCTGGACCAGCACACGCTGCATACGCCCGCGGTTCGGGAAGTCGTTGGTGTAGGCCGAACCGAGATTGGTCGAGATCGTGTTGTTGATGTCCTCGAACGTGACGCCGAAAGCGCCGGCCTTTTCACGGTCGATCGTCAGATTGACGATCGGTGCCTGTGGCAGGCCTTCGATATAGGCGTTCTGGATGACGGAGCCGGCATTGGCTTCGGTGACCAGCTTGTTGGCCGCTTCGACCAGCCCCTCAAAGCCCTTCTGGCCGCGATCCTGCAGACGGAAGCTGAAGCCCGCGGAGACGCCGAGATTGTCGACCGGCGGCGGCTGCTGGCCGGAGATTTCGGCGTCGCGGATGCTGGCGAGATCCTTGTTGATGTCCTCAACGATCTGCGCCGCGGATTCCTTGTCGGATCGCTCCGACCAGTCCTTCAGCGAGATGAAGGCCTGGGCGGTATTGAGGCCCTGACCAAGGAAGCTGAAGCCGGTCAGGAACACGACATTGGCGACGCCTTCCTTCTTGGCGAGATATTCCTCGACCTGCTTGATGGCGCCTTCGGTACGGGCATAGGACGAATCCGACGGCGTCTGCACGTCGGTGGTGATGAAGCCCTGGTCGTCGATGGGCAGGAAGCCGCCAGGCATGCGCACGAAGGCCCAGCCGAGGCCGACCAGCAACGCCACATAGACCAGCATCAGGCGACCGGTGCGCTTCAGCGACCACGCCACCGTGCCGGTGTAACGATCGCGCACATTGTCGAGGCCACGATTGAACCAGCCGAACAGGCCGGAATGCGAATGGCCGTGGCCCTTCTCGATCGGCTTCAGCAGGGTCGCGCACAATGCCGGCGTCAGCGACAGCGCCAGCAACGCCGAGAAGGCGATGGCGGCGATCATGGTGACAGAGAACTGCTTGTAGACGATGCCGACCGAACCGGGGAAGAACGCCATCGGAATGAACACGCCCATCAGCACCAGCGTGATGCCGATGATCGCGCTGGTGATCTGGTCCATCGCCTTCTTGGTGGCTTCCTTCGGCGACAGCCCCTCTTCGCTCATGATGCGCTCGACGTTTTCCACCACCACGATGGCGTCGTCGACGAGAATGCCCACGGCGAGCACCATGCCGAACATGGTCAGCATGTTGATGGAATAGCCCACCGTCAGCAGCACCGCGCTGGTGCCGAGCAATGCGATCGGCACCACGATGGTGGGGATCAGCGTGTAGCGGAAATTCTGCAGGAACAGGAACATCACGATAAAGACGAGGACGACCGCCTCGAGCAGCGTCATCAGCACCTTGTTGATGGCGGCATTGATGACCGGCGTGACGTTGTAGGGAATCTCGATCTTGATATTGGCCGGGAAGTTGTTCGACAGTTCCTTCATCTTGGCGTCGATGGCGCCCGCGGTCGCGACCGCGTTGCCGGTCGGCGACATCAGCACCGCCAGGCCAGCCACCGGCTTGCCGTTCTGGCGCGTCTTGAACTGATAATTAAAGCCCGCGATCTCGACCCGCGCCACATCGCGCAGGCGCACCGCCGAGCCGTCCGGATTGGCGCGCAGCACGATCGCGCCGAATTCCTCCGGCGTGGTCAACTGGCCCTTGACCAGCACCAGTGCCGATGTGCGCTGCTCCGCGGGGCTTGGCTCCGAGCCGATCGCGCCCGACGCCACCTGCGCGTTTTGCGCCGTGACGGCCTTGCTGACATCGTCGGAAGTGAGGTTGTAGCCGACCAGCTTGGCCGGATCGACCCAGACGCGCAGCGCGCGCTCCGTCGAATACAACTGCACGCGGCCGACGCCGGGAATACGCCGGATCTCGCCGACGATATTACGCGTCATGAAATCGCCGAGGCCGACCTCATCGAGGCTGCCATCGGTGGAACTGACGGTGATGATCTGCAGCACCTGCGCAGATGCTTCCTGGATGCGGATGCCCTGCTGGATCACCGCACGCGGCAGCCGCGGCTCGACGCGCTTGATGCGGTTCTGTGCTTCGACCGATGCTGCGCTGATTTCGGTGCCGGGCTCGAAGCTGGCGAGAATTTCGACGGAGCCGAGGGAGTCGCTGGTGGATTCGAAGAACAGCAGGCCGGGCGTGCCGTTGAGCTCTTCCTCGATCAGGCGGGTGACGCTGTTGTAGAGATTTTCGGGCGACGCACCGGGATAGCTGGCGCTGATCGAAATCAGCGGCGGCGCGATGATCGGATATTGTGCGATCGGCAGCAGCGGGATTGCGATCGCGCCGAACAGGCACGTGAAAAGCGCGACGACCCAGGCGAAAATCGGCCTGTCGATAAAAAATCTAGCCATGTTCTCTTACTCAGGGCCGCGCTTGCGTGGTCTTCTGGGGCTCGCCGGAGAAATTCGCCGCCAGGCTTGGATCAGACCACTTCACGGTCTTGACCTTGTCGCCAGCCGTGAACTTCTGGAAGCCCTCGACGACGATCTGCTCGCCGCCCTTGAGGCCTTCCATCACGAACCACAAACCATCCTGCACGGCGCCGGTCTTGACCGGCTGCACCGCGACATGGCCGTCGCTCTTGACGACGAAGACTTCGGCACCACCACCGCCATTGCGCTGGATCGCCTGTTGCGGAACGGCGATGGCATCGGTGTCGATGCCCTGCTCGATCTGCACGCGGACATACATGCCCGGCAGCAGTTCACGCTTCGGATTCGGGAATTCGCCGCGCAGCGTCACCTGGCCGGTGAAGGTATCGACCTTGGCTTCCGAGAACAGAAGCTTGCCGACCAGCGGATAGATCGAGCCGTCGTCGAATACGAGGCGCACCTTGGCGGCATCGGGCGCGATGCGCTCGAGATCGCCGGTCTCGAACGAGCGGCGCAGATTGTTCAGCTCCGACACCGACTGCGTGAAGTCCGCATAGATCGGATCGAGCTGCTGGATGGTGGCGAGATTGGTGGTGTCGTTCTGCGCGACCAGCGCACCTTCGGTCACAAGCGCCGCACCGACGATGCCGTCGATCGGGGCACGGATGGTCGCGTAATCCAGATTGAGGCGGGCGCGGGCGACATCGGCCTTGCGCGCGGCGATCTCCGCTTCGGCCTGGCGCTGGGCGCCGGTCGCACGCTCGCCTTCAGCTTCGGACACGGCTTTCTGCTGCGCCAGATTCGTCAGGCGTCGCGCCTGCAGTGTGGCCGTCTCATAGGCGGCCTCAGCCTTCTGCAGCGACGCCTTGGCAGCCTGCAGTTCAACTTCGAACGGCTTCGGGTCGATGCGATACAGCGTATCGCCCGCCTTCACCTCGGTGCCCTGATGGAAGGCACGCTCGATGATGATGCCGGACACGCGCGAGCGCACGTCGGCGACGCGGGTCGGCGCGATACGGCCCGGCAGTTCACGCACGATGGCGCGCGCCTGCTGCTTGACGGTTACGACGCTCACCTCGGTCTCCGGTGCTGCCGGCGCCGCTGCCACCGCATCCTTCGGTTCGTTGCATCCCGCAAGCACAGGCGCGAGCCCTGCCAGCAGAAGCGCGAAGCCTGCAGCGCGTGCATTGATGATCGTCATCGATTTTAATTTCCCAATTTGCAATTCGAACAAGCATCGACGTCTGCGTAGGACATGATCGCCTCTCACGCGCAGACGGATTTATCGAACGTGATACGGGCAAAATAAAAACCGCCCTATTGCAGCGCAACACATATCGTGGCGGCGCATTGCCACACAGTCTATCACGTTGAAAACAAATACGCATTCAGGCTTCACGCGAACGTGACGCCTATGGAACTCTTACCATGCGGTTAACCGCGGTCATGCGGTAGTGACTGACGCCCCACTCGCTGCCATCGGCGAAGCCGAACAGACCTTCTGTCGCCAGGAAGAACCAGCGCCAGCGCCGCATCCATAGCGCAGTGTCGCGTCCATAGACGGGCTTGAAAATGCGTTCGATGGCATCGCGATGCGCATCGAAATTGTCGAGCCAATCCCGTGCGGTGCGCGCGTAATGCGTGCCGCTCCAGGCCCATTCCTTTTCGACCGCGAAGATGTCGCGATATTGCTGGACCAGCGAGTGGCTCGGCATCACGCCGCCGGTGAAGAAATGCTGCGCGATCCAGTCTTCCTTGTCGCTGCGATCGAACAGATAAGTACCGGAGCGATGGGTGAAGATATGCATGAAGAAGCGGCCATCCGGGGCCAGCCATGATTTCACGCGCGTCATCAGCTCGCGCCAGTTCATCATGTGTTCGAACATTTCCACCGACACGATGCGATCGAATGTCTGCTCGGGCTGGAAGACATTCATGTCCTTGGTGACGACGCGCAGATTCGCATAACCGCACTCCACGGCCTGCGCCTCGATGTAAGCGCGCTGCGAGTTGGAATTGGACACCGCCGTGATCGATGCATTCGGAAACTGCCGCGCCATCGAGAGCGACAGCGAGCCCCAGCCGCAGCCAAGTTCGAGAATAGACTGGCCATCCTGCAGATCGGCATGCTCGACCGTCTGACGCAATGCCTCTTCCTCGGCTTCCCGCAAGGTCGTGGCCTCGTCCTTGTAGAAGCAGCTCGAATATTTCCGGTTGGGACCGAGCACGAGCGCGAAGAATTCCGCGGGCACTTCGTAATGCTGCTCATTCGCAGCATCCGTGTGCTCGGCCACGGCCCGCGTGGCCATTTCGCGAGCGAAGATCGCGTCGGTCTCCCGATCGCATTCAGCGAGTTTCAACGCCGTGCGTGCGCATAGCTGCTGGATGCCGGCACGGATCACCAGATCGGGCAACGGCACGCGCTCGGCCGTCTCGATCATGCGCGCAACAAAGCTCATGCAGCGGCTCCCGGACGGCGCGGCGGCAGCGGGAAGAACACGCTGGTGCGGGCCTGATAGGCGCGGTAGCCGTCGCCGCGCGATTTCAACATCTGCTCTTCCAACGGCGGCACGCCGGTGACGTGACGCAGGATCCAGTACATGAACAGCGGCGCCAGCAGCGTTGCGAGGCTCCACGGATAATTCACCGACAATGCGATGACGGGATAAGCCAGCCAGCCGAACCATTCGAAGAAGTAATTCGGATGTCGCGACCAGCGCCACAGGCCGATGTCGCAGACTTTGCCCTTGTTGGCGGGATCGGAGCGAAAGGTTTTCAGTTGCCTGTCTGCCAGCGCCTCGCCGGCAATGCCGGTGAAGAGGATCAGCACGCCGAGATAATCCTGCAACCGCAGCGCGTCCGACGGGAAGCGCGACGCGACGAAAATGGCGAACACCAGCGGGACCGAGCCGAGCCCCTGGTTCTGCAGAAAGAGAAACATCTTTCGCGGCGAATCGGCGCCCCATTCCTTTGCGAAGGCGGCATAGCGCGGATCATCGGTGATGCCCGCGGTCCGCGCCGCGATGTGGGAGCCAAGCCGCACCGACCAGATCACAACAAGCGCTGCCACCAGCCACTGCCGAACATTCGGCGGCTGATCGGCGATCGGCCACAGAGCCGCTGCGGCACCCACGAGACCGAGCGAGAATGTCCAGATCGTATCGACCCAACCCGAGTTGCCGGTGCGCTGTTGCACCACCCAGGCAAGAGCCATCAGCACCGACAGCGCCACTGCAATCATCAGCAGTGCCTGCAAGTATACAATCACCATCCTCAGCCCCGTAAACGTCTCATTGCAAAGGTCTTTTACAAATACGCAGCTCATCAAGCGCAGTTTCAGCCTGAAGTTCCGAACAACGTTGCCTTTTCCGCACTATCTGATCTTTTTTTGTCGTCCGGCTGTGCCATATTGCTCGTCCGACCGTGATCCTCCCAAGCAGATGAAGCACCCATGGCGACAGCTCCCTCTTCCCGCTCCGCGATAGAGATCGAACTGACAAAACTGTCATCGCCACGGATCTTCCTGGTCCGCATGCTGGTGTTTCTGGTGCTGTGCGGGCTGATCGGCACGGTGCTGTACAAGCAGATTTATGCGGCTTTCCTCGCCAATCCCGGCCTGAACGCACTGATCGGCGGCGTGCTCCTGATCGGCATCATCCTGTCGTTCCGACAGGTGATACGGCTCTATCCCGAGGTGCGCTGGGTCAACAATTTCCGCATTTCCGATCCCGGCCTCGCGATGGAGCGCCGCCCCACATTGCTGGCACCGATGGCCGCGATTCTCGGCGGCGAGCGCACCGGACGGATGTCGATCTCGCAGCAGACCATGCGGCACCTGCTGGATTCCATCGCCACGCGCCTCGACGAGGCCCGCGACATTTCGCGCTACATGACCGGCTTGCTGGTCTTCCTCGGCCTGCTCGGCACCTTCTGGGGCCTGATCGAGACCGTGGGCTCGGTGGGCAAGGTGATCGAAGGTCTCAAGGTCGGCGGTGATTCCGGTTCGCTGTTCGATACGCTGAAGGAAGGACTTGCCGCGCCGCTGAGCGGCATGGGCATTTCATTCTCGTCCTCGCTGTTCGGCCTCGCCGGCTCGCTGATCCTCGGCTTCCTCGACCTGCAATCGAGCCAGGCGCAGAACCGCTTCTACACCGACCTCGAAGACTGGCTCGCCTCCACCGTCACCGAATATTCCGGCGCGCCTGCCATCGCGCCCGTTGCCTCTGCCACGCCGACTGGCGCGCCGCCGGAATTGCTGGAAGCCATCGAGCGGCTGCGCCGCTCCGTCGAGGACAGCGGCAGCCGCAGCACCTCGACGGCCATGGCCAATCTCGCCGACGCCATCCAGGGCCTCGTCTCGCATATGCGCAGCGAGCAGGAGATGATCCGCGAATGGGCGGACAGCCAGGGCGAGCAGAGCAAAGAGATCCGGAAACTGCTGGAGCACATCGCCCGCCAGCCGGAGAAGAGCTGACCCATGGCGCTCGCACGCGGCCGACGCAACTCTTCCGAGATGAATTACTGGCCGGGCTTCGTCGATGCCCTGTCGACGCTGGTGCTGTCCATCGTCTTCCTGCTGTCGGTGTTTTTGGTCGTGCAGTTCTTCCTGTCGCAGGAAGTGACGGGGAAGGACAAGGCGATCGACGAGCTGAACGCCAAGCTCGCCCAGCTCAGCGACATGCTGTCGCTGGAGAAACTCGGCAAGGTCAATCTCGATGAGCAGCTGACATCGCTGCGCGCCGGCCTCGCCGCCGTGCAGGCCGATCGCGACCGCGTCAAGGGCCTGTATGATGGCCTCGCCGGTGCTGGCGCCGATGCGCAGGGCCGCAACAGCGAACTCAACAAGGCGCTGGATTCCGAGAAGCAGGTATCATCGCGCGCGCTGGCGCAGATCGAGGTGCTGAACCAGCAGATCTCCGCGCTGCGCCGCCAGCTCGCCGCGCTGGAGGATGCGCTCGATGCCTCCGAGAAGCGCGACCGGGAATCCCAGGGCCGCATCACCGATCTTGGCCAGCGCCTCAACGTTGCGCTGGCGCAGCGTGTGCAGGAATTGTCGCGCTATCGTTCGGAATTCTTCGGCCGCCTGCGCGCCATTCTCGGCAACCGTCCGGATATCCGCGTGGTCGGCGACCGTTTCGTATTCCAGTCGGAAGTGTTCTTCGATGCCGGCAAGGCCGAGCTGCTGCCGGAAGGCCGCGCCGAACTCGACAAGGTGGCCAGCGCCCTGACCGAACTCGACAAGCAGATCCCGCAGGAGATCCCCTGGGTGATGCGCGTCGATGGCCACACCGACTCGCGGCCGATCCTCAACAATCCCGTCTTCAAGACGAATTGGGAGCTGTCGGCGGGACGCGCGATCTCGGTGGTGCAGTATCTGGTGTCGCTCGGCGTCCCGGCCCAGCGCCTGCTTGCTGCGGGCTTTGCAGAGTTTCAGCCGCTTGATGTGGCGCAGACGGATGACGCCTACAAGCGCAACCGTCGCATCGAGCTCAAGCTGACTGAGCGATGAGATGACGAAGCTGCGCCCCTATCGCGCCGAGGACGAAGACGCCTCCATCGCGCTGTGGCTGGAGACCTGGAAGCTCGCTTATCCCTCGATCGATTTCGACAAGCGCGTGGACTGGTGGCGCGAGCGCTGGCGCACCGAGCTGGTGCCGGCAGCGCAGATCGTGGTGGCCGAGCAGGACGGTGCGTTAGTCGGCTTCGTCACCATCGATGGCACGGGCTATCTCGATCAGCTCGTGGTCGGCCCTGCACAGTGGGGCAGCGATGTTGCGCGGAAGCTGATGAACGAGGCCAAACGGCTGTCGCCCGGCGGCGTGACGCTGAAGGTCAATGCGGACAATGTGCGGGCTATCAAGTTTTATCTGCGCAACGGATTTGTAAAATCCACTGAGGAAGTGAACTCATCAGGCCGAGCCGTCGATGTGATGGAGTGGAAGACTTAAGAACCCCTTCCAGATATCTTCCCGGCAGAGCCCGTCTGTAGTATACTCCCGCTATGACCAAGCTGCTCGACCAGGCTGTGGAAATCGCTCGCGCCCTTCCGGCGGACGCCCAGGACGACATTGCTCGTATCGTGCTGCAGCTTGCAGGCGATGAAGGCGCACCCGTTGCTCTATCCCCTGAGGAGCGAGCTGCGATCGCCGAGTCAAAAGCGCAAGCGGCTAAAGGGCAGTTCGCGACGGATGACGAAGTCCGCGCCGTCTGGGCCAAGCACGGATTATGAGTCCGCGGTATACACCGCGCGCGCTCAACGACCTCACCACTATCCTCGATTATATCGCGCAGCACTCGCCGACAGGCGCAAAGCGCGTTCACCAGCGTATCCAGCTGACGGTCGATCTGCTCGCGCGCAACCCGTATATCGGCGTCCTGACCGAAGATCCGACGGTCAGGCGAATTACGACATTACCCTATCGATATCTGGTGTTCTACGAAGTCAGCGATGAAGAAGTGATCATCCACACGATACGGCACTCGTCGCGTGCCGCATCAGATTTGTAGCTCGCGGTCTCACACCCCGAACTGCAATCGCGCCAGCCTTGCATAGAGCCCGTTCGCCGCGACCAGCGAGGCATGCGTGCCCTGCTCGACGATGCGGCCATGCTCCATCACCAGGATGCGGTCGCAGGACAGCACGGTGGCGAGGCGGTGCGCAATCACCAGCGTGGTGCGGTGCTTCATCAGCTCTTCCAGCGCGGTCTGCACCAGCGTCTCGGATTCCGCATCGAGCGCCGAAGTGGCCTCGTCCAGCAGCAGCAGCGGCGCGTCGCGCAGGATGGCGCGGGCGATGGCGATGCGCTGGCGCTGGCCACCGGACAGTGTCACGCCACGCTCACCGAGCGGCGCGTCAAATCCTTCCGGCAGACGGCGGATGAATTCGGTGGCGTGCGCCAGATCGGCGGCGCGCTCGACTTCGGCATCGCTCGCATCCGGACGGCCAAAGCGAATATTTTCGCGCGCAGTGGCAGCGAAGACGACCGAGTCCTGCGGCACCAGCGCGATGCGGGTGCGCAGCTCCTGCGGATCGGCCTCACGGATCGGCACGCTATCCATGGAGATGGTGCCACTCTTCGGATCGTAGAAGCGCAGCAGGAGATGGAACAGGGTGCTCTTGCCCGCACCGGACGGCCCGACGATCGCAACCTTCTCGCCAGCCTTGACCGACAGGGAGACACCGGCGGCAGACAGCACGTCGGGACGGGTCGGATAAGCGAAGGAGACATTGTCGAAGGCGAGGTCCCCGCGCGCCGGCACCGGCAAGGCGCGCGGCTTTTCCGGCGCCGCAACATCGGACTTCACATTGAGAAGCTCGAACAGCCGTTCGGAGGCACCGGAGGCGGAGGAAATCTCGCCCCAGACTTCACTGAGCTGGCCGAGGCTCGACGCCGCGAAGGCAGCATAAAGCACGAACTGGCCGAGCCGACCCGGCGTCATTTCGCCGAGCAAGACATCATGCGAGCCGACCCAGAGAATGCCGACCACGCTCGAGAACACGATGAAGATGATGATGGCCGTCAGCACGGCGCGCGCGCGGGTGGCGCCACGGGCGGCTTCATAGGCTTGTTCGACCTCGCCACCGAAACGCGCATTGGCGTAGGACTCATTGGTATAGGCCTGGACCGTGCGCATGCCGCCGACCAGTTCGCTGGCATAGGCGGAGGCGCTGGCCAGCGTATCCTGCGCGTTGCGCGACAGCCGGCGCACCCAGCGGCCGAAGGCTACCAGCGGGATCACGATCAGCGGAATCGCCGCCAGCACGAAGCCGGACAGTTTCGGGCTCGACACCACCATCATGGCGGCGGCGCCGAGGAACAGCACGATGTTGCGGAGCGCGATGGAGACCGAAGCACCGACGGCAGACTTGATCTGCGTGGTGTCGGCGGTGAGGCGCGACACCAGTTCGCCCGAGCGCGACGTATCGAAGAAGGCCGGCGACAGCGCGGTGAGATGCTTGAACACATCGCTGCGAAGATCGGCAACAATGCGCTCGCCGATGGTCATCACCAGATAATAGCGGGCCGCGCTGGCGCCTGCGAGCACCACCACCACCGCGATCATCACGCTGAAATAGCTGTTGATCATCGCGATGCCTTCGGGGCTGAAGCCGAAGTCAATCATGCGGCGAGCTGCGATGGGGACGACGAGGGTCGTGATGGCGGCGATCAGCAGCGATACCAGCGCCAGCAGCGCCCGGCCGCGATAGCGCGCCACATAGGGCGCCAGCGCCAGCAACGGGCGCAGCTTGGCGCGGCTCGGCGCCGGCGGGGTGACCACGGTATCGGCCAATGTGGGCTCTTCCAGCACGGGCTCCGGCTGCGGAACCGGTGCGAGGGCCTTGTCCGGGGCGCCGCGGGAATCGTCGAGCCGTTCGACTGCACTCATGATTTATAACCGTTCTTGTCGTTGCGGCCTCAGATAGGCCGATGCGCGCCGGCTGGCAAATGACATAGGTCAACGGATCCGGGGAAACGGGTCCGGATCAATGGTTCTGGACCAATTGCGACAAGTCCTTGTCGGACGGGCGTTCCTGCGATATAGACGCGGCAAATCCGCCATCGCAATCCCGAGATTCAGGCGCATCTGCGCCGAAGGAACCGTCATGAAAGCCGAAATTCACCCGGATTATCATAACATTACCGTCGTTATGACTGACGGTACCGAGTATCAGACCCGCTCGACCTGGGGCAAGGACGGCGACAAGCTGAACCTCGACATCGATCCGAAGTCGCACCCGGCCTGGACCGGCGGCACCACCCAGCTGCTCGATCGCGGCGGCCGTGTGTCGCGCTTCCAGAAGAAGTTTTCGGGCTTCCTCAAGAAGGACTGAGGCCTCGCGCCCAGCCCGGCTTGCCAGCCTTGAAACGCCCCGCCTCGCGCGGGGCGTTTTCTTTTGGGGAGCATGGTCCCGTCAGCCATGATGCCCGGCGTGACGCCCGAGACGACAAGAAGAACAAAAAATGTCCGCCGATCTCACCTTTGTGGCCATCCTCCTCCTGCGCATGGCAATCACCGCCGCTTTCGTGATTTCCGCCTCGGTCATCACCGAACGCTCGGGCCCGGTGATCGGGGCATTGGTCGCCACGCTGCCGATCTCCGCCGGCCCGTCCTATGTCTTCCTCGCCATGGATCACGATGCCGCCTTCATCGCGCAGGGCGCGCTGGCGAGCCTGCCGATCAACGCCGCGACCATGTTTCTCGGGCTGACCTATATTCTTCTCGCTCAGCGCAACAATGTGGTGATCAGCCTCGGCGCCGCTGTGATCGTCTGGTTCGGGCTCGCTTACTTGATCCGTCTGATCGACTGGACGCTGCTCGGCGGCATCGCTGTCAATGTCGTCACCTTCGCGATCTGCCTGCCGCTGATGCAGCGGTTTCGCCATGCCAAAATGCCGCTGATCACCCGCCGCTGGTACGACATCCCGTTGCGCGCGACGCTTGTCGCCACGCTGGTCGGCGCCGTGGTGACGTTGTCCGCCACCATCGGCCCGACCGGCAGCGGCATGCTGGCGCTGTATCCGATCGTCTTCACCAGCCTGATGCTGATCCTGCATCCCCGCATCGGCGGCCCACCCACCGCCGCAGTGATCGCCAATGGTGGCTGGGGCTTGATGGGGTTCGGGATCGCGGTGGCGCTGATGCAAGTGACGGCGGTGCGTTTCGGCTCGGTGATTGCGCTGAGCGGTGCGCTGGCGACATGCGTGGCCTGGAATCTCGGGCTGTGGGCATGGGGACGCTGGCGGGTGCGCTACGTCTGAGGCTCTCATGGTGAGGAGCGCGTCTTCGCGCGTCTCGAACCATGAGCTGTTTTGCGCAGGAGCTTGCGGCCATCCTTCGAGACGCGGCCAAGAGGCCGCTCCTCAGGATGAGGGTTGTTATTGTTTCGCCACCTTCGCCTTCAACGCATAAAGCGCATCCAGCGCCTCGCGCGGTGACATCTCATCGGGATGCAGCGCCTTCACCGCTTCCATCAACAGATCCGCCTCGCTCGGGGGCGCCGCTTCGTCCGGTGCACGCGAGGTGATGGCGAACAGCGGCAGGTCATCGACCAGCACCTTGGCGCCCTGACCGCGATCCTGCGCTTCCAGTTTTGCCAGCACCGATTTTGCCCGCGCGATCACCGCCGGCGGCAGGCCGGCGAGTTTTGCGACCTGGATGCCGTAGGAGCGATCCGCCGAGCCCGGCAGTACCTCGTGCAGGAACACGACATCGCCGTGCCATTCCTTCACCCGCACCGTCGCATTGAACAGCCGCGGCAGCTTGGCGGAGAGTGCGGTGAGTTCGTGATAATGCGTCGCGAACAACGAACGGCAGCGGTTGCTCTCATGCAGGTGCTCGATCGCCGCCCAGGCGATCGACAAGCCATCAAACGTGGCCGTGCCGCGGCCGATCTCGTCGAGGATCACCAACGCGCGTTCGGTCGCCTGATTGAGGATGACCGCGGTCTCCACCATCTCGACCATGAAGGTCGACCGCCCGCGCGCGAGATCGTCGGCGGCACCGACGCGCGAGAACAGCCGGTCGACGATGCCGATCCGCGCCCGCGAGGCCGGCACGAAACTGCCGATCTGCGCCAACAGCGCGATCAGCGCGTTCTGGCGCAGGAAGGTCGATTTACCGGCCATGTTCGGACCGGTGATCAGCCAGATCTGCCCGGATTTCTGCCCCGGCCCAGGCGACAGGTCACTGGCATTCGCAATGAAGGGCTGGCCATCGCGGCGCAGCGCCTGCTCGACCACGGGATGACGGCCGCCCTCGATGGCGAATAGCAGGGACTCGTCGACTTCGGGGCGGACATAGTTGTCATCCACCGCCAGCTTCGCCAGCGCGGTCGCCACATCGAGCTGAGCAAAGGCATGCGAGGCCGCATAGAGATCGTCGGAATCCTCCGCGACCATGGTCGCCAGCCGCTCGAAGATTTCCAGCTCGAGGCCGAGCGCGCGATCGCCGGCGTTCGCAATCTTGGCTTCGATCTCGCCGAGTTCGGAGGTGGTGAAACGCACCTGTCCGGCCAGCGTCTGGCGGTGGATGAAGCTCGCATTCAGCGGCGGCTGCATCAGCTTGTCGCCGTGCTGCGCGGTCACTTCGACGAAATAGCCGAGCACATTGTTGTGCCGGATCTTGAGACCTTTAACGCCGGTGTCCTCGGCATAGCGCGCCTGCATCGAGGCAACGACAAGCCGCGACGCATCGCGCAGATTGCGGGTCTCGTCGAGCACGGGCTCGAAGCCGGCGCGGACGAAGCCGCCGTCGCGCTTCATCAGCGGCAGCTCGTCATCAAGCGCACGCGCAAAGGTCGCGGCGAGCTCGCGCGACGGCCGGCGCAGGCCGGCCATCGCCGCGGTGATATCCGCCGGCAGGTTCTCGGCCGCACCGAGGCGATCCAGCACCTGGTCCGCCGCCATGACGCCATCGCGGATGCAAACGAGATCGCGTGGGCCGCCGCGGCCGACCGACAGACGCGCCAGCGCGCGCGACATGTCCGGCGCCGTCTTTAGCGCGGCGCGCAGGTCGTCGCGCAGGCCACTATCGGCCACGAATGTCGCCACCGCATCATGGCGCCGCGCAATGCCCGCCGCATCGGTGAGCGGAGCCGCAAGCCGCTGCGCCAGCAGACGCGAGCCGGCAGCCGTGACGGTGCAGTCGATCGCATCGAGCAGCGAGCCGCGGCGTTCGCCGCCCAGCGTTCGCGTCAGTTCGAGATTGGCGCGCGTGGCCGGATCGATCGCCATCGTGGTGCCGACCGCCTCGCGGCTCGGCGGCGACAGCGGGATGCGCTTGCCGATCTGGGTGCGTTCCACATAGGTGACGCAGGCGGCAGCCGCGGTGGCCTCCAGCCGCGACATCGCGCTGAGGCCGTCCATGGTGGCGACGGCGAAATAATCGCACAGCCGGCGCTCGGCGGTGGCGCCGTCGAACACGTCACGGGTCAGCGGCGTGACCGCCGGCAATTCGCGCAGCAGCTGGCTGAGATCGGGATCGCCATAGAGCGCATCCGTCACGATCACTTCATTGGGATTGATGCGCGCAAGCGTCGCGCCGAGTTCGCCGGTCGCGCATTCGGTGACGATGAATTCCGCGGTGGAAATATCGATCCAGGCGAGGCCGATGCGGTCGGCACCTGACGAGCCCTTCGCCCGCGCAATCGCCATCAGATAATTATTGGCGTGGGCATCCAGCAGGTTCTCTTCGGTCAACGTGCCCGGCGTCACCACACGGACGACGTCGCGTCGCACCACGCTCTTGCCGCCGCGCTTCTTCGCTTCCGCCGGATCCTCCATCTGCTCGCAGACGGCGACGCGGATGCCGAGCGAAATCAGGCGGTGCAGATAATCATCGGCGCGCACCACCGGCACGCCGCACATGGGGATATCCATGCCCTGATGCTTGCCGCGCTTGGTCAGCACGATGCCGAGGGAGCGCGAGGCCAGTTCCGCATCCTCGAAGAAGATCTCGTAGAAATCGCCCATCCGGTAGAACAGCAGCAGGCCGGGATTGGCGGCCTTGATCTCTAGATATTGCTGCATCATCGGCGACACCTTGGTGTCGTCCGTGGCGGGGGCCGGCTGTTCCGGGGCGGTAATGGCTTGCTGGATCGTCATGGCGGCGGACGCTAGCAAATTTCACCCCGCTGATCCCATCCGCCACGACGGGAAAGGCCACGTTTTCCCCACCGCAACACCCGGTTGACAAGTCAACCGCGCGCGATTATCCGACATCCAGGGTGTGACAATCCACGCAACAGCCATGATTTGACCGGGTCGGTGGGCCTTCCTACAAACCACCGCGAAAATCCGGCACATGCGCGGATGCAGCCCAGGAGGAAAATGATGAGCGATGTGTTTATTTGCGACGCCGTGCGCACCCCGATCGGCCGTTTTGGCGGTTCGCTCGCCAAAGTCCGCGCCGACGACCTCGCCGCTGCTCCGATCAAGGCGCTGAAAGAGCGCAATCCGAACGTCAAATGGGACGAGATCGACGAAGTCTTCTTCGGCTGCGCCAACCAGGCCGGTGAAGACAACCGCAACGTCGCCCGCATGGCCGCCCTCCTCGCCGGCCTGCCGGAAAGCGTCCCCGGCCAGACTCTCAACCGCCTGTGCGCCTCCGGCCTCGATGCCGTCGGCGCCGGTGCCCGCGCCATCCGCGCCGGCGAAATCGATTTCGCCATTGCCGGCGGCGTCGAATCCATGACCCGCGCGCCCTTCGTGCAGGGCAAGGCGACCGAAGCCTTTTCGCGCGCCGCGGAAATCTACGACACCACCATCGGCTGGCGTTTCATCAATCCCCTGATGCGCGAACAGTATGGCGTCGATGCCATGCCGGAGACCGGCGAGAACGTCGCCCAGGATTTCCAGATCTCGCGCGCCGACCAGGACGCCTTCGCGATCCGCTCGCAGCAGAATGCCGGCAAGGCGATTGCCTCGGGCTATTTTGCGGAAGAAATCGTCGCCGTGCAGGTGCCGGGCGGCAAGGCCGGCCCGATCACCGTGGACAAGGACGAGCATCCGCGCCCCGAAACCACGCTGGAAGGCCTGTCCAAACTGCGCCCGATCGTGCGCAAGGATGGCACCGTCACCGCCGGCAACGCCTCGGGCGTCAATGACGGCGCCGCCGCATTGATCCTCGCCTCGGCCGCCGCCGTGAAGAAATACGGCCTCACTCCGCGCGCCCGCATCCTCGGCCTCGCATCCGCCGGTGTTGCCCCGCGCATCATGGGCATCGGCCCGGTGCCGGCGACGCAGAAGCTGATGGAGCGCCTCGGTCTCAAGATCAGCGACTTCGATCTCATCGAGCTCAACGAAGCCTTCGCCTCCCAGGGCATCGCAGTGCTGCGCCAGCTCGGCGTCAAGGAAGATGCCGACTTCGTCAACCCGCATGGCGGCGCGATTGCGCTCGGCCATCCGCTCGGCATGAGCGGCGCTCGTCTCGCGCTGACCGCCGTGCATGCGATGGAAAAGGGCAAGGGCAAGCTCGCCCTCGCCACCATGTGCGTCGGCGTCGGCCAGGGCGTCGCCATGGCGATCGAGAAGCTGAACTAACCCTCATCCTGAGGAGCGGCCGCAGGCCGCGTCTCGAAGGATGAGCACCACACTCCTCATGGTTCGAGACGCGCGAAGACGCGCTCCTCACCATGAGGGGGCGACCCAAGGGGAAACCAGCATGACGCTAATCTATCCCGTCGAGAGCAATGCGGCGCACGCGCCGCGCCTCTCACCCGGCTACAAGAGCACCACCCTGCGCGCGCCGCAGAAGCAGCGCATCCTGATGCCGCACACGATGTCTGAATTGACCGGTCCCGTTTATGGCCACGAGACCGTGCGTCCCGGCGATCATGATCTCACCACGATGCATACCGGCGAGCCGCTCGGCGAGCGCATCATCGTGCATGGCACCGTGATGGACGAGGACGGCCGCGGCGTACCGAACACGCTGGTCGAACTCTGGCAGGCCAATGCCTGCGGCCGCTATGTCCATGTCTGGGACCAGCATCCCGCCCCGCTCGATCCGAATTTCACCGGCGCCGGTCGCGCCGTGACGGATGCTGCGGGCAACTACAAATTCATCACCATCAAGCCCGGCGCCTATCCGTGGGGCAACCACCACAATGCGTGGCGTCCGGCGCATATCCATTTCTCGGTGTTCGGCCATTCCTTCGTCTCGCGCCTGGTGACGCAGATGTATTTCCCGAATGACCCGCTGTTTCCATTCGATCCGATCTTCAATTCGGTGACGGACGAAAAGGCGCGCCTGCGCATGGTGTCGGATTTCGATCTCGACCACACCGAGCCCGGCTGGGCGCTGGCCTATCGCTTCAACATCGTTTTGCGCGGCCGCAACGCGACCCCGACGGAGACTCACTGATGCCTGGAATTACTCCGTCGCAGACCGTCGGCCCGTTCTATGCTTACGGCCTGACGCCCAACGGCAAATATGCCTGGAACGACGCCTTCACCAACAACCTGCTGACCCCCGACGTCACCGGCGACAAGATCCGCATTGAAGGCGTGATCTATGACGGCGCCGGCAAGCTGGTGCCCGATGCCGTGCTGGAAATCTGGCAGGCCGATGCGCAGGGTCGGTTCGCCGATCCGCAGGACAGCCGCGGGCTGTCGAATTCCAGCTGGCGCGGTTTTGGTCGCTCTGGCACCACAGATGCGGGTGAGTATTCATTCGACACCGTCAAACCCGGCGCCGTCCCCGGCATCGACGGCAAGGATCAGGCGCCGCATATCGTGATGGCGGTGTTCGGCCGCGGCATGACCATGCAGTCGATGACGCGCATCTATTTCGACGACGAAGCGGCGACGGCGGATGACGCCGTCATGCAGCTGGTGCCGGCGGATCGGCGCGGGACGCTGATTGCGAAGAAGACGGCCGCGGGGGTGTATCGGTTCGATATCCACCTGCAGGGGGATAACGAGACGGTGTTTTTCGACGTGTGAGGTTTCCTCTCCCTCTCCCGCTTGCGGGGGAGGGTCGTGGTGGGGGCAGCCCCACGCTTCGGAGTTTGTGGCTGCCCCCACCCGGCGCTACGCGCCACCCTCCCCCGCAAGCGGGAGAGGGAATCCATCACCACCTCAGCTCAATCACTCCATCACCGCCGGATGCTCATCCCCGCCCGGCTTGGCCGCCTGCGCGCGGAGCTGCGCCTTTGATGACCCGATAATCAGCGCCATCGGGATCGCCGCCAGCGTCACCAGCATGATCAGCTGGTAATCCAGCCCGAACGCAATGATCGTCGCCTGCAAGGTCACGATCGCATCCATCATCGCGCGGCCGGTATCGGTCGCCAGATTGATCGCACCCGCCACATTCGGCATCTGCAGTGCATTGTTGAATGGCGTCACATGCTCGACCAGCACCGCATGCGCCATCCGCGTGCCCGATGTCAGGTTGGCGATCACGATCGAAATGCCCACCGAACTCGCCACGTTGCGCAGCAGCGTCAGCATCGAGGTGCCGTCGGTGCGCAGGTGATTGGGCAGCGTCAGGAAAGCCACCGTCGACAGCGGCACGAAGACAAGGCCCAGCCCAAATCCCTGCGCCACGCTGACGATGATGAATTCCGGCACGCCGGTCTGGTCGGTCCATTTCGCGGTGAAATACATCGATACCGACAGCAGCACCATGCCGGTCATGATCAGCGTGCGCGCCTCGATATATTTCATCATGCGGCCGACCAGCATCATCGCCACGAAGGTGCCCGAGCCGCGCGTTGCCAGCAGCAGGCCCGCCGTCAGGATCGGATAGCCGATGACATTTTGCAGGAACGGCGACGACAGCGACATGGTGGAATAGAGCACCAGCCCCATCACGCACATGAAGATACAGCCGCCGACAAAGTTCTTGTCCTTGAAGATCGCGAACTGGATGAACGGCCGATCCGTCGTGAAGGAATGCGCGAAGAAATAATAGAAGCCGACCACCGCCACGATCGCCTCGATGATGATCTCGTTGGATTCCAGCCAGCCGAGCTGCTCGCCGCGGTCGAGCGCCAGCTGCATCGAGCCGATGCCGATGGCGAGCGCGAGAAAGCCGAACCAGTCGAACTTCATCTTCAGGTTCAGATCGGTCTCGTCCATGAACACCATAAGGCCCGCCACGGTGACGATGCCGAATGGCAGATTGACGAAGAACACCCAGTGCCAGGAATAGGTCTCGGTGAGCCAGGCACCGAGCGACGGGCCCATGATCGGGCCAAGCATCACGCCCATGCCCCAGATCGACATGGCCTTGGCGCGCTCATGCAGCGCGTAGGAGTCCAGCATCACCGCCTGTGACAACGGCACCAGGGCCGCGCCAAAGACGCCCTGCAGCAGTCGGAAGCCGACCATCTGCGTGATGTCCTGCGCAAGGCCGCACAGCACCGAGGCGATGGTGAAGCCGGCCGAGCAGACGATGAAGACCTTCTTGCGGCCGAAGCGGTTGGCGATGAAACCCACCGGCGCCGTCATGATGGCGGCGGCCACGATGTATGAGGTCAGCACCCAGTTGACCTGATCCTGCGACGCCGACAGCGAGCCCTGCATATAAGGCAGCGCCACATTGGCAATCGTGGTGTCGAGCGCCTGCATGATGGTTGCGGTCATGGCGCACACCGTCACCATGTTGCGACGCATGCCGGGAACTGCGCTGGGTGAGGACGTGCTCATGGGATCAGTCCTGGGCCGCCTTCGCGGAGGACAGGCCGAGCACGCCTGCCAGCGTACGGCGATGTTCGGTATCGATGGTCGTATAGGTGCTCATGCCGGCCTTGAGCTTCTTCACGGCCGCATCGTCGTAATCGAGATAGATGCGCACAGGCACGCGCTGCACGACTTTCACGAAATTGCCGGTGGCATTCTGCGGCGGCAGGATCGCGAACTGCGCGCCGGTACCGGGCGAGAGCGAGCCGACGGTGCCGTGGAAGGCATGGTTCGGGAACGCATCGACCTCGATGTCCACCTTCTGGCCGACATTCACATAGGTCAGATCCGATTCCTTCATATTCGCGTCGACCCACGGCCGTGCATCGTCGATCACCGTGAGGATCGGCGTCGATGCGGCGACGAAGCGGCCGAGCTGGATATTGTCCACCTGCGTCGCCACGCCCGCGATCGGCGCCTTCAGCACGGTGTGATCGAGATTGCGCTGGGCATCGCCGAGTGCTGCTTTTGCTTGCGAATAGGCCGGAAACTGCTCAAGCGGCAGATCGGGATTGCCGAGCAGCTTGTCCTTGGACGTACCGAGCTGCTGCTGCAGCAATTCAAGCTGCGCGCGCGCCATCACATAATTGGTGGTGGCGGTATCAAGATCGAGCTGCGATCCCGAAAGAGACTTCACCAGCGTCGTCTTGCGTTCGACATCGCGCTGTTTCAGCTCGACGCCCTGGCGCGCGAGTTCGAGCATGTCGCCATATGATTTGATGTTGGATTTCAGCGTCGCGAACGACACCCTGGCATCGTCGAGCTTGGCCTGCGCCTGCTGAAGCGCAAGCTGGAATGGTACCGGATCGATTTCGAACAGCGTATCGCCGGCATTCACATGCTGGCCTTCACGCACCACGACGCGCGACACCTTGCCGGCGATTTCCGGCGTGATCAGCACTTTCTGCGCGCCAACATAAGCGTCGTCGGTGCCGACATAGCGGCCGCCGGAAAGATAGAAGGCGAAGCCGCCGACGAGCACGATCGCCGGCAGCACGATTAGCAACAGCGGACGTCGATAGCGCTTGAAGAAGCCAGCCGCGCCTTGACGCTGCTTGGTCGCGCTCCCCTCGCCGCCGCCGTCCGATGCGTCCTTGTCTGGAAATTTCAGCACGGGGTCAGCCATAAGCCTGTTCCTTGGTCTTGCCCGCGGCAGGCGCAAGCGCAGCACGGATGTTGGATTTGATGGTTTCGAGGTAATCGACGAGCCGGTGCATGTCTTGATCAGCCATCCGGTCGAACGCGACCTGCATCAGATCAGCGCGCAGCACGGCAAGTTTCGCCATCAGCGGGCGCGCAGCGTCGGTGAGATAGAGCCGTTTGATGCGGCGATCGGCATCGTCATTGCGGCGTTCGATCAGGCCGCTGTCGCAGAGCTTGTCGATCAGACGGGTCAGGCTGATCGGCGCCATCTCCATGGCATCGGCCAGCTCGGCCTGCTTCTGCCCTTCGTTGCGCTCGACCTTGGCCAGCACGGCCCATTGGGCGCGGGTCATGCCGAGATGGCGCGCTTCCTTGTCGGCCAGTTGCCGCAGCATCCGCTGGGTTTCGAACAGAGCTGAGAGAAAATCGGTGCCGAGATCCCGGTCGGGCATGGCAAACTCCTAAGTCTGGCTCAAAGTAAGGAAGCTTATATTTTCGACCACCTGTGCCAAAGTGTCGCAGATATGCGTAAAGCGCATAGGTCAGCATTTCCGACGCCTTCTTGGGGAGGTTCATATGGCTGCCATGGGCGAACCGCCGGAAAGTGATTACATTGCTGCTAATGACCGCGCTGAAACCGACTTTCCCCGCCCCGGACCACGATCACGACCGCTGCACCGCGGACGCGATGCATCATGCCGAGCACGTATGCGCCAAGCGCTCGCAAAAGCTGACGCCGATCCGGCGCCAGGTGTTCGAGGCGCTGCTCGCCAGCCACCGCCCGCTCGGCGCCTATGAGATCATCGAGGAACTGGCCAAGACCGTGTCCCGGCCGGCGCCGATCACGATCTATCGTGCGCTCGATTTCCTGATGGCCAACGACCTCGTGCATCGCATCGAGAGCCGCAACGCTTTCCTCGCCTGCGTCCATGATCACGGGACCACATCGATGGTGGCCTTCCTGATCTGCGACAAATGCGGATCGGTCGGCGAAGTCCCGGCGGCACAGGTCGCGCAAAGCCTCAATGACGCCGCCCGCTTGACAGGCTTCACGCCGAAGCTCTCTGTGGTGGAGATCACAGGCACCTGCGCGCATTGCCAGGCCTGAGCCACACATAACAACACGGCGGCAAGCCGGACCGAGGCCAGATGTCTGCAGAGCCAAGCCCATCCCCGCCCGGCGGACGTCCGCTCACCGTCGGCGCCATCGCTCTCGTGCTGATGCTGTGCCTGACCTGGGGCTTCAACCAGATCGCCATCAAACTCGTGCTGCGCGAGATCCCGCCTTACACCCAGGCCGCACTCCGCTCCGCCGGGGCGCTGCTGGTGATTCTCGCCATCGCCTGGTTTCGCGGCGTCAAACTGTTCGAGCGCGACGGCACGCTTGGTGCGGGCCTGTTCGTTGGCACCATTTTCGGCTTCGAGTTCCTGGTGATCTTTCACGGGCTCGAACTGACGACCGCCAGCCGCGCCGTCGTCTTCCTTTATACGATGCCGTTCTTCGTCGCCCTCGGCGCCTATCAGCTGCTCGGTGAACGGCTTCGTCCTGCGCAATGGGCAGGCCTTGCCGTGAGCTTTGCCGGCGTGGCCGTCGCGATCGGCGTTCCGCAGCCCAACGTCACCGCAAGCGTCCTGTTTGGCGACCTCTTGATGATCTTGGGCGCTGCCATGTGGGCGGCGACGACGCTGGTGGTCAAGCGGACCAGATTGATTACCGCCGCCCCCGAAAAGGCATTGGGGTACCAAGTGGGACTATCGATCCCGATTCTTGGCCTCGGCGCACTGCTGGCAGGCGAACGAATTCCCGCGGTTCCCGGCGCCCTGACAATCTCGCTCCTGTCATTTCAGGCGTTTTGGGTGGTCGGACTTACCTTTTTACTCTGGTTCAGCCTGATCAGAACCTACTCCGCCAGCAAATTGGCGGCTTTCACCTTCATCACCCCTTTATTCGGCGTCGCGGCGGGCTATCTGATCCTGGGAGATCAGCTTACCCCCGCCTTCGGGCTGGCTGCGCTATTGGTCATCGCCGGGCTGGTTCTCGTTAACCGACCGGCGCGCTCCGCAGCCACTAACGCATTGCTGAATGTCACTAAAACCTGATATTCGAGACCCCATGAACAAGTTCGAAATTCCGCAGGATGTCGCCGGCCCGGCGCCGCGCCATCTCACCACGCAGGTCATGGTCGGCAATGTCGCCGTCGGCGGCGGCGCGCCGATCGTCGTGCAGTCGATGACCAACACCGACACCGCTGACATCCAGGGCACCATCGACCAGGTCGCAGCGCTGTCGCGCGCCGGCTCCGAGATGGTCCGCATCACCGTCGATCGCGACGAGGCTGCCGCCGCTGTGCCGCATATCCGCGAAGCGCTCGACAAGCAGGGCATCACGACCCCGCTGGTCGGCGACTTCCATTATATCGGCCACAAGCTGCTCGCCGAATATCCGGCCTGCGCTGCGGCGCTCGACAAGTACCGCATCAATCCCGGCAATGTCGGCTTCAAGAGCAAGCGCGACAGCCAGTTCGCCGACATCATCGAGATCGCGAACAAGAACAACAAGGCCGTCCGCATCGGCGCCAACTGGGGGTCGCTCGATCAGGAGCTGCTCACCAAGCTGATGGACGAGAACGCGCTCTCGGCAAATCCGAAAGACGTTCGCGCGGTGACGCGCGAAGCCATGGTGCAGTCGGCGCTGCTGTCGGCTGCGCGTGCCGAAGAGCTCGGCATGCCGAAGAACAAGATGATCCTCTCCGCCAAGGTCTCGGCGGTGCAGGACCTCATCGCGGTCTACCAGACGCTGGCCTCGCGCTCCGACTATGCGATCCATCTCGGCCTCACCGAAGCCGGCATGGGCTCGAAAGGCATCGTTGCCTCTTCGGCCGCGCTCGGCATCCTGCTGCAGCAGGGCATCGGCGACACCATCCGCATCTCGCTGACGCCCGAGCCCGGTGGCGATCGCACGCTGGAGGTTCAGGTCGCGCAGGAACTGCTGCAGACCATGGGCTTCCGCACCTTCGTGCCGCTGGTGGCCGCCTGCCCCGGCTGCGGCCGCACCACCTCGACCACGTTCCAGGAACTGGCCCGCTCGATCCAGGATTTCATCCGCGTCGAAATGCCGGGCTGGAAGACCCAGTATCCGGGCGTCGAGAATCTCAACGTCGCGGTCATGGGCTGCATCGTGAATGGTCCCGGCGAATCCAAGCACGCCAATATCGGCATCTCGCTCCCCGGCACCGGCGAAACCCCGGCGGCCCCGGTGTTCGTCGACGGCGAAAAATTCCGCACGCTGCGCGGCCCGACCATCGCGGCCGACTTCAAGGCGCTGGTGATCGACTATATCGACCAGCGTTATGGCAAGGGCAACCAGACGCCCGAGATCATCACCGCGGCCGAGTAAGCCCGGCACATCATCGACGACAGAAATCAGCCGGCGCGCGGATCATCCGCCGCCGGCTTTTTTCGTGCTGTGTGGCGGACGTGCAGGATCACGACCTCGCCAAGCGATTCATCGACGGCGTAGTACAGCATGTAAGGATAACGCACGATCGCGAGCGTCCTCGTGCCGGCTTCGCTCGTTTCCTCGCCGGTGTACGGAAAAAGTTCGAGACGTTCGCTGGCATGCTCGATCCGCTCGACGACAGATCGCGCACCCATCCCGCTGTGATCGTTGATATAAAGAAATATCGTTTCGAGTTCGATCAAGGCGGTCTTTGACCACCTGACTTCCATCAGCGAAAGCGATCGAAGAGGGCGGTGACCTCTTCTCGACTTGCTAGCTGTCGTGCGCGCATCTCAGCGAGCCCACGGCGTACTGCTGCGACTTCGTCTTCCGTCAACTGACGAACGTGTTTCGCACTAATCTGCCTGAACGACGCGACAAATTCCGCCTGCGCCTCATCAGACCAAGTGGCCACTTGTTCGAACATGAATTCCACATCGTCGCGGGTCATGCCTAAACAATAGCACATTCCAGATGCGCTCGCAATTTTTTCTATTTATAGTTTTGTTTCACATACTGACGCCCACAGAGCGATCAATGGTGCTTAGCATTCGTCACCGAACACCGCCGCTCCGTAAAGCCTGCGGCGTCTTGCTCACGGCGCTAACACTCGTCTTTGCTCCAGCCTGCGTGGCGCAAACCTTCAGCCTGCCGAGCCGAGTATCGCGAGACGGTCCCGCCTCATCGTCGCAAATGCCGCCACCGCCGATCTCGGCCATGAAACCGCAAGGCAGAGCTCACGGCAACGCCTGGGCAAGGCAGTTTTATCTGCAAGTTCGACGTTGCTGGAGACATCCGCAGAACTACGATCGCGATCCCGTCGAAGCAGTTTTCGTGATCAAGCTGACGCGAACCGGTCATCTCGATGGTTCGCCAACGCCACTCCAGTTGCCGAAAACGGACTACGAAAAGAGGTATCACGCCAGTGCCCTTGCGGCACTTGTCACCTGCCAACCGTACCACCTTCCGCAAGACGCCTATGACAGATGGCGACGGTTCGAACCTGTCTTTCACGAACGCGCCCGGTAAGCCGGGTTGCGCTAAAGCGGCATCCGTTGATATTCCCGGTTGATCAGCCCTGCCTCTTCGAGATCCAGATCCCGCTCAATCCGACGCCGGCTCTCATCCGTGATCTTGCCGTCTCGCAATTGCGCGTGGATGAACTTGCGCTCTTCCTTGATCAGTTCGCGCACCAGATCAGTGCCGAGGGCAGAGACATCGACTTCGGGATCGAGTTCGCTCGGAAGCTGGTTCGATCGGCTCTCATGTCGTGCGCGGAGAATTTTCACGACCTCGTCCGAGAGTTCGCGATCATCGGTCATCGCATCCAGCGATGCCAGCGCCTTGGCCAGTGCTTCGCGGCGGGCATGCAGTTCGGCCTCGTGCTCGGCGATATGTTCACGCTGGCCGATCTTGTCCATTTTCATCCATTTCACCACCAGCGGCAGGCCAAGGCCGAAGCCGACCAGCGTGATCAGGATCACGTTGAAGGACACGAACAGGATCAGGTCCCGCGCCGGAAAGGCCTCGCCGGACACCATTGTGAACGGGAGAGCCAATGCCGCGGCAAGCGAGACGGCGCCGCGCACGCCGGTGAAAGCGAGCACAAACGTCCATTGCCAGTTCGGCGCGGGATCGCGTTTCTTCAGGCCGGCGCTCAGCATGCGCGGCACATAGATCGCTGCGTAGACCCAGACAAAACGCGCAACGACGATCACGGTCATCACCAGCGCCGTCGCGGCGATGATCTCGGCGATCGGAAACGCCTTGGATTTCTCGATCAGGGCCCGCATCTGAAAGCCGGTCATCAGGAACAACAGGCCCTCGATCAGATAGATGATCAAATCCCAGAAGAAGATGCCCTGCAGGCGCGTCGCCGCGGAGATCAGCAGCGGTCCATTCCACGAAATGTAGAGCCCGCAGGCGACGGTGGCGATGACTCCGGAGCCACCAAAATGTTCGGGGATGAGATAGGCGACATAGGGCGTCAGCAGCGACAGCGTGATCTCGACCTGCGGATCACGCGCGCGATGACGCAGGCGCAGGCTGAGCCAGCCGATGAGAATGCCGAATGCGAGCTCGCAGGCGAGGATGGCAACGAAGGTGCCGCCCGCTTTTGGCAGCGAGAATGCGCCGGTGGTGATCGCAGCCACGGCGAAGCGATACAGGATCAGCGTGGTCGCATCATTGGCGAGCCCCTCGCCTTCCAGCACCACCAGCAGCCGCCGCGGCAGCCCGAGTTTGCGCGCAACGGCGAGCGGCGCCACCACATCCGGCGGCGCGACAATGGCACCGAGCAGGAAGCCGACGCCCCAGGGCAAGCCGATGAGATAATGCGTGGCGGTGGCCACGAGACACGCCGTGAAGATCACGCAGCCGACAGCGAGCAGCGTGATCAGCCGCAGGCTGAAACGGAATTCGCGCCAGCTCATGGCGACCGACGCCGAATAGATCAGCGGCGGCAGCACGCCGAGGAGCACCACTTCGGGCGGCAATTCGAGCGCTGGCATGCCCGGGACGAAAGCGAGGCCGATGCCGACCAGCAGCAACAGGATCGCCGGCGCGATATTGGCGCGCTTCGCGAACCACGCCGTGGCGCCCAGCGCTGCGACCAGAGTGAGGAAAATAGCGAATTTGGCTTCCACGCGCGCGTCACCTGTTGCTGCGACACTTTGCCCGGATGGGGATGGAGGTCAATGACACGCTTACACTTGTCGTCACCCGGCTCGACCGGGTGACCCAGTAATCGCCGCTGCCTCGGTGTCCACTGGATCGCCCGGTCAAGCCGGGCGATGACAACGGACGGATCGAAGCTAGATCGCACTCGCGGCGATATTCACCATCAGCGCCACCAGCGCCGTGTTGAAGATGAAGGACACGATGCCATGCGCTGTCGCCGTGCGGCGGATGCTCTTGTCGGTGATGCCGACGTCCGACGTCTGCGCCGTCATGCCGATAACGAAGGCGAAATACACAAAGTCCCAGTAGTCCGGGTCTTCCTTCTCATCCCCATCGGGAAAAGCCAGTCCGCCCGGCTTCGGGCCGCGATAATATTCGTGGGCATAGTGCAGCGAGAAGATCGTATGCACCGCGGCCCAGGACAGCGTGATGGTGATCACCGCCAGCGCGAGCTCGGGCGTGGCGCTCTTGGTGGCGCCGAGCTCGAACACGATGGCGGCGATGGAGGCAAAAGCACCGAGTGCCGCCACCAGAAGGATGACAAAACTGCCATCGTCCTGAAGCGCGGCATTGCGGCGGATGCGCTTGCTGCCGCCGGTCAGCATCATGCCGAACACCAGCAGCAGATAGAGCCCGGCAAAGACATCCCAGCCGATCAGCAGCCGCGTCACCAGCCGCAGCGAATGCGGCAGCAGCAGGCAGACGACGATGCCGATCGCCAGTGCCGCAAAGGTGCGCGGCCGCCCATAGACGACGCGCAGCGGCACCGGCATCTTGCGAAAGCGGGCAAGGAGCTGATCGAGTTCCTTGCCCGTGTCGGTCATGCGAGGCTTCGCTTAGTTCTTGCGCTCGGCCACGAAGCGGGCGGCGGCGCGGAGCACGTCGCCCTTGTTGCCGAAGATCGCCAGCGACGCGTCCGCCGTCGCGATCAGATCGGCCACGCGCTTCTTGGCGCCATCGACGCCGAGCTGGGTCACGAAGGTCGTCTTGTTGAGCGCGGCGTCGGCACCGGCTGGTTTGCCGAGGGTCGCGGCATCGGCTTCCACATCGAGCAGGTCGTCGGCGATCTGGAAGGCTTCGCCGAGCGCACGGCCGTAATCGTCGAGCGCCTTGTATTCCTTTGGCGTGGCCTGGCCGAGCAGCGCGCCGGCGATGACGCCGTAGCGCAGCAGCGCACCGGTCTTCATCTGCTGCACGCGCGCGACGTCCACCGGCTCCTTGTCGCCAAAGCGACCCTCGCCGGCGAGATCGAGCATCTGGCCACCGACCATGCCGCCAAGACCCGCGCAGCGGGCGAGCGCGCGGGTGAGCAGAAGGCGCACATTGGCGTCGGAGTGAATTTCATCACGGGTCACGATGTCGAACGCCAGCGTCAGCAGCGCGTCGCCGGCGAGGATCGCGGTGGCGTCGTCGGTGGCCTTGTGCAGGGTCGGGCGGCCGCGGCGCAGGTCGCTGTTGTCCATGGCGGGAAGATCGTCATGGATCAACGAATAGCAGTGGATGCATTCGAGTGCTGCGCCGACCAGCAGCGCCGGCTCGCGATGCACGCCGAATACGGCCGCACTTTCAACGACCAGGAATGGGCGCAACCGCTTGCCGCCGCCCAGCGACGAATAGCGCATCGCATCCATCAGCCGCTTCGGGCGCGCGATCTCGTCCGGCAGCACGCCGTCGCTCAGCACCTTGGTCAGGACGGCTTCGGTATCGTCGGCAGTCTGGTCCAGGCGCGCGGCAAAATCTTTGGTGGAAGCACCGGTCGACATTAAGAATAGCTCCAGATCAATTTGGCCGGACAATCCTCCATGGCAGGGGCCACGTCAATTGCGCCTGCGGCACCCCGGCGCGTTTGGTCGCGGCAAGCTTAACTGCCTTGAAAACGGCCCGGAAACTCCGCTTTATCAGCGGGATAGACCTGAGCAGGAAACCCGCTTGTGCGCCTCGTCCGACGCCTCCTTTTGATCGGGATCCTGCTCGTCCTGATCCCCTATGTGCTGACCCCGCTTTATGCGACGGGCCAGCCGGTCTCGACGCTCATGCTATGGCGCTGGATCACCGGGGCGCCGGTGGAGCGGACCTGGGTGGACCTGCGGGCGATGTCGCCGGCGCTGCCGGCCAGCGTGGTAGGCTCCGAGGACGCCAAATTCTGCAGCCATCACGGCATCGACTGGGATTCGCTGCAATCGGCCATCGATGATGCCCAGGACGGCGAGGTGTCAGGCGGCGGCTCCACCATTACCCAGCAGGTGGCGAAAAACCTGTTCCTGTGGCCGGGCCGCAGTTTCATCCGCAAGGGGATGGAGATCCCGCTGGCCATGTGGATTGACCTCGTCCTCAGCAAGCAGCGGATCCTGGAACTCTATCTGAACATCGCCGAAATGGGCCCGACCGGGCAATTCGGTGCCGAATCCGGTTCCCAATTCGCCTTCGGACGCTCCGTTTCAGCGATTTCAGCTCGCGATGCGGCGCTTTTGGCGGCGATTCTGCCGAATCCGGTGACCAGAAGCGCCAAAACGCCGGGACCGGGTGTGCGCCGGCTGGCATCGCGCTATATGGCGCGGGCGCAGTCGTCGGAGCTGGGCAAGTGCTGGAACTAGGCTGTCATCCCGGGGCGCGCCGCAGGCGCAAACCCGGGATCTCAAGCGGCTCTATCATGACGAGGTCCCGGGTTCGCGCCTACGGCGCGCCCCGGGACGACGAGTTTTTGGCAAGAATCCACCCGCGCCACCCTAGCCATGGCGTCACGCATCCGTTATAAGCCCGGCCTTATCAGCGATTTTGCCCGCGCGCTTTGTGCTGGCCGCCCGGAACCGGGCACCGATCGAAAACATCTGCCCAGACGTTCTGGCAAGAGAAGTTGCAAGGAATACTCCTATGGCCGTTCCGAGAAGAAAAACATCGCCGTCGCGGCGTGGCATGCGTCGTTCGGCTGACGCGATCAAGAGCACCGCCTACGTTGAGGACAAGGACTCCGGCGAACTGCGCCGTCCGCACCACCTCGACCTGAAGACCGGCATGTATAAGGGCCGTCAGGTTCTGAAGGTGAAGAAGGACGCCTGATTTCAGGCTGGATGGCCTGCCCCGCGCGACCTCCTTCGTTCCGATAAGAATACCAGACCCCGCTTCGGCGGGGTTTGTCGTTTGTGTAGTGTCGTTTGATCCAGTCAGGGTTGTGGCGAAGCCTGCGCAAAGCGGCAGCGGGCGCAACACTTTCCCAAAGCATGCCGCGCCTCCGCATAAGTTCATTTCTGAACTGTACTTCCGCCCGAATTCGCTACAACACTAGCGCAAACGCAGGTTCCCCGATGATGCGCCCGCATCGTCATGCGTTCGTTTCTCTCGCGCGAAAAAGGCTCTCCCGATGATCGGTTTTCCGCTGCTGCTGATTCCGGTGGCGATCTGCAACATCATCGTTTTCCTGATGCCCGACCTGTCGCTGGCGGGCCCGGTGGAGCTGTTCTCCGTCACGCTGCCATCGCTGGATGTCATCCGCATCTCGCTGAAGGATGTGCTGGTCGCGCTATCGATCCTGCTGCTGCTGCTCGAGGTGATGCGCGCCGCCCGCCCGGCCTCGAAATATTTCACCGATCATTTCCTGTCGCTGCTGGTGGCTGGCGGCGCGGCCTATGAATTCGTGATGCTGCCGAAATTCGGCAACTCCACCTTCTTCATCATCACGCTGGTGGCCTTCGTGGACTTCTTCGCCGGCATCTCGCTGCGCGCCCGCCGTCCGCGCCGGGTTGCCGCCCCCGCCTATGCCGAGCCGGCCCCGCATTATCATCCTGCGCCGGCCCCGGTTGCGCCGGCACCTGCCCCAGTCGCCGTCACGCCTGCGCCTGCTCCGGTCGCACCGGTGCCGCCCGCTACCTCGGTCGCCGAATCCGTGCTGACGGAGAGAGCCGAACCGAAGCTTGAGCGCATCGAGCCGACGATCGAATCAAGGGTCGAGCCAAAGATCGAATCGCATGGCGAGGCCAAGCCGGTCGCACCAGAGGTCGTCGCCCATACGTCGCCGCAGATTACCTCGCCAGATCTGCAACCGGATGGATCGAATCCGGATAACAAACCGAAGAGCTGAGGTCTTCTCCCTCCCCCAATCCGCGAAGCGGGGAGGGTGGCCTGAGCGTAGCGAAGGTCGGGTGGGGTCTATCCCCACGTGACGTCAGAGTTTGTGGAAGCACCCCACCCGTCTCGAAGCTCGCTAAGCGCTCGCTTCGATCCACCCTCCCCGCTGCGCCGCTTCGCGGCTTGGGGGAGGGAAAAGGTTACGCCACGCGCGTCAGGCGGTTCGTGGTGGTCCCCGCCGCATAAACACCCGCGGCCTTCCGATACGCCGCTTCCACATCCACGATCTCCGCCCGCCGCAGCACGCGCGTCTGCGGCACTTGCTCGGCTGTGGCGATCAGATGGGTGATGAAGGAGGCATCGGGCCGCACGCTGCGCAGCGAGGCCGGGATCGCGCGCGCGACCGGCCCGGTCGGTGTGATAGCACGCGTCTCCTGTTGAACAGTCTCCCGCTCGATCACGACATCGCCCGCGCGCCGCATCGGGTGCGGCGTGGTCGGGGATATGCGGCTGGTCGCCGAGATCGACATGGTTAAGCGCGCTCGCGTCTCAAATCAGGACGGAGGGTGGTCCCTCCGGTACCATCGTCGCAAGTCCCGTGCCGGCGCTCTCCACAACTCCCTCTGCTTGCGCGGGTCTTGCGCAAACCCGCCACATAGCTACGATTTCTCCATTGTTTAGCAACTTGGACTAACTTTTTTCAGCACTCACGCCGTATTGTCGTGGCACGAATCACGCCAGCAGCGTCCCGAAACGAGGCGACATTTGACATCCGCCCCACCCGATCCTGCCTCAAAGCCGCAGCCTGCTTTCTCCGAGGCAGACATCCTGGCGCGTCTCGGCCAGGCCGCCTTCGTCTGGGACATCGCCAGCGACACCATCACCTGGACCGCGCCGGCCGCATCCATCTTCACCGACATCCCCACCGACACCATCGCCCGCGGCACCGACTTCGCAGCCCTGATCGAGCCGCATCGCGCCGTGCGCAGCGAGGCGCTGGTCTCGGCGCTGCAATCCGGCGGCACCTATCGCATCGATTACGGTGTGCGCGCCTCCACCACCGCGCCGCTGCTGTGGATCGAGGAAAACGGCAGCGTCCGCACCGGCTCTGACGGCCGGCCGCTGCGCGTCGAAGGCATCGTGCGCATCAACAACGAGCGCCACGCCCATGACGAGCAACTCGTCAAACTTTCGCAGCGCGATCCCGTCACCGGCGAACTCAACCGCACGCATCTGCTCGCAGCGCTCGCCGAGTCCATCGAGGAAGCCACGCGCTTCCGTGCCAGTTTCGCCTTCATGCTGATCGGCATCGATCATCTCGGCCGCATCAATGACGCGTTCGGCTTCGATGTCGCCGACGATGTGATTGCCGAACTCGCCCAGCGCATCCGTGTGCGATTGCGTGGCGGCGATATCATGGGGCGCTTCTCCGGCAACAAATTCGGCTTGGTGCTGAAGAACTGCACCGCCGACGACGCCAATATCGCGGCCGAGCGCTTTCTCGCCGGCATTCGCGACGACGTCATTCCAACCAAGTCCGGCCCGGTCTCCGTCACCGCTACCATCGGCGCGATCAGCATTCCGCGCTATGGCCGCGACGTCAACGAAGCCGTCAACCGCGCGCAGGAAGCACTGGATGCCGCCAAGCGCCGCCGCCGCGGCAGCTTCAATCTGTGGCGTCCTAATGTGGAGCGCGACGCCCAGCGCCGCGTCAATATCCGCGTCACCGACGAGATCGTCAAAGCGCTCAACGAGCGTCGCATCGTCTGCGCCTTCGAGCCTGTGGTGCGCGCCGATCGCAGCGGCCCCGCCTTCTACGAAGCGCTGGTGCGCATGAAGCAGGACGACGGGCAACTACTACTCGCCCCGGACATCGTGCCGGTGGCCGAGCGTCTCGGCCTGATCCGCCTGGTCGATCACCGCGTGCTCGAACTGGTCATCGCCGAATTGGCTGAGACGCCCGATGTGCAGCTGTCGCTCAACATCTCGCCGGCCACCACCACCGACCCCGACTGGTGGGCGACCATCGAATCCATGATGCGCGCGCATCCCGGCGTCGCGGAACGCCTCATCGTGGAGATCACCGAAACGGTGGCGATCCAGGATCTCGACGACATCCGCGGCTTCGTCAATCGCCTGAAGGCGCTCGGCAGCCGTATCGCCATCGACGATTTCGGCGCCGGCTACACCTCGTTCCGCAATTTGCGCAAGCTCGCGGTGGACATCGTCAAGATCGACGGCGCCTTCGTGCAGAACATCGCCCATTCCGCCGACGACCGCGCCTTCGTGCAGACCCTGATCGATCTCTGCCGCCGGCTGGAGATCCAGACCGTGGCCGAATGGGTGCAGGACGAGACCAGCGCGCGGATGCTGCAGGACTGGGGCTGCAATTATATTCAGGGGCGATTGACCGGGCTGGCTTCGGCGGAACGGCCGTGGCTGCAAGGCACCGAAGCCGTAGGGCGGATTAGCGAAGCGTAATCCGCCAACCGAGTGCAGTGACAAAGAACGGCGGATTACGGCTTCGCCTCATCCGCCCTACGTCCGCCTCACACCAGCGGCATCCGAAACACGAACCGCGTCTCATCCACCGTCGAGGTCGCGCTCAGCATGCCGCCATGGGCGCGCCCGATCTCGGAGGCGATATAGAGCCCGAGGCCCAGGCCTTCCTGATTGCCCTGCCCGGCGCCGCGGGAAAACGGCTGGAACAGCTTGCCGAGAATCTCCGGCGGAATCGGCGCGCCGTGATTGGTCACCGACAGTTCGAGCTGCGTCAGCCCCGTCTCCGCGCTCACGGTGATCGGCCGGGCGGGATCGCCGTAAGCCAGCGCATTGCCGAGCAGGTTCGACAGCAACTGACCAATGCGCGCGGGATCGCAATCCACCGGCCGCTTCAGATCGAGCACCAGATCGATCTGGCGGCCCGGCGCATGGGCCTGCAACTCGCCCACCACCTGCTGCAGCACCGGCGCCAGATCCTGCGCGGTGCGCGTCAGCGTCAGCCCGTCGCCGAGCCGGCCGCGGGCGAAATCCAGCACATTGTCGATCAGCCCGGCCATCCGGCGCACGCTGTTCTGCATCAAATCGAGATAGCCGAACTCTTCCTCGCTCAGCGCCGCCTTGCGCAGCCGCCGCGCCACCGCAGCGATGGACGCCAGGGGATTGCGCAGGTCGTGGCCGAGCACCGCAATGAACTGTTCGCGCAATTCAGAAGTCTTGCGCTCATCCGACAGGTCGGCCTCGCTGAGCGCCAGCTTGTCCACCACATTCAGGTGGAACCCGATCAGCTCGGCGAACAGCTTGAACATGCCGAGCGTCTCCGGCGTGTTCAGCACATGCGGGTCCGGGTCGATGGCGCAGAGCGTGCCGAAGAAGCTGCCGTCGGCGAGAAAGATCGGCATCGAGATATAGCTCTGCAGCCCATAGATCGCCGGCGTGTGATGGCCGCTATAGACGGCATCCTGCGCCACATGGTCGATCACCACGGGCTCGCGATGCTGGCGGATCTCGTGGCACAGCGTGCTCTCGACCTTCAGCTCGCCGCCGGGCACGAGGCCGAAGGCAATCTCGTCGCGCACCGCGCAGCAGATCCAGCGGCTGTCGGTGACCCGCGCCACCGCGGCAAATCGCATCCCGGTGGTGCGGCACACCACTTCGAGGATTTTGGGCACGGCCTCGATCCGCTGGACGGCAGCAATGTCAGTCTCGAAGGCGGGCGGCAGTGCGGTCACGTGGCAAACTCGATGGCAATGATCGACTATAGGCCGGCTGCGCGTGCGGCCACAACAATCATCCGCCTGTAGCGGCCGATCGCGACGTGCTAGAGCCTTGTGGTAAGGGGATCATGACCGGGGGATTGCGATGACTGTGTTGGGTAACGGACTGACGGCGCTGGTGGCGCTGCTGCACGTCTACTTCCTCGTGCTGGAGATGTTTCTCTGGCAGAAGCCGCAGGGCCTGAAGACCTTCAAGAACACGCCGGAGAAAGCCGAGATCACCGCGGTGCTGGCCGCCAATCAGGGCCTCTATAACGGCTTCCTCGCCGCCGGCCTGATCTGGGGACTCCTGCATTCCGCACCCGCCTTCGCATTCCAGATCAAGGCGTTCTTTCTGCTGTGCGTGATCGTGGCCGGCGTCTATGGCGCCATGAGCGTGAGCAAGCGGATCCTGTATGTGCAGGCGGTGCCGGCGGCGCTGGCGCTGCTGGTGTTAACACTCACAAAATAAAGCGGAGCGCTGATCTTCACCTCTCCCCACCGGGGAGAGGTCGGATTGCGAAGCAAGCCGGGTGAGGGGGCGCCGCAGGCAACGTCACTCGTGGAAGCCCCCCTCACCCGCCGCGAAGACGCGGCGACCTCTCCCCGGAGGGGAGAGGTGCAGAACGCCCTCATCTTGCCAACCCCAAATCCTTCCCTCACACTCTACCTCAACGACGGCGCCCCGTAATGGAGGGAGACCGTCGATGACACATCAGGGAAGGCAACGACATGAGAGCCACGCTCGTTCATTCGGTCGCCGCATGCGCCATTGCGACCGCGCTATCTGCAGCATCTTTTAGCACCCCCGCATCCGCCCAGAAAAAATACGATCCCGGCGCCTCCGACACCGAGATCAAGATCGGCCAGACCGTGCCGTTCTCCGGCCCCGCCTCGGCCTATTCATCCATCGCCAAGACCCAGGCCGCCTATTTCAAGATGATCAACGAGACCGGCGGCATCAATGGCCGCAAGATCAACCTGATCCAGTATGACGACGCCTATTCGCCGCCCAAGGCCGTGGAGCAGGTGCGCAAGCTGGTGGAGTCCGACGAGGTCCTGCTCACCTTCCAGATCATCGGCACGCCCTCGAACGCCGGCGTGCAGAAATATCTCAACACCAAGGGCGTGCCGCAGCTGTTCGCCGCCACCGGCGCCACGCGCTTCACCGATCCGAAAAACTTCCCCTGGACCATGGGCTACAACCCCAACTACCAGACCGAAGGCCGGATCTACGCCAAGTATATTTTGAAGAACCACCCGAATGCGAAGATCGCGATCCTCTGGCAGAATGACGATCTCGGCCGCGACTATCTCACCGGCATGAAAGCCGGCCTTGGCGACAAGGCGGCATCGATGATCGTGTCGGATGCGAGCTACGAACTCGCCGACCCCACCATCGACTCGCAGATCGTAAAACTGAAATCCTCCGGCGCGGATCTCCTGTTCAACGCCTCGACGCCGAAATTCGCGGCACAGGCGATCAAGAAGGTCGCCGATCTCGGCTGGAAGCCGATCCACATCGTCGACATCAATGCGACGTCGGTGGGCGCGGTGCTGGTGCCGGCCGGGCTCGAGAACAGCAAGGGCCTGATCTCGACCAATTACGGCAAGGATCCAGCCGATCCGCAATGGAAGGACGATGCCGGCATGAAGCGCTATCTCGCCTTCATGGAGAAATACTATCCCGACGGCGACAAGAACTCGAACTTCAACACCTATGGCTATGGCAATGCCCAGCTGATGGTGGAAGTGCTGAAACGCTGCGGCGATGACCTGACGCGGGCGAATGTGATGAAGCAGGCGACCAGCCTGTCCAATCTCGTCTTCGACCTGTCGCTGCCGGGCTTTGTCGGCTCCACCTCGCCGACGGATTATCGCGTCAACAAGCAGCTGCAGATGCAGCGCTTCAATGGCGAGCGCTGGGAGCTGTTCGGGCCGATCATCGAGGATGACTCGGCGGGGTAGTCGGGAGAGCTGGCGCTCCGCGGCTTCGCCGCTCTCACTTGTCGCCACCCGCGAAAGCGGGTGGCCCAGTAGACACCGTCAACGCAGCTCTAGCACGATAGCCAGAGCTTACTGGATCGCCCGGTCAAGCCGGGCGATGACAGTAGGTGCGAGAGGCTACTTAAGCCGCCTTCGTGAACATCGTCAGCACGCCGTCCGCGATATTCACCGCGACCACTTGTGCCGAGCTCACGCCCTTTTCCTTCAGCGCATTCGCGGCCGCCGGCGAGGCATCGATCGACGCGCGCAGGCCCTTCATGTCCTCGTCGCTGGTCTTGGACACGACCTCATCGACCTGCGTCTTCACCGCATCGGGCAGCGTTTTGACGTCGATCACCTGGATCTTGTTGATCTGCACGGTGGACTTCGGCGCCGCACTTTCCGTGGGCGCCGATCCCTGCGCCATCACGAGCGCGGGCGTGCCGAGGGAGAGCGAGGCGGCGAGAGCAAGAGCAGTCATGGTGCGCATGGTCGGTCCTTTCCGTTGATTGGACGTCCAGCGGTAACGCGGAAGTGTGCGGAAGGTCTGGAGGGGATGGGGCGATCAGGTGAGGAGAATGCGGCGATGATGTGGGGCTTTGGAGAACGAAGCAGCGACGCTCGTTCTTCTCCCTGCCCCAAGCGTGGCGTAGCCACGCGCAGTGGGAAGGGTGGATCGATGCGAGCGTTCAGCGAGCATCGAGACGTGTGGGGCCGCCCGTTGCGCGGCGGTGAAGGCCGGTCATGGCCGACATCATCGCAAGAATGACCAGGACTATGCGCTTGCTGGCGCGTCATCCCCCTCATTGCAGGGGGACACAGGTGAAAAGCCACTTCGCGCGATGGCGCGGCAGGGACGGCGCGTGGGCGGGTGAAACGACAAACCGATCCTCACTTGTCGTCGCCCGGCTTGACCGGCGATCCAATACACGACGGCGGAAGTGATGAGGCACCGCACGAGCGTCGATGCCTGCTCGGTGTCTGCCGGGTCACCCGGTCAAGCCGGGTGACGACAAAGGAGCGTCCGCGACTCGCGCCGCGCGACCTCATCGCCTCCTGAAACCCTCAGTCGCTGGCCAGCGCGGCGCGGCTACGCTATCGGACACATCCCGTCACAAATCCCTCCCCGCATGCGCACGGCCTCATGAAAACTTCTGCTGTCACGCTCGCGCTCGCCGCGATCCCGGTTGCGATCTCTGCATCTGCCGTCGCCGCACCCGATGCGCGCTTCATGCGCGCGCTCGACAAGCTCGATCCAAAGACCCGGCTGGAGCAGATCTGCGATCTCGAGGCGATGCGGAAAATGAGCGCGAGCGGCTCGGCCGGCGCGCGGGTGGATCGCGCCAAATCCGACGTGATCATGCCGCCGCAGCACATGGGCAATACGCTGGTGGCCAAAGGCGGCGCCTATCGGGCCGGCGGCAAATGGTACCAGATGTCCTTCACCTGCAAGGCGACGCCGGACCACAAGACCGTGCTGGATTTCAGCTACAAGACCGGCGCCCTCATTCCGCCCGCGAAATGGCAGACTTACGGGCTCTGGAAGTAATCCGGCGCCCCGCGCTAACCCTTTTCCGAAAAGATCGCCGGATAGCTTGACGTTCCCCGCCCGCAAGGCTTGATGGCGATCATCAAGGCTGCCCGCTTGCGGCCCGAATCCGGGTATAATCCGGATGGAACTTATTGGAATCCGGGCCTGCGCGCCCTCTCCTGTCCTGCGGTCGAGGCCATCAGTCCGAATGTCCGACAAGCCGAAAGCAACGAAAGCCAGATGGCGGCCAGATCTCTGGCGCCGTGAGCGGCTGACGCTGGCTGTCGGCGTCACGACCTTGGCGCTGCTGGTCGGCATTGCCGGCACGGCCTCGGCGCAGTTTTTCGGTTTCGGCGGCCCGCCTCAGCCGCAGCAACGCCAGCAGCCGCGCGGCGGCGGTGGCGGCTGGTTCGGCGGCGATTTCTTCCAGCCGTTCCAGCAGCAGGCGCCGCAACAGCAGGCGCCGCGCCGGCGCGAGGATTTTTCCCGCGCGCCGCAATCCGACAAGACCAACGCATCGGCCGAGCGCAACGTGCTGGTGCTCGGCGACAGCATGGCCGACTGGCTCGGCTATGGCCTGGAAGACGCCTATTCCGAACAGCCGGACATGGGCGTGATCCGCAAGCACAAGACCGTGTCCGGCCTGCTGCGCTATCAGCCCAGGGGCGAGCCATCCGACTGGGCGGCGGCAGCCAAGGGCATTCTCGCCAGCGAGAAGGCCGACGCCATCGTCATCATGCTCGGCCTTAGCGACCGCATCCCGCTCCGCGAGCCCGACAAGAAGGCCGCCAAGAAGGAAGGCGCCGCCGATGTGAAGCCCGGCGACAAGCCGGCCGATAGCGCGGACAACAACACTGACGATGCCGATATCGCCGATCCCGGTTCGATCCTGAACGAGCGCGGCGCGCGCGGCGGCGGCATGGTGGATTTCCGCGACGACCGCTGGGGCGAGCTCTACGCCAAGAAGATCGAGGAGATGATCACCATCGCCAAGAGCAAGGGCGTGCCCGTGCTGTGGGTCGGCCTGCCCGCGGTGCGCGGGCCGAAGGCGATGGCCGATATGGTCTATCTCAACAATCTCTATCGCGATGCCGCGGCCAAGGCCGGCATCACCTATGTCGATGTCTGGGATGGTTTTGTCGATGAATCCGGCCGTTTCCTGCAGCAGGGCCCGGATTTCGAAGGCCAGAACCGCCGGCTGCGTACGCCGGACGGCGTCTATTTCACCAAGGCCGGCGCCCGCAAACTGGCGCATTATGTGGAGCGCGAAATTACCCGCCTGCTCTCCGGCCGCTCGGCGCCGATCGCGCTGCCGACCGAGCCGGCGCAGCCTGATGTGGCTGTCGTGCCCGGCGGTCCGCCGCCGCGTCCGCTGGCGGGCCCGATCGTGCCGCTGGTGGCAGCCTCCATCGGTGGCGACACGCTGCTCGGCGGCCCCGGCGCCAAGGCGCTGACGGTCGATCCCCTCGTGGCGAAGACGCTGGTGAAGGGCGAGCCGCTCAATGCACCGGCCGGACGCGCCGATGACTTCGCCTGGCCACGCCGCGAGATCGGCCGTGAACAGGCCAAGGGTGACGTGCCGATGGCCGCGGTGATGCCGACGCCATCGAGCTCGGCCGGCGCAACATTGCCCGACGGCATGACGCCGATCATCGCCCCGACCGCACCGAAGCAGCAGGCGAAGAAAAAGACGCCGGTCGCCACGGAAACACCGTCCTTCTTCGGGAATCTGTTCGGCAATGACGAGCCGCGCCGTCCGGCGCAGCAGGGAGCCCCCCAGCGGCCCCGTCCGCAGCAGCAAGGCGGCCCGCGCCCGCCGGCCAATGTCGGCCCCGCCGCCTCCGCCCCCTCCGGCTTCATTTTCCGCTAAACGCCTGATTCCAGGCAAAAAAATCCCCCGACCGCTTGCGCGAACGAGGGATTTTCAGTGAGCTAAATCAATCGCTTAGTAGTTGAAGCGATTGGGACGACGGCGCGGCGGGCGCGACATCAGCATCGCCAGCGCAAAGCCGATGCCGCCGGCGATCAGCAGCGAGCCGAGCGGATTGTCGCGCACCTTGTCGGTGAGCGCCTGCGTGCCATCGCGATAGGTGTCGCTGTCGAGCGCATCCTTGGCGTAGCTCGCGGCCTTCTCGGACGCATCGCGCACGCCGTCTTTCACCTGGCCATACAGGTTCTGCACGGTGCCTTCGGCTTCGCGCGTGCGGCCCGAAATCTCGGTGCGCTCGTCGCCGGTTGCCTTGCCGACAACGCTTTCGATCTTGCCGGCGGCATCTTTCGCGGCACCTGCAATGCGGTCCTTATCCATCTCAATCACTCCGTGAGGGAAACTCTCGCCGGTGTAATGCCCGAAGCGCTTGCTGGTTCCCTCACGATGTTGCGGGCCGCGAGAAAGCACGTGACCTCGTCGCCGATCGATGCAAGCCTTTGCGCAAGCCTCAAAATGAAGGCGAAACATCGGAGGATTCCCTTGTCGGATTACAAGACACTCAGCCGCTCCGTGCGCGGCCTCACGGTTCTCGTCACAGGTGCCGCAAGCGGCATGGGCCGCGCGACGGCGCGCGTGTTCGGCGAGGAAGGCGCGAATGTCGCCGTCACCGATCTGTCACCTGAAGGCACGCGAGAGGTCGCGGACGCGATCACGGCAAGCGGCGGCAGCGCACGCGCATGGACGCTGGACGTCGCCGATCCCGAGCGTATCAAGACCGTGGTCAATGACGTCGCATCGCATTTCGGCGGGCTCGACATCATCGTCAACAATGCCGGCATTTCGGTTTCCACCGAGATCGACAAGGATGGCTACGACGACGCATGGGATCGCGCCATTGCCGTCATGCTGACCTCGCATCAGCGCACCATCCGCGCGGCCTTGCCTTATCTGCGCAAATCAAAATGCCCGCGCATCGTCAATGTCGCCTCCACCGAAGCGCTTGGCGCGACGGCGTTGCACAGTCCCTATTCCGCAGCAAAGGCTGGCGTGACAGGTCTCACACGTTCTCTCGCGGTCGAACTCGGCCGCGAGGGCATCACGGTGAATTGCATCTGTCCCGGCCCGATCACGACAGGCATCACGCAGCGCATCAGCGACGAGCACAAGGTCATCTTCGCCAAGCGCCGCACGGCATTGCGTCGCTATGGCGACCCCGAAGAGGTCGCACATATGACGGTGAGCCTGTGTCTGCCGGCGGCGTCCTATCTGACGGGCGCGGTGATTCCGGTGGATGGCGGGCTGATGGCGCGCAATGCCTGAGCGCTAGATGCGCTCGATCTTCGCCTTGTCGAGCACCTCGCTCCAGCGCTTCACATCCGAGGCAAGGAGGTCGATCACCTCTTTCGGCTGTGAGGCCTTGGCCTGACTCCCGAGCGCGAGCAGACGCTCCTTCACGGCTTCGTCCTTGAGCAAGGTCGTGGTCGCCGCATGCAGGCGGGCTACGATGTCGTCGGGCAACGCCGCTGGACCAACAAGCGCATACCAACCGGGCGCGGCGTAGTTCGGAAAGCCCGCTTCCGCGACGGTCGGAATATCCGGGAAAGACGCAAAGCGCTGCGCGGTGGTGACAGCCAGCGCGCGAAACTTGCCGGCCTTGATCTGCTCAATCATCGAGATCGGCGGATCGACCATGAAATCGACGCGGCCCGCGATCACTTCGACCACAGCCTGCGCGCCGCCGCGGAACGGAATGTGCTGGAATTTGACGCCGGCCAATTGCGCCACCTGCTCGACGATCAGGTGGGGACCTGACCCAACGCCGGGCGTGCCGTAGGTGAAAGGCTTGTCCGGTTGCTTCTTCGCGGCAGCGATGAGCTCGGCGAGTGTCTTGAACGGCGCATCCGCATTGCAGGAGAACATGTAGGGCGCTTCAGACACCTGACAGATGCCCTTGAGATCATCGACCGGCTTGTAGCTCAGGCTCTTGTAGAAGGCCGACGACGCACCGTAAGTCGCGGTGATCAGCGAGATCGTATAACCATCCGGCGCCGAGCGTGCGAGCTGTGCACCAGCCAGCGTTGTGCCCGCGCCGGGCTTGGTTTCGACCACGACGGTCTGGCCGAGAGTCTTTGCAAGACCTTCCGCAAGCACGCGCGACGTCGCATCGGTGCCGCCGCCCGGCGCGAAACCATGCAGCAGCGTGATGGTCTTGTCTGGCCAACGTAGCAAGAGACGTGCCGCGGCCACGCGGATCGGCTTAGCGGCCGCGCAGCCGATCCAGGATTTCAGAAGTTGCAAAACCGTCGGCGGGCGCGCCGATGGACGCCTGGAAATTGCGCAGCGCCTCGCGGGTCATGCTGCCGAATTGTCCATCCGGCGTGCCTTTGTAATAGCCGCGCTGAACCAGCAGCTGCTGCAACTCCAGCCGCTCGGCGCGCGAGAGCACGCGCTCCTGGCGCGGCCAGGGCTGCACGAAAGGCGGACCGCCGCGCAGTTTGTCGGCGAAGTGGCCGATCGCCATCGCATAGGCTTCCGCCGGATTGTATTTCATGATGACGCGGAAATTCTGCATCATCAGAAAGCCCGGTCCCTGCGCGCCGGCCGGCGCAAGCAGATACGCCTTCTCCGTGCCGCGCGAAAATGGCTGGCCATTGGCGCGCTTGAGGCCGAGTTGCTCCCATTGAGCCAGCGTCAGCATCTTGGCGCGATCGGCCTGCATATAGTTGAAACCCTGCGGCACCACGACTTCGTAGCCCCAAGGCTGTCCGCTCTGCCAGCCATCCTTCTTCAGGTTGTTGGCGGTGGAGAAAATCAGGTCGGTGGGATTATCGACCACGTCGCGGCGACCATCGCCGTCGCCATCGACGGCGAAACGCTTGAAAGCCGTCGGCATGAATTGCGTGGGCCCGAACGCGCCGGCCCATGAGCCTTTGAGTTGCTCGCGGCGCAGGTCGCCGCGATGCAGGATTTCGACCGCCGTGAGAAATTCGTCCTTGAAGTAAGGCTGGCGGCGGCCGACGCAGGCGAGCGTGGCGGTCGAGCGCACCACGTCGCGATCGCCGATCATGGTCGAGTAGTTGGATTCGATGCCCCAGATGGAGGCGACGATATAGCGATCGACGCCATAGGCGCGCTCGGCGGCATCGAAGATCGTCTTGTATTGCGCCAGCACCTCGCGGCCCTTGGCGGCGCGGTTGTCGTTCACCAGGATGTCGAGATAGTCCCAGATCGCCTTGGTGAATTCCGGCTGCGAATCCATGAGATCCATCAATCGCAGATCGGGTGTCAGCCCGGCGGTGATGTCGCGATAGTTCTGTTCGGAAATGCCGCGCCGTGCGGCATCAGGCCACAGTCCGGCAACGCAGCTGTCGAAGTTCGCCGCGGCCTCGCGAATCGCGCCGGAGGTCATCAGCGGATGGCCGGACGCGCCGTCTTCGCCGCTCCATGGCAAAGGCGGACTGGCGCCTGTGGCAGGCGCTGGCGCGCTCGGTGCCTGAGCCTGACGCTGGCCGGGACTGAAGATGTTGTCGAGGAAATTAAGCGGATTGCCGGACTGTGCATACGCAGCAACGGGCGATACGGCCAACGCGACGCCCATCATGATCGCGGCCAATCGCTTGCGGCGCATGATGTCCTTGCGTCCGCTCAATCCTGTAGTCGTCATCCGGCAATTCCATTCGTAACGGTGTGATGACAAGAGGTCGGAGAGGGTTTCGATCCGCTTAATACTAGTCCGATTCCGGCGGCAAGTCAGACGCCCGGCTCGTCTGGAATACCGATAGAGACAGGGGGCTGGACATACATCCGCCTTTGTTACCGCTTGCAAAGGGAACCTGGGCGCGCGATCTTTGTTGTGTTGCCTACACCCCTTCCTTTCCAGCTCACTGCAAAGCTCCCGATGAAAATTCGTAAAGCCGTTTTCCCAGTCGCTGGTCTTGGCACCCGCGTCCTTCCCGCCACCAAGGCGATGCCGAAGGAAATGCTGACCATCGTTGACCGCCCCCTGATTCAATATGTCGTCGATGAGGCCCGCGAAGCCGGCATAGAACATTTCATTTTCGTCACTGGCCGCAACAAGGGCGTCATCGAAGACCACTTCGACCGTATGTTCGAACTCGACGAGACGCTGAAGGGCCGCAACAAGACCGCCGAAATGGAGCAGCTGGCGAGCTCCCAGCCCGGTGCCGGCGATACCAGTTTCACGCGCCAGCAGGCGCCGCTCGGCCTCGGCCATGCGGTCTGGTGCGCGCGCCACATTGTTGGCAACGAGCCCTTTGCCGTGGTGCTGCCGGACGAGCTCGTGCTGAATTCACCGGGCGCCTTGAAGCAGATGGTGGATATCGCCCAGAGCGTCGATGCCAAGTCCAATCTCGTGGCCGTCGAAGAAGTGCCGGTCGAGTTGACCCATCAATACGGCATCTGCAGCATCGGCGAGCGTCACCCGACCCATACCAACGCCTTCAGCGTCAACGGCATGGTCGAGAAGCCGCCAAAGGGCACCGCGCCGTCCAACCTGTCGATCACCGGCCGCTACATCCTGCAGCCCGAGATCTTCAAGATTCTGGAAACGCAGGAGCGCGGCGCCGGAGGCGAGATTCAGCTGACCGACGCCATGATCGGCCTGGCCAAGCAGCAGCCCTTCTTCGGTGTGAAGTTCGAAGGCGAGCGCCACGATTGCGGCTCAAAGGCCGGCTTCCTGCGCGCCAATATCGCCTATGGCCTGCGCCGGCCCGATCTCAACGAAACGCTCCGCGCGGACATGCTCCGCTATCTCGGGCAGTAAGAATGTAGGATGGGTTGAGCGAAGGCGCGTAGCGCCAGAGCGAAAACCCATCACCGCATGCTCTGGCGCTTGTTGTGATGGGTTATCGCTACGCTCAACCCATCCTACACGTTCGAGATTGTCTCACGCCGCCATCGACCGGTGCGTGTCCTCTGCGACGACGCACTGGTTGCGGCCTGCGGCCTTGGCTGCGTAGAGCGCCTTGTCGGCGGCTTCCACCAATCCGGTCCATTCCATGGTCACCAGCGGACGCATGCTGGCGACGCCGATGCTGACCGACAACTGGGCAGGGTCGGCAGGAACGAGTTCGACCCGTTGGCGGATCTTCTCTGCGACCTCACAGGCATCCTGCGCCGACGCACCCGGCAGCAGGACGGCAAATTCCTCGCCGCCATAGCGCGCAGCACAATCGCCCGAGCGCTTGGCCGCGGCCGAGATGCAGCCCGCAATGGCGATCAGGGCCTGATCGCCGGCCTGATGCCCGAATGAATCATTGAAGATCTTGAAATAGTCCGCGTCCACCAGCAGCAAGGCGATCGGCCTCGCGGAACGGATGGCACGGCGCCATTCCATCTCGATGGACGCATCGAACTTGCGGCGATTGCGCAATCCCGTGAGCGCATCCGTGGTGGCGAGCTCTTCGAGCCGGCCTTCGGCGCGCGCGCGGCGGCTGATCTCGCGGGCGAGAAACACCGTTCCCACGCTGATGAAGGCAATCAGTGCCAGCATGATGGCGCCGATACGCCAAGCCTGCTTCTGCCACAGCGTATAGATGCCGGTCCATGGCCGGCCGACGATGACGATCAAGGGGCGCCCGCTGTCGCGCCAGACGAACAGCCGCATGATGTTGTCAACGGCCCCGACGCCAGAATAGCTGCCATTGGCGCGGGCCAGCACGCGCATCACGCCCGGCGTCTTGCTGAGATCCTTGCCGATCACATTCAGATCGAACGGAGCCCGCAGAAGGACGATGCCGTCGCGCCGAACCGCTGTGATCGTCTCGCCGGGATTGAGACGCAGCCGGTCGAACAGATCGAGGAAGTAGGAGAACCGGATCGACCCTGCGACGACACCGGCAAAGTTGCCTTCGGTATCGGTGATGCGACGGCTGAGCACGACCGAATAGGCGCCGCGATGCATCCGCGGCACGCTGATGAACAGGCCGCGCTCGCCATCCAACCGGTGAACCTTGAAGAAATCCTCGTTCGCCCGGTTTTCCTTGGCGGGATCGAGCGAGGCGGCGTCGATCGTCAGATCGCCCTCGGCATCGAACACCTGAATGGCGCCGAATTGCGACGACGAGGCCGCCTTGTCGAACAGGATGAGCTGACGCATTTCGCGGCTGAGCAGGCCGAGCTCGGGTGTGTTGATGCCCGACACCACCGCGCGCAGCGACAGGTCATATTGTTCGATGGTACGCCCGATATCGGAATCGATGGAGGTGGCGAGATTTTCGCTGGTCTGCTTCGCCAGCGCCTGTTCGGCGTGGCGCATATCGAGCATGACGCTGCCGCAAATGGCAGAGAATCCGACGATCGTGACCGCCGACGACAGAATCAGCAGCTTGGCCGACAATGGCCACCGTCGCATTCCAATGACTGAATTCCAAAAACGCATAAAGTAAAACTCCCGCCATGACGCATCGCACGCGAAAGCTTGCCGAGCGCTTAAATACCCGCGCCCGGTTCCCCACGGCGTTAACGAAGGATTTCTGAGACCGTTCAAGTAGCTGATACGGTGTGAAGCTACCGAACAGGCGGTGGCGCACGGCGGCATAGCCGCGTATGACGGTCCGGACGCCCAAACTCCCGAGGACCATCCGTGCCCGACTACGATCTCTTGCGCGCCTATCTGGCGACCCAGACCAAGGATGAAATCGTCCTGACCATGGATGCGATCGAGGAGATCATCGACGACGCCTTGCCGCGCGCCTCGCACCGGGCCTCGTGGTGGGAAACCGACCGCGCGCCGGACGAGCACATGCCCCAGCGCGAGGCCTGTATCGAAGCGGGATTTGTGGCGACGCGCCTGCCCGATGGCTCCGGCGTCAAGTTTCACCGGAAGACGGCGAAGTTTCTGCGGAAGTGGAAGTAGGCTCCGAGCGCCTTTTTCGTCCGCTCTCGGACCCTCATGGTGAGGAGCGTGCACTTGGCACGCGTCTCGAACCACGAGTTGGCCTGGTTGGTGAGATCAGCACACATCCTTCGAGACGCCGCTTCGCGGCTCCTCGGGATGAGGGCTGCATGTGGGCTCCTCGCGACTAGCGCTGCAGGCGCACGCCGAGCATCACCACAGTTGCCGCAGTGCTGGCGCCCACCACGTTGGAATTCAGGATATCGCGGCGAACCTGCGCCTTGAGCCAGACCTCGCGGCTCATCTTGTAGAGCAGGTTGCCTTCGATCGAATAGATCTTATCCGAGCGGAAGTTCTCCTGATAATCCTGCGTGCCGTAAGTGAACTTGCCGATCGCGGTGAGCCAGCGGCGGAAGTCGTGATCGACCTGCACCGTATAGAGCCGCGTCAGCACGCCGGGAACGCCAGGCACTGTCGTCTCGTCGATGGTCGTCGTCGTGATGAAACGCGCCGTGGTCAGTGGCGTCGGCGTCCAGACGAGCGAGGCCGAGGTCAGCAGCCCCTTGAGCACTTCGAGGCGTGGATCTTCGTATTTGCGCGCGAGATAGCCGACGGACGCTTCGCCGGTCAGCAGGCGCGTGAACTCGAACGTGGTGCCGGCCTTGATATAGCCGCCGCTTGAATCGCGCAGATAGGTGAAGCGATCCGCCCGCTCGTCATGGACACGGACATCGCCCTGGATTTCCGCAAATGGCTTAAGGCCGGGCAGCACCTCGTAGCTGACACGACCGACGCCGCCATACTGATTGAAGTTACGGTCCGTATTCGGCGTCGTGATGCCGTTGACCAGTTTGGAGTCCTGATAGACGGTGCGATCGACCAGAGCGTCCATCTTCAACTGAAAGCGGTTGAAATCCTGCTCGATGCCGAGCGAGCCGCCGGTGGTCGTGAAGAGCGGGAATTCCTTCATGCCGGCGGTGTTGTTCGGGCTGCCGGGATTGTCGGAGCCGACGCGCATGCGGGCTTCGGTATTGATGCGGGTGTCGCGGGTCGCATCGATGCGCCCGGCGATCTTGCCGTTGAACTCGGCACGATCGACATTCTCCGGCGACGGTGACACCTGCGCGATCGCCGATGGAAATGTCTTGTCATACCCCGTGAACGAGCCGCGCAGATCGACCACGACCGAATGGCGCGACCAGTTGGACGCGGCCAGAAGCTCCGGTGCGATCTGATACAAGGATGCGCCGCGCGGCTGAAGCAAGCGCGCGGGGTTATCGCTGTAGCCGCCCATGATCTCGACGGCGCCCTTGACCAGAAAGCTGCCGACCCGGATGCCGATGGGCGCATAGGGATCGGGATCGATCGGCAAACGCTTGCGGGCGGGCTGACCGATCACCGCGCCTGCAATTGCGGGCGCGACCGGCGGCTTGGCCGCCTTGGCCGATGGCGGCACGGGTCGCGTTTCCTGGACAAGCGGCGGCGGCAAACTGCCAGGCCCGACAGGACGCTTCGGCCTTTGCTGGCCGGGATAATATTTGACCTGCTGCCGCTTGCGGTTGAGTGCGTCATAGCCGCTGCCGGCAGCGCCCGACGCCGCAGGCACGGGTGGCGTGATGATCGACTGATCCTGGCGCTGTGGCGACAGCAGACTCGTCTGTAGGGTCCCGCGCGGCTGCAGGGAGTTATTGCCCGGTCGGCGCGACGGCAGATTTTCGGGCTGAACGAAGCCACCGGGAACCGGGGCCAGTAGATCCGAGGTCAGCGCCTGTGCGAAAACAGGGGATGGCGCGGCGAGCGCGAGGCACAGACATGCCGAAACCGCGCCGGTCGCCCGCGCGCGGTTCTTTGTCCGGTCTGCCCGACCCATCCTCACGATCACAAAAACTCCAACGCCATCAAAAACTTGGATGAGTTCATCAACCGCGGCCGCGGACCGCCGGACGACAACTCATGGTTAAGGGAGTTAAAACGCTTATGGTTAATGGGCCGTTGAGATTTGGCGGACGGGCGTTTCGCTTCCCGCCCCGCCGCGTGCTAAAGGACGGCCAGCACAAGGCCGATGGACCGGCCGCAGGACACCACCCATGGCCCTTTCCAAGATCCCGACCTCGACCATCAGCGATCAGGCAAGCGAGGCGATTGCCTCGGCGCTGCGCACGCTGGAGGCCGAAGCCAGTGGCGTCACCGCACTTGCCGCGGCACTGCAGGCCGATCTCGGCGCGAGTTTCGTTGCCGCCGCCGACCTGATCCGCAATGCCAAGGGCCGTTTGATCATTACCGGCCTCGGCAAATCCGGCCATATCGGCCGCAAGATCGCCGCGACTTTTGCGTCCACCGGCACGCCAGCGTTTTTCGTCCATGCGGCCGAAGCCAGCCATGGCGATCTCGGCATGATCACGGCCGATGACGTGATTCTCGCCATGTCATGGTCCGGCGAGCAGCCGGAGATGAAGAACCTCATCACTTACGCCACGCGTTTCAGCATCGGCCTGATCGCGATGACGTCGGAGGCCGGCTCGACACTGGCCACCGCTGCCGATGTCGCCCTGACACTGCCGAAGGCGCGCGAGGCCTGTCCGCATAATCTCGCGCCGACAACCTCGTCGCTGATGATGCTGGCGATGGGCGATGCGCTCGCCATCGCGCTGCTGGAAGGCCGTGGCTTCACCACGCGCGATTTCAGCGTGCTGCATCCCGGCGGCAAGCTCGGTGCGCTCTTGAAATATACGCGCGACCTCATGCATCAGGGCGACGCCGTGCCGCTGAAGCCGCTCGGCACAAAAATGTCGGATGCGCTGGTGGAGATGTCGGCCAAAGGCTTTGGATGCGTCGGCATTGTCGATGGCAACGGCCACGTGGTCGGCATCGTCACCGACGGCGACCTCCGCCGCCATATGCGCGCCGATCTGATGACGGTCTCCGTCGATGACGTGATGACGAAAAACCCCAAGACCATCAGCCGCGATTTGCTCGCCGGCGAGGCGCTGGAGCTGCTCAACACGGCCAAGATCACCGCCGTGCTGGTGACCGACGCGAAGAAGCCTGTGGGGATCGTGCATCTGCACGATCTGCTGCGTGCGGGCGTGGCGTAACGCGAATACGCTCTCCAAACTCAGCCCTCATGGTGAGGAGCGTGCCCCTCGGCACGCGTCTCGAACCATGACTGGCGTGGCTCTCGCGTTCGCGGCCATCCTTCGAGACGCCGCTACGCGGCTCCTCAGGATGAGGTCAGAGCTACGCCACATCCACCGTCAAACTCGCGCCATCCGCCTTCACGATCTTCACCTTCGTTCCCGCGGCGACATCCGGCCCGCTGACGCGCCAGACCGTGTCATCGACGCGCACGATGCCTTCGCCATCGACGATCGGGCGATCCAGCGTGAAGACGCGGCCGACCAGCGCATCGCTGCGCCGGTTCAGAAACGGATTCGGATTGGCACCCGGCTTCTGCTGCGCGACGCGACGCCAGATCGGCACGGCAGCGGCAGCGAATACTGCAAAGATCAGCACCTGCACTTGCCACGACGGCGCAACGATGAAGGACAGCATGCCGACGAGGAATGCGGCGAGGCCGAGCCAGAACAGGAAAATGCCGGGCGCCAGCAATTCCAGCGCCATCAGCAGCACACCGAAGATCAGCCAGTTCCAGGTGCCGAGCGTGACGAACATCTCTGCCATGGATTGCCCCTTACGCCGCCGGCGGCTTGGTCGGTGGCACCGAGCCGGCGCGGCGCGCGGCCTGCGCGGCGACGGCCTGTTCGCCAAATGTCGCCTTGGCGATCTCGCCGATGCCGCCCAGCGAGCCGAGCATGCTGGTCGCCTCCATCGGCAGCATGATGATCTTCTGGTTCGGCGACTCCGCGAGCTGGCCGAACGCCTTGATATATTTGTCGGCGACAAAATAGTTCAGCGCCGCCACGTCGCCCTTGCTGATCGCTTCGGAGACGAGCTGCGTGGCCTTCGCTTCGGCTTCGGCCGCGCGTTCGCGCGCCTGCGCATCGAGGAAGGCGGATTCGCGCCGACCTTCCGCCTGCAGGATCTGTGACTGCTTGGCGCCCTCGGCGCGCAAGATTTCCGACTGCCGCTGGCCTTCGGCCTGCAGGATTTCGGCGCGCTTGACCCGCTCGGCCTTCATCTGCCGGCCCATTGCCTCGACCAGATCGGCCGGCGGCGCGATGTCCTTGATCTCGATGCGGTTGACCTTGATACCCCATGGCGCCACGGCCGCATCGACCACGCGCAGCAGCCGTTCATTGATCTCGTCGCGATGCGACAGCATCTTGTCGAGATCCATCGAGCCCATGACCGAACGGATATTGGTCATGGTCAGCACGACGATCGCCTGCTGCAGATTGGAGACTTCGTAGCTCGCCTTGGCGGCATCGAATACCTGGAAGAAAGCGACGCCATCCACGCCCACGGTGGCATTGTCCGCGGTGATGACCTCCTGCTCTGGAATCTCGATCACCTGCTCCATCATGTTCACCTTGCGGCCGACGCGATCGAAATAGGGAATGATGAGATTGAGGCCGGGCGACAGCGTGCGGGTGAATTTGCCGAAACGCTCGATGGTCCAGTCATAGCCCTGCGGCACTGTCTTCACGCCGGCGAACAGCGTGAAGATGATCAAGAGTGCAATGGCAATGGCAAAAATGTCGAACCCGGACATCGGTGTCTCCCTGCGGCAAAATGGACGCGCGACGTGGTGCGTCTCGGTGTTTTGTCGTTCGCGGGGATTGTAGGGTTCGACACGGGGAAAAGCGAGGGGCGCTCCTAACTCAGATCCTCATGGTGAGGAGGCGCGAAGCGCCGTCTCGAACCATGAGATGCTGTACGCCGGAGCTTGCAGCCATCCTTCGAGACGCGGCCTGCGGCCGCTCCTCAGGATGAGGGGCGGAGTGTGTTAAATCCAGCCCTGCAATTCGCGCAACACGAGCTGGCGGATCACATCCATGCCCTCGTCGCTGTCATTCAGGCACGGGATCGCGGAAAATTTCTCGCCGCCATTGTGCAGGAAGATCTCGCAATTCTCCTGCGCGATTTCTTCGAGGGTTTCCAGACAGTCCGCCGAGAAACCCGGCATGACAACGGCCAGACGCTTCACGCCATCCTTGCCCAGCTGCTCGATGGTCTTGTCCGTGTAAGGCTGCAGCCACGCATCGAAGCCGAAGCGCGACTGGAAGGTCAGCAACAGCTTTGGCGCATTCGGTCCCATCCGCTTGCGCAGCGCTTCCGTGGTCGCGACACACTGCGCCTGATAGGGATCGCCCTTGTCGATATATTTCTGCGGCATGCCGTGGAACGAGGCCACGATCATCTCCGGCACGAAATCCAGCGTCGCCAGATGCTTGTCGATAGAGATGGCGAGTGCATCGATATAGTCGGGCTCGTCATAATAAGGCGGCGTGACACGCAACGTCGGCTGCGCGCGCATGCCGGCGAGCACGCGGAAAGCCTCGTCGCAGACGGTGGCGGAGGTCGCGGCGGAATATTGCGGATAGAGCGGCACCACGAGGATGCGATCGCATCCCTGCTCCGTCAGCGCCGCGATGCGCGAGCGGATCGAGGGATTGCCGTAGCGCATCGCCCAATCCACCACGAGATGGGTGTGGCTGCCGAGCGCCGCACCGAGCTTGTCGGACTGAGCGCGCGTGATCGTCTTCAGCGGAGATTCGTTATTCTCCGTATTCCAGATCTTGAGATAGTCCTTTGCCTTCTTGCGCGGGCGCGTGTTCAGGATGATGCCGTTCAGTACCAGCTTCCACAGCAGGCCCTGATTTTCGATCACGCGGGCATCGGACAGGAATTCCTTGAGATAGACGCGCACGCCCTTGGCATCCGCCGTATCGGGCGTGCCGAGATTGACGAGCAACACGCCGACCTTCTCAGGCAGATCGGCGACGGTTCGGACGGGATGGGGCTCGGTCATGATGCCGCTGGCTTCGCGCTTCGGACCAATCTTGTCAATTAGAAACACCTTACCGGCTCGGTGCCGAGATAGCCGAGCAAGAGGCCGACACCGAACACCAGCACCACAGCCGCAGCGCCGAACTCGATGCCGCGCATCAGCAGCGCACCGGAGCCGTCCTTGCTGCCGGCGAGGCGTGCGGCAAGCCCCTTGGCGGAGACGGCGATCACGGCGATGGTCGCCACCGTAAGGGCGGTGCCGAGGCCCATCACGAAGGTTGCCGCGATGCCCGCCCAGAACAGGCCCTGCGCCAGCGCGAAGACCAGCACCAGGATCGCGCCCGAACACGGCCGGATGCCGACGGTGAGGACTGCCGACAGGCCGCGCGCCCAGCCGCCGGGACCAGCGAGCTGATCCGGCGTCGGGCCATGGGAATGGCCGCAATGCTCGTCATGGACATGATGATCGTGATGCGCATGAGCGTGAGCTTCTGCATGCGCCGTATGGGCGTGGGCGTGAGCATGCGCGTGGCCATGATCGTGGTGATGGTGATGATCATGCCCGTGATCGTGGGAATGGCTGTGCGCATGCGCGGAGGCGTGCGCTACCGCCAATTGCGGCCCGGCCGAGCCGAGCGACGGCCGCAGCGCGCGGAAGAAACCGCGCCCTTTCACCCAGACCAGCCGCGCGCCAAAGAGGGCGATCAGGCCATAGCTGGCGATCTCGATGACGCGTTCGGTGCTGCACATGGTGCGCGCCGTGACATTCAGCAGCCATGCACCGATGCCGACGATCAGCACCGCCACCAGCGCCTGCATCAGCGCCGAGACGAAGGACAGCGCGATGCCGCGCTTCGCCGTCTCCTCATTGGCGACGAGATAGGACGAGATCACCGCCTTGCCGTGACCGGGGCCGGCGGCATGGAAGATGCCGTAGAGAAAGGAGATGCCGAGCAGTGTCCACACCGCACTGCCATCGGATTTGGCAGCGCGGATGGTCGTGGAGATCGCGCGATAGAATTCGGATTGTTTGGTCAGCAGCCAGCCAATGATGCCGCCCACTTGCGAGTCCGGTACGGCGCCTTTGGAAGCGCCGAAGGGATTCTGCGCGAAGGCCGCATGCACGGATGCATCAGCGATGACGATGCAGGCCAGCGCGGCGAGCGCAGCCGCGACAACCACACGCGATTTGATCATGGGCAGTCCACCGTCACCTTGTTGGCGAACATCGCGCCGAAATTGCTGTTCTCGCCATTCGTAAAGGTGTCTTCATTCATGGTCTGCGCCTTGGAGGCGCCGTCCGACGGACGCTGGATCGCCATGGCGCACGAGGCCGGCGCACCGACGAGCTTGATCGGGTCCTTCTTCTCCAGACTGAAATCGATGAAGAAGGAGGGATCGAACACTTCGAGCGCGAGCTGCTTGGTCTTGACGGGCGTCTTGAACGGCAGCGTGAAATGCAGCGTCAGGCCGGCATCCGTCTTCTCGAGATAGTAATCGACGGGCTCGTTGAAGTGTTCTTTCTTGCCGTTCGCTTTGGCAAAGGTGAAGAACTTGTATTCCTGCAGCGACTCCACATTGGTCTGCGCCAGCGGCGCCAGATCCTCGCGGGTGTAGACGCCCGGCGTCTTTGTCGCGAGGCCCTGCAGCGCGTAGGTCGAGAACATGTCATCAAACGTCCAGGCGTGGCGCACGCCCGTGATGGTGCCGTCCGGCGCATAGAGCAGCTCGCTCCTTGCCGCGACGAAGACGTGCGGATGCGCGGCAGCAGTCGCGATGCCACCAATAAAGACTGCGATCAGAGCAGAAAATCCAAAGAGACGTCGGATCACGTTGTTCACCTCAGGCGACCTCAGGCCGCATCCAACAGACCGCGCCGCCGCAGCAGTGCATCCGCTTCCGGCGCACGACCACGGAAGGCCACATAAGCGGCCTCCGGATCAACCGAGCCACCCGACGAATAGATATCGTCATGCAGCCGCTTCGCCGTGGCAGGATCGAAGATATTGCCAGCCTCCTCGAACGCACCGAACGCATCGGCATCCATCACTTCCGACCACATATAGCTGTAGTAGCCGGATGCGTAGTGATCGCCGGAGAAGATGTGACCGAACTGCGTGGGCCGGTGGCGCAGCGCGATTTCCTCGGGCATGCCGATCTTTTGCAGCTCCCTCTTCTCGAAGGCTGCGACATCGGTGGACGCCGATGCCGGCTGGGTGTGGAATTCCAGATCGATCAGCGCCGAGGAGACGAATTCAACCGTGGCAAAGCCCTGGTTGAATTTACGCGCGGCAATGAAACGCTTGAGCAGATCGTCCGGCAACGCCTCGCCGGTCTGATAGTGCTTGGCGAATTGCTGCAGAACCTCGGGTCGCTCCTGCCAGTGTTCGTAGAGCTGCGACGGCAGTTCGACGAAATCGGTGAACACCGAGGTGCCCGACAGTGATGGATAGGTGACGTTGGACAGCATGCCATGCAGGCCATGGCCGAATTCATGGAACAGCGTGCGTGCATCGTCCGGCGACAGCAGCGATGGCTGCCCATTGGTGCCCTTGGCGAAATTGCAGATGTTCAGCACCAGCGGTGCGGTGTCGCCATCGAGCTTCTGCTGGTCGCGCAGCGAGGTCATCCAGGCGCCGGAACGCTTCGATGAGCGTGCGAAGTAATCGCCGTAGAACAGCGCCTTGTGCTCACCCTTGGCGTCCTTGACCTCCCAGACGCGCACATCGGGATGCCAGACCGGCACGTCCTTGCGCTCATGGAAAGTGATGCCGAACAGCTTTGTCGCCACATCGAATTGCGCGGCGATCATGTTGTCGAGGGCGAGATAGGGCTTGATGGCCGCATCGTCGAAATTGGCGCGGCGCTGGCGCAGCTTTTCAGCGTAGTGGCGCCAGTCCCAGGCAGCGAGTTTGAAATTGCCGCCCTCCTCCGCGATCAGGTCCTGCAGCGCGTCGCGATCCGCGAGCGCGCGGGCCCGCGCCGGCTTCCAGACGCGCTCCAGCAGATCGCGCACCGCTTCCGGCGTCTTTGCCATGGAGTCTTCGAGGCGATAGGCAGCGAAGGTCGGATAGCCCAGCAGCTTCGCGCTTTCCTCGCGCAGCTTCAGGATTTCGACGATGGTCGTGTTGTTGTCATTTGCGTTGCCATTGTTGCCGCGCTGGATGAAGGCCTTATAGGCCTTCTCGCGCAGATCGCGCCGCAATGAGCTCTGCAGGAACGGTTCCATCGACGAGCGCGAGGTGGTGACGATCGCCTTGCCGGGCTTGCCTCGCTCTTCAGCTGCAGCCCTGGCCGAGGCGACGAAGCTTTCGCTGAGCCCCTCAAGATCGCCCTCGCCGAGCTCCATCGACCAGTCCTGCTCGTCGCCGAGCAGGTGATGGCTGAAGGTGGTGCCGAGATGGGCGAGGCGTTCGTTGATCTCGGCCATGCGCGCCTTGGCAGCCTCATCGAGGCCCGCGCCGGCGCGGTGGAAGCGCGTATAGGTCCGCTCCAGCAGGCGCGCCTGTTCGGGCTTGAGATGCAGGCTGGCGGCATTGTCGCGCAGCGCGGCGATGCGGCCGAACAGCACCGCATTCATCATGATGGGATTCCAGTGCCGCGCCATCCGCAGCGACACCTCCTTGTCGATCTCCAGGATCGCCGGATTGGAATGCGCCGAGACGAGGTCGTAGAACACCGACGCCACTTTCGAGAGCAGCTTGCCGGAGCGCTCCAGCGCCGTGATCGTATTGGCGAAATCCGGAGCCGAGACGTCGTTGACGATGGCGGCGATCTCGCCGGCGTGATCGGCAAAGGCCTGCTCGAAGGCCGGCATGAAATGCTCCGGCTGGATCTCGTCGAAAGGCGGGGTCTCGAACGGGGTCTGCCACGTTTTCAGGAGGGGGTTATCGAGACCTTTCGACGCAACCGGCGAAACCTGCGTGTCCGACATCATAAATCCTGCTTTGCGGCCCAAATCACGCGTGGAGCTATACCACGCCTAGGGCCTTTTTGAGGCTCATTAGCGCTTGCCGCAGCAGGCTTTTTCGTTAGATTGCGGCCCGAAACAGGACCTTATCGACCATGACCACTTCCACCGGCCCTCGCCGCATTTACTGGCCCAGCGTCATCACCGTCATTTCGGCGGCGATCCTGATTGGCGCCGAGGTTTTTGGCGCGGCTTTCGCGGGTGGATGGGCGCTGTCGATCCTGTTCGGCCTCGACACCTTTGGCGAGCATGTGCTGCAGGCCGTGCTGTTCCTGTGCGGCGTCGCCGTGATGGCTGCCTTCATGCGCACCGCCGCGCGGATCGAGCCGTTCACGCGCCGCGGCTGAGCTTGCCGCTGTCGTTGCCCGGCTCGACCGGGCAATCCAGCAGACACCACCGCCAGCGTTTCATCACGAACGACATCGCCGACTGGATCCTCCGCTTTCGCGGAGGATGACAAGTGCGAGCAGACTCCCCGATCAGATACCCTGACCACCCGACACTTCAATCCGCTGCGCATTCACCCAGCGATTGTCCTCTGACAACAGGCCCGCGATCATCGGGCCGATATCGTCGGGCACACCAGCACGGCCGAATGCCGTCATGTCGGCGAAGACCTTGTTGATCTCCGGATTGTCGCGCACCGCGCCGCCACCGAAATCGGTCTCGATCGCGCCCGGTGCCACCGTATTCACAGCGATACCGCGGCTGCCCAGCTCCTTCGCCATATAGACCGAGAGCACTTCCACAGCACCCTTCACAGCCGCATAGGCGCCGTAGCCGGGGAATGACACCCGCGTCAGGCCCGTCGACAGATTCACGATGCGCCCGCCATCGGCCAGCACGGGCAGCAGCGCCTGGGTGAGAAACAGCACGCCCTTGAAATGGACGTCCACCAGCCGATCAAACTGCGCTTCGGTCGTATCTGCGATCAATGCGTAGTCACCATGCCCAGCATTGTTGACGAGGTGGTCGAACGTGTCGCGGCCGAATGTCGTCTTCAGCGCCGCGCGAAGGCGCTCGGCGAAGCCGGCAAAGCTGGCGACATCGCCGGTGTCGAGTTGCAGCGCCACGGCCTTGCGGCCAAGCGCCTCGATCTCGGCAACCACGGCCTGGGCCTCTTCGGCACGGCTTTGATAGGTGATGACGACATCGCCGCCGTGGCGGGCGACACTGAGTGCCGTATTGCGGCCAAGGCCGCGGCTGGCGCCGGTGACGAGGGCGATCTTGTTGCTGGTGATGGTCATCGTGAGTACTCCTCTGTGAGGTGTTGGGGTGCCTTGAAATACGGCGGCCCTGCCCGACCGTCGTTACCGGAACCTCGGCGTTTCTTGCCTAATCCTCCAATAGCCAAGCCAGCCGGCCCAGGATGAGTTAGGATGCCGCATGACCGAAAACCTGCTCGCTGCCGTCCGCCGCTATGTCGAGGCCCACACCGATGCCACCGGGCTTGCCCAAACGCCCGTGCCCGGCCTGACCACGATCCGCTCCCTCGCGCCGACCGGGCTGGTCCATGCCATTGTCAGCCCGTTGGTTTGCCTGGTGCTGCAGGGGACCAAGCTGGTGACCATCGGCACCAAGACCTTCACCTTCAATGCCGGTGACAGCCTGTTGATCACGGCGGACGCACCGACCGTGAGCCAGATCACCTCCGCCAGCGCCTCCGAGCCCTATCTCTCGCTGGTGCTGCATCTCGATCCCGCGGTCATCGCTGAGCTCTCGCTGCAGATGAAGACGGCGCCCGTCGCTGACAATGCCGCCGTGCGATACGAGCCCACGGACGGCGAAGTCAGTGACGCCGCGCTGCGGCTGATGCGGCTGCTCGATCGCCCGGAATCCGTCCCGGTGCTGCATGGCCAGCTCGTCCGCGAATTGCATTACTGGCTGCTCACCGGTCGCCATGGTGCAGCGATCCGCCGGCTCGGCTGGCGGGATAGCCACGTCCAGCGCGTGACGCGCGCGGTATCGATCCTCCGCGATGAGTTCGCGCAAACCCTGCCGGTGGAACGTCTCGCCGCTGCGGCGGGCATGAGCCCATCTTCCTTCCACGAACATTTCCGCAGCGTCACCTCGCTGTCGCCACGGCAATTCCAGAAGCAGCTGCGGCTGATCGAGGCGCGTCGGCTGATGATGTCCGAAGGCGCGACGGCCAGCAGCGCCGCTTTCGCCGTCGGCTATCTGAGCGCCTCGCAATTCACGCGCGAATATGGCCGCATGTTCGGTACTCCGCCTGCGCGCGATGCCGAGGCGGCACGGAGCTGGGCGGAGAGCGCAGCGTAGCTTGCCGGCCTGCACTCAATCCCTCATGGTGAGGAGGCGCGTAGCGCCGTCTCGAACCATGAGTTCGCCTGGCCCGAGTGTGCGGCCATCCTTCGAGACGCGCGCTTTGCACGCTCCTCAGGATGAGGGCTGGAGTGGAATATGAGCATGCGACCATCCTCCGCAGCGCTCACTTTGATACTTCACATCTCCGACAAGGAATCGTTGCAAACTACTTGCCGGCTAGGCCCAAACGCGCTTCCGCCGTTAATGTTTGTTCATCTTCCCAGCACTCAGTGCGACCTCTTTGCAACGCCTCGACCCCGCGTCGATAAAATTGCCCCCTCACCCAAAAAAGTTGTTGCGGAGGGGGGCCAAAGAACCTATTTGCGGTCTTGCCCAATTTCGCACGTGCCTGTGGTCGTGTGTCAGTCGGTAGGTATCCGGACAAGAGGCCGGACAGCCGCCAAGGGGCGAAGAAGCCGAGGGTCGCTCGAAAATCTCTTCCAGAGATATTGCGAGAGGCCAGCATCTCTCTCCAGGGATGCCGTTGAAGGCAACTTTGCTCTTTGCAACCGTGACTGGCAGCCGGAGGCGAACCGGCGCACCTCGTTCTCAACGGGGGACGCGACTTAAAGCAACGACGGATCGGGCTTTTTTGGTCTCTACCGGCAGTCCAACGCCGGCGCGGGCTACTGAAAAGGCTTGTCCTTCATTGCCAGGTGTGCGGGCGGGAAATCTCCCAACCAATCCACGGCAGCACAGTTTGATCCGAGCGTTTTGGCTCGTTGCGCCTCCATCGCGTGACGTCGCCGGAAAGCATCGGACTGACGCATCTATTTGCGCCCCTTCTCGCGAAGGGCGTCGGGAGAGTGCTATGACCGAACGTATCCAGGAATTCCTCCGCGCACGCCGCAATGAGGGTCTCGATACCGAGCCGTGCCTGGTCGTCGATCTCGACGTCGTGCGCGACAATTTCCAGACCTTTGCCAAGGCGCTCCCGGACTCCCGCGTGTTCTACGCGGTGAAGGCCAACCCGGCGCCGGAAGTGCTGTCGCTGCTGGCATCCATGGGCTCGTGCTTCGATTGCGCCACCGTGGCGGAGATCGAGATGGCACTGGCCGCTGGCGCCACGCCGGACCGCATCTCCTATGGCAACACCATCAAGAAGGAGCGCGACATCGCGCGCGCCGCAGCGCTCGGCATTCGCATGTTTGCCGTCGATTGCGCGCCGGAAGTCGAGAAGGTTGCGCGCGCCGCACCGGGCGCCAAGGTGTTCTGCCGCATCCTGTATGATTGCGCCGGCGCCGAATGGCCGCTGTCGCGCAAGTTCGGTTGCGATCCGGAAATGGCCGTCGACGTGCTCGATCTCGCCAAGCGTCTTGGCCTCGAGCCGGTCGGCATCTCGTTCCACGTCGGCTCGCAGCAGCGCAAGGTGAAGGCATGGGACCGCGCGCTGGCGATGGCCTCGTCCGTGTTCCGTGACTGCGCCGAGCGCGGGATCAACCTCACCCTCGTCAATATGGGTGGCGGCTTCCCGACCAAGTATCTGAAGGACGTGCCGCCCGTGCTGCAATACGGCCGCTCGATCTTCCGTGCGCTGCGCAAGCACTTCGGCAATGCGATCCCGGAAACCATCATCGAGCCGGGCCGCGGCATGGTCGGCAATGCGGGCATCATCGAGACCGAGGTCGTGCTCATCTCGAAGAAGAGCGACGAGGACGACAATCGCTGGGTCTATCTCGACATCGGCAAGTTCGGCGGTCTCGCCGAGACGATGGACGAGTCGATCCGCTACGCGATCCGCACCCCGCATGACGGCGCGGACATGGCGCCCTGCGTGCTCGCCGGCCCGACCTGCGATTCGGCCGACGTGCTGTATGAGAAGGCGCCGTATCCGCTGCCCGTCACGCTGGAGATCGGCGACAAGCTGCTGATCGAAGGCACCGGGGCGTATACGTCGACCTATTCGGCGGTCGCCTTCAACGGCATCCCGCCGCTGCGGACGTATCATATCTGATCTTTCTTACCTCTCCCCGCTTGCAAGGAGAGGTCGGAGCCGAGCGTAGCTCGGATCCGGGTGAGGGGGCTCTCCACTCGCTCCGAGCAAGTGGAGAGCCCCCTCATCCGTCGCCGCTGCGCGGCGCCACCTTCTCCCCGCAAGCGGGGAGAAGGAAAACCCGTCACTCACCGGAATGACAACACTCCGCGCACCACGCGGAGTGGGGACACATGCCATGACCGATCTGCACGAGACCAACATCATCGCCCCGACCATCGCAGCCGCTCCGTTCGTGATCCGCGCGGAAACCGGCTCCGACATCGCCGCCCGTGAAGCCCTGCTGGATGTGTGCTTCGGCGCCTCGCGCCATGCCCGCACCTGCCAGCGACTGCGTGACGGACGACTGCCCGCAGAAGGCCTCGCCTTCTCGGTGGATTTCGAGGGCCGGCTGGTCGGCACGATCAGGCTTTGGCATGTCGATGCCGGGGGCCGAGCAGCACTCATGCTCGGCCCCCTGGCCGTCGATCCCGCACTGCGCGCTCTCGGCATCGGTGCGGCGCTCATGAAGCATGCGATCACCGAAGCTGCGGCACGCGGTCACGGCGCCATCCTGCTGCTTGGTGACGCGCCCTACTACGCCCGCTTCGGTTTCACGCCGGACCGCATGGACACGCTTGCGCTGCCCGGCCCGTTCGAGCGCGAGCGCCTGCTCGGCCTCGAACTGAAGCCGGATGCGCTGGATCGCGCACGGGGCATCATCCTGCCGAGCGGTAAGCGGGTCCGTCGTGCAGAGGTTGGGTTCCAGCCATTCGCCCACGCGGCTTGATTTGACGGCCAGGAACCGGCATTGCGGGGCTCATCTCTGCAGGAGAGCCAGCCATGACGCGCCAACTGATTTCTTCGGGATCGCCGTTCGAAAAGCTCGCCGGTTACAGCCGCGCAGTGGTGGATGGCGATTTCTGCTTTGTCGCCGGAACCACCGGCTATGATTACACAACCATGATCATGCCGACCGATGTCACGGCGCAGACATACAACTGCTTCAAGACGATCAGGAACGCGCTGGAGGAAGCCGGCTTCGCCATGGCCGACATCATCCGCGCCACCTATTACATCACCAGCGCCCAGGATGCGGACGCCGTCTTCATCGTCTGCGGCGAACATCTCGGCCAGATTCGCCCGGCTGCAACACTGCTCGTGGTCGCAGGACTTTACCGGCCAGAGATGAAGGTCGAAATCGAAGTGACGGCAAAGCGTCGCTCGTAAGGCCGTACAGGCCACACACCGTTATTCCGGGGCGCCGCGCCAGCGGCGAACCCGGAATCCCATCATGAAAAGATTCCGGGTCTGCGCCGAAGAGGCGCATCCCGGAATGACGAAAGAGAAAGAGAATTCGATGACGCATCCGATCTACGCGAAGATCACCGGCCCCATCGTCATGGTTGGCTTCGGCTCCATCGGTAAAGGCACGCTGCCGATGATCGAGCGCCACCTCGACTATGACAAGTCGCGCGTCACCGTGCTCGATCCCAAGGACGAAGGCCGCAAGGCGCATTGCGAACAGCAGGGCGTGCGCTTCATCCAGCAGGGCGTCACCAAGGAGAACTATCGTGAACTCCTGACCCCGCTGCTCACCGAAGGCGGCGGCCAGGGTTTTTGCGTCAATCTCTCGGTCGATACCGGCTCCACCGACATCATGGAGCTCTGCAACGAGATCGGCGCGCTCTATATCGACACCGTCAACGAGCCATGGCTCGGCTTCTATTTCGACGCCTCCAAGGGCCCGGAAGCGCGCTCCAACTACGCGCTGCGTGAAAACACGCTGGCCGCCAAGAAGGCGCGCAAGCCCGGCTCGACCACGGCCGTGTCCTGCTGCGGCGCCAATCCCGGCATGGTCTCGTTCTTCGTCAAGCAGGCGCTGCTCAACGTCGCCGCCGACCTCAAGCTCAACGCACCGAAGCCGAAGACCAAGGCCGAATGGGCCGACCTGATGCGCCAGGCTGGCATCAAGGGCATCCACATCGCCGAACGTGACACCCAGCGTTCGAAGAATCCGAAAGAGCCGGATGTGTTCGTCAACACCTGGTCGGTGGAAGGTTTTCTGTCCGAAGGCGTGCAGCCGTCGGAACTCGGCTGGGGCACCCATGAGAAGTGGATGCCGGAAAACGCCAAGACCCACGAAGCCGGTTGCGGCGCTGCGATCTATCTGATGCAGCCCGGCGCCAATACCCGCGTACGCACCTGGTGCCCGACGCGCGGCGCGCAATATGGCTTCCTCGTCACCCATAACGAGTCGATCTCGATCTCGGATTACTTCACGGTGCGCGACGCCGCCGGCAACGCGGTCTATCGCCCGACCTGCCATTACGCCTATCACCCGGCCGACGATGCCGTGCTGTCGCTGCACGAGATGTTCGGCCGCGCGGCGAAGATGCAGGAGAAGCATCACATCCTCGAAGAGGACGAAATCGTCGACGGTATCGACGAACTAGGCGTGCTGCTGTTCGGCCACGACAACAATGCCTATTGGTATGGCTCGCAGCTCTCCATCGAGGAGACACGTGCGCTGGCGCCCTATCAGAACGCCACGGCGCTGCAGGTAACCTCTGCCGTGCTCGGCGGCATGGTGTGGGCGCTGGAAAATCCGAATGAAGGCATCGTCGAGGCCGACGAAATGGATTTCGACCGCCTGCTGGAAATCCAGACGCCCTATCTCGGCCCGGTGAAGGGTTACTATACCGACTGGACCCCGCTCGAAGGCCGTCCGGGCCTGTTCCCGGAAGAGCTGGACACGAGCGATCCGTGGCAGTTCAAGAACATCCTGGTTCAGGGCTGGTAAAATTGAGCCGTAGGGCGGATGAGGCGCAGCCGTCATCCGCCAGCGGAGTTTCAGTTGTGGACTCGGCCGGCGGATTACGCTTCGCTCATCCGCCCTACGGCTTATATTCGATTTTCGAGGACGCACACCGTGTCATACGCAGAACGAGCGACCGCGCAGCTCGAAGCCATCCGCGCCAAACTCATTCCGCTGGATGACTATCGCAAGCTCCTGAATGGCGACGAACTGGTGTCGGACTGGGTCGTGGTCGATCAGTCCATGATCAACACCTTTGCCGACGCCACGCATGACCATCAGTTCATCCATGTTGATCCCGACCGCGCGAAAGAGACGCCGTTCGGCGGCACCATCGCGCATGGCTTTCTGACGCTGTCGCTGCTTTCGACGCTGGCCTTTGACGCGATGCCGGGCGTGCAGCGATCGCGCATGGGCGTCAATTACGGTTTCGATCGCGTGCGCTTCAACAGCGCGGTGAAAGCCGGCGCGCGCGTGCGTGGCAAATTTCGGCTGGTGGGTTTGACCGAACGCGCCGTGTCGATCCAGTCGGCCTGGGACTCCGTGGTCGAGGTCGAAGGCATCAAGAAGCCGGCGCTTGAAGCGCACTGGATCACGGTGGCGATGATCGATCCGAACGCGGAGTAGAATTCGACCTGTAGGATGGGTTGAGCGGAGGCGCGACGCGCCGGAGCGATAACCCATCAGCCAACCGTGCGGCAAACTCCGCTGATGGGTTTTCGCTTCGCTCAACCCATCCTACAAAACGAGCATCTACAGTCTCGCGGCGCTTGCGCGTCCGAGGTGTGAGCATTTCTCCCCTCAAAGACATGAGGGGAGGTGGCACGCCGCAAGGCGCACTTTTGTGGACTAAACGCTGCTCCTGCCTGCTGGATCGCCAGCAAACCTGAGAAGCGCAACGCCTTACGGCGCGCCACCGCGACGTTTTTTCAGTCGAAGGACCGTTCTTCCGGGTACTGGGCACTCCACAATGGGAGTCATCCGACGGATTTCTCCGCCTTCGCCCGCACCACGTCCAGCCGCGCTAGCGGCAGGGCCCCGTAGTGGGCCCGGACGGTGACCCTCGACCACCCGAGTGCTGGGGGATACGTCCTCCCCCGGCCCGCAGGCGCCGCATCCATGTTCCGCTCAATGACGCCTCATGAAGCGCCCCTCACCGAACAAGACGGGAGGGAGTATGGCGACGATGGGAATTTTGTCAAGAACGAAATAGGAACATTTTCGCGCGAGCGGCGATCTTTCTTCTCCCTCCCCCAAGCGGCGCAGCGGGGAGGGTGGCGCGGCGACGAGCGAAGCGAGGAGACGTGACGGGTGGGGTGTTTCCACAAGCGCGACGTCACGTGGGGCGCCCCACCCGGCGCTACGCGCCACCCTCCCCGCTGCGCCGCTTCGCGGCTTGAGGGAGGGATGCCATGGGCGTCGGCGCGTCGATGCTCAAACAAAAGCGGCCGGGTTTTCACCCGGCCGCTTCAAACTCATTCCATCCCACCCCGGCTCACGCCTGGCTGGCGATTTCCTTGCCCAGGGCCGCCTGCGCCGCAGCGAGACGGGCGATGGGCACGCGGTAGGGCGAGCACGACACGTAGTCCAGGCCGATCTGATGGCAGAACGCCACCGAGGCCGGATCGCCACCATGCTCACCGCAGATGCCGACCTTGATGTTCGGACGCGTCTTGCGGCCGCGGGCAACGCCGATCTTCACGAGTTCACCCACACCGCTGCGGTCCACCGACACGAACGGGTCGATCTCCAGAATACCCTTGGCGATATAGGTGCCGAGGAAGCTCGCCGCGTCGTCGCGGCTGATGCCGAACGTCGTCTGGGTGAGATCGTTGGTGCCGAAGGAGAAGAACTCCGCGGTCTCGGCGATCTCGCCGGCCAGCAGGCAGGCGCGCGGCAGCTCGATCATGGTGCCGACGGTGTAGTTGAGCTTGCCGCCGGTTTCCTTCGTAACGGCTTCAGCGGTCGCATCGATGCGGGCCTTGGTGAGGTCGAACTCCACCTTGCTGACGATCAGCGGCACCATCACTTCCAGCGCCACGGCATCGCCGGTGCGCTTGGCAGCTTCGATGGCCGCCTCGAACAGCGCGCGGGCCTGCATCTCGGCGATTTCCGGATAGGCGATAGCCAGACGCACGCCGCGGAAGCCGAGCATCGGGTTGAATTCCGACAGTTCGCGCGCGCGATCGGCGAGCTTGCGCGGATCGGCGTTCATGACGCGCGCCACTTCCTCGATCTCGCCCTGGGTGTGCGGCAGGAATTCGTGCAGCGGCGGATCGAGCAGACGGATGGTGACCGGCAGGCCATGCATGATCTCGAACAGCTCGACGAAATCGGCGCGCTGCATCGGCAGCAGTTTGGCGAGCGCGGCACGACGGGCCTGCTCGTCTTCCGCCAGAATCATCTCGCGCACGGTGCGGATGCGGGTTTCTTCGAAGAACATGTGCTCGGTGCGGCACAGGCCGATGCCTTCGGCGCCGTACTTGATGGCGGTGCGCGCATCTTCCGGCGTGTCGCCGTTGACGCGGACCTTGAGCTTGCGGACCTTGTCGGCCCAGCCCATCAGGGTTGCGAATTCGCCCGACAGTTCCGGCTCGATCATCGGCATGCGGCCGGCCAGCACCTGGCCGGTGGAGCCGTCGATGGTGATGATGTCACCGGTCTTGAAGACGCGGCCGCCGATGGTCATGGTGCCGCGGCCGTAATCGACGCGGATGGCGCCGGTGCCGGAGACGCAGGGCTTGCCCATGCCGCGCGCGACCACCGCCGCATGCGAGGTCATGCCGCCGCGGGTGGTGAGAATGCCTTCCGAGGCGTGCATGCCGTGAATGTCTTCCGGCGACGTCTCGATGCGAACCAGAATGACCTTCTTGCCATCGGCCTGCAGCTTGGCGGCTTCATCGGACGAGAACACGATCTCGCCCGAGGCGGCGCCCGGCGAGGCCGGCAGACCGGTGGCGATCACGTCGCGTTCGGCCGAGGGATCGATGGTCGGGTGCAGCAGCTGGTCGAGCGAGGCCGGATCGATGCGGGTGACCGCGTCCTTCTGCGAGATCACGCCTTCATTGGCGAGTTCGACCGCGATGCGGATCGAGGCCTTGGCGGTGCGCTTGCCGTTGCGGGTCTGCAGCATCCAGAGCTTGTTCTGCTCGACCGTGAATTCGAGATCCTGCATGTCACGGTAGTGCTTCTCGAGCTGCTTGTAGATGCGGGTCAGCTCCTTGAAGGCTTCCGGCATCGCCGATTCCATCGACGCCTTGTCGGAGCCGCTCTCGATGCGGGCTTCCTCGGTGATGTCCTGCGGCGTGCGGATGCCGGCAACGACGTCCTCGCCCTGGGCATTGATCAGGAATTCGCCGTACAGCTTGCTCTCGCCGGTGGACGGGTTGCGCGTGAAGGCGACGCCGGTGGCCGAGGTGTCGCCCATATTGCCGAACACCATGGCCTGCACGTTGACGGCGGTGCCCCAGCTCTCCGGAATGTCATGCAGACGGCGATAGGTGATGGCGCGCTGGTTCATCCAGGAGGAGAACACGGCGCCGATGGCGCCCCATAGCTGGGCATGCGGATCCTGCGGGAAATCGCTGCCAGTCTCGCGGGCGACGGCTTCCTTGTACTTGCCGACCAGGTGCACCCAGTCGTCACCGTCGAGATCGGTGTCGAGCGAATAGCCCTTGTTGTCCTTGTAGGTGTCGAGGATTTCCTCGAAGTGATGGTGATCGAAGCCGAGCACCACGTCGGAATACATGGTGATGAAGCGGCGATAGCTGTCATAGGCGAAACGCTTGTCGCCGGAGAGTTCGGCCAGCGCTTCGACAGTGACGTCGTTGAGGCCGAGATTGAGGACGGTGTCCATCATGCCCGGCATCGAGGCGCGGGCGCCCGAGCGGACCGAGACCAGCAGCGGGTTCTTGTTATCGCCAAAGGTCTTCTTGGTGATCTTGCCGACGGTCTCCAGCGCCTTCTCGACCTGCGCCTTCAACTCTTTCGGGTAGGTGTTCTTGTTGTCGTAGTAATAGGTGCAGACTGAGGTCGGGATGGTGAAGCCCGGAGGCACCGGCAGGCCGAGATTCGCCATTTCCGCGAGGTTCGCGCCCTTGCCGCCGAGCAGGTTGCGCATCTCCGACTTGCCCTCGGACTTGCCGCCGCCGAAGGAATAGACCCACTTGCCGGCCTTGCCGAGATCGGACGCCGGCTTGGCGACGACCTTCTTGGCAATCGCCTTGGCCGGTGCCTTGCTTGCGGAAGCCTTGGCCACAACCGCTTTCTTCGCCACCGGCGCCTTCGCGACCACCTTGTTGGCAACGGCCTTCCTGGCGGCGGGCTTGGCAACCTTGGCCGGCGCCTTCGATTTCGCGGGCGCCTTCAATGCCTTGCGGGCGGCGGGCGCAGCCTTGACGGCAGCTTTGGACTTCGCGGCTTGCTTGGCAGCCTGCTTGACAGCCTTCTTGGACTTGGATGCGGTTTTGGCCATGGTTCTCAATCGATCCGGCGAGAGGATGGAGACGGGAAGGAACCGCCTTACACCACGTTTAGGCGATGTGGTGCAAGCGACGGCGCCGGTAGCTTGTTACGGAATTGCGTGGCGTAAATTAGCCGATCTTCAGCAGCTTGAAGACGCCGAGGCCGACCAGGCCGATGAAGATGAGATAAATCGCGACGATGAAGTTGAGCAGGCGCGGCATCAGCAGAATCAGGACACCAGCGATGAGTGCGACAATCGGCTGGATGTGAGCTGCCGTGATGGTCATGGGGGGATCTCCGGGTGCTGTGATGCGATTCGGCGCCCTGCGCGCCGCGGGGGAGTAGCAGCATAAAGACGCGCCGGGCATCAATGGGTTCCCGGTTGCATCGCTGCAATGCATCAAAAACCGGCGCCATGTCCCCAAAAATTCCGGAACGATCGCTGGCGGCGGGCATTGGCCGACCGTGGGAATTCAAACGATGGCTGGACATCTCGTCGGCGAAGCAAGCCGGACATTGGCTATGAAGGAGACGACAATGCGTAAGACACTGATTGCAGCAGCCGCCCTCATGGGCACGATGGCAATGCCACTTGCGGCACAGGCCCAGGGCGTGACGGTCGGCGTCGCCGGTGGTGACCGTGTGATCGTCGACCAGAACGACCCCGATGGCATCACGGTGCAGGAGCGACCGGCGTTCCGCGAATATGTGGTGCGTGAACGCGTGCCGACCTTCACGGTGGACGAGCGCGTCGTGGTGGGCTCGACCCTGCCGGAAGCCGGCGTGACCTATTACGACGTGCCGCAATCAGTGGCGACCACGCCCTATCGCTACACGGTGGTGAACGGACAGACCGTGCTGGTCGAGCCACGATCGCGCCGCATCGTGCAGGTGATCGACTAAGATAGTTGAGTGCGAAATTCGTTCGGGCGCTTTCCGATGAGCGACCGGACGAAGAAGCCCCGCCCCGGTGTCCCCTGCCGGGCGGGGCTTTTCTTTTGGGCGCCCACATTCCGTGCCCTCATGGTGAGGAGGCGCGCAGCGCCGTCTCGAACCATGAGATGCACAGCTCCGTCGCCATCCTTCGAGACGCCGCTGCGCGGCTCCTCAGGATGAGGGAAGAGTGTGTTGGAAGCGGCTTAGCCCTTCAGCATCGACAGAATATTATTCGTCGATTTATACGCGGCCACCGCATTGTCGCGGAAGGCCGGCGTCCAGTTCGACGCCGTGCGCTCCTCCGCGCTCATGCCGGAATACACATTGAGAATGCCGAGGCTGAGCTGCGCGGGATCGCCGCTTTTCTGGCTCGCCTGCAGCGCGTCGAGGATGCTCGCGCGGTTACGCGCATCGAGCGTCTGCTTGGCGGCAAAGCTCTCTTCTTGCGAGAACAGGCCATCCTGATTGAGCGACATCGCCGACAGCGAGCGATTGTCGATGGCGGAGAGATCGGCCATCTGCCCGGTTTTTCGCGCGGCGTCGTAGACCAGTTCGCCCTTGCCGCTGTCCTTCGCGGCCTTGGCCTGCGCATCGAGCGCGGCGCGCACCGCTTTCGCGACATCGCCGATGCTCTTCACCGACTGCGCATCATCGGGCTGCGCGAGAAAAGTGGCGACGGGATCATTGGCGATGCCCGACGGCGCCTTGTCCGGTGTCTGGGTCGTCGCCTGCACGCCCTTGGCAACGGCATCGCGCTGTGCGGCCCAGAGCGCGGTGGCTTTTTCTTCGGGACTGGCTGCGTCGAGATAATCCGCTGCGGCCTTGTAGAGGCCGGCGAAATTGCCTGTCAGTTTGGTGGTGCCGGCAGCCGGCGCGAGTGCGGCGTTGAGGCGGCTGGTGAGCTCGGCGCTCGCGGCCTTCTGCTCGTCGGCGGTGAAGCCGCCGCCATTGTTGGTGGAGACCGCAAACAGTGCGCGACGATCGAGCGAGGCGAGATCGACGGTGAGCTTGCCGCTCGCATCATACGGGCCCTTGACCTTGGCCGCGGTGTAGAGCCCGTCCAGTGCCGTGCGGGTATCCGCGATCACGGTGGCGATGCTCTTGGTGTCGCCGGATGCCGCAAGCTGCGCGCGGGCTGCATCCGAGAGCGTCAGGTTGGTCGCGGCAGATGACGATGACGACGCGCTCTCATTGGCGTTCAGCGCATTGGCCAGGGAGGGCGCGGCCGTGGCCGCAGCACGGGCATAGGCCGAACCGTAATTCGCGTAAGGATTGAGACCGGTATTGACCGACGTCATGCGCAGGCGCGCTCCATGGCACGGTTAACAAACCGTTGATGGGAGCGGACTTTTTCAGGGGATGGTTAAGGGAAGGTTAATGTTGCTGGAGGTGTCGGGATATTTCCGAGTGTTGTCCAGTCATTCCGGGGCGCGCGGAACGCGCGAACCCGGAATCTCGGTGTGTTCAACGCATCTATCGAGCGAGTAAGGAGATGCGATGAACACGCCGAGATCCCGGGCTCCGTCCCGTCGCCTTTGGCGCCGGTCCGTCCCCGGGATGACGATCGGGGCGCGCGAGCGCCCCGATCGTCAATCCTGGATCTTCGAGAAATCCGCCACCGCACGCGTGGCGGCACGGATCTCGCCCAGCAGCTTCAGACGATTTTCGCGCACCGCCGCGTCGTCGTCATTGACCTTCACTTTGTCGAAGAACGCATCCACCGCCGGGCGCAGTTTTGCCATCGCCGCCATGGCGCCGGCAAAGTCTTCCTTGGCCACCGCAGCGCTCGCTTCCGGACCGACCTCGGCGATCGCCTTGGCCAGCGCCTTTTCCTCGTCGAGCTTGAACAGCGACGCATGCGGCGCGCCGTCAAAGCTGCGCTTGTCCTTCTTCTCCTCGATGGTGAGGATGTTGTTGGCGCGCTTGGTGCCGGCAAGCAGGTTCTTGCCGTCATCGCTGTCGAGGAACTTGCCGAGCGCCTCGACGCGGCGGACCACCATCAACAAATCGTCCTGACCACCAAGCGCAAACACCGCATCGACGAGATCGTGACGCGCGCCTTGGTCACGGAGCTGGACTTTGAGGCGATCGGCGAAGAAGGCGAGGAGATCGGATGGGACCTTCTGCGTATCGGCAAAGGTCTTGCCGGCGCTGGTCGCGAGCAGACCATCGACGCCAGACTGCGAAGCCTTGGTCATCGAGAGGCGGAGATTGTTCTCCAGCACGAGGCGGATTACGCCGAGCGCTGCGCGGCGCAACGCGAACGGATCCTTCGAACCGGTCGGCTTCTCATCCATCGCCCAGAAACTGGCGAGCGTATCGAGCTTGTCGGCAAGGCCCACCGCAACGCTGATGGGATCGTTGGGCACGCTATCGCCCTGCCCCTGCGGCTTCCAGTGCTCTTCGCTCGCAGCCGCGACAGCCGCATCTTCGCCATGCGCCAGTGCGTAGTACTTACCCATCAAACCTTGCAGCTCAGGGAATTCGCCGACCACCTCGGTCAGCAAGTCCGCCTTGGCAAGCTGTGCGGCACGCTTGGTCTTCGCCGCATCGGCGCCAACCAACGGCGCGAGTTCGCCGGCCAAACGTTCGATACGCTTGATGCGCGCCGCCTGTGTACCCAGCTTCTCGTGAAACACGATCTGATCGAATTTCGGCAGCCGGGCTTCCAGCTTCGTCTTCAGATCGGTCTCGTAGAAGAACTTCGCATCACTCAGCCGCGCGCGGATGACGCGCTCGTTGCCGGCGATGATGGCGGCGCCGCCATCACTCGCTTCGATATTCGCGGTGAGGATGAACTTGTTGGTGAGCTTGCCCGTGTTGGGATCGCGCACCACAAAGCACTTCTGGTTGGCGCGGATGGTGGCGCGGATCACCTCATCCGGGATCGACAGGAAGTCCGCATCGAACGAGCCCATCAGCACCACGGGCCATTCGACCAGGCCGGAGACTTCATCGAGCAGCGCGGGATCCTCGACCAGCTCATAGCCCTGCGCAAAAGTCAGCTGGCGGGCATCCGCAAGGATGATCTCCTTGCGGCGCTCGGGATCGAGCACGACCTTGGCCTGCTGCAGCTTGGCGACGTAATCGTCGAAGCGGCGTACCTCGAACGCATCGGGCGCGAGGAAGCGATGACCGCGTGTGGTCTGGCCGACGCTGACACCGGGGAGATCAAATTTCACGACTTCCGGCTCTTCAGTCTCGATGCCGAAGGTGGCGATGATGGAATGCAGCGGACGCACCCAGGTCAGCGCGCTCGACTTCACCGATGCCTCGCCCCAGCGCATCTGCTTCGGCCACGGGAAGGTGCGGATCACCATCGGCAGGATCTCGGCCAGCACATCCACCGCCGGCTTGCCGGGCTTCTCGGTGAGCGCGATGTAGAAATCGCCCTTGGGATCGCGCTGGATTTTTGCTTCGTCGAGCGAATTGAGGCCGGTCGCCTTCAGGAAGCCGGCAATCGCGGCTTCGGCGCCGCCGACGCGTGGGCCCTTGCGCTCCTGCTTGAGATCGGGCTGGCGCGCCGGAATGCCATGCACGGTGAGCGCAAGACGGCGCGGCGTCGCAAACGCTTTGGCCCCTTCATAGACGAGGCCGGCATCGACCAGCTTGTCGGTGACGATGCGGCGCAGGTCTTCCGCAGCCTTCGCCTGCATGCGGGCGGGGATTTCTTCGGAGAACAGTTCGAGGAGAAGATCGGGCATCAGGCTGCGCTTCCGGCTTCGGTGTGCACCCATGCTTCGCCGCAGGCTTTGGCCAGTTCGCGGACGCGCATGATGTAGCTCTGGCGTTCGGTGACCGAGATCACGCCGCGCGCATCGAGCAGATTGAAAACATGGCTGGCCTTGATGCACTGGTCATAGGCCGGCAGCGCCATCAGATGTTCTTCGCGCTTGTCGCCCTTCCAGCCTGCATCGAGATATTTCTTGCAGGCGGCTTCGGCCATCTTGAACTGCTCGAACAGCATCGCCGTATCGGCGTGTTCGAAATTGTGCCGTGAATATTCCTGCTCGGCCTGCAGGAAGACATCGCCATAGGTCACCTTCTCGGCGCCATCTCGGCCGTTGAAGTTGAGATCATAGACGCGGTCGACGCCCTGCACATACATCGCGAGGCGTTCGAGGCCGTAGGTCAGTTCGCCCGCGACAGGGGCGCATTCGACGCCGGCGACCTGCTGGAAGTAGGTGAACTGCGAGACTTCCATGCCGTCGCACCAGCACTCCCAGCCGAGGCCCCAGGCGCCCAATGTCGGGCTTTCCCAGTCGTCCTCGACGAAGCGGACGTCATGCAGCGCGGTGTCGATGCCGATGGCTTTCAGCGACTGCAGATAGAGGTCCTGCAGGTTGGCCGGCGACGGCTTCATGATCACCTGGAACTGGTAGTAATGCTGCAGCCGGTTCGGGTTCTCGCCATAGCGGCCATCCTTCGGCCGGCGCGATGGCTGCACATAGGCGGCTTTCCAGGGCTTGGGGCCGAGGGCGCGCAACGTGGTGGCGGGATGGAAGGTGCCGGCACCCATCTCCATGTCATAGGGCTGCAGGATCACGCAGCCCTGCTCGGCCCAGAACCGCTGCAGAGCGAGAATGAAACCCTGGAACGAGCGTTCCGGGCGCATATGCGGAGGCAGGGAGTCCGTCATGGTCTTGGATATATCCGGGCCGGTTTTTCGGGATGTCGCGGTCAGATTCGCCCCAGAGTTTCAGGGCGGATCGAAGCGCGCGGACCGTATCCACGCAGGCCTGTGGAATCAAGGCGATACGCCGCAGGGCGGAACGAAAGCGGGCCACAGCGCGTTGATGTGCCGAACCCCAAGAGAACTTCCAAGAATGCAGCCGGCCATGAGGATATGCCCATCCTCGGCCGGCTTTTTCTTGTTTTCTGACCTCTCCCCACCGGGGAGAGGTCGACCGGCGCAGCCGGGCGGGTGAGGGGGAGCCGCGGGCGGCAGAGTTTGTGGAAGCCCCCTCACCCGCGCGCGAACAGCGCGCGACCTCTCCCCGGTGGGGAGAGGTAACGGAGAGGCCAGCGTTTTTATCCAGGCCGATAGGCGCCGGTGGCGGGATCGCGGCGGAGGGTCTTGGCTTCGGGCGTGGTGGTCTCGGCCATGCGGGCCTGACGGGCCGCATCCAGCTCCTGATTGACGCGCTTCACGGTGCGATAGGCCCAGCGAACCACGGCAGCGCTTCCGAGCGCACCCGCAATGGCGACCAGCGGCGGCATTTTAACATCCTTGCTCATGACGAGCCCCCTTCCCCGCAATCTCGCTCAACTGCTGGCGCGGAACAATGGCGATTTGCGGGACGAACGACCCTCTCCCACACGCAACCCTCATCCTGAGCGCGCCACATACTCACCCCTCATCCTGAGGAGCCGCGACTTGTCCGCCGAAGCTCGCAGAGCGAAGGCGGAAGCGGCGTCTCGAAGGATGGCCGCTAGCGCCGGCGCCAGGCCAGCTCATGGTTCGAGACGCGCGCCAAGAGGCGCGCTCCTCACCATGAGGGGCGGAGCGGAGGCTCGGCAACCATCAAAACCCGTAGCGCGACCATAGTGCGCGGGTTTCCAGCGTGGTAACGATCTGGTCGGGCAGATCAGCGAGTGCACCGAGTTCCAGCTGCGCGCCGCTGGAGGATTTGCGGCCGAACAGGTTCGACAACATCCCGGTAGGCTGCGCGATGACTGGCGTCTTCACCTCGTCGCCATAGCGGGCGCGAAGCACCGAGCGGAGATCGCCGATGGCATCGACGAGGCCGAATGCGACGGACTTCTCGCCGGCCCAATAGGCGCCCGTGAACAGCTCGTCCTCCGGCCCCTTCAACCGGGCGCCGCGGCTCTCTTTCACAAGGCCAATGAAAATCGCATGGATCTCGCGCTGGAGCGATTTCAGCCGCGCGACGTCGTCGGGATTTTCCGGCAGGAACGGATCCAGCGTCGCCTTGTGTTCGCCGGCCGTATAGAGCCGGCGCTCGACGCCGATCTTCTTGATCAGTTCCTGAAAACCGAACGTGCCGCCGACCACGCCGATGGAGCCGACGATGGAGGACGGATCGACGAAGATCTCGTCGCCGGCGCAGGCAATCATGTAGCCCCCGGAGGCTGCGACATCCTCGACGAAGACGAACACCGGAAGCTTCTTCTCGGCGGCGAGCTGGCGGATGCGCAGATAAATTTGCCGTGATTGAACAGGCGAGCCACCGGGCGAATTCACCACCAATGCGACGGCTTTCGCGTTCTTCGTCGCGAAGGCTTTATCCAGCAGTTTTCCCACGCCCGCGAGCGACATACCCGGCCGCAGCGGCGTCACAGCGCCGATGGTGCCGGACAAGCGGACCACCGGAACGACCGATGTCGCGCGACGGAAACGCGCAGGCAGCAGCCTTGCAATCGCCGCTTTCAAACTGGATTCGCTCATAGAAGGTTACCTCGACATTAACCGTACATTATCACGCGCGTGTCATTGAACCCGCAGAGAGTTTCAGCGTTTGCAAACCATAATTGTCAAACGCGCGTTGGGAGTGAACATGAAGATCTATCTGCTGATGCTGATCATCGGCACGCTGCTCACGGCGATCCATCTGACGTCCGCGCCGCAGAAGCGTTCCGAAACAGCTCCTCAATAACAAGCATTGGCGCATCGCTCATAGCGATGCCCATGGAAGTGCCGCATGCCCCGCCAGGATTTGCTGGATATGGGCATCGGGCGCGCCTTTCGCATCCCGTAGCGCAATGCCGGGGTGAATTGCCGCAGGCGCCCTCCCCCCTTTCACCGCACGCACCAGAATCCGGATGGCCGGCGCCGTTGTATCGCCGTGCACCGGCATCAGCGCGAGCGAGCCGAAGCCGCGATGGAGTGCTGTAAGCACGTCAGCGACCCCGTCAGCGCGCCAGATCATCGTCAGCACACCATTCGATTTCAGCACGCGACGCGCGGCGTGGACCCAGGTCGCGAGCGTCTCGTCTGTCGCAACATGCGCGATCTCGCGGGTCTTGTTCGGCGAGGCGCGGTGGCGTGCGGGATCGTTGAAGGGCGGATTCATCAGAATGACGTCGGCGCTGTCCGCAGACAGGCCCGCGGCCGCGAAGGTTTCGGCATTGGATGCGAGATCGAGCGTGATCACATCGGCCGCCACGCCATTGGCCTCGGCATTGTGGCGCGCGAGATCGGCAAAATCCGGATTGATTTCGATCAAGGCGAGCGAGAGGCCGGCCACGCGTCTCGCGACAGCCAGACCAGCCGTGCCAACACCCGCGCCGAAATCCACCACACGCTGGCCCGGCCGCGCCGATGTCGCGGCGGCCAGCAGGATCGCATCGTGACCCGCGCGATGACCGGAGGCCGGCTGCCGCAGCAGCAACTGGCCGCCCAGCACGTGATCATCGGTGGTCGCCGGCATTACTTCTCCTCGGCGCGCAACTCATGCGCGAGCCCGGCTTCGGTCAGCAGGGTCCGCGCTTCCCGCGCATCGTCCTCATGCACGAGAATCCGTCGTGGAATGACGCCCAATGAGCCTTCCAGAATGCTCATATTCTGGTCGAGCACGAGGTGATGGATATTGGCGCCATCGAGCAGCGCGCCCACCGCCGAGACCAGCACCACGTCATTCGTCCGCATGATTTCGCGCAATTGACCACCATTCCCTGTTCACGGCTGGTATATCTGGATTTGATCCAGGTTCCCTAGCCCTTGCCGCGCCCCTGCGCAGTTCCTATTCTGCGGACATATTGTCTAACCGGCCCAGTCTGCGCATGAATTTACATGATTTTCGCGCCAATTCGGCCTATCAGGGCGTGCGCGCCGGCCGGCCACGGCCTGTCGCGCCAAGATTCTGCAATTCGGAGACTACAGCGTGGCGGTGATTGTTCCTTTCGAGAGTCACGCAACAGCGTCGATCGATCAGCTTGTCAGCCTCGTGTCTGCTGACATGGAGCGCGTGAACGCGACCATCCTGTCGCGCACCGGCTCCGACGTCACCATGATTCCGGAAGTGGCCAACCACCTGATCTCCTCGGGCGGCAAGCGCCTGCGCCCCATGCTGACGCTGGCGATGGCCAATCTCACCGGCTACACCGGCGACGGCCATATCAAGCTCGCTGCCGCCGTCGAATTCATGCACACGGCAACGCTGCTGCATGACGACGTGGTCGATCAGAGCGAACTCCGCCGTGGCAAGCTCTCCGCCCGCATGCTGTGGGGCAATGAGGCCTCGGTGCTGGTCGGCGACTTCCTGCTCGGCCAGGCGTTTCGCATGATGGTCGAAGTCGGCTCGCTGCGCGCGCTGGACATTCTGTCATCGGCCGCTGCAACGATTGCCGAAGGCGAAGTGATGCAGCTCGCCGCCGCCAAGAATACCGCCACCACCGAAGACGAATATCTCGCGGTGATCCGCGGCAAGACGGCCGAACTGTTCGCCGCGGCCTGCGAAGTCGGCCCGGTGATCGCCAACCGTCCGAAGGCGGAGCAGACCGCCTGCCGTTCGGTCGGCATGAATCTCGGCATCGCGTTCCAGCTCGTGGACGACGTGCTGGATTACGGCGGCAAGGCCGCCAAGCTCGGCAAGAATGTCGGCGACGATTTCCGCGAGGGCAAGATCACGCTGCCGGTGGTGCTGGCGTTCCGCCGCGGCAACGATGCCGAGCGCGAATTCTGGATCAAGTCGCTGGAGCGCGGCGAGATCGGTGACGGCGACCTCGATCACGCCATCGGATTGATGACCAAGCACCGTGCGCTGGAAGACACGATCAGCCGCGCGCATCATTATGGTGCGATGGCGGTGGATGCGCTGGCGCTGTTCCCGTCGTCGCCGATGAAGACGGCGCTGGAGCAGGTGGTGGCGTTCTGTCTGGCACGGACGCATTAAGCCAGACACATTGAAAGCCACGCACTCCGCCCTCATGGTGAGGAGCGCGCCAACGGCGCGCGTCTCGAACCATGAATGGGGAGCCTGCGGCCATCCTTCGAGACGCCGCTGTGCGGCTCCTCAGGATGAGGACGGAGTGTGTGGCGGAGTTTAAATCCGCGCCACCAACTCCCTGATCAACACCGTGATCCGTCCCTCCGGCTTCTCCAGCTCCGCCATGATCGAGAAATGATCGGCGCCCGGAATCTCCTCATAGCTCACCGGCAATCCATGCTGCACGCGGTGCACCGCGAGGTCCGCCGTCTGCTGGCGCAAGATCGGGAGCTCCGCGCCGCCCACCACCAGTGCCAGCGGCTTGTCCGGGCCGGCGCCCTGCAGCAGCGGTGACTGCCGCTTCGACATCGCTTCATCGAGCTTGAGCTTTTCGTTGAGATACGACGCGCGGATCGGCTCGAGATCGTAGATGCCGGAGATCGCCACCCCGCCTTTCACCTTCGGATGCGACAGCGTGGTCGCGGTCATGTGGCCACCGGCCGACCAGCCCGTGACCACGATGCGATCGGCATCGATGCCGAGCTTTCCAGCCTGATCGACCAGCGCATCCACGCCCGCTTTGATCTCGGCGACGATCTCGTCCAGCGTCGCATCCGGCGCCAGCGTGTAGCCGATCGCGGCGACATTGATACCGTGGGCGATCGGCCCCGCTGCGAAGCAGGTGAAAAAATCCTTCGAGCGCATCTGCCAGTAGCCGCCATGGATCAGCAGCAGCACCGGGCCACCTTCCGTCACCTTGATGAGATCGATCCTGTTGCGCTCGCGCGGGCCATAAGCGAGGTCGAGATGCGCGGGATATTTCGCCTTCATGGCGTCGGAGCGCTGGCCCCAGCCATTGGCGATCTCGGCGCTCCCCACGACAGCCACGCTGTTGTTGAGGCCGGCATCGAGCTGTTCGCGCGACATCGCGCGCCAGTTGGAATCGCCGAAGGGATTACTCATGGTTGTTGTCCTTAGCTGCATCTCAGTATTGTGCGGCGCGCGGCCGCTCGCGAGTCCCAATTATGCAAGAAATAGGCTAGACCGCCACGCGCCGGACGAACATGCTGCATCTGCTTTTTCTGCATCACACTTTCTGCATCATCCCTGGAGACGTGCGTGGCCTCTCATCAAGACCTCATCAAAGCAACGGCCTGCGCCGTCGTCGATCAACTCAATAACGGCACAGTCACGCCGCTCGATGTGCTCGATGCACTGGAATCGCGCATCAAGGAGGTCGATGGCCAGGTCAATGCCCTGCCGATCCTGTGCTTCGATCGCGCCCGTGACCACGCCAGGGAATTGATGAAGAAGCCGCTCGGCGAGCGCGGCATCCTCGCCGGCCTCCCGGTGCCGATCAAGGATCTCACCTCCGTCGCCGGCGTGCGCACCACCCAGGGATCGACGATCTTCAAGGATGTGGTGCCCACCAAATCGAATGTCCTTGTCGAGCGCCTCGAAGAAAATGGCGGCGTGGTCTATGCGAAATCCAACACGCCGGAATTCGGCGCCGGTGCCAACACCTTCAACGAGGTGTTCGGCGCGACGCTGAATCCGTGGGACCTGTCGAAGTCGGCGGCCGGCTCGTCCGGTGGTGCGGCTGCAGCGCTTGCCAGCGGCACGGCCTGGATCGCGCACGGCTCCGACATGGGCGGCTCGCTGCGCAACCCCGCCAGCTTCTGCGGCATTGTCGGCCTGCGCCCGAGCCCTGGCCGCGTCGCTTCAACGCCGAGTATCGCGCTGGCGCGCATGGTGAGCGTGCAGGGTCCGATGGCACGCACCGTGGAAGACCTGGCATTGATGCTCGACGCCATGAGCGGGGAACATCCCGCCGATCTGATCTCGCTGCCCAAATTGCCGACCTCGTTCCGCTCCGCCGTGCGCGGTGGTACCAAACCGAAGCGGATCGCCTACTCGCCCGATCTCGGCATCACGCCCGTCGATCCGGAAGTCGCAGCCCTCACCCGCAAGGCGGCGGAGCGTTTTGCGGAAGCCGGCGTCATCGTCGAGGAAGCGCATCCCGACCTGCGCGAAGCGCACGAGTGCTTCCATGTGCTGCGCGCCTATGATTTTGCGATCTCGAAACTCGGCCTGCTGCGCGACCATCGCGACAAGCTGAAGCCGGAAGTGATCTGGAATATCGAGGAAGGCCTGAAGCTCAAGGTCGAGGATCTCGCCAAGGCGGAAACGCAGCGCGTCACGCTCGCGGCCCGCGCCTATGACTTCTTCCAGACATACGACCTGCTGCTCTGCCCGGCGACCATCACGCCGCCCTTCCCGATCGAGCAGCGCTATCTCGCCGAATGCAACGGCACCAAGTTCGACAACTATGTGCAGTGGCTGGGTATCGTCTATGCGATCACCCTGACCTGCTGCCCGGCGCTGTCGCTGCCTTGCGGCTTCACTTCAACGGGGCTGCCTGTCGGCCTGCAGATCGTCGGCCCGCCGCGCGGCGAAGCCTCGCTGCTCGCCGGTGCACGGGTGCTGGAGGATATTCTCGGCCTGCAGGGCTCCACGCCGATCGATCCGCGTCCGGCGAGGTAAAACCGGGCCCCGTAGGGCGGATGAGCGAAGCGTCATCCGCCGCGGAGTTTCAGCAATAACTTCGGCCGGCGGATGACGCCTTCGGCTCATCCGCCCTACGGCCCTACCGCCTCAAATACCGCCATCTCTCTCCATACTTTCGTCTAAGCCACATTGTCGCAGCTAACGGCTAATCATGCATTGTAGCAGCCGGAACGATCCCGCTGCCTGACAGAACGCCCCATGCCAGCAGCAATGCATTTGGCGGCATTGGCTTTTGCGGCCTCCCGTGGCAACGGGGCATTTCATTTCACGGAATACGAGGGCTTTACGTGGCTGACTCTTTCGCACCGCCGGCCGACGGCAAACTTCATTTCGACGACGCCAAGAAACGCATCAAGGCCATCTTCATCGGCTCGATGGGCAATCTGGTCGAATGGTACGACTTCTACGCCTACACCGCCTTCGCGCTGTATTTCGCACCGGCCTTCTTCCCCTCCAATGATCCGGTCGTCCAGCAGCTCAATGCGGCCGTGCTGTTCGCCGCCACCTTCCTGATGCGCCCGCTCGGCGGCTGGCTGTTCGGCTTCCTCGCCGACCGTTACGGACGTCGCCTGTCGCTCACCGTCTCCGTGCTGTTCATGTGCTTCGGCTCCTTGATCATCGCGCTGTGCCCGACCTATGCGACCATCGGCTTTGCCGCCCCCGTCGTGCTCGCGCTCGCCCGCATCATCCAGGGCCTCAGCCTCGGCGGCGAATACGGCGCCTCCGCCACTTACCTCTCGGAAGTCGCCGATCCCAAGCATCGCGGTTTCTATTCGAGCTTCCAGTATGTGACGCTGATCGGCGGCCAGCTCACCGCCATCATCGTGCTCCTGCTGCTGCAGAAGGTGTTCCTCACCGAGCAGGAGCTGAAGGACTGGGGCTGGCGCATTCCGTTCTTCATCGGCGCCAGCCTGGCTATCTTCGCCGCCGTGATGCGGCGCGACCTGCACGAAACCGAGCAGTTCACGGAAGCCAAGAAGCAGTCGAAGCCGATGGGCTCGATGGCTGGCCTTTTGAAGTATCCGCGCGAATTGCTGCTGGTTGTCGGCCTCACCGCCGGCGGCACCGCGGCCTTCTACACCTTCACCACCTATATGCAGACCTTCGTGAAGCTCTCGGTCGGCCTCACGGCGGACCAGACCACCACGGTGATCTTCGGCACGCTGATCTTCGCCTGCATCCTGCAGCCGATCTATGGCGCGCTCTCGGATCGTTTCGGCCGCAAGCCGCTGCTGATCTTCTTCGGCATCGCCGGCACGCTCTGCACGGTGCCCATCCTGACCACGCTGCAGACCACCAAGTCGCCTTTCGTCGCCTTCCTGCTGATCTGCGGCGCCTGGGTGTTCGTGGCAGGCTACACCTCGATCAATGCCGTGGTGAAGGCCGAGCTGTTCCCGACCAATATCCGCGCCATGGGCGTCGGCGTGCCCTATGCGCTGACGGTCTCGATCTTCGGCGGTACGGCACCTGCCGTGGCGCTGTATTTCAAGCAGTCGGGCCACGAGCAATATTTCTACTATTATCTCTCGGGCATCATCTTCCTGTCGCTGATCATCTACGCCACGATGCGCGACACCAAGCACAACTCGGCGATGCACCGTCACGAGTGACAGTCACAGCCTAACCAAGGAGCGTCAGCATGGATGAAGACAACACACCTTCGGAATCCAAGCTGACGCAAACCAAACAACGCTGGGCGCGCGAGGGCCGGTTTCTCACCGGCCGGCATGCGCGCCCGGAGACCGACCGGCTTCCACCCGGCCAGCACCTGACCCAGGACTGGCCGGTGCTGGATCTGGGCATCACGCCCAATATTTCCCGCGAGCGCTGGCGCCTCGATGTCTATGGTGCCGTCGAGACGCCGCTGTTCTGGGATTTTGCGCAATTTGCTGCGCAACCGCAGTCCACATTCATCTCCGACATTCACTGCGTCACCACCTGGTCGCGCTACGACAATCAGTGGGAAGGGCTTTCGACACGCGCATTGCTCGACGCATGCCAGCCGAAGCCCGATGCGCGCTTCGTATCGCTGGAATCCTACGACGGCTACACGACCAATCTCTCGCTGGAGGATTTCGCCTCCGACGACGCGCTGCTGGCGCATTCGTGGCAGGGCACGCCGATCGAGCGCGACCATGGCGGCCCCGTGCGGGTGATCGTGCCGCATCTGTATTTCTGGAAGAGCGCCAAATGGCTGCAACGCATCGAATTCCGCAGCGATGACAAACCGGGCTATTGGGAAGTCCGCGGCTATCACAATCGCGGCGATCCGTGGGACGAGCAGCGCTATTCGGAGGATTGAACCTTCTCCCCGCGTGCAGCAGGGGAAGAGCAGGTTGCCGAAGTAGCCTGCGACCATCCTTTGAGACGCGGCCAAACGGCCGCTCCTCAGGATGAGGGCAGAGTATGTCGCTGTAGAAGACCCTCATGGTGAGGAGCCCGCGAAGCGGGCGTCTCGAACCATGCAGGCCGACCACTATCCTCATCGCTCAAACGGCATAAGCGATCGTCTTGCCGCTCGCAGCGCGCATCGGTTCCCGTTGCTAACGCAATGTCCGACAATGTGAATCCCGGCCGTTAACCTTTCTTAAAGATGTCGCTCGCGGCCTGCGCCGTGCGTGGTAAATCTCTTGCGAGCCGAAGGAATCAGTTTCACGCCGACGCAGATTCGCGCCGGTGTCCTGCCCGCAGATTGTTTGGGAATTTCATGAGCGAACGCCTGTCGTACCAGCCTACCCGCGCTCCCCTCCCCGATCAGGAGCAGAAGCAGGCGGCGCTCAGCTATCTCAACGAGGCATGGGCCGAAGCGCGCCACGACGGCGTGGATGGCGACTGCCTGGCGCAGGCCAGCCTGTTCGCGGCCTTTGCCGAGCTGGTCGGGACCTATGGCGAGGATGCGGTGGCGAAGTTCGTCGAGGGCCTGCCGACGCGCGTGCGCAATGGCGAATTTTCGCTGACGCTGGCAAGGCAGTAGGTCTATCTCCCAACTGTCGTCGCCCGGCTTGACCGGGCGATCCAGTACACTCCACCGATCGCGCTTCTACACTCTTACATCGTTTACTGGATCACCCGCTCCAGGCGCGCAATTGCGCGCCAGGGCGGGTGATGACAGTTTGAGCGTGCCTTACTGCTTCAACGTCTCCAGAAACTTCACCGTCTCGCCCTGTGATGGCGTGACGAGTTCGCCCTGCCACATCACCTGCCTGCCGCGCACGAAGGTGCCGACCGGCCAGCCCTTCACGGTCACGCCGTCATAGGGCGTCCAGCCCGCTTTCGAGGCCACCCATTTGTTGGTGATGGTCTCGCTGCGCTTGAGATCGACAATGGTGAAATCGGCGTCGTAGCCCGCCGCGATACGGCCCTTCATCGCCATATTGTAGAGCCGCGCCGGGCCGGCGCTGGTGAGATCGACGAAACGCTGCAGCGACAGCCGGCCGGCATTCACATGATCCAGCATCAGCGGCACCAGCGTCTGCACGCCGGTCATGCCGGATGGCGAGGCCGGATAGACCTTCTGCTTCTCTTCCAGAGTATGCGGCGCGTGGTCGGAGCCGAGCACGTCGATGATGCCCTGCTCGATGCCCTTCCAGATGCCGGCGCGGTGGCTGGCATCGCGCACCGGCGGATTCATCTGCGCCAGCGTGCCGAGCCGCTCGTAGCAGTCCGGCGCCGTCAGCGTGAGATGATGCGGCGTCGCTTCGCAGGAAGCGACGTCCTTGTGATCCCGGAGATAGTCGATCTCTTCCTTGGTCGAGATATGCAGCACATGGATGCGCTTGCCGGTCTCGCGGGCGAGATTGACCAGACGCTGGGTCGCCATCAGCGCCGCGGTCTCGTCGCGCCACACCGGATGCGAGCGGGCATCGCCCTCGATGCGCAGGCCCTTGCGCTCGTTAAGGCGATATTCGTCCTCGGCATGGAAGGCGGCGCGGCGCTTGATGACCTGGAAGATCTTGCGCAGGCTGTCGTCATCCTCGACCAGCAGTGCACCGGTGGAGGAGCCGATGAAAACCTTCACGCCAGCACAGCCGGGGGCACGCTCCAGCTCGGGCAGATCCTGCACATTCTCGCGCGTGCCGCCGATGAAGAACGCATAGTCGCAATGCATGCGGTGATGGCCGCGTTTCACCTTGTCGGTGAACGTGGCCTCGTCGATGGTGAGAGGGTTGGTGTTCGGCATTTCGAACACGGCGGTGACGCCGCCCATCACGGCGCTGCGCGAGCCGGTTTCGAGATCTTCCTTCTGCTCCAGGCCGGGCTCGCGAAAATGCACCTGGGTGTCCATCACGCCGGGCAGGATGTGCAGGCCCTTGCAGTCGATGGTCTTGCCCGCCTGTTCCGGCCCGAACGTGCCGAGCGCCGCGATGCGGCCGTCGCGGATGCCGATGTCGCGCTGGCCCTCGCCATCCTGATTGACGACGGTGCCGTTCTTCAGAATCGTATCGAAAGTCTCGCTCATACCGGTCTCGCTTGCAGCTTGTGGATGCCTGCGCGCATGGCGCAGGCCTTGTTACCGGCATCTTAGCGGCTTAACTTTGGCGATGAAATCCGTCCGCCGCGATTCCTGAATTTTTTCGAGATTTTCCGTATGAAAGCAGCATTTCTCCCCGATCGGGGTGTGGTGAAGATCGCCGGCGACGACGCCCGCGCTTTTCTCAACAACCTCATCACCTCGGATATCGACGACCTCGCGCCCGGCCGCGCGCGGTTCGGCGCGCTGCTGACGCCACAGGGCAAGATCGTGGCGGATTTTCTGGTGACGGAAGCACCTGCCGGCCATGGTGGCGGCCTCCTGATCGATTGCCCGCGCGAACTGGCCAAGCCGCTCGCCACCAAGCTCGGCTTCTACAAGCTGCGCGCCAAGGTGACGGTGGAGAATCTCTCCGACGGGCTCGGCGTGCTGGCGGTCTGGGACGGCGAGCCAATGATGAAGCCGGATCTGACCTTCGCCGATCCGCGCAATGCGGCGCTGGGCTACCGCATTCTCGTGCCGGCCGATCTCGCCGAGAAGACCGCTTCGGTGCTCGGCGCGGAGCTTGTCGATGAGCCGGCCTATGAGGCGCATCGCATTGCCTGCGGCGTGCCGCGCGGCGGTATCGATTTCGCCTATGGCGATGCATTCCCGCATGAGACCAATATGGACCGCATGGCCGGAGTCGATTTCGACAAGGGCTGCTATATCGGCCAGGAGGTGGTGTCGCGCATGCAGCATCGCGGCACCGCGCGCACGCGCATCGTGCCGGTGACGCTCGATGGCACGACACCTGTGGCAGGCACGGAGATCCGCGCCGCCGACAAGCCGGTCGGCACCATGGGCTCTTCAGCCGGCCACAGCGGTCTCGCGCTGCTTCGCATCGACCGCGCGACTGATGCGTTCGACGCCGGCGCAGCCCTGATCGCTGGCGACATCACCATCCATCTGGCCGATCCCGAAGCCGCCCGCGCCTTCATTGCCAAGAAACACGCATGAGCAAGCCAGCGATCACCCATGCCGACGGCAAGACGCGCTGCCCGTGGCCGGGCGAATATCCATTCTATGTCGCCTATCACGACACCGAATGGGGCGTACCGGACTATGACGACCGCGCGCTGTTCGAGAAGCTGATCCTCGACGGCTTCCAGGCCGGCCTGTCGTGGATCACCATCCTGCGCAAGCGCGACAATTTCCGAAAGGCGTTCGACGATTTCCAGCCGGAAAAGATCGTGCGCTACAGCGAGAAGAAAGTGCATGCGCTGATGAACGATGCCGGCATCGTGCGCAATCGCGCGAAGATCGAGGGCACGATCCTGTCCGCCAAGGGCTATCTGAAGATCATGGAGGAAGGCCCCGGCTTCTCGAAATTCCTCTGGGACTTCGTCGATGGCAAGCCGATCGTGAACAATTTCAAGACGCATGGCAGCGTGCCGGCTTCGACGCCGCTGTCGATCAAGATCTCGAAGGAGTTGCAGTCGCGCAATTTCAAATTCGTCGGACCGACCATTGTCTATGCCTTCATGCAGGCGACCGGCATGGTCAATGACCACCTCACCTCCTGCTATTGCCATGCGCTGTGCAGCAAGAAGAAAAAGCCGCTGCGGCTGAAGGCGACCTGATGGCGAAAGCGATCGTGACCGGCGGCACACCGCGTGCCTGGCAACGCATGCTATCGGGGCGCAGACTCGACCTGCTCGATCCCTCGCCGCTCGATATCGAACTGGCTGATATCGCCCATGGCCTTGCGCGCATGGCGCGCTGGAACGGGCAGACGCGCGGCCCCCATATCTTTTCGGTGGCACAGCATTCACTGCTGGTCGAGGCGATCATGCGCGAGCAGGCGCCGCGTGTTGACGATCAATTCGGGCTCGCGGCATTGCTGCATGATTCCCCGGAATATGTGATCGGCGACATGATCTCGCCGTTCAAGGCGGTGATCGGCGATGCCTACAAGGTGGTGGAGCATCGCCTGCTGGCTGCGATCCATATCCATTTCGGCCTGCCGGCCACGCTCGATCCGAAAATGACGAAAGCGATCAAGAACGCGGATATGGGTGCGGCCTATCTGGAAGCCACGCGGCTTGCAGGCTTTGCCGAGACGGAGGCGAAGCGGCTGTTCGGCAAGGATCCGTGTCTGGATCTCGAGGTGGAGGCGGATTACCTGACCCCATGGTCGGCCAGCAAGGCCGAGAAGCGGTTCCTTGCGCGGTTCGAAGCACTGATAGCGGGATGACATGCAGCGCCTGAGCGCGGTAGAAAGACCATCATGATCTATGTCTGCTCCCTCGCCGACCTGCATCCCACCGTCAAAACGACGGGCGCCAGCCATGTGCTGACCATCATGGCCAATGTTGCGCAAGTGGTGCGGCCGGAGACGGTGATCGAGGCCAATCACCTGCGTGTGCAGGTGGACGATATCACCGAGAGCATGGACGGGTTTGTCGCGCCGAACGAGGGCCATGTCACGCAAGTGATGGATTTCGTGCGCGGCTGGGATCGCACCTCGCCGCTGGTGATCCATTGCTATGCGGGCATCTCGCGCTCCACCGCCAGCGCCTTCACAGCGGCCTGCATGCTCAACCCCGATCGCGACGAGCACGAAATCGCGCAGCGCATCCGCGCAGCATCCCCCATCGCATCGCCGAACCGGCTGATCGTATCACTCGCCGACAAGGCGCTCGGCCGCAATGGCCGCATGGTCCGTGCGCTCGACGATATGGGCCCGGGCAGCCTGATGGTGGCCGGCAAGCCGTTTCGCCTCGATCTGGATTGATGCGCCAGGGTTCACGCGATGTGAACCATTACGACTTCGACAAGCACTAAGTCCCAACGGCTTCCCTCACCCCATCCCTTGTGGGACAAGGATGGGAAGAGAAGAAGAGTGAGGGCTGACTTAAGATGTTTGATTTCGATTTCATTGCGCTTGTCGTCGCCATCGTCGCCTTCTTTTTTGCACGCAACGCACGCAATGAAGTCAGAATCCTGCGGGCGCGGCTGGATGCATTAGAGGCCGTGCCACGCGCGGTCACTGCGCCAGTGGCCGCGGCCGAACCAGCACCGCCGCTCGCACCAGTGCAGCCAGCCACCAGCAATGTGCCGCCGCCTCCGCCCAGCACGGCGCCAGCACCTAAACCATCGATCCCTGCTGCTGCATCGACGCCGCGTGTCGCTGAGACTGTCATGAAGCCGGCAGTAGCGGCACCGGCAACCGAACGCCCGAGCTTCGAAGAGCGCATCGGCACGCGCTGGGTGGTGTGGGTCGGCGGCCTGACACTGGCCCTCGGTGGCCTCTTCATGGTGCGCTATTCCATCGAGGCCGGATTGCTCGGCCCGGAAGTGCGCGTGCTGCTCGGCGGCCTGTTCGCCTTGGCGCTGCTTGCCGTCGGCGAATTCGCGCGCCGCAAGGAATCGCTGTCATCGATCGCGCCGCTGCCGATCGCCAATATCCCGGCGATCCTCACCGCAGCGGGCACCGCCGTGGCCTTCGCCACGATCTATGCGGCCTATGCGCTCTACGATTTCCTCGTGCCCGGCACCGCTTTCGTGCTGCTCGGCATTGTCGCCATGGGCACCATGGCTGCGGCGCTGCTGCATGGCCCCGCGCTCGCAGGACTCGGCCTCGTCGGCGCTTTCGTCACGCCGATGCTGGTGTCGTCGGGCAAGCCGGATTACTGGGCACTGTATATCTATCTCGCCATCGTCACCGCAGCCGCCTTCGCGCTGGCGCGGATGCGGATGTGGCGCTGGCTGGTGCTGACCACCATCGCCTTCACGACCTTCTGGACGCTGCCCGGCCTCGACAGCGGCCCTGCAATGGTCGCCCCGCATGTGTTCCACGTCATCGCCTGCTTCGGGCTCGCATCGCTGCTGGTCGTCTGCGGCTTCATGTATGGGCCGCCGGCCGAACCCGGCCGCATCGAAGGCATTTCGTCAGCCGCGCTCGGCACCAGCCTGTTCGGCGCCACGCTGATCGTGCTCGCAGGCTCCCATGCGGATCTGGCGATGATCGCTTTTGCCCTGCTGGTCGCCGGCACGCTGTTCGTGGCCTGGTACGCGCAGGCAGCAACCAGCGCCGTGGCCATCGCTGCCATCTTCGTCGCCGTCGTCTTCCTGTCCTGGGCCATCCAGGGCAATCTCGACATGCTGGTGCTGCCCGGCGGTCCGCTGGACGGCATCGGCCTCAGCCCGATCGAAGGCTCGGTGACGCTGCATCTCGTCAGCGCTGCAGTGTTCGCGCTCGGCTTCGGCGTCGTCGGCTTTCTTGCCCAGGGACGCTCGGTCAGCGCGGTCATTCCGGTGATCTGGGCCGCCTGCGCCACCTTCGTGCCGATCGCGCTGTTGATCGCGCTCTATGCGCGCATCGCGCATCTGGATCGTTCGATCCCGTTCGCCATTCTTGCGGTGATCATTGCCGCCGCTTTTGCCGCTGCGACGGAACTGCTCAGCAAGCGCGAGCAGCGGCCCGGCCTCGCGATCTCCACCGCACTGTTCGCCACCGGCACGCTCGGCGCGCTGGCGCTGGCATTGACCTTCGCGCTGGAGAAGGGCTGGCTCACCATCGCGCTTTCGCTGATGGCGCTCGGCACTGCGTGGATCTCCATGCAGCGGCCGATCCCGTTCCTGCGCTGGCTTGCCGCCATTCTGGCCGCCATCGTCTGCGCCCGCATGGCCTGGGAGCCGCGCGTGGTCGGCAATCTCGTCGGCACCACGCCGATCTTCAACTGGCTGCTGTGGGGCTATGGCGTGCCGGCCGCCTCGTTCTGGGGCGCCAGCCTGCTGATGCGCCGCCGTGGCGACGACGCGCCGCTGCGCATGGTGGAATCCGCAGCCATCCTGTTCACGGTGCTGCTGCTGTTTCTGCAGATCCGCCACTACGTCAATGGCGGCGACGTCTATCGCGTCTCGTCCGATCTCGTCGAAATCGCGCTGCAGGTCTGCACAACGCTCGCCATGGCCATCGGCCTCGAGCGGCTACGGGTGCGCAGCGGCAGCATCGTCCACAATGTCGGTGCGGTGCTGCTCACGCTCTATGCCGGTCTCGCCTCGCTAGGCGGCCTGCTGTTCATCGCGAATCCGAACATCTGGCGGGTCGATGTCGGCGGCGCCGTCTTCAACCTGCTGCTGCTCGGTTATGCGCTGCCCGCGATCCTCGCGCTGCTGCTGTCCTATGCAGTCGCGGGTCGTCGCAAGCCGGCTTATGCCAATACGATTGCTGCGGGCGCGCTACTGCTCGCGCTGACCTATGTGACGCTCGAAATCCGCCGCATCTATCACGGGCCGATCTTCTACAATGCGCGGGTGCTCGACGCCGAGCAATATACGCTGTCGATCGCATGGCTCGTCTTCGGCGTCGCGCTACTCGCTGCCGGGCTGATCTTCTCATCACAACGGGCGCGGCTGGCTTCGGCGGTGGTGATCGGCCTCACGGTGCTGAAAGCCTTTCTGATCGACATGTCGTCGCTGACCGGCGTCTGGCGTGCACTCTCCTTCATGTGCCTCGGCCTCGTGCTGGTGGCGATCGGCTATCTGTATCAGCGCATCCTGTTCTCCCGAAAGAAAGCCAACGAGGTTCGTTCCGAGATTGCCGGAACTTAATTCGACATCACAAATTTGTTGGGGCGTGATGTTAATGCTGCAATGCGACAATTGAGCATCCATCTGTTCTATCGATCGACGCCGCGGCCGCTATCCTCGCCGCGGTGTCCCCCATCAAATCTGGAGCCTACCGATGTCGAAGACCGTTGCCGATGACCTCGTCCATGTCCTCGAACAGATCGGCGTGCAGCAGATTTTTGGCCTGATCGCCGACTCGCTCAATCCGCTGGCGGATTCGGTGCGTCGCTCGAAGATCGAATGGGTCGGCGTGCGCCACGAGGAAGGCGCGGCATTGGCCGCAGCGGGCCAGGCGAAGCTCACCGGCAAGCTCGGCGTTTGCGCGGGCTCGACAGGACCGGGCAGCACGCATCTCGTCGCCGGGCTCTATGAAGCCGCCCGTGACCATGCCCCGGTGCTGGCGCTGTCCGGCGACATGGCGCGGGCCATGAAGGGCTCGGACTTTTTCCAGACCACCGAGCCGGACCTGCTGTTTCGCGACGTCTCGCTCTATACGCAGACTGTCACCACCGCCGCGCAAGCGCCGCGGGTGTTTCACGAAGCGATTGCCGCCGCCTATGCCGGCCCCGGCGTCGCGCATCTGACGCTGCCGATGGACGTGCTGTCGCTGAAATCCGACGTGCCGACCTCGAGCATCGCGACGCTGATGCCGCGCGGCGAGATCCTGCCGAACGAGGCCGCCATCGACGAGGCCGTGCGACGCATCGACGAGGCAAAAAGCGTCGTGATCATGTGCGGCCATGGCGCCCTTGGCACCGCGGATCTGCTGCGCGCACTGTCCGACAAACTGAACGCGCCGCTGGTGCATTCGGTGCGCGGCAAGGAAATCATGGCGTTTGACGATCCGCGCTGGATGGGCGGCCTCGGCATGATCGGCACCAAGCCGGTCTATGACGCCGTCCATGACTGCGATCTGCTGGTGATGGTCGGCACCGACTATCCCTATTCCAACTTTCTCCCGACCAAGGGCCATGTGATCCAGATCGACGAGCGCGCGCAGGCGCTGGGACGCCGCACCCCGACGGCGCTTGGCGTGATCGGCTCGGCACGGCCGTCTTTGGCGATCCTGCTCGGCCGCGTTCAGGCCAAGACCGACAGCAAGTTCTTCGAAAAGACCGTGCATGCGCGCAAGAAGTGGGACGAGATGCTGGACAAGCAGGCCGATCCCGCCCGCAGCAAAAACAAGATCCATCCGCAAGCCGTCGCACGCGTCACCAGCGATCTCGCGCGCTCGGATGCGATCTTCGTGCTCGACACCGGCCTCAACACGCTGTGGTCGGCGAACTGGATCCGCCAGAACGGTACCCAGCGCATCACCGGCTCGTTCAACAATGCGGCGGTCGGCACCGCCGTCGGGCAGGGCAACGGCATCCAGATTCTGGATCGATCCAAGCAGGTGATCGTGCTCACCGGCGACGGCGGCTTCAACATGCTGATGGGCGAGTTCATGACCGCCGTGCAACACAAGCTGCCGCTCAAGGTCATCGTCTACAACAACTCAGCGCTTGGTCTGATCACGCTGGAAGCCGAGAGCGTCGGCCTGGCACCTTTCCGCGAGGCGATCGAATTCCCGAATCCGGATTTTGCAGCACTGGCGCGTGCCTGCGGCGGCCAGGGTTTTACGGCGAAACAGCCGGGTGAACTCAAGAAGGCCATCGCCGATGCGCTGGCCTGCGAGGGCCCGGCCATCGTCGATTGCGTGGTCGCTGCCGATGAGATTCCTAACCTGCCGCATGTCGATGCCAACATGATCGGGAATTACGCGCTGGCGAAGATCAAGGAAGCCGTGATGTCGGTGACGGGTTGATCCTTTGCGCCTCTCCTGCCACCGGGAGAGGCGCGTGAACTGTATCGAGAAAATACACTTTCTCATGCCTGCTCATTTTCTCGCCCAGAACTATTCCAGCCTGCACAAAGCCAAAGCAATCATGCGCGCATGGCGGGCGAGTGCTGCGAGAAACTCTGCGATTGCCGGCCGGTGCGTGATGTTTCGGGGTGGCACACTGTTTGCGTAACAACGGTATCCAACGGGGATGCCGTCATGCCGCCGAAGCAAGTGCAACTGAGCGTCGCCAATGTCAGCAAGTCATTTGCTGGCAAGAATGGCGACGTCACCGTGCTGGACGATCTGTCGTTCAGCATCAATGAAAGCGATTTCGTCAGCATCATCGGGCCATCCGGCTGCGGCAAGACCACGATCTTCAACATCATCGCCGGATTGCTGGAGCCTGACAGCGGCACCATCACCTATCGGGGCCAGGAGATCGAGAGCCTGCGCGGCCGCGTCGGCTATATGATGCAGAAGGATCTGCTGTTTCCATGGCGCACGGTGCTTGGCAATGTGCTGCTCGGGCTCGAGACCCGTGGCGTCGATGCCAAGGAAGCCGAGGCCAAGGCGCGCGAATATCTCAAGCAGTTCGGCCTTGCCGGTTTCGAGAACGCCTATCCCAAAACACTGTCCGGCGGCATGCGCCAGCGCGTGGCGCTGATCCGCACGCTGATCATGGATCCGGACATCCTGCTCCTGGACGAGCCGTTCTCGGCGCTGGATTACCAGACGCGCCTGTATCTGGAAGGCGTGCTGAAGGACGCCGTGCAGACCTACAAGAAGACGGTCATTCTCGTCACCCATGACATCGATGAAGCGGTGGCGCTGTCCAAGCGCGTGGTCGTGCTGTCCGGTCGCCCGGCACGGGTGAAGGTCGTGCACGAGATCGACATCGACGCGACCTCTCCCGTGACCGCGCGCAACGACGCCAACTTCGCGACCTATTTCAAGACGCTTTGCGCCGAGCTCGACATCCAGACCGAGAAAACCGCATGACGATGACGATCCAGACCAGCGCTCCCGTTCGCGCCAAGCGCAAGCCCGTGCGTGCACGCAAGCGCGCGACGTTCGATACGATGCTTGGTCGTGCCTTCCTGCAGATCGCGGCCATCGCCATCTTCTTCGGGATCTGGGAGACCGGCGTCCATGCCGGCTATATCTCGGCTTTCCTGATGGGCTCACCCAGCGGCATCTTTGCCAGCTTCTATCAAAAACTGCTCAGCGGCGAATTGCTGATGGATTCCTGGATCACGCTGTTCGAAGCCATTCTCGGCTTCGTCATCGGCACCATCTTCGGATCGCTGTTTGGCCTTGCGCTCTGGTATTCGGTGTTCGTCGCCAAGCTGGTCGAACCCTTTATCGTGGCCATCAATTCGGTGCCGAAGATCGCGCTGGCTCCGATCGTGGTGCTGTGGTTCGGCACCGGGCTGATCTCCAAGGTGGCGCTCGCTGTCTCGCTTACCGCGCTCGTGGCGCTGATCGCAGCCTATCAGGCTGCCAAGGATGCCGATGTCGATCTGCAGTCGCTGATGATCTCCATGGGCGCCGACAAGCATCAGGTGTTCTTCAAGGCCGTGGTACCATCGACACTGCCGGCGATCATCGCGACCTTCCGCATCAATATCGGCTTCGGCCTGGTCGGCGCCGTGGTCGGTGAGTTCATCTCGTCGCAGCGCGGTCTCGGCCACATGATATTCAACGCTTCCAGCCTCTATGACCTCAACTCGGTCTGGGTCGGCCTGTTCACGCTGATGATCATGGGTTTTGCGCTCTACTACGTCATCGACATCATCGAACGCACCTCGCTGCCCTGGAAGCAGGCGACCACGTCGCATCAGGTTCAAGTCTAGCTCTCTTCCTCATCCTTCGCATCACGGAGACTTTCATGTCGTTGTTTAAGCGTATCGCCTGCGCCACCGCGCTGGCCGGGTTGCTCGCTGCCTCGCCGGCCTCGGCCCAGAACAAGAAGGTCGTGCTGTCGCAGGCCTTCCAGTCGATGCTGTATCTGCCGCTCTATGTCGCCATCAATGAGGGCTTCTTCACCGCGCAGGGCCTCGATCTCACCAAGGAGACCGCGGGGTCGCCGACGGTTGCGCTTTCCGCTGTGATCTCCGGCAGCGCGCAGTTCTCGATCCACGGGCCGGAATGGACCGCGATCGCTGCCTCCAAGGGGGCGCCGGTGGGCATCATCGCCAATGTCGTCAATGGCGCCGCCGTCTGGCTCGCCGCAGCACCCGATTTCGACTTCAAGGACATCAAGAGCCTGAAGGGCCAGAAGGTCGTCACCGGCACGATGCCGACCACCAGCACCTCGCTGTTCCTGAAGCTGCTCAAGGAGAACGGCATGGATGGGAAAACCGACGTGGAGATGATCCCGGTTGCCATCGGCACCGAGCCCGGGCCGTTCCTCGCCAAGCAGGCGCCGGTGGCCGTGATGTATGAGCCCGGCCTCGATCAGGTCGTCGCCAAGGGCATGAAGGTCGTGTTCGGCTTCCCGAAGACCTATGGCGCCTATGCGTTCTCGTCGGTGACGGCGCGCAACGACGTTAACCCCGATCTCGCCCAGCGCGTCACCAACGGGATGGAAATGGCGATGCGCTTCATGGCCAAGAACGAGTCCCGCACCGTCGCCATCGCGCAGAAGGAATTCCCGTCGCTGGAGCCGGCCGTGGTCGAAGCCGCGGTCAAGCGCATGCTGGCCGATGGCGTCTATCCGCCGAGCGTCGATATTTCGGCGCCGTCGCTGAAAGTGTCCATGGACACCCAGATCGCACTCGGTAATCTCGCGGCGCAGCCGGACTACGACAAATTCGTGGTGCGGAAATATATCGAGCCGGCGCTGGCGATGAAGTGATTGGCATCCTGTTGGATTGACGGGCGACATGGTCTCCCTCCCCCAAGCAGCACAGCTGCGCAGTGGGGAGGGTCCGCCGATAGGCGGGGGTGGGGTGCCTCCGCAAACTCCGGAGTTTGTGGAGGCACCCCACCCGTCCGGCCTGCGGCCGTCCACCCTCCCCACGGCGCCGCTGCGCGGCTTGGGGGAGGGACAGAAAGAAAGCTCTGAGGTTTCGACGTGACCAACTCCACCAAGACTGAACCCGGCGTGCTCGAGCTGCTGCGCCTGTTCAAGGGCAACAGCGCGGCCGCCGACCATTACGCATCCGAGCGCCTCGCGCAGGCCAAGGCCGTCGAGCCCGTTCTCAAGGCCTTCGAAGTGCTGCCCACCGACACTGCGCGAAAGCCGGGGCCGCTGTCGGGCATCCCCGTCGCCATCAAGGACATCATCGCGACGACCGACATGCCGACCAGCAATGGCTCGCCGATCTATCGCGACCATGTGCCGGCTGCCGACGCCTGGGTGGTCGAGCGGTTGCGCAATCTCGGCGCCACCATTTTCGGCAAGACCGTCTCCACCGAATTCGCCTGGCGCCAGCCGGGCCCGACCACCAATCCCTGGAACAGCAAGCATACGCCCGGCGGATCGTCCTCGGGCTCGGCAGCGGCCGTTGCTGCGGGCCTCGTCCCGCTCGCGCTCGGCACCCAGACGCTGGGATCGATCATCCGCCCCGCGGCCTTCAATGGCGTGGTGGGCTTCAAGCCAAGCTTTGGCGCCATTCCGCGCAGCGGCGCGCATCCGCTCAGCCATTCGCTCGATCATATCGGTTTCTTCGCGCGCCAGGTCGATGACGTCGCCTACGCGCTGTCGCTGCTGGCCGGCACCAGCGACAGCGATCTGCATGGGCAGCCCGTGCCCGCCTTCGAGGTATCCGTTACGCATGGCATCCAGCCACTGCCGGCGCCGCGTCTCGCCGTGGTGCATTTCGCCAAATTCGCCAAGGCCGAAAGCGAACAGCAGCAACTGTTCGGCGCATCGATCACCCGCCTGCGATCCGGCGGTGCTGTCATCGACGACCTGGAGATGACCGAGCTCGATCACCTCAACTGGGACGTCATCAACACCATCCTTGCCAGCGAAGCGGCGGTGATTTTCGGCGATCTGGTCGAGCGTCATCCGGAAAAAACGAGCGAGCATCTCAAGCTGCTGGTGAAGACCGGCAATGGCATCAGCGCCGCGGACTATCTCAAGGCCAAAGCGCAGCAAAAGTCCCTGCGCGACGCGTTCACGGCGCAGATGGCGCCCTATGACGCCGTCCTGACACTCCCCGCCACCGGCGAGGCACCCGAGGGGCTCGACTTCACCGGCGACGCTGCCTTCTGCGCACCATGGACGCTGATGGGCGTGCCGGCCGTGGCCCTGCCGGCCGGTTTCGGAAAGACCGGACTGCCGCTCGGCCTGCAGGTCGTCGGGCCGTATCGGCATGACGTCCGCACGCTGCGTGTGGCGAAATGGATCGAAACCACGCTGGGATTCCAGCCCGGCCTGCCGAAACTCGTCGCCTGATTTCCCAAAACTGCGGCGCAATAGGTCTTGCGCATTCTCCCTGATCGTCAATCATGACGCTGGCGGTTCCATCTCGCGGGACCGCCAGACAAGCATCCGCGCACAGACTGCGGAGCCAGACAAGATCGGGAGCCCATGAACGTCCAGGGAAACATCGCCACGAATCCGTCCGTGGCCCAACCGACCGAACATTTCGACGTCATCGTGGTCGGCGCCGGCATTTCCGGTATCGGTGCCGCCTATCATCTCACCCAGCAAAGCCCGAACAAGCGCTTCGCCATCCTCGAAATGAAGGATGGTTTTGGCGGCACCTGGCACACCCATCGCTATCCCGGCATCCGCTCCGACAGCGATCTCCACACCTTTGGCTATCGCTTCAAGCCATGGACCTCGGCGCCGATCGCAACGGCCGCCGAGATCAAGGCCTATATGGGCGCGGTGATCACCGAGAACGGCATCGACCAGCACATCCGCTATCACCACAAGATTCTCAGCGCCAACTGGTCGAATCACGACAAGCTCTGGACTCTGACCGTGACGCGCACCGACACCGATGAGACCCTATCCTTCACCACGCGCTTCCTGTGGATGTGCCAGGGCTACTACAATCACGCCAAGGGATTTACGCCGGACTGGCCCGGGCTCGATTCCTTCAAAGGCACGGTGGTGCATCCGCAGACCTGGCCTGACGATCTCGACCTGTCCGGCAAGCGCGTCACCGTCATCGGCTCCGGCGCGACCGCCGCCACGGTGGTGCCTGCCATCGCCGATCAATGCGCGGGCGTCACCATGCTGCAGCGCTCGCCGACCTTCTTCATCACCGGGCGCAATGCCAATGTGCTCGCAGAGACGCTGCGTGAACTCGATATCGACGAGACATGGGTCCACGAGATCGTCCGTCGCAAAGTGCTGTTCGATCAGGCTGCCTTCACTAAGCGCGCACAGAATGAGCCCGACACCGTGCGCGATGAACTGCTGAAAGGCGTCCGCGCCCATCTCGGCGACGACTATGACATCGCCACCCATTTCACGCCGCGCTACCGGCCATGGCGCCAGCGCATCGCTTTCATCCCCGATGCCGACCTGTTCAAAAGCGTGCGCGCCGGCAAGGCCACGGTGGTGACCGACGAGATCGCGCATTTTGACGAGACAGGCATCGCGCTGAAATCAGGTGACCGGATCGATGCCGATGTCGTCGTCACCGCCACCGGCTTCGATCTCAACGTGCTCGGCGACATCGCCTTCTCCATCGATGATGAGCCGCTGAATTTCGCCGACACGGTGACCTATCGCGGCATGATGTTCACGGGCGTGCCGAACATGGTGTGGATTTTCGGCTATTTCCGCGCCAGCTGGACGCTGCGCGTGGATATCGTCGCGGATTTCGTCTGTCGTCTGCTGCGGCATATGGACGAGAAGGGTGTCGATATGGTCGCGCCGGCCTTGCGGCCCGAGGACAGCGACATGTCCTTGCTGCCATGGATCGACGAGCAGGACTTCAACCCCGGCTACATCATGCGCGGGCTGCATCTGCTGCCCAGGCGCGGCGACAAGCCGGAATGGCAGCACGACCAGAATTACTGGAGCGATCGCGAGGTATTTCCGGCGATCGATCTCGACGATCCCGTGTTCAAATATAACTAGCGGCCGTTGCCTTCTCCCCGCTTGCGGGGGGAAGGTGGCGCGGACGAAGTCCGCGACGGATGAGGGGGCTCTCCACGCACTCGGAGCAAGTGGAGAGCCCCCTCACCCGACTTCCACGCGCTTTGCGCGTTGCAGTCGACCTCTCCCCGCAAGCGGGGAGAGGTTAAAAAAAGAAACTACTTCTTCACCGCGCCATCGGGATGGGTCGGATCGACCCACAGTACCGTCTCCGGCTTCTCCACCGGCTCGATGTCGATATTGACAGCCACCGCCTCGCCGTCGCTGCGCACCAGCACGCATTCCAGCACTTCATCGCGGCTGGCATTGATTTCCTGATGCGGCACATAAGGCGGCACGAAGATGAAATCGCCCGGGCCGGCCTCGGCGGTGAACTGAAGCTGCTCGCCCCAGCGCATCCGGGCCTTGCCCTTGACCACATAGATCACGCTTTCGAGATGGCCGTGATGATGCGCGCCGGTCTTGGCGTCCGGCTGGATCGAGACCGTGCCGGCCCACAGTTTCTGCGCGCCGACGCGGGCGAAGTTGATCGCTGCGGCGCGGTCCATACCCTTGGTCGAAGGCACATTGGTGTCGAGATTATCGGCCGGAATGACGCGCACGCCGTCATGCTTCCAGCGATCGGTGTCATGGCTGTGATCGTAAGAGTGATCGTGCGGATGGGTGTGATCGTGACCGTGACCGGACATGGCAGTGCCTTCTTCAGATCCGTGACAGCGAGCGACACGGCATGTGCGGCATCACGATCGCGGAATTCCAGGAACATTCAATCAAGCTGGCAATTGACCTTGCGAAGCTCAACCGGGGCGGCGTCATTCGAGAATAATTCTCGGAACAAAACCGCCTCACGTCAGACAGGAGTATCTCATGGGTGCCACCGCAGACAAGATCAAGGGTAACGCCAACGAAGCCATCGGCAAGGCCAAGCAGGGCATTGGCGAGGCTGTCGGCTCCGAGAAGCTGCAGGGCGAAGGCCTGATCCAGGAAGGCAAGGGTCACGCGCAGAAGGCGGTCGGCGATGCCAAGCAGGCCGCCAAGGACGCCGCCGACAAGGCGTCGGATTTCGCGAACCGAAAGCTCTAAGCCTTCATTTCGCAGACGTGGTCTGACTCCCACGCCTGTCGCAGGTGACGCTGCACGGAAGCCGGTCCTTCGGGAGCCGGCTTTTGTGCGTCTGAAGACTGGCATACCAGCGCGCGGAAGGGTTTCGCCACCGCCTGCGCTTTGCTACATCCCCGGCATGTACAAGGTTGCTGCCCTTTACCAATTCGCTGCCCTGCCTGACTTTCGTCAATTGCAGGCGCCGCTCCGCGCGCTCTGCGACCAGCTGGGCATCAAGGGCAGCCTGTTGCTGGCCGATGAAGGCATCAACGGCACCATCGCCGGCAAGGATGCCGAGATCGATGCGCTGGTGCGAGAGCTGGAAAGCGGCGTGCTGTTCGGCGGCCGGTTGAACAATCTCGAACTGAAATATTCCCGCGCCAGCATGATGCCTTTCCTGCACATGAAGGTGCGGCTGAAGAAGGAAATCGTCACACTCGGCGATCCCCTCACCGATCCCAACAGACTGGTGGGCACCTATGTGAACGCCGCCGACTGGAACGCGCTGATCGCTGCCGAGGACACGCTGGTGCTCGACACCCGCAATGCGTTCGAAGTGGCGATGGGAACATTCGACGGCGCAATCGATCCGCAGATTGCCAGCTTCGGCCAGTTCAAGGATTTCGTCGCCAAAACGCTCGATCCGGCCAAGCACAAGAAGATCGCCATGTTCTGCACCGGCGGCATCCGCTGCGAGAAGGCGAGCTCCTACATGCTGGCCCATGGATTTTCCGAGGTCTATCACCTCAAGGGCGGCATCCTGCAATATCTCGAGGACATTCCCGAAAGCGACAGCCTGTGGCGCGGCGAATGTTTCGTGTTCGACCAGCGTGTTGCGCTCGGCCATGGGCTGGTGGAGAGCCAGTCGATCCGGCCGGACCTGCCGATCAATTCGGAAGATTTCGCCCTGACGCGTGAGGCTGAAGATGAGTGAGATCGAAGGCCTGCGCGAGCGGATCGAGACGATGGAGGTCCGCATCGCCTATCAGGACGACACGATCGAGACGCTGAATGCGACCATCACCGCGCAATGGAAGCAGATCGACATGCTGACGCGGCAGATGGCAGCACTGGGCGAGCGACTGACCGAAGCCGAAACGGCGGCGGGCACACCCGGGAATGAACGGCCGCCGCATTATTGACAGTCGTCCCCGCGCAGGCGGGGACCCATAGCCTCACTCGGATGTGGTGAGAACGCAGAGTTACGACGACCATCGATCATCGCCTCTACAGCGTTTATGGATCCCGGCCTTCGCCGGGATGACAGCTACGCCGACAAATCGCCACTCAGCCTGCGATCCCGCAACTCGCGCTTCAGCACCTTGCCAATCGCACTGCGCGGCAGCACATCGACCATGACGACATCATTGAGCCGCTGGAATTTGCCGAGCCGCTCATTGGCCCAGCTCTTGAGCCCTGCTGCGTCTGCTGACGCACCGGGCCGCAGCACGACGAACGCCACCGGCGTCTCGCCCCACTCCTCCGATGGCATCGCGACCACCGCCGCTTCCAGCACCGCCTCATGCTGGACCAGCACGACTTCCAGGTCGCTCGGATAGATGTTGAAGCCGCCGGAAATGACCATGTCCTTCTTGCGGTCCATCAGCGTGAGGAAACCATCCTCGTCGAAGCGTCCGACATCGCCGGTGCGCACATAGAGCTTGCCTGACGCATCGCGCCAGAATGTCTCGGCGGTCTTGCCGGGCTGGTTGAGATAGCCCTTCATGATGGTCGGTGAATGCCCGACCACCTCGCCGATCTCGCCCTGGGCGACGAAATTGCCGTCGTCATCGATCAGCCTGATGTCATGATCGGGCCCCGGCTGTCCGACAGTATGCAGCTTGGTCGGATGTTCATGCGCCAGCAATATGCAGGTGCCGCCGCCTTCGGTCATCCCGTAATATTCGGTGAGACCACCCGGCCAGCGCTTCAACACATCGGCCTTTAGTGCAGCAGCGAAAGGCGCCGAGGTCGAGAATTTCATGACGAAGGACGACAGGTCGAAGCGGTCAAAGTCCTCGACCGCCATGATGCGGCGATACTGCACCGGCACCAGCATCGCGTGGGTGGCGCGATGTTTGGCGCTGAGTTCGAGGAAGCCGCGGGCATCGAATTTCTTCATCAACACCAACGTGCCGCCGCCTGCTAAAGTCGGATTGAAGCAGACCAGTGTCGTGTTGGAATAAAGCGGCGTCGAGAGCACGGTGACCGCATCCGGTCCGTAGCCGAGCGGATCGAGCTGGCCGTATTGCCGCCAGCGCATCTGATGCGTGTGCACGATTCCCTTCGGCGTGCCCGTGGTGCCCGACGAATAGATGATGTTGAACACCCATTCCGGATCGATCGTCACGGGCTCGGGCTTGCTGCCGTCCGGCGCCAGCCACTCCTTGAATGCTTTGCCGGCCTTGCCACCATCAAGCGCCACGCGCTGGATCGCGGGATCGATATCGGCTACCGCGAAGCTGTCGGCGGTCGCATTGTCCATGAACAGGATTTTCGCAGCCGCATCCTTCACCATCGCGGCAAAATCACTCGGCGTCGATGACGGCGCCAGCGGAGCGACAGCGACACCGGCGCGCAGCGCACCGAGGAACGTCGCGGCATATTCGATCGACGAGAGCGCACAGATTGAAATCGCGTCCTGCGGCTTCAGCCCGCTTGCCTGCAGCGACGCAGCGACGCGGTCGATCAGCGCATTGAAATCCGCATAGTTAATGGCGCGATCGGGATCGATGACCGCGGTCTTCTGCGGCAGCCGCTCGGCGGTGTCCCGGACCAGCGCATCGAGCGTAACGAATTCGGGCATCGGTTTCCTCGTTTCTTGTTTTGTCTTGTCCTGCGAGGGGGCTCGAAGGATGGCAAAGCGGGTGATCCCGCCTATATTCACAGCACGTCGCCATGCCGACGGACGGGATCATATCCGATCGGACCTCCGCGAAAAGAGCCTTCATGACACAGCAGACCTCCAAGATTTCAGCCCCGGTTGCGCCGATCCATCTGCATTCCTTTACGACCCATGGCGTCACCGTCAGCGACGACTATGCCTGGCTGAAGGACGCCAAATGGCAGGAGGTGCTGCGCGATCCCGCGGTGCTGGAGCCGGAGATCCGGACCTATCTGGAGGCCGAGAACGCCTATACCGAGAGCCTGCTGGGCGGCACGGCTGCGCTGCAGAAGAAGCTCGTCGCCGAGATGCGCGGCCGCATCAAGGAGGACGATTCGTCGGTGCCGTCGCCCGATGGTCCATGGTCCTATTTGCGCAAATTCCGTGAGGGAGGACAACACGAGCTGTTCGGCCGCACGCCGCGCGATGGCGGCGAGGCGCAGATCATTCTGGACGGCGACGCGCTGGCCAAGAACCACGACTACTTCAAGTTCGGTGAGGCCCGCCATTCGCCCGATCACACGCTGGAAGCCTGGACCGCCGACATCAAGGGCTCCGAATATTTCACCATCCGCGTACGCGACTGGGCGACGGGCAACGATCTCGACGACCTCGTCGAGGAAACCGATGGCGGCGTGGTGTGGACGCTGGATTCGAAGGCGTTCTTCTATGTGAAGCTCGACGACAACCACCGCCCGATGCAGGTCTGGCTGCATCGCCTCGGCACCAAACAGGCTGACGACAAGCTTGTGTTCGAGGAGCAGGATAGCGGCTGGTTCACCCATATTCATGAAAGCGCCAGCGGACGTTTCTGCGTGATTGCCGGCGGCGATCACGAGACGTCCGAGCAGCAGCTGATCGATCTCACGACCCCTGATGCACCGCCACGCCTCGTCGCCAAGCGCGAAGACGGCGTGCAGTATTCGCTGGCGGATCGCGGCGATGAGTTGTTCATCCTCACCAATGCCGACGATGCCATCGATTTCAAAATCGTCACCGCGCCGATCGCAGCGCCGGAGCGCGCGAACTGGAAAGACCTGATCCCCTATCGCGAGGGCATCTATCTCATCGACATGGAGCTTTATGCGCATCACCTGATCCGGCTAGAGCGCGCCAATGCGCTGCCGTCGGTGGTGATCCGCGATCTCGCGACAAATGAAGAACACGCCATTGCGTTCGACGAGGCCGCCTATTCGCTCGACACGCTCGGTGGCTATGAATTCGACACCACCAATCTGCGCTTCGCCTATTCGTCGATGACGACGCCGTCAGAAGTCTATGACTACGACATGGTGACGCGCGAACGCACCTTGCGGAAGCGGCAACAGATTCCATCCGGCCACAATCCGGCTGATTATGTTACCACGCGCATCATGGCGAAGGCAGAAGATGGCGCCGAGGTGCCGGTCTCGATCCTGCATCGCAAGGATTTTACGCCAGACGGCAAGGCGCCGCTGCTGCTTTATGGCTACGGCTCCTACGGCATGGCAATGCCGGCCTCTTTCTCGGCGAATCGTCTCTCCTTGGTCGATCGCGGCTTCGTCTATGCCATCGCCCATATCCGCGGCGGCGCCGACAAAGGCTGGGGCTGGTATCTCGACGGCAAGCGCGACAGGAAGACGAATTCGTTCGACGATTTTGCAGCATCGGCACGTGCGCTGATTGCGGCGAGATACACGTCGGAGAAGAACATTGTCGGCCACGGCGGCAGTGCCGGTGGCATGCTGATGGGTGCTGTCGCCAATCGCTCCGGCGAGCTGTTCTCAGGTCTTGTCGCCGAAGTTCCGTTCGTCGATGTGCTCAACACCATGCTCGACGACACGCTGCCGCTGACGCCGCCGGAATGGCCGGAATGGGGCAACCCGATCGAGAGTGCCGAGGATTTCAAGACGATCCTTTCCTATTCGCCCTACGATCAGGTGGCAGCAAAGGCCTATCCGAAGATCCTGGCTATGGGCGGCCTCACCGATCCCCGCGTGACCTATTGGGAGCCGGCGAAATGGATCGCGCGCCTGCGCGCGACGATGACGGGAGGTGGTCCAGTGTTGCTGCGCACGAATATGGGCGCGGGACATGGCGGTGCGTCCGGCCGGTTCAATCGGCTGGATGAGATCGCGATCGTTTATGCGTTTGCGCTGTGGAGCGTGGGGTTGGCGGAGAGTTGAGGCCTTCAATTCCGCCCTCATCCTGAGGAGCGGCCGTCTTCGGCTGCGTCTCGAAGGATGGCCGCAAGCGCGGAGCCAGGCCAACTCATGGTTCGAGACGGCGCTGCGCGCCTCCTCACCATGAGGGCTGGAGATCAATGCTCCGGTCGTGTCCGCTCGATCAATGCCGCCGCGCCCTTGTCCAGCAAATCGAGCCCCACGGCCCGACCCAGCTCACGCGGGCGCCCCGCCGGCCCCATCCGCGTCACTTCGATGAAACGCTCGCCGGCCTCATCCAGCACGGATGCCGTCAAACACATCTCGCCGCCATTGATCACCGCATAGGCGGCGATCGGCGAGTTGCAGTGACCGTTCAGCACCCACAGCACTTCACGCTCGGCATCGCAGGCCAGATGCGCCGCGGGATCGTCGATCAGCGACAGATGGCGCCGCGTGCCCCAGTCATTCACCGCGCATTCGACGGCGACGATGCCCTGCCCGGCCGCCGGCAGCATCTCCTGCGGCGAGAAATCGCGCACGATGCGACTGGCCAGACCAACGCGCTCCAGGCCGGAACGCGCCATGATCAACGCGTCGGCCGGCCCGACCTCGCCGCCACCCGGCAGGCGCTGCATCTCGCCATTGTCGAGTTTTCGCACGCGCGTATCGGCAGCGCCGCGATAGTGAATGACTTCGATGTCGGGAAAAAGCCGACGCAGATAAGCGGCGCGGCGCACGGCATTGGTGCCAATTTTAAAACCCTTGCCGCGTGACCGCGTAAGTTCATCCAGCGTCAGCCCCGGGCGCAGCACCAGCGAATCGGTCGGCGGATCGCGCACGAGCGTGGCGCCGATCACGAGGCCCGGCGTGTCTTCGTTGCCCGGCATGTCCTTCAGCGAATGCATCGCCGCATGCAGCTTGCCGGCACGCACGGCATCGCGGATTTCACCGACAAAGGCGCCGCCCTTGCCGCCATGGCGCAGCAGGTTGCTGGTCTGGTCGCGGTCGCCGACAGGGTCGAATTTGACGATCTCGACGGCGACATCCGGCGCAGCCACATTCAGGCGGCGCGCGATTTCTTCCGTCTGCGCCAGCGCCATCGTGCTCTTGCGGGTGCCGATGCGCATCTGATCCGTCACGTGTCTCGCTCCGTCGCGCCGCCCACTGCAGGCGGCCATTGCAGCGCGGACAATAGAGCCAGCGCATGCACGGGGCAATGCGCTGGCTCAATGTGCAGGGCGGATAAGGCGTAGCCGCAATCCGCCGGCCGATGGCACGTGGCGAAGATCGGCGGATGACGCTTCGCTCATCCGCCCCTACGCCGCCACGGCAGTCTTCTTCGGCACCACCAGATTGACCAGCACCGCGACGACGATATTCGCAACCAGTGCAATCAGCCCCACATAGACCGTGGCCTGGAAGCTGCCGATCGAGAGCAGATGCAGCGGCTTGAGGCCATCCATCCAAGTCAGATAGGTGCCGCCGAACAGGCCGACCACCCAGCCGGCGAGCAGCGCCGGCGCGGTGAACCAGCCGGTGAAGAGGCCGAAGATCAGCGCCGGCAGGGTCTGCAGGATCCACAGGCCGCCGAGCAGTTGCAGATCGAGCGCAAACTGCGTCGGCAGATAGATGATCACCAGCAACGCACCGACCTTGACCACCAGCGATGCGAGTTTCGCCACCGTGGCTTCGCCGGCCGTATCGATCTGCGGATTGACATAGGCCTTCCAGAAATTCCGCGTGAACAGGTTGGCCGCGCCGATGCTCATGACGGCAGCGGGCACCAGCGCACCGATGGCAATCGCGGCGAAGGCGAAACCAGCAAACCAGCTCGGGAACAGAGTCTGGAATAGCGCCGGCACCACGTCATTGTTGCTGGCGAGCTTGAGCTGCGCCGCATGGCCCATATAGCCGAGCAGGGCGAGCAGGCCGAGCATCAGCGTATAGGCTGGCAACAGCACGGCATTCTTGCGGATCGTCGTCGCGCTCTTGCTGGCGAAGATGCCGGTCAGCGTATGCGGATACATGAAGGCCGCAAGCGCCGAGCCCAGCGCCAGCGTGGCATACGCAAAATACTGGCTCGGCCCGAGCAGGATGCTGCCGGAGCCCTTGGCCTTGAAGGCCGCGTCCGCCATGTTGAACACATTGGCATAGCCGCCGAGTTTGCCGGGGATCACCGAGATCGCCGCGATCACGGCGATGTAGATCATGATGTCCTTGACGAAGGCGATTAGCGCAGGCGCGCGCAGGCCCGACGAATAAGTGTAGAGCGCAAGCACAACGAAGGCTGCGATCAGCGGCAGTTCGCCTTCGAAGCCGAGCGCCTTGACTGCTGCGGCCATGCCGATGAGCTGCAGCGCAATGTATGGCATGGTCGCGACGACGCCGGTGATAGCCACAGCGGCTTCCAGCGTACGCGACGCGTAGCGGCCGTGAACGACGTCAGCAGCGGTGACATAGCCGTTGTCCTTGGCGACCTGCCACAGTTTCGGCATCACCATGAAGACGAAGGGATAGACAAGGATCGTGTAAGGCAGCGCGAAGAAGCCATAGGCGCCGACCGAATAGACGAGAGCCGGTACGGCGATCACCGTATAGGCCGTGTAAAAGTCGCCGCCGACCAGGAACCAGGTGATCCAGGTGCCGAACTGGCGGCCACCGAGCCCCCATTCATCGAGGCTTGCAAGGGTCTTCGGACGCTTCCAATGCGAGGCGACAAAACCCATGACCGTGACGAGGGCGAAGAAAAACAGGAAGACGGCGATTGCCGGAATGTCGAGCTCAGTCTTCATTGGGATAGGTCCGGTAAGCGAGCCACGTCAGGAAAGCGGTCACCGGCACCCAGGCGAGCTGATACCAGTAGAAGAACGGGAAGCCGAACAGCACCGGATCGTGAAAATTGTAGAACGGGATCCAGAGCAATCCGATGAAGGGGATCAGCAACAGCCACAAATAATGGCGGCCCATAGCGGGGCTCCTCTCAAAAACGGGCAGCGCCGGATGCCACGATTATTTTACGGCGCAGAATTTTTCGGGGTGTAGGAGCGCAGCCATGGCGTGTAAACACAACTTCGCCGCAGAGCTGCCATTCGCGTGGCGGACGCGATTTCCCGGGAACTTTTGCGTGATCAGTCGATCACGAAAAACGCCCACCACATCGAAGATGTGATGGGCGTCGATGTCCTGGAATCAAAGTCCGATATCAGCGCGCGCCGAACGTCGTATCGCCGAACAGCGCCTTCTGCGTCGAAGGCTGGGAGCGCCAATATTGCGGCGGCGCCTGGACTTGACCACCGAGTTCGGCTGCTGCATGCCACGGCCAACGCGGGTCGTAGAGAACGCCGCGCGCGATGGCGATGAAGTCGGCCTTACCTGCCTGGAGGATATCCTCGGCCTGCTGCGTCTCGGTGATCAGGCCCACGGCCATGGTCGGCAGCCCCGTCGCCGCTTTCACAGCCTCAGCAAAAGGCACCTGATAGCCCGGCCCGAGCGTGATCTTCTGCTGCGGCGAGACACCGCCGGACGAGACGTCCATCCAGTCCACACCGCGCTTCTTCAGTTCCTGCGCGAAGGCGATGGTCTGCTCGACATCCCAGCCGCCCTCGACCCAGTCCGATGCGGAAACACGCACGCCAACCGGCTTGTTGGCCGGGAAGGCTGCGCGCACCGCGTCGAACACTTCGAGGGGGAAACGCATGCGGTTCTCCAGCGAGCCGCCATAATTGTCGGTGCGCTGGTTGGCGATCGGCGACAGGAATTCGTGCAGCAGATAGCCATGCGCAGCATGAACCTCGACCGCATCGATGCCGAGACGATCTGCACGTTTTGCGGTCGCCGCAAAGGCATCGCGGATGCGCGCGAGGCCCGCGGCATCGATCTCCTTCGGCGCTGATTCACCGGGCTTGGTCGGGATTGCCGAGGGCGCTTCGGCGACCCAGCCACCCTTGTCGGGCGTGATCTGCTGGCCGCCATTCCACGGCGCATTGCTGGATGCCTTGCGGCCGGCATGTCCGAGCTGCATGGCAACTGCCGTTTTCGAATGTTTGCGAATGGCCGCCAGGACGGGCTTCAGGGCCGCCTCGGTCGCGTCGTCGTAGAGACCGAGATCGCCGGGCGTGATGCGACCGATGGCTTCCACCGCCGTCGCCTCGATGATCAGCATGCCGGCACCGGACAGCGCCAGATTGCCGAGATGGATCATGTGCCAGTCGGTGGCACGGCCTTCTTCCGCCGAATATTGGCACATGGGCGCAATGACGATGCGATTGGACAAAGCGAGGTCGCGCAGCTTGGCGGGAGAAAACAACTTGCTCATGAAGGATTCCGAGGCAGGAGGGGCGTGAAGGCCGACGCGGCGCCGGCTCGCAGTTCGAGATTGGGGCAGCGCGCGAAAAAGGCAAGACGGCACGGCGCCGCCAAATGCGCCTTGTTCAAAATGCAGCGGTCCCATGCAAATGAATATGGCTCAAAAACAGAAAGGCGCCCCGGTCACCCGGAGCGCCCTCGATTCATGATGCCGTCATCGCTGAAGATGACGATCGCCGATCAATACGGGCAAACCACGCGGCCCCAGCGACGGCTGAAATAGCAACCCGGAGCCACGAAACGCGGACCGCCATAGAAGCCATAGCCACGGCCGTAACCGCGACCGCCGCCACGATAGAAACCGCCGCCGCGGCCACGGCCGAAGCCGCCACCACGACCACGGCCACCGCCGCCGCGACCACGCTGGGCCTGTGCTGCGGTGCTGCCAGCAGTCAGCATGACCGCAGAGGCACCGATCAGACCAAAGCAATAAACAGAGACAAGCGCCGCGGCTGCGAGGCAGCGGGTCAGGAGGTTACGGCGCTTCGAAGTCGTTTGAGCCATTCTTGGGATCTCCCATTCTGCAGAAGCACGGCTTTAGAATGCTTCCGATGTCGAATTGTTCAACAGAGTTACTCGGCGAGCAATTCCAGTTCACGCATGCTGATGTAGCAGACTTTGAAACCAGACCAGCAATATGGCCGCGGCATGGCGTGCATGCAGTATCGACGCGAGAATAGGATCAAGCGCGAAGGCCGGTCAAGTTGACAGGTGCGCTGTGACTACGAACAAAGACGCATCGTGATTTGCGCTTGTCCCTGTTCATCTTCTCTTCATAGTACCTTGCATTATCCTCGCCGGCTCGGCTCGCAGCTGCGAGATGGTCCCGCCAGCCAGTATCCTGAACACAAAAAGTGAGCCGCATGGCCAAGTCCCGCTACATTCTCGGTCTCAACACCTATGATCACGACGTCAGCGCCTGCCTGCTGCGCGACGGCGAGATCGCTTTTGCAATCGAGAAGGAGCGAATTACCCGCGAAAAGCACGCCACCGGCTTTTACCAAGAGGTGATCGAATACTGTCTGCAGGCCGAAGGCATCGGCCTGAACGATGTCGAGCTGGTGGTCAGCAATTGCTACATCCTCCCGGTTCCGGAGATGGAGGACCGGCTGATCTATCAGGACATGCCCGGCTTCCTGCCCGAATATGAACGGCAGGATGCGCGGCGCCATCCGCTGTTCCGGTCGCGTAATGGCAAGGTCGTCGCCATCTCGCACCACCTTTCGCATGCTTACAGCGCCTTCGCCGTCTCGCCTTTCGAGGAAGGCGCTGTGATGATCGTCGATGGCGTCGGCAGCTATCGCTCCGACGTGATGGAGCCCTACCCGGCCGAAGACGGCGGCTCGCCGCTCGCCCGCGAATCCGAGAGCTACTATACGTTCAAGGGCACCCAGCTCGACTGCATCAAGAAAGTCTGGATGGAGCCGGATCGTGGCTTCCTCAGCGACGAATTCACCAACATGCCCGGCCTCGGCGCGCTCTACAGCCGCGCCTCGACCTATGTGTTTGGCGACTGGAATAAATGCGGCGAGTTGATGGGCCTCGCGCCTTATGGACGTCGCGAGCAATTCCCCTCGCTGATGTCGATCGATAATAACAAACTCTCGGTGCCGCGCTGGTCGGCCGAATTCGACCAGCCCTATGTCGCTGACAGCGAAGGCAAGTGGGACACCAGCCCTTCCATGAAACACTGGGAGGATCTCGCCTGGCGCGTACAGGACGACACCGAAAAGGTGCTGCTCGCCCGCGCGCGCTGGCTGCGCGAAACCACCGGTGCGAAAAATCTCTGCATCGCCGGCGGCGTCGCCTTGAACTGCGTCGCCAATGGCCGCCTCGCGCGCGAAGCCGGTTTTGATAATGTCTGGATCCAGCCCGCCGCCGGCGACAACGGCATCGCCATCGGCTGCGCCTATTATGGCCTGCTCGAAGTGCAGAAGCAGCCGCGCAGCTATGTGATGAAGCACTCCTACACCGGCCGCGCCTATGACGACCGCGAAGTGGAAGCCGCGACCCAGCGCACGCTGGTCAAGGCGCAGACCACCACGGTTCGTAGCGACAATATCTGCCGGGATACGGCGAAACTGCTCGCCGACCAGAAGGTGATCGGCTGGTTTCAGGGACGTTCGGAATATGGCCCCCGCGCGCTCGGCAATCGCAGCATCATCGCCGATCCCCGCCATGCCGAAATGAAGGACATCCTGAATTCACGCGTGAAGCACCGGCAGCCGTTCCGGCCGTTTGCACCGCTGGTGCTCGCCGAGCGCTGCGAGGAAATATTCGAGGGCAAAGAGGATTCGCCGTTCATGCTGATCGCCAAGCCGGTGCGGCCGGAATGGCGCGACCGCATTCCGGCGATCGTGCATGTGGATGGCACCGCGCGCGTGCAGACGGTGACCGAAGACACCAACCCGATCCTGTATCGCCTGCTCAAGGAGTTCGAAGCGCTTACCGGCGTGCCGGTGCTGCTCAACACGTCATTCAATGTGAAGGGCGAGCCGATCGTGGAAACGCCGCGCGATGCGATGGCGTGTTTCATCAATACGGGAATCGATCACCTGATCCTGCATGACCGGATCGTGTCGAAGACGGCCGCTCATCGCGTCGTGGCGCCGCTGGTGCGGACCTATATGGATATCGCGGGACTGGTGACGTCGAGCGTGAGATAGGCAATCCTTCCCTCTCCCTTTGTGGGAGAGGGTGGATCGAACGCGGAGCGTTCGAGACGGGTGAGGGGTAACCACAAGCTCGGAGCCTAGCCGTACCCCTCATCCGTATTCGCTTCGCGAAGCCACCTTCTCCCACAAGGGGAGATGGAAGAGGAACGCTTTAAGCCGCCCGCACCGCGTTCAGGAACTTGCCGACTTCATCCTTCAGCCGCGTCGAGTCCGACGACAGCGATTGCGCTGCGGACAGGACCTGCGTCGAGGCTGAGCCGGTCTCGCTGGCACCACGCTGGACGTCGGTGATGTTCGACGACACCTGCAGGGTGCCCTGAGCAGCCTGCTGGACGTTGCGCGAGATCTCCTGCGTCGCGGCCCCCTGCTCTTCCACCGCGGACGCGATGGTGGATGCGATCTCGGACATACGGCCGATCGTGTCGCCGATCTCCTTGATGGCGCCGACGGATTCCTGCGTCGCCGCCTGGATACCGGAGATCTGGGTCGAGATCTCTCCGGTCGCCTTGGCGGTCTGCTCGGCCAGCGCCTTCACTTCGGAAGCGACCACCGCGAAGCCGCGGCCCGCTTCGCCTGCACGTGCCGCCTCGATGGTCGCGTTTAGCGCCAGCAAATTGGTCTGGCCGGCGATGTTGTTGATGAGTTCGACCACGTCACCGATACGGGCGGCGGCGCTGGCGAGTTCGCTGACACGATCATTGGTCTTGCGGGCCTGATCCACGGCCTGATTGGCGATATTGGCAGATTCCTGCACCTGACGGCTGATCTCGTTGACCGACGACGCCATTTCCTCGGTTGCCGACGCAACCGACTGCACATTGGTGGAAGCCTGTTCGGACGCGGCGGCGACGGTGGTGGTCAGTTCCTGCGAACGTTCTGCCGTGGCGGTGAGCGTGGTGGCCGACGCCTCGAGTTCGGTCGATGCTGACGACACGGTTTCGACGATCTCGCCGATCATCGCCTCGAAAGTACGCGTGATGCCATCGACACGGCGACCACGCTCGATCTTGGCTTCGGCATCGATGGACGCCGCCTCGTCTGCCGCACGCTTGTCGATCAGCGCCTGTTTGAACACCTGCAGCGTATCGGCCATCGCGCCGATTTCGGTCTTCTCGCCCTGGTGCGGCACATGCGCGGTGAGATCGCCGGTGCCGAGTGCCTGCATCGGCTTCACGATGGAGGCGATACCCGACGACACGTCACGCACCAGATAGATGCCGACGGCAATACCAATGACCGCGGAGAGGCCGATGATGGTCATGACCATCAGGAACGCCGAGTTGTAGCTATCGACCGCCTTCTCGCCAGAAGCAGCAGCGCCCTTGTCGTTGAATTCGATGGCCTTGCGGAGAGCAAAATCAGCCTTGGACCCGAGCGGATTGATCACATTCAGGTTCAGCTCGTGCGCTTCCTGACTGGACTTACCGAGATTCTTACGATTGAGCGCGAAGACTTCCTTGCTGCGCGTCAGATAATTGTCCCACTCCTTCGCCCATTCGTTGAAAATGGCGCGCTCTTCAGGCGAGGAAACCAGCCTGTCATAGGTGGCACGCTCTTCGCCCACGCGCTTGACGATGACGTCGATGCCCGTTTCGGTCTTGCCCATCTGCTCGGCATTGGCGGCCAGGATGTGAGCGCGGACAAGATTGCGATAGTCAATGGTGCTCGCGCGCAGACCGCCCAATACACGAATGCTCGGCAGCCAGTTCTTCTGGATCTCCGACGAGTTGGTATTGATCATCTGCATTTTGCTGACGGCCAGAAGACCCATGCCGGTCATGGCAATGAGCAGGAACGCGATGACGGTCGTGATCTTGGCACGAATGGAGAAGCTCGCGAGCATAACTATCCTATCCCTCGGTTTTCGACCGTTGGCTGAGCACAATGACAAAGCTGGATTTTTTTGTTTCCGCGAAGAAGCAGCATCGACTGCCGACGTCATGGGCGGATTGGCGTCAGAATTTCACTTTCTGCGCCTGCTACCTTGACGGTAGAAAGTTAAAAACAAGTGGAGTTGTGCGCACTCGCCGTTGCGTTCCGGCCTGCGCAATCGATTGAGAAACTCAAAGAAAAAGGGCCGGCGTTGTGACGCCGGCCCTGATCTGAATATTGATGATCAGGCTGCGCGCACCGTATCGAGGAAGCGACCCACCTGCTGCTTGAGCCGACCGCTTTCCGACGACAAAGACTGCGCCGCCGACAGCACCTGCGATGATGCGGTGCCAGTCTCGCTGGCGCCGCGCTGGACATCGACAATGTTCGACGAGACTTCGCGGGTGCCATGCGCCGCCTGCTGAACATTGCGGGCAATCTCTTGCGTGGCTGCGCCCTGCTGTTCGACCGCTGATGCGATGGTCGAGGCGATCTCCGACATCTGGCCGATGGTGGTGCCGATCTCCTGGATCGCCGAAACCGATTCGTCGGTGGCCGTCTGGATGCTCGCGATCTGTGCGCTGATTTCCCCGGTGGCCTTTGCCGTCTGTTCGGCCAGCGCTTTCACTTCAGCGGCCACGACGGCAAAGCCGCGACCGGCATCGCCCGCGCGCGCGGCCTCGATCGTCGCATTAAGCGCCAGCAGATTGGTCTGGCCAGCGATGGTGTTGATCAGCTCGACCACCGCGCCGATGCGGCCGGCCGCGCGCGACAATTCGCCGACACGGTCATTGGTTTTCTGCGCCTGAGTAACTGCAGCGCTTGCGATGCGCGACGATTCCTGAACCTGGCGGCTGATCTCGTTGATGGAGGACGTCATCTCCTCAGTCGAGGACGCCACCGACTGCACATTGGTCGATGCTTCTTCCGACGCTGCCGCGACCATGGTGGTGAGTTCCTGCGAGCGCTCAGCCGTCGAGGTGAGCGTGCCCGCGGAACCTTCCAGCTCGCTCGATGCGGACGACACCGCTTCGACGATCTGGCCGACGGCGGCCTCGAAATCATCGGCAAGCCTGACCATGTCGCGACGACGTTGCAGGGCAGCCTGCTGGTCCTGTGTCAGCTTGGCTTCAGCTTCGATACGCGCCTTCTCCTCGGCCTTGACCTTGAAGCCCTCGACTGCGCGCGCCATGTCGCCGACTTCATCCTTCCGCGCCAGACCAGGCAGCACGACGCTGAAATCACCGTCCGCGAGGCGCTTCATGCCAGCGGTCAGACCGGACAGCGGGCCGATAATGCTGCGGGCGATCAGGAATGCGATGACCACACCGATCAGGGTGGAAGCCGCAGCGACAACCGTCTGCAGCGTCGTGGTGGCCGAAATCTGCTCATTGGTCGCGGCAACCGTCTGCGATTGCGCCTGCTGGATGCCGGTCTTGACGACTTCGACACGGGCGATCGCATTGACGATGAGAGGACTGATCGACTTGTTGAAGATCGCATCCGATGCCTGCATGCTGGCGGCGGCCTTTTCGAACAGCGATGCGTAGCTCTTCAGATTGGTGCGGATGGTGCCGAACAGCGTCGCCAGCGTCGGCGGCATCTGCATCTTTTCCATCTCGCCGATCTGCTGCTCGGCAATGCGCGCCTGATCCTTGAAGGCCTCGATGTGCTTCTCGTCACGGCTGCTGAAGAAGCGCCAGTTGGCGATCTGCACCATCAGCGTATCGGATTCGAGCTTGGTCGAGCCCTGACCATATGTGGTGTTGCGGGTGCTGATCGTGAGCTTGCGGAGGCTGGATGACAGTTTGTCGCCGGCCTCCTGCAGCACTTCGCGCCCGGCCACCACCTGCTTCACCGCGTCGCCCAGCGCCTGCCGCTGCCTGGTCACCTCGGCGACATCCTTCGCGATGGCTTGATAGGCGGTACGACGCTCTTCGGAGCGGCTCGCCTTCATCACCGTATCGACGCTTGTCGCCAGACTGGCGAGGCGCCTATCCGCATCCGCGATCGATGCTTCGTCCTGATCGAAGGAATAGCGCAGGATGGCGCCGCGCACCGCCTGCAGCTCCGACGCCACTTCGGCGGCACGGATCGTGTTGTTCGACAGATGGGTCATGGAGCCGACCCGCGTGCTCACTTCGGTCATCTGCCAGACTGCGAAGGCAGAACTCGCCAATCCGAACAGAACCAGGGCGCCGAAACCGCCATAGAGGCGGCCGCGGATGCGAAGATTGAGCAACGACATTACAGGCATTCCTTGCTGGATCGACGTAACGTTAGGCGGCCCGGACCGAGTCCAGGAACCTGCCGACTTCAAGCTTGAGACGTCCGCTCTCGCTGGACAGCGACTGCGCGGCGGAGAGAACCTGGGACGAGGCCGAGCCGGTCGCCGTGGCACCGCGCTGGACATCGGAGATATTGGCGCTCACTTGCATGGTGCCATGGGCCGCCTGCTGGACGTTGCGCGCGATTTCCTGAGTCGCGGCGCCCTGCTCCTCGACAGCGGACGCGATGGTCGATGCGATCTCGGACATGCGGCCGATGGTGTTGCCGATCTCGGCAATCGCATTCACCGATTCCCGCGTCGCCGTCTGGATGCCGGAAATCTGCTGCGAGATTTCGCTGGTCGCACTCGCCGTCTGCTGGGCGAGTGTCTTCACTTCAGATGCAACCACCGCAAAGCCGCGGCCGGCATCACCGGCACGTGCCGCCTCGATGGTCGCATTGAGGGCGAGAAGGTTGGTCTGGCTGGCGATGGTGTTGATCAGGTCGACCACATCACCGATGCGCGCCGCAGCCTTGGCCAGTTCGGCGACACGTTCATTGGTCTTGCGGGCCTGCTCCACCGCGGAATTGGCGATGCTTGCGGATTCCTGCACCTGCCGGCTGATCTCGTTGATCGAGGACGACATCTCTTCGGTCGATGAGGCCACGGCCTGGACATTGCCGGATGCTTCGTCGGAGGCATTGGCGACCGCCACAGTGAGCTGCTTGGCCTGCTCGGCAGTTGCCGTGAGGCCGCCTGCAGAGTCTTCCAGCTGCGACGATGCCGAGGAGACATTGTCGACGATGTTGCCGACCGCCCGCTCGAAGCCATCGGCGAGATCGGCCATTTCGCGCCGGCGCGCTGCCGCGGCCTGGCTGTCCTGATCGATCCGCGCCGCGGCTTCATCGCGCGCCTTGCGTTCAGCATTGTCACGGATCACCGACACGGTCTTGGCAATATCGCCGATTTCATCGCCGCGCCGCGCACCGGGAATCACCACGTCGAGATCGCCACCGGCCATCCGGCCCATGGCCGCATTGAGACGCGTCATCGGCCGAGCTACGCCGAAGAAACTGAACACCATCGATCCGATCAGAACCGTAACGACAGCGACACCGAGGGCCAAATTGATCTGGCCTGAGCGTTCCATGGTCGCCGCAGCCTGATTTCGCGCATCCGCTACGGCCTGTTTGGCAGCAGCCACAGCTGCCGACACCAGCTCGCCGGCGGCCGCCGCTGTCGGCGTCAGTTTCTTGCGGACGATGTCGCTCTTCTGGTCGTTGATCTGGATGGCTTCATCGGTCGCCGCCATGAATTTCCGCATGTCGGCACTGAGCTGCGTCAGCCCGTTCTGCACCAGTTCGCTGTCCTCGATCACGCTGGCCTTGGCAAGCGCGTCGTTCAGCACTTTCGCCTTGGTGACGATCAGCCCCTTTTGAACGATTTCGTTCAGCGAAGCATAGCGCCAGGCAGCCGCCTGCACGGCATTGACGGCATTGTCGGCGGCTTTCAGGTGATTTTCGACGTCGGCCCAGTTCGGCGCCTGATTCACCGCGGTGGTGAGGCGCATCTGTTCGAGATGCCTGTTCCAGTCGAGCACGGCGACATTGCGCGTGCGGTAGAGATCCAGCAGTTTCTTCTGTAGCGCGGCGATCTCATCGGCCGCCCCGACGTAAGACGCCGTCAGTGCCTTGATCTTCGCGAAATTGTCCCGGTTTTCCTGGCGAAGCGCCATCGCGATATTGCCATCGAGGATCGTATCCTGCGCGGCCTTCGCCGCCTTGATCTCGGCGACGCTCTTGTCCATCTCCGGCGTCGTGATCGCGATGCGCAGGCTCTGGCTGGCTGTCTGCATGCTGCGCATCAGCGCATCCGCCTCGCGCGCGCCATCGGCGATCTGCTGCTGGACATCGGCACGGCGATTGACGTCGGAGACCTCGGTCTCCGTATGCATTTGATTGGCGACCACGCCGATGGACAACAGGATGCCGATCAATCCGGCCAAACCGAGCTTGTTGCCGACGCGGTTTATCTTCGCCATGCCACTCACTTCCCGCAACGGCATAGACCGGCCCGCGCGCAGACGAAGCCTGCACGGCTGGAGGCGGCGCTGCCAACAGACGCTAAACATCGGAGTTATTGAAGCAGCAACACCATGCACTGCCCGCGAGGACGACGACCTTGCGGGTCTGAGGCAATAGCCGCGAACCGTGGGGCCTGTTCTCGCGGGTTCAGGAGTACCACCGGATTCCTGACACAATCGTTAATTGCCGGGCCAGGCAGCATCCACCGCGCTGCACAAACTTAGTGCAAGCCAGCGATCAAATTGCAGGCGTCAGTGTGACAGAATCTTCGACAGGAATTGCTGCGCGCGATCGCTGCGCGGATGGCCGAAGAAGTCCTCCTTCTGCGCATCCTCGACGATCTCACCAGCATCCATGAAGATGACGCGGTTGGCGACCTTCTTGGCGAAGCCCATTTCATGGGTCACCACCATCATGGTCATGCCTTCCTTGGCGAGTTCGACCATGACGTCGAGCACTTCATTGATCATCTCCGGATCGAGCGCCGAGGTCGGCTCGTCGAACAACATGCAGATCGGATCCATCACCAGCGCGCGCGCAATTGCCACGCGCTGCTGCTGACCACCCGAGAGCTGGCCGGGATATTTCTCCGCATGGGCGGTGAGGCCGACGCGCTCCAGCATCGCCATCGCCTTCTTGCGCGCCGCTTCTTCCTTGCGGCCGAGCACGATGGTCTGGCCGAGGCAGAGATTCTCGACGATCTTCAGATGCGGAAACAGTTCGAAGTGCTGAAACACCATGCCGACGCGCGAACGCAGCTTCGGCAGGTCTTTTTTCATCTTGGTGACATCGAGCCCGTCAACCGTGATGGTGCCTTCCTGGACGGGCTCCAGCGCGTTCACGGTCTTGATGAGCGTCGATTTGCCGGAGCCCGACGGGCCGCAGACGACAACGACCTCGCCCTTCTCCACTTGTGTCGTGCAGTCCTTCAGCACCTGAAACTGCGGATTGTACCACTTGCTGACTTTGTCGAGGGTGATCATGGGCATGGGGACAACCGTGCTGGCTAGCGGATGATGCTGATGCGCTTCTGCAAGCGCTTCACGAAGAAGGAGGCAGTGAAACTGATCGCGAAATAGACGACGGCGGCGAACAGATACATTTCAGTGAGGCGGCCGTCGCGCTGCGCAACCTTGGACGCAGCACCGAGAAAGTCCGTGATCGACAGCACGTAAACCAGCGACGTATCCTGAAACAGCACGATGGTCTGCGTGAAAATCACGGGCAGCATGTTGCGGAAGGCCTGTGGCAGCACGACATAGCGCATCACTTCGCGATAGTTGAAGCCGATGGCATAGCCCGCATTGACCTGACCGCGCGGCACCGACTGGATGCCGGCACGCATGATCTCGGCAAAGTAGGCGGCCTCGAACAGCGTGAAGGTGATGATCGTCGATGTATAGGCGCCCACCTGCACCGGCTGATCGGCGCGAATGATCCACTGCCCGATATAGGGGCTGAGGAAGTAGAACAGGAAGATCACCAGCACCAGCGGCAACGAGCGCATCAGGTTGACATAGCTCGCAGCGACGCCGGAAAGCACTGCATTCGACGACAGCCGCATCATCGCGATCAACGTGCCCAGGATCAGGCCGAAGAAGGTTGCGATGGCTGTGAGCGTCAGGGTGAAAACCATGCCCTGATAGAAGAGGTAGGGAAGGCTGCGCCAGATAACATCGAAATCGAATGTGCTGAACATTGCTTATTTCCCCACATTGAAGCCGGGGATGACCAGCCGTTTTTCGATCAGGCGCATGCCGATGGTGACGACGGCGCTCAGCAGCAGATAGATGCCCGCCGCAGCGGTGAAAGCCTCGAAGACCTGAAACGAGAATTCCTGCATCGAGCGCGCCTGCGCAGTGAGTTCGAGCACGCCGATCGTCAGCGCTGGCGCCGTGTTCTTGATCGTGTTCAAGAATTCCGACGTCAGCGGCGGGAAGATGATGCGATAGGCCAGCGGCAGCAGGATGTAGCGATAGGTCTGCCAGGTGGTGAGACCGATCGCCGTGCCCGCCATGCGCTGCCCCTTCGGCAATGCATTGATGCCGGCGGTGACCTGCGTGGCCACGCGCGAGGACATGTAGAAGCCAAGCCCGAGCATCGCGGCAATGAAAGGCCCGTTGCGCAGCTGCTTGACCCACATGCCGAATTCGCCCGGCAACAATTCCGGAACGACGAAAAACCAGATGAACAGCTGCACCAGCAGCGGGATGTTACGGAACAGCTCGATATAGGCATTGCCGATCAGAACCGGCCAGCGCGACGGTAGCGTGCGCATGATGCCGACGACAGAGCCGAGCACGAAAGCGATGATCCAGGCCACCAGCGCGAGCAGGACCGTGACCTGAAGTCCGCTCATCAGCGAGGCAAAATAGGTTCCAGTCGCATCCGGCGTCTGGTCCCAGAAGATCCCCCAGTTCCAATTATAGTTCACCTAGCGCCCCCGATACGCAGTCTGACAAGCTCTCATGCAATGGCTGGGCCATTGCCTATCCTCCGTCATGCGCGGGCTTGCCCCGCGTATCCCCGTCGTTGCCATCAGCAGCGAAAGACGTGGATGGCCGGGACAAGCCCGGCCATGACGGAGTTAGCAGCAATTACAGATAAGCGTCCGGATCAGCCGAATCCGATGGCTTGGCAAAAGCCTTGGTCTGTTCCGGGCCCATCGGCACGTTGAGGTTCAGACCCTTCGGGGGGATCTTCTGAGTGAACCACTTCTCGTACAGTTTTGCGCCTTCCGGGCTCTTGTAGAGATCGGCCGTCGCGGTATCGGCGACCTTCTTGAAGGCGTCGTCGCCCTTGCGCAGCATGATGCCATAAGGCTCGGGCTTCGAGAACGCGTCCTTCGAAATCACGTAGGCATTGGGATCACGCGCGCCAGCAGCGAGCGAAGCGAGCAGGATGTCATCCATCACGAAGGCGACCGCACGATCCGTCTCGACCATCAGGAACGCTTCCGCGTGATCCTTGGCCGGCACGATATTGATGCCAAGGCTGCGCGCGGCATTCGCTTCGGTCAGCTGCTTGATATTGGTGGTGCCGGAGGTCGAGACCACCGTCTTGCCCTTCAGATCGTCGATCTTTTCGAGCTTGGCAGTCTTCTTGGAAACGAAGCGGCTGGCGGTGAGGAAGTGGGTGTTGGTGAACGACACCTGCTTCTGGCGATCCGCATTATTGGTGGTGGAGCCGCATTCGAGATCGACGGTGCCATTGGCGATCAGCGGAATGCGCGTCGCCGAAGTCACGGGATTGAGCTTCACTTCGATCTTGTCGTTCTTCAGTTCCTTCTTCACCGCCTCGACAATCTTGTAGCAGATGTCCATGGCGAAGCCGACGGGCTTCTGATTGTCATCGAGATAAGAGAACGGCACCGAGGAATCGCGGAAGCCGATGGTGATGGCCCCGGTGTCCTTGATTTTCTTGAGCGTGCCGGTGAGCTCTTGCGCACTGGCCTGGCTTGCGAAAGCGGCGGCGATCACGCCCCCCAACAGAAAAAGTCGTTTCATAGTCCCTCTCCTCACAACTCCGGTCTCACACCGGGCTCCTCCGAGCACACTGGCATGTCCGCCCGTCATGCTTGCACAAACGGGGCCAAACGCAAATGCCTCCTCCGGCAAATCACGGATAAGCCGGGCGAGTGCGGAAGTGATACGTTTAAAGGAGGCGGTTGGTTCTCGCGTGTCCGACGAAAGATGGAGAACGCGATCAGGCGGATCGTCGCAGTATGACGATCCTGCTACAGAGATCAGGCAAGTGCTGCGACGCCGATCGTCCGGCGCTGCTTTTGCGCTGCGACAGCCTCGCCGAAGGCGAGAAAGAGTGTGCGGTTGATCGGATTGATCTGCGGATCATATTCGGCATGCCATTGCACCCCGAGCGCGAAGCTCGGTGCATCCGCAATACGAATGGCCTCGATAGTCCCGTCCTCGGCGATGCCCTCGACCACCACCCGCTCACCAGGCATCTCGATGCCCTGCCCGTGCAGCGAATTGACCGTGATGGTCTCGCGCTTGAGTAGGCTGGCGAAGGTGCCGTTGCTGGTCAGATGCACGTCGTGACGATCGGCGAAGACCACGGCGGGGTCGGGATGGATTTCGCCATTTTCGAGCCGCGGCATCCGGTGATTCATGCGGCCTGGAATTTCGCGGATTTCCGGATGCAGCGTACCGCCAAAGGCGACATTCATTTCCTGCAGGCCGCGGCAGATCCCGAAGATCGGCACGCCGCGCGTGACGCACGCCTCCACCATCGCCAATGCCACATCGTCGCGCCCGTTATCGTAAGGCTCGTGACGCACACAGGCCTGCATGCCGAATCGGGCGGGATGGACATTGGCGCGAGCGCCGGTGAGCAGGATGCCATCGACGATATCCAGCACCTCGGCGATATCGGTGATATCAGGCGTGCCGGCGAACATCATGGGCAAGGCGCCAGCGACCTCGGCCACCGCGCGAAGATTGTTTTCTCCGGCCGCCTGGACGGAGAATCGGTTCTCAATGCGGTAGGCGTTGCCGATCACGCCAATGACTGGCCGGGACTTCACTGCCATCGCTTCCGGTCGAACATATTATGACGGAACGACGATAACCGAGATTTGCTGCGAAAACGATACGCAATGGAACAGAAGCCCCATCTTTCCGCGCATGGGAGAAAAGTCGACTGATGCAGGAAGGCGAAGCACCTACGCTCAACCCATCCTACAGACTGTCGATGTTTGGAAACCTGGACCTAAGGGCAGGATGGTGGGCGCGACAGGGATCGAACCTGTGACCCCTTCCATGTCAACGTGGAAGTCGTACGCGCATCTCGTTGATTTCTATTCACTTTCGATCGCGCTGGTAACGGCTGGAAAAGCCCCATTTTCACGTTTTTCCGCAGTTTTGTGGAAGTCTCGTGGAAACGTCGCTGCCGCGGCGGGGGCAGCATCATGAGCGTGGAAAAGCAGCCTAATGCCGGCAGAGCACTGATCGACCGCCTCCCGAAGGACAGGCGAGACGAGTTGATCTCGATCGGTCGGGTAGCGCTTTGCCGCTTCGGCTACGCCTTTCAGGACGTCTTCGACGCGAACTTGCCTCTCTTCGACTATCTCACCGAACGGGGTGCCACCGCGGTGATGATCGGCCGCATGTTGGCTGAAGTCGGCATCGCGCGGGATGACGGCACTGCGTTACCAGAAGGGACGGTCTCAAGTGCCTTGTCCCGAGCGCGAGAGCGAGAACGGGCTGCTCATCGCCCGAGCACGCCCCTGCACGAACGAGCAGTGCCCGGCACGACCCGTCAGGCCCCTGCAACGCCAGGCAATGTCCTGCAGCCCCCTGCAGAAGATCAGAAGGCGGAACTCTCCGTACCGCGCTCAGAACATCGGAGATCCTCGCCCCCCTCAGGCCCCAGCTTTTCAGAAATTCGGCCTTCGCCGATTTCGTCGGCCACCGTTCGGTTGCCGGCGGTCACGCGCCGCTCGGCGGCCATTCTCCAGCAACTAAGGAAGACCCCATATGACGACTAAGAAGACCGTTCAATTCCGGCCAGCCGATTTGGTCGAGGTGGTGGCCGATTCGACCAGCGTCGGCAAATCGACGCTGGCCGGCCGGCTTTGCCATCTCTTTCGCGAGAACGGGCGCCCGGTGACGCTCGTCAAGATCGAGACTGGACGCCGTCAGACCCCCGAAACGGGGGCTGCGGATAAGGAAGTCTACATAAGGACCGAAGATTTCGCCACTGCCGCGAGCCGCACGGGCGGCCTGTCGGGTGTCCTGACGACACTATGGGAGGAAATCGTCGAAATTCCGAAGTCGGGAAACGCGGTGGTGGTCGACTGGGCAGGCGGCAGTTCTGCGCACAGGCTGGACGTGCTTGCCGCCACCAGTTTCGACACCACGCTTGAGGCGCTGGGCGTCAGGGGCCTGTCGATGGTGCTGTCCACTTCGGCGACGGAGTCGATGACCCAGGCCGGCACCTATCTGTCGGGCATCGAGGCGGTCGCCCCCGGCCTGCAGCGCGCGCTCGTCCTTTCGGGCCGCTCCGGAAACTTCGACTTTCCTCCCCTCAGCGAGCAGGCCGAAACCTTGATCCGCCTCCGCGACAAGGCCGGCGCGATCCCGATCGTGACGATCCCGCGCGTCACCGGCAGGGCACTCGAGTCGTGCGCCGATGCCGGCCTCGACGTCGCCAACGCTCTGATGCTGGAGAGCGACGCGCTGGCGCGGCGCCTAGGCATCGATCTCTTTCGCTCGCGCGCGTGCGCGAGCGAACTGGCCCTGTGGTGGCAGCACACGGGCAAGACGCTGAGAAAGATCACGGAGCGTATGGATGGGCATTCCGCCGCGTAGGCTGGCTCGCCGGGTCGCGTTTTTGATCGACCAACGCAAGTATTTGCGCTCTCAGGCGGCGGCTTTCATCCTGCAACACTACCGGACGCACCGGCGGATGCCGATGGGCTACGTCACGGCGCTTCTCCCGAGGTCCACCGTGCGGCGCATCCGCCTTCGTGGAGAGATCGAGCACATACTCGGTCTCTCGCGTCTCCTGGCCAGGCTGAGGACCTTATTCTCATGATGCCACGTCATGCCACAGTGGTCTTATTCATGGACTTGACTTCCGTTTCTGATCGTCGTAGCGAAATCATCATGCAACAGTGGTGTTATTCATAGAGAGACAGCCGCGTCGTTGCGGAAGCATCATGGAGAGCAAGAATGCCCTTTGATCTCGACGAACTCTCGGCCTACCAGCTGCTTTCCACTTCGGACGTCGCCGAAGCCCTCGGTATCAGCGCCGGGTCGGTGCGAAAGGCTGCGAAGGATGGCCGGCTGAAGTGCATCGGCGGCTTCCGCGTCCTGTATTTCTCGGCCGCCGCCGTTCGCGCGTTCGTGAGCGGGAACGGGAGGTCGGCGTCGCCGGATGAAGTGGGCGACACCGGCCCGATTGAGATGACGCGCTAATGGCCTATAAAAAACTCCACCGAATGGGGGATTATTCCGTCTGCGTTTCTGTCGGGACGGACAACCTGTACGTGGGCGGTTATGACAAGGAAACTAAATCGTCCTTCTACCGGTCGCTCGGTACGAACGACCTCGAGATCGCGGTCGTCACGGTGCGCGCCCTGATCGAGCGCGGCATCACCGGTGACCCGAAAGACGCACTGGTGCAGAAGCCCCTTCGCACGGTCGATGAGGTGATCGAGTTCAACCGATCCCGATCTGAGGCTCAAATCAGCGCTGAAACCAACATGGTTGCGATGGAGCGCATGAAGCGCTTGATGGGCCACCTGCTGCTGCAGCACATGGTGCCTAGCACCTTCGAAGACTTCCGCGATGCAGCCATGGCGGAGGGTCTTGCCCTTTCGAGCGTCGATCGGACGCTGACAGTGTTGCGCAAGGCGTGTTCCGTCGCTGTCGCGGAACGTCGCTTGCCGCAACACCACGTGCCGACGGTTCCCTACTTCTGCACCAAAAACGACCTGCGCGCGGCGCCACCGAAAGGTCGTTTGATGGAGATCGAGGAGATCGCCGCGGTCATCGACGAAGCACAATTCATCCATTTTTTGTTTTGCATGGTCTGGCTTGCCAATCTCGGCTGCCGGATCGGCGCATTGTTGGACGCAACAGCGACCCAGATTGATCATCGGCGGGGGCTCGTCGATCTCAACCCGCCCGGCCGCGTCCAGACCAGCAAATGGCGGCCAACGCTTCCCATCCCGGAGACGCTGGTCCCTTGGACGCAGGGTATTCCGCCAGGTCACCTCGTGCAGTGGCGCGGCAATCCGGTCGGCGAGATCGACACCGCGTTCGGGGCCGCCTGTCGCCGCGCCAAGCTCGCGCCGGGCGGCAACACCTACTCCGTCCGACACGCTCTCGGACGCTACATGCGTGAAAAGCGCGTCGATGACGAACAGATCGCTCTCTGGTTGGGGCACATCCAGCCACCCGAGTCGAACGCGGTCACCATCATCTACTCGCCCTACTCTCCCGACTACCTTCGCGACGCGAAATTCGCTGCAGAGTCGTTCATGCGCGAGCTCGCCCGCCACTGCCGCCGCCACGATCCGTTGCAGCCGCCCTGGCTGAAAGACTGAGTCAACATGACCCGTCAGGAAAAAACTGAAAACGAATACCTCGAGCGGGCGGCTCAGATCGCGGCGACCGAAGATGAGGCCGCGCGCCGCAAGCTGACCCCGGTAGAACTCGTCAAGGCCGTGATGGCCAGAAAATTGGAGCCAGCGAGCATCCGCAACTATCGGTCCGCGCTCATCTTCGCCATGAACCGTGCAGCCGAACTTAAGCCGGAGGGGGCAGATGCCCTACAGACCGCGATCGCGCTGCTTCGCGACTGGCGCTCCGGTGGCGGCGCCAGCAAACCTCGAACGTCGCAATGGAAGCAGAAAAACGACGTCAGCAACGACCTCTTACGTATCCGGCATCGCCTTCTCTCTACAGGCGGTAAGAACGCGGATCGTTTGGTCGCCGTTCTAAGTTGCGGCGAAATGACCGGCGCGCGCTTCGTCGAATGGCCGACCGCAACCTTCAGGCCGAGCATGGCGGAATGCTTCGCGTGGGAACTCGTGCTGATCAACGGCAAACAGGGCAACGGTCGCGCGCACGGTGAAACCCGGACATTGCGATGGACCGAAATGCCGGAAGATCTAGTCTGGCAGATGAATTTCTGGATCGACGAAGCCAAAACCGCCGTAGAGGCGGGTTCATACGATACTATGCAGGATACATTGGAGTCGCTCTTGCGCAGGACGACGAAGGCGATGTTTTTCCGCCGGACGTCGGCTCCGCATCCAACCCTGTCGTCGGTGCGTCATGCAGCTGCGGCTCGATTCAAGTCTGCATATGTCGGGGCGGCGACCACCGCGGAGGAAAAGCAGCTCGGTCTTGCCATTGTGGCCGCGCTGCTCGGCCACGCCAGCGACGCGTCCGCCACCGCGCATTATGCGCGCGCGAATGAGCGCGACGGCCGCTATCCTGTGCCGGTGCCTGATGCTCTCGAAGTCGCTCGCATCCGCCGGCGCTACGATGCGCTCGATATCAACAAGACTTCGGCGTTGGGCATGCGCGGTGCGGACCAGTCGACCTGACAGAAGGAAAAACGATCGAAGTCGCGTTCAGTGTTCGCCGCTATCGCCCTCGGAGACCAAAGAAGAGAATTTGCGAAAGAAGGATTCTGGCTCATCGTAAAGGAGCGAAGATGAAACAGAAATCCGTACCGGACAAAGCGCCCGCAGAACAAGTGCTCAAGACGCCTCCCGTTTCCTGCAAAAGCGCTTCGCTAGGGCTCACGACCGCTACCTCACGGACGCCGAGCTCGAGCAACGGATCCCTGCCTCGCGACCGCGACGCGCCACATCCGGACCTGCAGCGGCTGTTTCCGGCTCTCGAGAGGACGAGGGCAGACAGCCCTCCGCCCATGCTTCTCCCGTACTCCTCCATGTTGCGGACCCTTGCGATGGTCGATGGCACCGAGGCAGCTAAAGGTTTGCCTCCGATCTTCGCCGAGATCGACGTGATACAGGCGCGCCTGGCCAAGTACGAATACGTTGCGGACGATGATAGCGAAGCTGCCATCGCGTCCTTGGCAGGGGTACCGGCAATCCCCTTATCTCACGAGCCCGGCACGTGGCTCGCGCCTCGCGCTTTCGGAAGAAGCGACCCTGTCGCCTCCGGAAAGGCACCGGGCTTCGGATGACCGCCATCGCCCCTATGACTATCCCGAACAGACGAGCAGTTGCTTTCTCGTGGATGGTCACGAAGATCGAATTGATCCGGCCGAGCGGCAACCCCTCATCATGAACTTCCAGAAGCTTTTGGCGTTTCGAGCAGTGCGTGGAGTGACTGTCATTGAGCGGCAACCGAAGGAGGCGAGACACCCCTGCGAATGCAGGTTTTTTTCGTCGCTAGTAATGCGGGTCTCCACGAAGGTGCGCCTGACCTCGATCATTTTCACGGTGCGCAGCGGATCGATCGGCTAGGCGGCGTCGCTGAAAGCCTAATCGATGTGCCGTCCGACGACCGGTCCAAAGCGCAGCGCCAGCGGAGCATGTGGCTTTGCGCGCAAATCGGATATTGGCTCGAAGCCGAAACGGGTAGAACCGATGTTAGCCGTTATCGAAACGTGGCAACTTTGCCGAAGTCGCTGGCCCCGATTAGGCGAGGCCACCGCCCGCGTAGAGTCCGCAATACTGCGACACAGCTTCACAAACCAATGCACTACTCGGAGATTAGAGATCCTCATATAGTCTCATGGAGCATCGCGAACGGGAGGGAACACGAGTTGAAAACGCTGGTCGAATCCGCTGAAAACATTGGAGGTGCCGCTACGGCCCAGAGCGACATCAAAAAGGTTTTACGTAGCTACGAGGCCGCACTTAACGCCTCAGACACCGACACGGTACTATCTGTATTCGCGTTGGACGGCGTCTTCATGGCGCCCAACGGTCCTTCAACGGTGGGCGCCGACGCGATCCGCGCTGCCTACGATGGCATCTTCAAGACGATTACCTTCGACACCGAATTGACCGTCGAGGAAGTGGTGCAGATCGCTCCGGAATGGGCGTTTGCTCGGACGAGTTCTAACGGAGCCGTCACGTTGAATGCAATCAACCAGCGCGTTCCGGATGCCAACCACGAACTTTTTATCTTCCAAAAGATGGATGGCGCGTGGAAAATAGCACGCTATTCGTTCGCGACGACCAACCCGCTACCCAAATAGCCTGGGGCTCGTCCTACCCACCCATACTCCCAAAGCCGGGTGGGACGATAGGCAGATCAATCGTACCACACATCAAGATGGCGTGGGCGACGTCGGCCCTGTTCGTCGTCACGTCAGGCAGCTCCTGCGTAATCGTTCATCCGGAAGGCCTCTATCCCGACATGTTCGTCGTCAGATAATTTGAGACCGCTCAGGCATTTCGAGAAGGGAGGATCTGGCTCATCTAGGGTTAAAGTTTAAGCGGCTTGCAATCGATGCTGCAAGCGGCGGTTTGCAACGGTTTCACGTTTGATGCGCGCACGCTCAGTCAGGATGGTTTCGGCTCGGCCGAAGTAAACATCCGCAGGCGTGAGGTTGTCGATGCTCTCATGATAGCGGTGATGGTTGTAGTGTTCGACGAAGCCGCTGACCTGACGTTCGAGGTCCCTCGGTAAATAGTAATTCTCGAGCAGGATGCGGTTCTTCAAGGTCTGATGCCAGCGCTCGATCTTGCCTTGGGTCTGGGGATGATACGGCGCACCGCGCACATGCTGCATGTCCTTGCCCTTGAGCCAGGTGGCCAGATCTTCCGCGACGTAACTTGATCCGTTGTCGCTCAGAAGCCGTGGCCGCTGTTTTATATTGACGTGGTCCAAGCCTGAGGCGCCAAGCGCCTGATCGAGCGTGGCCGTGACGTCGGAGGCGCACATGGTTGGGCCCAGCCTCCAGGCCACAATGTAACGAGAGAAGTCGTCGAGCACCGTCGATAGATAGTACCAGCCCCAGCCAGTGATCTTGAGGTAGGTGAAGTCGGTCTGCCAAAGCTGGTTGATCGCCGTGGTCTTGTCCTTGAACTCATTAGCCGCCTTGATCACCACATAGGCGGGGCTGGTGATCAGGTCGTGCGCCTTCAGCAGCCGATAGACCGAAGCCTCGGAAACAAAGTATTTTCTCTCGTCGGTGAAGCGCACCGCCAGCTCTCGCGGCGACAACTCGGGGTGTTCCAGTGCCAGATCGACGATCTGACCGCGGACATCGTCCGGGATGCGATTCCAGACCCGGTCCGGCTTGGAGCGGTGATCGGCCAGCGCCTCGATGCCACCCTCGCGATAGCGATCGTACCATCTATAAAAGGTGGCTCGCGGGACGCCGAGCTTTTCCAACGTGCGCCTGGCAGGCAGATGCGATTGCTCGACCAGCGCGATTATTTCGGATTTCTCGGATGCTGGATACCTCATGCCTCGTCCTCCCCAGCCCCGTTCATGCTTTTTTGAGCAGGCGGTTCTCCAGGGTCAGGTCGGCCACCACCTCCTTCAATTCGGAGGCTTCGCGGCGAAGGTCTTTCACCTCACCGGACGTGGCGGAGCGGGCCGTGTCACCCGCCAGGCGGCGTTTGCCGGCCTCCAGAAACTCCTTCGACCAACCGTAATACATCGAGGCGGCAATGCCTTCACGGCGGCACAGCTCGGAGATGTTCTCCTCGCCGCGCAGTCCTTCCAGCACGATACGGATCTTCTCTTCCGCCGAATACTGCCGACGCGTTTGCCGCCGGATATCTTTTAGCACTTGTTCTGCGGGCGCTTTGCCCAGTCCGGATTTCTGCTTCATCTTCGCTCCCTGACGGCTACGATGAACCAGAAGTCCTCCTTTCGTGAAGTCCCTCATTTGGTCTCAGAGGCGATGACGCCGAACACCCAAGTGACAAGGTCAAACCCGATCCGCGTACGGAGCAGGATAAGGGCTCCCTCGCCCAGAGCGACAAGCCTTGGGAAAAGAACCCGCAGAACACGACCGATTCCGGTTCGACAGATACCCCGAAGCCGGACCTGGAGAAGTGGCAGAGGAGCAAAACGCATTGAGGATTTCTGGCCACAGGCGGCATATAGTTACGGGCGTCGGGAACTGCGGCGCCCTTTCTGCTTCTAACCGTCTGGATTGAGCCAACGGGGGTTGAAATGGCTGATAGGTCTTGTCCGAAATGCACGTCGTCACTGTTTCTGCAGCGGATCGAGCCCGGCATGAAGGGTTACGTCAACCGCGTATATGAGTGCCGCCAGTGCGGCACCGAGAAGACCTTTCCCGGCCGCGCCAGGCCGGGAGTGTCATCGTGGCCGCACGACAAGGTCGCCTAGAGCCTACACGTAGGTGCCGTCGTTTCTTCGCTGTCCGGGCCGGAGGCTTTCCTCTTCCCGTTGCAGCATGTCGCGACGTTGGGCCTTCAGTGCGCGCACGCCTGCCAACTCTCCGCCGAGCTGACGTGCGGCCTTCTTCACCGAAGACGCCGAGCGGTTGAGGGCAGCAGCACACCGGGAGGCTGAGGCTCCTTGAGAGATCAGCAGCCGCAGCTTCTGCAGGTCTTGCTCAGTCCAGCGCCGAACAAGCGGCTTCATGCCGCCAGCTCCTTGCGAACGGCAGCGGCGGAGTTGCCGACCTTATCGACGACCTTCTGCAGCTGATCTTTTGTTACGCCTAGCTGATGCGTCCCGTATTTGACCTCATGGGCCTCATGCATGTTGATCTTGCTGCGGTCCGGCTGGCCACGGTTTGACAGATTGTCCACGGCTTCCTCCTGACATGACGGGACGAAACGAATGCGGAACTGCCTAGTTCCGAAGCGGTCAATAAGGCGGGCGTCTCATCAGCTCTGGCAGCCGCGAGATCGCCTTCGCAATTCGCCGCGCCTCCTCCTTGGTCAGGTGCTCATCTGCGTATTGGTAGTTGCGGGCATGCAGGTCTTGCCGATGCACCACGGCCAGGATGAAGAACCCGCTGGCGTCGTACACTCTAAAGCAGTCGTCCTGTCCTTCTTCCATCCGCCACGGCGCTGGAAATCGCCGAAGGTTATCCATCACATCCTGCGAGAAGACGGGACGCCGCGGATCGCTTTGCCGCTGGCATAGGTGTGCTGCTCAGCAACACGGGCCTCGCCGGTAAGCCGGTTTCGCTGGCCGATCAGCTCGTCGGTCTTGTTCTGCATGCGCTCCAGCAGGGCAATCGCCGATGTCGTCGGGATACCTGCGCGCTGAAGGTCAAGAATGTCTCTTTGCTGCCGTTTGATCTGCACGCGCATGCGCGCGATCTCGGCCTTGAGGTGGTCGAGGTTCATGGCTGTCACCTGAAAAGATGGATCGCAGTATTGGGGTAAATCGTGAACAAACGCAGGCCCGATTACGGCATCCAATAGTACCTTGAGCAACCATGCCCTGATGGTACTCGTTCTCGTGCTAGGTACGGCAACCGACCGACACCTAGAGGTTGTTATGCTATCTTCCCGACATACAGCCGCTGCTACCAGCGTTGCGATTGATCCTATGCGGTGTTGGCATGCCGGAGTGGGTCATCAAGGCGATTATAATCGTCGGAGGCTCGGTGCCGATCCTTGCCCTGTGCGTTCTTCTATTTTCTACACGTTGAACACTTAGCGCCGCATCAGTGGGCTTGTGCCGCCGAATTCAACGCCTGCAGAACATCAGATGGGAGGTACGGCTTCGGTAGAAACACAGCGTAAGATGGCATTTCATCTGCGACGGGTCGGTGCTTGCCACTGGCGACGACAATGTCCATCGGGGGCCATCGATCTCTCACGATAGAAGCCAGGCGGAGCCCATCCATGGTGCCCGGCATATCGATGTCGGTGAAGACGATATTTACCTCAGCCTCGCGCTCAAGGATTCCCATGGCCTGGTCAGCGTTATGCGCCGTCAGGACAACATGACCCGCGTCCCGCAGAGCGTCTTCAAACCCACATCGTGATGAGCAGCTCGTCTTCGACAACCAGAACCTTAGCCAATGGCCACTCTCCCGCCCCGAGCGTGATACAACGTCGCATAACTGACTCGACACGCCTTCGTTCCGGCGATTGTTGAAAGTAATTTATCAATTCGCGTCTTCGCCGCTTACGTCACAGACCACAATGGCCGATGGTCAATCATCCGAACAACCCGTGGCAAATATCGGTGATGAGAGTCGTTTGCTCCCGCCCTGTCCCCAGTGGAGGAGGAGCATCATGCTTCCCAATACATCTCATATCGCACGTCCCGACTGTCCGCATTGCAGGGCGCCGACGTTTCTCATGCGCATTACGCCTCGTACCGCGGGCATGGAGCTGCGTATGTTTGAATGTCCGAAGTGCGAGCACGTCATTGAGGAGCTTTCGAAAGATCCGAGATCTTCAGCAGAGGCTTGGGTCAACAGCATCGGGTTGCAGCGCCGCACCTGACGTTGCGACATTCCATGACTCTATGCAGTTTCTGAAGACGCCTATCCACAATCGCGCATTGTCGATTGTTCGAGTCACCTGCACTCTGTGAACAGCGCAGTCATGCGTAGGTGGGAATTTGCCGCCCGCCTGGTTCAAAAAGCAGGTTTCCCGATATGCCGCACATTGCCCGGCCCGTCTGTCCGCATTGTTCACAACCGATGGGCCTTAAGCGTTTAAGTCCCCGCGCCGCCGACTGCGAGCTTCACGTCTTTGAATGCTTGGATTGCTTCCACGTCACCGAGGAACTGGTTTCATCGCTCCCCTTCCAATCAGCGAGGTTCAGGCCTTCTCCCGGAACAGAGCAGCAATAGCTGTTTTGATTTCGGCAGGAGGACGCTATGGCAAACATCACTCGAAATATGTCTCTCGGTCAGGCCCTGCTCATAGCGATCCTGTTCACGATGCTGGTCTTCGCAGTGGTCTGGGCGACAATGGCCTGGACGTCTGAAGACGTAGAGATGTCGGTTCACGGCTGGATCGCACTGGCACTCGGTACGATCTTCTCGCTGCTGATTGGCTGTGGGCTGATGGCTCTCATGTTCTACAGCAACCGCACCGGCTACGACGACGTCGCCAACCCCGATGTCTACGAGCGGCAGCGTGAGGATCAGGAATCGAACCGCATGTGAGGAGGCCAAGGCACCAACTCCACAACCTCCTTTTTGCGCTCTGTTATTGGCACCGGTCGGAACACAGTCCCTGCTCCCGACGCTTTTGGCGGCACTCTTCGAAAAACAGCTCAAGTTGCTTGAACTGCTCGTTCACGTTGACCTCTTTCATGCGACCAGCCTTCTCAGCAACCGCTCACGTTGAATGGTGTTGGCGCCGATTCCGTATAGTAGTTGAGCGATGAAGGCGGCCAGGCTAGGCATCTTTGTCTCCGCTCGTACTGCCGATTTGGCCGCTTTCCGGACGGCATACAGCGGAAACTCCTCCAGTTCTTCACACCTGACCGCAATCTGCGCTTTCAATTTTCCTTCATCGCCGGTGAACATTGAACCCAGCGAAGAGTTTTGCGATCACGACCTCAAGCTCAGGCCCACGGTCGCGAGCGGGGCGCAGGATCTCAGAAAGGGATTGCACCGACCGGCAGACGACCTCCTTCTCCTCCACCGTCAGTGTCGGCATCGCTGGCGCTTGCCCCCACTGATTGTGCCACCAGATTGTGTTGCTCCGTTGCGGCTAAGAAAGCTTGCACGCGCGGCGGCAACAAGTGCCCCACCAGTGCCAGAGCCATTGCCTCGGCTTCCAGGGCGGTTCGCGGCGCGACGGCAGTGAGAGCGCCAGGTTGCGAACCAGTCTGCTTTGCGACCGCCATGGACGGCGTTGCCGCTTGCCCAGTAGTCGGAGAAGTCTGCCCATTCGTTGCTGACCCGATTAGCGCCCCATCCAATGCTCGTTTGCCCATCGTCCCCATTCAGCGGGAGGGAAGCCCGAGCCTGCCGAGACACCTCCGCTGTTTGACAGAAACTCTTCAAGACGGATTGCAGATGTTGATCCACGACGGGAGACTTTCGTTGGTTTTACATTCTCGCTTACAGATACTTCAGTATCTGTGTTAGGGGTTGGGGTTGGGTTAGTTGGATTCTGGTTGGCGTCTGGTTGAACATCCGTTGAGTGCCTTCCTTGCCTTTTCAACGCACTAGACCTGCCAGCGTGCGCATTCTTCACTCGCCTATCTTCAGCATGATGGCGTTCGTCGGAGAGCTTTGGCTGTTGCCATTTGCCGTCCGGCATCATCTTCCAGAAGGCCAGAACGACGTCACGGTTGCGCAGCCAGGTACGGAGATCCATCGAAGCCCATCGGCTCAGTGTCTCGTCATTATCCGGGAGGGCGCAATCAGGCTGGCGCCATGCCATCATCAGCAAGAGCAGATAGGCGCCGTGCTGTGCGGCGGAGAGATGTCGCGTATCGGCTAGATACGCGTCGGTATAGAGAGGGATGGCGGGATACTCTGCCACATAACGAGCTTTCCTTTTTGTTTGTCCACCCACGGGTTTCTCGAATGGACGACGGCAACGAGGGAAGACCGTGAGGCAAAGCTCGCTTTCAGGCTATTGCGTTCGCACGCCCTAGCCGTCCCAGCCAAGGTGAGTCACGCGGGGTTATCGGTCAATCAGGATTGTTTGCCACAAGCAGATGCTGATTTGTCACAAACCGATATGCGTGGAACACGCAATTCCACTTGCGAACATTCCGCGCGGGGATACCGTGCGCGCATCTCGGCTGGCCAAAAAGAGCCATTACAGGGCGCAGGGGTGGGACATGTGGAACTTTGGACGGTCGTCTGATGACGAAGCCTTGCGGCTGGTTACAGCCTTTCTCCAGATCAGCGAGCCCGACCGGCGCAGAGAGATAGTGGCATTGGCAGAGCGCTATCATCGCTCGACCGTGCGCCCGGTCCTAAAGCGCCCCGATCTTCAGCAAGATAATTTCCCTGGAATTAACTCGTCGTTTGTCGAGAAAAAGTAGCTTCCGGCAGCGAAGGGGAGCTGCCATGTGGTGGAAGAAGGACGATCCATCAGACAGGGACGCGGTGCGTCTGATTGAGGCTCTTCTCGGCAAGGTCGAGGAAAAGCCCTCGAACGTCATCGACATCACAAAGCGCATCAGACGAAAGTCCGCGCCGCCGAAACTGACCGTGATCGAGCCGGAAAACTAGACGCTTTCGTGCCGGCACCGCAGCGCCTCAACGGCAGCCATCCCGGCGGACACCATCCCTGCAAACGTCCGCTCACCGCCGCCCACTCGCGCGAGGATGCTGCGGGCAATGAAGCATCGGTTTTCGTGGCTATCGTATTCCGGCGGCAGGATCTGGCAGGCTTTCTGCAACGCCAACTCCATCTCGAACACAGTCCGATTGCCGAACGATTCCGTCACGAGCGGAGGCGCGTCGGCGGCTGGTAGTTCGACAGCTACTTCTTCAATCGACATGGCAACCCTCCCTCATTTTTCTGCTCAATCCAGTTACAGAGGTTGAGTTCCTGAGCCGTTAATGAATTCGTCGATGCACCGCAGTGCCGTTAGACGCCTTCTAAAATAGGGTGCGGTATACGATTTAATCCCGCATCATCCTCCTACTTCAAACGACATCTCCAACCTTTTGAACGGAGGAACGCATGTTCCGCTGCCACTACACGTGCGCGCATTGGAGAACCGCCTGCTCAAAAAAAGCATGAACGGGGCTGGGGAGGACGAGGCATGAGGTATCCAGCATCCGAGAAATCCGAAATAATCGCGCTGGTCGAGCAATCGCATCTGCCTGCCAGGCGCACGTTGGAAAAGCTCGGCGTCCCGCGAGCCACCTTTTATAGATGGTACGATCGCTATCGCGAGGGTGGCATCGAGGCGCTGGCCGATCACCGCTCCAAGCCGGACCGGGTCTGGAATCGCATCCCGGACGATGTCCGCGGTCAGATCGTCGATCTGGCACTGGAACACCCCGAGTTGTCGCCGCGAGAGCTGGCGGTGCGCTTCACCGACGAGAGAAAATACTTTGTCTCCGAGGCTTCGGTCTATCGGCTGCTGAAGGCGCACGACCTGATCACCAGCCCCGCCTATGTGGTGATCAAGGCGGCTAATGAGTTCAAGGACAAGACCACGGCGATCAACCAGCTTTGCGACTTCACCTACCTCAAGATCACTGGCTGGGGCTGGTATTCCACTGGAGTACACCATCACGGACGTCGATGGAAATTCGGCGATGTGCGACGACTGGACGCCGAACCCGGCAGCCATCGACGGCACCAGCAAGCCCAAAGGCGTATTCATCAAGTCGGACGGGGGCTATCACTGGAGCTGCCTGTTTACGATCGAGGGTCCGCTCGAGCCGGACGGCGGCTGGTGGCACGCCGTCGTGGTGCGAGAGACGCGCCAATTTGATCGCGCGCAGTCACCTGAAAACACGGCTCAGCGGCGTGACACAGGCCCCATCTTTTGTCGCGCGTATCCCCATCAAAAACGAAGCTGCTGGTAGCCCACCGAAGCACCTGAAAAAACCGAAACCGCAGCGCAAGGGCCAGAGTACCTCGCCGCGCAAGATTGCTGAACACCAAGCGGACCATACGCAAACTAACTAACACCGATATGCAAACCGATGAGCTGTTTGCCACTTGCTTGTGAGACTTGACCTGATGGATATTTTGGACCAGCGGGATAGAGACTACTGCATCACGACGTTCCGATCTAGATGGTGGGCATCGGGTGCCGATGCCAGTGGCGCAGGAGGTCGATAGTTCTGCGATGAGTGCGGCCGAGCCCTATTGTAGTGCTTGCGCCATTGCTCGATGACGACCCTCGCTTCCTTCAGGCTGTAGAAGATTTCGCCATTCAGGCACTCGTCACGCAGCTCTTCGTTGCAGGACTCGCAGTAGCCGTTCTCCCACGGGCTGCCAGGCTCGATGTAGAGCGTCTTCACCTCACTTCCTGACCGACAAACCGTCCTTCCTCTCGTGCATCGGACATGATTGGATCGCCTGTTCGGCCGATGGGCATGCGCACGGCACCGCTCCTGTCCTATCGTCGAGCATTACCCCAAAGGCCTATTTTACTTCGGGCTCTGCACAGCATTGTGCACATCGGCCGGTGCACGACCGCCGGACGGACTGGTGCTATGTGAGTGGCTTTGAGAATTTCTTTTGTTGCAAAGCCTGCGTCTTCCAGAACGCCTGCTGGCCAGAGCCTCAACGCGCAACGCTTCCCTGTGGCGAACGAAAGGCTACGCTCGAAGCGCTTGCCGCAGCAGAAGGCGCCGCTAGGTAACGGCCGGAGCTATCCGGGCGCAACGCTCGGTTATGAACAGCGATCTGGCTCCCGCAAAAAACATTGAACATCGCAACCGGGAATAGGGCGCCCGCAGTAGGGGATGCCTGGCCTGAGACTGAGCGGCGGGACTCAGTATCCAACCCGGTCAACGACGCAGGACTTGCCGTACTGCGGAGCAAGACTAGGATGCTCCAGATACTCTTGGAGGAAGAGCGCAACGGCCGGCGCGCAAGACGAGGCACACCACTGCCGGACCATCGAAGCCTTGCAGCACGAGATCGAGATAGGCAACCTAGGTCGTTCGTAGCGGCCTTTTGGATCGCCGAGCACAGCATCGGAAATCCGACACATCTTCGGCCAACGACAGCTGTGAAAGCCGCCTAAGTTCTTTTGCCGCGAAGGGGTTCGTTAGCTCCGCAGAAAGTCCCAAACTTTCGAAATCACAACCGAGCCCTCCCCCACGGATGATGCAACCCTCTTAATTGAACCTGCACGAACGTCGCCGACGGCGAATATATCACGACGCGATGTTGCATAAGGCGAATCAGCAGCTGATCCTGCTCCGGTACCGGTGAGTACGAACCCTTTGCTGTCGAGTTCAACCATATCGGCAAGCCGCCCAGTATTTGGTTTGGCGCCAACCGTAACGAACACGGCTACAGGGTTGACCACCTTATCCTTAAGCATCTCTACAACCTCAGGACAAACTCCGTTCAACAACGTGCGACGCCGTTTGATGTGACCAATATTTACATCGAGGGCCCTTGCAAGCTTCTCCTCAGGGACTCCCTTTTCAAGAGCACGCACGATCATGAAATGTTCTTGCACCGTAGCAAGATGGTTTATCCGCTTGTTGTAGGTAAACGCCTCGTCATCCAAAGCAAGAATACAGCGAGCCGACATTTGGCCCAATTCAAGTAAGATCGCTCGTCGCGCATGTCCGTCGAGAAGGAGATGCGTGCCGTCGTCGTAAGGCTCCCGAGCCACAACCAGCGGCTCAATGACGCCGATCTCAGTAACGGATTGAGCAATCCGCTTGTACCGTGACGAGACCTTGAAGGCTTCCGAAATCTGTTTGTGCGGCAGTAACTTGTCTAAGGACAGAACGACAATGTCTTGTTCGAACGCTATACGAACTTCCGATCGCTCCATTTTCATGCTCCCTACGATGCAAGACGTTCGGCTAGTGGGCGAGGAAGGGTCTGGAGGTTCTCAGCACGCAGAAGGTTCACAAATGCAACGTCGTTCAGAAGGCTCCGGAGTGCATTTACAACGAATAGCAACCGCTCTTGTGCCAAGGTCGCCTTCTTCACAATCAGTTTTTGACGATCTGCTTCCTTTCGATAAGCTCTGATTAAAGCTACAGAAGTCACGTTCTTCTTCGGTTGTGGCCGTCGCCCGACTGAATGCACGTTTTTTCCAGTTAGATTACGCTGCTCAACAATTCGCCGAATAGCAACAATCTGATTTCCGGGCAGTGATCCAGACTCGTAAGCTTCCGCTAGGGCCTTTTGGACATCTGCATCCTTCGCTCTCGAAATTTCCATCGCTATGGAATGAGGAATGATGCCTCGCTCGACAGCCGCTAACAGACGTTCCTCCCCATGCTCAAGCAGATAACAGATGGCGTAGACATACTCGGGGCTAAAATCGATCTTGGCGGCTATCTGACCAGTGGAATAACCGCGTTTTTTGAGCTCCCCAATCTCCCCCACCAATTCAAGCGATGAATGATGCCGGCGTGCTAAGTTCTCGACCAAACTCATCACGTAGCAATCTTCCGGCAAAGCATCGATGACAACCGCAGGGATTTCCTGCTGGCCAAGTGCTATGAATGCTTCAAGACGCCCTTGCCCACAAACCAGATCAAATGTTGCACCTTCTTTTCTTTGACTCACCGTGATCGGTTTCTTTAGTCCTAGATGAGAAATGCTCGTCACGAGCTCATTAAAGACCCGTTTATTGCGAGCGCGCGGATTCAGGACGGCAATCGAACTGATAGCAATCATACGGATCTTTGGCTTGGCTTCGGTCATGCGGCAGCCCTCAGGTTCTCGCGTGAACTAAGATGGAGAAGGGTGTCCCAATCTTCAAAACGATATGAATCCAGATAGACGCCATTGTCCTCAGCCAGGCGGATTTGGTTACAAATCACGTCAATGCGTGGAAGCAGATAGTAATCGAGCACAGACGCATTGTCTCCGGCCATGCGGAGAGCAACCGTAATGTCAGGGCGCAGACTGGCGTCGAAGCGAAGTTTCCAGCGGAGAAGACCAGACTGGGTCTTGAAGCTCCGAGCGATTATAATCGACGCCGTAAATTCGTCATTTATGGTAAGAAGATCAGTCAGAGGATTCATAGCGACCTGTCCGCCCGCCTCTTGGATGCTCTCAATGGTTTGTGAAACCACTTCCGGATACATCGAACGCAACGCACGGTTAGTTTCCACGTACCGATAGTCGCGTTCAGGATGATATCCGACAAGCTCATAGGCTCTTAAGAGGCTGCCAAATCGAGTTCGATAAGCGGCGCTCGATGGCATGTCGTCTCGCTCGTCGATCGTAAGACCTGAAAAATAGCCCGTGCTGTTTAGCAAGGATGAAAGCCGATCCAACATCTCTCCATCACTGAAGCGCCTATTTCGTTTATCGATGATGCGTCTTGCGGCCGCGAAGAAATCTGTTTCGACCACCGCCTCAAACGCATTATCACGTCGCACCCACATATCCGGAGGATTTGTGATGCGCCTCTGCTTCAACTTGAAAGAAACCCGATTGTAGACATTATTACCGATGTATTTCTCGTTGGTGAGAACTTGGTGGACTGCTCCTCGTGTCCAAGTTCGTCCGAACTCGTTGTATAGGCCTTCGCTATTCAACGAGGCAGCAATCTCAATTTCGCTCATTAGTTGGAGGACGAAGAGGCGAAATATCCTGCGCACGACCTCCACTTCGTTGACAGGACCTGGCTTCAGTATAACGCGGTCAGTTTGGAGGCTCTTATACTCACCGGGCCTCAGCAGGGATTTGAAATTTCCTCGTTCGTCAATGAGTTGTCGTCGCAAGCCATACCCAGGTGAGCCGCCTTGCCGAAATCCTAAACCTACGAGATGGCATTGCCCTCGGAAGACCTTCACAGATAGATCGCGACTATACTCACCGGCCATAACCCTCTTCATGCTCTTTATTATCGTAGAAGCCAAACTGCCATCGTTGTCGAATTGCTCAGCACAGTAGGCAACAATGATGCCCGCTTCTTTGCAGATATATTCGTAGTAGGCACTCTCGTCGGCGTCTTGGAATCGCCCCCAACGACTGACGTCATAAACGAGAATCGCAGAATAATTGGCCCGGCGACTGCGCACATCCTCGATGAGACGCTTTAGAGCATCTCGCCCCTCCAACTTAAGGCCGCTTTTTCCTTCGTCGGCATAAGTTTGAACCACTGTGAAACCGCGGCGGGCGGCATAAGCCGCTATCATAGATATTTGATTTTCGGTTGAGTACCTTTGGTGCTCAGTAGACATACGCACGTATTGCGCCACTCGAACGAGAGCATTTGATCCTGCAGTTTGTGCCACGGCAATCATTGCGAGCTACCAGGTCACTTAGCCACGGAACTACCCAATTTTCGATCAACTCTCCAAACACCGACAGGGTAGCGAAAGGAGACATGGAATGTCGCCTCCGAAAACAGACCGAAAATTTCAGTCATCATCGGGAAACGGATGTCTCCCTCCCGGCGCCGACCTGCGAAATGAGAGATTCGCAGAGGTCATCGCTCAAGCTCTGAGACGTCAATTTGGAGAGACACACGCTTCAGTAAAGACAGTTGTCGCGCTAACAAGAGCAAACGAGCGAGCTGTAAAGAACTGGTTTGCGGCCAAGAATGGACCGACAGGGGAGCACCTTGTCGATCTCGTGCGGAGTTCTGATGAAGTTCTGGAGGCCGTATTGCTGATGTCCGGACACCGCGATCTAGTGCTCGCCAAAAAATTTGGAGACACGAAAGAAGTACTTCTCAAGATGCTAAAGCTAATTGAAGACTTGCAGCCCAAGGTCATGCAGTGAGGCTAAATTGCAAAGATCGTGGGTAATGCCGCGAAAGACCTTAGCGCAAAAATTAGCACGACGTCTTCATGCGCGCACGTCCTGAGGCGGCGGCCGGGCTTCAGGGCAGCGCACAACAAGATTGAGGTCGAATTTGCAGCGCTGCCTCGCCGTTATTGACTCGCAGTGCGCGAAGTAGATATCGCGATCACACTGGACAGGCCCACAGCCGGGCAGCTCACATCATGGATGTCTTGTCGACTACAACCTTGGGCTTTATGGGAGTCAAACGTACTTCGACAGAATGGTCGTCCGGCGCACCTGACAGATCTCCCATCCCACGCCTTCACGGGATCCATCCCGGAGCTCCTCTACACCGAGGATTTGAATTCTATGCTGTTTACGTCGGACATCCAACTCAAACTCAAGATGCGAAGCAGGAGTGTGACGGCTCAAGCCAATAGCGTCGCATGCGGCGACGTATTTGGTATCCCGCCGTCATTCATAGCCAAGCGCGACAAGAGACTGGAGCGGATCCTCAAAAATGAAATCTCAATAAGACGTGCGTATTGGATATCCGTGCACGGCGACCTTAAAGGAAGGCCCTCGGTGCGATTTCTCATGATCGCCGTTGCCAAAAGTGTGAGATCGGATCGACAACGGTTCCCGGGCCAGAACATCTCACCGTCTGACCATCTACCTTAAACATGGCGCGTTTATCGCGGCGAGAGATACTGACGACCGGTAGATCGTCGCTCACACCCCACCCATGCACAGATACTTTATCTCGAGATAGTCCTCGATTCCATACTTTGATCCTTCGCGACCATTTCCGCTTTCTTTTACGCCGCCGAATGGAGCGACCTCGGTCGATATGATCCCTTCGTTGATCCCGATCATCCCATATTCGAGCGCTTCCGCGACGCGCCAGACACGGCCGATATCGCGCCCGTAGAAATACGCTGCGAGTCCGAATTCGGTTTGATTGGCCAGCCGGATCGCCTCTTCCTCGGCCTTAAAGCGGAACACCGGCGCCACGGGACCGAACGTTTCCTCGCGGAAAATCAGCATATCGGGTGTGGCTCCCGTCAGCACGGTCGGCTGGAAAAACGAGTGCCCGAGCGCGTGGCGCTCTCCACCGACGGCGAGGAAGGCGCCCTTTTTCAACGCGTCGGAGATGTGTTCCTCCACCTTCTCGACGGCGGCCAGATTGATCAGTGGACCGATGGTCACGTCATCGTCGAAACCGTCTCCCACTTTCAAGTCTGTGACAGCCTGCGAAAGGCGCTGCACGAACGCGTCGTAAATCTGGTCCTGCACAAAGATCCGATTCACGCAAACACACGTCTGTCCGGCATTTCTGTACTTCGACGCCATGGCCCCCTTGACCGCGGCATCGAGATCCGCATCGTCGAAGACGATGAAGGGTGCGTTTCCTCCGAGCTCCATGGAGGTGCGCTTGACGGTCGAAGCACTCTGTTCGATCAGCTTCTTTCCGATCTCGGTCGACCCCGTGAAACTTACTTTCCGCACCACCGGGTTCGAAGTCATTTCACCGCCGATCGCGGAGGCCGATCCGGTGACGACCGAGAACACGCCCTTGGGAATACCGGCACGTTCTGCCAACGCCGCCAGCGCTAAGGCCGACAGAGGCGTCTGGCTCGCAGGCTTGACGACCATGGTGCAGCCTGCCGCCAATGCCGGGCCAGCCTTTCTGGTGATCATGGCTGCCGGAAAATTCCACGGTGTTATCGCAGCGCATACGCCGATGGGCTGCTTAAGCACGACGATGCGTCTGTCCGATGAAAATGGCGGTATGGTATCGCCATAGACCCGCTTGCCTTCTTCCGCAAACCACTCGACGAAACTCGCGGCATACGCGATCTCGCCTCGACTCTCGGCGAGCGGCTTGCCTTGCTCGGCAGTCATCAGGGCAGCGAGGTCCTCCTGGTTCGCCATGATCAAGTCGAACCACCTGCGCAAGATTACCGAACGCTCTTTGGCTGTCCTGGCGCGCCACGCAGGCAGCGCCACGTCGGCGCTTGAGATGGCGCGCCGTGTCTCGGCCGCGCCCATACTCGGCACGGTCCCAACCAAGGCTCCATTCGCCGGATTATCGACCCGCAAGGTTCCACCGCTGTCGGCGGCAACCCAATCGCCGTCGATAAAGCAGCGATCCCGTAGCAAAGTCTTGTCTCGCAACGCGATTGACATGGTCGTCATTTCCCCTGTGTCGTCGGTGCAGGTACCTTGATCGTCTCAAGCACCTCACGGAAACTGGCTGTGATAGGCGTCGGGCGGCGCGTGTGACGATCGACATAGACATGAACGAAGAAGCCCTCGGCTGCCGCCGTCGCCTCGTCGTTTCGAAACAAACCGACCTCGTAGCGGACCGAGGACGTTCCTATATTCGCAACGCGGATGCCGCATCTGACGACATCCGGAAACGATATCTCGGAGAAGTAACGGCACCCCGTCTCCACAACGAGACCGATGCTTGCTCCTTCGGCCGGATCGAGCACGCCACGCTCGATCAGCCAGGCATTCACCGCCGTATCAAAAAACGAATAGTAGATGACGTTGTTGACGTGACCATAGACGTCGTTGTCCATCCAACGCGTGGTCACGGCACGCCAAGCCGAGTAATCGGACGCTTGGGAAGCGGGCCGGCGAGCGCTCATAACTCACCAAGCCGCGCGATAAATGGCGAGAGCGTCACTTTCGGACATTGCGCGCGGGTTGTTCACCAGAAGGCGCTGTTGCTTCATCGCGTCCCTCGCCATCTGCTGCAGATGCCCTTCTTCAACGCCGACCTCGCGAAGCTTCGTCTGCATGCCAAGCTCGGAACACAAATTGGCCAGAGCGTCGATGAACGCGAAGCACTTGCCCTGGATGCCTTGATCCTGATCGATGTCGGGGAAGGCGTCCGCGGCGATGTCCGCATAGAGAGACGCGGCCTCCGGTGCGTTGAACCTGAGAACATGAGGCAGAACGAGCGCATTCGATAATCCGTGCGGAACGTGAAAGATCCCGCCCACCGGGTAGGCCAGAGCGTGGACCGCTGCGACCGGCGAATTCGCGAAGGCCTGCCCGGCCAGCATCGACCCCAACAGCATCCCGCTGCGGGCATCGCGGTTCTTCCCGTCGAATACGGCAGTCCGAATATTGGCACCTATCAGCCTCAAGGCTTCGCGCGCCAGCGTGCGCGATATCGGATTGTTGTTGGCATTCCTGGACGTGTAAGCCTCGATGGCATGGACCATCGCGTCCACCCCTGTCGCTGCCGTGATAGCAGGCGGCAAGCCGAGCGTGAGGTCGGGGTCGAGAATGGCTAAATCCGGAAGCAGAAGCGGCGACGATACGCCTCTCTTCTCGTCCTCCCCTACCGTGATGATGGAGACCGGCGTCACCTCGGACCCGGTCCCCGCGGTGGTCGGTATCAGCGCCAAAGGCAGGCGGGGCCCCTTGGCGTTACCAACGCCCCATGCCCCGTCGATTTCTTCGTCAGATCCGAGCAACAGAGCCGCCAGTTTCGCGACGTCGAGCGATGAGCCTCCACCAAAGCCGATCACACCGGTCACGCCGGCTTCGCGGCCGGCGTCCACAGCCTTCAGCAGCGTCTTTAGGGATGGATCGGGCTCCACATCGCTGAAAATCGCGACCTCGAATCCACCATCTTTCAAGGATGCTAGGGCGGTGTCGCACAATCCGATCTGTCGCAATCCCGGGTCTGTGACGAAAAGAACTTTGCCGCCCAGACAGCCTTCCAAAAGCTGCTGGATGCGCCCCGCGGAACCGGCGGCAAATGCGATCGTAGGCGCCCTGAAATGAAAAACGTTCATGCGAGATGATCCCCTAAGCGCTTTGCGCCCGGTCCTTCTTTGTTGATCTGTCGGCTTTCTTGAACGGAGTATTGACGATTGCGTTCAATTCCGCCGCCCCGAACGAAGCGAGCCGCTGCTGCGGCGGCGCATCGCCATAGACGGTCGTGCGTTGCCGCACCTGCCTTCCCGCCTGGTTGATCCATTTTTCGATGGTCTCGGGAGGCGCTTCCTGGCCATGGATCGCCCCAGCCGCACGCGTGATCGACTCGTTCATCAGCGTGCCGCCCAGATCGTTCACGCCAGCATCCAAAGCGATCTTGACACCGACCGGCCCGAGTTTAACCCACGACGCCTGAATGTTCGGGATGAGCGGATGCAATGCGATCCGCGCGACGGCGTGCATTAGGATAGCTTCGCGGAACGTCGGCCCTGGCCGCGCCGCTCCTTTGAGGTAGATCGGCGCTTCCTGAGCAACGAAGGGCAGCGGAACGAACTCGGTTATGCCGCCAGTCCGCGACTGCAGATCACGCAATCGTAGAAGATGGCGGGCCCAGTGCACGGTTCGCTCGACGTGCCCGTACATGATCGTGGAGGTCGTGCGAAGACCCACGGAATGGGCGGTTTCGAGTACATTCAGCCACTCGTCGGTCCTCAACTTGTCCGGGCACAGGATGTCTCGGACCTCATCGTCCAGTATCTCTGCTGCGGTTCCTGGAAGGCTTCCCAGGCCAGCATCCTTGAGGCGAAGCAAGAAGTCTCGAAGCGGTATCCCGAGGGTCCGGGCGCCCTGCATGACCTCGAGGGGGGAGAACGCGTGGATGTGCATTTTCGGACTGGCTGCACGAACCGCCGAACAGATATCGATATAGGTCTGTCCGGTGTAATCTGGATTGATACCACCCTGCAGGCAGACTTCGGTCGCTCCCCGATCCCATGCCTCGCGAGTTCTACGCTTGATCTCTTCGAGAGTCAGATCGTAGGGCTTCCCGCGCAAATCTTCATGGGTCTTGCCCTTGGAGAAAGCACAGAACTTACAACCGTAAGTACAGACATTCGTGTAATTGATGTTGCGGGTGACCACGTAGGAGACCGTATTCCCGTTGACCTCGCGCCGTAGCTGGTCCGCGGACTGGCAAACGAAGGCCGCCTCCTCGCCACGCGCGGCAAACAATCTCACGATGTCGCCCTCGGACAATCGCTCGCCTTTAAGCCCACGTGCTACGATTGATCTCAGCTTCTTGCTGGTGTTCAGCTCTAGCTCTGGTGCCAAAGTCGTCTCGACCTTGCGCATCGGAAGCGTGCCGCTTCCGGCCTGCCAGTCGCACTCGCGCGCGAGCCATTCTGCGTCGCTCAACTTCATCACATGAGGTACGACCGCTCGATCGATCCACTTATCTCCATCGGCTATATATTCGGGGTACACGGTCAACCGCTGGACCAGGCGTTTGCCCGAGGCCGCGGTCTGTCTCGCGAGTTCGTCGATATGTGGCCACGGCGCTTCGGGATTCACGTGATCCGGGGTAACCGGCGAGACACCGCCCCAGTCATTGATGCCTGCCGCGATTAGGCGCTGAAGCAGACCCGAGTTGAGGTTGGGTGGCGACTGGATGCTCATGGCCGGTCCCAACGCCAGACGTGCAAGCGCGATGGTGCGGCAAAACTCCTCGGAGCTCGTCTCGGGGTGGTTCGCCATCTTCGTCCCGGGCTTGGCCCGAAAATTCTGGACAATGACTTCCTGCAGGTTTCCGTGGGCGGCATGGAGGTCGCGCAATTCGAGCAGGGCCTCAATCCGTTCGCGAACGGTTTCACCGATACCGACGAGAATGCCGCTGGTCATGGGGATAGCGAGCTCGCCCGCTGTCCGGATGGTCTTCAAGCGCACCGCAGGTACCTTGTCCGGAGATCCGTGATGCACCATCCCGCGCTCTGTCAGGCGATTGGACGCTGTTTCGAGCATGATGCCCATCGAAGCAGAGACCTTTCGCATGGACGCAAGTTCCTCGCGCGTCATGGTTCCCGCGTTGATGTGCGGAAGTAGTCCGACTTCCTTGAGCACCCGCCCCGCCACATATGCGAGGTATTCTATTGTCGATCCGAATCCCGCCTGCGCTAGCCATTCCAGCGCGGCTTCATATCTGAGTTCCGGTCTCTCGCCGAGTGTGAAAAGCGCCTCGTTACAACCTGCGGCCTTGCCTCGTTGAGCCAGCTCAAGAACGGCGTCTATCGACATATAGGGAGCACGAACATGCCGCGGTGCCTTGGCGAAGGTGCAGTAGTGACATACGTCGCGGCACAGCTCGGTCAGCGGAATGAATATCTTGCGCGAATAGGTCGTAAACTCGCCGAAATGACTGTCCCGCACATAGGATGCAGCCTCCGAAAGGTCCTCCAGGCTTTCTTCTGCGAGAGCGAAAAGCTGGTCGAGGTCGAGCTTCGCTCCCCCGGCGACGGATTTGGCGATTTTTTCTAGGCGCATCGTTGTTGCCTCGCACAGGCTTTTTTCGACGCCACAGTCAACATTGACTTCAGCGTGGGGGGGATCGGATGAAGCGGATCAAGGTCGAGAGCGGCGTCGATATCGGCAGGCTCGTCCACGTCCAATCCCAGTCGGACGGAACTCACGATACGTAGCTCTGCATCGCGTTCCGACGCCGTCTTCCGATATTCGAGCGCGCTGTTTCGGCCATAAAGAGCCGGAAGTAGAGCACCAGGCCGACAGAGCCGGACATTCGTTCCGCAGCCGAAGCGATCCGGTACCAACGTTACGCGACGTGCGCCGCCGCGGTGGTGCGAGCGAACGATGTCGTCGAACTCACAGGCGGAGAAGAGTGGCAGATCCGAGAAAACGACGCCAACATCCGACGCCCCGGTAGCAACGGCGATGTCAATCGCTCGTTGTACTGCAGTGTTCAATCCCGCTGTCGCTGGCCCATCCGACACATGTTCAAATCCGTGGCGTGCTATCAACTCCCTCAGCGACGGCTCGGACGTTGCAACCAGAACGCGGCGAACCGTCGCCACCTGCGCAAGCTGCCCAAGAACCGTCTCAGCCAGCAGTCGAGCGAGACGCGCGCGATCACGCACATCAAGGACTGTGGCCAGGCGTGATTTGGCCTCGGAGTAGGCTTTTATGGGGACGATAATGTCCATACCATCACAGTCCGACTAGCTTGATACCTGCCTGGCACTTAAACTGGCGATTGATGGTGATCAGGATCGAAGTCAGCGCCTCAGACGCTGCAGAATTGGCCAGCGGCCCCGCATAAAGACCACGCAAGCCCGTCGCCTTCACAAGTTCGATGACACGATCACAATCTTCCCGCTTCCCGCCGCAGACGAGTACGTCGCCGTCCATCGGTTCGAGGGACTGCAATTTGTCCGCGGCAACCGTCTGGAACGCCGACACGACACTCACGGAATCGCCGAGCGCCACCTGCGTAGAAACAGCGGCACTGCCCGATGCGGGAAGCTGAACGGTCCCGACCTTCGGTGGAACAAGCGGTGCGGTTGTATCAAGAACCAACTTTCCCTGGACCGCATCCCGGAGCGCATTGATTGCCTCAGCGTGCTGTGCGAACGGAATTGAAAGCACCACGAGGTCTGCCCGCTTTGCGGCCTCGACATTCTCCGCTCCGGAAGCCCGCTGGTCGCGTCCGTTCTCTTTCAAAAGCGCATTCAGCGCATTGGCCGCGGTTTCGGCACTCTCTGCATTCCGCGATCCGATCACGATGGGGTAACCGGCATGCGCCCAGCGGCGTGCGAGACCCGTTCCCAGCGCACCGGTACCGCCAATAATTGCGATCGTGGGCTTTTCAGACATTTGTTGTTCTCCTTTGCGATCGACGACAGTGATCATCCGGCCTGAGATGGCTTCCTGGCTTCAAAGAACGCGGAGATTTTCCTGTTCGCGTCTTCGGAGAGAACCAGCTCGACGAAGCCCCGGGTTTCGATCCGCGAGGCCGTGTCGAAATCGAGGTATCGACTTTCAGCGGCGATATCCGCGATGACGACTGCCGCGCGATTGCCCCGACCGACGACTTTCTGCAGCCACGGTGCGACAAGAAATGCCTCGCCTTTTTGAGCCGAGGACAGCCTGTGTGCACCCAGCTTACGTGGCACGTCCCACGGCTGTCGCACGTCTGTATTGGCAAGTATCCACCCTTTTGCACGATCCATTAGCGCGGCCTCGCTCGCCACGACTTCATGAACGAGGCCAGCATCAAGGGCCTCCGTGACATCTACCGTTCGTCCCGAGACTAGAAAATCGAGCGCCCGCGTGATGCCGAAGACACTGGTCAGGCGAATGACACCGCCTGCGGCAGGCAGAATCCCGAAATTGACTTCCGGCAGGCCGATGCGCGTCTTCGGATTTGCCAGCGCGATACGGTGATGACAAGAGAGGCAAAGTTCGTAGCCGCCACCAAGAGCCGAGCCGTTGATGGCAGCTACAAGGGGGAGTTCGAGTTTTTCGAGACGTCGCAGGAAACTCTTGAGCAATTCGAAGTGGTCGAATATCGACTGCTCGTCTCCCTTCTTTGCCCGGCGCATGAGGTCCAAGTCGCCGCCGGCGAAGAACGTCGACTTCGCAGAGGAGATGATGAGCCCGCGCAATTCGCGTCGTCTGGTTTCCAGGGCGTCGAGCAATTTCGGCATGACGGTCATGAAGTCGTCGTTCATGATGTTGACTTTGCCCGGAAGGTCGAAAGTCACAGTCGCTATACGCTCACTGTCGATCGTCAGCGAGACGCCTTCAAAGGCGGGTTCCATTACAACCTCTCAATCAGCGTCGCGATGCCCATGCCGCTGGCGGCACACAGCGTGACCAGGCCCCGGTGAAGGCCACGACGCTCGAGTTCATCGACGATCGTGCTGACGAGGACCGCGCCAGTCGCACCTAACGGATGGCCCATGGCGATGGCGCCGCCGTTAACATTGACCTTTTGTTCCTGAGCTCCCAGTTCATCGATGAACCGAAGAACGACTGCGGCAAAAGCCTCATTGACCTCGAACAGATCAATATCGTCGATACTCAGTCCTGCCCGCGCCAAGACCTTGCGAGTAACCGGAGCAGGCTCAGCCAGCATGATGGTCGGGTCCCCGGACGTGACGGCGCAATGCCGAATTCGCGCTCGCGGCGTTAACCCAGAGCGCCGTCCGGCTTCGAAAGAACCGAGAACAACAAGGGCTGCACCGTCGGCGATGCCAGACGAATTACCAGCGGTGTGAACATGATTGATCGTTTGGGCCTCCGGGTACCGTAACCTCGCCACCTCATCGAAGCCGGTATCGCCAATCTTGTCGAAGGCTGGCTTCAGCTGCGAAAGTCCAGCCATCGAAGCGTCCTGACGGATGAGCTCATCGCGGTCCAGAATGATCAACCCACTACGATCCTTCACGGGGACAAACGATTTCGCGAAAAATCCGTTCTGAGAAGCGTGATCGGCCTTCCGATGAGAATACATGGCGAACTCATCGACCCGCGCACGGTCCATTCTTCCGAGAGTGGCTATGAGATCAGCGGAAACGCCCTGCGGCACGAATTGAGTTTCGAAACTGGTCGCGACATCTTCAGCCCAAGGTCCACCATCGGATCCCATCGGTACCCGGGACATGGATTCGACGCCGCCCGCTACGACCAGTTCGCTTTGCCCGCTGGCGATCTTCGCCACCGCAGTGTTAATCGCTTCCAGTCCCGAGGCGCAAAAGCGGTTGATCTGCAAACCTGAAGCCTTTTCGCTCCAACCAGCAAGCAGGGCTGCCGACTTAGGCAGTACGCTTCCCTGCTCCCCATGCGGATTGACGACACCCATGATGATGTCATCGACGAGTTCCGTGTCGAGCTTGTTCCTCGCTTCCAGCGCTTTCAGGAGAGCGACCGCGAGGTCGATGGGCTTCACTTCGTGAAGCCCTCCGCCTACGCGCCCACGACCTCTGGGCGTCCGAACCGCGTCGAACAGGAAGACGTCGTGAGACATCCTACTCGCCCTTGCCCATGATCGTGGCCCGGGCAGCATCCTCTCCGGACGATTGGACGTCCTTGACTAGACCGGCCAGCGCATCACGCTCCGCTTCGTTCCGAACGGGGATTGAGAATTCCGAGTTCGTCACCACAGATCCGAAGCGTTCGACCAGCTTCTTTCCGACCTTGTCGTAGGTCCCGATCACGGCGAATTTGTCGAGAATCTCGTCGGAGATCAGTTTTGGCAACGCCTCCCAATCCTGCGCACGAGACAGGTACTTGGCTTCGTTGGCCAGATCTTGAAGCCCGAGATGTTCGAATGCGTTGAGATACGCCGGCGTCGATGCGTAGAAGGCGATACGCGCGCGGGCGTCCCGAATCTTCGGCTGCAGCTCCTCTTCATTGACGGCGGCGGCGACCAGAGGCTTCATCGATACGCTGAACTTCTCCAGACTACGACCCGCTTTCTTCGCTCCCGCGCGAACCGCTGGCAGCATGACCTGCTCGATATAGGATGGTGTGCAGACCGGATGCGGCCTGATACCATCGGCGACCTCGCCGGCGACCTGGCTCATGATCGGGTTCACGGCCGCGACGTGGATCGGAATGTCTGGATGTTCGATCGGGCCCGGATCGAACAGCGGCACCATCAGGTCCAGCTTGTAGAATTCGCCTTGGTAATCGAGCTTCGTCTGGTTCTGCCAGCAATCCCAAACGGCACGTACCGCCTTGATGTAATCCCGCATCCACGGGCCTGCCGGATGCGGGTCGAGCCCGTATCGTCGGCGGATGTGCGCCTGGACTTGCGGACCGAGACCGAGGATGAAACGCCCACTGGAGAGCTTCTGGATCGTCCACGCGCTGAGCGCCATGACGGTCGGGCTGCGTGGGAACGCGATCGTGACGGCGGTGCCGACCTTCAACGTCGTGGTCGCCTGAGCAGCGAGGGCCATGATTACGAACGGATCGTCCTTCGTCTCTTCGGTCATTAGCGCGTCGTATCCGAGCGCCTCAACCAATTTCGCCTGTTCGCCGATAGTCTTGATGTCGAGCGGCTTGTCCGGCGCCCGGAGTCCGGGATCCACCTTTCCGAGCGGAAGCAGGGTTTCAATCTTCATGACGTGCCTCTTACGTTGCTTTGGAGAATTTCAGGTGAGTTTGCGATGATCGATGATCCGAACGGCCTTACCGGCCGAACGCGGAATCGAACCAGTCGGGCGCACGTCGATCACCGCGGTCACGCCGATATGGGCCTTTATGTTGTGAGCGAGTTGCGCACCGACAGCACTCGCCTCGATATCCCCCGACTCCGGGCGAAGCTCGACCTGGATCGTCAGGTCGTCGAGCGTACCGCGACGAGAAACCTCGATTTGGTAGTGACCGGCGAACGAGGAGAGCGCCAAGATCTGCTCCTCGACCTGCGATGGAAACATGTTCACACCGCGGATGATCAACATATCGTCGGAGCGTCCGGTCAAACGATCCAGCCGACGCATCGGACGCGCTGTCCCGGGCAGAAGCCTCGTCAGATCTCGGGTTCTGTATCTGACAATCGGAAGAGCCTCCTTCGTGAGACTCGTCACGACCAGCTCCCCGTGAGAGCCATCGGGGAGCACCTCGCCGGTCTCGGGATCGATGATCTCGGGGTAGAAGTGGTCTTCCCAAAAAGTAGGGCCATCCAGCGTCTCGATACACTCCGACGCAACGCCGGGACCGATAACCTCCGAGATCCCATAGTAGTTGATCGCGGTGAGGTTGAGCCGCCGGTTAATCTCTTCCCGCATCGCCTCAGTCCAAGGCTCAGCACCAACCATTGCGATCCTGAGGCTGAGTTGCTCCGTCTTGATGCCCTGCCGTTCGATCTCATCAGCAATATTCAGGAGGTACGACGGTGTCACCATGATGATCGTGGGCGCCAGGTCCACCAGCAGCTGGGCCTGCCGTTCGGTCTGACCGCCTGACACAGGAATAACGGTGCAGCCAAGCCGCTGAGCTCCATCATGCGAGCCAAGACCGCCTGTGAAGAGACCGTAGTTGTAGGCATTGTGAACACGGTCACCTGGACGCGCACCTGCGGCACGCAAGGAACGGGCAACGACATCTGACCACACCTGCATATCGCTCGCGGTGTAGCCGACCACGGCCGGCTTACCGGTAGTACCGCTAGATGCATGGATGCGAACGACCTGCTCCATTGGCACGGCGAAGAGACCGAATGGATAATGCGTTCTGAAATCCTGCTTGGTGCTGAACGGAAACAACCGAAGATCAGCAAGGTCTTTCAAATCTTCCGGATGCACGCCTTTCTCGCCGCACTTCTGACGGAAGCTCTGAACGTTAGCGTGAGTATGCAACAGCGACTTTTTCAGACGCGTTAGTTGTAGAGCACGTAGCTCGTCGAGACTGGCCTTCTCAATCGGCTCAAGCGGAAACGACTGGTTCTTGGAATTCATGTTTTTCTCCGCGTACGGCATCTTCCCATCGAACGCACGATGAGACCGAGCAGAGATATCTCTGGAATATTGACGTTTCGCCGCCCTGTCGGCGACCACGTCGAAGGCGAAGTTTCCAGCCCGACATTTCTGCTCTTGGGCGGGACACTAGTCTCACGTCCGGTGCATGAAACAGGACAGAAATGATCTTAGATCTGGACCGAGATGAGCACGCTTTCAGGGCCGATCAATTGGACGGCTTACGTGGGACCGGAAATGCTCACGGTATTGGATTGGGCTCATTCCGGTCCACTGGCCAAAGGCCCGTGTGAAGGCCCGCGTTTCGGAATATCCGAGAAGTTCGGCCAATTCAGCGACAGAAAAGTTTCCGCGTACGAGCTTCTCGATCGCCAGATCTCGTCTGATGTTTTCGATGATAATTCGGTAGGATGATGATTCCTGACGTAACCTCCGTCGAAGAGATTGCGCCCCGATTCCGAGCTCATTCGCCACGTCCTCGAACTCTGGAAACCGAAGGGGCAACTGCCTCTCCGAGAGAACTAGATTGCGTATCCGCCGACTGTAGCTCAGGACATCCGCCGGAATGGTCATAAAGCCAAGCGGAGCCACCGAAAGAAAGCTTTTCAGCTCGGGCTTCGAACGGACGATCGGATTCTGCAGATAATCACGACGAAAAACCAGACTTGTTTCGGGAGCGTCGAATTCGTACGCCGCCGGAAACATGTATTTGAATTCTTCGATCCGCACTACGGGGCGGACATAGGAGAACGTTACTTTCTCCAGTGGAGCGAGCGATCCTCCCAGCCAGCTCATCAGTCTGTACCAGATCGAGAGCCAGAATTCGTGCATGTATTGCGCCGGATCGAGTTCGGGTCTGACGAACTTCATCTTCAAGGCAAGAGTTTGGTTTTCGCCGGCCTCCAGATCCATCTTGATGTCTTCGGTCACCAATCCATAAAAAAGGACAGCTTTTTGCAAGGCTCGCTCCAATGAGCTCTCGCCGATGATGCCATGTGTGACCATCGCGAAAGTACCGACCTTGCAACGATGCTCGGTAAACCCCATGAACTCATCGCCCAGAGCCAACCAGACCAATTGGACGAGGCGTGCCAATTGGTCGGACCTCCCACGCCAGGTTGGATCCTCTATCTGCAGTCGAGTCACTTGGATTTGGGCCAACAGTCTCTCTGCGTCCAGGCCGCACCGTTCTGCCCCCCGAATGGTTTCCCTGAAATAATGCGAGCAAGATGTAGACATTTCTCTCCGGGACGGAAATGGTTCGGTGGCGGCCTGCACTATATCGCAAGAGTAGACAGATCGCCTCAAACCCTTCCGGGACAAATCCTGTTGATTGTTCCCGGAACCGATCAGTTCTCGGTTCGCCACCCGAACGGACCTGCCTTCCAGCCGAAGCCGCCACACAGGGCCAGATCCACAGTCTCGGTGGCGATCCCCTCTGACGCGACCAGCGCACGGCAGTAGTCGCCGAACTCTTTACTTAGTTTCCGTACGAAGTTCGCGGACTGTGAGGGGGCGACATCGGGCATGCCGACCTCTTCGAAAACGCGTCTGAAGGGATCGAACACTTCTCGCCTATCGCTTTCGCGATCCCTCCGGAAGAATGAAAAGTGATCACTGTCCGGTGATCCAACGGCAGTCAACAACGGCTCCTGTGAAAAAATGTCGCACTTCTGCCAAACGCGATCGTTCTTGAGGCGCTGCGTCATGCTGCCGATGATCGTTTTGACAACATCAAGTCCAATAAGGTCAATCAATCCGAACGCCCCAGAGCGAGGCAAACCGAACTGAGAGACCAGAACTGCATCTGCTCGGTCTGGACGAAGCCCCTCCTCCAGAGCTATCGCCATCGCGCGGAGAGCAAACATGAGACCCAAGCGATTTGCGATGAACCCCGGCGTGTCAGGACATCGAAGCACCCGCCTACCGAGGCCGACGGCCAAATAATTCGTCAGCCCGGCGTCGAAGGCTGACTCAACGTCATCTCCAGAGATCAACTCAACCAATGTCAACTTGGCCGTCGGTATGAAGAAGTGGCTTACGATGAAACGATGCGCCAAGAATCCTCGGCGCCTTGCAGCAACTCTCGACGAGGTATGACCGACTCGTCGGAGCAGATCACCGTGTTTTCCGATGCAACGGATCCCAATGCTTGCAGAAGTTCTCGCTTTCGTTCGAGCGGCCATCCGCTTGCCTCGAACACGAAGCGGGCTCGACGGAGCGCGTCCGACGCCCTCACTTCAGACGTCGATATCCGTATAGCAGACTGACCTGAACTTTCGACTAGGCTCGCGATGTCAGAAGCGAGCATCCCATCGCCGACGATCGCGGCGGTCACGCCGTCAATTCCCGCAGCAAATCCAAGGAGCATTGCGCCACCCTCACGCGGTCATCTGCGACTTTCATCATCGTATCCGCATGTTTCGCGCGAACCGCAAGGCTCGGGATATCGCACGAGTCACGGCTGTCGATGATCAAGCCATCGAGAATGTCACCATAATATGCGGAAATAGCCGTGTTGCCTGCGGTGTGACCGAGTTCTGCCATAAGCTTGTCGGCGGGGCCCTTCACCGCTTTTCCGCCAATCAGCGGGGAAACTGCGATGACCGGTACGTTGAGTTCGGCGATACGCTCGCGGACGCCGGGAATCGAGAGAATGGGCTCGATACTTAGGATCGGATTGGATGGCGCTATCAGGATCCCCGCAAGATCGGGATTCTTCAGCGCTTGCGAGAACGCTTTCGAAGGCGTCGCTCTCTCGACATTCTGAAACCGCACAGAGGTCGCCGTGGGCATGCATTTGTGCCTCACGAAGTAATCTTGAAACGCCATGTCGCCGGACGTTGTGGACACGATCGTCCTAACGCCCTCTTCACACATCGGAACGGGGATGTGCGTTATCCGCCAGCGAGCGCAGACGTCTGCCGTCACGTCGGCAAGCATGTCACCACGGTTCAGCCGGGCCGTCCTGTAAATGTGCAGCGCCAGATCACGATCACCGAGTTGAAACCAGTCTTCGCCTCCGAAGCCGGACAAGGTCTGCATGAAGGACCAAGTTTCGTCAGCCCTGCCCCACCCGCGCCCGGGATCAACGAGGCCTCCGAGCATGTAGGAGACCGTGTCGATGTCCGGACAAATCCTCAGTCCCAGATGCTCGAAATCGTCCGCGGTATTGACAACAATTGTCAATTCATCCGGAGAGAGAATCCGGGCAAGCCCATCGGCGAACTTGGACCCGCCGACGCCACCACAAAGTGCGATGTAGTGACGTTTCATCCGAACAGATCCTCATTGAGCGGCCGCACAATGTCTGCCGCGCGGCCAGTGACCGAGGTCGCGACCAATCCCTTGACGACCACAATCGGCGTCCCTTCGCTCCCTTGTCCCATAATGAGCGATGCTGCTGCGGCAAGTTCGTCACCGGTGGCAACGATCGTCGACTGCAGCGTACGACCGTAGAGGTCCTTCGATCCCCGCATATCGTTGATGGTCACAATCCCCGATGCGCCGATGCAAATTCCGGTCGTGCCAACGCGCCAAGGCCGACCAAGACTGTCGATAATCGCCACTCCGCAGTTGCAACCGATGCGCTTTTGAAGCCCAGCACGGATCTTGGCGGCGCTCCCGTCGGGGTCCAGCGGCAGCAACAACGCGCGACTTCCGGTCAGATTTTCGGGCAGGTTCGACTGATCTATCCCGGCGTTTGCCAGCACAAGGCCCAGCCTGTGTCTCACGATGAGCACGTTGGGGACGCACCGAACCACCGACGTCGATTCTTGTAGAATAAGCTCGACGAGACGAGGATCCTTGCGACAGATGCCAGCAAGCTTGATCGCTTCCTGCGAGGGGTCGACGCTATCGATATCCACATAGCGTCCTTCCGACTTTGAGACAATCTTCTGCGCCAGCACGACAATATCGTGCTCCGCGAGTTCTATCCCGTTGCGCATGACCGTATCGGCGATCACGTCGGCCAACTCGTCTCCCGGTTCTACATGGGGGGCCCCGGTAACAGCGTGCAGCGAAATCGCGGGCACTATCACACTCCTAGATAAGCTGACTGCACGCGCTTGTCCGAAAGCAACTCCTGCCCGGTTCCTTGCAAGGTCACGCGGCCCATCTCGAGTACATATGCCCTATCCACCATCTGAAGGACGGCGTTGACGTTCTGCTCGACAACAAAGACCGTCACGCCGCTATCACGGATCGTCCTCAAAACCGAGAATATCTGGCGGAAGACGAGCGGAGCGAGCCCCATGGACGGTTCATCTAGAAGAAGCATCTGCGGCTCCGCCATAAGTGCGCGGCCGACGGCAAGCATCTGCTGTTGCCCACCGGATAACGATCCTGCGGGTCGATTGCGGAAATCAGCGAGGATCGGGAAATACTCGTAAACCTTGACGAGGTCGGCCGAGATATCATCTTTCCGTGTCCAGGCACCGATGCGCAGATTGTCCTCTACCGTGAGTGGAGCGAAAATCTGGCGTCCCTCTGGCACTAGGGAAAGTCCCAGTCGTACGCGGCGATGCGCCGACAGCCTTTCCAGCGAAACACCGTCGATCGCCACCCGACCCGCGGAGATCGGCTGCACGCCTGAAATCGCTTTCAGCAGCGTCGTCTTTCCGGCGCCATTGGCTCCGACGAGCGCGACGATCTCCCCCCGCGCGACATCGAGGTTGACGTCATGAAGTGCCTTGATGCGGCCGTAGCCGCTCGATAGACCCTCAACTTTCAACATCGGCGACCTCCATTGCAGCTTCTGGAGCACCGAGGTAAGCAGAGATTACTGCCGGATTGCTCCGGACCTCCTGCGGCGTACCTGTCGCCAAGGTTGCGCCACGGTCGAGAACATGGATCTTGTCGGCAAGATTCATGATGAGATGGATATCGTGCTCGACGAGTACGACCGAGATTCCCGTGCTGACGATCTTCCGAATAACGGCATCGATCTCTGCGGTTTCGGTCGCGTTGCATCCCGCCACTGGCTCGTCCAGCAGAAGGACACGCGGCTCAAGCGCCAATGCCCGCGCTATCTCGAGGCGCTTGAGAATGCCGTAAGACAACTCGCCGGCTTGCCTGTTCGCATAATTGGCGAGCCCAACGAACTCCAGAAGTTCGGTTGCTCGATCACGGCTCTCGGCATTCTGGCGATGAACGGAAGGAAGCCCGAGAAGATTGCCGAACAGATTGCTTCGCTCTCTGATGTTGCGACCAACCATGACGTTTTCCAGCGCCGTCATGCGATAGAATATCTGCAAATTCTGGAACGTCCGCGTCAATCCACGATGGGCCAGCTCGAACGGGCGCAGCCCCGTTACATCCTTTCCATCCAAAAGGATCCTGCCAGACGTGGCTTGATAAACACCGGAAATAACGTTGAAGAGCGTGGTCTTCCCGGCACCGTTGGGACCGATCAGTGCAAGCACTTCGGCCTCGTTCACATGAAGCGAAACATCCTGCAACGCCTTTACACCGCCAAAATGGATCGATGCTCCCTCGACCTCCAACCGGATCATGCCAGCCACCGCTTAAACAAAGAATTCAGCGAAGGGACGATCCCCTGGGGTAGAAGAACCATGATCGTCACCAGAAGTAGTCCGAGAATGGCGTGCTCATAGTCGTGAAATCCGGTTAGAACCTGCGGTAGCAAAACAAGGAATGCCGCGCCGACGATGCTGCCGATCAAAGATCCGAGACCGCCGACTACAGCCATCGTGAGAAGTTCAACCGATCGCAAAATACTGCCGGCTACCGGCGTGATGTGGCTGTCAAGAAGAGCGAGACAGGCACCGGCCAACGCCGCGAGACCTGCGGAAATCACGAAGGCGACGAGTTTCGCTCGCGCGACATCGATTCCGAGTACACCGGCCGCCACCTCGCTGTCGTGCAACGCACGGAGTTGGCGCCCCGTCGGGCTAGCCAGAAGGTTGGTTAGGACAAACATGGACAAGACCAGGAATCCGCCGGTCAGCCAGTACCAGCTCATTAGGTGCGACAGTCCGAACACCGAGAAATTTGCACGAACGACCGGCATACCGTCCGGTCCGCCAGTAAGGTTCACTTCGTTCGTGACGAAGATGTACACAATGGCGCCAAAGGCGAGCGTTGCCATCGCCAGATGATAGCCGCTGAGTTTCAGAATGGGACGACCAATCACGAATGCTAGGATCGACGTAAGCAGAATGCCGCATAGCATCGAGATCCAAGGATTGATCCCAAACAAGGACGGGCCGAGCGCAACCGAATACGCGCCCAGAACGAAGAATCCCGCGTGACCGAGGCTGACCTGTCCCGCATACCCCATGAGAAGATTGAGGCCGAGAACGACGATTGAAAAGATAAAGACCATCGTCGCCATACGGATCTGAAAGTTCGACCCGACGATTAACGGGATGATGGCGATCAAGACCGCAATCAATAGAGTGGGAACGAATGGATTCTTGATGAAGCGTGACATTTTCAAACTCGCTGCACGGACTGGCTGCCAAATATTCCCTGCGGCCTAAAGGCGAGAACCGCGAGCAGAACAACGAGCGCAACGACATCTTTATAGGTGGACGACAGATAGCCAGCGCCGAAGGCCTCCAGCAGTCCAATCAGGAGTCCCCCGACGAGTGGCCCAGCGGCCCCCGACATGCCTCCGAGCATTGCCGCGGAAAATCCCTTGATCGCCAGCATCGTTCCGGAGTCGTAAGTGGACAGGGTGATAGGTGTCGCCAGCAGGCCTCCGACGACGCCGATGAAGGCGGAGATAGCGAAACAAAGTGCGACGATCAGTGACGGATTGATGCCTACGAGACTTGCCGCCATCGGGTTGGCGGACACGGCAGTGACTCCCTTCCCGAGGACGGTGAGCTTGAGAAACAACCAAAGCACTAGGGACATGATCCCGGTGCCCAGAATAACCAGTACGGCCTGCGACTGCACTGCAACACCCCCGATGTGAAGAACTTCGGGAGAAATGAAGCTCGGAATTCGGACGAAGTCCTTGCCGAGAATTGCCGAAGTGAATCCTCGGAGCAGGACGGAGATGCCGATTGTGATGATCAGTATCTGAACCGGCCCTGCCAAACGCGCCTGCCGGATAGCGAGGAAGTATCCTGAAAGACCGATACCCACCGTCACAATGATGGCAATTGCCCCGGCGGGGACCAAGCCGAATCCAGACGATACCATCAACACGCCAGTGATCATGCCGCCGAGCATGACATATTCGCCCTGAGCAAAATTGAAGATGTCAGACGCGCGATAAACAAGCGTGAAGCCTATGGCGACAAGCGCGTAAATCGATCCGACGGTGATGCCCGACACGAGCAACTGGAAGAAGGTTGTCACCCTATACTCCTTGCGGAGATTCCGGCGGCGCAATGTCCGCCGGTTCTCACCTATGACCTAATATTGCCGAGGATCAGTCTGCCGCGGTCCATTTCCCGTCTTTGACGGTAATCATCCGGAAAGAACTCAGGTCGATGCCAAGGTGATCCGTAGGGGTCATGTTGATGCTGCCGACCGTGCCGAGGAATCCCTTAGTGGCTTCCAAGGCATCGCGCACAGCTTTCTTGTCCTTTGAACCCGCGCGCTTCATCGCATCAGCCAGAAGGAGCAGGCAATCATGAGCATAACCGCCGAACGCATCGGCTTCCTTGCTCGTGGATTTCTCGAAGGCCGTCTTGTAGTCGACGAGAACCTTCTTGAGAGGTTCGCTGTCGGGCAGAGAGTCCGCAATCAAAAGCGTCGGAGCCGGCAACAGGAGTCCCGCCGCATCATTTCCGACCGCCTTCAGATAGCCAGACGTCGCCGCCGCATGGCTCAGATAAAGCTTCTGCGTCATTCCGAGCTGCCGGAAGTTGCGCGTCACGACGGCTGGCCCCTGCCCGATATCCGGATTGAGGACAGCTTGAACATCCGGCAACGCCTTAATACGGTTCAACTGAGGGGTCACATCGCTATCGCGCGGCCCGTAGCTTTCCGAAGCGACAATGGTGATGCCGTGTTCGCCTGCGACACGTTTGCACTGCCGTTCCATAGACTTGGCCAAGCCGACCTGACCGGCGATAATCGCGACCCTAGAGATGCCTCGCTTCTTCATATCCTCATAGATCTTCTGGCACGCCATGAGGTCGGTGTGCGGGGGCTTGAAAACCCACTTGCGAACCGGGTCAATGATTTCGACACCGCCCGAGAACGACACGTATGGTACCTGCGCGTCTTCGAAGACCGGAATCATTGCCAATGAATTGCCGGTGCCGCTGCCTCCGATCACAGCATCAACCTTGTCTTCCTCAACAAGGCGCGTCGCGAAGGTGCGAGATGCGTTGGCGTCGCTGCCGTCGTCGTACAGGACTAGTTTGACGGGTTCGCCGTTGATGCCACCCTTGTCATTGAGCTGCTTCACATACAGCTCGACGGTCTGCTTCTGCGGATCTCCCAAGAAGGATGCAGGCCCCGTCGCCGAAACCACGGCTCCAATCTTGACGTCTGCGAACGCAACATGCGCGTTCAGCAGAAGCGCCAGAAATGAACAAGCGCCGTACTTCGCCACCTTCATTGCATCTCCCCCATTCATGCTTTTCGAGTTGAGGTCTTGTTTGCTGGGACCTAAGGCCTGATATCACGCAGCCTTTGCACGGAAAGGGACCGAAAATGACAATGGGGGAGACAGATTCGATCACGTGGCTGTCACTGACGCTCTAGCTTCGATTGCCTCAGAAGACAGATCATCGTCCAGTGTCGCATGCCGCCGGACACGGCGCTGATATTTCCCCGTTCCCGTTGGGACGCCACGAATAGCTGCGGAACCAAAAGGGTAAACCACGGACAGGGGCAATCAGCACAGGGCTCGCGACGAGCACAATATGACAGGGCCACATATGATGGGCGGCATTCTCCATTGAGGTCTCGCAGATCGAGCAGGTCACAAACATTCCGACGCCGATCGGCGGCGAGAATGTGCCGAGCTCCATGTTCGTCGTCAGATAATTTGAGACCGCTCAGGCATTTCGAGAAGGGAGGATCTGGCTCATCTAGGGTTAAAGTTTAAGCGGCTTGCAATAGATGCTGCAAGCGGCGGTTTGCAATGGTTTCACGTTTGATGCGCGCACGCTCAGTCAGGATGGTTTCGGCTCGGCCGAAGTAAACATCCGCAGGCGTGAGGTTGTCGATGCTCTCATGATAGCGGTGATGGTTGTAGTGTTCGACGAAGCCGCTGAGCTGACGTTCGAGGTCCCTCGGTAAATAGTAATTCTCGAGCAAGATGCGGTTCTTCAAGGTCTGATGCCAGCGCTCGATCTTGCCTTGGGTCTGGGGATGATACGGCGCACCGCGCACATGCTGCATGTCCTTGCCCTTGAGCCAGGTGCCAGATCTTCCGCGACGTAACTTGATCCGTTGTCGCTCAGAAGCCGTGGCCGCTGCTTTATATTGACGTGGTCCAAGCCTGAGGCGGCAAGCGCCTGATCGAGCGTGGCCGTGACGTCGGAGGCGCACATGGTGGGACCAAGCCTCCAGGCCACAATGTAACGAGAGAAGTCGTCGAGCACCGTCGATAGATAGTACCAGCCCCAGCCAGTGATCTTGAGGTAGGTGAAGTCGGTCTGCCAAAGCTGGTTGATCGCCGTGGTCTTGTCCTTGAACTCATTAGCCGCCTTGATCACCACATAGGCGGGGCTGGTGATCAGGTCGTGCGCCTTCAGCAGCCGATAGACCGAAGCCTCGGAGACAAAGTATTTTCTCTCGTCGGTGAAGCGCACCGCCAGCTCTCGCGGCGACAGCTCGGGGTGTTCCAGTGCCAGATCGACGATCTGACCGCGGACATCGTCCGGGATGCGATTCCAGACCCGGTCCGGCTTGGAGCGGTGATCGGCCAGCGCCTCGATGCCACCCTCGCGATAGCGATCGTACCATCTATAAAAGGTGGCTCGCGGGACGCCGAGCTTTTCCAACGTGCGCCTGGCAGGCAGATGCGATTGCTCGACCAGCGCGATTATTTCGGATTTCTCGGATGCTGGATACCTCATGCCTCGTCCTCCCCAGCCCCGTTCATGCTTTTTTTGAGCAGGCGGTTCTCCAGGGTCAGGTCGGCCACCACCTCCTTCAATTCGGAGGCTTCGCGGCGAAGGTCTTTCACCTCACCGGACGTGGCGGAGCGGGCCGTGTCACCCGCCAGGCGGCGTTTGCCGGCCTCCAAAAACTCCTTCGACCAACCGTAATACATCGAGGCGGCAATGCCTTCACGGCGGCACAGCTCGGAGATGTTCTCCTCGCCGCGCAGTCCTTCCAGCACGATACGGATCTTCTCTTCCGCCGAATACTGCCGACGCGTCTGCCGCCGGATATCTTTTAGCACTTGTTCTGCGGGCGCTTTGCCCAGTCCGGATTTCTGCTTCATCTTCGCTCCCTGACGGCTACGATGAACCAGAAGTCCTCCTTTCGTGAAGTCCCTCATTTGGTCTCAGAGGCGATGACGCCGAACACACCGACTGTGGAACGACGTCGCGAGGATTAATGAGATGTTTGACGTGCCAGTCGTCGGTGTACTTGCCGCCGAGCCTTGCGAGGTCGGGGCCAGTTCGCTTCGACCCCCATAGCATCGGATGATGGTACTTTGATTCGACGGCGAGCGAGTAGGGTCCGTAGCGTCCCACTTCGTCGCGCAAGGTGCGGATCATCTGTGAATGACAGGAGTAGCACCCTTCTCTTATGTAGATGTTGCGGCCTGCAAGCTCCAGCGGCGTGTAGACGCGCATGTCTGGTGCATCTTCAACCGTCTGATGAATGGTGAAGAGCGGAGCGATCTCGACGATGCCTCCGATCGAGGCGGCAAAGATGATGCCGATTGCAAGCGTCATGGTCTTTCGCTCGACGCGATAATGCAGCCCGAGAAATCCCATGATCACTCTCCCGACTGCAGAACTGGCGGTGTCGATGGCAGCGGCAACGGCCGATCAGAGGCCTTCGCGTCGGTCGCCTCACCCGACTCGCGGATCGTCATCCAGACGTTGAAAAGACCAGTCATAGCGCCGGCGAGGAAAAACAGACCGCCGATCGCACGAGCGACATAGTACGGCTTCATCGCGGCGACCGTCTCGATAAACGAGTACGAGAGCGTTCCGCTACTGTTGTACGTACGCCACATCAGGCCCTGGATGATGCCGGAATTCCACATTGCGAAGACGTACGTGAAGAGTCCGGCGACAGCGAGCCAGAAGTGCACCTCGATCAGACGCGACGAGTACATGCGCTCCCGCTTCCAGAGCCACGGGACGACGGCATAAATGGACCCGAAAGTGATCATAGCGACCCAACCGAGAGCCCCTGCGTGCACATGGCCCACCGTCCAGTCGGTGTAATGCGACAGCGAGTTCACCGAGCGGATCGCCATAAACGATCCCTCGAACGTTGTGACGCCGTAGAAGACGGCCGCGACCATCATGAAGCGAAGCGTGGCATCGCTTCGCACCTTGTGCCAGGCTCCGTTCAGCGTGAGCAGAGCGTTCGCGGCCGAGCCCCAGGACGGAATCAATAACATCAACGAGAACGTCATTCCGAGGGTCTGCACCCATTGAGGCAGCGCCGTGTAATGCAGGTGATGCGAGCCCACCCACATGTACATGAAGGTGATGCCCCAGAACGAGATGATCGACATCCGATATGAATAGATCGGCCGCCCTGCTCGCACCGGGAGGAAGTAATACATCATGCCGAGGAAGCCAGAGGTGAGGAAGAAGGCGACGGCGTTGTGGCCGTACCACCATTCGGTCATCGCATCCTGCACGCCGGCGAAGGCCGAATAACTCTTGGCGTGGCCGAGCGAGACCGGCATCGTCAGGTTGTTGACAGTGTGCAGGATCGCCACCACCAGGATGAACGCCATGTAGTACCAGTTCGCGACATAGATGTGCGGCTCCTTGCGCCGGGCCAATGTCCGCACATAAATCGCGAAGTACACGATCCAGACAATCACCAACAGGATGTCGGCATACCATTCCGGCTCGGCATATTCTTTCGACTGGGTAATCCCCATCAGGTAGCCGGTGCCGGCAAGGAGGCAAAATAGATTGTAGCCGAACAAAACGAACCACGGGCTGAGTTGATCCGGCACACGCGCGCGGGAGGTCCGCTGCAAGACATAGAGCGAGGTGCCGATCAGCGCATTGCCGCCGAATCCGAAGATGACGCCGCTGGTATGAAGAGGACGGAGGCGACCGAAACTTGACCAGCCCGCATCGAAGGTGAGATCTGGGAAGACCAATTGCCACGCCACCCAATCGCCGACGAAGGCCCAAACCATCGCAAGTACGAGTGCGACCTTCGTCGGATCATCGTAGTAGCGCGCAAGCCGCGCCTCGTCCGGTTCGGGGTCGTAGTAGACATTGATGACCTTGAAGATGCCGGCGATACCCACGAGCATCACGATTGCGCCGTGGGCACTAAGAGGATCGCTGATCCCCATGATAGTCATCGCTAATCCAAAAACCGTCAGCGCCAACAGCAAAATCAACGCAAGGTCGCGTTCCGATCTTGTCAACTGAGCCATCATCTCTGAATTCGTCGCATGACGTCCCCGCCGTTCCCAAGCTCAACTCACTAGACGCCCCCGCCGCCGGCGAAGTTGCTCCAGGTCAATCTCGGCTCGGTTTCGTCAGAAAAAGCCGGCGAAACCAATGGACATCACCTGGTGGCTTACGGCCATAACCGGCCAAGCACGCCGACGGATGTCTGGCGCGATACGACGACCTGATGTCCGATCAGAGACCCGACCGGACCGTGTTTGAAAATGCGATGCTTATGATCGGGGATAGATCGCACCCGACGTTCCGCACCGGCGATCTAGGCCATTTATGCCGCGCAATCGAGCCGTGCATACTATACCGTCGAATAGGTTCGGCGCGATTGATCCGCAGTTTCCGATAGCGGAATGAATCGCGACCCGCCCGGCGACGACCGCCGAGCGAGCCGTACATCGACCTCTCCGAACAAATGGATGCACGTCCGCGATCGGAGATGACCTGATGTTACGCTTGTGACCGCTTCACGTACTTTACCGCGACCTTTTGCATTCCCACGCGCTCATAGAACCGCTGCGCATCGACGTTATTCAAAGCTGTGTCGAGGACGACGGTCGTCCCGCCGGCCGCAACGCACGCCTTGCCGACCGCTTCCATCACCTTCGCTCCAAATCCCTGTCCTCTGACCTGGTCACAACTAACAAGGTCATCGACGTATACATGGTTGCCGAAGACCAAGTTTTCCTGCTGCCTGACGCCAGCAAGTGCGACGATCTCATCGTTACGTCGCAGGACAATGAGCTTGTATCCGTGCGCGCTCTGGCGGATCACCCGATCTACGAAGGCCTTCGGCGATTCGAGATGGGGCCGCAATTGACGCATGAGTGGCCAGCATTCGCCGATCTCGCTGGCCATCTCAGCATATCCAACTGAGAAGTTGTCTTTTGACATCATGCGACCTCCGACATGTCCGGCGTTCGGAGGCTCCACTTACCGGCGATGCTGCTCAATTCAACGCGGGCTTCGGAGATCGCCCGTTGCTTGCGCTCCTCGCCGCTCACCAGTAGCGGCTGCACATTCACGTACGCCGCCTCCTTAAGGCCGATGAACTTAAAAACGGCGCGGATACCGGGTAGCAACCCGTCCATGTCCTCCCAAGCGGCCCCCGGGCTGAAGTCAAGCCCACGCGTCGAGACGACCAACGCCCAGTGTGCGCCCATCTTGCCACTGATCGTGCCGTCAGCCTCCGCGACATGCGTCACGCCGGGCCTTACAACCTGGTCAATAAAGGCCTTGAACGTCGAAGGCATTCCGAAATTGTAAAGCGGAACGCCGAAGAGCAATGCGTCTGCCGACATCATGCGCGCCGCCACTTTATCTCCCTGCTTGAGAGCCTCTCGCATGGCGTCCGTTCGCTGCGGAGGAGGAGTGAACATCGCAGCAGTGAACATTTCCGTGACGTGCGGCAACGGGTCTGTTGCCAAATCCAGGTAGTCGACCTTCAGATCTCTCACATGACGTCGCAACTCTTCGACGAAATATGCCGTGAGGTCGCGGCTGATCGAACCTTGTTTGCGGGCGCTGGAGTCAACATGAAAGAGGCGCATCTGCTTTACCTTCCAGAGAATGTCGTAGATTTTGCGAGCGACGGACCTTCCGTCCATAAAGTCGAACTTGTCGCAGTGCTCCGGCTTCCCACAGTGGATTGAGATGCCGAGGAACTGCGCCCCCTCTTGATATGCGCTAGGCCGCCTGTCCGGCAGAACCAAGGAATGAGCGTTTGACTGTACCAAGCGAGAAGACCGTGATCTCGTTCGAGCTTGATCGATCCAAACCGGTACCGTTAGGTGAGCAGATCAGCAACGCGATCCGGTCGGCAATCCTTAACGAGCGATTGGCGCCCGGAAGCCGCCTGCCTTCTTGGCAAGATCTAGCGACCCAACTCGGCGTATCGCGTGGTACTGTGAAAGGAGCATACGAACGCCTCGTAGATGAGGCTCTTCTCGTCTCGGCAGGGGCTGCCGGCACAAGGGTAGCGGAGGCAGTGCCAAACCGGTCGAAGTCGTCCACCGTCAGGTCCGAAGCACCCTACTCCGGACTGCTCCCCGCCTTCTACAGCACCCCCCTTCCGTTTCAGATGGGCGTGCCAGCGCAGGATGCCTTCCCGGCCAAGATTTGGGCCCGCCACCGGATGCGCGCCGTCCGTGCCGATGCAATGGCGTCGGTCGGGCAGATCGATCCGCGCGGACACCCCGAACTTCGCACGCAGATTGCGAGCTACCTAGCCATCGCGAGGGGTCTTCAGTGTGACCCTGATCAGATCATCCTGACATCCGGCTACCGCAGCGGGCTGGCCATGGTGATCCGAGCTCTTCGATTGCAGGGACGCCCCGTCTGGATCGAAGAACCCGGCTATCCATTCACGAAAAAGGGGCTCGAACTCGACGGCATGAAGCTTGTGCCCGTCCCGGTGGACGGTGAAGGAATCGACGTCGGTGAGGGCATCCGAGCCTGTAAGGACGCCGCACTGGTCGTCGTCACGCCCGGACAGCAAGCGCCGACCGGTGCTGCCCTGTCTCCCGCGCGTCGAGCGGCACTTTTGGGTTGGGCTGCCAAGTCCGGAGCCTGGATCATCGAGGACGATTATCTCAGCGAACTGCAGCTTTCCGGAAGGGCCATGCCGGCGTTGGCCAGCGAGGTCGGAGGCGACCGCGTCATACACATTGGCAGCTTCGGAAAAACGATGAGCCCAGCGCTCGGTCTCGGCTTCGTAGTGGCGCCGCTCGAACTCGTCACTTGTCTTTGGCAGGTCGCGACCTATCTGCAACCCGCGCCAAACACGACAACTCAACTGGACTTTGCCGGATTCATGGCAGACGGCCACTACCTCCGGCATCTCCGACATATGAAAGCACTATATTCGGAGCGCCGCGACGCCTTGCGGGATCGCCTCGGCCAAAAGATCGCGATCGAAGCGATGTCGGGACTGGCCATAAAAATAAAGTTGCCGCATCGCATCGATGATGTCGCATTGGCAAGGTCGGTCCTGCCGCAAGGAATTGCTCCGATGCCATTGTCGCTGTGGTGGAGCGCCCCTGAACGGCGAGAACCGGGCTTTCTACTCGGCGTGACCAATCTCCGCCCCAAGGTCTTAGACAAAGCTTGCACCACGCTCGAAAGGGCTATCGGCTCACTTTGACAGGCTAAGGGAGTTAGCATTGAACACTTTGACTGCGGCGCTCTAGCTGTCGGTTCATAGAGCGTCATGAGCCTGTGACGGCGGCGCCGGACTGATGTCGAAAGACGGCGAATACTTGATAGGCGGGAGCAGCTTTTTGAGCCTGCTGGCGTTAGAAGACGCAGGCGCGAGGTGTTATTTGGACATTCCACGGCTTCATCCTCTCAAAGCCGCGAAGCTGGGTTGCTCGGGCGAACTCAGAGTGCTGTGACCCGCAGCCCCTCCTAAGGTTGCTGCGATCGCGACACGAACCTTCTGAATCGCACGTTCTTCGACCTGACGGACACGTTCTCGGGAGATCCCCAATTCAGCGCTGAGCTCATCCAGAATCAATGGTTCGTCGGTGAGCCATCTCGCCCTGATGATACGTTGCTCTCGCGCGGAAAGTCCGCTCAGCGCCTGTTCGAGGGCTTGTCGACGTCGAGCGCTATCACTCCGCTCTGCATAGACTTCCTCCACATCCATGTCGTCCGCAAGGCGATCCTGCCATTCCAAGCCTTCATCCTCGTCGTCGGAGGACTTGGCGTTTAAAGACATATCGCCTTGGAGACGCCTGTTCATGTCGATGACTTCGGCCTCGGACGCGTCCAGACGCCGCGCGATCCGCGTGACCTGCAATGCTTGCATATCGCCGTCCTCCAACGCGCCAATTTTACTCTTCAGACGACGCAAATTGAAAAAAAGGCGCTTCTGAGAGTTCGAAGCTGCGATCCGGACAACGGACCAAGACCGCAGAATATATTCGTGAATCGTCGCCTTGATCCACCAGGTCGCATAGGTTGCGAGCCGGAATCCGCGATCCGGGTCGAAGCGTTTGACGGCCTGCATCAATCCGATATTGCCCTCCGAAATGACGTCGGAGATCGGCAGCCCGTAGCCGCGATAGCGCATCGCGATCTTTGCGACGAGGCGAAGATGACTCGTCACCAATTGGTATGCAGCGTCTTCGTCGTCCTTCTCACGAAGCCGCCGCGCGTAGGCAACCTCCTGATCCGGCGTAAGCATCGGGAAGCTTTTGATGGCGTTCATATAGCGAGTAAACCCGCTTCCTGCTTCCAGGGCGGGAAGAGCCGTTGTGGCCATTGTCGAACTCCATGGTGGATGCCTGGCACCCGCGCGCCGGGCAACCGGCGCGCGGAGTCGAAAGCTACTTAGGCAGCCTTCGCTTCCAGTTGTTCGACGTTATTGCGCACACCCTGTCCGATCAAGATGTTGCGAGGCTTCATGGCCTCGGGCACTTCGCGCTTCAGGCCGATCCGCAGCAGGCCATTGTCAAAATGAGCGTCCGTGACGGTGACGTGCTCAGCGAGATTGAACTGCCGCTTGAAGCTGCGCGCCGAAATGCCCTTATAAAGCAAGTCGCGCTTTTGCTCGTCTTTGCGGCCTTCCACCGTGAGGACGTTCCGCTCCGCGGTCAACGAAATGTTCTCGGGAGCGTAGCCCGCCAGTGCAATGGAAATGCGATAGCTGTCTTCGCCAAGACGCTCGATATCGTAGGGCGGAGAGCCCTCTTCGTTGGCGCGCTGGGTCGCGTCCAAATGGTCGAACAGGCGATCGAAGCCGATGCTCGAGCGCCAAAGCGGGGCGAAATCATAAGTCCTCATAGCCAAATCCTCCGTTGAGCAAGATGGGTATGAGCAGACGCCGGACACCACCGGCGCCCGCCTTTGCCGGACCCTGAGGCATCCGACAGCCGATATTTAGAAAAAATGGCCCGGCGTTTTCAAGAGGCCTGCACAAAATTTTTTGCCAAGCCCCGCCGGCCGAACCTTCTACCAGCCGATGCAAGATGCCTATCGCCAGCGGTGCGGTCCGGAACGCAGATTTCGTCAAGGCGAAGGAGGCGATCAATCGCGGCGTCGACCAGGCCTACGATAGTCTGGACGGGAAATATGAGTGGGATAGCGGCGACCCGCTTGTCATGGGCGCCTGGAACGTGCCGTCCGCCCTGAAATACGCGTTACGTAAGGGCCAGGTCGCACGGATCGAACTTTTGACCGCCATGCTGCCACTGCACCAACTGCTGCAGTTGGCCAAACCGCTGAGCGTCAAGCGCCCACAGAGGGAGACGCCGTCGACACCGGTCACGCAGCCCGGGTACATGACGTGCCAAGTCTGTGGTCGATCGATCGGCGCCACCACTGGCGTGATCGCGCTCCATGGCTATAGCCGCCCCGGGGATGGATCGCAGACCCAGTCATGCTCGGGCGCCAGCGGCGCGCCCTACGAAGTAAGCCGGGAAAGGCTTCGAACGCTAATCGAATCCTTAGACGCCAACGCACGCGAGATTCGCAAACAAATCTGTGACGCAGCGGCTGACCAGATGCCCATCAATCTGCGCGTGCCGGACCCTTCGCGACCGCGCAGCCGCTACGGCGGGAGCGCGACAAAGGTCGTGACGATGACGCGCGAAGACGCTTCTGATGTTTTGGCCGGCGTGGACTGGGACGGAAGACCACCCATTGCGACATTCGAGCAAGCCATGGCGATCTGGCTAACGGGCCAAGAACATTTGCTACAGGAGATTGCTTGGCGAATTGAGCCGCTTCAACATCGCTTCGACGCATGGAAGAAGACGCACGAATGGGATGTCGAAAAGGACGGCTGGGCGCCGATCGGAGATGCGGCTGCCGTCGATGGTGCGCCCTAATGATCACGACGATCCGACGCCTTGCCGAGGAATTCCGCAGCGCGATCGAGCGCTGCCCTGAGGACCTGTTGCCCATTTCCTTCGCCGACTTTCCCTATGGATCGTGCGGTGACGCAATACTACTGCTGGCGAAACACCTCGAACACCACGGCCACACCGGCTTCGCCTACATCTTGGGAATGCGCGCCGGCCGGTCACATGCCTGGCTGGGTCGCGACGACCTCGTCGTCGATATCACTGGCGATCAATTCGATGATCAGGACCACCCTGTCGTCGTGCACTTTTCTTCGAAGTGGCATCGTTCCTTCGAGCTTCGATCGGAGGATCAGCGCCATCCTGCGGATTTCTGCTTGTACGATCCTGACACCGTTGCGGTGCTCGCGGCAGCTTATGCAGCGATCGCGGCTCTGATACCTCATGTATATGATGACAGAATCCTCTGAAGCGCCGTCGCGCAGCGACAAATCTTGCAGAGGCTGATCGCGTGGAGGCAGCCTGGGATATGGATCACAGGGTTGACGACGTGGCTGGCTCCTCATTTGTGCAAGGATTCGGAGAGCCAACAGAAAACAGGCATGACGCTCAGTCTGAAGGGGACGGAACTCGCAACTTTAGCTTGCTCCGGAAGATGATAAAGGCTGAATTCACGGCGTAAATCAGGAGCCGGTGATGGCGATCGTCCGACGAAACAAGCGCGTGAGAGTTGCAAAAGGCGTGTATCAGATCTTCGCGCGGATGGCTCGATCCGATCCATGACCTACAAGCAAGGGAACCGGACCGAGACCGTGAGCGGCGACGGTCGTATCCAAACGATCAATCTCGGAAACGGCCTGTCGGACGTCTACCGTAGCGGTCGCTATGCGAGACGCGGGGCAAAACGGGAGGAGAACGAACTCGCCGGCGAGATATTGATCTGGATTGCGACTTTGACATTCCGACTACTGGCCTGGGCCGGCCGGGCGCTATGGTCTCTTGTTCAGGAAACCTACCATCGAATACAGGAAGAACGCCTCGAGCAGCGGCAACGTGTTTTCGAGCAGGTAGCCGCGAATAACTCCGCGGTCATCGAATCCGATGGTGCTGTGCACCGAAGCGGTCTCGCCACCACGGGCGCGCCGACCGAATGCGACTTTGATGGAGAGTTGCCTCGGACGCCTGGGAAGACCGAGCATACGAACACAGAGCTCACACGGGAAGCAATCGCCGATGCGATCTGCTCATCGGGCGCCGACGCCGTTCGGGAAATCAGAATGATGGCGGGTGTCGACCACGACAATGAGATCAGGGAAGAAACGCTGTCCGCTTCGATTGCCCGTAAACTGCATGAACGGCTGAAGGCGAATGTCAGGACGGAGGTGTACTACTCCGCGATCGCGTCCATGCTCGAAGTTCGGCTGACCGAGGAACAGAAAGTCGCTATGCAAGGTCTCAGGGCGGACGTCGTTATCTTCGACGGCGATTTTCCTGACGCGAAACCATCCGCTATCGTCGAGATCAAGAAATTCGCCGAGCACCAAAAGCCCGCTCACATCATCGCCGACCTCCATAAAGCTCGGAAGGCTTTCGGCACCGATGAAATACTCATTTGCGTCGGCGTCATGGTCTGCGAAACAAGAAACCAGGGTTTGCGTCAGCGAGAAGACATGCTGAGCGGATCCGATTGGTCGTCCCATTTTTCCGAGCCGGAACTCTCAGTCAATCGTAAGTGGAGATGGTCCTTCGGATGCCTCCAGGCGATTTAGGTTGGGCATTTCGCCTAGGCTCGACGTACGCCCGTGCTCTGGCCAATTCGGCTTCGCTCAAAGGCGGGACAGTCCGCTCGGCTCTAGATCCCGCCGCACGGGGCGGCGCCGGGCCGCGACATGTCCGACCTTCCTAGGCAGAAGCTTTGATCGCGGGATCGGAGGCCGCGATCTTAAAAACGGTCTACTGCTGTAGCGGGCATAGCGAGAGGCATTACCCACACACATCAGATCGGCGCTTGAGCAGGCTCTCAGACAGAACCTCCAGCAGCCAGAAACTTGTCCTGATGCCTCCTGTCGCGGCAGCTTGTAACACGCCATTGAGCGGCCATCCTCCGTTTGCGCACAAAAGTAGCGTTGCTTACGAGATGCGCCCGCTGCACTTAGCAAATGGATTTCACTGGCCACTGCCGAGGCAGGATGTCCTGTCGGCGGCACAGCACCGGATATTGCCGCGGTGCAGATAACTAGGAAAGCAATCGACGTAAGCTTCACGAAATTTTCAAAGCTTCCCCGCCGGGATGGCATAGCAGAGCTACAACAGCAACAGTACAGCTCCGACGTTCCGTCGTTAGCGCCATTCTAGACCGCCTGTTTGACGAGATGCCAGCCCTTCGCGTACGAAGCACTTGGGCGGCCTAAATCGCCACAAACCATACTGATCGGCAGAAAGGTGCTAGGAGCACCCACATCTTTGGGCGTCCCATGCAATCGCCTGCTCCGCTCGATGTACTCGATTGTATAGCGCTGCAACCGGGAGTGCGGCTCATTACGGACGGACCTTATGCCCCTGCCAGTCTTGACTTACGATGACGCGCTGAGAAATGCTGGAGAAAAGCCATCGCTTCTGCTCGGCAACGGCTTTTCCGCCAAGTATTTCAGCTACAGCTCGCTTCTTGAGAAGGCAGGTCTGAAGCCAGACGACCCCGTAAGGGTATTGTTCGATCGCCTTAAGACGGTCGATTTTGAGAGAGCGGTCAAGGCTTTGGAAGGCGCATCGGAGGTCGAACTTGCCTATGACAATAAGGATCGCGCGGCGGAACTACTCTCGGATTCAAAGCGGTTACGTGAAGCGCTAGTCCACGCCATTCGCGAGACCCACCCTGCTCACCGAGAGGACATCGAAAACGTCATACCTAGCTGCATCACCTTTCTATCCGGCTTCGAAAACATTTTTACCTTGAACTACGACCTATTGTTGAATTGGGTCTCGTTATCCGAAGGAGCCAATCTGACTGATGGTTTTGGACTCGGTAAGCAGCGTAACGGCTTTCAAGGACCGTTCCAAGAAGACGCCTACTGCCGCGTGTACAACCTGCATGGCGGGCTTCATCTTTTCCGGAATGAGCCCAACATCGACAAGAGGCTTGCCGGCGATTTAGGAGTGATCGAAGCAATATCTCGGACCATCATAAACGACAGGCGCTTTCCGTTGTACGTAGCGGAAGGCACATCACCTGCGAAGATGAACCGGATCAAGACGAACAAGTATCTAGTCATTGCTACCAAAAACTCAGCGAGAGCGTAGGTTCGTTTTTCATTTTCGGTCATTCAGCAGACCCGAACGATGCGCACATCTACTCAGCGCTATTCGGGTCTAAGGTCAAACATATTTACTTCTGCGTGTATCAGCCCACCGACGAGAAGCTGCGGAAGCTCAGAGGTGAGCTGGCGCGATACAAGGAGCTTAGCGGCTCGGACATCGATTACACATTCGTGGATTCGGAGTCTGCGCATGTGTGGGATCGATCGAAAGGCTGAGGTCTTTTGGACCAATGACTCAAGTCGAATACGCTTCTTAATCACAATTTCTCGCTCGATCGTCCTCTATGGTCGGGTCGGCAAATCGACTTCGCGTCATACAAGCCGGAGACTAAGTTCCTACTGTTTCAATTAGTGCGTTCGTTTGTAACAGCCTCGAGGTCTGCCACTCGCTGCAACGCTCCACGTGACCACCGCTTAAAGTCTTCCGGTTCGCGCTTTGAGTGTTCATACCCTTCGTTCTGATCGGCAAGGTCCCTCAGCAGGGCGATAATCGCTGCAGCCTGAGTGTCGGCGGCATCTGCGCCGACCTCGATATAAGCGGCTAAGGCCCGCAGTCCCTCTATGGCGATCGGGATGCCATCGTTGTTGTGGGACGCGTTTGCGACGTTTCGGAGCTCGGCAAGGGCGTCGCGCCAGCTCGACAGGGCTGCGCGTTGGCGTTCGCTACGAACAGAACGGCGCACAAGCGCGTCAGCAAGCAGATGAAGTTTTTCCGGAGCTTGATCGAGCAGGCGATCAATGAGCGGCATTGCCACCTGGGTGGGCGAGCGCGCGATCGTGCGTGCGTCTGCTGCCACCGTTGTGATCCGGCCTGGCAGAAATCCGCAAGCCTCTCCTATTTCGCGCTGAAGGAGTCTGAGCTCCGCGATATTTATGGGCCACCATCGTCCGAACTCCTGGGCGCGATAAAACGCGATCGCATCAACAACGATTGTGCCAGCATGATTTCGGCGCCGGAACTCCACCAAGCAGAACGAGGCAAACTCTTCCTTTTGTGGCGCTGGATTAAAATCTCGAAAAGGATCGACAAGGACTGCCACCGCTCGGGTGCTCTCCTTTGTCTTTAAGAGATCGATGATGCGCTTGATCTGATCGATCTTGCCGCCATAGCGGCGTAGCCGAGCGCCGTGAATGTAAGGAATGCGGTGCTCTAATTGCGAGCGATCCCGTTGCCACCAATCAACAAGATCGCGGAGCCACTCGTCTCGTTCGGTAGTACCTAGCGTTTCAGGCAGTGGATAACCGACAGGCAATGGGAGTGTGGGACCACCATCATTGGGCAAATCTAGATGGACGATCAATATGCCACGCGAGGCGTCAGAATTCGCAGCGGCACAAGCACGCTCGTAAACCTCATCAACGTCGGATCCTTCGATCACGATCGGCGCGGACGGCACTATTACCACGGGATCGCCGGGTCTGGCTTTTTGCACCCACAATCGCTTTAATATATCTGGAGCCGGCTGCCACTTCGCTCCCGCGCGCGGCAGGGGCAGAGGCCTGATCGTCACTTGTGGAGTATAAGGCGTGCCCTCTACGGTCAGTAGCCGCATGGCATCCTGTTCGCGGCCTTGCTCGAAGGTTGCGCCAGAGATGATGAGGGTCCGCCTAGCTTACTCGCCCTCGTCGTTGTAGATGTGGTCGAAGTAAGCTGCACGCTCGTGTTTATGACCGTGAACGACGATATCAATGCCGCTGTCCCGTAGAAACGCCCGCATCTGCTCTAGGTTGGAGATGTCCGAAAAGGGCTTGAGCTCCTCTCGCAGTGTTGGCGACCGCAGATGGTGGTGCATCGCCGCGATCCGTAGCTGACTGCCCGAGTTCGGAACGGCCGTGTCCGCAACGATCGCTCGAAGGGACTCGAGTTGTCGTTCCGAGATCCGCGCCATATCGTAACGCGCAAGTGACTGAAGTTGGTCACGCAGCTTCGATGCCCGCTCTAAGTCGCCCTTTGCCATTTCATCCGGAATGGCGTTCCAAACATCCCTCAACGGCTCTGGCAGTATCGAGCTCACGTGAGACCAATTGCTCGTGTTGACCGGAAAAATAGCCCAACTCCGGTCTTCAGAGAACAATCGATGCCGATCCATCCTGTCGCGAGGCAAGGGCCACGGGTCGATGCCGTCGAGCCACGGTACGACGCACCCGTTATCGGACCAGACTTTGCAGAATGCTGCGTAACGGTCTTTGCTTCCCGGCGGCGCATCGCGAGGCACGTCGTGATTTCCGGGGGTTGCCACGATGCGCTCGGGCCTCACTCCAGCCGGTCCGAGATGCTTAATCAAGAGCTCGAAGACCACTTCGTGGCCACCAGGCGCGCCTTGGTTTTGTGCGTCCCCCGAGAAGATTACGGCATCCACAGACCGTCCCTCTTCCAAAAGCCTTTCCGCCAGACGGACAAACAACTGCTCCAGCGCCTCCTCACGTCGACCAGGCGCAATGCCCGGTACGATGACCTTGCGGTCGTCCCTCATGAAGGGAACCCCCACTACGGAGACGTGAGCGTCAGTCAGATGAAGAAAAGTCGCACGGTTTGGCATCGACTCAACTATAGCAAGGCTGTTGATCGGTGCACAACTGTGTGCCGTCTCTGCGACGCGGGAGGTGTACACTAACATGGCGACCGCAGTCTCATGAGCCCCGCAAGGAAATCTCGATGTGAATAGCTCGGCCGGCCCCTCCTTATTTCGCCGTCAGGCATCGTTGTTCCAGGACGCCGAGGCGCCTTTGGGGCTCGACGAGTATCAGCAATTTACAACCCGGACGGACCGAAACACGGCGCCTGGCACCGGTGGGCTTGGGTTCGTGCTGCTGGGGCTGTTTGGTGAAGTCGGCGGTCTGCTCAGCGCCTTGAAGAAGAAGCAGCGCGATAAGGACGCGTTTGTTGCATATCACGACGTGGTTCTTGAGGAACTTGGTGATACCCTTTGGTACTTCGCGAACGCCGCATTGCGCGCGGAATTGCCGCTCTCCGTCATCGTGCAACGCACGCCGGCCAAACTCGACGACTGGGATTACCGCGGCCGAACCGGTGCTTTGACCTTCCTCGAATTGCAATCTCCCACCCAGGCCTTGGGCGGAGCGACATTTACCGGTGCTGTCGAGCATCGTTTGCTCGCTTTGGCTGGTAAAGTGGGCCGTCTGTTGGAGGATTGGAGCAGTGGCCGGATTGCTGATAATCGCGATGTGCTTTCAGCGGATCTGGTCGATATTTTCCGCGCCTTACTGGCCGCTGCGGAGGATGCCGAAGTTAGCTTGGACGAGGCCGCGCGTAGAAACATAGCCAAGACTTTCAGCCGATGGCCGGACCTACCCGAATGGGGAGAGCTTTTCGACGCCGGATATCCCGTCGAGGAACAACTTCCCCGGCGCTTCACAATGGTCTTCACCGAGCGGACCGTAGGTGATCGGCCGTATGTGGTGCAGCAGTTGAACGGGGTCAATGTTGGAAGTCGGCTGACCGACAATCGCCTAGAACCGGACGATTATCGCTTCCACGACGTCTTTCACTTGGCCTTCGCAGCGGTTCTGGGCTGGTCTCCAACTTTGCGTGCGCTTTTGCAACTGAAACGTAAGAGCAGGCCGGAAGTCGACGAGAATGAGGACGGGGCTAGGGCCAGCATCGTTGAAGAGGGGATTTCGAATTGGATATTTGGTCACGGGGTGCGCAACAACGATTTTCGCAACGTTGACAACCTCGAATACGGGCTGTTGAAAGCCGTGCACGAGTTAGTTCGAGGCTACGAGGTCGAGCGGCGACCGCTTTGGCAGTGGGAAAGAGCAATTCTTGAGGGTTTCCGAATTTTTCGAGAATTGAGGTATCACCGCGGCGGCGCGGTCACCGTCGATCTCGTCGAACGCACCATTGAATACGAGGCTCCCAAGTGACCAATCATCGCCGCACCGCGCAACGCTTCGTCCGTCGACTTGCGGATAGACAGTTCGATGACGTCTTTAACCCATATTCAGATGCGTGCGGTGATCACGACGAGGCGGATGCCCCCTCCATCCGGCGCCGCAACCTCGCATTAGTGCTCGAAGCCGCTCTGACATCTGGAGTAGAATCCTTCTGGATAGCGCGTGACCTCGGCTACCGAGGTGGAAGGAGGACAGGGCTCGCTTTGACCGACGAAGTTCACCTGCCCGCACATGGAGGCTTGTACGGAAATCTCCCGTTGGCCCGTGCAACCCGCGGTCCCATCGTGGCGGAAAGAACGGCGACCACTATCTGGCAGGTGCTACGTAGCCTCGATAAACCAGTCTTTCTCTGGAATGTCTTTCCATTTCATCCTCACGAAGCCGGTGACGCTATGTCAAACAGATGCCACACTCGAGCTGAGCGTCGGGCATGTCGTCCGCTCTTGGTGTGGCTACTTGAGACATTGCAGCCTAAGACGTTGGTTGCCATTGGGCGCGACGCTCAGATAGCTTTGGACGATCTCGACATCGTCTCACAGAAGGTCCGACATCCGAGTTATGGTGGACAGGCGGAGTTCATTGCCGGAATGGAGGCGCACTACGGTATCAGTGCAGCGCCGCGCGTGGCGCAGGGCTCTTTTTTTTAGAATGCTTGGCGCCAACCGAAGACAACAGTGCTGATCCCGAACAGTTTTATCAAGCGGCGATGGACGCATCAACCGCCAGAAGCTCTCCGCAGCGGGCGTGCAGCGCCTTTAATTCGTCGCGACTTCCGCCTGCAGTATCAACTTCGGCGTGGGTCGAGAGTACTGACAGCGGTCCGACGCAGACGCCCGCCTCATCTGCAACGAAGGCCATCAGACGTCCCAGTCCTATGAGATTTCCTAGCAATTTTTCCGTGTAGTAGTGATTTCGGTAGATTGCCGACAAGAGAAGCCGATGGTCTTTGTCGAGTTTGAAGCTCAAAAAACTGAGACATTGGCCGCCCCGTGGAGAGCCTTTGGCGTCCTTCAGCGGGTTATAGATTGGAAGCTCGTAGATGTTCCGATAGGTCGAGTCTTTGGCGACATTCCTCTTCATCTTGGCAACCATGTCCTCAAGCAAATTAACCGGCCCGTCCTCGCTGGGAAACGCGATCATGCGCTCGAAATAACGCCCCCAATCTTTGGAAGACCTCTTCAGCCGCGGGAAAACCTGCCGCATGTAAACGTCGTAGAAGTCGGGTGCGCCGTGCCGATCGTAAGTAGCCTGCGGAAAGATTGTGTTTGCCACTGTCCGGACCAGGAAACCGGTTGCGCTGTGCTTTCCCAGATACGCATCGACTTGTCCCACGACCGCGCCCGCAGACGACGATAGAGACGTTGGGTCGAGCACATCAACCACGACGTGATGGCCTTCGTGCTTGGGAAGCGCGTGGACAACGCGCGACGCCTGCAGCCAAGCAGAAGCACAATCAGGCTGCGAGATTCTGGGCGGAAACATCAGCTACCTCCGTGAGTACGGCCAAGCGGAAAATGCGCGGCGCGAGATATGGCCTGGGAAGCCAAGCGTGCCCCTGGAGGCCCCAATCCGGACCCCAGCTATTGCGTATCAATATCGCCTCCTGACCTTGGATAGTACCGTATCCCACGGCGACGACGGCATGGCGTCTGACCGGATCCTCACCGCCTACGCCGCTTACCACGCCAATGGCGTCCGGGAGGTAAAATGCGTCCGAGATCGTCATCATCACGACGGGCGTCTCTCCAACCCGGAGTCGGCGAACGACCTCGTCAAAGTCCTGAAGTCCTGCTTCGCCATGCCGCCGAAACAATTGTTGGACATCAGGCGGTCCGTATTCTTCGAGGGGCTCTGGAAGCCGGTCCAGATAGGGCCAGTCGATTTCAAGCGGTTGTCCATCATGCCGAAGAGCCTGCAACATGGCCGGCAACGTTGCTCCGTCCGACGGCGGTCGGCCTGCCCGGCGCTGGGCGTGATAGAAGACGAACTCGCAAGACAATGGACGAATTGTGTCGAGTAGAGCCGCGTGCGCGTCGCTCAATGCAAAGGCCAGGCAGGTCGGTCGCGCACCCTGGTCGCGGGCAGGTCCGAATTTGCCGCGCAAATCGATGTCCACTTCGATATCGTTCACGCGACCTTCGCCTCCAGATCGAGACGGTGCTGCTTCCTCTGATCGTGATACCATCCCTGGCGCTCTGCGCCAGAAAGGTCGTATTGAACGGAGAAGGTGTTCAGCGGGACGGTCGGTTGCCAGGGACGAGCTTCTGCCAGTCGCAGTTCGCCGGCACAGCGGTCTTTCGCAACGGTCGTAATCAATCGCGTACTCGGACCGCCGACTGTATCCGCCCCGATCGATTCTCGATGATCTGCCACCACCGTGAGCGCTTTGCCGTCGATTGCATCAATCCGCCACAGATAACCCGACCCACTGTGCTCGGTGAGCTTCACTACAAAAAGATCATTGGGGCCTGCGTTGAGGCGGTTGTCCGCGTCATGCGTCGTAACTAGCCAGACGTCTGTTTGTCGAAAATTCTCCGGCTTATAACCGCTGAGGAGATGTTGCTTCACCGACTTGAGTTCGACATCAGCCAGTGAACGCGCAGTTCCACGATCGAAAACACCGTATTGGTGCATGGTCCATACGGCGGCTTCGTAGCTGATGCCTACTCGCAGCGCGAGCTGATAGGCGTTGACCGGATCGGCGAGATCCTCGTCCGTCCAACCTTGACGGTCGCAATGCCAGTCCAGCAGCCATCGCGGCAACAGAAAGGCCGCAGCAAAAGCCTCCGCTTCAGCTTCCTGCAGTTCCTGCTGTGACGATGGACGACGCGCCGACCGGCGCAGTATATTTTCGTTATCCAGACTGGGGGAGTGTCCAAGATGGTGATGACCGAGTTCGTGCGCAGCGGTGTAGCGTTGTTGGCTTGAAGGTCGCTGCGTCGTCACCAAGATTCCCGGCGATGGATCGCGATAATACGCCCCGAGCAAGCCATCCAGCCGGGTAAACATCAGCGGAATGCCAAGTCGCGCGATTGTGCCGTAGACATCAACCCGGCCATTACCGTGAACCGTCTGCGCGGGGATCGAAAGGTCCCTATGCAGCCGCGCCGCCTCAAGCGAGGCCTTGCGAAGCGAGCTCTCGTAGCTGGCCATGGATCAATCTCCGCCGTCCGACCGCGTCTTGAGAAACTCGGCGAAGCGAGCGAGCTCATCGCGATCTTTCGTCGACAGCTTGGCGGCCGCGCGGGCCAAATGGGCGACGTCTGCAGGAAGTGAAGCGGTGGCCTCATCCTCTCCGGTGAAATACCCTACCGGTCGTCTATAAAGTTCAGCGAGGCGTTTCAACTCGATGGCCTCAACCTTCCGCTGGCCATTTTCCATATTTGTGACTGCAGTGCGTGTTACAGTCAGAAAAGTAGCGGCCTCGTCCTGCGAGTAACCAACGTACTCGCGGGCCTGGCGCAGACGCTCTCCCAATCTAAGCCGCTCTGCTTCGTCGCTCATTTTTTCTTTCCAGCGTGGTGGTCATTCCACTTCTTTTCGACCCGGCCTGTGACGTGCGCAACTGCAGCGTCGATCGAGTCGTAGCCTCCGGCTTTGACCACGCTTTCCGTAACCTTGAACGGAAGGACATCGTCCAGCACCTGCAAAGTCTCAACGACAAGCTGGGAATCGATTTCAATGGGCCTAACAACAACACTTGCGTCATCTGACGGAAGCGCCAAACCCTTGCGACGGTATGTGCTTCGAACCGCTCTCAAAAGTTCATCGCGCATCAGGCTGGCCACACCTGCGGCGGGATACGCGATACCGACCTTTATAGACGACTGACTGGTAGAGGTATCTGTCATTTTGATCTCCCTTCCCGGCTCGACATATAGCACACAATGTCCGAAAATCAAACATCTTTCGTCCGATTAAGAAGGAAGTCGTTCTGATCATTGGGATTGGCATCGACATGCACGAGGTCGAACGGACCGCGGGAGCGATCCAACGTCGCGGCATTGGATACTTGGAGCGCCTCTTCACGGCGAACGAGATTGCCGCCGGTGTCACCCGCAGCGACCCTAATGGATTTTTCGGCCATCGGTTTGCAGCGAAGGAAGCCTGTGCAAAAGCCTTGGGGACTGGGATCACCGGTCAAGTGAGATGGCATGACATAGAGATCGGCACAGGAGCGCTGGGCGCTCCCAATGTGACGATTTCGGGAGGCGCACTTCGACGCGCCCGCCGGCTCGCCCCGAAAGGCGCACAAATCTGCGCCCACCTTTCGCTCTCGACCAGTGGCGGCATCTGCATCGCTTTTGTGGTCCTTGAGGCCCGGCTTTAGATTAGTTTGACGATGGTGCAACGGGGGCGGCGCCAGTCGGCTGCAATCCGCTAACCAGCATTTCGCCGAAACTGGGACTGGCGGCACACGTGCAGAGCGCATCTAATTGCTCTGTCCGGCGACCTGAACCTGTGCTACATACTTGTGCTACACAGGCCTCACCCGAAGGCTTGCAGAAACCCTTATTTTGCTGGGTTCTCGGCCCTATCGAGCCAACTGGCGGAGAGGGGGGACTCACCCCACCCCGTACCGCCTAAGTGACTGTTCTCTCGAATTTTACTGGTATTTCAAGGCGTTTATCCATGGCTTGGGGCTACACCAAGGGGCTCCACCATGGGGAATCCGAACGTGCCGGCACCGGTCCGCAAGAAGAACAAGAACGGCAAGCTCAAGTCTGACATCTGGTGGTTCCGCAAGAAGGTCCCGGCGCGCTACCAGGCGATCGTGGGCCGCAGCGAGGTCTGGCGCTCTCTGGAGACGACCGACAAGCGCCTGGCGATCACCCTCTGCGCCAAATTCAGCGCCGAGATGGATAAGGACTGGGAGCTGCGTCTGCGCGCCGCCGAAACGGGCAAGGCGATCCCCCTCGCGCCGCAGACATCGCTCTCGATGCGGGAACTGAGTGGGCTCCAGCGCCTCGCCCACGAGCAGGTGCGGGCCGCATACCGCCACCGCGACCCGCCCGCCGCCTACAGGTGGGGCATGGACATGCATATCCGGACGGAGGAGCAGCTCGCGGACGACCGGGAATACGACGAGGCCGACCTCGACGCGTTTCTGGGCTCGAACGGATTCGGAGGGGCGACCGCGGCCGACCGCGCCCGCTTCCTGCCCATGTTCCTGGAAGCGCGCCGGCAGGGGGCCATCGATCTCCATCTGATGACGAAGAACGACTACAGTGAGTCGCAGGTCTTCCAGGCCAACGCCGAGGCCCCGACCACGAAGATCGACCTGCCGTCCGCGTTCGAATTCTACTGCAGGACGTCGGGCAACAAGGGCGGCGAACGCGGCGCGACCGCCAAGCGGTGGCGGCCGAAGATCCTCGCGTTCTGCGAGTTCGTAGGACACAGCGATCTCGCCATGTTCACGACCGAGGACGGATATCGCTGGATGGACCATCTCATCGCCCAGGGTCACGCCCGCAAGACGGTCCGCGACGTATGGATCGCCTCGCTGAAGGCGACCGCGAACTACATGGTCGAACGCGGCACGCTAAAGACCGGCAATCCGTTCGCCAAGATCCGCGTCCGCAGCGTCAAGAGCGTCGGCAAGAACAACAAAAAGGCCTTTTCGCCGGCGCAGGCAAAGATCATCCTCACCGCGACCCTCGCCGAGCCGTCCCGTCTGACCTCCGCCGAGACCCGCGCCTGCCGTCGCTGGGTGCCGTGGGCCTGCGCCTACACCGGAGCCCGGGTCGGCGAGATCGTCTCGCTGCTGCCGAGCGACATCCGGCAGGATCCCGAAACCGGGATCTGGTGCTTCTATCTCCGGCCGGAGGTGACGAAAGGCGCCTACGAGCGGGTGGTACCGCTTCACTCGCATCTGCTTGAGCAAAAACTCCTCGATTTCGTGGACGAACGCCGCAGGCGCGGACTGCCGCTGTTCTACGTACCGACCTCGGACGATCCGCAGGACATCGCACGCATCTGCCAGAAGAAGGCCGACAGGTTGGCTGACTGGGTAACGGGCAGTTTGCACGTGACCGGAGCCATGCCGAATCATGCGTGGCGGCATCTCTTCAAATCCGTCGCACGTCACGTCAACATGCATCCCGAGGTCGAGCACTTCATCGTCGGTCACGGCGGATCGGACGATCGCGGTGATCGACAAGGTCTCGGTCCGGTACGGCGATGCCTGGGTCGCAACGCTGAAGAACGCGATCGAGATGTATCCGCGGTTCGAAATCGGGGCGTTGAACAGTCCCCCGGAGCCCCGCAGGAAGACGAGGCGCACGCGCGCGCAGATCGACGCCGAGAAGGCGGCCAAGCCGGTCCGGCGCCGCGCGGCACTCCCGACGGTGGGAGCTGCCCGATGAGCGACGTGATCAATGCGAGATTCAGCTACGAAGCCAGATACAGGCTCAAGGGTCGCAGCAAACACGTTCCGGTCGTGCTCAACGGCTTCCAGCCGATCGTCATCGACGAGATCGCGGCGTCGGACGCGCCCGTCGCCTATAGCATTTCGCCGGGCGACCTGCTGCATGCCCCGTTCGAAGTCCGGATCCATGACGGCGCGCTATGGTGGCCGGTGCACGGCGATCACGGGCCGATGACGAGCGCGCAGTTCCTGCAGTTCGCACGGCAGGATTGGGATCGCGCCAATGCTGTGCTCGATCCGCTCGGCCGCACCTACCGGCAGTTCGGCGAGACGCACAAGCAATTCTTCGGCGAACGGGATGTCAGGGACTTGAGCTCCGATATCGAGGACCAAGCGAGACAGGTTCGGGAGGATGCTGCGCGGCTGATCTATCTGGACGGCGTCGTTCACGTCGATGCGGGAGAACCCGTGTGGTACGCACGGTTCAACAAGGAGACAAGGAGGACCTTCGACCTCGTCGTCGGTCCCTCGTCTCTCGACCGCCGTGACCGCCTCGGCTGCCATATGCCCTGCGTGGATCGTGGGACGAGGCTCTCGGCGGCGCGCGTCGCCCGTGCCTTCGGTCTCGGCGAGCTCGATCAGGGCCTGGAGTGGCTCGCGCCCGATGCTACTCATCGCGTTTCGGAAATCGTCGCGACGGGTGCGCACGTCGCCGGGCCCGCTGCCAACGTCTGCGCCATCGCATGGGCGCAATACCTTTGGGAAGTCGCTTGGAGACACCCGGACCTGCGCCGGCTGATACCCGAGATCGCCGGTGCGGAGAAGGACAGGCCGCCGCCGGCCGATCTGGCCTTTGCGAACATGCTGGCGGTGTTCGTTTCCATCGACGGAACCGAGGCCGCCGCCGGATTGCCAGCGACTTTCGCCGAGGCCCACCTGATCCTCGAGCGGATCGCTCGCGCCGAGCACATCGATGACGAAGAGACCGAAGCCTTTCTGGCTTCCTTGGGAGGAGCAGCAGCATGAGCATCATCGAGCAGCAACGATCGTTGCTCCGCACCGCCGGAGAAGAGACGGTGCCTTTGTGGTACGTCTACTCAGAAAGCTACGTCCGGGTGGGCAAGCGCAGGACAGAGACGGTCAACTTCTGGGCCAAGGGCCTCGTTGTCGTCCGCACGCTCGATCCGGATGAGACGCAGCCGGCCTACCGGATCGTCGATCCTGTCGGTTGCGGGAATGCGGACTACACGATCCGCGAGATCGACGGCGCGTTTTGGTGGCCCCTTCTCTACTCGGGCCGGTTGCTGTCTCCGTCGCTTTTCCGCGAGCTGGCCGAAGCCGGAGATCGCGACGTCCTGCATCTCCTGAACATCGGCGGACGATGGCCGCTACGCGAAGACCGGACCACCCACTACAAGAACATTGCGCTGCGAGAACACCTGGGCGACACGCGTGCTGAACTGCAGAGACAGGCGCAGGTTGGTGCGGCGGAGATCATCTTCTGCGGCGACATGGTACTCGTCGAAGCGGGGATGCCTATCTACTACGCGCTGCCCGTGAGTCAGACCGTTCGCAACCGGGTGGTCGCAGGCCCTTCAAAGCCGGAGAGGCTTTCCGACGGAGGCTTCGGCGTTTCCGGTCCCTCCGGACATGCTGCCGTGCGGTGCTTACGCGCCGCACAGGCCTTCGACCTGCATGAGATCGACCTCACGCCGGCTTCGTCGTCGCCGACCTCTGACGCTGGAGACATCGTCGCCCGCATCGAAACCCTCTCGTCGCTCGGAGCGCCTTGCCGGTCCGCAGCCGTTTTGGCCTGCGCGCGGGCCTTCGTCGAGCTCGCCTTCGCCGACTCGACGCTCGATCATCCGCTATGTCGTCTGCTCCGCGCAAATGTCATGAGCTTTCAGGAAGCTGGGCATAACTTCGCGAAGTTCAGACAGATCCCGAGCGAGACGGTCCTCGAGGAAATTGCCTCCATCTCTGATCCCAAGCTGATCCAAGCACACCCATCCAGACTCACAGATGCCGCCAGACTATTGTCCCGCCTCCGTTCCGCGTCGCGGCCGGCGCTGTCGGACGAGGAAGAGGAAGCGTTGGCCAGCATCGTGTGATTCAAACATTCACGCATCCCAAAATCCAAAGCCCTCCAGTGAATCGATGACGATGAGCTGGCTTCCGGAGTCCGTAGCGGAATGCCGCCCCGGCTGCAGGCTCCTTGCTGTATCGGAAACACCGATGATCGACGAACAACCCGTTACCTTGCGGATTCTGCACAAGCAGCAGGTTCGCCTGAAGTATGGTCAGAGATTCGAACCCGCGCATTTCGTCCACGACGTTCCTGTCATGATCCGGAGCATCGATCCAGAGGATGCGCCGGTGGCCTATCGCGTCCGTTCGAACGCTGCGCCGTTGGATCCGTCATCGCAGGACGAATACGTGATCAGAGGTTTCGAAGGAGGCCACTGGTGGCCCGCACGTTGGAACGGTCGATCGATCGATCCCGAGGGTTTCGTAAACAGCGCCAATGGCGCTTCCGGTCATGCGGCAGCCATGATCGATCCGATGCCAGGCCTATATGGCGATTTTCCTCCGACGGACATCATCTGGTTCGAGCGGGACAGGATCCGCGAGACTAAAGAGTCGGACCTGGAGCTACGCCTTCCTTTGATACGTCGCCGGGCGGCCATGTGATTTTCTGCGCAGACGAAGTCTATGCCGAGGCCGGTCTCCCGGTCTTCCACGCGGTCAGCGCAGCCCTCGGTCTGGACCTGAAGATTGGGCCATCCCGTTGGGATCGCCTGATAGATCTAAAATTGTTGCCAGGCCCTAGCGGCAAGGAAGCAATCGACAGCGTCCGCCGAGGCCACGTTTTCGCGATCGACGACGCGGCGGCTCAGGCCAGTCGCCTCAGCGCTCAGGGCCAAGACGTTCGGTGTTAAGATCGCGCCGATGCCACCGGTCCGGAGCGACGTCCCGACGCTGCCATGCAACTGCGCATGCGATCGCTGGCTGAAGACGCCTACGCCGGCCTGCGAAACGATTTTCAGGCGTACGAGCGGACACTGCTCGCGCCATCGCTCTTCGATCCGGAAGGTCGACGTCGCTTCGACGACGACATCGTATGGCGAAAGGCGATCGACGATCTCGCCGAGATCGAAGACCCTCGGCACGCACGCTGGCTGCAGAAATACATCGATGCGGCTCGTAGCCTGATCGCCGAAGTGAACACGTCCTCCGCGCTTTCCCGTCGAGGAGGATGACGCGCTGATGGCACTTTCGCATTGACGGAGGCGATCAGATAGACGTCGGGCGCTCAGCCGCGCGCCCTGGCACATCCGAAGTCGGGATGGGCCCTTACCCGCTGCTTGGCGGCCCCACGGTATGCCCGTCACTGGCCACCGGGCCCGCCGAGGGGGACTGCGCCGGAACGATTGCCGCAGCGATTGTCTCCGGCTTCCCTAGGTCCGCTTGCTGCCTTTGTATCAAACGTTCGAGAAGTCGCCGGAACGATCTTGTTCGGCGATCACGTGCAGCATCGCGTCGTCGATGGGTGCAAGGTAACGGCGACGATTGGCTTTCCTGATGAAAGCTCTTTCTTGTTGCCAAAATCGCCGCAGATCCCAATGCAGCATCGAGAATTCGTGCGGTCCGTTCGGAAAATGCTTCTTTTCGCAATAGTCACGCAGGGGCTTGAGCGCTCGGATCCTCGCGGTGTCAACGATGCCATCGTCTCCGATCTGGTCTGTCGCGACGATTTTCGCAGCCATGGGGAAAAGACCGGCATCGGCATCCATGGCAGCATCCGCTCCCAGTATCCAATGCGAGAAGCGCGTGGTCAGCCTGAAAATCGCATCTAGGCGCGCGCGAGCAGGAACCAGCCGAAGCATTTCAGGCATTGACACTTCGATCTCGGGTGCATGCGTCCCGTGCTGACGCGCAGCTGCTTCGGCGTCCGCGTGCCGATCGGCGGTGAAGAATTCCCCGTTCCTGATGGGCTCTTGCCCCTCGGCGTAGAACGCCGGCGCCTCTTTCAACCAGTCGATCTGCGGAATTGCCGAGCGATCCGCGCCGGGATTCGCTACGTTTGCCATGTACCGCCAACTCGATCTGTTGAGATAGACCGGCTCGCCACCGCGCACCCAGGAGTGTCCGTCGTGCAACAAAAGATTTTCGGCAGCTCTGCGTCGTGCCATGGCCACGATCCGATCCCGCTGCCCGGAAGAAAAATCGCGGACCCCCGCCAAATCATCCGCCGTGCGCGTCGGCCTCGGAATCGTGGTGTTTCCACGAATATCGGCGAACGTGGATAGAAGATTCCAATTCCCTGCCTTCAGTTCGGTCAGGCAATCCTGTTCGCTCAGATGACCTTGCCAATCGTAGTTGTTCAAGCACAGCGGCCAGTAGAGATTGCCACGAAACTCCAGTATGTCGTAGTCCTGTACGCGCTCGTACGTCGCGTGGGGGTAATGGACCCTGAAGGCATTGCGGACCCCGGACAATGGACGCGGGATCAGCACGACATCAGAGCCGTTCAGCTTTTCGCGAACGGTATTGCGAGCCCGATAGGGTATGAACGTAGCATTGTACTCGAAGGCGACCACTGCCACTGCGATTTCCTGTGACGGCTCTGGTATCATCATGTCCGCTGCGCGGATCTCGGCTGCAGCGTGGGTCACCCGACGAGGCTTTGGCCCGGTATCCGCCCCTGTTGCGCCGCTTCCGTCGTTCCTTGCCATTTCGCTTGTCTCCATAAGCCTGGATGTCGACGACTAGCTCGTGCATGAGGCAACATCTACTCGTATCGAGCGAGGATAGACGCTTACGAGTGGAAAACCGGCGGGAACGTCACGCGAACCGGATGAATCGAACCACCGCCTCTGCAATCCTGCTTCGTGACGCTCTTCCCTCGGACATCTTGTCGTCGGCGCCGTGCGTCCCCGGCCGGGTTGGAGGCGCGTGATAGGGCGGAGATGGCTGGCGCTCCAACTCCGCATCCCACATGTCTCGATTTCCGACGACAATAGGAGCAAGAGTCGTGGCTCGGTACTTGAAACGCTGCGATCGAGTGATCCGTGCCAGCGCGAGGGACTGTCGCCTTATTCACACGCGATCAGAGAAACGGTCGATCGCCGCGATCTGCCGGCACACGATGTCGGCGACCTGCTTGCAGGCTTGCGCCGAGAGAAATGCGATTTCGGCATCGCGACCATCGTCCTCGACATCGACGTACCAGGCTTTTCGAACCGAGCCCTGATCTCCGCTCCATCGGTAGCCGCGCTTCTTCAGCTTCTCCTTCACGCCGAACGGCGTGTTGGTCGCCCAGATCCGCCATTGGGTTTGGCGCGCCCGCTTGAGAAGGATGTCGAGCGCGGGCCGGCCGCTAACTGGTAAGGGCCGCCCGAGCAGCTCGATCGCTGCGAGGCAATCGTTTGCTGCCCGATGTCGGTCGTAGAAGAAGCCTGCACCCATCGCCAGGTAGGCCAGCTTCGTTCCCTCGAAGCCTTCCGAGACCCAGTCGATCTGCGTCATCGAACAGGCCCATGGCTTCGTCATGAAGCAATCGTCGAAGCGTTCCAGGAACCGGCGATCGAACGCCGCATTGTGAGCAAGGACGAGATCGGCCTTCCGGACCATGTGCGATACGGCATCGTGGTCGATTGATTTGCCTGCGACCATCTCGTCGGTGATGCCGGTCAAGGCTGTGACCGCGGCCGGCAAGGGTTTCGCGGGCTGCCGGAGCTGCGCGAAAGGCTGCCCGACATCGATCAGCGCGCCGTCGAGTGCATATCGGAAGGGCACCATCGCCAATTCGATGATCTCATCGCCGGAATGATCCAGACCGGTCGTCTCCGTATCGACGAACAAGCCGTTGCGGGTCGGGCCGGCGACGAAATGCGCTACGCGTTCCTCACGTGAAAGCTTGCGCAACACGCGGAAATGTGAACTGGCATCCAGCGCGATCGCCATGCGCTCTAGAGCGTCGTCGGTGTGCGGCGTCATGCAGTGGTCTCCGCAAATCCGTTCGGCGACCGGAACATGACCGGTGCGCCGGCGAAGCGTACGATGATGCGCTCCACGGCGTGGCCATCGATGCGTCCCTCGACCCGAAGAACCCGAGCGACTTCCTGAAGCGCCGCGATATTGTCGGAGAGAATGATCATCGTCTCCCGATATGCCTCCGCGAGCTCGTTCTGGACCGCCTCTCTCACATATAGCTGATCCAGCAACTCCTCCGCGTGACGATGATCCGCGAGAAAGACGAGCGGATGCGGACCGGCGTGTCCGACGCTTCCCACCAGCGCTGCGGCGACACGCGTCGCGCTCGCGAGATCGGACGTGCGGGCAATGCCGCCGGACCCGTGTCCGGCCGCCCCAAGCATCAGCTCTTCCGCGGCACGGCCTGCCAACAATCCCTGAAGGATCTTGCGGTAATCTTCGAGCGTACCCGCAATTTCGGTGTCGTCCCGTCCGACGACGAAGCCGGCCGAGCCGCTCATTCCGCCGACGACGGCCTGGATATCGGCCGCACCGCGTTGAATGACCGAGATCAGGATATGCCCCGCTTCGTGAACCGATGCCCTCTCGAGCATCTGCGGCGAGAGCTTCTCATCCGCCCCCGTGACGGCCAGCCGCAGGTCTGCAAGCGAAACCGGCCGGCCTGCTTGCCGAGCAGTACGACGGGCATCCTTGACGGCCCGCTCGATGTCGGCTCCCGTGCTGCCAGACGCCAAAAGGGCGATCTCATCCAGATTTTCCTCCGCCAGGTCGCCGCGGAGCCGGACCCGCATCATCTTTACGATGTCCGCCGTATCCGGAAGTCCGATCGGGATCACGCGATTAAAGCGTCCTGCGCGCACGATCGCCGGATCGCAACGCCCGACATCGTTGGTCGCGCCGATGAACACGATTCCTTGACGTCCCTGAATCCCGTCGACCTGCTCGATGAAGCCATTCACCACCTCCACGACGTAGTCCCGGTGCTGGTGCTTGATCGTGGCTCGGTCACTGAAGCTATCGAGTTCGTCCACGAAGAAGACGCACGGTGCCTTTGCCCTGGCTTCAGCGAAATCGGCCTTCATCGCCTTGAGTAGGTGGCCGAGATGTCCATCGCCGCTACCTTGCCATCCAGCGAGCGTCCCGGAGATCATCGGCACCCCAAAGCTCGCCGCGGCGACCTTTGCGAAAAGCGTCTTCCCGACGCCCGGCGGTCCATTGAGCACGACGCCCGTATCGAGGGCGTCCCATCCGATCTCTCCCCGTCTCCATGCATTCAGGTCCGCGGCGGTAGCACGTGCCCAAGCGACTGCTGCATCCATGCCGAACAGCTCGTCCAACGAAAGGTCCCTGCCGCCCGCGGTCGCTGCCTTCTTTCGCGACGAGTTCAGCACACGCTCCATGCAATCGCTCGCCGACCTATCGAACCTTACTGCGAGCAGCAGTTCGTGCAATCCGACCCGCAAGGCTCCGCCCTCGGTGAATTCGGCACAGTTCTCGCCAGTCACGATTTCGATCACCGAACGGACGATGTCGGCGTCGATGGCCGGAACGACCAGGCGGTCGGTCGCCGCGTCGATGAGAGCTCTCGACAGGTGCGTCTCCGCCGACGGCGTGATCGCGATGATGGGAACGGCGATCTGCACGGCGCCGTAGGCTTGCGCTTCCGCGTTCTCGCGATCGCCCTTGCGGAGCGGCGTGGCGAAGACCGCGTGCACGGCATCGACGGTCTTCCTCGTCGTGGCGTCGGTGACCTCCTTGACGGAGATCCAACGCATGTTTTCGAGACCAAGGATGTCCCGCCAGCCCCGCGCGATCCTGTCGTGGACTTCTACATCTGGAACATCGACGATTACGATCGGCGTGTCCGAACGCAGGCGATCGAGAAGCGTCGGATCGGTGTCGAAGAGACGCGCGAACAGAAGACGCGCGGCGATGCGCCCCGGCATCGGAGCTTCGGTCTTGCGACGGACGAAGACTTCTCCATGCTCCGCTTCTCCGTCCGCGGAAAATTTGGTCTCCAGAGCTCTGAATCCTCCGGCATGCGTGCCGCCGAGTTGGTCGAGCGCATCGTCCGACGTCGCGCCCGCGAGATCGATCGTCCTGCGATATGCCGCCGCCGAAATCCAGCAGGCTCGGTACGCGGCTTTTTCCAACGGACCCATTCGCCGCGAATGATCCGTTTCCTTGAAATCGTCGTAGCTTCTCATCTCAGAATCCCTTTGTAGTCTGCTGTGTCCATGTCCTCGTCGCCGTCATCTTCGGCGCGGGCGCCCAAGCGATAGTAGCGGTTGGTGGTCCTGGCCCAGCGGAGGTTCGGATCCACGACCCACAATGGGGATGTCATGATCTGCCCTCCCCGCAGCGTCGGGTGTCCGCCGACCTTGCCGATTAGGCGGACGCCCAGCAGCGAGGGCGCGTATCTCCAATGCTCAAGCAACGGCGCGGCTTCGATGACATCGGGCAGCGGCCCTACCCCGCAGACGATGCGCTCGACGTCGTTGGCGAGGTCCCTCAATCGCGAAGGAAGCTCGGCAGCAAGCCTTCCGGGATCGAGGAAACTGTAGCTGGACCTTGTCATATCGAATTCCTTGTCGAGTGAGCCGGTAGTTGCGTCGGGGCAACATCAGGGGGGCGGCCGTGCCCGTTCCTGCACGGGGGGCTCGGTGCGGAGGAGTTGGTAGGGGCCGGTCAGGACGTGAACGCCTGAGCCGAACGCAAGGCCGGCACCAGACTGCTCCTGAACGCGGAGACCAAATTCGAAGACATGCATCCAAAAATCCTCGATGATTGACGACGAACGAAGCGCTGCTTCGTCAGGGGGGCGGTTGCGCTCGTTCCTGCACGGGGGATCGTCGCGGCACAGCCGCGACGCGGCCGACGATTTCGCTATGCTGCCTTCGACGAGCTCGTAGGGGGGGGGGCGAAAAGGCGCCTTCCGTCGCTTCGATGCCGACGGTAGAGGGGATCTGGGACGTCATGCCGGGCGCTCCGCGTCGATGACGCCCGACGGCGCCAACGGGGGCGAGCGCAGCCGACGATCCGACCACGAGAAGGCGAGACGTTCGCGTTCATCCTCCTGCAACGGCATCTTCGACAGAAGCTTTTCCATCACCAAGGCGCAGGCAGCGTCACCGAGCAGCGCGGCGTTCACGAGCACGCTCATGCGCAGATCGATCGGATAGGTAATCATCGTCGGGCGGCGAATTCTCATCGCGATCGCGACCGAACTCGCAGCATCCCCTTCGAGGGCCCGCCGCCACAACATGTCGGTCGTCGACACCGCGCCCAGCATGCACGTCAGTTGGAGACGGCGCACGATGTCGTATTCCGGCTTCTCGAACGTCCGCCAATAGGCGTACGGTGCGATCGAACCACTTACGCACGGAGCGGAACCGCTCGCCTTTTCATTTTCGCTTTTCATGGCATGACTCTCCGATCGCGCAGATGCGCGGCAACGCTGTGGGCGACAGTCTCGAAAGTGATTGCTTGGCTGGTTGGTGCTAGGCGACGCGGGGACGCCACGGCCCCGGTCCGGTCGGGCGGGCGCTGAGGATCCGCTCGATGGGATCGTCGCCCGGGTCCTCCTCGAAGATCCGCCCGACCGAGATCGCCTGGTCAGCCCCATTGCTCGGGCGCTCGGTGCGCTGCTTCATCTTCAGCGCCGGGGCGAGCAATGCACGCATCTCCGCGTGGAGCGCGGTCCGGAGCTCTACGGTCATCGCTTCGAGCGTCTCCAGGACCGGCACGCCGAAATGCTCGTCGAGCCCCTCTTTCTTGATCCGCAACTCGTCGTCGAATCCCGATGCACCGTAGAAATCGATGATGCCGGTTGTGACGCGCGTGATGTCGCCGTACCCGTATTTGCTGAGAAACGACGCAAGTACCAATCGCGTGGCTCGGAGATCATGTTCGAGCGGGCGACGCTTTCGGCTCTCCGTCGCGCCATTGCCGCGCTTCATGTCGTACGCTCCAGCCCATCCCGCCTCGACGTCGATGGCGATGATATCGACAGTAACCATTCGGATCACGTTCGCGTCCGCTCGCAGACGGATGTTCGCAAGGTCGCGATTCGAATTCCGGGAGGTCAGCAGATCGTGTGCCGCTTCGGTGACCGGGACCGGAACATCGTGCATAACCTCGAAGCGTCCGCTTGCAGACAACGCGTTACCAAGAGTGCGCTGCAACAGAAGGCCGTGGCGTTTCACCACGCTGTTCACCGCGGAGAATGTCCGTGAGAGATCGGCACCGATAACCGGATCCACCGGGAAATCCCCGTTGACTGCATTCGACACGACCGCCCGTGCCGCGCGTCGGATCGCATCGTGGGAGATGAGTTTGCTCTGCTGGTTCGGTTCGTTCGTCATTTCGTCTTCCTCGGCTGAGCGTTTAACGCTGCCCTATGGGTGACATATGTAACCCCTCCGGCTGATGGAGGCAAGAAGAAAACGTTACAAATGTCACCCCGCATGCGTTAACCTTAACCATGATGATTCGAGACGAGGTAGAACGGTATCCCTCCGGGGCAATGATCCGCGCAGCCCGAGCTCTCGTCGGCATGGAAGCGATCCAACTCGCGCAAGCCGTCGGGGTGTCGAGGAAAACCCTGCATGAGATTGAGCGCGAGGCTAATCCGCCCACGCACGATCGACGAACGGACACGGTCCGTCGGATCAGAGACCTCTTCATAGAGACATACGGCGTGCTTTTCCTGTTCGACGAAGACGATGCTGGTGAAGGCGTGAGGCTTTCGCGGCCGAGCGCTTCGTTCCCAAGCTAAAACCGACGCTCGGAAACGCAAGCGCAGCTTCCACCTCTGCCTTCGACGAAGACTTTCTCGAATAATGAGACGGCAGCCGCGCGGTGTTTCCGCACTTCGTTCTGGACAGGAGCAAGCCCGGCACGCTGTGCGTCGATCAAGGCGGCAGCCGCTTCGTCAATGAGTCGACCTCATATCACGCCTTCGGGCGCGCGATGCTCGACAGGAACGAAACGGTCCCCTGCGTGCCCTGCTTCATCATCACGGATTCGACCGGGCTGCGCCGCTACGGGCTCGGCATGGTTCGACAAGGCACCCGCAATCTCACCGAATTCATCGCCGATGGATATCTGACCGAGGCATCGACGATCGCTGGATTGGCCGCAGCCTTGAACGTCCCGGCAATGCAATTGTCGCAGACCATTGCGCGCTTCAACGGCTTTTCCGCGACGGGGGTGGACGAGGATTTCGGCCGCGGCACCACGCCGTATCATCGGGCCAATGGTGATCCGATGCACGCTCCTAATCCCACGCTAGGCCCGATCGCCGCTGCGCCATTCTACGCGGTCCGTCTCTATGTCGGTGATATCGGAGCTACCGCCGGGCTTCGTGTCAGCAGGGATGCACAGATCCTTCGATCGGACGGCAGCGCCATTCCCGGCCTCTATGCCTGCGGCAACGATGCGGCCTCGATCATGGGGGACGCCTATCCCGGTCCGGGCATCACATTGGGCCCCGCGATCGCGGGCGCCTTTCGCGCGGTACAACACGGAATATCCAATCCAAAGGCTGACGACGTTTGGTCCCATCATCCTCCTAATCGATAGAGCCGAGTTCCAGTCCTGCTCAAGCTCGATGACCGGTCGACATTGCCTGGGCGCCATTCAATGGTGGCGTCACCGCTTTGTCAGTCGCTGGCGATCCGTAGCGACGCCCGAGCACCGCGATAAGGATCCCCGCAAGCACCATCGGAACTGATGCGATGTAAAGAATATTCTGGGCGGACAACTGATAGGCCAGCATCGCGCCAATCAGTAACGGACCAGAAATGCCGCCCAGTCGGCCTATGCCAAGGGCCCAGCCAACCCCAGTCGAGCGAATTGCGCTCGGATAATAGATTGCAGCAAGCGCGATGACGCTCTTCTGTCCCCCGCTGATGCAAAATCCCGCCAGGAACGCTGCCATCACCAGTTGCCAGTCCGGACGTCCGATCGAAAAGCCGAAGAGAAGCACCAGGAGTGCACCACTGAGATAGACCACGGCGAGCGACTTGTAAGCGCCGATCCGATCCATGGCCGGGCCGATCGCGAAAGCGGCAATGATCCCGCCAACCGTCGTCATCGATGTCGCGAGGGCGACAGTGCTGAGGGAGTAACCCGCATTGCCGAGCACCGTCGGCAGCCAGCTCTGCAGACCGTAGAACTCCGCGAGGTTGAGCACGAACACCACCCAGATCACCAGCGTCCCCAAGCTCCGCCCGGCTGCGAACAGGCTGCCGATCGAACTGCGCTGCTCGGCCATCTCGGTCGAGAACCGCGCAGGACCGCTGACAGGGAGCGTGGTATCGACGCGCCGGACAACACGCCAGATGCGCTCGGGAGACGCCTTGGTGCGGATCAGAAAGTCGATCGACTCCGGCAGAGCGATCAGCGCAATCAGTGCGACGGCGAAGGGGGCAACGGCGCCGATCCACAACATCGACCGCCAGCCATATTGCGGGATTGCCCAAGCGGCCACGCCACCTGCGGCAACAAAGCCGAGCGAGAATCCGCAATAAATCGCCAGCACGAAGGTGGCACGCATCCGCGACGGGCTAAACTCCGTCGTCAAGGCGATGGCGCTGGGCACGACAGATCCAAGTGCAATGCCCGTGACAAAGCGAAGCACGATCAGCTCAGTAACCCCCGATGCAAATGCCGTCGCGCAAGTCAGCAATGCAAAGGCAAATGTGCTGACGACCACCATCTTGCGGTGTCCATAACGATCCGACAGCGGCGATACCAGAAGATATCCGATCATCAGTCCAATCAATGCGGACGAGAAGATCGGACCGAGCATCCCCTTGGAGAGATGCCACTCGCTGGAGATCGACGGCGCCATATAGCTGATCGCCTGGGTGTCGAAGCCATCCAGGAACATCACCAACCCGCACAGTATGATGATCGAATATTGAATGAGCCCGACGCGACGACTATTAACGAAGTCGACCACGTCGAACGATCGTTCCGAGACCATTTCCGCTCCTGCCTGCATCTATTCAGACCGACCTTACGCGCCGTCTTCGCGCTTCAATCGACGGCGATCTGGGTGGACTTGATGATGTCACCCCAACGGCTGCGTTCTTCGTCGATGAAGTCTGCCGTGGATTTGACCGTCATCGGACTGGCTTGCACGCCAAGCGCCGTGAACTTCGACTGCACCTCCGGCTCGCGCAGGATTTCCGTGACCGCCTGATTCAATTTGTCGACGATTCCGCTGGAGGTCCCCTTCGGGGCCATCAGTGCGAACCAGGTCACGGACGTGAAATCCTTGACGCCGGCTTCCTGAACGGTCGGCACCCCGGCCAGTTGCGGCGTGCGCTCCGGACCGCACACGGCCAGGATGCGCAGCCTGCCACTCTCATGCAGGTTCAGCGAGGATCCGAGATTGTCGAAGAAGATGTCTACCGTGCCGCCGACAATGTCCTGCAAGGCCGGCGCCGTGCCTTTATAGGCGACATGGGTCATACTGGTCTGAGTCAGCCGCTGGAACAGCATTGCCGTCAGGTGAGATGTCGAGCCATTGCCCTGTGAGGCAAATGTCACCTTGTCGGGATTGGCCTTGGCGTAAGCGATGAGCTCGCCGATGGACTTAGCGGGAAAGTTCGGCCGGACGTCGACGACATTCGGCGCAGTCGCCAGTAGGGTGACAGGCAGGAATTCGGACGGCTTGAAGCTCATCTTCTTGTAGAGCGTTTCGTTGATCGCGATCGGCCCCGGCGGGCTTGCGAGCAGGGTATATCCGTCAGGCGCGCTGTTCGCCAGAAACTCGGCACCGATATTGCCGCCGGCGCCTGCGCGGTTTTCGATGATGATCGGCTGCCCCCATTTCTGGCGGAGCTTCTCGGCCACGATTCGCGGTAAAGCGTCAGCGGTGCCGCCGGCCGAGAATGGCACAACGATCTTGATGATCTTCGACGGGTAGTCCGCCTCGGCATTGGCGCGCGATACGCTGGCGAACAACAGCGTGCTCATCGCTGCGACCGACAGTGACTTCACGACAGATTTCGTGCTGATCATTCTTTTATCCCCTCCCAACGATCTTATTTTTAGATTTCATCCGGCCGCTGCCGCGCTTCAGCCTGGCGGAGCGGTATTGCTGATGAGACGTATCGTGCGCAGGACGGCCGTTGCGTCCGCCTCGCCCTTCCCGGCGATATCGAACGCACTGCCATGTCCGACACTGGAAAACAGGATGTCCGAGCCGACCGAGAACGCCGATGCGTTGCGCCCAGCGAGAAGTTTGACCGGAATATGCCCCTGGTCGTGATAGATCGCGACAAAGCCGTCGATGTCTTTGCGCGTCACCAGCAGATCAGCGCCCACCGGGCCTTCAACCGCGTGTCCGGCCGCGCGCAGCCTCGCCACCGCCGGGGACGTTATCAGATCGTCGTCATGACCGAACAACCCACCCTCGCCCGCATGCGGGTTGATGCCGAAGATGCCGATCCGCGGCGTCTCGACCCCAAGACGCTTCAGCGTGTTCAGGCAGGTCAGCGCCGCTTGTTCGATCAGTTCGGGCGTCAGGCGCGCCAGTGCGTCGTGTATCCGCTCATGCAGCGTCGCGTGCAAAATACGCAGGCCGCCGCCGACAAACATCATGAAGACGTCGTTCTCGGGCACATGTGTCAGCCGGGCTATCAGACCGGGATAGCCCGAAAACGGAATCCCGGCCGCATTGACCGCGGTCTCGTTATGCGGGCATCCGACGATGGCATCAGCGGCGCCTGTGCGGACAAGCTCGATTGCCGCCGCGACATAGGCGACAGTGGCCTTTCCGGCGGCAGCGTCGACAATGCCCGGCTTGAAATTCCCGGCAGGCAATGCCTGCACCGGATGCCAATATAGCGCGTCACGTCGGGGAGCCTCACGGCTCTGGTATCCGACCAGAGTCATGCCCGGCGCATGTCGCTCCGCATAATTCCGGATGACATGATCATCCCCGACAAGAATCACCCGGGGTTGCTCGCTACCCGCCAGGTCCATCGCGGCCTTGACCGCGATCTCCGGCCCGATCCCGTTCGGATCTCCGACAGTCAACGCGATCGTCTTGATGATACCGCTCATCGCCAACTCCTCACGTCAGGCCGCCGACTGGGACGCTGCCCCGTCGTCACCGGTGGCGACGAAAGCGTCACTGAAGAAGGCATCGCGCGGCAGGCCCGCTTCATTGAGAAAGTCGCGCCGGGCGGCATCGATCATCGCCGGCGCGCCGCAGGCATAGACCTCGAGCGCCGCCATGTCGGGATAATCAGACAGGACCGCCTGATGCACGAAGCCGGTCCGTCCGGTCCACGATGAACCTGGACTGGAAACGACCGGGGTATAACGAAACCACGAATGCACCGCAGCCCATTCGGCCAGCAGGTCGGTCATGTAGAGATCGGACTCGCGGTTGGCCCCCCAATAGAGATGGATCGGCCGCGTCTCGCCAAGACGGATGACGTTCTCGATCATGGACTTGATTGGCGCAAAGCCTGTTCCGGTCGCGATCAAGATCGCTTGGCGGCCGGCATTTTCGCTGAGCGCAAATTCCCCATAGGGCAATTCGATCTCCAACGTGTTCGCTTTGGCGAGATTTGCGAGCACGCCTTCGGAGAACTTTCCGCCAGGGACGTGGCGAATATGCAATTCGAGCTCGTCATTCTTCTGCGGCGAATTTGCCAGCGAATAGTTACGGCTGTCGCCATCCGCCATCATCACGCGCAGATACTGCCCGGCATGAAAGATCGCGCGGCGACCGATGGGAAGCCGCAGATGAACGACAGCCACGTCGGCGGCAGGCCGCTCGATCTTGCGCACTTTCGCAGCGAAGATCTTGCGTTCGATGATGTCAGCGGAACGGATACGCGTCGGTGCGACGACGAGATCGCTTTGCGGCCGGGCCTGACACAGCAAGACATCCTGCGCCGGTCCAATACATGCGCCCCGCCCGCGGACGACCGCTTGCCCGGCGACGAGCCCTCCCGCACATGACGAGCAGACACCCTTGCGGCATGAATATGGGATCGCATAACCGGCGCGCTCCGCAGCATCGAGAACCGTTTCATCCTCGGCGCAGTCGAAGCTGATATCCTTGTCCGCGACAGAAATCAGGAAACTCACGCAGTTTCCTCCCGAATGATTGAGTTGTTGGTTGGCAGCCGGATCGCAGACGCGACCCGACTCGCATCGTCACAGAGGGAAGCCGAGCAGCGTGTCGATATAGCCGCTGTCGAGCACGACGATCCGCTTCAGCAGCTTTGCGTCGTCACCTGCCACGCGGTAGCGGTCGATATAGCGCCCCGTTGCGAACAGATCGGTCGGCCCCTCGCGCGTGATGCGCGCCACCATGAATGGAGTCTCCGAATCCAGCTCGTCGCCTTCGATGTCCCCGATATAGGGCTGGCCGAGAATGTGCCGATAGGAATGCCGCTCATAAACATTGGCCTCGAGCAACGAGAGGATGCGATCATGCAACATCCCTTTGCTGTCCATCCACATAAGCCCGGCCTCGAGATTCTGGCTGTGATTGTCGGCCGTCGTGATCTTGTAGAAGCAATCGTCGGCGAAGTAGTCGGGCCAGGCAGTGCAATCGCCGTCGTCGATCTCCCGCACGTAACGCGCCTGCACCATCGAGATCAGCGCCATCAGTCGATGGCGCTCCTGCATGTCGCTCATAGACCCATCCTCTCGCGGTATTCCTTCCAGAAGCCGCGAATGGCAGCCTCGGTGATGCGGTCATCACTGCTTTCGATGGAATAGCCGCCCATCGCGAGCACAGCCTGTTCATCCTGAGATCCGGCCGTGCCACGCTGGACGAAGCCGCCGATGCAGCCGTCTTCCATCGAAACATAGCCACCCGGGCCAACCAGGTTCGACTGTTTCATCCGGATCTTGCGTTGCTCCGGCGTATCGTCGTCAAAGCCGAAGTAAGTCCATTTCAGATGCATCTGATCCGTGCCGCGCGGCAGGATGGTCCTGACTGCCAACGCGTTCTGGATCTGCTGCAGCACAAAGTTCGGAAACACCGACAGGATCTGGAGTGTGGTGTCGTCCTTGAATTCCTTGAAATTGCCGAGCAACGACATGTCCGACAGCTTCAGGTCGGACTGCGAGCGAATGTTCTGCTGGGAATAGACATCCTTGGATTTCGCGGCTTCCGCTTCGCGGTCGACTTCGGAATAGCTCGCATGCGAGCCGCCGCTTTCATTGACGACGATGCCTCCGCGCTGTGACAGCCGGTTGAGTTCGAAGGTCGTGAAGAATGTATGCAGGATGCTGGCGTGATAGCTATCCTTGGTGTTCTCGACGTAGAGCTTCCAATTGTTGGGAAGGATCTGCGTGAAACGACCGAGCACGACAGGCTTGCGGCCCTCCATCACCCGCGCGATCCGCGCGACGAGCTCCGGTCCGATATAGTCTTCGAGTTCCTCGGCGTCTTCGTCGAAACTACCAAAGACAAGGCCATGCAGGACGACGACCCGGAGCTTGCGTGGCCCGCGGTCTGACATGCAGAAATCCTTCGCGATGCCCCCCTTCCCGCCGAGTCCGTCCTTGAACGCAATGCCGATCAGGTCGCCCTGAAGGTTATGGCTCCAGGCGTGATATACGCAGGTGAAGTCCTTGACGTTGCCGCGATCCTCAAGCGCCAGCAGCGACCCGCGATGCGCGCAGCGATTTTCGAATGCGTATAGCTCGCCATCACGATCGCGCGTGACGATGACCGGCGTTTCGCCGACATGCACGGCGACAAAGTCGCCTGCCACTTGCAGCTCGACTTCGAGGCAAAGGAAATTCCATGTCGGACCGTGAAACAGCACCTGCTTTTCACGCTCGAACAAATCCTTGTCGCTGAAAGCCCAATACGGGACGCGGCGGATTTCTTCTTCGTCAGGCCAATCAGACCGACTTGCTTCGATGCGAGTGTGCTCGTTCATCCCGCTCTCCATGTTGTTCGTTATTCGAACATCGGCCGTTATTCGACTTTTCCTTTATAAGCGGGTATGAGATGTGTCAAGTTCTTAGAAATGTTCGAAATGCGGACACTCGCAATCACCATGCGCATAAACGCGGGCGATGCAGCCGCTCCTCAGCGAAAGATCGCGCGAAGATGAAACTGGTTTTTATTTCGGGAAGCAGTCATGTCGGATCGACCAACTGGAAGCTGGCGCCGGCGGCAGCGAAGATCGCTCAAGGTTGCTTCGATCATGTCGAGCCGATCGCGCTCGATCCCGCGCAAATCGATCTGCCGAGCTTTGAACACCAGAGTTCGCACGAAACGCCGTACGAGGTGCTGCAACTCAAATCGTTGCTCGCCTCTGCCGACGGCTACTTCATCAGTTCGGATGAATACACCGGCGTGTATTCATCCGTTCTCAGAAACATGGTGGGCTGGCTGAGGCTGGCCGACGCCGACCAGCGGACGCCGTTTTATAATAAGCCAGTCGCACTCTGCGGAATAGCTGGTCGTGGCGCTGGCGGCCTGCGCGGTCAGCCTGCACTGCAACAGTTTTTCCGGGAACTGGGAGCGACGGTCATCTCGCAACAGTTCGAACTCGGCTCCCTTGACGGGCCGTTCGATGTCGCGGGTCGATTGGCTGCAAAGATCAGGAAACAGCTCATTGACGGCTGTCTGTCCAAATTGTGCCTGCCCGCGGGATAGACCTTCCCGCTTTTCGGAGAGCGCTTAATCCTTGACCGCCGTCTTTCGTCTCGCCGTTCCCGCGATTTGGCGTTTGATGCCGAAACAGCGCTCTTCTAGGCGAGCAGCGCATTCGCGCACCACGTCGAGAAACTCACTGAGAAACATTTTCCGATCGACTCTTGCCGAATAGGCGCTCACGCTGACGGCCGCCACGATCGCTCCATCGATGTCGCGAACCGGAACAGCCAGTGCGCGCATTCCGATTTCAAGTTCCTCATCGCTGATGGCGAAACCGGAAGCACGGCTGTCATCGATCGCGTCCAATAGCCGCTGCGGTTCAACGATTGTCTTGGACGTCCGGCGATGCAATGGCTCGCTGCCAATGATCGTGCGGATCTCGTCGTCTTGTAGCTGGCCCAGCATGACCCGGCCGGTCGCGGAGCAATAAGCAGGAAGCCGGGCACCTATGCGGACACCGGTCCGCACGATATGCTCGGCTTCGGCACGCGCAACGAAGATGACGTGGTCTTTTTCAAGCACTGCGAGAGATACGGACTCGTTCAATCGGTCACGGCCATCGCTCAACACGTCGCCGCTCGCTTCAATGAGTTGATCACGTATGCTTCCTGGCTGGCCGAGGTTGCGCAGCCGGGGCAACGGCCTGAACTCGCGCCCGACCCGCTCGACATAACCCAGTTCAGCGAGCGTCAACAGGCAGCGGCGCGCTGCTGCGCGGGTAGCGTTGGCAGCCCGCGCCGCATCCGCGACACTCTGCGCTCCGCGGGACGACAATGCCTCGATAACGGCGAGGCCTTTTGCGAGCCCGCCCATCCCCTCCGCCTGACGCGCGGTACTCGCACGCGTCTGCGGCGTGGATTTCTCCGATGGCATAGCCGAAGGTCCATAAGCCAAAATGGCTTAATGCGTTCGGTATACGAACAGCCGGATCGGTGTCAACTCGCCGCAACGCAGGGCGGCGGGCTAGATGGCACACCAACCGCCGTCTTGCACGAAGACTTGACCGGTGATAAAAGACGACGCATCGCTGGCCAGTAAAACCATCAGACCCCGCAATTCTTCCGGCCGGCCGCGCCTTGCCATTGGCGTTCCGCGGAGAATGGCCTGGTCGAAAGCGCTGGTGGTTGCGGCAGCCGCCGCCGCGCGTCGCCGCGCACCAAGATTGGTTCCTTGATGCCATCCCGGTGCAATCGCGTTGCAACGAATATTGTCGCCGGCATATTCGGCCGCGACTTGTCTGGTCAGACCGATAATCGCTGCCTTCGTTGCGTTGTAGCCGGCCGAGATTCCCGGGACACCGGGATAGAAACCGGTCAGTCCCATGATTGAACTAATATTGACGATCGACCCGCCGCCGCCGCGAATCATACTGGGGAGAAGCGCCCTGGTGCACCGAAATACGCCATTGAGATTGACATCGATCGCTGCACTCCAGGTCTCGTCATCCATCTCATGAAGGCGCGTCGGCGCACCGGCAATCCCGGCATTGTTCACGAGGATATCGATCGATAGCCCCCGCTCGTCCACCTCCCGCGCGAAACCTCCGATCGACGCCTCATCGGCGACATCGACGATCCCCGCAAAAGCTTTGCCGCCGGCTTTCGAGATAGCGGTCACCGTATCCTGCGCGCCTGCGGCGTCCCGGTCGAGGCAGTGGACTTCCGCGCCATATGCGGCCAGCACGGATGCAAACATTCGCCCGAGCCCCGAGCCTGCCCCGGTGACGACGGCAACTCGACCGGGAATATCGAATATCTCGCGATGGTTGGAAGCGCCTGCAGTCATTGGTCGGCCTATTCCTTCTCAAAGGGACTATGAATTCCGGTCGAAGCCGGGTCGTGGGATAACGTCCATCATCTTCCGCGTGACGCCGCCGTCCACGACGAGATCCGCTCCCGAGACGTAGTCCGCGCGGTCGCTCGCAAGAAACACCACAGCGTCGGCGATATCCCGCGGGGATCCTATCCGCCCCCTCGGCACGAGCTTTTCCCGTGCGCGCAGCACGCCATCAACGGCATAAAGCACGTCCGTCATCGGTGTACGGATTAGACCAGGACTAACTGTGTTGCTGCGAATGCCGATCTCGCCCCATTCGACCGCCATCTGCTGGGATAGCATCAGAATCCCCGCCTTCGACGCGCTGTAGGCCCCGCTGAAGCATTGCGGCGAATGCGCTGCGATCGAAGCGATATGGACGATAGATCCGCCTCCAACAGCGACCATCTGCGACCGGAATGCCTTGGCGCAGCGCAAATAGCCCGTGAGGTTGAGCGACAGATTTGCATTCCAATCGTCCAAGGACACCGTTTCCAGCCCAGACGATCGCATCGTTCCTGCATTGTTGACCAAGATTGCCGCTGCTCCGAGCCCGCTTTCATCCGGCCTATCTGTTCGAAGTGACCACATCGCGCCCCGATCGCTTGGCGTGCTCCACGCCGAGCTCCTTGACGGCCTTGAGGTAGTGCCGCACGCAGGCATAGTCACCGGCCTGGCTCATATTCGGGAAAACATCCTTGCCGAGCCGTGGCTTGACCCGGCTCATGAAGCTGCGCGTGCGATCGTCCAGATCCCAATAGAAGGTCTCGGTCAGTGACAGCCCTTTCGCGACCGGCAGACCCATGCTCATCACATCGGTGATATAGCCGACCATGGCCGCCATGCGCGTGCCGCTGCGATCCAGCCCGAATTCCTGCGCCTGCTTGAGGCAATTGATCAGCTCGCTGCCCGAATTGGCGAAAGCCACCACATTCGCGCCACTCGACTGCGCCTGCAGCAGGAATGACGAGAAGTCTGCAGTCGATCCGAACGGATAGCGGACCGAGCCGAGAACCTGCCCGCCCGCAGCCTTCACGAACTTGGTCGCGTCCGCCTCGGCCGCATGGCCGAAGGCATAATCGGCGGTGACAAAGAACCATTTATTGCCGCCGGTTCGGACCAGCGATGTCGCGGTGGAATGGGCGAGACACCAGGAATCCCAGGCCCAGTGAACCAGATTGGCGCTGCAGTCCTTGCCGGTGAGGTCCGAACTCCCCGCCGTCGTGACAAGCCCGACCTTGTCCTTGCCTTCGATCAGATGCTTAGATCCAAGCGCGATCGAACTGTTGCCGACATTTTCGATGACATCGACACCGTCCTGATCGAACCATTTACGGATGATTCCAAGCCCGACATCCGCTTTGTTCTGATGATCGGCAACAAGCACCTCGACCCTGATGTCGCGGTTCTCGGCCATGAATTCTTCGACGGCCTGCTGCACGCAAGCGACCGTAGTCGGCCCCGAGACGTCGCGATAGACGCCGGACATATCGGTGATGACGCCGATCCGGATCGTGTTGTTCGACTGGGCGCGGGCCTGCCGGTGCGACAGGATCGCACCAGCCGCAAGGCCCGCCTGGACAAAGCTGCGACGGCTGATGTTCATGTGTTTCTCCCTGCTTTTGTCGTTCTGTTTTTGACTGTTGCGGACGCTAGGGCGCAAGACCCGCAAGATGGCGTCCGGTGATGTAACCGAACGTCATATTGGGTCCGAGCGTGATCCCGGCGCCTGGATAATTGCCGCCCATGATGCTCGCCCGATCATTGCCGACGGCATAGAGCCCCGGAATTTCGGCGGCGTTGGCATCCAGCACGCGGCCGACCAGATCGGTGGTCAGGCCATCGAAGGTGCCGAGATCGCCCATCAGCAACTTCAGCGCGTAATAGGGCCCTTTGCCGATCGGTGCGACATTCGGATTCGGCTTATGCTCGGCGTCACCGAGGAAGCGATTGAACGCCGTGGTGCCACGCCCGAATTCGCGATCGACGCCCTGTCGAGCGCCCTCATTGTAGCTGCGCACCGTTTGCTGCAGGGCTAGGGCATCGACGCCAATGGCTCGGGCCAGCCCATCGATCGTCGCAGCGCTTTTGAGATAGCCGTTGCGCAGATAGATGCCGATCGGCACCGGCGCCGGCTTGGCATAGCCGAGACCGTATTTGCGGATCGTCGCGTGATCGCAGATCAGCCACGCGAATGTCTCGCGGCCGGCCGATGCCTGCGCGATCATCGCTTCACCCGTATCGTGATACGAATTCGACTCGTTGGCGAACCGCTCGCCCTCGCCGTTGACAGCAATGATGCCCGGCTTGTAGCGATCGACGAGATGGGGGAATACGCCGACCTTGCCGCCGCCGAGCGGCACCTTCGACACCGGCATCCACGCTGCGGCATTCGGAAAGCGGATGTCGCAGACGCCGCCGACGCTTTCCGCCAGACGGACGCCGTCCCCGCTGTTCGATTCCGGTGTCGGCGACAGATGTTCGCCGCCGCGCGCGATATGCGGATAGGCGCGCGCGATGCGAGCGGCATCATGCGGAAAACCGCCGCACGCAAGAACGACACCGCGGCGCGCCGTGATCATGTATTCGCCGTCTGCATCCTTCACCACGACGCCGGTCACGCGCGCGTCTTGCCGCGCCATCGACACGGCTTCAGTGCCGGTGAGAAGCGGGATCTTGAGGTCGAACACAGTCTTTGCCAGCCGAGCGACAAGCGCGTTGCCGCTGGTGATCTGCACGCCGCGGCGATAAAGCGCCAGATCCTTCAGATGGCTGACCAACCGCTTGGCGACATAGGCAGCAGATTTCAGCGAACGCGTTGCCCGGAAGAAATGCTTGAGATCCTCGTTGGAGGAATTGAACATCATGCCGATGAAGGTGATGGTCGAGAGCGGCGGCTTCAGGCGCTGCAGCTCATTGCCGAGCTTGCGAGCATCGAAGGCCGCCGCCGTGACCGAGCGGCCGATATTGGCGCCGCCATCCACATCGGGGTGATAGTCTGGGTAGCCAGAAAGGACGAACTTGGCCTCGGTCTCGCGCTCGAAATACTCGAGCATGCGCGGGCCCTCATCCAGAAACGCATCGATGGCGGCTTCATCGAAGAAATTTCCGGTTTCATTGCGCATATAGGTTTTGGCTGCGTCCCGGCTATCCTGCACGCCGGCTTTCCTGGCGTGATGATTGCCCGGAATCCACAGCACGCCACCGGAAAAGGCGGTGGTGCCGCCATAGAACGGCTCCTTCTCGATGACGAGAACGTCAAGGCCGCCTTTCTTGGCGACAATGGCGGTCGATAATCCGCCGGCGCCGGATCCGATGACCAAGACGTCGCATTCTCGATTTCGGTTGCTGGTCTCCACGAGCTCATCCCTTTTGTTCGGGCGTTAGCGGACCGCCCCTATCGTTACAACCAGTCTAGGACCCGCGCGCTGCGGATCAAATGGACGAACTCCACAAACTTATTGTACTTTTCGTAAATCGCAGCTGCCGAGCCATGCCTGAGACGCCTGCCCATGATTCCGCATTTTTACCTCTATGAAGAAGACGCGCCGCAGCTGGATCCGGCGTTTCTGCATATCGAGCGGATCAATGTGCGCAGCAGCCGGCACGATTGGACAATTCGTCCCCATACGCATCCTCATCACCATCAGATCCTTCTGATCTCCGATGGCGGCGGGCGGCTTTATGTCGAAGATGCGGTGTTCACATTCCATCCGTCGTCGCTCCTCGTCATTCCCGCGCTGACCGTGCATGCCTTCGCCTTCGAGAAGGGCACCGACGGTTTCGTCATCACGGTCTCGCCGGCATTGCTGCGCCGTGCGGCCGATGACGACGACGACGCGCTCGACGGCTTCGCCGAGCCAAATCATTTTTCCCGCGCTAGGCTTGGCGATGTCGCCGCGCTGACCAAGATCTTCAGTTCGCTGCAGCAGGAATTCGTCTGGTCGGCGCCGGGGCGGCGCGCGGCGATCCGCAGCCTCATCCTGCTGCTCGCGGTTCAGGTTAGCCGGCTGCGCGGGCGACGGAAGCTGGACACGCGGCCGGAGACGACATCCGTTCAGACGGTCGCGCGCTTCCGCGCGATGATCGAACAATATTACCGGAAGCATCGGCCACTCTCCTTCTTCGCCGACCAGCTCGGTATGTCCACCGCGAAACTGAACGGGCTTTGCAGGTCGGTCAGCGGGCAATCCTCGCTGCAACTGATCGAGCACCGGCTGATCCTGGAGGCCAAGCGCAGCCTGCTCTATTCCAGCATGAATATCGCCGAGATCGGGGAGGCGCTCGGCTATGCCGATCCCGGCTATTTCAACCGTTTCTTCTCCCGCCATGCCGGCATGTCGCCGGGCCAGTTCCGGCGCACCGCGGGGCAAGGCTTCACGGTCGTAACGTCGTCCGCATGAAGGCGGCAACATCGGCGATGGCGGTTTCCGTGGTCGGAAATTTCACGCCCATCGTCAGGAAGCCGTGAACCTGGCCGGGATAATGTTTGCAGGTCACCGCAACGCCGGCGTCGCGCAGCTTGTCCACATACGCGCAGCCTTCATCCGACAGCGGATCGTAACCCGCGGTCAGAACATAGGCCGGCGGCAGGCCGGACAGATCCGCCGCGCGCAGCGGCGACGCGCGCCAGTCCGACTGCTGATCCGCATCCGAGAGATATTGCTCGCGGAACCAGATCATGGTCTTGCCGACAACGGGCAAGCCTTCTTCCGCGATACTGTGAGAGGGGAATGCAAATCCCAGATCCGTGACCGGATAGACCAGGACCTGGCATCGCAGTGGCTTCAGCCCGTTATGTTTGCGATGCAGCGCCACGACGGTCGCAAGATTCGCGCCCGCGCTGTCGCCGCCGAGACCGATGCGCGCTTCGTCGACGCCGAGTTCGGCGGCATGCGCCACGGCCCAGTCCACCGCCGCGATCGCATCATCCACCGCAGCGGGGAATTTGTGCTCAGGCGCCAAGCGATAATCGACGGACAGCACGGCGGAGCCCGCGGCGATCGCCAGTCGGCGGCAGAGAATATCGTGCGAGTCGAGATCGCCGAGAACCCACCCGCCCCCATGGAAAAACACCAGAAGCGGCAGAGACGCGTCGCCGCTCGGACGATACAGCCGGCCCTTGATGGAATTGCCCTGAGCGGCGGCGATCGTCAACTCGCGGACGGCGTGGATCGACGGCGGCTCGACTGCAGCGGCCTTGCGGGCAGCTGCCATCGCCGCACGGGCCTCCTGCGGCGAGAGGGTTTCATATCGCGGCGCGCTGATCGCGAGAAGGCGGGCGACAAGCTCGGCACTGTCCTGATCGAGTGGCATCTTCGATGTTCCTGATCCTCTATCGCGGCAGTCCAAGACCGCGGGTTGCGACAAGCGTGCGTTGGATCTCGTTGGTGCCGCCGCCGATCGTGTAGAGCAGCGCGTCGCGAACGGCATATTCGAAGCGCCCGGCGACATGTGCGGAGGCCGGTCCCGCCCGCAGCGAGGCACCAGCACCGAGGAGATCAAAGGCGGTCTCGGCAAGATGCTCCATCAATTCGCTGGCATAGATCTTCAGCATCGAAGCCTGATGCACCGGCGGCGCATCGGATTCGGTCAGGCACGCGACCTCGACCGCAAGCAACCGCGCGGCTTCGATTTTCACCGCGAGAGCGGCGATCGTGTCACGCACCAGCGGATCGGTGCGCATCGACCCGGCCGCGATGTGCCCCACTAACTGATCGAAATAAGACCGTGCCCTCGCCGCAATTCCGGCTAGAACGATGCGTTCATAGGCCAGCGCATCGGTGATGACCTTCCAGCCGCCGTTGACCTCGCCGATCAACGCATCCTCATCCAGATGCACCGCATCGTAGAAGACGACATTCGAGCGATGGTCATTGAGGCCATGCAGCGGCTGGATCGTCATGCCGGGCGCATCGAGTGGCACAATAAACACGCTGATCCCGCTCGCCCTCGGATCGGCCGGATTGGTGCGCGCTGCGAGCCAGCAGAAATCCGCATAACCGGCCGTGCTGGTATAGAGCTTCTGGCCATTGATGACCCATCCACGCGCGGTCCTGGTGGCGGATGTCTTGATTCCGCCGAGGTCGGAGCCATTGTCCGGCTCGCTATAGCCGAGCGAGAAACAGATCTCCCCGCGGCCGATGGCAGGCACGTAACGCTCGCATTGCGCTTCCGATGCGTGGTGGATCAGCGTCGGCGCAATCATGCCCGCCGATGTGTAATGCCATCCGATCGGCGCCTCGGCATAGGCGACCTCTTCCTCGAAGACGAGCCGCTCCAGGGCGGACCGCTCGGCGCCGCCCCAGCGTTTTGGCCAGGACAGGCTAAGCCATCCCTTGCGCCCCAGCTTCTCACTGAAGGCACGATTGGCGAGCTTGTGATTGACCGGTGCCGAGCCGTCGAAAGCGGCATGATCCGGCGTCCAGTTATCGGCCAGCCAAGCGCGCACCTCGTCGCGGAAGGCATTTGCGCTCGGGCCCAGATCCAGATCAGGCAATCGTAGCATCGACATCGTCTCCAGCGCAGTCAAATCGGTCCCAGGACGAGATCGGCTATCTCGCGGCGGGCCTCATGGAGCCCGCCGAGGCGAACCAGATCTCCATGCACGCGGCGGAAATGCCGCGGCATCTCGTGATCCTCCCAGAATGACACGCCGCCAAAACCATGATGAAGTTCGAGAACCACATCGCGGAGGGTGCGTGCCGCCGATGCGACCGCAACAGCAGCCGGATAGGCTTCAAAATCGCTGCGGGCGAGATCGACGCTCCCACCGCGCTCGATGGTCAGCCGGCACGTCTCGATGACGGTCAGGATATTCGCCATCTTGTGCTGCATAGCCTGATAGGAGCCGATCTTCTTGCCGAACTGACTGCGTTGCTTGACGTAATCGACAAGAAGTTCGAACCCGCGCGTCGCCGATCCGAGCGCACGCGCGGCCAACAGCAATCGCGCAAGCGACGCAAAACTACGGATCTCTCGCGTCGCGGTCGTCGCCGATCCGGCAACGCCATCGAAGTCGACCTCGGAAAGCGGCGGCCGAGATAGGCCAGGGGTCGGTGAAATACGGACACCCGCTGCAGAGCGATCGAGGATGACGAAACGCCGCTGCTCGACCTCGGTGATGACCGCAAAATCCGTCGCCATATGCGCGTTCTCGACAAAGGCCGCATGTCCGCTGGTACCAGCGTCGCCATGAAACGCGGGAAAGACCCAGACCGCGATGCGCTCGCCGGCATGGACGGCGCCGATCAGCGCCGCAAGAGCTTGATCCGCGGTGCCCGCCGCGGACAGATTGAGCAGGAAGGCATCCAGCAGCGGCAGCGGGCACGATGCGCGGCCGAGCTCCTGCATCAGCGCGACGCACATCATCAGAGCCTGTGGATCGGACGGATCACTGCCGATGGCCGTGAAGCCCTGCTCGGCCAATTCCTTCCACAGGCGTCGCTGCGCTTCGGCGTCCGCACTCGCCGATTCTGCGTTCTCCGCCGGCCAATGCCGTCCGAGCAGACGTCGCATGGCCTCCTTTGCCAGGACAACATCCTCTGATAGCGAAAATGGGTTGATGCTCCGCTGCATGCCGTCGCTCTAGCTGTTGGTCCAGACCGGGCGGCGCTTTTCAGCGAAGGCTCTCGGGCCTTCCTGATAGTCCTGGCTTGATCGCAGCCGTTGCACGGCAGGTGGCTCGGCACGTACAAGATCGGGAAATTCAGACGACAAAGCGACATTGCGCGCGACATGCTTGGTCGCCCGCAATGCGAGCGGCGAGCATTCGAGCAGTTGCGCCGCCCATTCCTTCGCTACTTCCAGCGCCGCCCCCGGCGCCGCCAGTGCGGTGACGAAGCCGAGATCGAACGCTTCCTTGGCCGACACGCGCCGTCCCGTGAGCAGAATGCCCATGGCGCGCGGCAGCCCGATCGCCTTGGGCAGATATTGCACGCCACCGGCAAGGGCCGCGAGACCGACACGCGGCTCTGACAGCGCGAAGAAGGCATTCTCCGCAGCGATGATGATGTCGGTGGCGAGCGCCAGTTCGAAACCGCCGCCCATCGCGATTCCGTTCACCGCAGAGATCACCGGCTTGTCGAGATCGAACCGGGTGGTGAGGCCAGCGAAGCCGGACGGCGGAAACTGCCGCCGGCCGCCGATCTTGGCATGCGCCTTCAGATCGTTGCCGGTGGAAAATGCGCGGTCGCCGGCACCGGTCACGATTGCTACCCATTGTTCGGGATCCTGCGCAAACGAAGTCCAGACGCCGTCGAGTTCGAGATCGGCCTCGTAGTGCAGGGAGTTCATCACGTCGGGACGATCGATGGTGACGATCGTCAAATGTCCCTGTCGTTCGACACGGCAATAATTGAGCTTCGATTCCATATCTTCCTCCCGTTATTGACGACCGATCACCAGGGCATCGAGTGCCTCGATGCGATCGCCCGCCGCAACGAGCGGATTGACCTCGAGCGTTTCCATGGTTTCCGGCAGCGCCATCGCCGCATCGCCGATCGCAACGATCACCTGCGCGAGTTTCCTAATATCGACCGGCGGCATCTTGCGATATCCCGACAACAACTTGGCACCCTTGAGTTCGGCGATCATCTCGACCACCTCGTCCTCGGACACCGGCAACAGCCGCAAGCTGCTATCCTTCAATATTTCGACGAATACGCCGCCGAGGCCGACGGCCAGCACCGGGCCCCATTCCGGATCACGCGTGATGCCGATCAGAAGCTCGGTGCCGCCGCGTCGCATAGGCGAAACCAGCGCGCCATCGATCGTCGCGGACCGCGACGCTGCGCTCACCTTGGCGATCATGTCATCAAAGGCCTGCGCAACGCGAGCAGGCTCGACATCGAGGACGACGCCGCCGACATCGCTCTTATGCGCGATATCCTTGGACGCGATCTTGAGGACGACACGATCGCCCATCCCCGCCGCGGCCTGGTGCGCCGCCGACGCCGTGGCCGCGAGCACCGTGGGCACGACAGGAACGCCGAATCCCGCGAGGAACTGCTGCGCTTCGAATTCCGTCGTCGGCAATGCGTCGATGACGCGACCGGTAGGCTTGCGTTCGACCTTACGCGCGCCTTTTGCCGCCTTGTCCCACCAGCGCATCGCGCGCGCCATCGCAGGGACGCCCAGTTCGAGACCGCCGGACACATAGGGCACGCCGAATTTCGCGATCACTTCACGCCCCGACGCACTCACCGCCTTCATCGCACTGGCGAGGACGATGACGGGCTTCGACGCATCGCGCGCGCCAGCGCCGATCGCTTCCAATCCCGGCAGCGAGAACGATGTCGTATCATCGTCGCCGGTCGGCACCTCGAACAGATAGCACACCAGCGAGACCGCGGGATCGTCGGCGATCGCCTTGATCGCATCGGTCATCATCGACGGGGTTTCGGTGGCAGCGCCGGTCAGATCGAGCGGATTATGGGCAGTGCCGAAATCCGGCAGGATCGCCTTCAGCTTGCTCATGGTGACGTCGGCGAATGTCGGCAGCGCGATACCCTCGTCGCTGGCGAGGTCGGCCGAGATTTCGCTGAGACCGCCCGAGATCGAGATCAATCCGACGCCGCCTGCCTGCAGCGCACCGGCCTTCGCCATCAGATCCGCCGTGACGGTGAGTTCCTCGATGGAGCGGACGCGGATAATGCCCATTTGGCTGCTCAGCGCATCGAACACCCGGTCATCGCCCACCAGCGCACCGGTATGCGCCTGCGCGGCCTTGGCCGTGATCTCGCTGCGGCCGACCTTGAGGACGATCAGCGGCTTGCGCGCGGCGAAGGCCTTCTCCGCCGCTTTCCTGAACGCAACCGGGTCGCGGACCGATTCCATGAAGACGCACAGCACATCGGTGGCGGGATCATCGACCAGATAGTCGATGCCCGATGCGACGCCGAAATTCACCTCGTTGCCGGTGGAGATGATCGCGCTCAATCCGACGCCCTGCTGATGCGCGAAATGCGCCATCGCATTGGCCACCGCTGCGCTCTGCGAGACGATGCCGATATGCCCGGTGATGGCCGGCAGCCGGAGCGTGCCGGTCCAGATCGCGGCCTTGGCCGAGAAGCTGGCAAAGCCCAGGCAGTTCGGCCCCACAATCGTGATGCCAAGCGCATCCGCACGTTTGCGCAAATTGTCCTGCAATTCGCGGCCGCTCGGCCCTGCTTCGGCAAAACCCGACGACAGCACCACGGCGAAGCGGATATCCGCCGCCGCCAGATCCTCCAGCGCATCGGCAAGGCCGACCGCCGGAATCAGAAGCAATGCGACATCGACCTTCTCCCCGATCGCGGCGCAGGATGTCGCCGCGGCCTGGCCCAGCACCTCGCCACCGCGCCGATTGACGACATGCAGCTTGCCTTCATAACCGAGCGCATCGAGATTTCGCTTGGCCATGCGGGCCCAGCGCGACTTGTCGCTGGCGCCGACCAGAACGATGGAGGATGGCCTGAACAGGCGATCCAGCGGATGGGTCTTGGTGTTCGATTGATCCATGGTCAGCCCCTTTTCAAACAAGCGTCTTGCCGGCGTCGATCAGAACCAGTTCATCGATGACGATGCGGTTCACGCGCCCGGCGAAGTTCGCCATATCGGCCGCTGCAGCCTGGCCGGCCGGCGACGCGTAGGCCTCATCCATATCGCTGCTGCTCGCAAAATGAAGCGTGGCGAAGCCGTCGAACGGCGTGCCGTCCGCAGCGCACGGCGCGTCACCCGCATCGAAGAAGGTGACCGCATATTTAATCACCTTCGGCATCGCGAGAAGGATCGGCGCGTGAATGTCGCGCCGGTGTCGCCTGAAATCGGCCACCGGCATTCCATCCTTTCGCGCGAGAAAGCTTATCCGCTTGATCAGCGTTGCCTCTCACGACGACGCGCACGGGGCAAAGATGTTCTTGCCCTCGACATGCTTGACGACACCGGGACGCCCGATCGAATCCGACACTTCGAGCGCTGCGAACACCGCCGGATCGACGGGCGTATTGGCGACGAAGCGCCGGTTGTCGTTCGCCTGCCGGCCGATAACGATGCCGGCTTCGGCGCCGTTCTTGCCATGCACGACCGTGTAGGTTTCGATGGTCGCCTCGCCGCCGGCTTCGGCGACCAGCGGCACCAGCGGCAAAGCATCGATGGCGCGCTGGGTGGCCCGCGAATCCGACGTGGTCCACGGGGCTTTCGGCTGCGCTGTCGAATAGAGGCCCGCCGCATGTTTAGTCAGCAGACCGCCGTTGGCGGTGATCAGTCCGTAGCTTCCCGGAGCACGCCGCAGCCGCCCCACCATTTCGGCGATCGCATGGGTGACATAATTGTTGCCGGGGCCGCCGAAGAACGGAAGTCCGCCGGTGACCGTGAGCCCGCGCGGATCGGTGGCGCTGATCTTCATCTCGTCGGCAGCGACCTGGATCGCCGAGCCGAAGCAGCTATAGACATCGAAGAAGGCGACGTCCTGCAGGGAGACGTCCGTCGTACGGAAAGCATCCGCCACGACGCCGCGGATCGCCGGCGACGTGCTGAGCGACGCGCGCTCGGAGACGAACCACTGATCATGCGCTTCGCCCGATCCGTGTAGATAGACGCGGCCGACTTCGGGAACGCCGAGCTCATCGGCCTTGGCGGCCGAACAGACAATGAGCGCGGCGGCCTGATCGACATAGACATTGGCCGTCATCAGTTTCGTATAGGGGAAACCGATGACCGGATTCGCCGCCGTCACGGCCGTGATCTGCTCTGCGCTGTAGCCCTCGCGGCGGGTAGCGAACGGGTTCTTCGCCGCCACATCGGCGAACGGCGCGAACAGGTTGCCGAGCGCCGTCCAACGCTGCGCGGCGGTCTGCTTCTTGGCCCCGCGCAATGCCTGCTCGAACAGCGCGTACATCGCGATCGCCGACCGCATGCCGTGCTTCACCTCCTGCTCGGAATAGAGTTCGGACGGGCCACCCAATTCGTTCGGCAATTCCGGCGCGGCTTCGCTCCAGTCGAGCTGCAGGCCTTCGCGGCGCGCCGCGAGCTGGGTGCGCAGCGCTTCGGAACCGACGATCAGCGCAAGCCGGCTGCGTCCCTCGGCGATCTGCTCGCATGCGCGCGCGGTCAATGTCTGGGGCGTATCGCCGCCCTGCGGGGCGTAGATGAATTCCGATGGCGTCGCGGCAATCCGCTTGGCGACCGACCATGGCGCATTTTCGAGCCGCCCGAACGGCGACCGGAACGCCGGCACGGTGTCCGAGAACGACCTGACCACCACCACCGAATCGACATCGCTCAGGAAGCTGCACTTCGCCGCAGCGTTCACTTCGGCCGCACGCGCGGCATCGACCATCAGTTGCAGCGGCGAACGCGCGATGCTCGCCGCCGTGGTGGTGTCCGTGATCTGGCTGACCCCGATGATGACCGGCAGCCGCGATTTATCCAGCATGACCATTGCTTCGCCTCTCCGAAATTCTATGCGTCACGGCTGAACATTGACCGTCGGCTTGACGGCTTGGCCGGTGGCGACATCGGGCGGCCACACGGTAACCAGCGACGAGCCCTGCCACTGCGTCAGCAGCGCCCGGCGGCCTTTGTTGAGGCTGCCCTCGAATTCGACATAGGCGCTCGAGGTAAGGACGCGGTCGCCCGGAATCTTGATGGAGCGAAACGCATCCGCCACCGTATCCGGCTGCGTGCTCTTCGCACGCTCCAGCACTTCGGCGATGATGCGGACGGTCTGATAGCCCTGCATCGCATTGGTGGACATCGGCGACGCGAACTTCTTCTGATAGGCCGCCGTGGTGTCCTTCACCTTGACTAGATCGACCGCGAAGCTGGTGGAGTTGAAGAAGCCGTCGGCGCTCTTGCCGGCCTGGGCGCCAAATTTCGGATCGGCGGTGCCGCCACCGAGCGTCACCACCACCGGGTGGTAGTCATATTGATCGAAGGCGCGGGTCAAACCGAGCGCCTCGCGGAACGCCGCATTGACGACGATCATCTGCGCGCCGGTGCCCTTGATCTTCAGAACGGTCGGCCCGAAGTCCTGCGCACGGGCGCTGTATTCGATGTCGCCGACGACATCGAGATCCTTTTCCGCCTTGATCAGCTCGCGAAACGCGCGCGCGGCCGCCTGTCCGGTTTCGTTGTCGCCATAGACCATGGCGACACGCTTCAAGCCGGGATTCTGGCTATGGGCGATCTTCAGCGCCTCGATGCAGGTGCTGACAAAATCCTTGTCCTGGACGCCCTGCGACCACAGCCATTTGAAGCCGCGATTGGTGACATCCTCCGACTGACCGTTGATGACCAGCATGGGCACGCCCTTGCGTTCGGAAACCACGGTCAAGGGGATCGTCTCCGCCGAGGTGCTGGTGCCGGCGATGACCGAAACGCCGGACTGCGAGATCAGCCGGTCGCCTTCGCTGGCTGCGCTCGCCGGATTGCTGTGGGAATCGGCGAACACCAATTGCAGCGGCGCGCCGCCGAGGCCCTTCAGTCCGCCCGCCTCGTTGATCGCATCGGCGGCCAGCGTCGCGCCGTTCTTGATGTCATTGCCGCCCACGGCGAAAGCGCCGGTGAGCGCGACGACGATCCCGACCTTGACTGGCTCCGCCGCCATGGCCATCTGGCCGAACATCACGAGCGAGCCGAGCGCAGCCGCGGCACACGAACCGAACAGGTTTCTCATTGGTCCCTCCTTTTATAGGCCGAGATAGGCCGCTCTTATTCCTTCGTCGCCGGCCACTGCAGCGGCCGCGCCCTGAAGCGCAACGGCGCCGTGTTCAAGCACATAGGCATAGCTCGCCACTTCCAGCGCCAGGCCGGTGTTCTGCTCCACCACCAGCACCGTGATGCCGCGGTCCTTCAATTCGCCGATGCTCTGGAAAATGCCCTCGACCACCACCGGCGCGAGGCCCAGACTGGTTTCGTCCATCAGCAGCATCTTGGGCGCCGTCATCAACGCCCGCCCGATTGCCACCATCTGCTGCTCGCCACCTGACAAGGTGCCGGCCATCTGCGCCTGGCGCTCGCGCAGCTTCGGAAACAGGTGATAGACGAAATCGAGACTGTCCTTGCTGCGCTGCCGCGCCGCGCGGCTGGTCCCGCCGACCAGCAGGTTTTCGTGGATCGACATACGCGGGAACAGCCGCCGCCCTTCCGGCACATGTGCCAGCCCGCGCTCGACGATGTTCTCGGCGGGCAGCCGATCGATCCGCTCGCCGGCGTAATGAACCTCTCCCGCGCTCGGCTTGATCAGGCCCGAGACCGTGCGCATGAGGGTCGTCTTGCCAGCGCCATTGGCGCCGACCAGGGCGGTCACGCCGCCTTCCTCGACCGCGAGCGAGAGATCGTGCAGCACCGCGCCGTCGCCATAGCCGGCGCTCACATGGCGTATCTCAAGCAACGGCATGGTGGCGGCTTCCCAGATAGGACGAAATGACATTTTCGTTCCGGACTACATCCGCCGGCTCGCCCTCGGCGATCTTGACGCCGTTTGCGAGCACCACGATCCGGTCCGACAGCGACATGATCGCGCGCATCACATGCTCGACGATCAGGATCGTGCTGCCTTCCTTCCGAATGTCGTGCAGCACCGGGATCATCGCTTCGACTTCGGTCGGCGTGAGACCCGCCATCACCTCGTCGAGCAGCAGCAGCTTCGGGCGCGGCGCGAAGGCCCGCGCGAGTTCGAGCCGCTTCTTTTCCGGCAATGTTAGCGTGCCGGCGGGCTTCGATGCGCGGCTGCCGAGGCCGAGATAATCGAGAACCTCGACGGCGACCTTGCGCGCTGCCGATACGCTATGGCCATGCGCCACCAGACCAACCACCACATTGTCGCGCGTCGACAGATGAACGAAAGGCTGCACGATCTGAAAGGTGCGGCCGATGCCCATCAAGGCCCGCTCATGAGGTGGCGCACCGCTGATATCGACGCCGTCGAAGGCCAGCGTCCCCGCAGTCGGCGCGATGAGGCCCGATATCATACCGAAGGCGGTCGTTTTGCCGGCGCCGTTCGGGCCGATGAGGCCGAGAATCTCGCCCTCGTTCACGCCGAAGGACACGTCGTTCACGGCCATCAGACCGCCAAACCGGCGCGACAGCCCATTGATATCGAGGAGCACGCTCATGACACCCCCGTGCCGGCACGATCTTCGCGCGAGCGGAAGACCCTTTCGATCAGCCCCATCGCGCCCAGCGGCGCGAAGCGCATGACCAGAATGATCAGCACGCCATAGATGATCAGATGGAGACCGGCGATCTTGCCGCCCAGCGCGCCAAGAAGCGCATCGAATGTCGGCACCAGCAGCACCGCGCCGATCAGCGGGCCGACGGCCGTGCCGACACCGCCGATAAAGGCATAAACCACCGCATCGATGGTGAAGGAAATTCCGAGCACCGAGTCGGGATCGATGAACAGCACATATTGCGCGTAAAACGTGCCGACCGCCGATGCCAGGCCTGCCGCCAGCGCAGTGGCCGCGACTTTCGACCTTAGAACATTGACGCCCATGGCCGCCGCGGCCTGCTCATTCTCGCGGATGGCGGCCAGCTTGTAGCCGAAGCGCGACCGGCTGATGGCGACCGATATCAGCAGCGTCACCGCCAGCATCCCGATGGCCACATAATAGTAGCGGAACTTGTCGATGAACTGGAATGCCGCGAGGCCCGAGGTGGGAGGAATGATGAGGCCGTTCGCGCCGCCGATCGCCTGCCAGTTCAGCGCGATGAAAAGCCCCATTTCGCCGAGCGCCAAAGTCACCAGCGCGAAATACACGCCGACAAGCCGGCGCTTGAAGATGACGAATCCAGTGACGCCGCCGATCGTGGCCGACAGCAGCATCCCTACCAAGAGGCCGAGCCACGGGCTCAGCCCCGTCCAGAGATAGAGCGCCGTCGATGTATAGGCGCCGATGCCGACGAACAGCGACAGCCCCAGCATCATCTGGCCGCACATGCCGCCGATGATATTCCATGCCAGCGCCAACGTGCCGTACATCGCGGTCATGATCGCCACATGCAGCATCTGGTCGGAGCCGACGCTGCCGAAGCCGATCAGGATCGCAGCGGCCAGCACAAGGCCCAGCCCCTTGAGCATCACTCCGGTCATAGCTGAGCCTTTCCAAAAAGGCCTTGCGGCTTGACCAGCAGGATCAGGACGAACAGACCGAAGGTGAGCGCGAACGGCATCGAGCCGCTGGTGAGATAGCCGCCGATAGATTCGACCAGCCCAATGATCATGCCGCCGACGATCGCACCCTTGAAATTGCCGAGCGTCCCGAGAACGACGATTACGAAGGCGGTCAATGTATAGGAGTGCCCGGTGAGCGGAGAGATATACAGCGTCGGCGCGAGCATCACGGCGACGACGCAGAGCGCAAGAAGGCCGGCACAGAACGCCACGAGATAAACCGAATTGACGTGGACGCCGCACAGCGCAGCCGCATCCTTGTCCTGCGACGTCGCCCTGACCTGCCTGCCGAATGTCGTATAATGCAGGCACCAGCCGAGGAAGCCGCAGAGCAGCAGGCAGACCACCGCACTCAAGGCCACGGGAATGCGCACGAAGATAGGGCCCAGGCGCCATGTCGCACTGGCGATCTCGGACGGAACGGTCTGCATATCGGCGGTGAAAAGCATCAGCGCCGCATTCTGCAGGATCAGGCCGAAAGCCAGGGTGGTGACGATTTGATTGTGCTCGTTCGCTTCCAGCACCGGCTTGATCAGCAGGTAGTAAGTCACCACCGCGAAGACCAGCATGGCGGGGAGCACCACGACGGCCGACTGATAACTCCGATATTCAAGCCAGTGACGGCGAAGAACACGCCGTAGAGGCCGACCATGAGGAATTCGCCGTGGCAGAATGTCACGATGCGCATGACGCCGAAGATCAGCGTGAGCGTCACGCCGATCGCGGCGTAGACAGCGCCCTGGAGCAGGCCGTCGAACAGCGATTGCAGGAATGCTGTAGTCAACATCGATCCCTCGGGCCGCCACAGGTGATGGCGATATGTTTCCTCGTTGCGCTTCTGATTGCGCTTTGTCAGTCACCTTCATTTCCGATGTATGTTGTCTTGTCAACATACTCTGTTGCGATTGGCGCTTTGGTTTTCGAGGCATGCGCGCTTGTTGCCATCACAACACAAGGCGAGATGACGCTCCGGTAAAACGCAATCGCCGCTCAAAACATGGTAACAGCGGGCGAATTGCCTTGCTTAGCGCCGCCACCGTGACCGATATTACAGCTGCGACACTTGACCGGAATGGATTTTCCCCGATGCCTGCCAAAGCTTCCGGCGCAGCGAAGAGCACTGCGCTTCATCTCGAACGATATGTTCCTGGGCTGCTCGCCTGGCTGTCGAACAAGCTTGCAAGGAGCGCATCGCATATCTATCGCAAGCAATACGGCCTCGGCATCGTCGAATGGCGCATCCTCTCCTATCTCGCAGTCTACGATATCGGCACCGGCGCGGAGATCAGTCAGTTCATCGGCATCGACAAGGCGGCATTGAGTCGGGCGGCCGTTTTTCTCGACGAGAAAAAGTACATCAAGATCCAGCAGGGCACCGGGCGGCGCGTGGAATTCCTACTCACCGCAAAAGGCCGCGCCATGCATGATCGCATCATTCATCTTGCCCTGGCGCGCGAGAAGGCGCTTCTGACCGGGCTGACCAAGCAGGAGGTGGATACGCTGATCGGATATCTGCACGTCCTCCTCAAAAACCTTCCCGCCGTCGACGATGTCGACTTTACCAAGTTCTGATCGCAGATCCTCGCCGCTGCATCGATATCAGATCGCGGCCGCGTCGCCGGCATCGCCGAACGCGACCCAGCCGCCATCCACCGACAAGATAGCTCCCGTCACATAGCTGGCGCGAGCCGAGCCGAGATAGAAGATCGCATCCGCAATTTCCTCGGGCCTGGCCAGACGCCCCATGGGAATGCGCCGTGATAGCCTTTTGCCGTCGACGAAACCGTCGGCTTCGAGTTTTTTGACCAGCGTCGTTGCCGTGAATCCAGGCGCCACTGCATTGACACGGATGCCGCTCCCTGCCCATTCGCAGGCGAGCGACCGGGTCATCGCGGCGATGCCGGCCTTGGCGGCGCCATAGGCGTTGCGCTTCGGCAGCCCCGCAAGGCCCGCAATGGAGCTCACATTCACGATCGCGCCGCCTCCGGCATTGGCCATCACGGCATAGGCTTCGCGGCAGAACAGGAACGTTCCCTTCAGGTGAACGTCCAAGATCCGGCCAAAATCGCTGATCTTCTGCTCGATGGTCGGCAGATGGGGGCTGCCGATGCCGGCATTGTTCACCAGGACATCGAGGCGCCCGAAGCTGCTGCCGACCGCCTCACAAACCTTGCGGACATCCGCCTCGCTGGAGACGTCACAGCCGAGGCCCTGATGTCCCTCGCCCAGTTCGGACGCACGCAGCTTGGCACCGGCCTCGTCGAGATCGACCACCGCAACGTTGTAGCCTTCTTCCGCGAAACGCTGGGCCGTCGCCCAACCGATGCCGTCTGCCGCACCGGTGATCACCGCAATCGGTTTCTTGCTGCTCATGCTTCCTCTGGCGCCCTCGGCGGGTCGCGTCCGGCGTCTTTGCAAAGAGGGTAACGGCCGTATTGTTGTGATGTCAACAATGCTTCATTGTGCGATGCGCAAATCGGTATCATTGACCAAGCGGCAAACTCCACTATGTTGCGATCACAACATTTGGAGGAACCCTTGCGTACACAGGTTGTCATTATCGGCGCCGGCCCGGCCGGCCTCATGCTCGGGCACTTGCTCCACCGACACGGCATCGACAACGTCATCCTCGAGCGCAAGAGCGGCGACTATGTGCTGTCCCGCATCCGCGCCGGTGTGCTCGAACAGGGAACGGTCGATCTGCTGCACGAGCTCGGCGTCGCGGATCGCTTGCAGGCAGACGGGCTTCCGCATGCCGGCATCGAGATCTGTTTCGGCGGCAAGCGACATCGCCTCGATATGACCGCCGCGACCGGCAAACACGTCACCATCTATGGGCAGACCGAGGTGACGCGGGATCTGATGGATGCGCGCGCCCGCGCCGGGCTGCAGACCATCTATGATGCCAGCGATGTGAGCCCGGAGCATGTCGACAGCACGGCGCCGTCGGTGACCTTCGTCAAGGAAGGCGTGACGCAGCGGATCAATTGCGACTTCGTCGCCGGCTGTGACGGCTATCACGGCGTCGCCCGCCAATCCATTCCCGCCGCCTCGCTGCGCGAATTCCAGCGCGTCTATCCGTTCGGCTGGCTCGGCCTGCTGTCCGACACGCCTCCCGTCTCCGACGAACTCATCTACACCAATCACGACAAGGGCTTTGCGTTGTGCTCCATGCGCTCGGCGACCCGCAGCCGCTATTACGTGCAATGCAGCCTCGACGACACCGTGGATGCCTGGAGCGACGATCGTTTCTGGGACGAATTGCGCTCGCGCCTCGACGAGGAGGCCGCCGCCACGATCGTGACAGGCCCATCGCTGGAAAAGAGCATCGCTCCGCTGCGCTCCTATGTGGCCGAGCCGATGCAATATGGACGATTGTTCCTGGCGGGCGACGCCGCCCATATCGTGCCGCCCACCGGTGCCAAGGGGCTAAATCTGGCAGTCAGTGACGTTTTCTATCTCTCGCAGGCACTGGCCGAATATTATGGCGAGCGATCCAGCGCAGGGCTGGATGGATATTCGCAGCGCGCGTTGGCCCGGGTCTGGAAGGCGGAGCGGTTCTCCTGGTGGATGACGTCGCAGCTGCACCGCTTCCCGGATATGGATGCCTTCTCGGCGCGCATCCAGCGCACCGAGCTCGACTATCTCATCTCGTCGCGTGCTGCCACGCAGTCCCTGTCCGAGAACTATACCGGCCTGCCGTTCTGACGGCGCGCGTCGTTAAAGCGAAATGCCGCCATCGATGCTGATCTCGGCGCCGGTCATGTACCGGGTCTCGTCAGACAACAGAAAGAGGACGACGTGCGCGACGTCCTCGCAGGTTCCCAGACGTCCGAGAGGGATGGTCTCGGCCCGGCGCAACAGATCCTCGCGCGGCCGGCTGTCGAGCATGGGCGTGTCGATCAATCCGGGATGGACCGAATTCACGCGGATGCGCTGTGGTGCCAGCTCGATCGCCGCAGCCTTGGTCATGCCGCGGACCGCCCATTTGGTACCCACATAAGCAAGCGCATTGGGAATGCCCTGCAGGCCGGCCGTCGATGAAATATTGACGATGACGCCGCCGCCGCGCTGGGCCAGCAGCGGCGACGCGTATTTGATTCCCAGCGCGACACCGAGCTGATTGACTTCGAAATGCCGGCGCAGCGAGGCTTCATCGGTATTCGGGATGTCGCGCGGCCTGTAGATGCCGGCATTGTTGACCAGCCCGTCCAACCCACCACGCCGCCGGCAGGCATCGAGCGCACTCACCCAATTGTCCGGATTCGACACATCCAGATGGACATAGTCGGCGCGTGCGCCGAGCGAGGCGACCAGCGCCGCGCCCTGCTCGTCGGCGACATCGGCCGCGATCACCGTTGCCCCTTCGGCATGCAGGCGCCGCACTTCTTCCGCGCCCTGCCCCTGCGCGCCGCCGGTCACGAGAATGATCTTGTTGTCGAAACGCTGCATATCGCCTTCCAAAGTGTTCGCCGGACCAGGCCGGAGCGCCGCGGCTGCGACGCTCCGTCGGTGGAGGATCAGAGGCTTTCCATGGTGCAGCCGATTTCGTCCTTAGTGCCGAACAGCGCATCGAGCATCTTGGCGTCGGACGAGGGCTTCGACGTCACCTTCAGCGTGTCCCAGTTGTCCTTGGGATTGGCCTGCGCGGTGGCGACGACGGGATGACGGATCAGCTGATGGTCCCAATCCCGGAAGGCGACCTGCTGCGCGCCATCCTTGAAACGCAACGTTTCGAGCGCTTCGACCAGCTTCGCCGCCTCGACCGATTTTGCATTATCGATCGCCGCGAGCAGATATCTCGTCATGAACCATCCGGCCCACACGCGATCGGTCGGCGGCTTGCCGTTGTCCTTGAGATAGGCGGCGGTGAATTCCTTGTCTTCGCTCGAATTGGCCGGATCATTGTAGTACCACATCTTGCCGTAGATCCCGGACAGCGCCTCGCGCGGCACGCTCCACAAATCGGTGTCACTCACCGCGGGGCCGCCGACGGTGATTTTGCCGGTCATTCCGAATTCGTGGAGTTGCTTCAGGATCGGCCCGACATTCGCGAGCCCGCTGATCAGCACGTCGGGTTTTGCCTGCCGCACTTTTAGGATGTAGGAGCTGAGATCCGTCGTCTCGACCGGCACGCGATCGACGCCAGCCACGGTGCCCCCCGCGGCCTTGAGGAAATCGCCGAACGTCGCCAGCACATCGTCACCCATGGCGAAGGAGGCGACCAGGAAGTACCACTTCTTGCCGGCAGCCAGCAGATCAGGCCCCATCGCCCGGGTGTAGACAGGGATCGAGGGCGGCGAGCGGAGCATGAAGCGGTTGCACTGCTTGCCCGTGATCTCGCGCGCTACGCCGTTCAGCGAAATGAACGGCACCCGCGTGCGCTTGGCGACGGCGCCCATGGCGAGCGAGTTGGCGCTCGACGTGCCGCCCAGCACGGCGGCTACCTTCTGCTCCTGAACCAGCTTGGTGATCGACTGAGTCGCGCTCTGCGGATCGGATTCGTCGAGCCATGTAACCTCGATCTTGCGACCCGCAACGGCGTTGTTCGCCTGCTTCAGCGCCATCTGCACGCCGGCCGCAAGGTCCGCGCCTTGCTGCGCGAAGGGCCCTTGCTTGGCCAGCACCATGCCAAGCTTCACCGGCTCGTCGGCCATCGCGCGCCCGATAAAAGGCGAGGCGATCGATGTCATCCCGCCCATGGCGATCGCAGCGCCCGTCGCTTTGAGCAGGTTGCGGCGCGACACATTGTTCGAACTGCCGACGAGCGGCCGCCGGATGTCTTGATCATGCATGAATGCTTCTCCCTCTGTTGTTATGTTATTCAGATCCGGCTGACGGCGAGGCTGTTGTCCGCCTCGACATCGCCGGCATGCGCGATGCCGAGATAGCGCGCCTGGAGATCCGGCCGCCGCGCCAATTCCTCCGCGGCGCCCTCGAAGGCCACCGCGCCATTGACGAGAATGTAGGCACGGTCGGCGATTGACAGGATCGCCTCCGCATCATGCTCCACAATGATCAGGCTCGACCGCGCGCGCAGGCGGACGATGGCATCCATGATGTCATTGACCACCGCGGGCGCGAGCCCCTCGAACGGCTCGTCGAGCAGGATGACGCGGCACGGCGCCATCAGAGCCCGCGCGATCGCCACCATCTGGCGCTCGCCGCCGGACAGATTTTGCGCTTTTGCGTGACGCAGCAGGCCGAGCTTCGGAATCAGCTCATAGGCCTCGGCCAAAGAGGAACCGCCGTCGCGAACGGCGACCCGCAGATTTTCCTCGACCGTGAGATTGGAGAACAGCCGCCGGCCCTGCGGGACGATCGCAACTCCCTTGCGATTGACCTGATGCCCGGCCATGGCCGTGATCGGCGCGCCGTCCAGATAGATCGCTCCCTGGTCGATGGAACAGGCGCCGAGAATGGCGCGCAACGCAGTGGTCTTGCCGACACCGTTGCGGCCGAGCAGCGCGACCACCTCGCCTTCCCTGACCGTCATCGACAACCCGTCGAGCACCCGGCTGCCGTCATAGCCGCCGGTCACCGCGTCGAGCTGCAGGATCGTGCGGGACGTCTCGGAGGGCGCGGCGCTGCGCCGCGTCAAGCGTTGCACGCCGGCCTCTTCGCGCGACTTGCCGAGATAGGCCGAGATGACGTCGGGATCATTCGCAATCGCAGCCGGCGGCCCATCGGCAATCAGCCTGCCCTGGTGCAGAACCGAGATCCGGTCGGACACGGCCAGCACCCGATCGATGTCGTGTTCGACAAGGAAGACCGAATGATCGCGCGACAACCTGACCAGCAGATCGGTAACGACCCGTCGATCCTGCTCGGCCAGGCCGGCCAGCGGCTCGTCGAACAGCAGGACCTTTGCATCGCCGGCGAGTGTCACGGCAATTTCGAGAAGCCGCTGCTCGCCATGAGAGAGATTGATGCACAGGGTTTCGGCGCGGTCCAGCAGCCCGACAGCCGCGAGCAGGCTCCAGGCCCGCGCATTTATGTCAGCCAGACCATAGGCATCGGTGAAAAAGAAATACCGGGCCGGGTGCGATGCCTGGACAGCGATGCGGACATTCTCGAACGCGCAAAGCTTCGGAAACACACGAACGATCTGAAACGAGCGGGCGAGGCCAAGCCGCGCGCGCCGATGCACCGACAGGCCGGTGATCTCCCGTCCGTCGAGAATGATCTGCCCGGCCGATGGTGGCAACACGCCGGACAGCATGTTGAAGAAGGTCGTCTTGCCGGCGCCATTGGGGCCGATCAGGCTGTGCAGTCCGCGGGAGGCGATCTGGAGATCGATATTTTTCGCCGTGATCAATGCCCCGAAATTGCGCGACAGGCCGCGAATCTCTAGAATGGTCCGGCTTGGTCCGCTGCTCGCACTCTCCGGCCGATAGGGCGCGATCGACTGGGGTCGCGGCGGAATGCCCGCGCGGACCAGCGTATCGGCCGGGCGCAACAACAGCCTTTGTACCAGGCCGTGCAGGCCCTGCGGAGAGAATATCGCGAGCACGATCACCAGCGGCGCGAAAACGAGCCACCAGTTCTCGATCGCTCCGCTGAGATAGTCTTGCAGCAGGATGAATGTGACCGCGCCCCAGAGCGGGCCGAGGAAATGATGCACGCCGCCAAGGACATTGGCCAGCACGGCATCGCCCGCATGCTGCCAGTTCAGATTATTGGCATAGGCGCCCTGCACCAGAAATGCCAACAGCCCGCCGGCGGCGCCGATCACCGCTCCTGAGATAGTGAACGACGCCAGCTTCAGCCGATACACGTCATAGCCGAGACTGGCGGCGCGCGCCTCGTTTTCGCGGATCGCCTGAAACGAACGTCCGAGCGGCGAATGGGCGAGACGCCACAGCAGCCAGGCGGCGACCAGCGCGGCCACAATGCAGATCGCATGGAACGCCTCCGCACCGGGAAACAACGCACGCGGCACGTTCTGCAGGCCGTTCTCGCCGCCGGTCACATCGGTCCATTTGAAGGCGATCTCAAACGCGATTTGCGAACATGCCAGCGTGAGCAGCGAGAAATACAGGCCACGGCGAAGCAGCACGATCGCGCCGAGCGCGACACCCAGCAGGCCGGAGAAGACCACCGCCGCCACCAGGGCACCGAGCTCGTTGTCGATCCAGCTGCGGGCGACGATCGCCGCCGCATATGTCCCTGCGCCGAAGAAAACTGATGCGCCGAACGGCACCAGCCCCGTATAGCCCAGCATAAGATTAACGCCGAGGCCATAGAGCGTGTAGATCGCGATCTCGGTTACGGTCGTGATATTGATCCACCCCGCCACGGCGCAGACCGACAATACGGCGAGAACGAGCACGATGGTCAGCACCGGATGCAAACTGATCTTGATCGTATTCATTCAAAGCGCTCCCAGGCTTCGCCAAACAGGCCGCGGGGGCGCAGCAACAGCACGATCGCCATCAGCACATACATGGCAATGCCGGACGCTTCGGGCATGAATTGAACCGTGAGGGCCGTGACCAATCCCACCATCAGCCCAGAGATGATGGCGCCCTTGTAGGAGCCCAAGCCGCCGATGGTGACGATCACGAATGCCGGCATGCTCGCCGCCGAAATCATGCCAGGCGAGACAGTCCAGAGCGGCCCGGCCAGCGCGCCTGCTATACCCGCCAGCAGACAGCCGAGCGCGAACGCGCCCGTCATGACCTTCGGGAAATCGACGCCCAGCCAGCCCAGCATTTCGGCATCACGACTGCCGGCCCTGAGGATGCGGCCATATGGCGTGAGGGCAAAGAACAGCCAGAGCAACACAAGCACGACGATCGTCGTAACCAGGATTGCCAGCCGATAGGTGGTCAGCAGGATCGGGCCGATTTCGATAAGACCGGACAGAGCCGGCGGCACGCTCATGGGGATACCGGCCGCACCCCAGATCGAACGGATGATCGCTTCGAGGAACAATGCGAGCGCGAAGGTGACCACCAGGCTGAGCAGCGCGCCTTCGCTATAGAGCCGCCGAATGAGCACGAGTTCGGCCACGATGCCGACCAGCGCCACGCCGATCGGCGCGAGCACGATACCGGGCCATCCGAGCAGGCCGACCAGGCTCACAGCGAAATAGGCGCCCAGCGCAACGAATGCGCCATGGGCGAAATTCACGATGCCCAATAGGCCAAAGATAATCGAGAGACCCACGGCGATCAGCACGTACAAGAATCCGAGCGCCAGGCCATTGGCGATCTGAGGAAGAATCGCGTCCATCATAACGTCTGGTCGCCCGCTCCGGCCGCCAGCGTTCGCCCCCACGCGCAAGCGTCGGCCCACCCTGATCGCTCGATCATCGTTCCTCCGTCACGGCCCGCCGCATCTTCGTCGGCTGCTTGCTGGAAGCATGTCTGAATGGTGTTGTGAACGCAACATAATTTTTGTCGCTCGGCGATACGGCGGCGCAACATGATATTTATGTTGACTTCACAACAAAGGATCGCCTGATGCAGACAAGCAAACAAAGGGAGAAGCATATGTCGACGTCCATCTGCGAACGGTTGGGGGCTGAAATCCCCGTCTTTGCATTTTCGCACTGCCGCGACGTTGTCGTGGAGGTCACCAGAGCTGGCGGTTTCGGCGTGCTAGGCGCGGTGACATTTTCAGCCGAGCAGCTGGAGCATGAGCTGAACTGGATCGACCGCCATGTGGATGGCCGGGCCTACGGCGTCGATGTCCTTATCCCGGTGAAATACGAAACCCAGGCCGACGATTCCGCATCCAGCATTCAGCAGATGATCCCTGCCGAGCATCGCCGGTTCGTCGACGAATTGCTGTCGCAGGAAGGCGTCCCGGAACTTGCACCGGACGAAAAGATCAAAGCCGATGAAGAGCTTGCGGCGCGCGAGCGCAACACGACGCCCGCCGGCGCTCGGCGCCTCATCGATGTCGCGCTGCGCCACCCGCAAGTTCGGTTGATCGTCAGCGCGCTGGGGCCGCCGCCGCGCGAGATGGTGGATGAATTCCATCAGCGCGGCCTGCTGGTCGGATCGCTATGCGGAAAGCCCGAACATGCCGTCCACCACAAGCGCGCGGGCGTTGACCTTGTCGTCGCGCAAGGCACCGAGGCCGGTGGCCATACCGGAAGCGTATCCACCATGGTGCTCGTTCCCCAGGTGGTCGATATATGCGGCCCGGATATCGCGGTGCTGGCAGCCGGCGGCATCAGCCGTGGCCGCCAGGTCGCGGCCGCACTCGCGCTCGGGGCGCAGGGCGTCTGGTGCGGCACGCTCTGGCTTGGAACCAGGGAGAGCGAACTGGTCCCGATCGAGAAAGAGCTGCTGTTCGGCGCAAAGACCGAGGACGCGGTGCAACGCAAGTGGATGACCGGCAAGTCGGTCCGCATGATCCGGAGCAAGATGTCGGAAGCCTGGGAGCGCCCGGGCGCTCCGAAGCACCTGATGCCGCCGCTGCAGAACGTGCTCTATTATCTGGCCAAAGCGCGGATCGTGCGCGCCAAGCGCGCCGACCTTCTGTCGATACCGGCAGGCCAGGTCGTCGGCACCATGAAGGAAGAAACCAGCGTGCGCTCGGTCATTCAGGATCTGATCAGCGATTATGCAGAGGCGATGGATCGCCTCCGCCCCTTGATAGCGGATTGATGCAGAGTTCGGACTGGTGTCACGCCAGTCCGAACCCCTCATAACCATTGCGGGCCACGCTCTCGATCTTGTCGCGATAGCCCGCAGCGCCGCCGAGGTAGGGCATGAAGATACGCGGCTTGCCCGGAACATTGGCGCCGACATACCAGGAATTGGCCAGCGGCATCATCGTCTTGCCTGCAACTTCATTGACATGCGCGACCCAGCCCTCCTGAGCCTGATTGGACGCCTCGATCTCTGAAGCGCCCTTGCGCTTCATGTAGTCCAAGCAGTTCGCGATCCAGTCGATATGCTGCTCGACCGAGGTCACCATATTGGTGAAGACCGACGGACTTCCCGGACCGGTCACGATGAAGAGATTCGGGAAGCCGGCGATCGCCATGCCGATATAGGTCTTCGGACCGTCCTGCCATTTGTCGCGCAGCTTCACACCGGAACGCCCGGTGATATCGACGCGCAGCAATGCGCCGGTCATCGCGTCGAAGCCGATCGCGAGAATGATGGCATCGAGGTCATACGATTTTTTGCCGGTCTTAATGCCGGATGCCGTGAATGTCTCGATCGGATCTTCCTTGACATCCACCAGCGAGACATTGCCGCGGTTGAAGGTCTGGAAATAATCGGTATCGACGCAGATCCGCTTGCCGCCAATGCCGTAATCCTTAGGGGCGAGCTTGTCTGCGACCTCGGGATCCTTGACGACTTCGGCGATCTTGCGGCGAACAAAATCCGAGGCGTGGGCGTTGACCTCCGGATTGCTGGTCATATCGGTATAGGCATACATGAAGCTGATGCCGCCCAGAACAGACCAGCGGCGCTCGAATTCGCGCTCGCGCTCGTCATAGCTGACCGTCAGCCCGGATACGTTGCCGGCATCGTTCAGCGTGTTGTTCCGCGTCTCTTTGGCGAGCAGGCGCCGCGCGCTATAGTCTCCTTTCCAGCCCGACTCATATTGCGAGTCCATATTGCGGTTGAGGGCTGGGATCGAATAGTTCGGCGTGCGCTGGAACACATAGAGATGATCGGCGCGCTTGGCGAGCAGCGGCGTGGCCTGTATGCCGGACGATCCGGTTCCCACCAGGCCGACGCGCTTGCCGGAGAGATCGACGCCGTCATGCGGCCAGTCCGAGGTGCGGTAGATCGGCCCCTTGAAATCCGCCATTCCGGGAAAGCTCGGCACGATGGGAACGGACAGACAGCCCGTCGCCATCACGCAATAATCGGCAATGAAGGTCTGGCCGCCCTCGGTCTCGATCCGCCACGACTTTGTCGCTTCATCGAAGGTGGCGGCGGATACGCGGGTGTTGAGCTGTATGCCGTCCCGGAGCTTGAGCTTGTCGGCCACGAAATTGATGTAGCGCAGGATTTCCGGCTGCGGCGCATAGACCTCCGACCACTGCCATTCCTGCTGGATCTCTTCCGAAAACGAATACGAATACTGCATGCTCTCCACGTCGCATCGCGCGCCGGGATATCGATTCCAGTACCATGTGCCGCCGATCGAATCCGCGGCTTCCAGAACGCGGACGGAATAGCCCGCCTTCCTGAAGCGATGCAGGGCATAGACCCCCGCAAAGCCGGCGCCCACGACGATGACGTCAAACTTCGAACTAGGCTGATCCACCAAGTGACCGTCTCCTCACGACTGTTATCGAGCGCGCTCGCGCCGCTTCTATAGTCCTAGGCTATACAGACGCTATGTTGACATCACAACATTAAAGTTGGTCGCGCGCCGCGCCGCCGCATGTTGACATCACAACAGTCAAGGCTGACAGTCGGCGGTGCCGTGTCGTAACGCGCCGGCGTCGCAAGAGCGGACTTGTCCGCCGTAGACGGGAGAAGCCATGGGGAGCGAGATCGCCGCGGTCACCGGTATTGGAGAAACCGCGTTCACGCGGGGCGGAGTTCCGCCTCTAACCGCGCTCGACCTGCAACTGGAAGCCTCGCTGCTGGCCGTGCGGGATGCCGGCCTCGATCCCGGCGACATCGACGGCGTCATTGTCCCCATCGGCGTCAGCCCTGTGGTGGCGGAGGACTTCATCGCCAATTTCGGCATCCGGGATCTGAAACTGTCGGCGGTATCGCCCATGGGCGGCGCCAGTTGCGTCGCTGCATTGCAACTTGCTGTCGGCGCCATTGCGATCGGCGCATGCCAGCACATTCTCATCCCGATCGGGCGAACCGGCTTCTCCGGCAGCAGGATCGGCAAGCGGCTTTACGAGCTGCCACAATTTCGCACCGTCGGCGAGTTCGAGCTTCCGCTCGGTGCCGTCGCACCGGCGACCTTGTATGCGCCGATGGCGCGGCGGCACATGGAGACATACGGCACGACCAGCCGACATTTTGCCGAGATCGCCATGACCATGCGCAGGCACGCCGCGCTGAACGACAGGGCGATCATGCGGGCGCCGATGACACTGGACGACCATCAGGCCTCGCGCATGATTTCCGATCCGTTCAGGCTGCTGGATTGCAGCCTCGAGAGCGACGGCGGCGCCGCCATCATCGTCAGTTCGGCGGACGCTGCCGAGTCGATGGCGCAGCCGCGCGTACTGATCGCCGGCGTCGAGGAAGGACACCCGGACAGTCCGAGCACGATCACCCAGCGCGACGACATGCTGACCTTGGGCGTGGCTAAGGCGGCGGCGCGGCTGTTTGCAAAGAGCGGCCTTTCTCCGGCCGATATCGACGTCGCCGAGCTCTATGACTGCTTCACCTATGTGGTGTTGCGGCAGATCGAGGATCTCGGCTTCTGCCATAAGGGCGACGGCGGCGAGTTCGTCTCGGACGGCAATATCGGTCTCGGCGGCAGACTGCCGGTGAACACACATGGCGGCCTGCTGTCGCAGGCGCATCTCGCCGGCATGGGACATGTGACCGAGCTGGTCAAGCAATTGCGAGGAACGGCGGGACGCGCGCAGGTTCGGGACGCCGAGATCGGCCTCGTCACCGGCTATGGCGATCTTGGCGACGGCGCGGTCGCCATCATGCGAAGAGGTTGACATGAGCGAAACGATGGCCCCGCGCCCCCTCCCTATTCCATCGCTGCACTCCGCCCCGTTCTGGGAAGGCCTCAAGCGCGGAGAATTTCTGGTTCAGCACTGCGACGATTGCGGCAAGCCCCGCGCCTACGCCCGGCCGATGTGCGCCCAATGCCATTCCGTGGAGTCGTCATGGCGCCCGGCATCGGGGAGTGCCGCAGTTCATAGCTGGACCGTTGTGTATCACGCCTATCATCCGGCCTTTGCGCCGGACCTGCCCTATGCGCTTGTCACCGTCGATCTGCCCGAAGGCATTCGCGCACTCGCGCCGCTGATCGATGCGGCATCCGTCGCATTGAAGATCGGCCTTCCGCTGCGCATCGACTTTCACCGTATCGACGAGACGACAACGCTGCCGGTGCTACGCGCCGTCACGTCAATCGCTGCTCCAGCTCGTGCCGGATGATCTTGCCGGTGGTGCTGCGGGGCAGATCAGCTTCGGCGATGAAGTGCACCTCCTTCGGTAGCTTGTATTTTGCGATCTGCCCACGGCACATATCGACAACAGCCTCCGCGTCGAGCGTTGCATCGGCGCGCGCAACAAAGGCGACCGGGATTTCGCCCCAACGCGAATCGGGCTTCCGCACCACCACGGCATCCGCCATGCGCGGCGACGCCAGCAGGCAGCGCTCGATCTCTGCGGGATAGATGTTTTCGCCGCCCGACTTGATCAGGTATTTCACGCGATCGACGAAATCTAATGTGCGATCCGGGTTGCGGACGAACATATCGCCCATATGGAACCAGCCACCGCGGAAATCCCGCGCCGTCGCCTCGGGATTATTCCAATAGCCGCTGAAGAGCGTCGCCGAGCGCAGCGTCATTTCCCCGGGCGTGCCGTCCGGTACCTCGTTGTCATCGGGATCGACCAGCCGCACATCGCAAAACGAACTCTGCTGTTTCGACATCCGATCGGGCACGCGGCCGATCGGGATCAATCCCCGGCACGGCACCGGCCCGGTCTCGGTCGCGCCGAACGTATTGCGATAACGCGCCTGCAGCAGCGTCGTGACCTCAATAAGCTGCTGATGCGGCACGAGATCCGCCATGCAGCCCACGACCTTGATCGCTTTCGGCACTCGCCCGTCGGCTCGGACTGCCTGCATGAACTTATCGATGGTGGCCGGCATCAGCATCAGATTGCCGATCTCCTCGGTCATGATGATCTCGACGATCCGGTCGAGATCGAAACCATCGACGATATTGATCCGGCCGCCGCTGATCAGCATTCCGATTGCCGGATCCGAGGCCGCCATATGGAATAGCGGCGTCCAGATGATGGTCGCGCCCTCCGGGAATAGCCCGCCGTCGAGCCGCGATGTCATCGTCCGCGCGATCACAGCGCGATGGCTGAGCAAGGCGCCTTTCGGCAAACCCGTGGTGCCGCTCGTATACAGGATCAGCAGGCCGTCCTCGGGCATCGATACATCGGCCGGCTCGCTTGTGCCGGCGGCGGCGCAAAATGCCTCATAGTCCGCCCCGAAGGCGACGACCGACCGACCGGCGACGACACGCGCGGCAACATCGGCATAGCGCTCGGACGCGAAGATCAACACCGGCCCGCTCAGTTCGACGCAATGCCGGAGTTCGGCATCGGACTGCCTCCAGTTCTGATTGGCAACGATCACGCCGAGCTTTGCCGCAGCCAGAATAACCTCGATATATTCGAACCTGTTCTCTGACAGGATGGCCACGCGATCGCCATGCCGGACGCCCCGGCTGGCCATCGCATTAGCGGCACGGTTCACCCGCTGAAGGAGTTCGGCAAAGGTCAGCGCCGTACTGCCTTGCCTGATGGCGATTTCGGATCCCCTCGCCGCAGCCTGACTGTTGAAGAGGCGCCCGACGGTCGGTCCTTGGCCGGCGCGCTCGGATTCCGCGCCTGTGACTGTTGTGGCCTGTTCCATCCCTACCGCCCTTTGACTGACGGACCGTTTGTGCCGATCCAATCGCCTTGTTGAGGCGGGACAGCCGGCGCAACCCGACCTTCTTTGGCATCGACAGTAGACCGAGATGTTGTGATGTCAACATTGTTGTCTATACCTCGCGACCGGCGCCGGCGCATTGATTTGACATTTTCGGAGGCCACTTCCGTGCTTTGGCGCGAGGCGTTGGTGATGGAGCAAAGGTGAGACTTAATTAGACTCGCGATGCCGAATGGTGCCAATCCGCGAGAGCTTTGCGCCGTTTGGGCATCCTCCCTCGACGGCCTATAAATGGATCGCGCGTGATCAGAGTGGCGGACAATTAGCCGAGCTGTCGCGCTCCCCGCATGAGCCAGCGGCGAACCTAGGCGGACTTGGATCAGCGCATCATCACGTCCTGCGACGCCCATCCCGCCTGGAGCGCCCGCAAAATAGCGACCCGTCTCATCCGTACCGGTGAACAGCCGCCGGTGCCGTCGACGATCCATACTGTTCTGTAGCAGTCCGGGCGCTTCACGCCTGCCGTGGGCGACGCACCCGCCAGCGATCGCTTCGAGATGGCGGCGCCGAATCTGCTCTGGCAGATGGACTTCAAAGGCTGTGTCCGGGTCGGCAACGATGTTCGCTGCCTTCGGCTGACCATTCCGGACGATCACTCACCTATGATCCGTGCCTGTAGGCTTGCGTCGATCAGCGTGGTGAGATGGTGCCGGACAGGCTCGAAACCACGGTCTGCCACTATGGGTTACCAATGCGGTGTTAGTCGATAGCGGCTCGCCATGGTGGCCGAACGGGCAACAGAGACGATCTCAAGGCTAAGGGTTTCCAGCACATTTAACGGCCTTCCAAGCCGATCGATTGGAAGGAGATGTTTGCAATCTGCAGTGCTAACTCATTGAATTTATTAATGGGGTATTGGGGAGTTAATGTGTACGTACTGCCAGTAATGTTCACATCAACTCCCCAATCGTCGTTGTCGTCCGAAATGAAAAGAGAAAGCCCGGTGCTATCCGGCGCGCTTGCAATTGCGCCGCCATGTTCTCCGCCAGCGCCTCACGCGCGTGGCTTTGCAAGCCTTGCCACAGCGGCGCGGGCGCCCAACGACGCTTTGTGATAGTGGGCTTTGGCTCCCGTCGCCTTCATCAAATTTCGCCTTCATCATTTGAGATCATAAAAGTGGATTTTTATGATCTCATTTTGATGAACGCGATTTTGATGACGGCTTCTGCTCCTGGCCTTCACCGAGCTCGCGACTATCAAGATTTAGCGGCAACCCTTTAAGGTCTGGCCGCGCTGGCGCGGATTTTAAATCGAAAGTGTGGGCCTGGTATTGAAGCAAGCCTACTCCACTTCTGCTCACGCGGTTCAGTTCATTTAATCTGCTGACCATTTCAGCCGTCGAGAACGGCATCACAAGATAGAATTTATCAAAAAATCTGCTTGAAAACGATGCATCAATGAACGCTTGCTCGAAGCCAATAATGCTCGTGGCGGCCGATGCAAAATATCCCGCCGCTCCCTCGCCGGCCCCTACATAGACCCAGTGAGCTCTGAGGAACGATGGTCCGGAAATTTTACCGAATTTACCGCCGGGCTGCAGGGATCGAAGGTAGGTTCCAAGATCCTTTTCGATGGTGTTCAGCTCCTTCATACGGGACGAAATAGCCTGCCCTCGCCTCGAAGTGATCGATGCAGGATTTTTCGATCGCTCATCTTCGAGCGCGTCTTCTAAGTCCCGGGTAGTCACCTTTCCGCTTCGGAGCAAATTCAAGAGCTTTTCAGCCTCTGAAGGATTCATTTTTTCGACGCGGGAGATCTTTTCCAGACCGCTAAAGTTCGAGCGAACGAATGCAAGTTCGTCTTCCGCAGGCTTAGTGCTATCGCTTAAGATCTTCCTATCCACAAACTCCAAGAGAGCTAAATAGCGGCGCAGGGTATTGACGCCCGCGCCTGTAATCGCTGCAGCCTCGGGGATGACTGCGCCGACGTAGGTGACGCCGTAGCGCTCGGCAATCGTACGCGAAGTGATCTGCAGATCTCGCGCACAATCATACCACGGCGCTCGCTCTACCGTTTTGACGAGTCTCTTGACGTCTTGCAGAGCCCGCTCATCGCGGTCAAAGCGATTGTCTTTATCGATCATTAACCATCTCTCCTCTTTGCGGAGTTTAGCGCTCCTGAATTAACGACTTCTCAGCACCGAGTGCGGTAATAGACTTCGCATGAAGAGCCGCGAACTCACAGCCTTGATCCTTCCTCTTTCGGGTGACTCGATCCCGAAGAACCTTCACGGTTGCCCGTTCATCGCTAGATCGGGCGATGAATACGATCTCGCCAACGCCTGCTTAGAAGACGTCTTCCTCGGCGCCTTCTCGCTGCCGTTGCTTCAGACTTCTCTCGCGACACTACTGTCCGATTCTGAGCATTGCGCAGAACAACCTGCGACCAGCTCCGTGTTTCAGTACGCATATGCTTGCGCAGATATCATCGCCTGGGGGGCGTCATTTGGTTACCAACTCTGCAACAGCATCCTGAATTACGACGAAGATACTCTCATCGAATATGAACGAATGATGAGTAGTGGTGAGTGGTCAACGGATGGGAAACCGCTCAGCCGATCGATGATCGAAACTCGTCTGACGATGGCGATATCCATGGCCGAATGGGCCCACCTAAACGGACTTCGTACCTCGCCGAACTTCACTCGTACTGCAAAAGGTGACGGGGAATATCGCTATTCGCTACTGAAGCCGCAGCGAGCGTTTCGCGTTCGCGAACTTCCCTCATCGACAAATATGAACAAGCTGCTCAGAGCTGCGGCGAGTGATCGCACATATTGCCTAAGCGCGTCGACAATTTCACTCACCGGTTTGCGTATTTCCGAGCTTTGTTCTCTGGATGTCGGCGACATTCCGATCGACCGTCTGGTGGATCTTGATTGGAAGGTGGTTGCCGTCGAGATTCTCGGCAAGGGAAATGTATTGCGCGACGTGACGTTTGATCGTCGTCTCGTGCGTCATATCGCGAGCTATGTCGAGCAAAGCCGCCCGGCCTTGCTTGAAAAGTGCGCACGCAACTTCGGAACGGCAAGCAAAATCTACAAGGATGCCGAAAAGGCGCTCCTGCTCAACCAGCAAGGACGGCGACTTGCTTCTCGGTCGACCTGGGCTGCATTCAAACGATTCGGTCGTCTGGCGGGACTGGACGGCATTCACCCTCATTTGCTTCGCCACTGGTACGCCGCAAGCAGACTGCGTCAAGCACATGAGAAACTGCTCAAAAAGAAGTCTGACATCTCAGACTATGGGCTTCGCAGAGATCTGGAGCTTGTTATCGGGAAGATTCAACGTGAACTGGGGCACGCCAGCGCCGACACAACAATGATCTACCTCCATTCCTATTTCGATGAACTGGCACAGGCAGATAAGGAAGAGCTTTCAGACAAGCTCTGGGAAGCGATGGCAGCATGAACTCCTTGAACGATGAGCTCGTCTTCAACGTCAAGCCGCGCATCGATAGCAGTTCGCACGGTGCTGTGAACTATACCGTCAATCTTACGACGCTCCGCGACGGACATAAAGGCAGAGCCAACGTGATTGGATTCGAGGGATCCAGCACCTTTGGACTTCGTCTTGGCTTGGCCATCAAGAAGAGGCTGCAGGAACGCCGCTTGAGCGAGTCCGATGCCAGAGAACATAAAAGCGCCGCGAATGAGTTTATGCGTTTTTTTGATCGAGAAGCGCTAAGTCAGGACATCACAATCGATAATAAGCTTCTGTCGAGGTATGCCGACAGCCTTCAGAGCTATTACGGCGAATCGATTCCAGGCGGTATTCCGCGGATTTATCGATGCATATGCGCTGTTTGCCGGGTTATGAACCCGGCGATCCGAGTGCAGCGAACTCGCTTCATCACAGAGGCCGTCAAGTCCACCAAGGCAGAGCGCTTGGGATCGACGAACTATGTTGCGGCTTTTACGGCGCTGACAGACTTTAAGCGCGTCGATGAGCGTATCGCATTGGGAAGGGCGGAATCCCGGAGCTCAGGAGAGAGCCTCATCGAGCTTGTTGAACGAGACGAGAATGTGAACGCAAAAGACTGCACTCGCTCACATACCCTACGACTACTAAACAAGCAGCTCGGTCTTCGCCCAATCACTGCAGCTCAATTCCACGAGCGGTTTGGTCTTCGCGCCGACCAATGGTTAACCGTGCCCGCACCAGGTCGACCGGCCACGCCAGGCGCGTCCTCAATGAAAACGGGACTGGCTGCTGCATTCCGTTATGTTCTTCCGACAGCGACGGACCTGATGGGACCGTTCGTTCTTATGCTTGAATGCACCGGCTGGAACCAAGCAACGATCCTGAATATGAAGTCTTCGATGATCACGAATGCTGTTGCAACGGCGGTGAATGGTAAGTCGAAGATCGAGAGCTGGAAGGGACGGGCGAAGCGCCCTGAAACAGCACCAGTCAGAACGGACAAGGGATTGCTACTCGACATCTTACAATCGGTCCAAGAATGGACGTCTCCGCTCAGACATTCCCTAGTCGATCAAGTCGCGGGGCTGGATCGCGCGGTTTTGCTCGAATCCGACCCGGCGGTTCGCTTTGACCTCATACGGCGGCGTGACGAGCTGAAGAACATGGAGGATCGGTTGTGGCTGTGTATGACTACGGCCACAGTCGGCATCAGTCGTCTAGGGCCGAATGACGTTTCTGCGGCATGCTTTCGCGCTATGTTCGTCGACAACGAGGCTGATCTCGACGCCATCGGCGACTACAACTGCCATGAAGCACGCTTGAATTACATGGCCCGCATCGATCGCGGTCACGGGCTCGATATCGAGCTCCTACGCGCGCACGCGCGCCACGCTCAAACGACGACAACTTCGCAACACTACGCCGAGAAGCTTCCTGTCGCTATCCGGCGAGATCGGTCCATCGCCAAATTCAACGCCACCTTGTTCTCTGCTAAGACTTCGGCGAGTTCGTGATGAAGAGAATGCGATCAAAAGCGACTGTTGCTGTGGTGAAGCCGTTTGCGGAGTGGGCCAGCAAGCTAGAACCAGAGGCTGCCGCCGAGCCAGACTTTCTGACATCGGTCATCTCTCCGCTTGGCAGCAAGGCAGGCGATTCAGCTTGGCATTTTCCGAACGAATGGCTGAGCCGCGGATCCAATGCCAGTACCACCCTGCCATTCGACCTCATCGACGGTATCGGAGCTGCATCCGAGACTACTTTGATGGCGCGTCAGTATCCCGTGATGCTCGCTGTGTATAACCACAGCATCGGAAGTATCGCGACGCTTCGCAACCGGGTGATGCTCAACAATCGCCTCATCCAGGCGTGCGTTAGTGTTGTGGGGGACGGAGTTCGTATGTCGTCATTGACAAACAACGACCTCGCGAAGGCTTGTGACCTGCTAAAGCTGGATTGGACAGCAAACAATTCCGATGGATCGCTTCTTCGAAAAATTCTCGAAGAAGTTTCGGATTTCAAGGCCCGCGGCTTGTTAGCCGATGGCTATACCGGTGGCGGTCTCACGCTTCGTTTGCGTGATCTCGCACCGACCACGCTCAACGCGACGTTAGACGCGCTGCGTACGGGCCGGCGCAAGCTTCCGCGAAAAGATGAAGCCTCACCGAGTACGCTTCCTCTCGAACGTCGTTACGTGAATGCCGTGATGGAGATATCACGGTTCTATGTCACCGAGCTCTCGGAGGGTATCATTAAGCACTTTGAAACTCTGCATATGTTGTGCAATGAGATTTCAGAGGCAAAGAAGAATTGCGTACCGAAGGTAGTAGGGCGGGCGATTGCCCGAGCATATGCGGAATTTGCCGGAAGCGAGGCGAAAACCGGCGCATGGCAAAGAAACGATGAATCAGCATTTGGGCGCCTTCCCTTCGAAACCGCTCCCTCTCACGTTTTTCCGCCTCGACGAATTCACGATCTGCTCGCGCTCGTCGCGTCGCTGCAGATGGCTTGCTTTCACATCATCGCGCTTGCCTCCGCTGCTCGTCCTGCAGAACTACATACCGTTAATTCGGACGGAATCTCGACCATTGACGGCGATGAGCCTATCTATCTGTTGAACGGGCTGATCTTTAAGGGCGGCGGTGACATTGGCTATAAGCATCACAGCTGGGTTATTACCCGCGATGCCGTTGAGGCAATCAATGTGCAAGAACGGCTCTTCAAGCGTTGGAAGTCTGGTGCTCCCCATCTCTGGTGCCAGACCAAGCTTGGCTCGATCGGAAAGCAGATGCGGAGCTCCGAAGGTATGCACCTGGGTGCATTTGCTCAGCGCCACAGGCTCGCGGATCTCGCAAAAGGAAATGTTTCTGCGCGCCGCTTCAGAAAGACTTGGGCGGAGCTTGCGATGATATCCCATCTGCACGTGGAGCTGATCCGTCAACAGCTTGGCCACGCGCTGTCGGATTCTGGCACTTCCGAGCAAACGTACGGCTACATGTTTGCTGGCAAAGCCGCCGCAACCCGACTGGAAGCCTCTGATCTTGAGACTTTTGGAGCGCCTGAAGATATTCTGAGCACTATGGAGAAGGTATTTTCCAATGAATGACAATCAGCGTCGCATCACTGGGCGTGCGGCAAAGCAAGCGTTCGTCAATGACGTTAACGCCGTTCTCGACCGGATTGAGGCTGAGATCGATGCGCAAGGCAGAGCTGAATTGCCAGTTCGTGTGAAGGTTACGTTAGGTCTTGTAGCTGAAGCCGCGGGTCATCATCGCACCACTTTCAAGAATCACGAAACCTTGGTGACACGCATCAAAGATCTTAAGAAGCGCGCCAGCGATCCTAAGAGGGCTCACATTCCCACTGCAATGGCGGCAGAAGCAAACGACCGATCTTCGGCTAAGGTCGTTCGGTTCTCGCCTCGCAACAGGTTGATCGAGGATGAGAACATCAGATTGAAGACACGTCTTCGGGAGGTAGAGCGTGAGTTGTTTTTGTTGAAGTACCCTTCGGTTGGTACTTCCAAGCGCTGAAGTTCGACGACGCTGTCGTCGCAATTGAATGTTTATCAACGAAACCTGGCTGCTCTTCGCATCAGCCTTGCATCGGTCGACGACATAGCAGTTGCTTCTGATCTGACCGCGTTTGATGCGTGTTGACTGAGTCTGGCTCGGTCAACGGAAGACACTTGACCACATACGCTTGTTCGCCAAGATCGCAGATAAACATACTTTTGCGCGTCGGCCCGGCATCGATGTTATGATACGTCTTGGCCCGGTAACACCGGTTATTGTCTAAGCCAGGTCCGTCTGAACGACCAATCGTTGGGTCTAAGACTTAGTACCGGTCTATTCACGCTGCACTTTATTTCCGTAAACTTCTAGCGATCTCCTCAAGTGCCTCTAAGCCGTATTTTCTCTCTTAGCTCGACTTCTTCCAATCGATGCGGTAGTAGACTCCGCAGCAGCACGGCAACTACGCAAGTGCAAATGGAGCTCTAGACGATGACTACGTTTACGCAGACGTTAGCGATGCAGAACTACCGCAAGCATTCGGCCGCTTTCGAGACCAGCCCCGCCTTGATCACGTCGGAGATTGCGCGATTTGCCTGTCCGGCCGGCCGCTCCGAGCCGATGCGGGTTCCGGTCGAGCCGCGGTTGGGCGCTCAGGAAGGCTGGTGCTTCCGTAACGTCCTCGAAGCACACCGTGAGATGGCCGGCTTGCCGATGTACGGCTGGGTGGTCTGGGTGGGCCCGTACTTTATGACCCGCGAGTATCACGCCGTACTGATGACGCCGGATCGCGGCGCGATCGACATCACCCCCAAGTCCGATGGCGAAGATTTCGTTCTGTTTGGCCTCGATCCGGATGCCGGCAACGGCTTCGACTACCTGAAGCGTCCCGCCGCTGTCCGGATGCGCACCTACAAAGGCCGTTCGCAGCTGGAGCGGGCCGGGGACTTCATTTCCTGTCTGTCCGACAAGCAGATGAAGTCGATGCGGGTCAAAGCCCAGGGGGCTGGCATGTCGCTGCAGGATTTCGTCGTCGATCGCACGCCGGCGCGTGACTCTCTGGAGACCACCATCGACGCCCTGCTCGATTGCTCCGACCAGATCGAGGCCATGCTCACGCCCACGCCCGATGGCCTCCATACCGCAGACGTGGAGCGTTACGAGCGCTTGATGGAGAAGAAACTGCGTCTGCTGAAACGCCTCGACGGCGCGGCGGCTGCACACAAGCGGCTCGGTGCCATCAACGCGGGAGCGGGTCAATGACGCCCGCTTCGGCAACGATCCGCATCGACCGCCGCCTGCCCAAAGGCTGCCACACAATCAGGCCGCCCCCCAGCGGGGCGAGCCGTCCTCTTCGGCCCGAAAGACACCGCACGCAGCAGAGAGGCACCCGTATGTCCAAGAATGTCATCCACCTCGAACGGTCAATATCTGGGCCGCCGCCCGCGATCGACTACCGCCCGCCCAAAGGCCGTCACACGATCAGGCCGCCCCCCGGAATGCGAAACGTCCTCTTCGTCCCCTAACTTGATCCCATAAGAAGGCCGCATGTTATGTCCGACAACGTCATCTATCTCGAACTGTTGAAACCCGCGCGACGCTCCGCCATCGAACGCCTCGCGTTGCCGATCAAGCAGCCGTCCGCCGTTGCCGGAGATGCGCGCAAGCGCGCCGCGGCAGACGTTGCGTCCGGCGAAACCAGCGCCGCGACGTCGGCGACTGCCGAGAAGCCGCCAATCGTCCACCCGTTCGCGCCGCTCGAAATCATTGAACTGTGCAGCGACGAACTGCGCTGTTCGCCGGCCCGATATGTGTACATCGACGCAGACGAGGACGCTCAACCATACGATCCCTGGAGCAACGTCATGCGCCGAGCTGCGGAGGAAGGAGGCCGCCCGCTTTTTGGCCGCAAGTTCCTTTGCAGCGAGCTGGTGACAGCCGTGAAATTCCACGTGGTGCTGGAACGTGATGACGGCAGCCTCATCGATCCCACCCCGGCTCCTGGCTGTGGCAATTTCTCTGCCTTCGCCCCTGACGGATCCATCCCGACAGACTTTCCCTGGGAAGACAGACCGTCCGACTACCGTTTCGCAAACCACGTGCTTCCCAGCAGAGCGACGTATGTTGCCGACGGATTGGCGGAGATGTCCGAAGCCGAACGATCGCGGCTGCGCGCTTCGGCAACAACGGCGGGCATCACGGAAGAAGACTATGCTGCGTTCGAATTCCCGGTTGATCCGTTGGCAACCGCGATCGACCGCTACATCGATGCGGCCGATGCGTTCGATGCTGCAGAAGCCTGCATTGCGACCGAATGCGTGGAGGTCGATGAGCTTTACCTCCCGACTCTCAAGGAGCGGGTCACGAAGCTGAAAAAACTCATGGGAGACCTGTGGGTCGCTCGCAAGGCCAGAATCTAGGCCGCCCTCCGCCAGAGCGCGAACTTCGGAGACAAAGATGCCCGCTGCACGGCATGTTATCGACGAGAAGGAAACCGTAGCGTGAGCGATTACGAGATGACACCGCTCATGCTAGACGTGATGCAGGACTTGGAAGATCCCAGCCTCAAGATCTGGCGCAACACGCCCGAAGGCATGATTGAAGTCGGCGTCGATGAGATGACCAGAGACGAGCTGACCGCAGTGGTGACGCTGCTGGCAAAGTTGAGAACGGAGAAGATGAGCTGATGGTCACACTCCGCAGATCCAGAGACCCGCTGGGCTACGACACCCACTCATCGGATTGTCTGAACCAGATGGCTCGAGACGCGCTCACTGGCCGATACGAAGTTGCGGTAAATGAGGAGCTGACAGCGGTCCGGAAGGCTTTCGGCACGCCGTCCAAGACGTGACCGCGCTGGTACCGACTGAAGCGCTGGATCTCGCACCGCGTCTGGCGTCTGCGCTATTGGTGTGAGGATCTTGGATGGTGACGCTTCGCAAACCCGGCTAGACGGATCTGAGTACATGCGCCGCATGGTTTTGGAGCGCACGCATGGAAGCTTATCGGAAATTGCGCGGCTTGAGCCGAAGACTGTCAATGTGCAGATCGGGTATGTAGATGTCGCGCGTGCGAAGTCCCTTCGGCGGAAGGCTCCGCGCATCGGGAGAGCCGCCATGATGGAATTCGTCGCCGCGACCATGCGGTAGGGGGAAGTTCTCGTCACGGTCGCCGACGCCGGCGAGATCCACCGACAGGTCCTTCAACTGCCGCGCCACCAGATGGACGACGTCGCCCTCGCGCTGGATGCTTCCCTGAACGGCCACCATCGATGCGCCGAGGATGATCCGGCGCTGACGTTCGTACAGCGAAGGCCAGATCACCAGATTTGCGACGCCCGTCTCGTCCTCGATGGTGATGAACATGACGCCCTTCGCCGAACCGGGCTTCTGCCTGACCAGGACGATGCCCGCAGCAGTCAGGAACCTGCCGTCGCGAGCCGACATTGCATCGGCGCACGTGACGATGCGCTTGGCCGTCAGTTCCTCCCGCATGAAGGCGACGGGGTGAGCACGCAGCGTCAAGCCTACATGTCGATAGTCCTCGACGACTTCGCTTCCGGCCGTCATCGGACGCAACGCGACCTCCGGCTCCCCGATCTCCGCTATCGTGCGCCGCTCGCGTTCCGCGGCTGCGGCGAACAATTCCAGCGGTTCGTCGCGCAACGCCTTGATGGCCCACAGGGCGTCCCGCCGGGCGAGCCCCAGGCTCTCGCGCATGCCGTCAGCCTCCGCTATCCCGACGAGGGACGAGACCGGAGCGCCTGTCCGGCGCCACAGATCGTCAATCGACGTGAACGGCTCGTCCGTCCGGGCGGTGACGATCAAGGCGGCATCCTTGTTTGCTAATCCGCGAACCATGCGTAGCCCAAGGCGGACCGCGAGAAACCCTTCTTCATCGACAGGCTCAAGAGTGCAGTCCCACCGTGACGCGTTGATGCAGACAGGCCGGATCTCGACCCCGTGCTCGCGGGCGTCGCGGACGATCTGCGCCGGCGCATAGAAGCCCATCGGCTGCGCATTCAGGAGAGACGCGCAGAACACGTCCGGATGCCAGCATTTCATCCAGGAAGAAGCGTAGGCGATCAGCGCGAAGGACGCCGCGTGGCTCTCCGGGAAACCGTAGCTGCCGAAACCCTCGAGCTGACCGAAGGTGCGCTCCGCGAATTCCCTGTCGTAGCCCCGGTCTACCATGCCGTCGATCAGCTTGTCCTTGAACTTGGAGACGCCGCCGGTGAATTTGAACGTCGCCATGGCGCGGCGGAGCTGATCGGCTTCTCCCGGAGTGAACCCCGCGCACTCGATCGCGACGCGCATCGCCTGCTCCTGGAAAAGCGGAACGCCGAGCGTCTTTCCGAGCACCTTTTCCAGTTCTGGCTTCGGATAGACCACGGCTTCCTTGCCCTCGCGACGGCGGAGATAGGGATGGACCATGTCGCCCTGGATCGGCCCCGGCCGCACGATGGCGACCTCGATGACGAGGTCGTAGAAGGTCCGCGGCTTCATCCGCGGCAACATCGACATCTGCGCGCGGCTTTCGATCTGGAACGTGCCGAGCGTGTCGGCTTTCCGGATCATCGCGTAGGTTCGCGGATCCTCGGAAGGAATGGTCGCGAGATCCAATTCGATTCCTTTCCCGATCTTGAGGAATTCGAACGCCCGCTTCATGCAGGTCAGCATGCCCAGCGCGAGGCAATCGACCTTCATGAACTTCAGCGCGTCGATGTCGTCCTTGTCCCATTCGATGACCTGCCGATCGGCCATCGCGGCGGGCTCGATCGGAACGAGTTCGTCGAGCCGGTCGTGGGTCAGCACGAAGCCGCCCGGATGCTGTGAAAGATGCCGAGGAGTTCCGATCAGTTCGCGGGCAAGTTCAAGCGCGAGGCGGAGGCGGCGATCCGCGAGATTGAGGTTGAGTTCTTCGGCATGCTTCGGCTCGACGCCCTCCTCGGACCAGCCCCAGACCTGCGACGACAGCATCTTGATCAGGTCTTCCGTCAAACCAAGAGCCTTGCCGACATCGCGCAGCGCTCCCTTGGCCCGATATCGGATGACGGTCGAACACAGCGCCGCGTGATCGCGCCCGTAGGTCTCGAAGACCCACTGCATGACGATCTCGCGGCGTTCATGCTCGAAATCGACGTCTATGTCCGGGGGCTCGCGACGTTCCTCCGACACGAAGCGCTCGAACAGAAGGTCGTTGCGTCCAGGATCGATGGAAGTGATGCCAAGGACGTAGCATACGGCAGAATTGGCGGCGGAGCCGCGTCCCTGGCACAGAATGTCCCGGCTTCGCGCGAAGCGGACGATCGAATTCACCGTGAGGAAGTACGGCGCGTATTCGAGGCGCTCGATCAGACGCAATTCATGTTCGAGCTTGCCGATCACCTCCTCGGGCAGGCCTTCCGGATATCGCTCGGTCGCCCCCTCCCAGGTCAGCTTCTCCAACGCCTGCTGCGGCGTCAGCCCGGGCATCGTACGCTCCTCCGGATATTGGTAGGCGAGCTCGTCCAGACTGAACCGACAGCGGCCGGCGATCTCGACCGAGCGCGCCACCGCCTCCGGATAACGCGCAAAGAGGCGTGCTATCTCTTCGGGCGGCTTCAGATAGCGATCGGCATGACGTTCGCGCCGGAAACCGGCCTCGTCGATCGTGACGCCGTGACGGATGCAGGTGACGACGTCCTGAAGGATTCGCCTCGTCGGATCGTGGAACAGGACGTCGTTGGTCACGACCGTGAGCACCCGGAAGCGCAGCGCGAGCGCTGCCAGCTCGTGCAGCCGCAGTTGATCGTTGGGTCTTCTACGCAGGGTCAGCGCGAGGTAGCCGCGATCTCCGAAGACGTCCCGCACCTTCCGGAGCCGCATCACGCAGAGATCATCCGCCTGTTCCGGGATCAGGATGGCGACAAGTCCCTCGTTCCAGTCGGCCACGTCCGCCCACTGCAGAACGCACTTCGCCTTCCCTCCGCGCTTCTTGCCGACGGAAAGAAGACGGCAAAGGCGAGAATAGGCGTTCCGGTCCGTCGGATAGACGAGCAACGACGTCCCGTCGTCGAGATCGAGGCGGCAGCCGACGACCAGCCTTACGCCCGTCGCTTTAGCCGCTTCGTGCGCGCGGACGATGCCGGCTAGACTATTCCGATCGGCGACCGCCAACGCATCCAGGCCGAGCAGAGCGGCTTGCGCGAACAGCTCTTCGGCGGAACTCGCACCGCGCAGGAAAGAGAAATGCGACGTGCATTGCAGTTCGACATAGCGCGCGCTCACGCGAAGATTCCGTGCAGGAACCAGTGATGGGATCCCGTCGCGGCATCTTCGCCATCGCCGGCGCGGAAGATCCAGAAGCGCTCGCCCGCCTCGTCTTCGACACGGAAGTAGTCGCGCACGGCGACCAGTTCGGCGTCCCTCTTCCACCATTCGCCGAAGATCCGCTCGGGACCGTCCGCACGCTTCACTCGCCGGCGCACGCCGCGCCAGGTGAAGCTCACCGGCGGATGATCGGGAAGCAGGGCCACGGTCTCGATCTTTTCAGGTGCGGGAAGCAGGCGCGATGGCCGCGGCCACCCGACCGGCCAGCCGGCTCGGCCCGCAGGCGCGGTCGCGGCGACCCGCACGAAGGACCGTTCCGGAACATCGCTTTGCGCCGGCGCCAACCGATAGAGCGATCGTTCGCCCAGCCTGTTGGCGAGGACATCCACGAGATCGGTGACGTCGGCGGAGGCCGTTTCGATCAACGACGACACCTTCTGCGTCGCTTCGATCGGCTGCGCGAGCGTCGCCGCCAGCCGCAGGGTCTCGATGCCGAAGCCGGGATCGATCGTCTCGATCTTGTCGCACAGAAGCCGCGTCAAACGCCCGGCGTGACGCAGCGGCTTCGCGGTACCCACCCTGACGGCTTGGATGCGGTTATCGACGAGATGGCAGACGAGATCGGAACGGAGAACGCCCAAGCCTTTCTCTTCGAGACGTTCGCACAAGTGCGCCGCGAGTTTGCCGACGTATCGGGCGATCGTCTCGGCGGCTCCGATCGGCTCGACGAAGGTGCGCCTGACCTCGATCATCTCCGCGGGGCGCAGCGGATCGATCGGCTCGGCGGCGGCGCCGAAAGCCTGGTCGATGAGGCGCCCAACGACCGGTCCGAAGCGCAGCGCCAGCGGAGCGCGCGGCGCCGCGCGCAGATCGGAAATCCGCTCGAACCCGAGACGGCGTAGATCCCCGACGATGTCGGCCGGAAGCCGGAGCGCAGCGATGGGGAGCTGTCCGATGACCTTCTCCGCTTCTCCAGGAGGGACGATTGTCGTCTCGTCGGCAGCGAAGCGCGCCAAAGCGTGCGACGCACCCCACGTGTCCGAGATCGCTACCCTAGCTCTGATACCTGACCGACGAAGCCGGCTGCCGACGTCAGAGGCCATGGCCTCTTCGCCGCCGTGCAGATGGTCGGCTCCGAAGGTATCGAGAATGATCCCGTCCGGATCATCGACCGCGACCACCGGCGAATAACGCAGCGCCCAGACCGCGAGCCGGTCGAGCGCCTTGGCGTCGGCCTCCGGATCGGCATCCATCACGACGAGGTCCGGCACCAATGCCTGCGCCTTGGTGGCCGGCATGCCCGGACGCAGCCCGAGTGCGATGGCGACGACGTTGGCCGCGGTCACGACACGCTGGCGGCCGTGCTGACCGACGAGGACAAGCGGTTTCCCACCGTCAGGCGCGCCGGCGCCCATCGCGCGCATGACGCGATCGATCGGCCAGGTCGGAAGATAGACGGAGACGACCCTCGCCATCGCAAGCATCCACTACGAAATCCGCGCTTTCGCCGGCGCGGCATCGGATCAGTTCGAGCAGCCACCGCGCACGGCCGACGCCAGGAACCGGCAGCGGGACGGATGGCAGCGCCGAGACGCGCCAGCGCGTCGTCGATGCCGTCGGTTGTCCGAAATCGGCGGCTTCGGTCTGCCGGCGCCATCGCCTGATGGCGATCGCCATGGTTCCGGAAGCCTCGGCAGCGAGATGGAGACGCCGGGATGCGGTCATCGAAAATCTGGACACCTCCGCCACGACCGCCCCGAGGCATCCATGGCGCGCGCCTTCCTCGAAGCTCGCGAGCAGGGACTTCTCGTCGCCGGCCTCCAGGTAGATCACGCGGTCCGGGCCGAGGCCCGCTTGCTCATGCGTTCCACCTTCGTGCGGGGCTCATTGTGGATCGTCCAAATCATCCTTTCCTGATCGTCGTGGGCCATGCTCGCGATACCGGGGCATTTCCTGGTCACGCGATCGCGCGCCTTACGACAGGGCGGAAAATTTATCGGCCAGCTGATGCGGGCTACGGTCGGATTTAACTTCCACAGTTCGTCCCGCCCAAGACCCAAAAAGACGCTCAATCGCTTTATGAGCATTTCGTAGTCAGCGCTGGGAAGGTTTTCGCTACGAACCCACTTTCGCAGTCTGGCGTACTTGATGCCAAATTTGTCAGCGAGCTCCTTGATCGACACACCATGCCGCTCCATCGCCGTGGAGAGCAGTTGCGCGAAAGGCCCGAGCTCCTTCAATTTGCTGGTATGGTGCGTCAACCGCTTGACGGTCCTGTTCCCGTTACGGTCGAATTGAGCGAGGTGCTGGAGTGCGCGGTTGAGCTCTGCGCGAGGCTTGCGATTGTTCGGAAGCGCATTCGCCAGAATTAGAGCAGCATTGATGGCGGTCTTGGCACAGACATCCCAACCGCCATACCGCTTAGCGACAGAAGTGAACGCAGCGCTCTTATATTGGGCGATCTTATTGCGATCCTTCGCTTCACGACCTTCTTCGTGAATTGTAGCGTTGCCCGTCTGATGGTCTGGCTTTCCGACGGCATCGAGTTGGTGCTGGTATCGGATCAGCGCAAACTCGCAAAGCTCTCCCAGTGAGATCGAGCCGGCAGCAGTCGAGAGCCCCCCTGCTTCGGCAGCAGGAACCAGTTCAATCCCTTCCGCTTCGACGGTTTGGAGATCGTTGAGAACGATACTCATCGTCACACACTCTCTACCTGGATCTCACAACTCCACCGAGAGGCTTGCGATTTGCAAATTGCGAGATATCATCAACGTGTGTAAAAATTACTCTCGGTGCATATAATTAGCAAGCGTGCAACCCGTGTTCGCGGTTCGCTTTTGGGAGCATGGTTAATGGGCGGTGAAGATTTCCGACAGCAGCTGCACAGGGTGTCCAAGATGGACGAACCGTGGTTCGTGGTGGCCGCGACAGTCCTGGATGCGTTTCGAGACATGACTTTGGAAGACAGGAGGAAGGAGGCGGCGGCGACCTCGCTTCTTTCCCCGAATATGCTGAGCCGATATCTCTCAGTGCTCGGCCGGCTCAGAGAGATTTCGGAGCGTCACAACTTGCCGCTCGACCGCCTTATGACACCCGTTTTCAGTGCGACTGAGATCGCGGTGAGAATTTACGACAGGGATCCGGATGCTGGGCTGATCGCTCTGCAGATGTTGAAGGAGCGTCGAACGACGTTGACGAAGCTCCGGCTGCAGTTGTCCGATATTGAGCGGCGACGAGCCGTCGATAAGATCACGCGCGGAAAGCAGATCGACGCCTGCGAACGAGGTCTCGAGCGCTATGTTCAGAAAGACTTTCCGCGCGGAACTTCTCTCGTGCGCCGTCCCGCGTTGGCACCGTTCTCGAAAATCGGGTGGCTTGTTCTAGATAAGAGCGGGCGTCCGATCTGTGGCATCGACTATTTCGAAGCGGAGGGACAGATGCTCGAAGCGAAATTGGCGCCCGCCGTTTTGCTATCGACCTTCTTCAAACGCTTCTTTATTTTGTTTCATGGTGACAATGGCCCCGAGTTCGCATCGAGTGCCGGCGAGACGTTGGAATTCTTCGACGCGAAGTCGTTCGGAACTCTCTATTTGGACGCTGAAGGTCTGGTGGTGCCTGTACGCCAAGCGGTTGATGGACCGACACCCGACCGGAGCACGGACTACGCCGCCCTAGAGGCAAAGTTTGCCTTCGGCCGCGGCCCGCGTATCTCTGGCTTGGATTAAAGGCCAAAGACCAACGACGTGTAAAAGCGCTTCAAAGCCCTTTTACACGCCCCTCAGCGAGCAGGAACAGCTCCATCGTAGTGAAATAGAAAACACAATGAGAGCAACGCCTTAGAGCGTGTAATTCCGGATGCCCATTTTGGGTGGACCTCTCTCTACCCTAAATCGAAACCGGGGAAAGACTTACACATTGGCGCTCTGATGAAGTCTTTCAGTCCTCATCAGACGACGAGCGATTGCAGCTATCGAATCCATACGCAGTCTGAAATTTCGCGTGCAAACCACATGGACCCATCCACGCTGACGAGAAAGCTTCAGGTCATGATCGATGCGGGATGGGTTGAGGAGATCCTTTCTTAGCTTTGACCCAACGTTTCATTGACCGCGCACTCGATCTAGCTTTTGGCACCTCTTCGCTTTGGACCCTTCCCTGGGGCATTTGTTAGATGCTGCCGAGCGGCCAACAACCGATCCCGAAGACTGTCATAGCAATGATCGGCAGGAAGGTCGTTCGCTTGTGGCACCTTTTCTATTTCGAACCCGTCGCTTGTCAGCCTGGCGAGGCCTATCTGCGGCTGAGAGAAGATCTCTAACGCCTTAGTCGCGCGCCCGATAACCTTCGGGTCTGAATCACGGGAGAAAATCAAATAGAAGGTGGGAAAGTATCGCGCCAACAGCAGCGTTGCTGGCAGCACGGCCTCGAATTGATCTGCCTTTACAGCGGCATCCATCGCGAACAGATCAGCTCCTCCCACCAGACGACCCTCGATCCGCGCTTCCACACCGAGCGAACGGAAGAACACGAGAGGTGGGCGGCGTACGACCTTGGCTCTCTCCCCGAACAGCCTGTAGCGCTCTCGTTCGTCGTGAAGCGCTTCCTCCAACAACTGAATTTCCGTCGCCCGCTTGCGAAGAAGCAGACTCTTTGCGACCACCGCTCCGTCCGCTGCGCCCGCCTTTGCGGATTCGAGCGACTGTCGAACGGATGCCAAGGTCTGGTGACCATGATGCAGGTCGACAAGAGCCTTCAGGCCATCCTCGCGGTTGCGGTCGTACAGTCGCACCGCGATCTCTACCGGGGCGAAGCTGTTCGAAACCAAATTCTCGACTGTCGTCGCCTCCTTGATCGATATATCGCCCAGCCGCTTATGTACCGAGAGATAGCGGACCAGCAGCCCCCATGACAGGCCGCTTGCATCCTCTGCGATAGTTCTGATCTGGGCATCAGCCTGAAGCCCATGACGCTGTGCGGTGGACATCAGCAGATCGAACGCAGCGGCTATCTCAAACCAGCGTTTTGGACGCGCGTCATCCCGCCGAAGCGATCCGGCCAACTGATCAAATTGTCTGGATGACGTTAGTCGCTGGTTTTCCATGATTCAGATCGCACCTATCTCGCCCCAAGACGGGGAGGGTTCCTTAATCTAAGTTGCAGTCACTAACCACATCAGTCGCCAACGTTGTAAGCAACGTAACTACCAAGAGGCCGCCATGTCCAACCTTTCGCACGAGATTCGCAAGCACGACCTCCGGAGCCAGTTCCTGAGTTTCCCGCCGATGTCGGCCAGTGCAGCTGCGCCATCGTTCGATGCTGTCGTTGCTGTCACCAGCGCGAGCATCCAAATCCCGTCACCCCGCTTTTCCGTCCCACGACAGTCGACAACCCTCCGCGCATTCCTTCCGCACTTCGGCGGCGTGGACCGCTTGAACTGGAAGGATCAACTTGCCGTCGCGATGGCCCGCGAAGCGCGCGACCGTGCGGACATGGAAGACCGGCGCTCCTGGCTGAATGCGGAAGACTTCGTGAGGGTGTTGGCGCGCTGCACGAGCTTCAACCGCTATCGCAAGGAGATGGCGCAAGGCTTCTGCGGCGCATTCCAGCAGCACGCCTCGACCGAAGCCGGCTTCCCTCTCCGCTTCGAGTTCCGGAAATTCCACAAGTCTGGAACGAAGAATAACTTCGAGACCGACCGGATCGAAGTCCGCATCACTGTCGACAGCGTCCGCAAGCTGTTCACCATCAGCGAGAGGCAGAACCACCAGCGCCTGCGCGCCGCGGTCGCCGAGGCATGCGCACCGGAAGCCTCGCTCGCGGATAACTACAGCGATGACCTCGACGTGTGGCTCCGCAAGCCCGTCGTCGAATGGGACGGCAATGAAATCTGCATCCTGATCACCGCAGCAGTCGATGCATACATCGGCCAGACGATCGTCGAAGAGCTCGATGACGACCTCGTGCGGGACGCTTTCGAATCCGCCGTCGACTGGGACGATGTCGGCCGCGGCATCGCCAAACTGCGCAACGAGAGGCCGTACACCCGCCACTAACGCGTTGCCGCACTCAATCCTGAGGAAGCCATGTCCACCTTCACGGACCTGATCAGCCGCGGAGACCACCGCCTGTCCGCGGCCTTCGAGACCACTCCGCCCGTGGTGACGCCGGCCGTCCGAGCACTCGCGCTCGTTGACGGCGGATGCGATCCGGAACGCGTTCCGGTCCGGCCGGCTCCGGGCGCGACGACCGGCTGGTGCTATCGCAACGTTGCTGAGGTGGTGAAGACGAACGGCGGCACGCCAGTGTTCGGCCGGATCATTTGGGCAGGCTGCTACTTCATGACGGCCGAGTATCACTCTGTCTGGCGGACGCCTGCCGGTGATCTCGTCGACGTGACGCCCAAGCCGGACGGAGAACGCGGTATCTGTTTTTCGCGAGATCCGACAGTCGATGAGAGCTTCGATTTCATGAAGCGTCCTGCCAACCGTCGCATCCGTACCTATGTCGGGCGGAGCAGGGCGGACCGGGCGCGCGACGCCATCGCCTGCTTCTCGCTCAAGGAGAAGAAGTCCAAGCTCAAACGCGCGCGAGCAATGGGCATGTCGCTGGAGGAGTGGGTGGCATCGAGACTTCCGGACGATGAATTGGAGGTCGCCATCGATCGCTTTCTCGCGTGCTCCGACCGTGTCGAGAGTCTTCTGACGCCGACTCCTCAAGGTCAGGTGTGCAACGACATGGACGCTTACGATTCACTCAACCTGGAGAAGGCACGTTTGTTGCGCCGGCTTGATGCCATCGTCGAAAGCCGCCGCGCGGGGGGCATCTTCGACACCATGGTGACCTCCGCTCTTTGAACACACCGTTCGCAAGGAAGAACCATCCATGTCCAACGTCATCAATTTCCACTCGCAGCAGCCGATCACGACCGTTCTCCGCGCTCCCATGGTCGCCCCTGCATCTTGCGGGCAGCCCGCTCCGAAGCGGACGTCTTCGCGCAGCAAATCGAAGGCAACCGTCGAGATCAGTCCGCTCATATGGCCACACGTGCCGTACGACGTGCAGAAGGTGTGCACCAACGAACTCGGCTGCCCGGACGTGAAGATGGTGCAGGTGGTCCCGGTCGAAGACGCCGAGGCTGGTCAGTGCATGGTCAATGTCGCAAAGGCAATGGTCGAGGACGGCGGCCGACCGGTCTTCGGATGGGTGATACGCACGACGCCATTATTCGTCTCGGCGGAGTTCTACGCGATGCACGAGCGCGATGACGGCAAGCTCTTCGACGTGACACCAAACGATCCGGACGTGGCCGTCGTAGTGTTCGCTCCGGATTACTCGGTGTCGGACGATTTCGACTTCACACACCGTCCCACGAACTGCCGTTTCAGCACATTCGCGCCTCTGCGGCAGGAGCGGGTCGCATCCAGGCTCGCCAAGATCCGTGAAGACGAACTTTCGCGCTTGCGCAACCGTGCGGTCCTTACGGGTCTCGCCGTCGAGGACATCGTCGCGATGGAGATCGGAGAAGATCCGCTGCAGGTGAAGCTCGAACTCTATCTCGATTGTGCCGACAAGTTCGACGCTCTCCGCATGCGAGCGGTCCTCGGCCTCGAAGCGATCGACATCGCCCAATTCGAATCCGTCCTCGACCGCAAGATCGCGCTTGTCGGTGCCGACAAGCTGCGCGGCAGCGTCGCCATGTGAGGGCCCTCTCCCTGGAGAAGGTCCGCACAAAGCAAGCGTGGCGGATGGCCAGCGATTGGCCGTACGCCACGCCGCGTATCACACGAACACGGCGCACCTGACGGGCACTCAAACCCTAAGCCGCGTCAACCGCGGTGACACACCGCCGGCTCCCGCTTCCAGATTCGACCCATTCCAACGTGTGGTTGAGATGCACCTGATGGAACGTGCGTTCGGCCAGATTTACGACCTACAGCGCCGCCTTGAGATAGCGGGCGGTGAGACTGCCTTCCGCTTCCGCAACGACGCCAGGGACGCCGCTGGCAACGATACGGCCCCCGTCTTCCCCGGCCCCCGGTCCCAGGTCGATAATCCAGTCCGCCTGTGTGATGGCGCGCATGTCATGTTCGACGACTACGACGGTATTGCCGGCGTCTACGAGTCCCTGCAGGTGTTGCATCAGCCGGTCGCCATCGGAGGGGTGAAGCCCCGAAGTTGGCTCGTCGAGGATGTAGATCGTGTTGCCGCGTTGAGCGCGTTGCAGTTCAGTCGCCAGCTTGATGCGCTGCGCCTCCCCGCCAGACAGCTCGGTCGCCGGCTGACCGAGCCTCAGATAGCCAAGACCGATCTCCCGCAACACGGCGAGGGAGCGCATCACAGATGCCTCGCCAACGAAGAAATCGCACGCATCGTCGACCGTCAGTTCGAGCACCTGGGCGATATTGCGCCCTTTCCATTCGACTTCGAGCGTTTGCGGGTTGTAGCGAGAGCCATGACAGGTCGAGCACGGGGCAAAAACGCTCGGCAGGAACAGCAGCTCCACCATGACGTATCCCTCGCCCTCGCACACAGGGCAGCGGCCTTGCGCGACGTTGAACGAGAACCTTCCCGGGCTGTAGTGTCGCCGGCGGGCGAGCGGCGTATCAGCGAAGATCCGTCGCACATGGTCGAACATGCCGCTGTAGGTAGATAGGTTCGAGCGCGGCGTGCGGCCGATCGGTTTCTGATCGACCCGCACCAGCCTGCGAACATGCTCCATGCCTGCGACAATGCGTCCTTCAGTGTCGTTCTGCGCAACATCGAGCAGCGGATCGATATCCTCCTCCTCGGCCACGGGGGCGCCGCCGAGGTGTTCCGTGACGAGCTCGGGCAGCGCCTGACTGACAAGACTGGATTTGCCCGATCCCGAAACGCCGGTGACAGCGGTGAAGCAGCCGATGGGAAACTCGACGTCGAGACCATGGAGATTGTTCCGCCTGATCCCTTCCAGGCGTAGCCACGCCTTGGGATCGCGCGGTGTGCGCTCACTGCGGAGCGGCTCTGCGAACAGGTAGCGGCGGGTGATCGAAGTCTCGACGTCGGCAAGCCCCTCTATCGGCCCGCTGTAGAGGACTTCACCGCCCTTTTCCCCGGCTCCTGGGCCGACATCGACGAGCCATTCCGCGCGGCGGATCACGTCGAGATCATGTTCGACGACGAACAGGGAGTTGCCCGCCGCCTTGAGACGCTCGAGGATGGTGAGCAAGGCTTCGCCATCTGCCGGGTGCAACCCTGCCGAAGGCTCGTCAAGCACATAGACCACGCCGAAAAGCTGTGACGACAATTGCGTGGCAAGCCGCAAGCGCTGTAGCTCTCCGGAGGAGAGCGTCGGCGTGCTGCGGTCGAGCGAAATGTAGCCAAGGCCAAGATCGATCAGCGGCTCTAGCCGCTCGATCAATTCGCAGGCAAGGCGTTGGGCGGCGATCCGCTTCTCGTCGGAGAGATTGGGCGTGCGGCGTACGTCGGGCGCGCTCTTGTGCGCAGAGCCGCCCGCCGCAACCCGTTGCTCGACCGCTGCATCGCGGGCCGCTTTTTCCAGAACATGGCCCTTTGAGGGGGCAGAGACCGCCCCATACGCGCCATGCGCGACGGGCATCAGCAAGTCCTTCAGCTTTAGCACCGTCAGGTCGCCGAACTCGGCAATGTCGAGGCCGGCGAATTTAACCGACAGGGCTTCGCGCTTCAGGCGCTTGCCGTCGCAGGTCGGGCAATCGCGGCCGATGATATATTGCGAGACGCGCTTCTTCATCAGCGCGCTTTTAGTGTTGGCGAAGGTTTCCAGCACATAGCGGCGCGCGCCGGTGAAGGTGCCCTGGTAGCTCGGCTCCATGCGGTGCTTGAGCGCCGTCCGGGTCTGTTCGGGCGTCAGGCCCGCATAGACCGGCACCGTCGGCGCCTCTTCAGTGAAGAGGATCCAGTCGCGATCCTTTTTCCGCAGGTCGCGCCACGGCGTATCGACGTCATAGCCGAGCGAAACGAGGATATCGCGCAGGTTCTGGCCATGCCAGGCGGCCGGCCAGGCGGCGATCGCTCGATCGCGAATGGTGAGGCTGTCGTCAGGAACCATCGTCTCTTCGGTCGCGTCATATACGCGGCCGATGCCGTGGCAGGTCGCGCAGGCCCCCGCTACCGTGTTGGGGGAGAAATCCTCCGCATAGAGCATGGGTTGATGGCGCGGATATTCGCCGACGCGCGAATAGAGCATCCGCACCAGGCTGGAGAGCGTCGTCACGCTGCCGACCGAGGATCGCGCGTTGGCCGAGCCGCGCTGCTGCTGCAACGCGACCGCAGGCGGCAAACCGTCGATCGCGTCGACCTCCGGCACGCCGGCCTGGTCGATCAGGCGACGGGCATAGGGCGCAACCGATTCCAGATAACGCCGCTGGGCTTCGGCATAAAGGGTGCCGAACGCGAGCGATGACTTGCCCGAGCCCGATATGCCGGTGAACACCACGAAGGCGTCGCGCGGTACATCGACGTCAATATTTTTGAGGTTATTCTGGCGCGCGCCGCGAACCTGCACGCAAGCGGGCGGCCCCGTATGCCCATGATCGGTGGCCGGCGTCGTCGCGTGAATATCCTTGCTCTTCAATTCAGTCTTCCCGCCCTATACGCCCGTGCGGCCCGTGGTTCATCACAGTCGGGTAACAGATGAATGCATTTCCGACTCAATACATCCAACGGCCAGGCTGGCCCGATGTTCGGCACCTTTGAAATACTTTTCCAGCATTAGACAAAGGTTACGACAAAACCATTTTCCCGTTGGGTCGCGACGAGGCCACACACACTCCGCTGGTAAGCGCCTGGGCCAGGCGGCCCTGGTCCGTGCCCGCTATCGGCATGTAACGACCGCACTTCGGCGCTTGTTACCGCATCGCGACGCGTTGCCCATTTGCCAGAGCGCGCTTCATCATGGCCAGGGTCGGGCCATGATGACGGCCGAGTTGTCGATCCGAGCGCCTCGCGCCGCTTCGGATCGGCGGGTCAGTAGTGAATGACCGTGCGGATCGACTTGCCTTCGTGCATCAGTGCGAAGGCCTCGTTGATCTCCTCCAAACCCATCGTGTGGGTTACGAATGGGGCCAGATCGATATCGCCTCTCATCGCGTCCTCGACCATGCCGGGGAGCTGTGTCCGTCCCTTGACGCCACCGAAAGCGGACCCCTTCCATACGCGGCCCGTGACGAGCTGGAATGGGCGGGCGGAGATTTCCTCGCCCGCGCCGGCAACGCCAATCACGATCGACTGACCCCAGCCACGGTGCGCTGATTCAAGCGCGGCGCGCATGACGTGGACGTTGCCGATGCACTCGAAGGTATGATCGATGCCCCAGCCCGTCATCTCGATCAGCACTTGCTGGATGGGCTTGTCATGGTCCTTGGGGTTGATGCACTCGGTCGCACCGAACTGGCGTGCCAGCTCGAACTTGGACGGATTGGTGTCGATGGCGATGATGCGACCCGCCTTCGCCTGGCGCGCACCCTGAATCGCCGCGAGGCCGATGCCGCCGAGGCCGAACACGGCGACCGAGTCTCCGGGCTGGACCTTGGCGGTATTGTGGACTGCGCCGATGCCGGTCGTGACGCCGCAGCCGAGCAGGCAGACATGTTCGGGGTTTGCCTCGGGATTGATCTTGGCGAGCGAGACTTCGGCGACGACAGTATATTCACTGAAGGTTGAACAGCCCATGTAATGATAGAGGGGCTGACCATTGTACGAAAAGCGGGTGGTCCCATCGGGCATCAAGCCCTTGCCCTGCGTTTCGCGGACAGCGACGCACAGGTTGGTCTTGCCCGACAGGCAGAAGTCGCACTTGCCGCACTCGGCGGTGTAGAGCGGAATCACGTGATCGCCCGGCCCGACGCTGGTGACGCCTTCACCGACCTCGACAACGATGCCCGCGCCCTCGTGGCCCAGAACCGCCGGGAAAACACCCTCCGGATCACTCCCCGCCAGCGTGTACGCGTCGGTGTGGCACACACCGGTGTGCGTCACCCGTATGAGGACTTCGCCTTTCCGGGGTGGGGCGACATCGATCTCGACAATTTCGAGTGGCTTGCCCGCCTCGAAGGCTACAGCGGCGCGAGATTTCATGTTGGGATACCCTCGTTGAGTTAAACCGATTGCTGGTGCGAGGCCGTTGCGTCAGCGCAAATTCGTCGACATTCCCATACTGGCAGGGAGTATCTTTATCATACTCCCTAGCAGTATACAAGAGGTGTCCTAACGAGGATCTCAAACCAGAGAAGACAGCAGGGGCTGGCTTCTAAGTGCGGGAGAACACGGGCAAGAAAATGAGCCTGAAATTGTCATTTAAGATATGTACGCAGAATCTTCATTACGCCCTCCACGCCGTCATCGTGATCGCCACCTGCGCCTCCGACGGCCCGATCTGCGCCCGCACCGAATGTTTCCCTGAGATGACTCTGCATCACTTCTGCCATCAGTCCATTTGTCGCACCACGCATGGCGACAATTTGCTGCAGCAGGGGAGCGCAATCGGCCCCCGCTTCGATCGCGCGTTCCAGAGCGTCCGCCTGACCCTTGATACGCCGCAAGCGTGTGATGGCTCGCTTCTTGTCCTCTGATGAATGTGGCATCGCGTTTTCCCGAGAAATCGCTCCAACATACTATACAGGGGGGGAGTTTCAATCCTGCACAGAGTCGGGCGTTTTTCTAATCGGGCGAGGTTCCGGTCATGTTCTCAAGCCTGCGCCACGAGCAGCCTTGGCATGGGCGCCGAGGGTCCGATCCTCTGTCGGGTAAGGGGGGAGCGATCGCTCACTCCCCCCGGTATGCCGGTCAGACCGTAACGACGACCTTGCCGATCTGGTCGTTCGATTCGAGGAAGCGGTGAGCGTCCTGGATGGCGTCGAGCGGGAAAGTGCGCGCGATCCGCGGCTTGAGCGCGCCCGATTCCAGACCCGCCACGATGAACGTCTTGGCGCGATCGAGGGCGGCATCGTCCGAGACGATCTCGCTGTAGAGATACCCCTTGAGCGTGAGGCTCTTGCCCAGCACGGAAAACAACGGGAACGGCGTCGGTTCGCCGCTGAGCGCGCCATATTCGAGCAGGATGCCGCCGCGTGCCATGCTCTCGGTCAGCGGCCCGAACGACGGGCCTCCGACCGGATCGAGCACCACGCGCGCACCCTGACCATCGGTTATCTCCATCACCCTCGCTACCAGATCCTCTTCCCCGGTCGCGACGACATGATGTGCACCGGCTTCGATCAGGGCCTGGCGCTTGGCGCCGGTACGCGTCGTCGCGATTACCGTCGCGCCGACCATCCGCGCAATCTGGAAGGCAGCAAGGCCGACGCTGCTGGAAGCAGCAGTGACGATGACGAAATCGCCTTCGCCGAGTTTTGCCTGTTCCACCAGCGCACCCCAAGCGGTGACATACTGCATCCACACGGCCGCGGCTTCCTCGAACGACAGCGCCGCCGGATGCTTGACGACGAGGCGGGCGGGCACGTTGGCGACCTCGCCATAAGTGCCCCAGCGCGCGATATCGAGCGGGGGGATGACGCTGACGGCTTCGCCTTGCGCAAACCCGGTCACGTCCGCGCCGACCGTCACGACAGTGCCGGCAGCCTCATAGCCAAGGCGGCTCGGGAACTCGGCTTCCTGAAGGTAGGCATGGTTGCGGAACATCACCTCGGCGCGGTTTATGCCTATCGCCTTCACCGCGATCTGCACTTCGTCGGCCGCGGGCGCGGGGACTGCCACATCTTCAATCCTGAGGACGCTGGCGTCGCCATATTCGTGGATACGGACGATGCGGCTCATTGGAGACTCCTTGATTATTGAATGATCGTTCTGTAAAGAAGTGGACCACCAGTTTCAAGATATTATTTATCGATTGTTCCATATCGTGCACCAGAGATGACAGAGACGAAAGCCCGTCGCCGCGCAGGTCGCCCTCGTGTGTTCGACACTGACGCTGCGCTCGACAAGGCGGTGCGGCTGTTCTGGCAGCGCGGCTACGAGGCGACATCGATGGCCGATCTGGTGGCGGAGACTGGCGTCGCCGCCGCCAGTCTCTATGCAGCGTTTGACAACAAGGCGGGGCTGTTTGCGGCGGTGATCGAGCGCTACGCCGCGACGTTCAGCGTCCACCTCTATGCACCCATCAACGATCCGGCGTTGTCCACCTACGAGGCCGTCAAAGGCCTGCTGGAACGAGCGGCGTCATCATTCTCGGAACCTGGAACGCCGGCCGGCTGCTTCATGTATTCGGCAGCGGCAGCCGTTTCGCCGGCGTCCGCCGCCATCGAATGCCTGCTGCGCGACAAGCGTATCGCGGCGGAGGCCTTCCTGATCGAGCGTCTGCAACGCGGCGCCGCGCAGGGCGAGCTTGCGGCCAACACCGATCCCGCCGTGCTAGGCAAATTCATCAATACGGTCATGGAAGGCATGTCCGTTCAGGCGCGCGACGGCGCTACGATCAACGAACTGCTCTCCATCGCCAAAATGGCACTCGATCGATGGCCAGCCGCGATATGATCGTTACATGGTGGTCATCTGCCAATCCGCCTCCCGCGACCGAACAGTCGAACTCATCTCATAGGACGAAAGCAGATGAAACACGTGACATTGCCCGGCGGGGAAGTGGTTCCTTCAATGGGTCAAGGCACCTGGAAGATGGGCGAACGTGCCGAGCGCCGATCCGATGAGATCGCCGCGCTACGCGCCGGTGTCGAACTGGGCATGACGTTCATCGATACCGCCGAAATGTATGGCGATGGTGCGGCGGAAACGCTGATATGCAAGGCGCTGGGCAGCGTTCGCGACCAGTTGTACCTCGTCAGCAAGGCATATCCGCAGAACGCAGCGCGCTCCCGCCTTGCCGGTGCGTGCGAGGCGAGCCTGAAGCGGCTCGGCACCGACCGGCTGGACCTCTACCTTCTCCATTGGCGGGGATCGGTGCCGCTCGCTGAGACAGTGGAGGCATTGGAGGCGCTCAAATCGGCAGGAAAGATCCGACACTGGGGTGTCAGCAATCTCGATACCGACGATATGGAAGAGCTTGTCGCTGCGGGCGGGGATGGCTGCGTGACCGATCAGATCCTCTACAATCTGGTCCGGCGAGGCCCCGAATTGGACCTGCTGCCGTGGCTCGCCGAGCATAACATACCGGTTATGGCGTATAGTCCAGTCGAGCAGGGACGACTTTCTATCCACCCCGCTCTCGACAAAATTGCAGCCGAGGTTGGCGCAACCCCTGTGCAGGTCGCACTTTCGTGGACGTTGCGGCAAGATGGTCTCATCGCCATCCCGAAAGCGAGCTCAGTCGCTCATGTGCGGGAGAACCGCGCGGCCGCCGATATCGTTCTTTCCGACGCTCAGCTTGCGACACTCGACGCGGCATTTCCCCGGCCAGCGGGCCGTCGCCCACTCGAAATGCTGTAGCGTCAAATGGCGATATCCTCTCTTAAAGCAACCGAACGCAAATCGGATCGCCTCGAGGCGTTCATGGACGCGGTGCTGGCAATTGCCATCACCCTCCCGGTGACCGAACTACACGCACCAGAGCCGACTGACGGCGACCTAGCAGCGGCATACCTAAAGCTGGCACCGGAATATGCGGCCTACGCCCTTAGCGTGATCCTGATCGGCCTTTACTGGGCTTCCAGCCACTTAACCGGCAAGCTTCTGCAAAAAACCGATCATGGCTACAATCTGCTGAGCATCGGCTTTCTCGCCGCTGTCAGCATCACGCCATTTCCTGCGCGGCCGCTCATCGAGCATCTCGGCGGTGACGCGGAAAGCAAGACCGCGTTTTGGCCTATCTAGGCGTGGCAGCGGCGCCGGCGACGTGGTGGTTCGTGCGTTGGGTCTATGCAACCGCGAGGGGGCTTCCAGACCCGCGCCTGACGGACGCCTACCTCAGGCGGACAACTCTCAAATTCGCCGTCACTGCCGGAGCCTATTGGGCAGCGTTCGTCTTGGCATTCTGGAATTGGCGTGCTGGACTGATCGTCGCGGGGATCGTTACGTTGAGCTATATCGTTCCGCCAGCAAAGCCCAGCTACAAGCCTGGCCAAAAACCGGAGAATGGCTGAGACCGGCTATAGACCCGGCACGGCGGATGCTCACATCGGCTAATCAATCCAGGATCTTATCGATCGTGATCGGCAGGGACCGCACCCGCTTACCGGTCGCGTGATAGATCGCGTTAGCAATCGCGGCAGCGGTGCCGACGATGCCTATTTCGCCAAGGCCTTTGACCCCGAGCGGGGTCACTTCGGAATCGGGTTCATCGACGAAGATCACCTGGGTATCGTGAATGTCGGCGTGCACGGGCACATGGTATTCGCCGAAGTTGTGGTTCATCCAGCGACCTAGCCGGTGGTCGGAAAAGGTTTCCTCGTGGAGCGCCATACCCATGCCCATCACCACGCCGCCAATGATTTGGCTGCGCGCGGTTTTCGGGTTGATGATGCGGCCAGCGGCCACCGCATCGACGATGCGAGTGACGCGTATCACGCCCAATTCCTCGTCGACCTTTACTTCTGCGAAGATGGCGCTGTGGGTGTTCTTGGACTTGTGCAGACCCTTCCACATGTCGCCGAACCCGGGCGCAGCGGTTGCTTCCTCTTCGATGGCCGTCAAGTCAGCGGCACGCATCGCATCGCCGAACGGCACCCGGACCGTCGGCGTGTCCTTCAGCACCATGCAGCCGTCCTCGAACAGCACGTCGTCTATCTTCGCTCCGCTCAGCGGTTCACCGGCAATCTTGCCGGCCGCCTTCAAAAGCTTCTTGCCGAGCGCCTGGCAAGCGAGCTGTACCGCCGCACCGGTCGATGCCGCCCCCCACGATCCACCTTCGACCGGGGCGGTCGGCAGGTCTGAGTCGCCCAGCTTGGCGGTGATCTGCTCGGGCGGCAGGCCGAGCGTCTCTGCGGCGACCAAGGTCATCACCGTGTAGCTGCCGGTGCCGATGTCCGACGTCGCGCACGCTACTTCCAAATGTCCGTTGGCCGTGAGCTTCGCGCTCGCAGACGTCTTGGAGAATTGCGCGTCCCACATGCCGGTCGCGCAGCCCCAGCCGACCAGCTCCTTGCCATCGCGCATCGAACGCGGCTCGGCCGAGCGCTCGCTCCATCCGAACGCCTCGGCCCCTTCGCGAAACGCCTCTCGCAACGCCTTGCTGGTGTAGGGCGTGCCATTCATCGCATCGATGGGCGAGTAGTTCACGAGCCGGAACTCGAGCGGATCGACCTTGGCCTCATAGGCCATCTCGTCGATCGCCATCTCGAACAGCGTCATGCCGGTCGCCGCCCCCGGTGCGCGCATGTCCGCCGAGGTCGCGGTATCGACCTGCGCGACGGTATATTCTGCGTCGGCATTCGGGCAGTCGTAGTTCATCAGCCCCCAGGTGACGACGTTCTCCATATTGTCTTCGTAGCGCGAGGTGGAGGTGGTCGCCTCGTTGCGGATCGCGGTGAGCTTACCGGTCGTCTCCGCGCCCAGCGCGATGCTCTGAATCGCTTGGGGGCGATAGGCGTGGCTGAACATCTGATTGCGGGTCATCGTCACTCGGACCGAGCGTTCCAGCATCTTGGCGGCGAGTACCGCCAGAAACACCTGATGCTGGGGCCGCAGGCCCGACCCGAATCCGCCGCCGACATACGGGTTGAGGACGCGCACCTTCTTCTTGGAGAAGCCGAAAACGCTGGAGAGATAGGCCTGCACGACCTAAGACCCCTGCGTCTTGTCGTGGACGGTGATGCTGCCGTCACCGTGCCACTCGACGGTGGATGCGAACATCTCCATCGGATTGTGGTGCTCCGGCGCGAGCCGGTAGTCGCCGGACACCTTCAGCGGAGCGTCCGCGAACGCCTGCGCCGCGTCTCCGCGGTTTTTCGGCGCCATGTAGCCGCTGCGCTTTTTCTTCGGCACGTACTTATCGCCGACCGCAACCTCGAAGTCGGTATTGTGCGCCTCTGCCTCGTAGGCGACCTCGACCACGCTGGCGGCGTAGCGCGCTGCCTCGAACGTCTCGGCCATCACCAGCGCGATGGGCTGCTGGCTGAACTGGATGCGATCATCGTAAAGCGGACGAAACGGCGAACCAGGGATTTTCAGCTCGTCCTGGTAGCTGTGGTCGGTCCAGGCGACGTGCGGCCGGTTGAGGTGGGTGATAACCTCGACGACGCCGGGCACGGCGCGCGCGGCTTCCTCATCGATACTGACGATCCGCCCTTTGGCGATCGCGGCCTCGACGATGTAGCCAGACAGCAGGTTCTCCACCGGATGCTCGGCGGCGTAGCGCGCCGTGCCGGTGACCTTCTCGACCCCGTCGACGCGGTTGATCGCGCTGCCGATTCCGATTTTCGCTGCGGTAGCCATGATGTCTGTTCCTTACGCGACGCGCTTGTCGGTCTGCGATTGCGGGGTGGCCTCGGCGGCCTGCTTCAGCGCACGGATGATCCCCTTGCGCGCGAGCAGGATCTTGAAGTCGTTCTCGCCCTGACCGACCGCCCCGGCGAGCAGGGCGTCCGCGAAGGCGCCGAACGCCTGCGGCGACGGCTGCTGGCCCTTCAGCAGTTTCTCAGCTTCCGTGCTGCGCCATGGCTTGTGCGCAACGCCGCCGAGCGCCACCCGCGCTTCAGCGATCGTGCCGTCTTCGACCCGCATCACGACGGCTATCGACACCAGCGCGAAGGCATAGGACAGACGATCGCGCAGCTTCAGGTAGGTGTAGTTCTTGGTGAAATCCTCGGCCGGCAGGTCGATGCCCGTCACCAATTCGCCTGGCTTCAGCGTGTTGTCGCGCCACGGCTCGTCGCCGGGTAGCCGATGATAATCGGCAATCGGGATTGCGCGGTCTCCTTCCGGACCGGTCACCTGGACGGTCGCATCGAGCACCACCAGCGCGACGCACATGTCCGAAGGGTGCGTGGCGATGCACTGGTCGCTCGCGCCCAGGATCGCGTGGATGCGATTGACACCGCCGATCGCGCCGCAGCCGGAGCCCGGCTCGCGCTTGTTGCAGGGCGTGGCGACGTCGTAGAAATAGTAGCAGCGTGTGCGCTGGTTGAGGTTGCCGCCATTGGTCGCGGCGTTGCGCAACTGTGGACTCGCCCCCGCCAGGATCGCTGAGGACAGCAACGGATACCGCTGCTCGACGCGCGCGTCCCACGCCGTATCGGCGTTCGGCACAAGCGCGCCCAGCCGCAGCCCGCCGCCGTCCAGCTCCTCAATCGCGTCCAGCGGCAGGCGGTTGATGTCGATTACCGTCGTCGGTTGATCGACGTTCTCCTTCATGAGATCGATCAGGTTCGTTCCACCTGCGAGGTAGCGGACCTGCTCGCCGGCACCCGCCTGCACCGCTTCGGCGACGCTGGTCGGGCGGGCATAGTCGAAGCGGTTCATGCCTTTTCTCCGATCACGTCGAGCACCGCATCGACGATGTTCGAATAGGCGCCGCACCGGCACAGATTGCCGCTCATCAGCTCGCGGACCTCCTCGCGGGTTTTAGCCTTGCCTTCATTGATGAGGCCCTGCGCCGAGCAAATCTGGCCAGGCGTGCAATAACCGCACTGGAACGCGTCGTGGTCGCAGAAGGCGGATTGCAGCGGATGGAGGTCGCCCGGCTGGCCTAGCCCCTCGATCGTCGTGATGTCCGCCCCGTCCAGCGTCACCGCCAGCTTGAGGCACGAATTAATGCGTCGCCCGTCGAACAGCACGGTGCATGCGCCGCACTGACCGTGGTCGCAGCCCTTCTTGGTGCCGATCAGATCTTCGCCTTCTCGCAGCAGGTCGAGCAACGTCGTCCAGGGCTCGATCGCGCGGGTGCGCGTCTCACCGTTAATCGTCAGCGTGGTTGGCACCGTGCCGATCGGCACGGCGGCGTATGTGGCGGAGTTGACGGCTGTCGGCATGATCGGCGCCTTCATGTTTTGCGTTAGGCCGGGATGGCGGCGATGTCGGCGGTGTTTTCCTCGGCGACCCCGTTCTCGCGGTGGCGAAAGGCGGACAGCGCACGATACACCTGCAGCCGCGCCCTCATCACCGATCCGAGCGGCCGATGCGCGGCCAGGCTATGCGCGGGACGAAAGGTCATCACCTCGTCGAAGTAGCGCACGCGCGCCGGGCTGTACGCCTCCTGCGCAGGGATGCGGACCGTGGCGACGGTGCGGTACTGGCTGTCTTGTGAAGGCCACTCGACCGAGGCGTCCTCGATCGGCTGCGTCTCCGCGTTCGCCCAGAGCTGCACCTTCAGCTCAAACACCGCCTCATGGTCGCGGAAGTAATCGGTCGCGGCATGGCGGAAGCCGTCCTCGTCTTCATGCGGATCGAGCTGCCACTGGCGGAGCGCGTCCTGCGCCTGCGACGCTGGCACGGCACCGAGCTTCGCGACATAGTCGCCATAACGCACCGGTGCCTGACTGAAGTAGTCGTCGCCGATCGGGTGGCTAAACGGGTGGCCGAAGAAGTCCGCCTTGGCATAAGCGGTGTTGAACAGGCCCAGCACGTTGTTGAAGTTGCGCGCCATCGACGACACCGCGCTCTTTACGCCCTCGGGCATCGGCGTCGCCGCCCCGATCTTCTTGGCGTCGCTGAGAAAGCCGGACGCGCGGTGGGGGACAGCTGGCTCATGCGCGGGCTCCCATATCCAGTCTGCGTTCGAGGGCATGTCGCCACAAGACAATGATCTCCCGGCTTGGGACCGCGACCATTTCTTTCATCCGTCCACCCATATGGGGATGCACGCTCGCGGCGAGTCGCCCGCACGCACGATCACCACCGGAGAAGGTGTCTTCGTGATCGACGACAAGGGACGCCGCAGTCTCGACGCCTTTGCCGAACTCTATTGCGTCAATGTCGGTTATGGCCGCGAAAAGGGAAGTCCGGAATGCTGCGGAATTTGCTGACTTGGTGATTCTGGCGGTACCCTTCGCCGAGATCGACACAGCGCTGTCCCATCTCGGCAGCGGCCTGGATGGCAAGATCGTTATCGACGCGACCAACGCACTGACACCTGAATACAGCCTTGCTGTCGGCTTCAACACCAGTGGTGCAGAATTGCTGCAGGCAAAGATCCCGGCGGCAAACGTGATCAAGGCGTTTAACACGACCTTCGCGAACACCATGGCAAACGGCGAAGCAAACGGTCAGCAATTGTCCGGACTGGTGGCCGGCGATGACGCCGCGGCAAAACGGACAGTGCTCGATCTTGTGGCTGCGATCGGCTTCGATCCGGTCGATGTCGGCCCACTCGAATTTGCGCGACTGCTGGAGCCTTTTTCGCTTCTGACGATCAAGCTCGGTCTCGTTCAGGGACACGGTCCTGACATTGGCTTTCGATTGGTTCATTAATAAGGAATGTGTGTCGGCTCCATATCATGGGGCCGACCTGCCGGGCGCAATGGCAGACGATCGATCAGATTGAGCTGACGTCAAAGAATGATCTAGCGATTGATCGATGCGAGGATTGAGGCCTTACTTAATCGTTCCTGGAGAGCTTTGAGCCCATCAAGCAAATCATCGGTGGCACTGGCCCCGAGGCCATCTTGCAAAAAATGGTGTAGGCGACCTAAATTTTGTAACGCAGACATCAAGCGTTTCTTGCCCTCCTGGGTCAATGAGATAACGACCACACGGCGATCGGTAGCTAGAGTTTCTCTGATTATCAATCCGTCATGTTCCAGAAGTCGCGCCTGTGCTGACACAAACGACGAGTCAACTCTCAGAAGTGCGGCGATCTCCTTTATAGAGAGACCTCGCCCGGACATTGATCTTTCAAGTATTAGAAGGATCATGCACTGGGGCGTGCTGACATTTGCCTGCTCGGCGAGGGTTCCCAAGATCTGCGACATGTACGAATTTATGGCGGTAACACGCCACAGCAACTGATCGTGGCGATCGAAGTCTAACTCATTCCCCATCGGTCCTTCCATTCACCCTCTGCAATTTTGGTCGGTGTGCTCACTACAAAACATGCAGCTTACTTGAGACCAATAATAGTGAGCGTTTGAGCGGATCGCGACGTTGCATTGGTGGAACTATTCATCGTCCGCGCGGCAAAAGGAAGCCGCGCTAGAAAACCTGTGTTGCTCTTCACACGTATTTCAGACGTTAGGACACCATAAGAAGATGAATGATCGAGTATCGCGCCGATGAACCTCCGCGAGCGCGAAATTTACGATTGAACAATTCAGGAAGGTCTCAATGCGCGATAAACGTCGGAAATGATACCATTCTGGTAAGAGAGCGGGTCACCCCGCCAAAGATCATTTCACCGGTCCTGCTGTGACTGTATGCGCCTATCACGATAAGATCGATATTTCGGCCGAGCGCGTGCGCGATAAGTGTGTCTTCAATCGAGCCCTGAGATGCGATCTGATCGACCGTAATCTCAATGCCATGGCGTACAAGGTGTCGAGCGAGATCTGCACCTGGTTCCTCACCGTGTCGGTCATTCTTCTGCCCATCAACAACAACGAGAGCGACAGAGGTTGCAGCTTTTAGCAGAGGTATCGCGTCAGATACGGCACGCCGCGATGGCGGACTCGCGTTCCAGCCGACCATAACGTTGCGAGCAATCCGATCAGCGCTCCAGTTTTCAGGAATGATCAGAATGGGAATGCCCGTGGCCAGCAGCGCTTCCGTAGATACTTCAACCGATAGCCCGCCAGCAGAAGCGGCCATAACGATGACCAGATCAAAGTGTAGTGAGCTTAAGAGCACCTCCTGACGAGAGTTCTGTTGTTTTATGATGCGAAAATCGCTTCTGAGGTCTTGGGTCGCTGTCGCAACGCCGAATGCATGGAGCCCAGCTTTGATCGCGATTTGCTCGTCCGCCCTGGCTCAATCACGCCTTGAATGGCGCTCCGCCCTCGGACAAATGAGTCCGCCGGATGGCCATCCGTCCACGGACGGCACAACGTACAATCCCGTCAGGTGAGCCGAGTGGCGGAATGCAAGATTTACGGCGTAAAGTAGCGAAGCGTCGGGAACAGGTTTAGATCTGACAAAGACTGCGATGGATTTCCAAGCCATAGAGCGGCCAATCTTCTCGTTGTGCTGAACAAAATTCATCTTGGTAGCTGACCGTTTCAGCGTGCGATTTCAACTGTCTGGTCTGCCGTCCAATAGTGAACGGCCGTAGCCAGCGATAGCCACGCCGTGAAAGAGAAGGTCGACTGCGACGATCGAGGGCGGCTGGACAGGGAGCTCAAGAAGACTTCCGATGAACAGGAAGCCGGCGCCAATCATCGCAACATAGCCGGAGCATCGCAGCCAGCGGCCCGATGTCTCAGGAATCGTAAGGCCTATCCAAACACGTGACACGCCGGAGACAAGCAGGGATAGGCAAAAAAGCAAAAGCCATTGGCCGCCGTGTGCATAAAGAATTGCCTGAGCGTATCCAACACAGACCACGGTCATTCCGCTGAGGATCCAATCTAGGTATAGTCGTCGCCTCGCGATCTTGATTGTGAAGATTATGATCGTCATGCCTGCGAGGATTGCCGACCCGCCAGGAAACTCTCTGGCGATTGGATCGCCGGAGATCGCCACGGCAAAAGCCAAGGTGCTGAAAGAGAGCAGAATGCCGCCGAGGGTAGCAAACCGGATCCAGTCGCTCTTTCCTTGAAAACGAGACGCGTGGTCCCGTCGATGCGCAACGATCAGCACACTTGTCATTCTGCCGATGCCCGCGGTGCGCTTCCACCCGCGGCGATCTGAGGATGTACTCAACGGCTATTCTCCTTACGGTCTTCATCCATGATGATGGTTTGTGGCCCCGTTATGCGGATTCCGGCTGAACTTCGCCTTCAGCCTTTCGCGCATCGATTGGAAAGTGACGTAGAGCATCGGAATCAGGAAGATGCCGAGAGAACTCGCGGCGATCATGCCTACAAACACCGGCGTGCTGACGTTGCGCCGTGCGAGCATCGAGGCACCGTCCGCCCAAACCAGTGGGACCAATCCAAGGATGAAAGCGATCGAGGTCATCATAACAGCCCGGAAGCGCAGCTTTGCTCCCTGTGTTGCTGCGTCTCGGATGCTCAAGCCGGCTTCGCGTTGTTCCTTCGCGAATTCGATGATTAAGATGCCATTCTTGGCGGCCAAGGCGATCAACACGACCAGGCCTATCTGGGCGTAGAGGTCGAGACTCACGCGCGCAACGACGAGACCCGCGAATGCGCCGAGCACGCCGATGGAGACCGACAGCAAAACGGGAACTGGGATCACCCAACTTTCGTAGAGCGCGACGAGGAACAGGTATGCGAACAGCAATGCCAATCCGAGAATGACTGTCGTCTGTCCTTGCGCTTGCTGCTCCTGATAGGCCGTTCCCGTCCATTCGTAACTGAAGCCCTGCGGCAACGCGCCGGCGGATATCTCCGCCATGGCGTTGACGGCTTCGCCGGTCGAAACGCCGGGAGCAGGGGAGCCATTGATCGTCACGGCCCGGTAGTTGTTGTATCGCGTGATGACCGCGGGGCCCGTGATCGTTCGCAAGCTGGCGATCGATTGCAGAGCGACCATGCCGCCGTTGGCGTTCCGGACGTAGATGTCCCACAGCGCCGGGATATCTCGTCGTCCAGAGGCGTCACCCTGGAGATTGACCTGCCAGGTTCGTCCGAAGAGGTTGAAATCGTTGATATAGAGACCCCCTAAAGTGCTCTGAAGGGTCGAGAAGATTTCGTTGATCCCGATGCCCAGTTGCTGGGCCTTTTCGCGGTCAATATCAAGGAACAGGGAGGGCGAACTTGCTCCGTAGGTGCTGAAGACTCGGGTCAGCCGCTGGTCTTGGTTGGCCTTGTCGAGCAGCGCATTGGTGACCGCACCCAGGGTCGTGGGATCGGCGCCCTCCAGCGACTCAAGCATGTATTCGAAGCCGCCACTGGTCGAGAGACCGACGACCGCTGGTAGGTTGAACGGAAGGATCATTGCCGAGCGGATCTTTTGCACAGCCACAAAGGTCTGGCCGACCAGTGTTTGCACCTTGTCCGCGACCGCTTTCCGCTCGGCAAAGGGCTTCAGTTTGACGATCAGGAATGCATTGTTGCTGGCCGAATAATTGTCGAGCAACGAGAAGCCGATGATCGAGATCACATTGGCGACCTGCGGCATCTTCTGGACGGTTTGCTCGACTTCTTTCACCACTTCGCTCGTTCGCGACACCGAGGCGGCATCGGGAAGTTGCACATTGACGAAGAAAGCCCCCTGATCTTCTTCGGGAAGGAAGCCGGTCGGCGTGATGGCTCTGAGGCCGACGATACCTAGCCCGCTGCCGATCACGATGACGATCGACATCACGGACAAACGAAGCGTCTTTCCGACGATCCGTGCGTAGCCATCGCGCAAGCCGTCGATACGGTTGCTTATCCATCCCATCACGCCGCGCTTCGGGCCACCGTGGCGGAGAACGACCGCACACAAAGCGGGCGACAGCGTCAATGCATTGATGGCTGAAATCAGCATGGAGACGCTGATGGTGACCGCAAACTGCCGAAAGAGTTCACCGGAGATACCGGGGATGAACCCGATCGGAACGAAGACGGATAACAAGACCAGCGTGATTGCGATGATCGGTGCGGTCACCTGCGACATCGCTTTCTTGGTAGCGTCGCTTGGCGAAAGATCCGGTTCTTCTTCCATAACGCGTTCGACGTTTTCCACCACCACGATCGCGTCGTCCACCACGATGCCGATCGCCAGAACCAGAGCGAGCAGCGACACAGTGTTCGCCGAATAGCCCAGCGCCAGCAGCAGCGCGAAAGTTCCGATCAGACTGACGGGAACGGCGACGATCGGGATGACGGTGGCGCGTAGATTTCCGAGAAAGATGAAAACGACGATGGCGACCAGGATAAAAGCTTCTACCAGCGTATGGATGACTGCTTCGATCGTGTTGTGAACGAAATCGGTCGAGTCATACATCACGCCGGCTTTCATCCCGTCGGGAAATCGGCTCTGCAGAGCTTTGACCTTTGCGTTCACCGCCGCAGCGGTCGTCAGCGCGTTTGCGCCTGGTGCGAGGAACATGCCTATGCCAATGGCCGGACTGCCATCGAGCCGCGCCTCGGCATCTTCGTTCTGTGCCCCGAGTTCGAGGCGTGCGACGTCGCTCACACGCAGGGTCGACCCGTCCGGATTGGCGCGCAAGATGACCGCGCCAAATTCCTCAGGTGTGGTCAGCCGCCCCTGGGTCTGCAGGTTCATCTGGAACTTCTGATCGTCCGGAACGGGCCGGGCTCCGATACGCCCAACCGCAGCTTGCGTATTCTGCGCACTGACCGCACGCACCACGTCGGACGGCGCCAGACCGAGGCTCGAAAGCCGGTCGATGTCGAACCAGATCCGCATCGAATAATTCATGCGGCCGAACAGCATGGCTTGTCCGACGCCGGGCGTGCGGGACAATTCGTCCATAACGTTGATGATCGCGTAGTTGGTCATGAACAGCGAGTCGAACTTCTGTTCGGGGCTGTAGATGCTGACGAACTGCAGGATCGAGGAAGATTTCTTGCGAACGGTCAGGCCGAGCGCTCGAACTTCGGCAGGGAGTTGCGACAGCGCTGTCTGGACCCGGTTGTTGACGTTGACCGTGTTGATGTCGGCGTCGGTGCCGAGACTGAAGCTGACGGTTAGTGTGTAGGTGCCGTCATTGCCACTGCTGCTCTTCATGTAGAGCATCTTGTCGACGCCGACCACCTTGGACTCGATAGGTTGGGCAACGGTCGCTTCCAGCACTTCGGCTGAGGCGCCGGGATACATGGCGGTGACTTCGACCTGTGGCGGAACGATATCGGGCAACTGCGCCACGGGAATCCGCAGCAATGCGAGGCCGCCAGCAAGGGTCATCACAATGGCGATAACGATTGCCAGACGCGGTCGATCAATGAAAGTCTTGGAGATCACTTTGCGGCCTTTCCATCTGTCTGCGACGCAGAGGCCGGAGTGGCAATTTGCTCTGGCGTGACGCGCAGATTGGGACGCGCGCGTTGGATCCCTTCCGCAATGACGCGCTCGCCCGCAACCAGGCCTTCCAGAATGGTGGCGGTCAGTGCGGTGGATTGACCGCGTTTGATACGGCGCTGCTGGGCTATATCTCCCGAGCCGACGACATAGACGTAATCGCCCTGTTGGTCGGTCAGTACGGCGGCGCGTGGGATGGCAAGCACTTGGCTTGCCCGAACCGATTCCAGAACGACACGAACTAACTGGTCGTTCGTAAGTTCGCGCCTGCCGCTAGGCAAGGCCGGGTTCGGGATCGTGCCGCGCATGGTGATCGAGTCGGTGTCGCGCGCGACGTTGATATCGACGAATTCAAGTTTTCCGTTCTGCTCGTAAAATTCGCCGTTCGGCAACTTCAGGCGAAGCCGCACCGCATCGAAGCCGCCTTCGCGGTCGATCCGCTGATAGAGTTGCTGAAGCCGCTGCACCGAGATGGGGAAGGTAACATACATGGGGTCCTGGCTGACGACGGTCGCCAGTGCGCCCGCTGCGGGGCCGACGACGTTGCCGATCGTCACCGAGGCGCGGCCAATGCGGCCATCAATCGGTGACTGGATGTCGGTATAGTCGAGGTTGATTTCGGACTGTTGCAGTTGCGCCTTGGCGAGCCGAAGCTGAGCAGCAGCCGTCTTCTGCGCGGCATTGGCGTTGTCAGCGGCGCTTTGGCTTACCGCGGACGTTGGGAGCAGGGCATTTGTACGATTCAAAGCGAGATTGGCATTGTCGAACTGGGCCTGGGCCTGGGCAACCGCCGCTCGCTTCGCCTCCGCATCTGCCTCGAAAGGTGGCCGTTCGAGACGGAAGAGCAATTCGCCCTTTTTGACCTCGGCGCCCTCGACGAAGTTGCGCTCGTTGAGAAAACCGGTAACCCGTGCCATCAAGTCGACCCGGCCAAGAGCCTGAACTCTGCCATTGATCTCGCTGGTCTCGTTGACCGCGACGCCGCTGACCGTAACGACGCCGACGGCCGGCGGAGGCGCCGCCGCAGGCTGGCCGCTGGCAGGGGAAATCGCGGCCAGACCCATGCCAAGGCTCAAATAGACGAGCGACACGCTTTTTAGGTATTTAAACACCCCATGTCGTGCCGTCCCCGCATAAATCTTTAGGTTCGGAAAGGAGGCGAGGGCTCGTGTGCAATTGTCGAACCGAGGGAAAGTATCGTGTTTCATCAACGGTATCAGCCATCTGGGTTTGTTTGGAATGTCCAATGATAGCGCGATATACTTACATTCATGATCGTATGTAAACAGGAATTAGTGTGATGGCCCGGAAGACCAAGGCGGAAGCGGAACAAACTCGGGAGCGAATCCTCGAAGCGGCCGAACACGTTTTTTTTGCCAATGGCGTGATGCAGACCTCACTGGATCAGGTTGCTGAAGAGGCCGGCGTTACGCGGGGAGCAATTTATTGGCACTTCGCGGACAAGGTGGCGCTATTCAAAGCGCTGCATGAGCGGGTTCGGCTGCCTCAGGAAGAATTGGTGAGCCAAGTGGCTATCAGCGGGCATCCGGATCCGATCGGATTTCTCGAGCAGACCGCTCTCGAATGCATCAAATCGCTGACGACGGATCCTCGCCTCATCCGTGTCTATGCGATTCTTCTCGTGCGTTGCGAGTATGTCGGTGAGATGGAAGAAGCTCTGGAGCGACAGCGCGTTGCGGACGAGGCACTGCGCGAAAACTTCGTCCGGATATTCAAAATGGCGCGCACCGGCGGTTCACTGAACTTGTCGTGGACGCCAGAAATCGCAGCGCAAGTGTTCGCCTCTATGATCCGTGGTCTCTGGTCGGACTGGCTACGCTATGGACAAGATTTTGATCTCGCCAGAGTCTGGCCACGCTGCGTATCGGAATTGTGCTCGTCGTTCCGCATTAGCGGCAAGCAAAATGAGGGATGAAATCGTCCGGTCGGTGAGGCAATGACGTCCACATGAAGCTGAGCCAGGGAAGTCGTCATCGGAATCTGAGCCCTCTGCTATTCTGCGAGAACCTTGACGTTGAAATGCCGACCGATCCGGAAGGGACACCGGATCGGTCGGCGCGCAACGCGGCGTTGGGACGAAAACGCCGCGGCGAACGGGGATACAGCGAACTTTGGCTCACGCCTTCAAGCTCAATGAGCAGCCGCACGCCCCCCCGAATAGGAGACGGGGCTGCTTTGATTTCGTCGTGATTTTTTGACTCCTGGATCGATGGCGACCTGAAGAAGTGAGCCATCGGAAACGACGACCACGAGGATCTTCAACTGACCGCTCGTCCTGTCGAGGCCCGCGCTGAAAGCTTTCGCGGATGCCGACTTTTCAGCAATGGCAACGATGTCCGGAAGACCGAATCCTGTGCGCCCAAGATCGGCGATGTTCAACCTTTCACCCGGCTCCAATGTCGCCACCGACATCGATGGGCGCAGTCCGACGAGCTCGCCGCTCGATGCAGTGACATCACCGGTCCAGACCTTTCCGCGGTGGACTGCCTTGACGTGATCGATGGGCTGGTCCGGCGTCCCATCGAAACTGACATCGACCACGCGCGCGCCTGATAAATGCTTCTCGACGGCTAAGATGCTTTCGCCAACTGATGCTTTGGCGCGGCCGAAGGCGGCGATTTCTCTGGCCAACGCAGTGTCTTGTTCGTGTGCCGGGGACAACGAAGGAGTCGCTTCTGCCGTGGACATAGACGTTGCGTGAGTTAAGATCGGCAGCAACATTTGAAGAATTAACAACGTCGTCAGCATGCGAAAAGACATGACGTATCCTTCTGCGTGACCGCAGTGAGTGATGCACAAGATATCTTCTGTGTTGGGGGCTCCGCTTCCCTCTATCGCGACATGAGAACGGGTACCTTTGCGAGATTGACGATGGTTTGCGTTATTCCACCGAACATCATCCGCACTGCTTTCGTATGGCCGAATGCGCCCATGACGATGAGATCGGTTTTGGATTTGTCCGTCTCAGAGACGATCGCCGCACCGATGGACAAATCGCGTGCTTCGATCTGCTTGACCTTAGCGCGCACGCCGTGTCTTCCCAGATGCAGAGCGAGATCAATGCTTGATTGGTCGTCGTCATGATCCACCGCCAGAATGTCCACCGATTTCGCTCGCAGTAGAAATGGCATCGCATCTGCAATCGCGCGTCGGGCTTGCTTGCTAGAATTCCAGGCAACTGTAATTCGTTGCGGCACAGCTTCGGCTTTTGCTTCCGATGGGACCATCAGAAGCGGCGCGCCACAGAGAGACAGGAGTTTTTCCGGGTGCCAGTTTTCCGGGAGCCCGTGCGGAGCGTCCTTGCCGATGACGATCACATCAGCCAGCAATGCATTGAGAACGATGCGGCGACTCATGTCAGAATCGCTCCACACCACACGATACGCAGCTTTGGCGTTGTACTGCGACGCTATATCCAAGAAGCGGTTGCCGGTCTCGGTGGCGAGACGTTGTTTCCGCACCACAAAATTTTCGATCGTCGATTGGATCGCGCCGCTTCCTCGCACATTCGCGTTGCATCGGGGAGGGTCGCCGACGACGTGGATACCGAGCAGCCGAGCTCGATGGTTGGTCGCCATGCCCGCGGCAAAGCGGATCTCGCTTTCTCCGTTCATGGAGAAATTCACGAAAACGACAATGTCCTTGAAAGACCTTCGTTGCGCTTGTGCGGCCATGGGTGCTCGGACCTTGCCAGTTGAGACGTTCGGCGACACAGGACATATATACATACGAAAACGTATGTAGATAGCTTGAGCCGACATTTGGTGGGCGATTTCATAAACTATCGCTGCTGCTCACCCCGAAAGGCGAGGCAATCCAAGCCTGGGCGGTCACGATTTGTTCTGATGTGTGGTAGGGCGGCAGCCCGTGAGAAATGATGTCTAAGGTCGGCAGTAAGCAGAATTTTGCAAAATCCGGACCGATCTGCTGCGCAGATTTGCGTAACCGGCGGACTTAGTGAGCACTAGATCCCGGTTATGAAGCTCGTCCGAAACGACTGATCGCATCAGCGATTTGCCGACTTGTCCCCCATCTGCTGATGCCAGTGCTGCTTCGCCAGTGCTGCTTCAGCTCGACGAGGGGGCGAGACCGGTGGAGGCGATAGCTTCGGCCGGCATCGGCACACCAAGCGCCAACCGAAAAAGGCATGATTACGATGAGGTCGCTTTGGGCCATCAACTTCGGGATACTCATGAAATGCCGCAGATGCAGCACAACACGGTGCTCTAGGTTGAGTTCGCGATCACACCACTCGAAGGTTCCTGTCCGCCTCGGTGTGATGCAAAATGAGCGGAATTAAAAATAGCACGCCGACACCCGTCGTCTTTACGGTACAAGACCGCTCGCTCCCTCCCTTTGTGTGAAGCGCAGGTTTCGCAATTGTGAACCGTTCTGAACGACGGCTCCGCGACGCACTCGGCAGCAAAAAAAAGATTTCCGCGCACGTTCACATCAAAGCTGTCCGCCGGTCACCCGGCGGACATGCAGATCATTTTTTCAGAAGTGGGCAGCCGCTTTTGTCAAGTGGAGTAAATGCTTGATCGGCAGGAATTGTCGCGACAAGTTTGTAGTAGTCCCAAGGCGCCTTTGACTCCGAAGGCTTCTTAACTTCAAACAGGTAGGCCGGATGGATCTTGCGACCGTTCGGTTGGATGGAGCCTTTGCCGAACAGCGGATCATCGGTCGGAATCGCCTTCATATTCTCGACGACCTTAATGCCGTCATGCGGATTGCCTCCCATCTCATCGAGAGTTTTAAAATAATGTATCAGCGAAGAGTACACTCCGGCTTGGACTGTCGTCGGCATCGCCTTGTTCTTCGAACGCTCTTAGAAACGTTTCGAGAAGGCGCGCGTACCGTCGTTGAGATCCCAGTAGAAGGTCTCGGTCAAATTGAGCCCTTGCGCGACCTGCAGACCGAGCGAATGGATGTCGGACACGAACATCAGGAGCCCGGCGAGCTTCTGTCCCCCGGTGACGATGCCGAATTCGGACGCCTGCTTGATCGAGGTGACGGTATCGCCCCCCCCCCGCGTTGGCAAGCCCGATCACCTTCGCCTTGGAGGATTGAGCCTGCAGAAGGAACGATGAGAAGTCGGCGGTGTTTAGGGGCGTACGTACGCTGCCGGCCACCTTGCCGCCCATTGCGGTCACGGCGTTCGTGGTGTCGCGTTCGAGGGCGCTTCCAAACGCGTAGTCTGCGGTCAGGAAGAACCAGGTGTCACCGCCGCTCTTCACCAACGCAGAGCCGGTGCCATTGGCGAGCTGATAGGTGTCGTAGGCCCAATGGATCGTGTTGGGCGAGCATTGGGCGTTCGTAAGATCGGAAGTTCCCGATCCCGAATTCAGGTAGACGCCGTTCTTCTCCCTCACGATGTTGTTGACGGCAAGGCCGACAGATGAAGTCGGAACGTCCGCGACGACGTTGAGCTTGTCCCTATCGAACCACTGGCGAGTGATGTTCACGGCGACGTCAGGCTTGTTCTGATGGTCGCCGGAAAGGATCTCAATCTTCCACCCCTTGGCGAGAAGACCCGAGTCTTCGACCGCCATCTGCGCGGCGAGGCTGGAGCCTGCACCGCTGAGGTCCGAATAGAGGCCGGACTGGTCGGTCAGTACGCCGATCTTTGCAATTTTTTTGTCGGCGTATGCGGACGTGCAGAAGGCAACGCTCAGAAGTAGTGCGGCGGCGCTTGTTGGTTTCATGTTTCCCCTCGGATATTTTTGATTGTGACGTCTGTAGTTCCGGGCGACCGTTCAGGGCGTCCGAAGTCCGTCGATGTCGTTGCTCCGGACGGCGTCGCGGAGAACGTTCTTCTGAATCTTGCCCGTCGAAGTCTTCGGCAGGGTATGGACCACGACCCGCTTCGGCGTCTTGAAGCCGGATAGCTTCGCGCGGCAGTGGGTAAGCAAGGATGCTTCATCGACCTCCGTCCGAAGTTCGACGAAAGCGACAGGGACTTCGCCCCATTTGTCGTCCGGCATCGCAACGACGGCCACTGCGAGGACGGATGGATGTGAATAGAGGACGTCTTCAACCTCGACTGAGGAGATGTTCTCGCCGCCGGAGATGATGATGTCCTTTGATCGGTCCTTGATGCGGGCGTAGCTGTCGGGCTCGACCACCGCCAAATCGCCGGTATGGAACCAGCCGCCGGCGAAGGCCCGGTCGGTGGCGTCCGGATCCTTGAGATATCCCATCATAGTCTGGTTGCCGCGGAACATTATCTCGCCGATCGTCTCGCCGTCGTGCCGAACCTTATCCATCGACAAAGGGTTCAAGACGGTGAGGCTCTCCTGTAAAGCGTAAGAGACTCCTTGACGGTCTCTTCGCTGGGCTTGGTCCGCTATATCCAATTCGCGCCAGCCATCCTGCGGTTCACAAATCGAGGCCGGACCGTAGGTCTCGGTGAGACCGTAAATGTGGGTGAGCGTCACGCCCACCGCGGCCATTCCGGACAGCAATGCTGCCGGGGGCGGCGCACCTCCGATGAGGGCGTGGACCGGTGGGTCGAACACCACTCCGCTCGCCTGGGCGCCATCGCGGATGAATCCATGCACGATCGGAGCGCCGCAATAGTGCGACACCTTCTCATCGACGATGAGGTCCAGTATCACGCCCGGATCGACACGCCTCAGGCATACGCTCTTGCCGCCCTGCAGAGCCAGAAGCCACGGCATACACCAGCCATTGCAGTGGAAGAGCGGCAGCGTCCAGAGGTAGCAGGCTCCTTTTGGTACGTCCCAACTCACGATCGTCGATACGGCCGACAAGTAGGCACCCCTGTGCGAATACACGACACCCTTCGGGCGCCCTGTAGTCCCGGAGGTGTACTTCACCGCGATCGGTGTCCACTCGTCGACGGGCCGGTCGATTTCATCAGCTTCGTTCCCGGTAGAGACGAATCGTAGAAATCGCGGGTGCATGCGGAAGGCGCGAAGCCGGCGGTCGCGTCAGCGTACACGATGATTTCCGGAGGGGTCGGAAGACCCTTCGTCGCACGTTGGGCGACCTCGAACCATTCCGAATCCACAATCAGCATTTTTGCATCGCTGTGATCGAGGATGTAGGCAATGGTTTCGGCTTCGAGGCGGGTATTGATGGTGTTTAAGACCGCTCCAGCCATGGGGACGGCGAAGTGCGCGGCCAGCATCGGCGGTGTATTGGCCATCAGAAGCGCGACGACATCTCCGCGATGTACGCCGCCGCGCCTTAGCGCGGACGCGAACCGCTTACAAAAGAGCGCGTGCTCGCGCCAAACACCCGCCTGCAAAACCGTTCCATCCAATCAGCCCCGAGCGCCAGAACCGCTATACGCGCGGCCAAGACACTCGATCTGGGAAATGCGCTCGGTTGCGACCACGGCGCGAGACCGTATTTACTGCAGCGGCGAGCCATACCTTTCCAGACATAGGCTCCCTTTTCCTTTTGCAAGACGAACGGTGACGTCTCCATTCCCAGAGATCGGAATATTGGACCGAGGAGAAACGGCTTCCAGTCGATCACGACGCTCTGGGCTCTTGCAAGATCGCCGATACGAGCGGCGCTAAGATAACTATAGTTGCTCGCAAAATCGAACCAGAACTCTATCCTTGACGTGCCAGACTGAAACCGTTCCATCACGGCAGGCCTCATCGCATGAATGTACAGGTGGCCACGCACGAAACGTGTTGTTGCATCGCTTCCGGAGAGATCGAAATTCGTCCAACATATCGATCATGGCATTCGACAACCGAGCATGTGACGAGTGCGGGAGCGTCCGGCAACTCGTCGAAGAAGTCCATCCTGATACTGCTCGCCAACGCTCTCTCGTGAAAGCGATCTTGTGCAAGAAGCGCGGCGCGCATCGCAAGGTCCACAAGCGACATCAATATCGGCCTGCTCTTACGCCTGTCACTGAGATCAACCCGCGACGAAACCAGTAATGCGGCCGATTTTTCCGAGAGGCTAACAGGCTTTATCCCGGCGCAATCCGCGCAGAACTGAGGACTCGCGATAAGTTCGTCAAATGCTGCGGAAAGTGAAAATTCGGCCATGTCACAAACCTCCAGTGTCCCGGTGTAGTCACGTCATCTGCGGTCACTTGATCAGTGCAACCGCCTCGCGAAAACGAGGGTGCTCCGCCGTCTGGAGCCATTCAAAGACAACCATCTCGGTCGTCACTATATCCGCGCCTTTGGAAGCCATACGCAGGATGGCCGTCTCTTTGCTTTCGGATTGCCTAGCGCCGAGAGCGTCGCGGACGACCGAGACGCTTCGTCCGTGGTCAATCATGCCGAGGACGGTCTGTTGGACGCAGACATGAGCCTCACAGCCAGCAACCACCACTGTGCGGTCTTGAGGAACGAGGTCGAGAAAACCCGCCTCGCGGGCAGCATCAAAATACTGCTTGTGGAACAGGCGTCCTCGTCCTGTATCGAGTTCCGGCACCGTAGCACCCAGCCCTTTTGCATTCTGCTCGGTAAAGATCGCCGGAACGCCCAGAAGCTGCGCCGCGTCCAGGAGGCGCCCAGCATTCTTAACGGCGGTTTCGCCCTGATGGATAGCGGGCATCAGGCGGCTTTGGAAATCAACAATGATGAGGGTTGAATTCGCCACGTCGAGCGTAAGCATGTGCATTCATCCTTCGGTCAGAAGCGCGATCTTGTCCTTGACGAAGCGTTCCATCAACTCCGACGCGGACGCATTGAACATCCGAATTCGCCCGGTATGCAGAAGCAGCAACAAGCCCGTGGCATGGGCGAAACAGTCCACCATCAGCAGGTTCGCCTTGTGCTTCGACGACCCGAGTTGCTCCGCCGACTGTGCGATGGGGAGAAGAGCAGTCTCCAAGGAAGAGTTCAGCGCTGCGTCACGGTCCGGCCCAAGGCCAGCAGGCTTCATACCGCCCCGGAAGAGGTAAAATCCGAGATCAAGATCTCTCGGGTTCTCTGCGTAGAACGTGAAGAACGCCATAGCGGCGGCAAAAAGCCGTTGCTTAGGAGCTCGTGTCGCCGCCACCGCCACATCGACCGCTTGGCCAAGTGACTCAAGAGATGCTTGGAGTACCTCTGCGTAGATCGATTCCTTGGAATCAAAATGAAAATACAACGCCGCAGGCGTGTAACCGGCCCTGTTGGCGATGGCGCGAACGCTCGCGCCCTCAAGTCCCTCTTCCGCAAAGATCGCCCTCGCCGCGTCGAGGATCAGCAGTCGCTTGTGAACGCTTACCGACTTCTTTCGATTTTCTCGCTGCTCTGCCATTCGGCCCAGTCCAACCTTGACATAACTTTGCCACTCGTGGCTAATCTAACATAGTTCGATCATTTGAACATAGCGAAGGGTTTCGATCGCTTGGCGATTTTCAGCCCCACGATCGGATTTTTCTCCGAAACGTACATGCCCTCTGAGGCAGCAAAAAAGCCAGTGGTGAGGACGATGAGCGACTACGCTGATACTTACAGCGCCTGGAAGGCCGATCCTATGGGATTTTGGATGGCCGCCGCGCGGGACGTCGAATGGTTCTCCCCGCCTACGTCTCCGTTTTTTTCGTCCATTAAGCCCTACGGTCGCTGGTTCAGCGATGGCGTCTGCAACACCTGTTTCAACGCGGTAGACCGTCACGTCGCCGCAGGGCGCGGCAATCAGGCCGCAATTATCTACGACAGCCCGGTTTCAGGAACCAAGCGGACCGTTTCCTATTCGGAACTCCTGCGAGAGGTCCAGGCATGCGCCGTAATGTTGGAAAAGCTGAGAGTCAGGCGTGGCGACCGTGTGCTGATCTACATGCCGATGGTGCCGGAGGCACTCTTCGGGATGCTCGCCTGCGCCCGTATTGGCGCAATCCATTCGGTCGTATTCGGAGGTTTTGCTCCGCGTGAACTGGCTACGCGAATAGATGATGCCAAGCCGAGCGTCATCCTATCGGCGTCCTGCGGCATCGAAACCAACCGTGTTATCGCCTACAAGCCGCTCCTCGACGAAGCAATCAACCTCGCCTCCCACAAGCCGTCGGCATGTGTCATTCTTCAACGGAAGCAGGCACATGCCGAAATGCTCCCCGAACGTGACCACGATTGGGAAACCAGCGCGTTGCGCGCGGGAATCGACATCAAAAACGGGCGGCCCGCCGAATGTGCTCGATTGGCTGCAACCGACCCATTGTACATTCTCTACACTTCCGGAACGACGGGGAAACCCAAGGGCGTCGTGCGCGACAACGGCGGACACATGGTGGCCATGCGATGGACCATGTCGGCTATCTACGGCATGAAAGCAGGCGACGTCTTTTGGGCGGCGTCTGACGTGGGCTGGGTCGTCGGACACAGCTACATCACCTATGCGCCGCTGATCACGGGTTGCACGACAATCCTTTACGAAGGAAAACCAGTAGGCACACCGGATGCTGGTGCCTTCTGGCGCGTCATTGCAGAACACAAGGTGCAGGTTTTGTTCACCGCACCGACCGCGGTACGCGCAATTCGTAAAGAGGACGCCGAGGCCAAACTGCTTAAAGACTACGATCTCTCGCATTTCCGCGCACTGTTCCTGGCCGGAGAGCGTGCCGATACAGACACCGTTCGTTGGGCCGAACAAGTTCTTGAAGTCCCGGTCATTGACCATTGGTGGCAGACCGAGACTGGATGGTCGATTGCCGCAAATCCTCTCGGACTTGGGTTGCTCCCTACAAAGCACGGTTCATCTAGCCTTCCGATGCCCGGTTATGACGTTGAGGTTCTCGGAGAGGACGGTAAGGCCGTCGGTCAGGATGAGATGGGTTCAATCGCGCTTCGTCTGCCCCTTCCGCCTGGCGCTGCAGTGACGCTTTGGAATGCTAACGAGAGATTTGAAGCCAGCTATCTATCCTCATTTCCCGGTTTCTACGACACCGCGGATGCGGGCTATCTCGACGCGGATGGCTATATCTGGATTCTCGGCCGGACCGACGATGTCATCAATGTTGCGGGGCACCGCCTCTCGACCGGAGCAATGGAGGAGGTCGTCGCGTCACACCAGGCAGTCGCAGAATGCGCCGTCGTCGGTGCCAAGGACGATCTCAAAGGGGAACTGCCCTGCGCTTTCGTCGTCCTCAAGAACGACGTTCGCGCAGATCACGATGCGATACGCGGGGAAATCGTCGGTCTTGTTCGGTCGCAGATTGGAGCCGTTGCAGCTCTGAAGCGGGTTCTGATCGTGGATCGACTTCCCAAGACCCGATCAGGCAAAATCCTGCGTTCGACCATCAAGCGCGTACTCGACGGCGAAGAATACACCGTTCCCGCGACAATCGAGGATCCGACGGCGATCGTCGAGGTCGAAGGCGTGATCAACGCGAAGCTATGAGCTTCGCGTTGATCATCAGATGGGCATTGGAAGCGGTTTGTCTGGGAGCGCGTGGGTAACAAGAGGTGACGACCGGTGTCCGAGAAACACCGGTCGATTGGCGTGACTGAACATCAAAGGCAACACTTCTGAAGCGCGGATCCTGCCATACCAGCCGGAACGACATTCACGCTCCCCGAGATGCGCGACCTCATCGGCTCGAACGGTCGGCCCCACCAGCAAAAATGGCGTTGCGTCGGCTGTGTGCAGCACGCCGCCCGATGACGGCGTTGCATGGTCTCCCGTGACGGCAACGATCGCGCGGTCGGCGAGCGCATCAAGCCCTTTCAGACCATCATCGAGCGCCTCGATGACCTTCCTCTTCTCGTGAGGCCGACGGGCATGGCCCGCCTCATCCGTCGCCTTGGTATGAACGTGGACGAAACGCGCGCCCCTCGCGATCAAGCGTCTCGCAATCTCAACACGCTTGAGCATATCCTGAGCGTGATCCTTCATCGGGGCTTGGTGTTCTGCTTGCATATCAAGGATACGTGCCAGCCCGCGATACATCCTTGAATCCGTTACGGCCGCTCCAGCCACTCCGCAACGCTGTTCGAATGTCGGTATACGCCGCCTCGTCCCGGACCACTTGGTGGTCAGAACATTCAGTGCAGGCTTGTCGAGAGCTTCCCGCGCCTTATTAACGTCGCTCGCAATGAATTTTTCGCGTGCGGCCGTCAGAAACCCATTCAAATGATCGGCGAACGCCTCCGTATCGGAAGAAGTCGCCCTGACCTTCAGCCATGGATGGAAGGTCTCGAAGAACGGATCGGAGTCGGTGACCTCGCCATGCGAGAAATCAGGAAACGTCAGCAATGCCTCTCCGCGGCCCATCGGGCGTAGCTGGGCACCGAAACTCCTTAGAAGAGGCTGCAACTCGGTAAAAAGCGTTCTCGCGTCAGCCTCGTCTTCTTCCGTGCGCGCGGTTCTGCCGAAAATCCTCAGCTCGTTGCCGACAACTTCCGACGTCCTCACGCAGGCGAATGTCGTCGCCACGTCGAGAGGGATCTCAATGTCGGCGCCGAGACCTTCAAGCACGGCGCGTCCAGGGAACGGGACGTCGCCGAAACCAAACATCGCCCAATGCGCTCGCTCGGAAGCTGCCGCGGGACCCCAGCCAAACGGAACATGCCAGCCCGTAGCGCCCCGTCTCGTCAGTCTGTCGAGGGTGGGAGTAACCGCGGCCTCCGAGGGAGTAAGTCCGTCGTGCTCCAAAAGCCCGCGATCGCCCAAACCATCCAAGATCACCAGAACTGACGGCAGACGGTCATCAACGGAACGAGGTTGATCTTCGCCGTAGCCCAGATGCTTCATACCCGATCTCCCCACGGAGTTTCTCGAAGGAACTCCTCAATAAGGTTCACTGTCCCCGGCGCAACTAGCGTCCGCCAAGAACCACCCTCGCCAGCTATTTCGAGCCGAATGTCGCTTGCAGAAAGACGGGACTGGTTATCCCCTTCCATCAGTTCCACCTTGTAGCCACCCTGCCTGAGGATGTCGGCCTTCTGCCTCTCCCAATCGCTGTAGGCGCGAACGAAATGCGTAGCTGCCCTTGGAACATACTCATGCCAGTGACTCGCTCTAGTTAGATCGAACGGCACGATCATGGACCGGTGTTGCATGCCCGCCGTTTCAAGCGCAGCCGTAATCAATCGCGCACGCTCATGAAAGGTGAATGGGTTTGCAGATTGAGTGTGTCGATGCGCTGACGTCTGCTCGTCATGCCGAGCACCAACGTCGGGATTTGTGATTGCAACGATCAAATAGTCCGATTTCTGCAACGCGATCGAGAACAGGTCCATGTGCTGATGATGCAATGGCTGGAAGCGACCGGTCACACAAGCAAAGCGGTTCACTGACCACCTCCAGAAACGACGACGGATCCTGCAGGTCCACTATGAAGGAATTCTCCAATGATCTCGGCGTCACCGTCACCCGCTGCGTGCAAATCCGAAAGGACTTGGTCGGCGGCATTCGCGGGGACCGCGAGCAACAGGCCACCGGATGTCTGGGCGTCGGCAAAGAGCAATTGATCGACTTTGTCGAGGTCGCCGGGATCGAACCAGCCCGAATCAAGAGCGGCTTCCAAGGTACGGCGACTGCCACTCGGTCCGTACCCTGCTTCCACAAGCTCTCGAACGCCGCGCAAAAACGGCCTGGCCGAACGGGACAGTCGTGCCGACAGACCTGCGGCCTTGGCCATTTCATGAAGATGGCCAATTATGCCGTAGCCCGTAACATCGGTACCGCCTTGCAAGCCGTGGCGCCCTGCGACAGTCGCGGCGCTTGCGTTCGGTCGGGTCATGATGGCGATAGCGTCGTTGACCAAAGGATTGGGCGCCGCTCCCTTCTTGATGGCCGTAGCCACCACCCCAACACCTGCCCGCTTGGTCAGGATTAGCTTATCGCCGGGACATCCCCCTCCTTTGACCAACATACGCTTCGGATCCACCTCACCGATTGCGACCAAGCCGTACTTTGGCACCGGGTCCACGATGCTGTGACCGCCGACGATGACCGCTCCACAATCCTGAGCCGCCTTTGCACCGCCTGACAGAACCTGCCGCAGCACCTCTTCCGGAAGTTCTGTCGGCCAACACAAGATGTTCAATGCAAACAGCGGGCGTCCGCCCATGGCGTAGACGTCCGAAATCGCGTTGGTCGCCGCTATCCGCCCCCAATCGAAAGCGTCGTTCACGACCGGCGTCAGAAAGTCGGTCGTAACGATAAGGGCTCGCTCCTCATCGATCTGATAGACCGCCGCATCGTCGGGTGGCGAAAGACCGACGATGAGGTTTTCGCCAACGCGAGAAGTCCCGCCGATGTTCTGCAGCATTGACAGAACCTGACCGAGCGCCGCCTGCGGAAGTTTGCACGCGCAACCACCCGCAGGCGAGAAATCGGTCAGAGGCCTCAATGCGGAGCTCACGGATTATGCCGCGTTGCTAGGCCGAAGACGGCCACGGGCAATGGCATTCAACTGAATTTCAGACGCGCCTGCGGGAATTCGCAGGTTGCGCGCGATCCGGAACAGTTTCTCCTCCGGCAATCCCTTGGTGAGGCCTTTTGCTCCGTGAACCTGGATGGCGTGATCAGTCAACCGGAAGAACGCCTCGTCATTGATCAGCTTGATCAAGCTAATGATGCGAGGAACGTCGCGATGCAACGGAATGTTGAAGGCTCCGAGTTGATCGACCTCTTCCTGCGCAATAAGCGACGTCGAACGGGCCTGATAGAATTCAGCATCCATTCGAGCAATGAGGTGTTGAACCGCTTGCAACTGCGCCAAGGTCTTGCCGCCCGACTTGCGTTCGTTGGCATACGCGGTCGCCCGGTCGATGAGCCAGGACCCCCAACCCGAACACATGCCTCCGCGGCAAAGACGGCGCCAGTTGATCCACGACATCGCAAGGGCGAAACCGTCGCCGATCTGACCGACGATATTTTCCTTTGGAACGCGCACGTTTTCGAAAATAAGCTGACCGGTCAGGCCATCGTCGAGCATAGTCGGCTGGTCCGCACCTCGCTGAAAGCCGGGCGTCTTGGCATCGACAATGAACATCGACATAGACTTCGTACCCGCCCCCGGGTCAGTGATAGCCGTGACTTGGTAGAAGTCCGCAAAATGGGAGTTGGTTATCCACGCCTTGCGGCCGTTGATAATCCAATCCGAGCCATCGCGTTTCGCGTGGGTCTCCATTCCGAGCACGTCGCTGCCGACGTTCGGTTCCGTGTTGGCAAACGCCGTGCTGAGTTCGCCGCGCATCAAGGGTGCGAGGTATTGATCCCGCAGTTCCTTGGATATGTGTTCGATTGCCGGGTTCGGCCCCTCGGTCCAACCGAGCGCCGCCAGACCAAGTCCCAAGCCGCTGTATCGATAAACGTGCTCCTCGACATAGTGCATCTCGACACGGCTGAAACCGCCGCCGCCTAGCGCTGTGGACACGTGCGGCGCATAGAACCCCTGCGGTCCAGCGCGACGCTGGACTTCCCGTCGGGCCTCCCACACCGCCGGATGCATACGGCCTCTGTCATCGAGATGAGGCTGCCAAGCCGTACCTACATTCTGGCGAGCCAACTCTTCCTCCAGCGGGAAAACATGCTCCTCCAAAAACTTGTCGAAGCGGGAGGTGTAGTCGCGAACTCGCGACGTCGGCGCGATAGAACCGCTCTGAGGACCTTCACCCATGGCCATAGTTTCAAGACTCCCTGTGGAAATTTTGACTCACCGTTTGAAAATTCTTACACCATTCAAATCTCGCATTCAAGGGACCTTCCCTGTTGACCAAGGGTAAAAAGCCGGACCACTGATACGCTAGAGTTTGACGGTAGGCGGATCCAGAAACCGGAGCAGAAAGCATATTGGGAGACGCTATGACGACCTTGGTCGCAGGAACTTCTACAGACCGTTACGCAACTCACGTCGTATTGAACCAAGCCAAGCCGGCAGCCAACTTCAATTCCTTCTCTGGCGACGTCGTGCTCCGAACCGCAATTCAGCGAGAGGCACCTTGGGCCGCAGATCGTTGCGAGGCCCTCGGAGCCTTAGCGGGCGATGAGGACGTCCAAGAACTCGCCCGGTTGGCGAACCGACATCTTCCCGAACTCAAAACGCACGATCGGTTCGGCAATCGCATCGACTGGGTCGAGTTTCATCCAAGTTGGCACCAGTTGATGTCGCTTGCATGGAAGCACGAGGTTCCAAATCTCGCTTGGCGGACAAATCAGAAGAACGGCCACTACGCGCGTGCGGTGCTCTCCTACGTCTGGAACCAGGTTGAGTCCGGAACGGCCTGCCCGACGGGCATGGCTTACGCCTCCTATGCGGGTTTCGAGGCCGAACCTGCCCTTGGAATTTGGGCAGAGAAATCGAAGGGCACCGAATACGAGTTCAGCCGCCGTGAGGTGGCAGATAAGCCGTCAGTGGTCATCGGCTATGCCATGACCGAGAAGCAAGGTGGTTCTGATCTCCGAGAAACGCAGACCGTTGCACGGTTCTCGCACTCAGAAGATTCCTATGGGAAAACGGCACACTGGTACGAACTCACCGGTCACAAGTGGTTTTGCTCGGTCCCGCAGTCCGACGGCTTCTTCACACTCGGTAAGGTCAATGGCGAAGTCACCTGTTTCTTCCTTCCGCGAACACTCCCGGATGGAAGCTTCAACCGGTTCTTCGTTCAACGACTGAAAGATAAGGCTGGCAATAAGTCCAACGCATCGAGCGAAGTGGAGTATGCAGGCACGCTGGCTATCCGGGTGGGTGAAGAGGGCCGCGGGCTTCGCGAGATCTTGTCCCACGCGCACCTGACGCGTCTGGACTTCGCAATTGGTTCGGCTGGCCTTATGCGCCAATCGCTCACGCTGGCACTGCAGCACACGATGACGCGAAATGCATTTGGCACACGCATTGCGGATCGGCCGATGACTCGAATGTTCTCGCCGACATGGCAGTCGAGGTCGAGGCGGCAACATTGATGGCTTTACGCGTTGCAAAAGCAACGGATCAGCTCTCCGATGTTGAACATGAGCGCCTCTTGGCCAGAGTTGCGACCCCAGCCGCGAAGTTCTTCAATTGCTCGCGAGCTCCTTCCATCGCTTATGAGGCCTTGCAATGCCATGGCGGCAACGGTTTCATCGAGGAAAATCCCATGGCCCGAATCTATCGAGAGGCCCCCCTCAATAGCGTGTGGGAGGGAACCGCCAACATGATGTGCATGGACGTCAGGCGCGCATCTGCTCGATGGGATTGAAGTCCGGGCTGTAGGGCGGGAGGTAGAGCAGCCTCGCCCCGGCGGCCTCGATGGTCTC
>NZ_JBXAQK010000002.1:0-581968 GCF_058807155.1 Tardiphaga sp. GW821-FHT12E02
CCATGGTCTCCCGCATCGCACAAGGAGTCGTCGATGCAGGACATGGAACAAGCTATCCGCGAGCGCGCCTATCACATCTGGAACGATGCCGGTCGTCCGGAGGGCGATTCGGAGTCGTTCTGGCTGAACGCCCAGCGCGAGCTGATCGCGGAATCGCTGGCGCAGATCGCCAATATCAAGGCCGCAGCACCGAAGAAGGCTACCCGCGCGAAGGCGACGTCGCCGAGGAAGCGCAAAGTCGCCTGAGCGGCCACGTTTGTGTCCTATCGGCGCTCGAAGGGCAGGCGGTGAGCCATCTTCCAGGGGCCGCTGAGATATTCCCAGACCAGAAGCCCGAGCACTTCGCCGTCGCGTGGGGTGAAACCACTATCGAGCGTCCTAAACAGATCGCGGGCCTCCTTGGGAGGCACCTTATTCTGGACCGTCACGTGGGGCGACCAATGTTGTGTGTCCTGACGCGAAAATCCGTCGACCATTTCGTCCCTGAGATCTTGCCGCAATCGCTCCAGTTCGCCTGATGTGGCGCGGATCGCGCTGCCGAAGCCCAGGAAGGTGACGCCGGAAAACGCGATCTTCATCGGGCCTGATGGAAGCGGGATCGCGAGCAGGCGCCCGATGTGCAGCGGCGATAACCGATGAAACATTGTGAGATGAGCAGACAGGACGTTCCGCTCCGGTGGAAAATGCGCTCGTCGTAGGCCATCCAGCCACGCAAAACTCTCTGCATCCAGTTCGGCTGTCAGAATGAATGCGGGGCGGTGCTATCGGTCATCGCTAGATCGGCAATCCGAGTTGTTCGGCCTCGTCATCGTTACGTTGCAGCGACGACAGCGAAACGCCCAGCAATCGAACCGCCTTAGGTATCGGCGAGACGCCCCTCAGCAACTGGGTGGCGGCGCGCTCCAGGTCGTCGCGGCTACTGATCGTAGCGTCCGTCGAGCGGCTCCGCGACACGATCTCGAAATCGAAGAACTTGACCTTCAACGTGACGGTACGCCCTCGATTTCCGGTCGATTCGCAGTGGCGCCAGACCTTGTCGATGAGTGGCTGCAGCGCTTCGATCATGGCGTCGAGCTCCGTCAAATCCTCGAAAAAGGTGTTTTCGGCGCCGACGGACTTCCGAATTCGGTTGGCACGAACCGGCCGCTCGTCGATGCCGCGCGAGATCCAGTAGTAGTAGGTCCCCGACTTCCCGAAATGAGCTTCGAGGAACGCTCGGGTGTGATTGCGGATATCGAGCCCGGTCCGGATGCCGAGCGCGTTGAACTTGGTCGCGGTCGCGGGGCCGATGCCGTGGAACTTGCCGACAGCGAGGTTCTCGACGAACGCTGGGCCCATTTCCGGAGAGATGACGTATTGGCCGTTGGGCTTGCGGTGATCCGAGGCGAGCTTGGCGAGGAACTTGTTGTAGGAGATCCCGGCCGAAGCGTTGAGACCGGTCTGCTCCTTGATCTTCGCGCGGATCTTCAGCGCGATGTCGCGGGCCAACGGGATGTTCTGCAGGTTCTCGGTGACGTCCAGGTACGCTTCATCCAGCGATAGAGGCTCGATCACCGGCGTATGCTCGGCGAAGATCTCGCGTATCTGCTGGCTGATCGCCTTGTAGACCTCGAAGCGCGGTTTCACGAAGATCAGGTCCGGGCATTGTCGTCTGGCCGTGACCGAGGGCATCGCCGAGCGGACGCCGAACTTACGTGCTTCGTAGCTCGCCGCGGCCACGACCCCCCGCTCCCGTGATCCTCCGACCGCGACGGGCTTTCCGCGAAGGTCCGGATTGTCCCGTTGCTCGACGGACGCGTAGAAGGCGTCCATGTCGACATGTATGATCTTGCGGGGCTGAGCCGCGATCGGTCTATCATCGGTGTCGGTCTCTAGCATTCCGGCTGAACTCGCTTCGGTTACGCGTCCGTTCCGGATTGGAAGCTGAAGCCGATCAATGCGAACAGGCAGGCCACGCTGAAGCCGTGCATCGAGATGATGGATCGATATTCGGCGACGCTGTATGTCGCGAGCGGCGGTCCGACAGCGGGGTCTAGCAGGAAGTAGGCGGCGAACGGCAGTGTCAACACGACGAGCATCACGTATCGTTCGCCGGGTCTGAACAGCAGCGCTGCCAGCAACACGCAGGGCAGCAGGAAGAGTTCGACGCCGGTTTCGGTTCCGATCAGTTTGACGGCAAGTATACCGTTCAGCGTTCCGATCGTTGGCAGCAGAGCACGGCCCAACATGGAGTTGCGTCTGGAGAGTGCAGGGACGATCGCGAACACTGGCATCGTGATGAGCGTGATCCACGCTGGCCAGGCGGACTCGCCGACGATGGCGTGCAGATACAATGGATAGAACGGCTGGTTGCCCGCGATGACGAGTGCGACCGTGTTGGCAAGCGCCACGCGCGGGTCGGGGCTGGCCTTGTAGGCTCGGAGGGCGTTCAGCAGGGAGATCAGCACTGATGTCTTTCGTCGTTCGGGAGATCATGCGCGAAAGCACGGGTCATTCTTCGGAGACGCCATCGTTCTTCACGCCACGGGCGACGATCTGCAACGCGCCGTCGAGCAGCGGTCGCTGCAAGTCCTTGGCTTCGTCCCAAGGAGCGCTCATCCAGACGTCGACCTCTTCCGGCTTCGTGAGGATCACGGGCATCGCCTTCGGATGAACGGCATGCACCTCGGCATTGGGATCCGTCGTCAGGAACGCAAACAGATGGTTGGTGGTTTCGCCCTCCTTGATAATCCGGACCGATGTCCAATTCGTCCAGAGACCGGCGAAGCAGACGAGAGGCCTGGTCTCGTCGAGCGCGAACCACACGTCGAGTTTCGCGACCTTGTCGAACTCGCTGAACGACGAGAACGGCACGATGCAGCGGTGCTCGACGCCGAACCACCGCTTCCAGTGCTTGCTCGTCGTGTTCCGGATGTTGGTCGTGCCCTTGTCGGGCTCCATCCGGAGCAGTTCCTTGAAGTCGTATTGCCTGCCCTTCGCCGCGAGCTTCTCTGCACGCGTCGTCGCCTTCTTGAATATCGCCTGCGATGACGAGGGCATGCCCCAGCGTAGCATCGCGAGCTCACGACCGCCGTCGGCGTTCCGGACGATCGGCGCCATCCTGTCGGGAAAGATGCCCGGCATGGAAGGCAGGTTGCCGGTCGAGTCCTTCGTGACCGCGAAGAGCTGCCGGATCGCGTCCTGCGCTCTCGTCATCGAATAGAGGTTGCACACCGGCGGTATCCTTTTGCTCGTGGATCGAGCGCGAAAAATTTATGTCAGCGCAATTCGTCAGCGGATTCAATCGACTGAGGAAAATCGACTATCGAGCGCGGCGAAAGCCGCGTTGACTCCTGCTTCATCTATAGAACATATCATGAACAATCAATTCAGCATCGGGATCACGGCGAATGAGAGGGGCCGCATCGGACGTTCTGGCCGATCTGCGCGCGCGTGTTGGACGACTGGAGGGCGCGACCACACGAAAGCGGTCCGTTCTGCCGTTCGGGGTGAAAGCGATCGACCAAAAGCTGCCTGATGGAGGGCTTGCGATCGGCGCGCTCCACGAAGTCGCTGGCGGCGGCAATGGGGCCGTCGATGGCGCTGCGGCTGCATTGTTCGCGGCGGGGATCGCAGCGCGGACGAAGGGCCAGGTCCTTTGGTGCGTCACGCGGCATGACTTGTTCGCCGCAGCACTTGCTCAAGCCGGCCTGGCGCCGGAGCGTGTGATCTACGTCGAGACGGGCGACGAGAAGGCGCTGCTGGCGAGCTTCGAGGAGGGTGCACGACACGGTGGTCTCGGAGCAGTGGTCGCTGAGGTTTCGCGCTTGTCGATGACTTCGTCGCGCCGCCTCCATCTAGCGGCGGAAGCTTCCGGAACGATGGCGATCGCCGTGCGGCGTTGGCGGCGTCAGACGGAAGCGGCTGATTTCGGCCAGCCGACCTCGTCGGTCACGCGGTGGCGGGTCTCGGCGCTCCCGTCCGAGGTGTTGCCGGTCCCGGGCGTCGGCCGGGCCAGATGGCTTCTTGAACTGATCCGATGCCGCGCCGGAGAAAGTGCGGATTTCGTTGTGGAAGCCTGCGATGCCGAGGGTCGTCTCGATCTACCTGCCGACCTGGCCGATCGATCGCATGATGCGGGCGATGGGCGCCGCCGCGCCTGATTGCGCTAAACCGCTCGTCCTCGTCGGCCAGCACGGCCGCCAACGGATCGTGACCGCCGTCAACGCCGCTGCGGCCGTCGTCGGCCTACGGGCGGGGATGCCGGGGACCAAGGCGCATGCTCTCGTTCCGGATCTCATCGTGCAGCACGCCGATCTTGACGCGGATGCCAAGGCACTCGACCGGCTGGCTGCGTGGGCGCTGCGCTATTCGCCTGTAGTGGCGACCGATGCGTCGGACGGTCTCGTCATGGACACCACGGGAGCCGACCATCTGCATGGTGGCGAGGCCGTGATGGCCGCTGACGTCGGAAGGCGGCTGCGCCAGGCAGGCATCCTGGCAAAAGTCGCGATATCGGATGCCTGGGGCGCTTCGCATGCCTTGGCGCGCTTCGCTGCCGACGAGAGCATGGTGTCGCCAGCGGGGACCGCGCAAGAAGCTGTCGAGCGGTTGCCGATCGCGGCGCTACGTCTGCCTGCGGACATCGTGCGTGATCTCCGTAAATTGGGCTTCGAGCGTATCCATAATCTGCTGGCGGCACCGCGGGCCCCGCTGGCGCTGCGGTTCGGGCCTCTGGTCGGGCGAAGGCTCGATCAGGCCGTCGGGCAGGCCTCGGAGCCGATCGATCCGATCCGGCCAGCGGAGATGATCGAGGTTAAGCGGACCTTCGTCGAGCCGATCGGCGCCGCGGAGACCATCGCGCGCTATGTCGGCAAGCTGGTCGTGCAATTGAGCGCCGCGCTGGAGGAGCGCGGGCTCGGCGCTCTCCGTGTCGATCTCGTCTGTCATCTCGTCGACGGTCGCATCGAGGCCGCCAGGGTTGGCACGGCGCAGCCGGTCAGGAGCGTGCAGCGTCTTACGCGCCTGTTATGCGACAAGATCGAAACGATCGATCCCGGCTTCGGCATCGAAATGCTGCGGCTTGCGGCGACGTCGGTACAGCCCTTCGCGACCGTGCAGTCGAGCTCGTCGTTGATAGAAGCCGCGCCGCCGGACGTCACGGATCTCGTTGATATCCTCGCCAACCGGCTGGGTTCACGATCGCTGTTCCGGATGGCGCCGGCGCAGAGCGACGTTCCGGAACGCGCCTTCGTGCGCGTGGCCGCGAACGCGCCTGCGACTGCGATCGTCTGGCCGTCCGAATGGCCGCGGCCTTCGCGGTTGCTGCCGTCTCCGGAGCCGATTCAGACCGTGGCTCTCCTTCCGGATCATCCGCCGGTGAGCTTCACCTGGCGGGGTATTCGCCGGCGGGTGAAGCGTGCGGACGGTCCGGAACGGGTGTTCGGAGAGTGGTGGAAGCGCGATGCCGAACTCGCCGCTGTCCGCGACTACTTCCGCGTCGAGGACGAGGGCGGCGAGCGGTTCTGGATCTACCGCGCCGGCGACGGAGAGGACGCCGCGACCGGATCCCATAATTGGTATCTGCATGGGATCTTCGCATGACGGCGCGGTATGCCGAGCTCCAATGCACGTCGCACTTCTCGTTCCTGCGCGGAGCGAGTTCGGCTGAAGAGATATTCGCCCAGGCCGCCATTCTCGGCATCGAGGCGGTCGCGATCGCCGACCGCAACACAATGGCCGGAATCGTCCGGGCCCATGAGGCAGCGAAGGCGACCGGCACGCGTCTGATCGTCGGCTGCCGGTTGGATCTCGTCGATGGGACGTCGCTGCTCGTCTATCCGACCGATCGTCCAGCATATTCTCGGCTCTGTCGCCTGCTGTCGATCGGCAAGAAGCGGGGCGGCAAAGCGAAATGCGTGCTCGAATGGACAGATGTCGTCGATTGGCAGGAGGGGGTCATCGCGGTCCTCGTTCCGGATCAGGCCGACGACGCCTGCGCGCTGCGGCTCCGGAGGCTGCGGGACGTGTTCGGCGACCGCGCCCATCTGGCGCTCACGCTGCGCCGGCGCCCGAACGATCAGTTGCGGCTGCATGAGCTCTCTAGCCTGGCGCAGCGCTACCGCGTGCCCACGGTGGTGACCAACGACGTGCTGTTCCACGACCGGTCGCGGCGTATCCTGCAGGACGTCGTGACGTGCATCCGCCACGGCGTCACGATCGACGAGGCCGGCTTCCGGCGCGAACGCCACGCGGACCGATACCTGAAGCCGCCCGAGGAGATGACACGCCTTTTCACGCGCTATCCGGAAGCGGTGGACCGCACGGTCGAGATCGCGAACCGCTGCCGGTTCAGCCTGGACGAGCTCGCCTACCAGTATCCGGAAGAGCGCACGATGCCGGGCCTGACGCCGCAGCAGGCCTTGGAGCAACTGACCTGGGAGGGGGCCGCGGGCCGATACCCGGAAGGGCTTCCGGACGAAGTCGTCGGTAAGTTAAAACACGAACTGCGCCTGATCGAGCGCATGGACTACGCGCCGTACTTCCTGACGGTGAATTCGATCGTCCGCTTCGCCCGCAGCCGCGACATCCTCTGCCAGGGGCGCGGCTCGGCGGCGAACTCCGCCGTCTGCTTCGTGCTCGGCATCACCTCGATCGATCCAGGCCGCAACGATCTGCTTTTCGAGCGCTTCGTATCCGAGGAGCGCCGCGAGCCGCCGGACATCGATGTCGACTTCGAACACGAACGCCGCGAGATCGTGATGCAGTGGGTCTACGAGACCTACGGCCGCAATCACGCGGCCCTTTGTTCGACGGTCATCCGATATCGGGCCAAAGGCGCGCTGCGCGACGTCGGCAAGGCGCTGGGGCTGACCGAAGACCTCATCAAGATGCTGTCGTCGCAGGTCTGGGGATGGTCGGAGGAGGGCGTCGAAGCCAAGCACGCCGAGGAGCTCAATCTCAATCTTGGAGACCGCCGGCTTCGCCTTGCGCTGGAGCTTGCCCGCGAACTGATAGGGGCTCCGCGACATCTCTCGCAGCACCCGGGCGGCTTCGTGCTGACGCACGACCGGCTCGACGAGCTGGTGCCGATCGAGCCTGCCGCCATGGTCGATCGCCAAGTGATTGAATGGGACAAGGACGACATCGACGCGCTGAAATTCATGAAGGTCGATATCCTGGCGCTGGGCATGTTGACCTGCATGAAGCGGGCTTTCGGGTTTCTGAAGGACAAGAAAGGCATCGAACTGGATCTCGCGACGATCCCGTCGGAGTGTCCGAAGACCTACGCCATGATCCGGCGGGCGGATACGCTCGGGACCTTTCAGATCGAGAGCCGCGCGCAGATGTCGATGCTGCCGCGGATGAAGCCGAGGACCTTCTACGACTTGGTCATCGAGGTCGCCATCGTGCGGCCCGGCCCGATCCAGGGCGACATGGTCCATCCCTACTTGCGCCGCCGGGAGGGGAAAGAGGAGGTCGTCTATCCCAAGCCTGAGCTTGAGAAGGTACTCGGCAAGACGCTCGGCGTGCCCCTGTTCCAGGAACAGGCGATGCGCGTCGCCATCGAATGCGCCGGCTTCACGCCGGGCGAGGCCGATCAGTTGCGCCGCGCGATGGCGACGTTCAAGTTCACTGGCGGTGTCTCCAGGTTCAAGGCCAAGCTCATCGACGGCATGGTGGAGCGGGGCTACGACCAGCAGTTCGCCGAACGCACCTTCGGCCAACTCGAAGGGTTCGGCAGCTACGGTTTTCCGGAAAGCCACGCGGCATCTTTCGCATTGATTGCCTACGCGTCGTCGTGGATGAAGTGCCACCATCCGGACGTATTCTGCGCCTCGCTACTGAACGCGCAACCGATGGGCTTCTACGCGCCGGCGCAGATCGTGCGCGACGCCCGCGAGCACGATGTCGAGATCCGGCCGGTCTGCATCAACGCGTCGAGATGGGATTGCACGCTGGAGCCGGCACGCGACGAGATGTTCGCCGTCCGCTTGGGTCTCCGCATGGTGCGTGGATTGGCGAATAAGGATGCCGCGGCCGTCGTCGCGGTCCGTGCCGACCAACCGTTCTCGTCGATCGACGACCTCTGGCGCCGGACCGGCGTCCCTGTCTCGTCGTTGGTGGAGATCGCGGAAGCCGACGGGATGCGCGAAAGTCTCGGTTTGGCGAGGCGGGAGGCGCTATGGGCGATCAAGGCACTGCGTGACGAGCCGCTGGAGCTCTTCGCTGCCGCTGCCGAACGCGAGCGTCGTACGGTCGCGGAGATCGTCGAGCCCGAAGTCGAGCTGTCGCCGATGACCGCCGGCAGCGAGGTCGTCGAGGACTATCGGCACGTGGGCCTTACGTTGCGTGCTCATCCGGTCGCATTCCTGCGCGAAGAGCTGACCGCAAGGCACATCGTCAACTGCGCGGATGCGATGTGTGCCCGCGACGGCAAGTGGCTGACGGCGGCCGGTATCGTCCTCGTCCGGCAGAAGCCTGGCTCGGCCAAGGGCGTCATGTTCATCACGATCGAGGACGAAAGCGGCGTTGCTAACCTCGTCATCTGGCCGTCGCTGTACGAACAGCAGCGCCGGATCATCCTCGGCGCATCGATGATCGCCGTCCAAGGACGCATCCAACGGGAGGGAGAAGTCGTCCATCTGGTGGCGCGGCAATTGACCGACCTGTCGTTGGATCTCGCCGGGGTCAGCGATCGCGAAGAGAGATTTACGCTGCCCCACGGTCGCGGCGACGAATTCCATCACGGCGGCTCGCCCGACGCGCGCGGCCTGCCGCCGAAGGGGCTTCGCACGCGCGACATCTATATTCCGGACCTTCACATCGACAGCCTACGTTTCAAACCGCGAAATTTTCGGTGATAGGACGCCCGCTCGTGGCACAAAGCGGCCATACATGACGCGGTACATGTCGAAAAAGGATCGTGGGAAATCGGTGCAGGTTTGGGAACGTGCGCTCGCGCGCGTGTCGCTTAAGGAGTTAAAGAACACGTTCCTGGCGTCTGATCCTGCTATTAAGTCCGAGACAAAGCCCAGGGAGTAAAACCTACCATCGTACTTTTCGGCAAGGATACCCAGTTCACTGTCAAATAGGGCGTCCGCAAATAACCTTCCAGGTCAGAAATCCCTTAAGGTTTGCGATCAAAAGCGCCGACCGACTTGAGATTAGCGCGGACTTGGCGGACGCCGTCGAACTGCTTGCCCAACGATCTCGCTTTTTTCTGCACCGAAGCCGTTCCGCGATTGAGGGCGGCGGCGGCACGCATCAGGGTCGCGGCTTCTTTAATCAATTGAAGCAGATGTGCGATGTCTTCTTCGGTCCATCTGCGAGTGATCGGCTGTTTCGGCATACTATGTTTTCGGTGGCTTCAATTCGCTCGCAAGCCAGCCCTTGGCTTGCTCCATCGGATCTGGCTCAATTATCGCCTGGACAAAGCTGCATTGCGGGCACTTGTAGGCGTGCGCCACATAGCTGCTCTTGTCAGGGGCCGAACGTACCCACGCGGAAAGCGAGCCGCATTTTGGACAGGGCGGGGTGCGTAGGCGTGGCATGAAACAGTATTAGGGGACTGTCGATGGCGATCCCAGTCCAGACGGGCGACATCCGAACTTTGCCTGGATGGATTGAGATGCGAGAGCGCCGAGTGCCGCTGTCTCTTCAGACAACCGTCTTTGAATGTATGACCGTTCTAAATCCGTCAGTTCGGTTCTCAGAATGCGATTGTAGCGAGCGATGTTGTTTCGATATGTACGCGTTCGGGCCAAAATCTCATCGGTCATCATCGTCACCAGACGTGTATACGGGTTTGCCTTTTGTGTGGGCCATAGACGGCCGAGCAGTAATTTATAACTTGATCAAACGCCGTCAAGATTCAGATTTTGGTTTGCAGGACGACACCCACGGATCATTTTGACGCCTGTGATGGATTTCTGGAAAACGGCGTCCTGTGTGGAAGCGACGATGCATACGATCTGCCCACTCATGCAACGCGACAGCTTCTACGCCGGCTGAAATCAATGCCCGAAGTCAGACCGCGACTGGAATGTCCTCAATGACGGGCGGTATTTCCGTGTCGCGTTCCCGACACTCAATTTCAGTTCTGCCTCCGTCAATCGCGTGAGGCATCAGGTGGTGACCGCGCTGCTCGGAGCAGAATGATGCTTCTTTGTCGAGGAGGCTAGAGGCAGGCCTTGCTCCGCAGAGACAATCAATCTCGCCGCAACCAAGGCAGTCGAGAATCTCCGGCGTTAACATTCTCGTTAGGTCGGTTGTCTTGCCAGATTGAAGGCCGTTCGCTTCGGGCAATAGGAACGGAAGTTCTTTGATACTCTTCTGCCAAAGCGACGATATGTTTACGCCGCTTTGGTTCGCTGATGTTCAAGTAAGCAACAATGAGCTTCAGGGCCTCGTCATCAGACGCTCGGCCAAAATTCCACATGTTCCCACTCCCACGCCCTATAATGGCGCTTCAGTGGGCCAACCTGGCAAGCGCACGGTATCCCGCCAAATCCTATTCGCAAGTTAAAAATGTTCTGCTCGTCGAAAATGGGCGAGTGTCCGGTAGATGACTCATCTTCGCTGCGAGGTCGCAATTTCGATTCGCTTCGGTCTTCAAGCAAGCTTGCATCATCAAAGCACTGCAATGACGACCCTAGGGCGGAACACTGCGCGGCGGCGTCAGTCATTGCGATACGACAGCTATTTTGAAACTAGTGTTGTTGTCCGGGCGGATTGTGCCCGACAGTCCTCGCATTGGAGGCGCTCAACCTGTTTGTCGGATCGCTTAGGGTGAGGACCGCGTCGATAAGCGATCATTCGGCCTCCGCATTTTCCGCACGTCTCGCCACTTTGGGGCGCTTGTGAAGTGTTCACTGTTTATCGGCCTTCGCCGCCATGCGTTCGGATTGTCTAGAGAATCGCTCCTTGTCTATCTCAGACTGGCCAAGTTGTTTGGTTTGAGCTGCGTCCATCACGGCGATGATTGCATCTGTATGTTCAACGCCCTCTCTGACCGCAACGGGCAACCGTCTATTGGGCAGAACCAAAAGCCAGCTCATCGATCTGAACTTCTCGTAACGGAGGGGATCATCGTGCGATCAAAGTGACCATCGATGTCCCGGCTAACGCGAAACATATACAAGCAAGCAGCCCAAGGCCGATGATCGTCTTTTCAAGGTTGCAGATCCGCCTTCCCCGGGTGGGCCTGCTCGCTCGAAACGCAAAACGCCTTTGGAGCTCATTTGTTCCGAGGCGGTCGGGGAGATGTGCTGCCACCAACGATAAGCGTGGGCCCGCGCTGACCGCGTTAAGGTAGTGAGCATAACGGCCAGAGAAGGTGGGACCCGAAAGCTCTCAGCACTGCTTCCGCGTTGTGCTGGACTAACCCGGCAAAAACTTAGAGGGACGACTGCATTATCCGCCGTTCCAGCCAAGGGATTTGCTTCAAGTTCGACCTTCCTATCTCACACGCCCGTGACTGCACTTGCCGGCAATACGCTGCGCGAATGTCGGACAGTCGCGTCCCCGCACATCCTGTAGCATGGCCGCTCATGGCGCAAAGCGGACGTCGAAGATCAATGTCGGCAAAGGTGTTCGATATCACGTCGCTTAAATCATCTTGACCTGCTTCCTGGTCGATTGTCTGGAGCAATCCTTGCTCAGGTTGAAGCAGACTCCAGATCTTTCATCTTTTGGATCATGAGAGGGTCGCGAAGTGCTGCGGGCGAGGTCAGAAGCTGATTAACTTCGAACATAAGCCGGTGAACTGACTCGTCATCGGCGGCGAGTCTCTGCAATTGGCGGCCGAAGTTAAGCCGATGCTCAAAGTTTTCAGGACGTTTACCGCGCGTTTTCGGATATACAAAATCGCCTTCAGCCGCCGTCCAGGGGGCTGCTAGGACGTTCGGAATTGCCGCAAAGTATGCAGAGGCTAGAGATGAAAGCGTGGACTGCTTGCCGATGTTTTCGTCGAGCAATCGTCTAAGAAGAACAGCTTGTTGTGCAGCCACAGTCATCCCTTGCCCTAGCGCGGGATTAAAGCGGCAGATTGCATCACCAAGCGGCAGAAGACCGTCAGGAAAGGTCGCAAGAGTGTCGAAGTTCCTGCGGATGCTCGAGGGAAAAACGAAGCGGTGGATCGGGCCTACCTGAACTGCGGTCCGAATTGCTTCGTACACCGTAGACGTCCGTAGGGATCTCGCAAATTCCATAAAGCCCATCGGATCATCGGGAGGCATATCTCCATGCATCCCGTTGAGAGAAACCTGCCAACGGTTGTTCTCGATCGGGAAGAGAAATGCGCCGCGGCCGCGTTCGAAATGGGGACGATGAATTAGGCCTCGCCAAGTGTGCGTCTCATTAGGAGGAATCTCGAATAGTGCTGTGGCGTAACTGACATCAATGCCAATTTCGATTTCCTCAGGCTTTGAAATGCCAAGTTTATCTAGAAGGTCGAGCGTTGGGCTGCCGCGCGACGACGCGTCGATAACTAGATCTGCGTTAAGCAGCTCCTGTCGACCATTCGCTCCGATATAGCGGACGGCGCAGACTGCAGAAGTGCCATCGAGCACTTCTAAGCCGAGGACCCGGCTCTGCGGTTGAAGTGCTATAATGTTATCGCGATGTACCGAGTGCCTGATCGCAGATTCCACCAAGGGTCTGCTCATGCAGAGCGTGTGATATCCCAAATCCCGCTGCGGCCAAGGATCGAGGCCTGGGGTTTCCAACAAAATATCAAATCCGACGCGCGTTCGAATTGCGCCAGCGGACTCAAGCTCCATTTCAATATCTGGGAAAAGCTCCTGTAGTGCATTCAATCCAGCTCTGAGGAGAAGGTGCGCCTGTCTGCAATGCGGCGTACCAATACGCGCTTCCGGGCCATCCGGCAAAGGATCCCGTTCGAGCACGGTGACCTTTTCAAAGTGCGCAGACAATGCTTTCGCGGCAGAAAGTCCTGCTATACCAGCACCAATGACTATGGCGTGTGAGCAGCGCATAGCTTCTCCAATATATGGTCTAAGGCGCACTGCAATCATTAAGAGAGGGGAGTAGGACCGAGCCGGTTCCCGTCGAAGCGCCTTTAAATGATCGATCAAAGCAATCGCGTCTATTCTAGCAATAGACGAAATGTCAGCGAATATTATTGGCACGTCAAGGCCAGTGGGAGCAGAAGGTAGATTAACAGCCTGCGCGGTTGTGAAAACCTATCCGCGAGAAGCGAGGGAAAGCGTATAGCTACAGATTTGAAATGGTCTTGTGCGGGGCTCGCGTCCGCTTCTGCGCAGTGCTGCCCCGGCATCATTGATGAATACAGGATGATCAAGACAAAAACCGGAGTGCTTGCAGACTTGTCGTCTCGAAGTATCACGCTAGGAACGATCGGTTGCTCGGGTAGGGTTAGACGCTGCCGACGGCGCTATCCCCAGTCACTCCCCGCCGCAACTCGTCATTCCGAGCCCGGCGTAGCTCAAGGTTTGTTGAGGCGGATACTCTGGCTTTAGTCGCTTGCACTTTCACTGCGGCCTCTGACCGCTTCAGCGTTTTGGCGACTTTGGCCACGGACCATCCGGCCACAAAGAGAGCGACCAGCTTCTCCCGCTCAGGTTCTGTCCATTTCCGTTTGGGTCTGAGAGTGATTATAGGAACGTTTGACACAGGCACATTCTAGCAAGGCCCGTCGCTAGTCGGCAAGACTTCGCGCCTTACCCATATGCTTGAAAGAAATCTCGTCGAGACAATAAACTGAGCCGAGATGTGCCTTCTGACGTCACCAACACCGAACCTATCCCATCATCGCCCCAGATCATGTGGCAGAATGGCTGGCTGGTTGTCCGTTGGGCATAGCACAAGCGGCCGATAATGGCGCAAAGCGGCTCTTCACATCGCTTATAGAGGTGGCGCGCACCGGGGTCCGTAAATTGTCGGAGCTGCTGCGATCCGCAGCCGCTCCGACGCGTGTGGGACGAGCCCGAAGGTCAGGCAGTCGCGGCCGTAGCGGTTGCGAGTCGCGATAGGAATGCAGCGGGCGACCCAGCATTGCGGTCAAGCGTTCGACGTCGCCCTGGTCCGGGATCAGGCCGTCGCTCACATAACGCTCGGCCATCAGGCGCATTTCATAGGCCATCCATGGCGGCATGAAGGTCGCCATGTTCTGCTCGAAACCGCTGGGATCGTCGCCGCCATAGACGATCGGGCGGCCCAGCGCTTCCGACCAGATCGCGGCGACGCTCGCGCCGGTCAGCGTATCCGGGCCGACCAGGTTGATGGTCTCGATCGGCAGCTTGCCCGGCGCCTGATCGCGGCGGATCAATTCGATCGCCGCCACCTCGGCGATGTCGCGGGCGTCGACCATGGCGATGCCCTTGCTGCCGATCGGGTTCGGATAGATTCCGTGGTTAAGGATGACGTCCTTGATCATCACTTCGTTGTCGATGAAGTAGGACGGCCGCAGGATCGTCGCGTTGAAATCCATCGCCTGCAGCATGCGCTCGGCGCCGGACTTCACGGCAAAATGCGGCACGTTGACCGAGCGATCGGCGTGCAGCACTGACAAATAGACCACTCGATCCACGCCGGCTTCGCGGGCGATATTCAGGGTGATGATCGCCTGGGTGAATTCGTCGCCGGTTACCGCGTTGAGCAGAAACAGCGTGCGAACGCCTTTGAACGCGGCGCGCAGCGCGCCGATGTCGAGCAGGTCGCCTTGAGCCACTTCGACATGGGCCGGGAAATTGGCTTTGGCGGGATCGCGGGTGAGCACCCGCACGCTGGCGCCGCGATCGACGAGTTGCTGCACAACGTGCCGGCCGACACGGCCCGTGGCGCCGATAACGAGAATGGTCATGGATTTCACTCCTGATTGAGAAAGCCGGAATGGCATGGCTCACAATATTGATCCATACTGATGCTAATAGCCGTCGAATCTGGACGTGCTGTCTCACAGGTGGAACGATATGGACCTGCTGGCCCTTGCCGATTTTAATCTGGTGGCCCGTCACGGCGGTTTTGGAAAAGCCGCCCGAGCGTCGCTTCGCCTCAAGGCGACCCTGTCGCGGCGCGTCGGGGAACTTGAGGCCAGCCTCAATCTGCGGCTGTTCGAGCGTAGCGCCCGCGCGCTGAAACTGACGCAGGAGGGACGCGCCCTCTATGAGCGGACCAGCGCCTTGTTGCTCGAACTGGACGAGACCGCGGCAACCATCGCGTCCGGTGGAACGAGGCCGCACGGGCGGTTGCGGATCAGTGCGCCGTTACTGTTCTCCCAGACGGCAATGGGCAAGATCGCCGGCGAGTTCGCGGTAAAATTCCCGGACGTCAGCCTCGAAGTCACGGCCGAGGATCGCGGCGTCGACATGATTGAGGAGGGCTATGATCTCGCGATCCGCGTCAATCCGGCACCGGATGAAAGCCTGGTCGGTCGCGTCTTCTTGCATGACCGTCTGATCGTTGTCGCAAGTCCATCCCTTGATCGCGGTGCCGGGGACGCGCCCATCCCGGCCATCGTTCGCGGCGGCAGCCATCTCGTCGAAACATGGGACGTGGTGACGCCCTCCGGCAAATCGCGGCTCACCGCGCATCCGATCCTCAGATTGTCGACGCTGCCGATGATCCGCGACGCCGTCCGTTCAGGCGCAGGCGCCGCGCGCCTTCCGGTCTCGCTGGTGAAGCACGACATCGCGGCCGGAAGGCTGCTGCATTGGGCGGACGTCGAGGGGCCGGAGATCGCCCTTTGGGCGCTCTATCCCTCCCGCCGCCTGCTCAGCGCGCGCGTATCGGCCTTCCTCGATTTTTTGAAGGCCGCGTTTCCAGAGGGAACGCCGGACGAACTTGCGAGCTACGTTAGCGACGGTTGATGGAAGTTGCGCATGACCGAGTAGAGTTAATCGATAGGCAGCTTCTGGCGCAAAGCGGACATTCTGCTTGCAAGTGCGATGGCTCGAGCGATGACAGATCGCCTCCCAATGTGTCGCATAACGTAAACGGCCTGCCGGTAAGGGAAGGCCGTTCGTCAAAGTTATCCGAGCGGTGTTACTCGACGATCTGCACAACGCGACGAGTGCGCGGATCGACCAGCACCGTGCGGTCATTCACGACGGTGTAGCGATATTCTCGCACCGACGCATAGTCATCTGGCACGTCGTAATAGGTCACGCCATCAGCTGGCAGCACGGTGCCGACGGCGACCGGTTCAGCATAGGTGTACGAACGGACGTTGCGGCCTCGGACATAGGTGCGGAAGCGGGGACGGTCGTCCACACCAAGCACGCCAGCTACGCCGCCGACAACCCCACCCACTGCCGCGCCGACCGCGGCGCCTACCGGACCAGCAGCGCGTTCGCCATCACGGGCGCCACGCTCCATGCCACCAGGGACGCCCTGAGCCATGACAAGCGAGCAGGTCGCCATCAGAACCGCGGCGGTCGCGAGAGTTTTGATATGATGAGACATTGCTGAACTCCTTGGATCAAAGATCCGTGCTTAAGTTGCGGTGCGGCACTTTGTTCCGGCAGCATACCGGTCATCTACAAAACGAAACGCCGCCGGACGACCGGCGGCGCTTGCGTTACCTCAGGAAGAGGATCAGCAGGATGATCGGAAGAGGGATTCCAAGTAACCAAAGAAGGATGGGCATAGCGAAGCTCCTGTTTGATAGAAATCAGCGACGACGCTTCCAAGTGCCGTCGCGAAGACCGCCGCCTTCCGTGGCGGCGAGACTTGCTGAGAAGGCGCCAATCAGCAAAGATGCGGTGAGCCAGAAAGCGAGTTGCATGGCGGCCTTGCGAGCAGCATCGGCAGCGGCCTTTGCGTCGTTGACGACATCAGTGACCCGCTTGTCGGCGTCAGCTTCGGACAGGCCAGTGCGGGCAGCGATGACCTTGACCACGTAGGAACGATCCGCCGGCTTAACTTCACCGCTGCGCAGGCTTGATGCAAAGATACGCGAAAACTCGCTGCGGCTGGCGTTTGAGTCACCATTGGGGGCAGGGGTGTTGGGACGAAGCAGCGTGTCAACGTAAGTATCGACCGGACCCGACTGAGAAGCGGCCGCAGTTGCACCTGCAGTTACGCCGGAAGCGGCGCCTCCAAGAATGGTGGAAGCAGGCGCCGCAAGCAGAATGGCGCCAAGAACGGTTGCGAATGACCAAGCCAGGAAGCCGTGGGCCGTGTCGCGGAAGTAAACCTCGTCGGTGTGCACACCGACCCAGCGCGACCGCAGACGGCCGGCCAGATACCCGCCGACGGACGACGAAATCATTGCAATCACCACCAGATACAAGCCCGTTGTAATTTTGAAAGTCGTGGCGGACGCGCCAGAATTGCCCCAGGGCGAAACGACCGAAAGGCCAAGGCCGGTGCCAAACGCCAGAAGGACGAGCGTCAACGCCAGCGACACAGTCGCGCCCGCGGCAACCGCAGGCCAGGATACGCCAGCCACTGCTGGCTCGTCGGAGCCGCCAGCCGGCGTCACTACCACAGTATCAATCATGCTTAGTCTCCCCACAGCTCCCAGCGAACTATCTGCCCATTCAAGATGCAATCGGGCTCAAAGTTCCCCGTCCTGCCTGCATTCGGAGAACGGCATGGAAAGAGCATGGCGCAGGTCCTACGGCCTGACATGTCCTAACCGTCCCAAACTGGTGAGGCAGAAGCGCCTCACCAGCAGGAGAGCTTACTTCTTCTTGTTCAGGTTCTGCGCCATCTCAAGGTGATGCTGCAGATGAGGCAACGTCTTGCCGGCCCAGTCCTTCAGCTTCGCATCATCGCCGCCCTTGGCGTAACGCTCGAACAAAGACACTGCGTCCTTGTGCGCACTCACCTGCATGGAGGCATAGTCGGCGTTGAAGTCTTCCGGCTTGGCGTCCTTGAGCTTATCGACCTTCGTTTGGTGAGTGTCATCAAGCGCCGGCGGGATCTCAGCCTTCACGCCGGAAGAGACCAGCGCCTTGAGTTCGGTCGAGGTTTTGGTGTGGTCGGTGATCATCTGCGCGGCAAAAGTCTTGGCGTCCGCATCACCGCGCTCCTGCGCGAGCTTGGCGGTTGCGATTTCGGTTAGGTCGCTGAGCGCGGCTTCCTTTACGAAATCGCCGGTGCTTGGCGCCACGCCGAGCAAGGAATTCACGCCGGTCTTCTCACCGACCGATTGAGCGGAAACGGCGGAGCTGAACGCGAGCGTCAGCACGGCAGCTGTTGCGAGCAAGAATTTGTTCATGAGAGCATTCCTCGGTACGACCAACACCTGTTTGCAACCGGAAATGTCCATTCACGAAGCTTGTTCCATTCCGCAAAAAAGCCCGGCGCGCCGGGGAATGCTGTGGGTTGGCGCGCCGGGAGCCAAGCAAAGCGGATGGGATCTACTGTGCCGACAATCCATATGATCATCCCTGCCGACTTCGGGCCAGCACTTTTGCTGAGAGCTGTGGACAGCATGCTGTTACACCAGCATGACGCGTTACGTTCTCTTAACGGTCGCAGGGCACCTTAACGCACGCTCGAAGATAGCCCATGATGAGATGACATCACCAGGAGGTTTAGTGTTTCGCGTTCTATATGTGAGCTCTGCGACAGATCCTTTTAGCGCCCAGGATTTGACCCGGCTTCTCGAGGAAGCCCGCCGCAACAACGCTGCGGCCAAAGTCACCGGCATGCTCGTGTATTGCAAAGGGGAATTTCTGCAGGCCCTCGAAGGGCCACCCGCCGCCGTCCGCGATACGTTCGCCCGCATCGAGCGGGACCAGCGGCACCGCGACATCCTCCAGCTGCAACGAGGAGACGCTGGCCGGCTGTTCTCCAACTGGGCGATGGGCTTCAGCAATCTGGACGGCCGCTCGGCAGGCCCCGGCCATGTGCAGGTCAACGACCGGCTTAACCTCCGACGCCTGGATGCGCTTGCCGCCCTCGACTTTCTGACCGCCAGCGCTGCGGAGCAGGATTGAACGATATCGGCGTTCGGCAATTCACACGGTGAAGATCGGGTAAGTCGCAGATCTCGCGTGAGGAATTCAATGTTTGTGGTCGAGGTGTTTGTGCCTCTTTGCGATGACGATGGCTGGGGCATCGGCAACGCGAAGGTCATCGAAGTACGGAGGCAGCTGTTTGACAAGTTCGGAGGGCTGACGGTCAAACCAAGATCTCCGTCGCAAGGCTACATCCGGGAAGGGACGTCGCCCGCCAAGGATGATCTCGTTGTGCTTGAAGTGACGGTGCCGAAGCTGGACCGCGCTTGGTGGGACGCATTCAAGGCAGATCTAGAACAAAGGTTTCGACAGCTCGAGATCCAAATCCGGGCCACGGAGCTCGACCGGCTCTGACCGGAACAAGTGATTTGAGCCGTTGTTCACTTTCGCCAGCCAAAAGGGCTGAGCTTTAAGGAGACAAGAGACGTGGCATTGCCTGGCAAAACCGAGATGGCGCGGGATCGTGCGCCGCTGGAAGAAGTCCTTGTTGCGCTCGAACGCGCTCGATTAGCCCTCAAGTCTTTTCGACAAACCGGTCAGGTGCGGGACACTCAGCGCCTTAAGCGCTCGGCCAAAGCTTTCCGCGATGTGCTGCGGATGACGCGATCCGAAGCTGAAGCGCTTAAAAGTACGTGGGACAGGACAGTTGAGGGTCCCCCTTCGTCTAAAATGAAATGAACGATCACCTCATTTTCTGGCTGGGGATACTTGCCGCCGGCCTCACGTCCCTCTCGTATTGGCCGCAGGTGCAAAAAGCACTGCCGCCAGGTGCGACGAAGGATTTGTCGGTTAAAACACTGATTGCACTCACTGCCGGACTTTCCTGCTGGGTCGCTTACGGCGCCTTCAGGCAGGACATCATCATCGTCATTGCGAACAGTATCGGTGCCGCATTGGCTGCGACGACGCTTGCCTGCAAAATCCGTGACTCGAGACACTAAAGTTCGTTGGCCAAGAGGCGCGGCGGATCTTCCAGAAACGTCGTTGGATCGCCCGCGGCGCGCGCCTCATCAATGCAGGCGATGAGGAGCCGTTTCAGACCGAGCTGATCAAACGGTTTAAATGTCCGCGGATCAAGCCAGCCTTCGAAATACCGATCAAGATATCCAATTCCAGCGCCGTTATCTTCCACCCACGCCGGTCCTGCGAGACGGGACGGTCGTTCGGCCAATGACCGATAATCGTCCCGCGATCTTGCGCGAATGCCAGAATGCTGGTGCCGTCCCTCGGCGCGCTGCGCATGGGCTGCACGGCCTGGCCATATTCGAAGAGCACCTGCTCGATGCGCATCTAACTGACCTTGCGGGAAGGGGAGGGGTTGCCGTTGCGGCAACCCCCGTTCCTTAGGCGAGCTCCTTCTCGGCATCGAGATTGATGGCCGAGATCGCCAGTTTGGAAAGCGCCTTGTCGGTCGCCTTTTCCTCTTCCAGCGTCTGGTCAAGAAGCTTGACCGCTTTGTCGAAGCCGAGCTCGGAAGCCCAGGTGCGGATGGTACCGTAGCGGGCGATCTCGTAATGTTCGACCGCCTGTGCCGCAGCGACCAAGCCTGCGTCGAGCGCCGGCATGTCCTTGAACTCTTCCATGATCTCGGCGCCTTCATCGGTGATGCCGTTGATGGCTTCACAGGTTTTGCCGCGGGCCGGCTTGCCGATAATCTCGAACACTTCTTCGAGCCGCTCGATCTGCACCATGGTCTCGTCGAGGTGCTTTTCGAAGGCCGCCTTGAGATCAGGCGACTGTGCCGCCTTTGCCATCTTTGGCAGGGTCTTCGAGATCTTCTTCTCGGCGAAGTAGATGTCTTTGAGCGTGTCGTAGAACAGATCTGCCAGCAGTTTTGCTTTTTTCGCCATAACTGAGCCCCTTCAAGCTGAGTGAAACGCTTTGCATAAGCTTGAGAGTGGAAGATTGTTCCGGGGTCGTTGCAGCTACGCAGAAAGGAGTGCCAGACGCAGTATAGCAGCCGCTGATGAATTGCTTCTCGGCTTGCAACCCTACTACGTGCCGGCCGCGGCATAACAGTGTCGCGCCCGCCTGCTGTTCAACGTATTGGTGTTCGTTCGCTCGAGGCGAATTGCTGATGATGGGGGAACCCGCGTTCGTTCAAATGCGTTTGCGCGCGCTTTCACAGCAATAGGAGGACACCGACGATGCCGAGTGCAGCGCTGCAAGCACAGGACTTCAAAAACCCGGCCATTCTTCTTTCCGGGACGGTCGATAATGACATGTACAAGCAATTCAGATCGCAGCTTGAAGCAGCAAGCGGCCGAGATCTGGTCGTGGCAGAACTTTCGACTCTTGGCGGAGATCCTGAGGTCGCCCGGATGATGGGTGAGGGCATCCGCTTTCACAGCGATCTGTCTCCTGAACGCCGGTTTGTGTTCCTCGGCAAGGCGCCATCTATTCGGCCGGAGTGACATTCATGAGCTTCTTCGCCCGCGAGAACCGCTATGTGCGGCGCGGCAGCCGGCTGATGGTCCATGAGCGCAAGCTGTCGAAGACGCTGACGATCGACGGGCCGCTCACGGCATGTCTGGCCAACATACAGGGGACCTTGAATGAGATCGAATGCTCCATTGCAATTCAGAACGAGGGTTTTGCGAACCTCGTGCACGGCTCGCAGGTTTCCCTTGAAGAAGTCGTCAAGCGCGCGCCGAGCAACTGGTACCTCGAAGCAGAGGAGGCAAAGCGGCTTGGCATCATCGAAGCTGTCATCTGAGATATTCGGCGGAGCCGCCCTTTCGATGCAGTCGAGTATTGCAGGTATCTTGCATGCCGATGACTCGAAGCTTTCAGCATGCGTCCGGTTAGAAGCGCCACGTCATGAAGTATACTTTAAAAGTAGGTCGGCGACGGTCTACCAGAATTGCGATCGATGAAGCCTTTCTCAATGCTCTGGATGAAATTGCCACTACGGAGGGCACGTCCAGGGCGGCCGTAGTCAGGAGGATTGCGGCCAGCCATACGGGACCAAACCTGTCTTCAGCCGTCCGCGTGTATGTGGTAGAGCATTACATGCGGGAAAGCCGTTGCACCGCTGGTCAGGCCCGAGGAAGGACTGATTGACCTGGAGGTGCGCACGGCTGGCGGCCCCTGCGTCTAAAGCCAACGCGGCAGCCGCTTTCGAGCGGTTGCCGTGTCCGTTTAAATGTGGATGTCGGCAAGTCGGCGGCGCTGCTCCCACGCCGTCTGCCCGACCGCGCGGGTCTTTCGGAGAGGCCTGGGGAGGGCCGATTGCGACGGACAGGGCGGCGTGCCGTCGCCATCATCCAACATCTTCAAAGCGTTTATGATGTCGCCGATCCTGACCTGCGTGGCTGATCCGGGAATTTGGCGAAGCCATGGCTTGCCCTCGACGGCAAAGGCGTCGGATGCCCAGGTCGCTAAGATGCACCGCTTCTGCAAGGTGTCGAGGAAGAAATTTGCCAGGACTTCGCGGGGATGCGTAAACGTACTGGCAAGAAGAGAGTTTGCATGGATCTCATTCATTGAGCTGACAGGTGCTGTCATGCTGGCCTCCTAACTCCTTTCGATAAGGCTCGATGCGCTGCTGCGGCGTAGGTACGCCACAGCAGCAGTGACGATTGATCAAGCAGCCTTAGACGTCAGCTGCTCAACGTTGGACCGTGCCGATGTCGCGATTTCGATCTTGCGCGGCTTCTTGGCTTCCGGCACCTCGCGCAGCAGGCCGATCCGCAGTAACCCGTTCTCGAAATGGGCGCCGGTCACCTGCACGTGGTCGGCCAGATTGAATTGTCGCTTAAAGGCGCGGCCGGAGATGCCCTGGTAAAGGAAGTCGCGTTTCTGCTCCTCCCGGCGTCCTTCCACCGTCAGCACGTTCTGCTCGGCGGTCACCGACACGTTGTCTGGCGTGTAACCGGCGAGAGCGAGCGTGATCTGGTAACGATCGTCACCGACGCGCTCGATATTATACATCGGGAAGGCATCCTCGTTGCCGCGCTGGGCGGAGTTTAAGGAGTCGAAGAGGCGATCAAAGCCGATGCTCGAACGCCAAAGCGGGGCGAAGTCATGATTGGTCATAGCCAAATCCTCCAATGAGCAAAATGGGTATGAACGGACGTCGGACGCTGCCGGCGCCCGCCTCGCGCCAGGCCCTGGTGGCGCCTGGCGATTCCGAAAATAGCTAAGCCCCCCGGCAAGTTTCAAGAGGAGGCGAGAAATTTTTTTTAAGCGCCGTTCGGTAGCTTTAAGCGCAATGCCGCCCTTCCTAATCGGCACGACCAGGTGCCGAGGCAAAGCGCGACGATCTTCGTGTCGTTGGGTTACCTATTGAAGGAACGGATCACCAGACTTCGGATTGGATCGATCAGGCAACTCAGAAAGAGATCGAACATGATGAAGTTTGTGACATGCGCGACCGCAGCAATTCTATTGGCCGGCACGTTGTCGGGCGCTACTGCAGGGACATCCCACAAGCGGAACGTCAACCGAGGGATGACTTCGCAAGACGGAATGACAACCGGGCAAGCGCGGTCGGGTACCTACACGGGTGGCAATGCCGCGCTACAAGGTAACAACGGCAATTCGGGCCAGGGCAGCAATTCGCTCGGCCACATAAAGGGCGGCAACATCGGCGCTGGCAAATAATAGCGTTGTCACACTGTGTAGAGGAACGACCGCTGGGGCGAGCTGCCCTGGCGGTCTTTTCTTTGATTAGCCTCGGGTCTGTAAAAATGAAAAGACGCCAAGCACAGCGAGCGCTCCAACAAGCACCCAGACGATCAGGCCAATCGAAAGTGCTTTTGCAGCTGTCGGTGTGCGGTCGTTGGCCGGCGTCTCATGCTCCGAAACAGCTGTCTCTTTCTGATCTACCATTACGATAACCCCTTACGTGGGTTGTTTATGCCCATAAGCAAAAAGCCCCGGTTTCCCGGGGCCCGTGCTTAGTTTCCGCCGCCTGCGCCGCCACCAGCGCCGCCGCCGGCACCGCCACCGCCAGATGTCCGGCCGGCGTCGGTGTTGCTCGGCGCGTTGGCGCCGCTGTAGGTACCGGACGCTGCGTTCGATCCGTTCAACGAGCTTGCGTTGTTACCGCGTTCCGATCCAGTCGCGACCGGAGCTGCGCCCGTCGTCCCCGTAGGACGATCGATGGCGGTTCCGCGCGCATCGACGTCGGGCTGAGTGACACCAGTACCGGTCGAGTTCATTTGAGGCGCGCTGGGATTGGCTCCGCTTTGAGCCAGGGCTGGAGCCGCGCTGAGCATGGCGACGGCTGCAATTGCAAACATCTTTCTCATCAGGTTTTTTCCTCTCCAGTTTGTAACTCTGGTGAGAATTCAGCATACGGCGCTACGTTCCATAGGAGCTCCTGGAACGTCGCCGCAAACCGCAGGTTGCTCGGAAGCCTCGTCTGAGGCGTTCCTCTGTCCCTCCGGGCCTGATGCGTTTCGGCGCATCAGGTTCTGGGAGATCCACATGCACCGGCCACGGCTTCCCATCATAGCACTCGCATCTGCGGCAGCATTCGTCATGCTACTGCTGTATGCTACGAACTATATGAGGCTGGACGGCGTCCGATCACCGCCCGATTCCGCATTCAGGCCGGACAAGTCGAACTAGGATGACGATCGGCCCTTGCGATCCGGTCCTGGCTCAAGGGCCCCTGTCGATCGAAGACCCGCACGTACCAGACGAACGCCCGCAAAACTTTTGCCGAGCTCCCGCGCATTTTTGAACGGAGGACGTGCCGCGGTTCAAGGCGCTGGCGGCGCGTAGAAGTGTTGCCCCTTCCTCAAGTAAGACGCTCAAGCGAACGACATCTTCTTCAGTCCATTTCTTTGTAATAGGACGCATGGGTTCTATTTGGTGGGGGGTCAATTCGCTTCGAAGCCAACCTTCGGCTTGCTTAATAGGAACAGGTTCGACGACCGTGTTGATGAAATTACATTTCGGACATTCATAACAATGCGTGACAAACCCCTTATTGGGCGGCATCGAACGGACCCAGGCCGTCACAGCCTCGCACTTAGGGCAGATTGGCGTCTTCGTCTTCGGCATAACAGGCTGAAAATATCGGCCGTTTGCATGGCCGCAATAGAAAAAGTGGAAACGGGCAGAGCCGCCGAACGGTGAACGAAGCCATCAATCGCTTGATCGTTCACTCACAGGCCAAACAGGGCTTTAGCCGGAAATCGGTATACAGCTATGACAAGCTGCCCGCTGGCGGACCGGACCGGATCAAGAACGCGAAGCGCCCGCAGGGCCTGGCCTAGAGGCGGGCGGGACCGCATGCCAACCCGCCTGCGCCATCGCTTGCCTGCGATCACTCACGGCATAGTGGAATTGCTCGAGTACTAGACCAAACGCTAACAAAGACGCATTGCCTATCGCGCCATCCTGAAAGTACTCGAGCGTCCGTTCAAGAATGTCATCCGCCTGTCGCTGCAGAGCAGCAAGGCTCTCGTCGTCGGCTGCGGTGCGCGCCGAAGTTATCAGTTCCAGCACGCGATCCCGGGCTTTGAGATATTGGTCCCGCTCCTCCCGCTTAAGGTAGCTGCGCAGCCATGCCCCTGAAGATCCGAGGCCGGAAAGCAGAAGAACGGCCGCCCAGATCAGGTCACTGTAGCGCTCCAGAAAGGTGCGGTCTGATCCCTCGATATATGCGGCCGCGCCGGGATGTGGGGGAATAGGCGCATCCTTGTCGGTGTCGGGTTTCGCAAGGGAAGCCAGAGATGGTGCCTCCCGAAGCAGTTCAGGCCGGTTTTCGAAAAGCTGCCTACTGAGTGCTACGATTGACGGCCCGTCAAGCCGCTTGGGCGCGACGATCAACTTGTCGACGCTCAACGTTTCGACAGCGTCACTCGGCCGGGGAGGGGCCGAACGTATTGGGCGGGATTTCTGCAGAGGCAAGTCCTTGAAATTTTTTGCTGATGGCCTCCGATCCCTCGATCGCTAGGATGTGCGGCTCACCCCGAAGCCGGGCCGTCAAGGCGATGGCGTCGGTGAGTGCTTTGCTGGTCAACCCTCCGACAGCCGCGAATGCGTCGTTGCGCGCGTCGCGGATCGCGCGCTCTGTCGCTTCTAAGGGCGTGTCGGCAATCTCGACCCTGTCAGCGGCAACACCGGCTTCGCGGAGCACCAGCTTGAAAAGTGCGACATCGGTACTGCCGCCCAGTACAGCCACCTGCCTACCTGAAAGCTGCTTGATATCTTCGATCTTTTTGTTCGAAGACTTTCCCGTAGGGGCGGGATGAGGCGCCGACCAGATGACCAGAAACTCTTTGCGCAGGATGGCCACAGCCGTGAGATCTGCGGGAAGCGTCGCATCGGAGCGTGCGACGGCGAGCTCAGCCTTTTTGCTCATAACGGATTCGATTGCTGTCGGCTCGTCTGCGGTCTCGGCAATGGAAAGACGGACAGGGTCCCGATTGCGCGCAAACGTCCCGGCGATAACTCTAAGAGACCGAACTTCCTCCACCGGCACGGCAATGCGCAACTTGGTCGGACGCATCACGTAATAGGCAGCTGCGGCAAGAAAGGTCGCGCACAGTAAGCTGGCGACTGCGAGAAACCAGGCGAACGCTCGCGCGCTGCGGCGCCGCTTGCGGGTTTTCTGGGAAGCACTTTGCATCGCTTGCGCTTGGGACGCGCCCCATGTCTGCGGTGATCGTTGCCGCTCCAATCATCGCTCGGAGCCTTGGTTCCCGAGATCACAAATCGTCGAGCAGTGTGCGCGCACCTTTTCAGCCAGATCATTGATCGTATAGGTCTTCGGTAGGAGATGCGGAGCACGCCGTTGTGTACGATCGCGTTGCGCGTATAGCCGGTCGTAAACAGAATCTTCGCGTCAGGCAGCAGCTTGCGAACAACCTTAGCAAGCTCGGCGCCCGTCATTTCGGGCATGACGACGTCCGTAAATACCAAATCCGGCCGCGTACCGCTCTCGATAGGCCGGATGGCGGCGCAGCCTCGCGCTAATCGAAGAGCGCGGTTAGCTTTTTCGGCATCGTCGGATCCGTGCACTTGTTTAACGAGTGCGGATCGGGTGTCCGCCTCAAATGAGACGAGCGACGGTTTTCGCAGGTTTATAAGCGAGGTAACTTAAAGGGTCGCTAATGGGAAAACCGATCGTTAAGAGTTGGCGTCCAGAGGACGTTACTCTGCTTCTTAAACTTGCGGCCAGCGGAGCCACCTTACTGCGGGCATCGGCGGCGCTGGGTCGCCCAATAACTTCCGTGAGGAAGAAAGCCCATCAACTGGGAACGACATTTCCCGGCGTCCGACAAGTCCGCGCCGCGCTTCGCGAGACAGGTGCCATCGAGCGACCTCGAACTCGGTAGAATTGTTGAGCGAAGCCTCCATCAGAGGCTGAGCGGCTTCCGCAGATGCAGATAGGTCGGCTGAAACTGTCCGATATCCGATAGCATCTCCCACTCGCGGATTATGATGCGTCCATTCCGGAGATCGGCGGTGCCATTCGCTCGTAGTTCCGCCAGGGACCTGTTGACGGTTGCCAACGACAGCCCCAGCGTTTCACCCAATTGCCTCAGGCTGATCGGGGCATGGCATTCGTTGCTCGTCGTAAGTTTGGCGGCCTTCGACCGATAAACCAACTCGGAGAAAAGATGGGCCATGCGCGCGGTGGGACTGCGAGAGCTGTTGTTTGTAATCGCTTCGCGGAAGATCGCGGCGTCGATCAAGGTTTCGCGCCAAACGGCTCCTGCGAGAGACGGTCGTCGTTCGAAAGCCGCAAAAAGGTTGGTGTGAGGAACTAGGCCAACTACGGCAGATCCGATTGCGCATACCGCGTGGTCCATCTGATCTACGAAGAGCGCCTGGGTATCAGGAAGATCGCCGGATAGATGATAGGATAGATATTGGCGCCTCCCATCTGGCAGTAGGTGATAACGCGCGACCAGACCTTCGATCACAAGCGCGGAGGACGTCGGTCTGTCGCCCTGCCGTACGATATCGTCGTCCGGACGCAGCACTCGCGTTATCACAGGTAGCCTGCGAATTTCTGCGACATCGCGGGTCGTCAGTTGTGAATGCTCTGAAAGCTTACGGATCATCAGTTCAGCGGGTCGAATGAATGCCTCCCGTAGTGCCTCACGCGCCTCATCTCACGTTGGCACGGTGTTCTGTAGCGCTTCCACGATCCAAATATAAGTCGCCGAGCAGGAACAGACCACTCGAGCGCCGGTTCAGAGAGCACCACAACCGAGGAGGTAGCACGATGTTCCTTCGTGTCGATAAACTGCAGGCTGAGCTTCCGATCCCCAAGGCTCCTAACCCGAACGCGGGAGCTGCACTCCAGGAACTTCTCGGCGGCAAATACGGCGAGATGTCCACTCTCAATAACTACATGTTCCAGAGCTTCAATTTCCGTAGCAAGTCGAAGCTCCGGCCTTTTTACAGCCTCGTCGCCGCCATTACGGCAGAAGAACTGGGGCATGTCGAGCTTGTCAGCAACGGCATCGCAATGCTCAACAACGGTCCGGGGGATCCGACTGAAGGCGTCGATCTCAGCGGTGCGCCGTTTGAGGACATGCAGGATATCCGTCTTGCGGCATCATTCCTGTCCGGTGCGGGTGGAGCGATGCCGATGAACAGCAACGGCGTCTCATGGAACATGGACTTCGTGACCTCGAGCGGCAACGTGATCATGGACCTGCTGCATAACTTCCACCTTGAGTGTGGCGCACGCCTCCATAAGCTTCGAGTGTATGAGACAATGACGGAGCCCACCGGACGTGAAGTCTGCGGTTATCTGCTCGTGCGCGGCAGTGTTCATGCTCACGCCTACGCGCTGGCCATCAAGAAGCTGACCGGCGTCGAGATCGAGAAGATGCTGCCAGCACCGAACATCAACCTCGATAAGATTCCGGAATGCCAGAAGTACCTTGCCGAGGGATCCCACCGTCGTCTCTACACGTTCAGCCCGAAAGACTATGTCGAAATGGCTGGCATTTGGGGCAACGGCGAGATGGCTTTGCCGGGCGATCCTGTTGGCGATCTGGAGGTCGTAGAAGGTATGCCGGACGGTGCAAAGATTGCTGACCTTGAGGGGACGCCATCTGCCTTCGCACCGGACTACGCTCCGGAAGAATTCTACGAGATCGCATCGAAACTGTACAAAAAATCACGTTGACCGCACAGGCGGGGACTTTGTCCCCGCCTTCGTCGCGACTGGAGACTGATGTGGCAAAAACGACAAGTTTGGTCGGCAAGGCGTTAGCGGGCTTAAAGGCTGCGGCTGCGGGAGGCCGAGGATCCGCCGCGCCATCGGGATCTTCGGAGAAAATCGTCGCGGTACCGGAAATCTCGGTATTTTCCGAACTCCCGTTCGCGCCCGTTGGAAAGATTGGCGGCATTGGGGTGAACATTATCACCAATTCCACTGAAATCGTTCCGAGGACGCCTCCGAAGAAGGCGGCTTCGAAAAAACCTCCGGCGCCCAAGGCCAGCAAATCCCCGAAAAAGAAGTCGGCTGTCAAAAAGGCCGTGAAGCGTAAGAAGGCGAGGTAATCCGCATGCGCTTTGTCCCAACTGCAATTCATGGTGCCACCGATTATGTCGTCGGCTTCCTTTTGGCAATGTTGCCGCTGTACCTTGGATGGTCAGGAACAGGCCGTTTTGCATTCATCGCATTGGGCGTGTTCGTGATCCTTTACAGCACCTGCACGGATTATGAGCTTGGTCTTTATCGCTTTCTCCGTATCCGCTTTCATCTGATGCTCGACCGCATCCTCGGCGCGGCATTGCTCTTGGCGCCGACAGTGTTTCGAATCCCCGAAAATCACCGCCCGCTGATTTATGCGATCGGCGTGCTTGCATTGCTTCTGGCCGTAACGACCCGTATTCGAGCCCAGGGCACCCAATCAAACGTAGCTATTTGAGGAGCGGATCATGAAGGCATTGTGTTGGCACGGCAAAGGCGACATTCGATGCGATAGCGTTCCCGACCCGAGAATCGAACATGGCCGGGATGCCATCATCAAAATGACGGCGTGCGCCATTTGCGGCTCGGATCTCCATTTGATGGACGGGTACATCCCGTTCATGGAGAAGGGAGATATTCTCGGCCATGAATTCATGGGCGAAGTCGTAGAAGTCGGTCCCGAGAACAAGAAGTTGAAGGTTGGTGACCGCGTCGTAGTGCCATTCACGATCTGCTGCGGTGACTGCGAACAATGCCGAAAGGGTAATTGGTCGGTTTGCCAGCGCAGCAATCGCACGCCTGAAAACGCGGAAAAAGCATTCGGGTATGCGACTGCCGGATTGTTCGGATACTCGCACTTGACGGGCGCTTATGCAGGCGGTCAGGCCGAATATGTCCGCGTCCCTTATGCGGATGTGTCCCCGATCATTATTCCCAACGGCATGACGGACGAGCAGGCCTTGTTTCTGGGCGATATCTTCCCGACTGGATGGATGGCGGCCGACAATTGTGAAATCGAACCTGCTGACGTTGTCGCGATCTGGGGATGCGGGCCCGTCGGTCAGTTCTGCATCAAGAGCGCATTGATGCTCGGCGCCGCGCGAGTCATCGCCATCGACAACGTTCCGGAACGCCTCGCGCTGGCGAAACTGGCTGGCGCCGAGATTATCAACTTCGATGAAGAGGATGCCACGATCCTCGAGAAGCTGAAGTACATGACCGGCGGCAACGGCCCGGACAAATGCATCGACGCCGTCGGCGCCGAGTCACACGCGACCGCTTCGTTCGATGCTGTTATCGACAAGGCCAAGGCTGCCGTTTTACTCGGAACGGATCGGCCGCATGCGCTGCGCGCGGCGATCATGGCTTGTCGTCCGGGTGGTATCGTTTCGGTGCCCGGCGTGTATGGCGGGTTCCTGGATAAGATCCCCTTCGGCGCCGCCATGAACAAGGGCCTGACGATCCGTACCGGGCAGACCCACGTGAACCGCTACTCGCTTGACCTTCTTCGTCGCATTGAGGAAGGCGAGATTGATCCCAGCTTCATCATCACTCATCGTGCGAAGCTCGAAGACGGCCCAGCCCTCTATGAGACCTTCCGCGATAAGAAGGATGGATGCATTAAGGTCGTTCTTACGGCGTAGGAAAAAAAATGGCGATAGAACTGCGGCTGAAGAGCCGGCCTGTGAGATGAGTGGCATGCATTCCAAACCGCCGAAGTCGTCTACAGCAAAAACACGACGTCGTTCATCCAGCGCGTCGCCTCCGCCGATATCGTCCGATGCTCCGTTAGGTCAGTCAGCGCTCTATCTGCTTGAGGTCTGGCGCTCCGCAGGCCGCGCCGGATTGATCTTTATTTGCAATGACGAGCGCCGCGCGGAACAATTGGGCGCTGCCGTTCACGCATTCGAGCCCAGTTCCGGGGTTGTGGTGCTGCCAAGCCTCGGACCGCCGGCAATGGATGGTATCGAACCGTCGCCGGAGATCGCAGGGCGGCGCAGTTCGGTGCTGCGCCGTCTTGCTGAGGCGGAAGGCGCACTTGTAATCACCACGGTCGATGCTCTCGTAAGACGGGTGCCGGCGACGGAAACTATGTCGACATCGGCGTTGCACCTGTCGAATGGTGGGCCGTTCGCCGAAGACAAGGTGCGTGAGTTTCTGACTGGCAGCGGATATCTGGTCGATGAGCGGATCGAAGCGCCTGGCACCGCGATCTTTCTCGGCAATGCGCTTGAAATCTTCCCAGCGGGCGCGCTCGGTCCGGTGCGTATCGGATACGAGGCAGACCGGGTCACGGATATGCACCTCTACGATTTGACGGATCAGAGAGATCTCGATGCAATCGACGCGGTCGTGATCGATGTGGTTGATGAAACCAGTCCATGTGGGGCTGAAAAATCCGGAGGCTTGGAGAAATCTCGGATCGCGACGACGGTTTTCGACTATTGCCCGTCTTCAATAGTTGTCGTTGATCATGACGTGGAATCGCGCGCGAAACGGTGGCTGAGCCGTGTCGACGACGAGGAGGCGTCGACCGTCATGTCCCTCGACGAATGGAAGAAACATCTTTCGCGTCGCAACGCCGTTGTCCTGCCCGTGACATCTTCTGGGTCAGAGTCGCGAACGTTCTTTAAAGAAGCCGCACCCACGAGAGCCTTCCGGCTGTTTCTTAAGCGGCAACAGGATGGTGGTCGTCTGGTGATCTTTACGGCTGCGTCGAAGCGGGATCTGCGGGCAATGGACCGACGGGCGGGATTGGCCAGCACCCTATGCTCGGACTGGAAACAAGCCACCGCGCAAGCGAAGCCCGAACGTCCTGCAGCGATGTTTGCCGATCTCGATTGTGGTTTCGTCTGGGCCGACAGCGTGGTGGTTGTGGCTGCGGCCGATCTCCTTGGTAGCCGGGCGACGCATCAGGACATCATGAGGGTTGGTCGGCGACGAAGTTTCGGTGATCGATCTCTGTCGCCGGGCGATGTCATCATCCACATGGACCGCGGCATGGCCATTCTGCGGGATCTGGTCCCTTTGTCGGCGGCCGGTGTTCCGGACGCGGAAATGATCCGGCTGCAATTCGCAGACGATGACCACGTTTTGCTGCCATTATCGGATCTCCGATCGATCTGGCGCTATTCGTCGGATTCCGATGGCGTTTCCCTCGACAAAGCCGACGGCTCGTCATGGCTCGAACGTCGTTCGCGAGCCGAAGAGGACATTGCGGCGACAGCGGAGCACATCGCCGATCGCGTGAGCGAACGTCAGCAACGCCGGGTCGATCCCATCGTGCCAGACGTCGCGGATTATGAGACGTTTGCCGCGGCCTTCGATTACATCCCCACAGCCGATCAGGCTGTGGCCATCACCGACGTCCTGACCGACCTTTCGTCCGATAGTCCGATGGACAGGCTGGTGTGCGGCGACGTTGGATATGGCAAGACAGAAGTCGCGCTGCGTGCGACCGCAGCAGCCGTGTTCGCGGGAAAGCAGGTTGCTGTGGCCGTGCCGACGACGGTGCTGGCCCGACAGCATTTTGAGACCTTCCGTCATCGCTTCGCGCCGTTCGGCATTGAGGTGGGGTTGCTGTCACGCTTCACGACGGCCGCCGAGGCCCGCGCCATCAAGGCGACGTTAGCGGAAGGCTCGCTATCCGTCGTGATCGGAACCTATGCATTGGCCGCCAAGGGCGTCAAATTCAAGGACCTCGGCCTGTTAGTGATCGACGAGGAGCAGCATTTCGGAAAGGCGCAAAAGTCCAAACTCGAGGCGCTGGCTGAAGGTCTGAATGTGCTGACCATGACGGCCACTCCGATCCCCAGAACCTTGAATGAAGTGCGCGCAGGATTGCGCGCGCTTAGCATGATTGCAACGCCGCCGGTCAGACGTCTCCCGGTCATGACCATCGTCGAGCCATTTCACGAAACGACTGTCGCGGCCGCACTACGCCGCGAACATCGGCGCCGTGGACAATCCTTTGTCGTATGCCCACGGATCGAGGATATTGCGCCGATGGCACAGCGTCTTAAGGACGTGGTGCCGGAACTTAAAACCATCGCGCTGCACGGCAAAATGCCGGCCGCCGATATTGACGCTGCGATGATGAGTTTTGCTGCGGGTGAAGCCGACATTCTGCTCGCAACCAATATCATCGAAAGCGGCTTGGATCTTCCGCGAGCCAACACGATCATCGTGTGGCGTTCGGACAGGTTCGGCCTGGCGCAGTTGCATCAGTTGCGAGGCCGGGTGGGGCGCCGAAGCACAAGATCGTTCGCCCTGTTTTTGACTGACCCCGAAAATACCGTCTCGGGTGCAGCGGCTAAACGGTTGGACATGCTGAAGAAGCTGCGTGACCAGGGCGCTGGCTTCTTGGTCAGTGAAGGTGACATGGATATGCGCGGAGGCGGAGACCTGCTGTCGGACAAGCAGAGCGGACACATTCAGCTTCTCGGGACCGAATTGTCTGGTCATTTGCTCGATCGGGCGGTGAGCCGAGCTGATTTGCCGCCGGAGCTCGAGCAGCGTCCGGAGATCAATCTCGACATTCCGACCTTGTTGTCGGCCTCTTACGTCAAGGATGCAGGCATTCGTTTGGAGCTTTACGGCCGCATCTTCCGCGCAGGTAATGACAGTCAGTTGGAAGAATTGGAAGACGAGATTGACGAGCGTTTCGGAGATCTGCCAACCGAAGCTCAGAACCTTTTTGGCTTAGCGCGCTTCGGACTTGCCTGCATTCGGCAGGTATTTTGAGCGTGGATGCCGGACCAAAATCCTTGGCGGCTACATTTGACGAGGAACGTAGTGACCAGCTGCCTGAGATTTTCCCGGCCGAAGATATGCTCGAGTGGACTAATGACCGTTTGATCTATCGCCGATCGGCGCCACCGTCGGAGCGGGTGTCGGTTCTCGAAGCGTTTGTTGCTACGGTCGGACGCGTGATTGCTACGGATGTCGGCAGGAAGCGCCCCTCGCCATCGCGCAGAGCACGCAGCGAACAGCAGGGAGTATGATCCCTGACTTTATGCCATGGATTGGCGGTCTGGTAGCCGCTATGACGTCACTTCTATCTTCCGCAGGTCCCAAAGACATAGCTACGCGGCTCAACCGAATACTCGTCTATTAGGCTGCTTAACTCGCGAACTAGGGGACTTTGAGTTGGGTCGCGTTGTGTCGTTCTTAAAGGGAGCCAGATGTTGGTTTTGTCCAACGGCGTGCGTGCTGCGCTGGCCGCGGTGGTTCTGTGCAGTAACGTGAGAGACGCTGGCGCAGCGGAATACGGCCGCCCGCAGCCTTGATCTCCGCCTTACATCTGTAGCTGGAACGGTGATCGTAATCCGTCATTAGCGTCAGGTAAGACGTCGTGCGTGTCGCACGAGGGATGTTCGGAGATATATGATGGATATGGAAATCAAGGCTGTTTTCAAAGATCGCCGCGCTGCTGATCTCGCGCTTGAGCATCTCGTTCAGGAGGTCGGGCTGGAAAGAACAGACATCTTCATCGTGGCCCGCGGCGGTCGCAATACATCGGGAACGGAGCCAGCCGGTGCCGATGCTCAAGGTAGCCTCGCTGAATCCAGGACTGCGGCTCCTGCGTTGGAAGGGCAGATCGAGATGTCAGTTGGCTGTGATCAGGACAAGGTAGAGCGTGTTTCCAAGGCGTTGCAAGAGAACGGTGGATCAATAATCTAGCGCGCTTAGTTCTTGACCGGTCGGTTTCAACAACGGTTCCCGCATCATTGCCTATGGTAAGGTTTCAAGGCCTGCAATTGGGTTCGGTATTTCGCCCGTCTATTCGCTCCGATGAAGTTAGAAGCGCCGACGAAATTCGATAAGCCACTGGAATAATCTGGATCAAAAACGCTGTTCGCACGTCATCCAGCAGCGAAGGCGCCATACGGCCCCAACCGCTACTCTCGCCTTGCGGTCCGACCACGCCCCCAGCAGTCGGGCCGCTTGTCATTACTTAGTGGAAATCATGCCAAACAAAGAAGACGACCGGATAGTCGAGACTGCGACGGAAGCTCGCCAGGGCGAACGCGGACCTTCGGTTTTGACTCTGCTGGTGGTCAGTGTAGCTCTCGCGCTGGCAGCAATGGCTGTGGTGTGGTTCGTGTTCTTTCGAACGTAGTAATACAATCAAGCGCCGATGAGCTCTAAGGGGTCTCAATCAGGACTTCTAAAAATAGCGAATAATCCATGGATATCGGAGGGGGAGTCTTATGCTTACAGAAGAACAACTTGGAGTCTTGCGAGACATCGATAATTCGGTCGCGTTTGACGACGCGATCAGGGCTAAACAATTAGTTTTGGATGGTTACGCTGAAAAGGACGGCGATTTGTATCGGCTCACATCTAAAGGCGAAAAGAGCTTGCTGGATAACGGCGCGCTCGATCCGGGAGTTTGATCGGCGAGACGAAGAAGACTTTCCTGAAGCTTCAGATACAGCCTTGCTTGACTGCGCCCTAGAGTATTGTGGCCGTCTCCAGCCGGTGTCGTCGACCAGAAGGCACCGCGCGCCTGCACGGTGCATGTATCGTGCAGATTGGCGCGGTCAACCAGGCTGCTCATGGCATGCGGTACTTGCTGCAAAAAGGCATGCTTCGTAAACTGTGAATCGTTTTCGGTCAGTATGACGACATTATATGACACGACGACTCAAGGTGCACAAACATGATCGACCGACTGTCTTTTTCGCTGTCCAAGTTGCGCACAGTTTGACATTGCTCATTGCGTTCGGCGCACTTGTTCTTCTGACGGCATGGCTTCCCATGGTGCTGAAGGAAGCACCTTTGTCGCTTCCAATCGTCTGTGTTTTGATCGGCGCCGTCGCAGCTTGGATGCTTCCCGAGCTTCACGTACCGCACCCTTCGGCCAATTTGCCTTCCGTCGAGAAAGTCACGGAACTGGTGGTGATCATCTCCTTGATGGGGGCGGCTCTGAAGATCGACAGGCGCCTCGGGTGGACGTCTTGGATTACGACTTGGCGCCTTTTGGCGTTTGCTATGCCGTTGACGATCGGTGCACTGGCAGTCGCGGGGTATGGGATGCTTGGACTTTCCGCTGCATCTGCGCTGCTCCTTGCCGCGGCGCTTGCACCGACCGATCCGGTCCTCGCAAGCGATGTCCAGGTTGGGCCGCCAAAGTCAGGCGCAGAGGACGATACCCGCTTTGCGCTGACATCCGAGGCTGGCCTGAATGATGGGCTCGCCTTTCCCTTCGTCATGTGCGCGATCGCCATGGCGCAGGGGAACGGCACCGGCGATTGGTTGATACATTGGGTTGCCGTAGATGTCGCCTGGCGTCTGGGTGTTGGTGTCGCCGTAGGCGCCGCGCTAGGATACGGCTTGGGATGGATCGTCTTCCGCATCCCCAACCGTGCGGAGCTGTCCCGCACGGGAGACGGCTTCGTGGCATTGGGCATCACCGTCATTGTCTTCGGAATTTCCGAGACGCTGCATGGCTACGGATTTGTGTCCGTGTTCGTGTCCGGACTCGCGCTACGGGCGGCCGAGCGCGACCACGAATATCATCAGACACTGCATGATTTCTCCGAACAGCTTGAGCGGCTCATGATGATGGTCCTTTTGGTTCTGTTCGGAGCTGCGGCGGCCTCCGGAGAACTGCTTCGGGCACTAAGCTGGAATTCCGTAGTCTATGCACTCCTCGCGATATTCGTCGTTCGGCCAATACTCGCCTGGGTTTCGTTGTCCGGGACGACATGTCCGCCATTTGAACGCGCGACGATCAGCTTCTTCGGCATCCGCGGGATCGGGTCGATTTATTACCTAGCCTTTGCTCTCCAGAAGCACGACTTTGACGGAGCGGACACGATGTGGAGCACCGCCTCGCTGATCGTGCTCATTTCTATCATCCTGCATGGCGTGACCGTTACTCCGATGATGCGTCTGATCGATCGGCGTCAGGAGAAGGGCGTAACGGATCGCGAATCGAAAGCAATTGCAGAAACGAGATAGGTCACAAACCTCCGGAACGATGCAGTACTCGATCAGTCCGATCAAAGACTCCGCTCCAGATAGAGGCATCTAATCTCATGTTTGTATCCACCCTCGTTATGATGACCGAATCTACCCTTTTGACCATGGAGGCGAGTCGCGTCATCGCGCTACGAATGCAGGTTTTCATGCTCGGCGGCGCCGGTGCCCTGCAGGAAGCGGATCTGATGGTCAAGGAGAAGACGACGGCGTTTAATAAGGCGATGGTCGATCTATCCAATGGCGTTCCACAGTCGAGCGTACGGTCGGATATAAGAACGGTCGTGCAAGCCAACATCCGACGCCTGGCCGCTGCGTCAGCGTGAAGAAAGCCGGTTCGCTGTCGCAGCTAAAGTTCCGAAGCACGCTGGCGCTACGGGCCGAGGCTGGCTGCCGGAAAGCCTCGGTGGCAAGCATCGGCGCGCTCCATGATGCCTCTGAAGGTTGTTGGACAATCGAAGGCATCGTGCCTGGCGAGGCAAGGCAACTGGATATCGACCAGGCGAGAGGGGCGGTCCTTGCAAGGCTCAGGTCTGAGTATCGTTTGTTGTCCGACCAAAGACCTTTTAAGGAGCGCAATGATGATCAAGGGCGTCCTGTCTGATGTTGACGGCAGACTGCTCAATTCCAACTTGGCGCGAAGATCTCTCACACCAGCATTTTGTGCTGTATGACTAATAGCAATAACCCCTCGGAACTTCGGGAGAAAGCCAAGCTCGCACGTCGGCTGGCCAGCGGTGCTAGTCAAGACCACACCCGTGAGTATCTCCTCGCCTCGGCCTACGGATTAGAGAAACTAGCAGACGCGGCGCAGAAAGTTTTGCCCTCTGATCCGAATGACCTCGTAAACAAGTAACGACGCGCACAGCCTAGGTCTACGGCTCGCTCTCTCGCATGGAGAAGTGTGAGCCATATCCCCTGTTACCGCAACGCCGACCTGTTGGTCATCGAACGCCGGATCCAAAACGTGATGGCCTGCTTGTCCAGCCGGCACGGAGGCGAAGTCTGGACCGAACAAGTGTAGCCTTCTGTCGCCGGTTGCGAGATTTGTCCGGCCGTGCACGAGGTCGCAGATCAAGCAGCACCGGCTTGTCTTTTTATCCTCACCTGACGGAGGAATAATGATCAGAACTGCGCCGTCGTAGGCGTTTCAGCTAACGGCATCCGACGCAGCCAAACTCGCTAAGGAGGCGACGAATAAAGCAGCGCACCGTCTCTTGGAGATGGTTCACGGTTAGACTGTACGATCAGAGACAACAGCACGCTGTACGCAATTTCATTCATTGTGAGCCAAGAACTTGGCTAAGCAGGAACGATGGTTCAAAGCGAGCTTTATCCTCGTACGCATACACACAGACACGCATGATTGAGCCTACATGTTCATCCAAGCAGCCGACTGCGCATTGAACATCTATGGCGCATTGTCAGGCCACTCCGAGTTTCCGGGCGTCCGCGACAAATTGACGGTTCACCTGAGCCAGCTTCGCCGGGATGGAGAGACTGAATATCATAAGCTAACTGTGCACGGACTTGAGTTTCTCCGCCAGGAAGATCTTCGGCGCGACAGTTAATTAGAAGAAGCGCCGTATGAACTAGCTAAGAGCGATGAAGCGTCGCCTTCGATTAGCTCCTAGGGCGCGGATAGACGTAAACTGCGCGGCCGCTGCTTTCATGTGGATGCGCCAATGCAGTCAACAACAAAGCCGTTGAAATAGGCGTCCTGTGCTGGGGCGCTGAAGTTCCTTCGGGACGCGAACAATTCCTGCTCTTGATGCGGGAACCACCGGAGTACCATTTGCGTTATCAGATGTTACCAGGGCGGATGTACCTGTGATTACGCATGGCCTCGGTCCGATACCGGGGCCTTTTCTCATGGGGGGAGGGGTCGAATGGAAGACGTCACAGAATTGAGGAAGCTTGCGCAGATCGCGCGTGAGTTGGCTACCACAGCCTTCGATTTCGGTGCCCGCGAAAGGTTCACCGCAGCAGCGGCAGAATATGAGGAGCGAGCGAGGCTCAGCCTCGACATCCATGATGCCCCGGACCTAGTGCCCGCTACGTCTTGAAGAAGACGAACCAAACTAGGGCCATTGCTGCCGACGCGAGAGCTACGCTAACGACCAAAAGCGTTAAGACCGAAGGTCCTCGCTCGCCTTGGCGGGCTTCAGTCGCGGTCTCGACGATCCGTCCGTCTTCTTTTTGCGGCATGGGTTTCCGATCTGATTGAACCATGCTTGGCATGGCGCCAGGTTCAGGCCCCGCCCCTAAGCTGGGGGCTGGAAAGAGCGGGACCGTCCCCGCGCCAACGGTCTCGCCGGATCGCCGGCGCGCAGACTAAACTGCTGTTGCCTACCTAGTTCCCTCAAGCCAATGATCTCGTCTTGGAACGACGGAAGTGGTTGCCCATTGGGCTCTAAACGGAGACTTCCATGGCGAACGACATGCACACCGACGGCCGCGACACCGGAAGCGGCGCGTACGACGCGGTAACTCCCCTTAAAAAGCAGCCGACCGACCATGCCGCGCATCCTAACGCTGAAGGACACGTGGATACTCCTGAGGGCCTGCTGCGCGACCGCCAGGGACCGCTGAACGCCCGCACCGGACGCAAAGCCACTGATTAGCGGAGAGCGCGATGCTTGAAGAGCAGATCGTCGAGGCCATCAAGGTTGAGCTGTAACGGCAAGCGGCCGACAAGGCGACGGATTTGTCGATAGACACGACCAAGGGTTTCCGCGTGGACGGCGTTATCGACCTCGACTCCCTCGCTATGGCGATTGCTGGGAGTGTCGCTGGTGGCCCATGACGTCGAAACCAATCCCGTCAAGCTTCGCCTATTGTCCGAACGAGCAAAGCGACTTGCTGGTGGCGTCCATGATCCGGAGACAAAGTCTCGTTTGACCGAACCGGCCGCAGAATATGAGCAGCGGGCCAAAGATCGAGATGGACGAAGGCACTGGCCAATAGGGTAATTAGCCCGCCCCGAAATCAATTGAGCTGACCGTTTCCATGACCGCTTCTGGCGCAAAGCTGACTTCGCGGATCAATGTCGGCAAAGGTGTTCGATGGCGGCCAGCACGATCCAAACGCTGAAGGGATGCCGTCAGGCGCAGTATCCCTCCCGAAGCCTTACCTTTCGGCCATATGATCAGCGGGATGGTCTCTAGAATGAAGAACACCGTTTTGAACGGCGTCTAGGACGTATTTCCAGGCGACCGCCGTCCGCGGGCATCTTCCGGCTTTCGGAGCATGCGCATTCTCTATGACATCGGCATAGACATCGTTAAAAGGTATGCAAACGCAAGCGTTCGCTCCTTTTGTCGAGAGATCAATGAGCCTGGTGAAGACCTCCAAGATTTCCAAAGCCGCGGCCAAATCTCAGGCTTCGTCTCGCAAAGCTCCGTCAGCTCCTAAGTTGGGGTCACGTGCGCAGGCTTCTGCAGCCGAGCCCAATGCGGATCGGGTTGCGGAGCGGATTGCGGCCGCTACGGAAGAGCTTGCCAGCGGCCTGACCCAGGCGTCGGCGGCAGCAGAAGAGCTGCAAGGGGCCATGCAACAGATTGCCGTCGGTGCGGACGAAGCGGCGGGCGCCTCCCAGGAACAGCTCTCGGCCATCCGGAATATATCTGGCAACCTGGCCGTGGCGCGGAGCGAAGCGGACAATTCGCGACGGAAGACCGAAGCGACCCAACTCCTGCTGGCCGATGTGGCCGCTCAGATCTCCGTCTCCGTTCGCGCCATCGAGAAGAATGCAGAGCGGCAGATGGCTTCGGGAAAGGTCATCTCCGAACTCGAACGTCGTGCCCAGGACGTGGGGGCCATCACCGGCACGGTGAGCAGGATCTCGGACCAGACCAATCTCCTGGCATTGAATGCCGCCATCGAGGCTGCGCGCGCCGGCGATCAGGGCCGTGGTTTCGCAGTCGTGGCGGACGAAGTTCGGGCGCTTGCGGAGCAAAGCGACAAAAGCGCCCAGGAAGTTCAGGGTCTGGCCGAAGAGATCGCGGCCAATGTCCGAACTGCCGTGGATATCGTTGGGACTGTCGTGAACGCGGCGACCATCCAGGCCAAGGCGGGGGCCAGTGTTGTGGATACCCTGGCGACGATCCGGGAAGATATGGCCCAGCTGTCCGACGGAAGCCAGCAGACGGTCACCGCGTCGATAGGAGCCGAGCGCGCCGTTCTGGAAGCCCAGAAAGGCGCGGAATTGGTCGCCGGCGCGGCCGAAGAACAGGCGTCAGCCGCCAACGAGGCGCAATCCGCCATCCGTGAGCAGGCCAAAGCCCTGAGCCAGGGCCAGAGCGCAGCCGAGTCACTCGCAGCCCTTACGGAGGATCTCCACACCGGCAAGGCTGCGACGTCCGCGCATGAGCAGATCGCGAACATGGCGGAAGAGCTGTCAGCCACGATTCAGGAGCTGTCTGGCGCAGCGAGCGAGATCTCTACGGCGGTCGAGCAAATCAACCGCGGCGCTCAACAGCAATCAGCGGCGGCCCAGCAGACGTCGGTCGCGCTGGCGCAAATCGAGGACAGTGCGCAGCTCGCAGAAAAAAAAGGGCTTTCGGCGAGTGCACGAGTCACGGACGTCCAAAAAAAGTTGACCACTGCCACGTCAACCGTTGAACAACTGATCGACGGCGTTGAGCAGTCACTGAGCGAGACCCGCAAGAGCCTGACCACGATCGTCCAGCTCGAAGCAGTCGGCCGCAAGATCGGTAAGATTGTCGATTCCATCGGTCTGGTCACCGTTCAGACCAGCATGCTTGCCGTCAGTGGTTCAGTCGAGGCAGCGCGGGCCGGCGATGCCGGCCGCGGCTTTGCGCTGGTTTCCAACGACATCCGGGGGCTGGCGCGTGAGGCGTCCGACAGTATCGAGCGCATCAAGGACTCGGTGGAAAGCATTCTCGATCAGATATCGCTGCTTCGTCGCGATCTCGAGCAGATCATCGCCGCCGCTGAGATCGAGGTCCAGAACAACCGCTCAGTTGCGAAGGCGCTCGCGAATGTGACCGAGGATCTGGCTGCGTTGAGCGTCGCCAACCATGCCATCGTCGAGGGTGCCAAGAAGATTTTGGAAGCGGCCACCGGGTCCGCGCTGGCAGCAAAGCAAGTCGCGGCCGCGGCCGAGGAAGCGGGGGCGGCCGTGCGGCAGGCGGCGACGGCGTCGGCCGAACAGGCGCAGGGCGCGGACGACCTCGCGGCCGCGATCGAGGAAATCGCATCGCTCTCCAGTGAGCTCATGCAGTAGCATGCCGGACCACGACGCCGAACACGGTGCCCGTTACCTGACGTTCCGGTCTGCGGGACGTCTCTACGCCGTCATTGCGGACAAAGTGTCCGAGGTGGTCAGAATGTCGCCGCTGGCGCGCGTCCCCCAGGCGCCGAAAAGTCTGCTGGGGCTGACCAATCTGCGCGGAACAGTGGTCCCTGTCGCTGGCGTACGCAGCCTGCTTGGACGGAGCGAGATCGCGGTGTCCGATCGGTCGCGTTTGGTCGTGCTCGGCGGGGCAACGCCCGTCGCCCTGGCGGTCGATGAGGTCGCATCGCTGGAAACCGTCGATGCGCGCCACGTCAAACTCGCCGAGGCTGACATGTCTGCGGAAGCGGACGAGCAGTTAGACGGAATCTTCCAAACCAGGACTGGCATCACCAAGATCCTGAACATCGACGCATTGCTGGCCAGGGCCTTTCCCCGAACAACAGCACGTCGTGCCACGGGAACGGCCACCAGGGCGGCAGTCGCGGTCCCCGTGTCTTATGCGGCAGGACGACGCCTGGTCACGTTTCTTGTCGCTGGTCAGGAATATGCGCTGTCGCTGGACGCCATCCGTGAAATCGTGCTTGCTCCGGACGATCTGACGCAAGTGCCCGGCAGCGATGAAGCCGTGCGTGGCGTGATGGCCTATCGCGACAGACTGCTGCCATTACTGTCATTGCGCGTTTTGCTCGGTGTCGGCGCCGCGGCGGAGACCGGCAGGACGGTGATCGTGACTGCGGTGCGGGGCGTGATTGTCGGCCTCGTCGCCGACAGCGCACGTGACATCCTCACGGTCGATCCGCAACGCGTCGAGCCGGCTCCGAAGGTGTTGAGCGCGCGGGCAGGTGGAGAAGCAAGGATCCAGGAGATCTACCGTTCTAGCGAGCGGCGCCTGATCTCCATTCTGGTTACAGAAGCGCTGTTCCGGGAAGACGTCATGCAGAAATTGTCGCAAGCCACGGCAGGAGCCACCGCGATCGGCAAGGCCGTCACCAACACACAGACGGCCGAGCTGCGCTTTCTGGTCTTCAGACTGGACGGCAATGAGTTCGCACTGCCGATCGATGCCGTCGGCGAGGTGGCGCGTGTGCCTGATCAGATCACCAAATTGCCCAAAACACCAAAATTTCTCGAAGGCGTCATCAATCTGCGGGGCGCCGTGCTGCCGGTCATCGATCAGCGCCGGCGTTTCGAGATGGCGCCATCGGACGGCGGCGCGAGCCGGCGCCTGGTGGTCGTGACGTCGCAAGATCATCGCGCCGGGCTGATCGTGGACGGTGTGACCGAGGTCCTTCGCTGCAGCGCCGAGGCCATTCAGCCGGCACCGGATCTCACCGGCGGTGCGCTCTCGCTGGTCGGTTCGGTCATCAATCTCGGCGGGGCGGGACGGATGGTCCTGCTGCTTGATCCCGCTGAATTGCTCAGCCGAGCGGAGCGCGGCCTGTTGGATTCGTTTAACGGGACCCCGTCGGCCAAGGGCGGGCGGCCGTCAGCTCAGTGATCAAGATCCTTGTCGTTGACGATTCCGCGCTGGTCCGGAAGCTTCTGGGCCAGATCTTCTCGACGCAGGACGACTTTCAGGTTGCTTTCGCGCGCAATGCCAAGGAGGCGCTTGACTCCATCGCCGCTGCGGTGCCCGACGTCGTGACCCTCGATGTCCATATGCCGGACATGGATGGGCTGCAGTGTCTCGACCGGATCATGATCGAACATCCCTGTCCCGTCATCATGGTTTCATCGATGACCGCCGACGGCGCGGATGCGACGCTGGAAGCGCTGCGCCTTGGCGCGGTCGATTTCGTGGCAAAGCCAACGGGCGCAGTTTCGCTCAAGATGGATGCGCTTGCGCCGGAGCTGGTCAGCAAGGCGCGACAGGCTGCTGGTGCGAAGTTGCGGACGTCGTTGCGGCTGCGCGAGCGCATCCGTCATAAATCTGCCGGTTTGCGCTCGGCGCTACCGCGCAAGGCAGCCGGCCCCAAACTCCAGCCCGCGGCCGGTGAAGGTCTGGTCCTGGTCGGCACCTCCACCGGCGGTCCGCCTGCGCTGGAGGCGCTGCTGGTGCCGCTCCCGTCATCCTTCCCGTGGCCGATCGTGGTGGCGCAGCATATGCCTGCGACATTCACGGGATCGCTCGCCCGCCGCCTGGACAGGATCTGTAGCCTCACGGTCAACGAGGTCGTCGCCGCGACAGCCTTGAAACCGGGACACGTCTATATCGGGCGCGGCGACGCCGACATCATCGTCTCCAGGCGCAAGGGGGGACTGGTGGCGCTGCCGGCACCCGCTGAGGCTGGCTATCCGTGGCACCCCAGCACGGACCGTTTGGTCCGGAGCGCGCTGAACCATGTCGATGCCGGCCAGTTGGTGGGCGTACTCATGACCGGCATGGGAGACGATGGAGCGCAGGCAATGACCGTCCTGAACAGCAACGGTGGACGGACCATCGCCGAAGCCGAAGAGACCGCCGTGGTTTGGGGAATGCCCGGCGAACTGGTGAAAGCGGGCGGCGCCGACTTCGTGCTGCCATTGCCCGACATCGCTGCGCAACTGAGAAAGCTGGTGCCTTGAATGCCCTTGATCAAAGGCAAATCCAACCAGCCCAACGATGAAACGACCGGCCGTGAAGCCGGGCAGGCGGACATCGCTGCCGCGATGTCGGGTGGAACGGTGGATGAGCGCTGGGCAGCAGTACGCGCCGCTGCGAATGTACCGGCGGGTCTGGATATTCTCAGGCACGCGCTCACGACCGAGACCGTGTCGCGGGTGAGAGAAGCAATATTCACCGCGTTGGCCAGGATCGGGACGCCGGCGAGCGCTGCGGTTGTGGCGGCCTATGTCGGATCGGATGATCCGGAAATGCGCACGGGTGCCCTCGACGCGCTACGTGCGATGCCCGAGGCAACGGCGCGTCACCTGCCAGATCTGCTGCGCGACAGCGACCCCGACGTGCGCCTGCTGGCATGTGAACTGGTGCGCAACCAACCGACTGAGGCCGCCAACGCGCTGTTGTCGTCCCTGCTTGCCGACGAAATGCAGGCCAATGTCTGCGCTGCGGCGGTCGAGGTTCTTGCCGAAATCGGCGATCACGCAATCCTGCCTGTCTTGCAGGGCTGCGCGGCACGCTTTCCGGACGATCCGTTCCTGGCATTCGCGATCGGACTGGCCAGCGATCGCATCGGTTCACAAGCGTCGTGCCGTGGCTGAACCGGCAACCATCACCGAGGACGAGTTTCGAAAACTCGCCGAATTCCTCTACCGGCGTACGGGAATGGTCTTCAATGAGGCGAAGCGATATTACGTCGAGCGGCGCATCCTGGACAGGATGGCTGCGACGTCGAGCGATACGTTTGCCGGCTATTTCATAATTCTTCGCGGCGAGATGCGGCGCGAGGTCGAGCATCTGATCAACGCCTTCACGGTCAACGAAACCTATTTCTACCGCGAAGACCACCAGCTCGAATGTCTTGCGCGCGATCTTTTGCCGGACCGGGTCCGGTCCAAGCGGCCGGGTGAAGCGATTCGGATCTGGTCGGCGCCCTGTTCGACAGGCGAGGAGCCCTATTCGATCGCGATGTGGCTTCTGGAAAACTGGCCGCTGGTGGATACCTACGACATCGAGATTGTCGGGTCCGACATCGACACGCGAGTCCTGGAGGCTGCGGCCAACGGCACCTATGGAAAGCGCGCGCTGATGCGCTTGCCAGCCGATGTCATCGCCAAATATTTCCATCAGGTCGACGAGCACAACTGGCAGATCCTCGATGACCTGCGGCAATCGGTGCAGTTTTCGCGCGTCAACATTATGGAAACCCGCGAGACCCGACCGCAGGGTCGGTTCGACGTCATCTTCTGCCGTAACGTGCTGATCTATTTCGACGACGAATCCCGCCGGATCGCCGCGGAAAACCTATTCGAGAACCTGCTGCCTGGCGGCTATATCTGTCTCGGGCACACGGAGTCGATGAGTCGAATTTCTCCGCTTTTCGAAGTGTGCCGGTTTTCCGATGCCATCGTCTATCGGCGACCGAAGGAGGGACGCGCATGACCGCAAAGCGTGTACTGGTCGTCGATGACGCCTCGCTGATGCGCGCCTATTACAGGCAGGCGCTGGAGCGCGCAGGCTATGTCGTCGATGAGGCGTTGAACGGTCTCGAGGCTCTGGAAAAAATCCTGGTGCAGCCGTTCGATCTGGCGATCGTGGACGTCAACATGCCGCAGATGGACGGCATCACCTTCATCAAAACGCTACGCGGAAAAGACCTTCCCACATCAGCCGTCGCCGTACTCGTTACCAGCACCGAGGCGAAGGACCGGGACATCCTTGGTGCCCGGATGGCCGGCGCAAACTACTATTTGACGAAGCCCATCAGTCAGGAAACGCTGATCGAGCATGTCGTACTTCTCTGTGGTGCTGCGTGATGGATGAGTTTGTCGAGCAATTTCTGGTCGAGGCGCGCGAGCTTGTCGAGCAGGCGACGGTGGCGCTGGATGCCCTCGACCGGGGCGGCGAGAAGCCGCGCGAGATCGACAGCCTTTTTCGCGCAGTGCATACCCTGAAAGGCGCCGCCGGCATCGTCGAATTCGACGCTATGGGCCGGGCCATGCATGCCGTTGAAGACGTGCTGTCGCGGCTGCGGACCTCACCGGAATCGATGCCGCCGACATTGGTTGTTGACAGCTATGCCAGCATCGACCAGGTGACGCGCTGGCTCGACGAGATGCAGGCGAGCGGCGAGCCACCCAAAAATGCGGATGCGGCCGCCGACGCCATCATCCGCCGTTTCGACAGAAGCTCACATGGGTCAGGTACCGAGCCTTCGCAGGTCGCGGATCCATGGCTGGACCGGCTGCGCAAGGCCCATCCCGTGCGATTCGTCGAAAGCGTTTGTGCGTTTCTGTATTGCCCGGCGCAGGACGCGTTTTTCGCGGGCGAAGACCCGCTGGCGGTCGCTGCAGCTGCGCCCGGCGCGAAAACTATGGATCTGTGGCTGGCGAATGACGTCGCGTTCGATGAGTTCGATCCGTTCAGTTGCGCGCTGCAGATAGTCGTGCTGTCGGACGCTCAGGCCAGCGAGACGCGTAATTTCTTTCGTGATCAGATCGACCGGGTCGAGATCATCGATCTGAAAGGACCCGCGAGCAGCCCGCTTTCGCCAACCGCTCGCGCGGTGCTGGACGCCCAACTTAAGATGCTCGCATTCGATGCACAGCACGGTGACGAAGGGCGTGTCGAAGCCGCCGCTAGGGTAGCCGTCAACGTCTTGCGCATCGCTGGCCTCCAGGAGAATGCTTCCGCAGTGGAGACAGCGCTTGCAGCACCGTCGGTAGATCGGCGGCGAGAAGGCGTGATGGGCCGGATCCGGGACGCGGTGGTGCAGCGCGACGACGTGATCATCCAGCACGAACCGGCACCACAAGCGGCCGTGGCTGCAACCCGGTCATTGCGCGTCGACATGGATCGTATCGACGCACTCGTCAATCTGACCGGCGAATTGACCGTTGTGAAGAACGCGATCGGCCACATCACGGGATCGCCCCCGGATCAGGTGGATGCAAATGCCATTCGCGTGGATCTCCGGAAACAGCACGATTTGCTTGAGCGGCTGGTGCAGCAGTTGCAAAGTGCCGTCTTGCAGGTGCGCGTCCTTCCGCTTCGACATGTGTTCCAGCGCTTTCCGCGTCTGGTGCGCGAAATCTCCGCGACGCTCGGCAAGCCCGTTGCCTTCGTGATGGAGGGCGAGGCGGTCGAGGCCGACGCCACAGTGGTCGAAAGCCTGTTCGAGCCGTTGCTGCATCTCGTACGCAACGCGATCGGCCACGGTGTCGAGCACGCCGTCGATCGCTCCGTGGTGGGCAAGCCTGCGACCGCCCGGATCACGCTGCGGGCACATCGCCAGCTTCAAAACGTCGTCGTCGAGATCGAGGATGACGGTAAGGGGATCGACATCGAACGCGTCCGGCAGACCGCCGCGGCCCGGCAACTGGCGTCCACCGACGAACTCGCCCGGATGACCGAGGCGGATGTCGTCGCGCTGATCTTTGCACCCGGGTTCTCGACGGCGGCCGAGGTCACCGGACTGTCGGGGCGCGGGGTCGGTATGGACGCCGTCAAGAACGCGGTCGAACGCATGGGCGGGACGGTGACGGTCGAAACCCGTGCTGGCCGCGGCACGATCTTTCGCCTCGTCCTTCCGTTTTCTGTGATGATGACGAGGGTAATGACGGCAGAAGTCTCCGGACAGGTGTTCGGCGTGCCGCTCGAAGCGGTGGTGGAGACCGCGTCGGTCGCAAGAGGTGCCATCAGCACGATCGGCGCCGGACGCGCGATTGTGTTGCGAAACCGCACTCTTCCGGTCCTTACTCTTGCTGCGGAACTCGGGCTTCCTGCCAGTTTCGAAACTGCCTCCGAGGCCAGGTTGATCGTCATCGCGAACAGCGACCAGCTCGTTGCCGTCGAGGTCGACAGGCTCGGCGAACGGATGGACGTTATGTTGAAGCCTCTGGAAGGATTGCTGCAGGGCATGAAGGGAGTTGCGGGGACCACTTTGCTAGGCGATGGCCGAGTATTGCTCGTTCTGGACGTGCAGGGGCTGTTCGCATGACCGTTGCCTTGGAAAACGGGATCGTTGTCCTCAGTGGCGATTGTCCCGCCGGAGACGCGGAGGAGCTTCTCCAGCACCTCCTCGCCGAGCCGGCTGCCGCCATCGACTGGCAACGATGCGACACCGCGCATTCCGCGGTCATTCAAGTCCTTCTTGCCGCCCGGCGTCAGATTTCTGGGCCTCCGGGAGGCGAATTCCTCCGATCTTGGGTCGAACCAGCGATAACGCGGGCGCGGAGCAGCATTTGAGCTTCCGGAATGGCCACGAAGGTGCGAAACAGCCAGTCTCATCTGCCTTGGCGGCCCCTGATGGACGAAAAATGACCCGCAAGCTCTTGATCGTAGACGACAGCAAATTGGCCCGAATGTCGGTAGCGAAGGCCCTTAAGGCTCTCTATCCCGACTGGGTGCGCGTTGAGGCCGCCAATGCCGACGAAGCGCTCGCCTTGTCGCGCGATGACGCTTTCGACATCGCTTTGCTCGACTTCAACATGCCCGGCCGCGATGGTCTGGATCTGGCGGGTGACCTCCGGAAGGCGCACCCGACCATGCCGGTGGCAATTATTTCCGCCAACCACCAGACTGAAATCGTGGCGCGCGCGACGGCGATCGGCGCCACGTTTCTGCCGAAGCCGCTCACCGAACAGGCTCTGTCCGACTTTCTGAAAGCTTCGCTCAATCAAATCGAAGCATCGAACCGATGACGGACGACCAGGCGAATATTCTGACAGAACTGCAGCTTGATGCGTTGACCGAGCTCGTCAATCTTGGCGTCAGCCGGGCTGCGACAAATTTGCGGGAAATGGTGGGCGCTCAGGTACACCTGTCGGTGCCCAATGTTACCTTGGTGAACCGGGCCCGCGCGATTGCCATTCTTGCCGAGCGCGAGAGCGACAATCTGGTCGCGGTGCACCAGGTCTTTGAAGGCGACATCGGCGGCCGGGCGCTCCTGATCTTTCCGGAGACGAAAAGTCTAGAACTGGTACGGGCCATCACCGGTGGCGACCTGCCGCTGGAGGACATCATCGAGTTGGAACAGGAAGCCCTCGCCGAAACCGGCAATGTCCTGCTTAACAGTTGTCTCGCGACCATTGCCAATATGCTAAATCGCAGCCTGAAAATGTCGTTGCCGGAAGTCTTGCGCGGCAATGCGGCGACGTTCTTCAGTCTCGAACCGCCTCCCGAGGCCGGCGACGTGGTGATGTTTCTCTACATCACTTTCGCCGTTCGCGAACGCGACATCAGCGGCTACATTGCGATGATCATGGACCTGCCTTCCCTCACGGCACTTACGCATCTGCTTGACGAATTCATCGAGCGGGAAGCAGGCTGACGATTTCGATGACCCAGGTCGATCATGAGGTAATGAGGTCGGCTCTCGATGCGCTCGATGCGGGCGTGGCGATCCTTGACGCTTCACAGCGCGTGGTCGAGTGGAACGAGTGGCTCGTCACCGCGAGCGGCCTTCCGCGCGCGCAGATTTTGGGAAAGACGCTGCCCGAGATATTCGGACACGACCTCTCGAACAGGCTCATGACGGCGATCTCGGACACGCTGGCTCTCAATTCCTCCAGCTTTCTGACCTATTCACTCAACCCAAAACTATTTCCGTTCCGGACGCGCGCCGGAATTCCGATGCTGCAGAATATCACCATTCGTGCACTCGGATCGGCCGCAAACACGCAGTGCCTGATCCAGGTTCTTGATGTGACGGCTGCGGCGCATCGCGAGAAAGTGCTGCGGGAGCGTCAGAACGCCCGCTACGATGCCGTGGTGGAAAGTGCTCCGGATGCGATCCTCACGCTGGACGTAGACGGCGTCGTGCGGTTCGCCAACTCCTCTGCCGAGCGTGAAATCGGCTATACGCAAAAGGAACTGATCGGCCAGCGTCTTGAGATGCTGTTTGATGATCGCTCGGCGTGGGAAGAGCTGCTTCGCAATGTGCTGCAAGGCGAGCGCTGGGTGCGATCGCGCGATCTGCTGGCGCGGCACAAGGATGGCTCCGAAATCCATCTGGAAATTTCTGTTGCGAGATGGGTGAGTGCCGGGCGCCCGCTCGTGACCGCAATCTTGCGCGATGTGACCGAGAGAAATCTGGCGCAACAGGAACTGCGAACGCTAAACCTGACGCTCGAGAAGCGGGTAGCGGAGCGCACCGAGGAGCGCGATCAAGTCTGGCAGGTCAGTCAGGACATGCTGGGCGTGGCCGACACGCAAGGGATCTGGATTAGCATCAATCCCGCTTGGGCTCGCACGCTGGGATGGCGGCCCGACGATATCCGCGGCAAGACGCTGGCCTGGCTTCAGGACGCGGCCGAAAGCGCTAACAAACTCTCGGAATTCGTCACGCTGGCCGCCATCGGGCAGACCTTCCATTTCGAAAACAGCCTGCGAACTCGGGATGGCGACTATCGCGTCCTGTCATGGACAGCTGTGCCGGCCGATGGTTTGATTTACTGCGTGGCGCGCGACATTACGGACCAAAGGCGGCAGCAGGACGCCTTGCTCAAGGCCGAAGAGGCGCTGCGTCAGTCGCAGAAGATGGAGGCCGTGGGCCAGTTGACCGGCGGGCTGGCGCACGACTTCAACAATCTTTTGACCGGCATTTCGGGCAGCCTAGAGCTTCTGCAGCTGAGAATCTCCCAAGGGCGCCACAAGGACGTCGAACGCTATATCTCGACGGCGCAGGGCGCTGCCAACCGCGCGGCAGCCTTGACGCACCGACTACTGGCTTTTTCACGCAGGCAAACACTTGATCCGAAGGCAACCGACGTGAACCGGTTGATCTCTGACATGACCGGTTTGATCGATAACACGGTCGGTCCAAGCATCGAGACGACTATCACTGACGCTCCAACTTTATGGACGACACTGGTCGACCCAAATCAGCTCGAGAATGCGCTTCTGAATCTCTGTATCAACGCACGTGATGCAATGCCCGAAGGCGGCACCCTGCATATCGCCACAGGAAATCGTTCATTCGTTGAAGCAGATGCGCAATTGCTGGAAATGCATGGCGGCGACTACGTCTGTCTTTCAGTTACAGATTCCGGAACAGGAATGCCCGACGACGTCATCGCGCGTGCCTTCGATCCATTCTACACGACAAAGCCTTTAGGGCAGGGCACAGGCCTCGGCCTGTCGATGATCTATGGCTTCGCTAAGCAGTCCGGTGGACAGGTCCGTATCTCTTCGCACGTGGGTGCCGGCACGAACGTGGAGATATTCCTTCCCCGCCACGACCAGCGTGAGGTCGAAGCGGAAGTGGCAGTGGATCTCGCTCGCTCCCCTCGAGCCCAAGCGGGCCAAACGGTACTCATCGTTGACGACGAACCGTCCGTGCGGATGCTCATTACCGAAGTGCTCGCCGAATTGGGCTATACGTCGATAGAAGCGTCCGAAGGATCGAGCGCGCTCCGCGTCCTTGAGTCAGACGTACGCATCGATCTTCTAGTGACGGACGTCGGTCTTCCCGGCGGCATGAATGGGCGGCAGGTCGCCGACTATGGTCGGATCGCGCGTCCCGGCCTCAAGATTTTGTTCATCACCGGCTATGCTGAAACATCGGTGCTGGGCGGAGCCCAGCTGGATGACGGAATGGGCATTCTTACCAAGCCATTCGCTATGGACGGACTTGCGTCGCGGATCAAAGAGCTGATTTCATCGAATTAGTCAGGGACTCGCGGGATTCTGCCTGATCATCGAGGCGGATCATGGCAAACTGTCATGGTCTCCTTTTGGCGCAAAGCTGACATCCGCAAAAGAGCCTGAAATCTACTAACATGCGCGTTTGCTCGCAACCGTATCGCCGCGCATCCTAGCGGCAGGCTGCGGCTTTGCGATCGCCAATCCAGTCCACGACTAGGTTTCCTCACTGCGCATCAATGAGCGCGGACTCTTCGTGCACTGTCACGGTTCGACCTCCGCCAGAACGCCGCTCGCGCATTCGGGATCGGCAGCTTGGCGTGCGTTACCGTGGATGACCAGATCTGGGAATAGGGGCGAGTAGCTTTCGCATCAAACCTGAAAATTTTCAGCGATGGAAAATCCGGCGGATTTAAACCGGCAAGAATTCCGGTAAGCTCTGCCGAGTTTCTCGTGACTAAGAAAAGCGCGTTACAATGTAATCCATATACGAAAGTGCTTCGCGTCCCTGATTGATTGTCGCATGCTTTAAGTGCCCTGCGCGCTCGTCCAGTGCTGGCAGGAGGACCGGCGCCCATTCGGGCCATCTTCGCATGGCCCACTCTCCAGCGGCGCTCTTGCCGATGATTTCGCCAGTTTCAAGCGTTGCCGCCATGCGGGACACGCCGAGAACTCCCCACGATAGTGCGGCCGCATTCAATTCCTCGTCTGGCTTTCGGGTATCGACCTTCGCCTTCGCCTCTGCCATCCAGCTCCGCCAGTAACCTCGAAGGTTTGATCGGATCCAATTACCCGTTGATGTCCGGTCGGCGACAATTCCAAGCGTAGAAGGCTGGAGCTCCAAAGATCGTCAGGCCGTGTTCAACAAGGCACTGGCGGAGTACGGGGTTTAGGTCGCCAGATGGCTTGTCGCTGCTGAAGACGCCGTTGACGACAAACGGAATGGGCAATCCGTCGGCCGCAGGCGTATTCAATTGATGCCGCGTGGCGTATACACCATCAAAAAACGGAGGAGCCTGAGACATCAATCCAAGATGGAGCCCGGCAAGAGATTCAATTTCATCGCGAGATGGCTCATTTTCGAGGAGCCAAACAGCGTCGATGCCGCTCTTGCCGTTCAGGAACTCACCTAAGGCGATTGATCCGACGATGTACATGCCCGAAAGAGCAGGATGCCGCTTACTACTAGCCAAATAATTGATATTGGGAGACAGCCTGCTTTCAAACGGTCATTGTTGAAACGCTGTGCCCTATCCGGAACTAACTACATAGCAGTGTAGTGCCGGACTACCGGGTTTCAAAGAAGGCTTCTTTGCAGAAACCTGGATATCTCTGATACGTACATCAGCAATGTTCTCGATGCGCGCCGACCTGCCTAAATCGTTCTAATGGATTCGAGTGTGCGCCTTTTGATTTCGTGCGCTGCTTCTTCTGGGGTGGAAATGACGACGCCTGGCTTTTTAAATCATCCCGGAAGCGTTGTGGCCGCCGAAATCAAGGCTTTCGACTGGCAGTCAACGTCCCTCGGAGCATTCGAGGAGTGGCCAAAGTCGCTTCAGAGTCTCATCGCAGTTATGCTCGGATGCCCGACGCCTATGTTCCTCGCATGGGGGCCTGACCTGCTCTCGTTCTATAATGACGCGTATAGGCCAATCCTCGGGTACCGTGCCCAAACAGCGACCGGAAAACCATTTCCGGAACTTTGGCGAAGTCTCTGGGCCGACATTTCACCACTCGTGGACGAAGCCTTGGCTGGCCGAAACACTCGCGTCGTGAACATGCGGCTCGATCTTAGCCGCGAAGGCGTTCCGGAAGAGAGTTATTGGACGTTCTCCTACTCGCCAGCTTTTGACGACGACGGCAAGCCAGCCGGGATGCTGTGCATCACCGAGGAGACAACGAGTACGATTCTGGCGATCCGCGACAGGGAAAGCGCGGACGAACGCCTTCAGCTTGCATTGTCTGCGGGCAACAGCATTGGGGCATGGGACTGGGACGTCCCAAACAATATCGTGCGCGCTGACGCCCGTTTTGCCGTCTTGTACGGCGTCGATCCCGCCAAAGCTGCGGCCGGAGCGTCCATCGACGAGTTTTTCGGCGGAATTTACCCGGATGATCTGCCTCGTGTTCAAGCTGAGATCGAATCAGCCTTGGCAAGCGATGACCTGTTCCGGTCGGACTACCGACTATTGCGTCCCGACGGATCAATAAGGTGGGTGTCGGCGCAGGGCCGATGTATGCGTGACGGCGAGGGAAGAGCCGTTCGTTTTCCCGGTGTCAGCTTCGACATCACTGATCGCGTTATGGCAGACGCCGCATTGAAGGCTGCAAAGGAAGAGCGGGACTTCGTTATCGATTTGACGGCGAGACAACGCGCCGCCACTGACCCGTTTGCTATCATTCGATTGTCAATGGAAGCGCTTGGCAAGCGCGTCGGCGCGGACAGGGCTGGCTTTTACAGGCTGCTCGACGCCAACAGAATGCAGCATACAGGCGGTTGGTCTGATGGAGTGCTGAAAACCCTGATCGGAGAACAGCCAACCGGCGCTTACGGTGCTTTTGCCGAAAACGAGCGGCGTGTTGGCCGCACACTCGTATTCAGCGACAGCCGTTACGATTACGACGGTCGGATACGCTCATACAACGAAGACGGCGTATTAGGCGGGATATGCGTACCCCTTTCCGATGAGGGGCGTTGGTCGGGCGGCATCTATCTTCATCAGGCAAGCGTAAGGGCTTGGACGCCTTCCGAGATTTCACTCGTCAAGGAAATCGCAGGTCTGACGGCGCAAGCCGTCGAACGAGCGGAAGCAAATGTCCGTCTTACGCAGCGCCTCGATCAGCAGGAATCGGCACTCTCGAATGCCAATATTCTTGTTGCCGTACAATCGAAAGAGCGGCTCGAGGCCGAGACGACGATCCGGCAACTCCAGAAAATGGAAGCGGTTGGTCAGCTGACAGGCGGGATCGCGCACGACTTCAACAATATGCTTGCGATCGTGATCGGAGGGTTGAACTTCGCCCAGCGGAAGCTTGCTCGTGGCGACGTTGAAATCGGGCGGCACCTCGACAACGCCATGGAAGGCGCAACGCGCGCAGCAGCGCTGACGCAGCGATTGCTCGCCTTTTCGCGTCAACAACCATTGGCGCCGGAAGCCATCGATACCAGTCGTCTGCTTAGCGATCTTACCGAGCTTCTGGCACGAACCCTAGGCGAGCAAGTTGCTTTGGAGACCGCGCTTGGGGTTGGCGTTTGGAAGATCAATGCCGATCCTAATCAACTCGAGAACGTGATTATCAATCTGGCAGTCAATGCGCGCGACGCGATGCCCGATGGCGGCAAGCTTACCATCGAAACCTCAAACGCATCTATTGACGAAGACTACGCGCGTGACGCGGATATCAAGGCCGGACAATACGTCTTAATCGCCGTAAGTGACACGGGCACCGGAATGACGGCGGACGTCTTGGCGAAGGCTTTCGATCCCTTCTTCACGACCAAAGGGGTCGGGAAGGGGACGGGCCTTGGTCTCAGCCAAGTTTTCGGTTTTGTCCGTCAGTCTAATGGTTACGTGAAGGTCTACTCGGAGGTGGGCCACGGCACGACGATCAAAGTCTACTTGCCGCGGTTCTGGGGGGAAGCGGCCAAGCCGGTCATCAAACGTGCGACCACGGCGGTGCATGTTGGAAAACCGACTGAAATTATTCTGGTCGTCGAAGACGAGAACCGGATGCGCAACTTCACGGTCGAGGCATTAAGGGAGTTCGGCTACTCGGTTCTTCACGCCGCCAATGGCGCTGAGGGGTTGGCAATCCTGGAGAGCGAACAGGACGTGACTCTGCTGTTTACCGATATTGTTATGCCTGACATGACCGGCCGCAAACTCGCGGACCGGGCTTTGCAACTACGCCCTTCTCTGAAGGTCCTATACACGACCGGCTACACGCGAAACGCTATCGTTCACAACGGTGTTTTGGACCCCGGAACCAACTTTATCGCAAAACCATTTCGCCTTGATCAGTTGTCGGAAAAGGTCCGAGAAGTTCTCGATAGCCAGCTCCAAGAATGAGGGCGCCACTAACTCATAGGACCGAACTGCTGAAATAGCGTGTAACTCCGTTTATTCTTGCGAGAATGAAGTGGTGGGTGGGTCGGCTCTCACCTGCACGCTTACGTTCATGCCGATTTCATCGTTAGTGTTTCCGTAGTAATACCCGGACAGCGGTGTAGCTTGCAGTGGCGTACGGGCCACGCCGACACGGATTAGATCGCGATTGCCCACGATGCCGTTGGTAGGATCGAACTCGGCCCAACCGGAACCGGGAAGGTAGATCTGACACCAAGCGTGTGTGGAGCCGCCACCGAGCCGCGACGTCTGGTCACGGTCCGGTACGTAAACATATCCGGTGACGAAGCGTGCGGCGAAGCCAAGCTGACGCGCGCCCTCCATCATGAGGAGCGCGAAATCACGACAGGTGCCCTCTCGGCGTGCAATCGTTTCTCCGGGTGTACGCGTGCCTAACACCGTGCGGCGATTATATGCAAATCCGTCGCGGATAGCCTCATTCAATGTCATGAGCAATTGCCCGGTCGGTGTACGCGCGTTCGCGTGCATGAACGTTGCAAGCCATTGCTCAACGCAGTCGTCTTCCGCGTGATGGCGCCGCATATACGGGGCGAGGTCTGGGAGCTCTTCCTCGGAATAATCGAAGGGGTGATTTCTCGCATACTCTTCGATGCTAAAATCCGGCGAGTCTTCGGGGCGGTGGTCGATTAATAGCCTGGTTTCAAAACTCATAGACGTGGTTGGCGCGTCGAATTCCACGTGAGTGATGCAGTTTCCGAATGCATCGTGCGTCCACCGGATATCGACCGGCGTCGGCAAAACCACCAAGTTGCTCGCGAGTAAACGCTGGTCGAAACTGTCCCTCGGCCTAAACATGAGCCTGTGGATACCTGGCACGATCGGGTTTCGGTAGCTGTATCGGGTGGTGTGCTCCACAGAAAAGATTGTCATGGCGGATAGATAGATCCTGCTGGTCGAAGCTGTTCTGTCGCAGCGTCTGCGTGATTTGGCCTACTTTATAAGCGTCTGATCCTTCCGGGATAGCGGAACCCAAAGAAGCCCAAGATCTTAACAACCGGAAAAATGGAGGTTGGTTCGTGAAGATCGAGGCGGGCTACGATATAGGCTTCGAATGCGACGCAGAGGTGCCGATGCTGCTGATGCTCTCGGTCCATCCGAGCCGCCATCATGATTTAATTGGCGAAGCCGACACGCATTTCTCTCCCACAATTGCTGCACGTGACTACGTCGACGTTTTCGGCAATCTATGCACAAGGCTGACCGCACCAGTCGGGCCTTTGCGTATTAAAAGCCATTTCATCATAGCCGACAGCGGAAGCCCTGACGAAGTCGCGTGTAACGCGAATCAATGGGAAATCGACCGTCTGCCAGACGATGTCTTGGTTTATCTGCTAGGAAGTCGTTACTGCGATACTCAGAAGCTGATCGATCTTGCGTGGCAGGAGTTCGCATCGGCGACGCCGGGATGGGAGCGCGTCCAGGCTATCTGCGATTACGTTCACGACCGAATTACGTTTGGCTATCATCACGCGCGAAACGACCGCACCGCTGCGGAAGGCCATGAAGAGCGGATCGGAGTCTGTCGGGATTTCGCGCACTTGGCGATCGCCCTCTCCCGTTGCATGAATATCCCTGCCCGGTATTGCACCGGTTATCTGGGCGATATAGGCGTGCCGCGGGACCCGGCTCCTATGGATTTCAGCGCCTGGTTCGAGGTTTTTCTGGGCGGGAAATGGTACACGTTCGACGCGCGGCATAACATTCCAAGAATTGGACGCATCCTTATAGGACGTGGGCGCGATGCTGCCGACGTGGCTATCTCCACTTCATTTGGCAATGCACGGCTGACGCATTTTTCGGTCGTTACGGAGGAGTGCGCCTAACATACCGTATTTCAAACTGCTGAAGATCGGATCACCGCATCGCTGAGCCCCCACGCCGCTGCCGGAGTCGAGTATGCTGTGGCATGGAGAGAAGGGTGGATCGACGAGGTCAGCGGGAGCCCTTAAAAGGCGCTACGGTGTTCTGCCCATTGTCTCGTTCATCTTTGGCCTCATCGACACTAATGCTCAACGCAACCCGGTACTATTTTTCCCCAGTATCTGAATTGTCGTTTGACGCCGGACGATGCAGAGACAAAAACTCTTCGTTTTCGGCGAGCTGTATCCAAGCCAGGGCCTGTTTGACTAGCTCGGTTTGCTCGACGATATCGTCGGAGTTTTCCGTTCGGCGAGCCAGCTCTGCAGCTCGTTTACGGTACGACCATGATTGGGGCGTCGGGACATGATCGACCGTTGTCTTTCCCAGCAGGATGTTCCTTACATAGTCTAAATAGGTCGCGTCATAAAACAGCATGTGGCTGCACGTGATGTTATTTGCTCGACGATTTCACGCACCTTTTGCGCGGCGCAGCGGTTAAAACCACAAACTCACAGAATTATTAGAAGTTGCATTGCGCAAATGTGCATGCGCGGTCTCGGCAAGATAGCCGACTATCGGATTAAGGGATCACCGATTTCTTCTTAATCTCGGTAACGAGCCGATGCACTTCGTAGAATGACAACATGGCGAGGGGTAAAATGATCCGCGCCTTCGGCTTTCACAGCGACGCCCATCTCGTCGAAATTATCATTGAGGTGACGATGTTCGAACATCAACATTCCGTCTTTTGGAATTGGACGGCAGCAGAGTGCACTCTCAGTCACCGAAATCAGCCAAGGGTAGCGCGGCGATAATCGAATCCACCAGATTGCAAGCGCAATGCTAGTTATTCCGGGCTGTCCAGGTCCTGCCTCTTCACTTGGGCGATGTGGTTTTCAAGGTCGCTGACAAGTGTCGCGATGCGTTCTTTTGTGATGGGATCAAGAGTTGGGATAAGCATCCGGCGCGCTTGTGCCAGCCTGCGGTACAGTTCCTCGATGCCTACTTCGCCAAACAAATCGACCACTCCGCAGCGCGCGACTGTATACGACGTGCGCTACAAATGGTTCTTAGGAACCGGTATTTTTTGGGGGCAACACCGCGATCTTGCGGTCGAGTATCCACAATTCTACGCCGCATTCGACGCCGAGACTGCCAGCGGCCCTGATCGCGGCAGCGTCGTTGTCCGCAACGATAATCTGGGACGACTTATAGTGTCCGTCGGAACCGACGGTGTAGGCGCGATATTCGGGCATCAGACGGGCTCATGGATGAGCGCGGCTCTGGTTGCCGTCGATCATGATGATCGATGACATTACCAAGAGAGCCTCTCTCAAATTGAAGGGTTCAGCCGGCTCACGCCCGAACCGCTGAGGTCGGATCGAACTAATGTTCATTCAGCGGAGAAATTGAGTGGCGCGCGGTTGTCAGGGCTTCCTCGTTTTCAGCAAGCTGGATCCAAGACAGCGCCTGGTGGAGCTGTCGGAGCATCTCATCGACATCCTCGATCTGGTACGCTTGCCTGCCGACTGCGGAAGCCCGCAGCCGGTAAGTAAGGGACAGCGGCGATACGTGAAGATTTACGGACACGCCTGCATCCACTTCTTTGATCAGTAGCGCTGTCGCTGCGTGATAGCGCCCCAAACGAATAGGACGATGATAGCGCCGACGGTGGCGCCGATCAGACCGGCACCTTCACCGATCCGATACCAACCGAGCGCTTGCCCGAGGAAATTTGCGACAACCGCGCCAACTATGCCGAGCAGCGTCGTCATGATGAAGCCGCGAGGCTCATTTGGTCCGGGCATAATAAACTTGGCGATGATGCCAGCCAAAAACCCAATAACAATGGTCCAGATAATTCCCATAGTGCACCTCCGCGTCTCGTGAGAGCGGAACCTATTGGTGGACATGCTGTTCTGCAATGATGCGCGATGACCACGGTCTAGTGCAGTTTTACCAATTTATATGATCTTTATCATGCTACCTGCACGGTTTTCTTATGCCGCATTCGGTTGATCGCACTCAGCTTCAGATGATCATTGCCGGTTTGAGCGAAGGCGTCATGATCATTGAGAACGATCAGACAATCGCATGGGCGAACGACGCTGCATTGGCGATGCATGGCGTGGCCGATATCCGAGCCTTGGGTCGCACGGTCGATGATTATCGAACCCGCTTCTCGCTCCGCTATCGCAACAATCACGTTTTGGAAAGATCTCAGTATCCAGCCGACCGCGTGGTTGCGGGCGAGGTCTTCGTCGATGTCGTGGTTGTGGTCAGCCCGGCATCAGATCCGGAAAACGAGTGGGTCCACCAAATCCGAAGTCTCGTGATAACCGACAAGAAGGGCGAGCCGGATTGTCTTGTTCTCGTCATGGCTGACGTAACCGAGCGATTCGCGGCCGAGGCTCGTTTTGAGCGAACGTTCAACGCCAATCCGGCGCCGGCTTTCATCTGTCGCTTGTCAGATCAGATCGTCGTCAAGGTCAATCAAGGCTTTCTCGAAATGATGGCGCTCGAGAAGGATGAGATCCTCGCCCAGCCTTTAAGCAGAATCGACATCTTCGCCGAAGCGCCCGACCCGGAGATGCTCGCCGAGCGGCTGAATGACGGGCGTACTGTCCCTCAGACCGAACTCGTCGTGCGTACCGGAGATGGAGGGCGCAAGCTGGTGATCATGGCCGGGCAGCCCATGGAAGTCGGCGAAGAAGATTGCATGCTTTTCACGTTCGCAGACCTCGACGCCCGCGAAAAGGCGGAGTCTGCGTTGCGTCAGAGCGAAGAGCGATTCGCGAAAGCTTTCCAGCTATCGCCGGTCGCGACCGCCTTGATGAAGCTGGACGAGGGCACATTTCTGGATGTGAACGCTGCATTCACGACGCAGTTTGGCTTCGGAGAAGCAGAACTAATCGGGCGTCGCCCACGCGACATCGAACTCTGGGGCGATCCAGACGCGAGACAGGAGTTCGAGAGCAAGATCGTGCAGACCGGAACTGTTGCATCGCTTGAAGCGAGTATGACCTGCCGCAACAAAAATGAGCTCTACTGCATCGTGTCGGCTGAGACCGTCACCATCGCTGACAGCAAATGTATCCTTGCAACATTCCTGGACATCTCCGAACGGAAGCGAACCGAGCGTGAGCTCATGCAGGCGATCGACGCCGCGATGGCCGACGCATCATGGCTGAGCAAGGGCATTATCGAGAAGCTGGGGGCACTTCGCCGTCCGGCTGCGGAGACAAAGGCGTCGCCGATCAAGGATCTGACAGTCAGAGAACGAGAGGTTCTAGTCCTGATCTGCGAAGGATTGACGGACGCGAATATCGCAAAACGTCTGTCGGTATCCCTCAACACTGTCCGCAATCACGTCGCGTCGCTCTATCGCAAGCTCGGCATCCATCGTCGAAGCGAGGCGGTGATTTTTGGACGTAAGCACAATCTCGGTCCGAAAGATGAGTGAATATGATGTTTTCGCACCATGCATATGAGACGTCCGCACTATTGGCTGATGCGGTCGGGCTGCCCAGTATCTGTGTCGTGACGCAAAGCACTATTCGATGACCGAGAAGTTTCCCAAAGGTGCGAAGCAGCAAGCCTCCGGATCCATCAAGGAAGCGCTTGGCAAAATAACCGGCGATGACGCGATGGCGGCAGAAGGACGTGCCGACAAAGCCTCGGGAAAAGCAGAGGCTGCCGAGCCACGCAGCGAGAAATCGAGCAGAAAGTGAAAGCGAACCGGCCGTTCGGCGGCCGAATGGAGATCGAGCATGGATTTAGATCGCGTTGAAGGCGTCGCGAAGGATGTCGCGGGCAAGGTGACCGAGATTGCTGGCAACGCAGTCGGTCATGAGAGGACGCGTGCCGATGGGGTAGGCCTGCAGATTGAAGGTAAGGCGCAGAACCTCTACGGCCAGGCGAAGGACGGAGCTCGCGAACTCGGAGATCGAGCTGAGGACGCGCTACAACAAGCAGATGACTTGGCCGACCGCGCAATCGCCGAGGGAAAACGCCAAGCGCAGCGTGGCGCCGATGAATTCGAAGACCTGGTCAGGGAACGACCGGGCAGGGCCATCATAGCAGCCCTCACTACCGGGTTTCTCGTCGGACGGCTGTTCCGAAAAATGTGAGATCGCGCGTCGTTGATGCGCGCCGATGTATTTTAATGATGCTTGGAGTTACTGATGACCGTAAATGCTCTCGATCAGAACCACTTCGACGCCGGCGCCACGGCTTCACGCGTGGGCGACAGAGATGTGCACACCGTTGTTCTCAACGAAATTTCGTGGGGCGCCGTATTTGCCGGTGCTGTGATGGCTCTGGTGATCCAAACCATCCTGAACATGGTAGGTATCGGCGTCGGCCTAGCATCCGTCGATGCGGTCGCCGGCACGTCGCCAACCGCAAGCACTCTCACCGTCGGCGCCGGTGTTTGGGTGGTAGTTTCCGGTATTGTCGCGTCGGCAATCGGCGGTCACCTTGCGGGCCGTTTATCCGGTAAGCCGATACCGATGACTGCAGCCTACCACGGGCTGATGTCGTGGGCTGTGTCCACTCTTGTGGTGCTTTACGTTATATCGTCGGCTGCGACCGGTGTCGCTGGCGGCGCGCTTAGCACCGTATCCTCCGCCATCGGCGGCGCAGGGCGCGCTGTCGGTGCGGCCTCTCAGGCCGCCGCGCCTGCGCTCAATGACATCAATGATCCGTTGAAGCGGATTGAAAACCAGGTTCGAGACGCATCCGGCGGACAAGACCCTGCTGCGCTTCGCGACACGGCCGTCTCTGCGGTCCGTGCAGCGCTGGTCGGCAATGCCGACGAGCAAGCGGCCGCGACCGCCAGGGCGACCGATGCCCTCGCGAAAGCGCAGGGCATTTCGCAGGATCAAGCGCGACAGCAGGTAGCCGACATGCAGAAAAAATATACGGCCGCTCTTGAGAAGACGAAGGAGCAGGCCAAGGTTGCTGCAGATGCGACAGCCAAGACCGTTTCAAGGGGCGCGATCATCGGTGCTGTCGCCTTGCTGCTCGGCGCTCTTGCAGCATTCTTCGCAGGAAATGTTAGCGCAGTTGCGACGTTCACCGGACTGACTGGCACTCGCAGGGTTTGAGGTTAGGTGGAATAAAAGCTAGGGAGTGGCTTTGCTGCGCCCTAGCTCTTCCTTCAATCTCTAGTACAGGCTGCGATAAGAGCTACCGAAGAGGGACGTGACGCATGACAGTTTACGCTGAGAAAATCGAAGATGCGATCTCTCAGGGAGATATCGATCGCCTCATCCGTTACGCGTATGGAGACACTTGCCGCTGCCATACGATTAAGGGCGAGCCAATGTGTGTGTGCAAGATGTTCGGCGCCGCTCTTCGCGAGAAGATCGTACCGCGCGCACTATTTCAGGATAGGATCGAAAGAACAACCGGGATCAAGTGAAGCTCAACCGAAGCTCGTTCTCATCAAAAAAAAGGGCCGCTCAAGCGGCCCTTTTCGTATTCGAACGCTCAAAGTGGTTTTCTGAGAGTATCGGCTGTCTTATCGACCGCGTCCTTTGCAGCGTTCTTCGCGTCGCCCATGGCCTGTTGGGCGTCGCCTTTGGCTTCCTGCGCTGCGCCTTCAACCTTCATCTTGTCTGAGCCCGTCACTTCGCCAATGCCCTGTTTGGCCTTGCCGATGGCTTCGTTGGCCATACCTTTAATCTTATCCGTGGTACCGCTCATGAGATTTCCCAATCTGAATAATGAAACAACGATCGACAAACTTACATGGCCACCTGCTGGTTCCTGTTGGGTGGATAATATGTCGACCGTCAGACAATCATGATGATCGGCAGCTTATTTTCGTCATGCTGTGATTGGCCGCAACGCTGGAGTGCAGGTAAATGAACGTCAGCTCCGAAGTAAGTTGTTACCGCGGACTAATGGCGTAGGAACGATTGGTGCACGTGCACTGTTGTGCTGCTCCATAGGCGCGGGAGCGAAAAGTGCTGACGAATCTAGCTAGAAAGATTGAGCCGCGGCCGCCACGAGATCGAGATCAGATCGAAGAGATCGTCCTGGCACTTCTCGTCATCTCAATTCTCGTATTGTCTATGCCAGTCTTGTTTCATTTGGACGCATTATAGGGCACGTCAAGAACGAAGTGTAAGCCACCTATAATCCTTTGATCGCAGGATTGCTTTGGTCCGGCAGTTCGCTGCGGTTTTCGCCCGTCTTGCAGCGTGCCAGACCAATGAGATGCCGCTAAGTAGGTAGAGGCTTGTTGGGCGATCTGATGGAGATGCTTCCCACATTCTCGATTAAAGGTCTGCCTTTTGGGGCTAGACCCGAAGTGGCATTGGAACCAAAAGTCTGCTCTGAGTCTTGTAACGCGCCGAAGGTCACGCGTCGTTTAGTGACCTTGCGAGGGTGGCATATTCGACGGTGGCTGTCTTTTCGATCAGATTTCGTGGTGGCGCAAATAACGCTTATGGATATCTTTCAACGGTTCAGTTTTGCTAATCTCGCCCTCTTGGCAAACGATGGTGCGGTATCTGAGACGCTCCTAAGTTGTGCCACCGAAAGCCTTGAGCCGGTTATAAGTTTCAAGAGTGGTTTCTGACATATGGATACGACCCGCGTCGAAGCAGAGACGACTTACAATTCCGAAATTATCGCTCACGACTTGGTCAGCCTAGAAGGCGATGCTGACCTGGATCGCATTACGGCCTTTGCGGCCAAGCTTTGCGACGCCCCCATATCCCTCGTGAGCCTTATCGGTCCAATCACACAGCGTTTTGTGTCAGATCACGGCTTGGGACAACGCGGGACGCCGCGCGCCTGGTCTTTTTGCGCTCATGCAATGGAAGGCCCGGACGTCATGGTCGTTCAGGATGCGACCAAGGATGATCGATTTTCCGCAAACCCCCTTGTGACCGGAGATCCCGCGATCCGCTTTTACGCCGGTGCTCCGCTCCGCTCTTCGAGCGGCATCTCGCTCGGCTCGCTTTGCGTGATTGATAATGTCCCCAGAGACGGTCTCACCTCATTGCAGTTGGACGGACTGCGATTACTGGCAAATCAAGTTATGGTCGTCTTTCGCGCGCGAAAGCAGATGAAGGCAGAAAAGGACGCGCAGGCGAAAGTCGAAAATGCTCTTTCACAAACGGAAGAGAAATTTAGAATTCTCGCCGACACCATGCCTCAGATGGTATGGTCAACATTGCCCGACGGCTTCCACGACTACTACAATGCTAGGTGGTACGAGTTCACTGGCGTCGCGATGGGATCGACGGACGGTGAGGGGTGGAACGGAATGTTTCATCCCGACGACCAAGAACTCGCCTGGAGCAAATGGCGGCAATCATTGGCCACCGGCGAGCCATATGAGGTAGAATACCGTCTCAAGCACACGAGCGGCGAGTACCGATGGACACTTGGGCGCGCTCTGCCTATGCGAAGCAACGGTGGAGACATCATACGGTGGTTCGGAACTTGCACCGATATTCACGAACAAAAGTTGCTGATGCATCAAAAGGAGATCGTCAGTCAGGAATTGAGCCACCGCATCAAAAATATTTTTGCCGTCGTCGGCGGGTTGGTCGGGCTTTCGAGCAAAGCGTATCCGGAGATTAAAGACGTTGCGCGCGACCTTCGCGCACGCATCGTTGCCTTGGGTAAAGCGCACGATTTCGTAAGGCCGCACAGTGCCAAATCGAAGCCGTTGGCCGGGCAAACCAGCTTGATCGGGCTCTTCGAAACACTATTGGCGCCATATGCGGCTGGTAGAGCCAGAGTGACGTTGCAAGGTGTCGATCTGGCGATCGATGACAGGTCTGCTACGCCCTTAGCCCTCATCTTTCACGAACTTGCCACCAACGCCGCCAAGTATGGCGCTCTCTCGGAACCCGATGGCGTCGTCGAAATCCATATCGAGGATTGCGCGGGCGATGTTGCCATCAGTTGGACAGAAAAGGGCGGTCCGCCCGTTGCGGCTGTGCCCGGCGTTGATGGATTTGGCTCGCAATTGATCGAAATGAGCGTCAAAAGCCAGCTCGGCGGCAACATCGAACGAACGTGGTCGTCAAACGGCCTGAACTTTAAGGCAATCGTTCCTAAATCGTCGTTGAACCGCTCACATCACTGAAAAGGCTGATCTCAGGACTGATCAGCTCAGATGTCCTTCCAGCCGCGAAGTTTGCAACCGCGACGATCGCGTCTTCGCTAAAAGGTTTGCGTATGTACCCGATGGCTCCATCGGCTTTGGGATCGATCTGACCTGGATTGGCGGTGACATAGACGATGCGTATGCCGTACTCGCGCGAAAGATCATACGCAACCTGAGGGCCAGTCCTACCATCCCGAAGATTGACGTCCACGAAGGCGATCTTCGCTAGTGGCGCCGCGGCGAGAGCCTCACGACGATCAGCAGCAATGCCGACAACGTCATGGCCTGCTTCCTCGAGAACACGTTCGATATCGCCGGCAACAAAAATCTCATCTTCCACAATCAGAATGGACGCCACGAAGGTTTCCCGGGAGTTGTCTACAAGGTCTGGCAATTCTGGGGGAGCACAGAAGTTCCATCAAACGATGTCATTTTTAGGAATGTGCGCATTCTTGCCGCGGGGCTCATCTACTCATTGTCTTGGGCGCGAGCACTGCGAATCAATCGGACTGTAGAGATGGCGGCATCCCTTACTAATGTATCGAGAGGTGGAGCCTCAGCAGTCTTCTTACTCTTCAGGCTTGCCGGCTGGATAAGAGCGGACGTCCGCAAATGGCGCAAAGCGGACCTGAACAGATCGGCTACGTCATGTCTTTGGTCGGCGATTAAAGAACTCAACAAGACTGCTTAGCAACGGTCACGACCGGCACCCCTTCCTTCAAGAGTGCAACCATGTTTGCGAACTCGGCTTCCGTCCATTTCCGACGTGACCGCAAGGTGCGTTTCATCGTTATTGCCCCCCTTTAGCAAAGCGCTTTCGCGAAAGGAAAGACTTTGGCACGGGCGCTGGTACACGTTCAGCGCGACATCGTCCTGGAACTGAACGCATACTGATTGGGTTTGGACGCGACGCCGCTGAAGTCGCGATTTTCACCCCTTTCGGTGCGCACGTTTGATGCATTTCTTTGTACCCACCAAGGAGCGCTTCTCTTTTCCAAACAATCTCTAGCCGCACCGTTCGCGATTTCCATCGATACCGAGGCTGAAAACCGAGAAGATGGTGCTTGACGCGGCAGTCCTGACATCTCCGTGACCGCTGAACCTCCGCGGACGGCTCTGCGTAACTGAGGTGAAACAGAGGCAGTTATGAACGCGAATGAGTATTTGAAAAAGTCACGTGAGCTAATGATGCTTGCAGAACGAATGATGTCCGGCAAGGAGCGCGATCGTCTGATCCAAGAAGCTGAGGAATTGGGGCGCCGGGCGCACAGCGCCGGCTGGGGGCGAGGCCAATCTCCGAGCTCCCGACTAACGGCGAGAGCCCCGCCAGGGGGGACGGGGCTTCCTCAGTCCGGAGGCGACAGTTAGCGCGCTGTTGAACGTCGCTCACTGACAGGATGAACCAAAGCTACATTCAAAGCGGCGACATCCGGACAAGCAAAAGCCCCACGCTGGGGAGGGCAGGCGCATTGGTGCTGGAGGATCCTTGGTCTGCACTTCCGCTGCTGTTCCCCGCCACCTTGGCCAAATGCCGCTACCGATGCGGCGATAACTGATGCGACAAGAGCTGTCACCTGCTCACAGCTTCGTCATTATTTCCGTAAGCGAACAGGAAAGGTCTCGTAGAGGATTTGTACTGCGCTTGCGTAAGCCGGTTTGGAAAATGTCCGCAGAAATCGACGCGAAACGCTGCAGCTTTATGTCATCGCTGAGCTGTCGATAAGTTCCGGTCGCGTTGAGTTCAGATTTTATGAACTCATGAACCCTTGTGCCCACGCACTGTGGTTTAACATCACCAGTATAAAATCAACCTTCCGCATCTCATTGAACCGACCGCAGGTATCGAAGCCAGCGCCCATCGCGATATTGTCTCTGTCTTTTAGAGAGGGTCAGCTCGAAAACTAGAAGAGTGGCAGCAAGTAGGCGCTTTTCAAAAGTTTCACTAGAACTCAAGCCGCGCAAGGTATCTACAGCCGAACGATGCGTCAGTCATTATTCGCTTATTGATTATCATCGAATTGCGGGCTCGCGGTCACTTCTCCCAACGGCGTCTCAGGTCTGAAGGTGGCCAGCAGGTTGCTGCCGCGCCAAAGCTCTACGACACAATCTACCGCCAGTCTCCGCGCCGTGATCACCGCCTCAGGACCCTCGATATCACCCGGCAAGTCCAGTCGATTAGACACTTTGCCTGCGCTATCGAGTTCGTATATCCGATAGACGAACATGTGAGCCTCCAGGCATCTGGATCGAGATAGCAGCTACGACGTCGGTCTGGCGCCACCTAGCCCGCGTTATCAAATAGGGAAGCGAAACGTCGTGCTGCATCGATCGGTCAAGTACGACATTCAAGAAGTCGAGCCAGGCTTGTGGTTTTGGACTATCCATCAAGGCAACAAAGCCATCCGGGGTCTCGACCAGTTTCGCAGTTACGAGGCGGCTGTGTCTTCGTGCATAAACGAGATCAACAATGGCCTTGAAAGGTCGCGAAATCCGCGCGTCAGTTAATTGTTCGGCTCGAGATCACGTATTCGAGCCTTCATCGCACGTACCCCCGGAAAACTCTTTCCAAGTTCGCGAGCTTTTTTCGTCACCGAGCTCGAAGGCCGGTTGAGGGCGGAGGATGCCCTGAGGAGGGACGCGCCTGCGTCTGCCAAAGCGATGAGCTTTGCGACATCCACCTCAGTCCAAAATTTTGTAATAGAGCTTTTCGACATGTGCGCTGGTAACATGGATGGGGTCCCAACAGTGTCCGGTGCGCGACATAACGGCAGCATCTAATCGAACAACGGCCGGCCTGCATTCTGATCCAGGAGAAAGCGCCTTTGCATAGGTGCTCATTGATTCAAGGCTTGTTAACGTCGGCTGGGCAGGGTCCTACCTATAGCAAGTTGAGGGTGGGATGCTCGACGAGAAGATCAAAATCAAATGCACAAGATGCAGTTCGGTCTTCCGAGAGCGCGGTAGTCGGATCCAAAACGGATTCCAGGTCAACTGCCCTCAATGCAATCGCCTGATAACGTTCGACACCTCATCAGAGGACCCAAACGTGCGCAAAACTTTGCAGGCTACTAGGGCCCTGAAGACTGCACTGGAGAGCGCGCAGAGCCCAGATGCGTCGGCACAATTGCGTCATTCCTATTAAAGCGGATCACGATGGCTATCCGTGGATTGATGTTGGCTTGATCGCTATTCTTCGAAGCGCTTATATTCAACCTCGTGCGAGTCACTATCGGGTCTGCGAGGGGCGGGGAAGCCGTCGAGACGTCGTCTCGCAGGCTGCGTCAAGCGAGCGCTCAAGTTAAAATATGGATACCGCCCTCTCAGCGCGTGTAGAGTAGCGGCAACTTCGATATCAGAAACTGACACCGGGCAGCCGCTCCAATTCGCGATAAGGTCTCTGATCGGAAATCGTTTTGTCGAGGTGTCACTGGTTCTCGCTTGTGCGTCGAGCCATTCGTAGGCAATCCGTATGAGATCATCATGCGCGTGATGAATGACAAGGCTGCCCCAGTAGGTTGTCTGGCGCTTTCCCTTCGCAATCTCTTCGGCGGTTAAATTCATTGCCGACGACTAATCGAGCATGGGCCGGCCTGCCTTTTCGTTAAGCAGGTAACGCTCCATGCGCATGATAAAATCTCGATCAAGCTGTCCGTGCGGAGAATCGTCACAGGCGTCTGCCATCATAGTCAAACCCATAATCAGGTCTGGAAAGCTCGCCTCTGAGGCAAGCCGCAATGCCTCGTCGGCGCGTCCTTGCTTGCATAGAGCCATGAACATTATTGCAGCGCTGTCGGTCTCATTCATAGTTGGAATCAACACCCTCCTGGGGAAGCTTTACCATCCCCGGGATTGGACGCAAAGTGCCGCTGAAGTGCTTTTGTGCCGGTTATTTGGGAGCGAAGAAGGTTCTCTTCGTTAGGTGAATTGTAGCTGTCGCCGGGGATCAGTCGTTCTCAGCGGCGCGATCGTCAATTAAAGGATTAGCGACCAAAATATCGTCAATCTTCGCGCTACGGCGTTCTGCCCACTCAGTCTTTAGTTTGCTCAGCAATTTTAGTTGGTAACTAAACAAAAGACGTCGTGTATCCCCGGCTCTTGGATCGCGATGGATTAGCTCGTAATTGCTTGCTACAGCCGATGTAACGTCACAAAAGACCCAATACAGAGCCTCGTCCATGTCGGCAGACGTGCGTACATCGTAGCGTTCGCCTCGCTCGACGTAAAAGTAGTGGAACTTCCCGTCATACTCAATTTGAGCCCAACCAAAATCGGCGCCAGTGTCGGTGGGAATGAACTCTCCAGGCACGTCAATGATCTTCGCAAGAGATCTGATGCGGGAGTATAGCTGTTCTATTGGAGGCAGCGCCGCATCGGTATCGATGGCTTGACTTCTTCCTAGCCACATTTTGATTGCTAGTGTTACCGGCTGAAGGCGCAGGTCTGGAAACTGCAGAAACGTTGCAGAGATGGAGATCAAACCAAGGAGCGCTCCGAACAAGACAATGAGAATTGCAACAAGAGTTGAGAGTATCGCTCAGCCAAGGAGTTGCAACGATGATCGTCGGGTCGGTAGCCACGAGCACGCAGCTGCTGGGATCGATCCTCTAATGCGACAGGTGAATCGACTAGGATGTTTCATGACTCGAGCAATATGCGCGGCCACGACCATTGGTCGGCGTTGGTGCGATATCGTTCAATCTCGATGGAGGTAATTGCGTCATCCATCCCATCACCGTGCCGCTTACTGGAGCGGTGACACAGAGCGCCGTCGGCCGGTGAAAAGTCGCCAGGTGGTCGCCGTCATCCAAGTGATAAGCCATCCAATCACGAACAGCAGGAGCAGCGTTAGTGGGAAAAGCACCAAGTACGCGCTGGACCATGACAGAACTTCTAAATGTTTGAGAAGTCCCGTGCTGCCGAGTATGGCCATACTAGGAATAAGCGGCAATTGAGTGAAAACGAAAGCTCCCTTCTGATCAGTGCTGGTATAAACGACGACCCAACAAGCCACGGTCGCCGCGATGTATAAGCCGCAAAGGACAATGCTGAGTAGATGTCGTTTCATATCGGTTTCCCCTCGCTCGGACTCCATCACCGCTCGCGCGGTCGTGCGGTAGGGAGCCATCTTTTTCGCCAAATGCGACATCCGTTTTGCCAAAAGCTCTTCACTTAAGTCTGCTGCAGTCTCCAGTAGATGGGATAGGCATTTATTTGTAGTGGCCCTGTGACCGCTCCTGGCGCAAAGCTGACATTCTTAGGAAATGCGGATATACGGTGAGAGTCGGACAGTTGCGGCAACGACGCACCCGCACGTCATTCGGCTTGCGGCGTCTTTTCCTCGGTCACAGAATCTCTAGGCGGAAGAACGCGAGCGCAGCGTTCGCTCAGGCGCTCCCGGTTGTCGTGGAGACATTCCGAGACACGCCTAGTGTCCGGAATGGCATCGAAGCACAAGGTGACTGCGTCGCGGGTGCACGCACGTCTTTGCTCGGCGGTCCCTTGCGAAAATGCCACCGTCGCCACCGACAGTACAGATAGGGAGCATACGGCGAGTAGGCGCATCGTGTCTCCTCCAATCAACGTAGAGTCGAACCAGAAAGGCCAACGCGGTCGTCGAGCCACAGTCGCCGCTATGCCGATGCAAAGCGCGACGAAGACAGAGCCCGCTCCTCGTCTCGCACGTCTGCTATCTTGCTGGTGACGCCAGTGCTGTCCCATCGATGATCAGCGCTTGCGGCTCCAGAACGGTTCGATGCGCTGCGCATTGCGGATGAATATTGTCATCACCACAACACCCAGACACATCAGCACCGCCTGCAAGATGTATGTCGCGTTGTCGCTCAGCCCGAGCAGAATGCCAAATGCCCAGCCGCCGGCGAACGCTGCCCCGAAAACCTCGGCGCCGATGAGGATCGCCGCGGAGATGACGGTGAGAATACTCGGCCAGTGTATTGTATTTGGCTTGTTGTTGTCGGACTTCGTTGCTCCAATCGCCGACTGGCTATCCCTGTTCGCCTTAAAAACAAAGGGCCTTCGGCGCGTCATCTTCGTAGACCTGCCTGAAATGTGAGTTGCAGTCACGTCGGCCGCGTTGGCGTCTTACTGATGGCAAGCGCGGCTACGCCGACCATCCCTGCAGCGAGCGATCCGAGGAGGACTCCGACTTTGACTTCGTTCTGAAGGAGCTCGTCATCCGGGAACGCCAGTAATCCGATAAAGAGGCTCATCGTGAAACCGATGCCGCAGAGCAAAGAAACTCCATAGACCTGAGGCCAGCTCGCGCCCGCTGGGGGCCGCGCCAGCTTTAATGCGACCACACCCCAGCTTGCCAGGAACACACCGATCTGCTTGCCGAAGAACAAGCCCGCCGCAATGCCAAGCGTCACCGGCGCCATCAGCACCGATGCTGTCATGCCAGCGAAAGACACGCCTGCGTTTGCGAAACCGAAGATCGGAACCACAAGGTAAGCGACCCATGGTTGAAGGGCGTGTTCGAGAACGATGAGCGGCCGGTGATCTTTGCCGCCCTCTGTCTTGCGCGGCAGCGGGATCGCAAAGGCGAGCAGCACGCCGGCTAAGGTCGCGTGAACACCGGATTTGAGCGTAAAGAACCACAAGAAGACACCGGGGATCAGATAGAGCCAGAGCGACTGCTGCCCGATCAGTTGAAAGGCGAAAAGCATTACGACAACGGCGCCGGCAGCCATTAGCCAGCTCATCTGCAAGTTGTCCGTATAGACCAGCGCAATAATCGTAATCGCGCCCAAGTCATCGAGAATAGCAAGGGCTGTAAGGAATATCTTGAGCGAGACTGGGACACGTTTGCCCAGTATCGCAATCGCACCGAGCGCGAATGCAATGTCTGTCGCCGTGGGTATCGCCCATCCTCTCGCGGTAGGAGCAGAAATGCCGTTGATGAAAAGATAGACGAGTGCTGGAACAAGCATGCCGCCAAGCGCAGCGACACCCGGCAAGATCCGGTCTTCCCACTTCGCCAATTGCCCTTCCAAAAGCTCGCGCTTGATCTCCAGGCCCACGAGCAGAAAGAAAACTGCCATGAGCCCGTCGTTGATCCAGTGCAGAGTGGATAGCCCCGCGATCTTCACATGGAGAGCATCGAAATACAGAGGCGCCAGCCGCGAGTTGGCGACAAGCAAGGCGGCGCTGCGGCTAACATCAAAACGATGCCGCCAGCGGCCTCATTGGCAAGCAGAGCGCGGAGCGCCGAGGTCGGACCGGAACGGGGTAAAGTCATGCGGCTGGGTCGCATGCACCTGCTGTTCGGACAACCCTAATCGGTGTGGCTCATTGTCACTTTTGCAAGTTCAGCGAAAGCTGATCCCTGTGACAATCTGGACGAAGAGCAGCAAGAAACTGCCAACGCTGAGTATTCCGAAAAAAGCCTGCATGCCATCACCTCTGTAAGCAGTTACCTCCACGTTTATGGTTAATGCTCTGTAAATTTTTGGATGAGCGCGTCAGCATGACGCGATCGCCAAGCCGTAGGTATCGGCCACTTCTGTAAGCCAGCGTGTTAGAAAGCGCGCCCCGCATCGACGGCAAATTCAATGAGGGGCCGCCCAGAAAGGTAGCGCGTTCAATCCGCGTGAGGGCGAGGCTGTGGTTGTCGGCGGCTTATGTATCCGACTGAACAGGAATTTCGCCGAAATTTTCGCCAATCGGCAAGGGCGCCGTTCGGATTAAACGAGAATCTTCAACCGCAGCTTGGCGGTGCTTCACCGCTTCGCGGTATACCGGATCCCTAAGCATCTGAACGAAGGCATCGACGCTTGGGTATTCAGCAATGAAACAGTGGTCCCAGCGTTCATGCGCAGGTCCGATGAGCATCAGCTCGAATCGACCTTGCCAGATTATTCGCCCGCCGAGGCGTCGAAAGACGGGGCCACTTTCTTCGCCCTAACGCGCATAGGCTTCCGCACCCGTCGCTGTGCGTAAATCCGGATACTTGGCTTCAGGTAGCAGTCGCACCAAGTTCAGCATCTGTATCGCGCCAGGCCGATCATTCTTGCGAAAGAGCGAAAATGTCTCCTTAGTCGGATCAACGAAACCTTGAGCCATTTTTACCTCCAGTGATTTTATGCCTCAGAGAAACACAAACGATGCCTGCGAGAACGACTTTTGGATCCTCAGGACTGCATAGCCAAGGTGCAGCGAGTCCACTAGTCCCGCGTCTGGGTTTGCGTCATTTCGTAAAGACAATATGCGCAAAGCGGACATTCATGAGCTTGGCAGTTCGCTTTTCAGAACGTGACATTTGACATGACGAGTTCGCCTTGGCGCAATACGTGGCCTTTAGAAGTTCCAGCGATTGGCTTCGCATCACACCGGTTGTCAGATTAGATCTCGGGGTATTCAATGAGACTGAAACTGGATTGGATCGCCAAGGACGTTGCTAATCAGCTTTGGTTCACCGTCGCACTTTACTGCTTACTCGGCGTCGCAGCCGCCCTCAGTGCGCTTTTTCTCGATCGCCTCATTCCTGACGCCGTGTCGAGCCGCGTGGGCGCCGACGCCGTCGATCGCATTCTCGGCATTATCGCAGCCAGCATGCTCGCTGTCGCAACATTCTCCATCTCGACGATGGTTCAGGCCTTTGCCTCGGCGGCCACGGGAGCGACGCCCCGCGCAGCCCAACTGGTCGTCGAAGACAGGACGGCCCAGCGCGCCCTTGCTACCTTTATCGGCGCTTTTGTCTTTAGTCTGGTCGGATTGATCGCGCTGTCCACAGGCGCTTATGGCTCGAGCGGGCGATTGATCTTGTTCGCAGCCACTGTTGTCGTCGTTGTTCTGATCGTTGTGATGCTGCTGCGCTGGATCCATCGTTTGTCACGCCTCGGGCGCCTTGGCGAAACCATTGATCAGGTCGAGCGGGCGGTGAATAAGGCGATTGATGATCGTCGCCAAAACCCTTGTCTTGGCGGCAGGCGGGCGCCATCGCTGGAGCCGCTTGGAACGCCCGTCGTCTCTCGGAAGATTGGATATGTCCGGCGGATCGATATCGGCGGGCTCTCACGCATTGCAGAACGCGGCCAATTCGACATCTGCGTCACGGCGCTTCCAGGAACCTTTGCGACATTGGACCGCAGGCTTGCGGTCATGGTCGCGTGTCACGACGACGAGATCGCACGGGAGGTCGCCAATTGTTTCCAGATCGGCGACCAGCGATCATACGACCAGGACCCACGCTTCGGGTTGATCGTTCTGTCAGAGGTGGCGTCGCGGGCGCTGTCACCGGCAGTCAATGATCCTGGCACTGCTATCGACGTCATAGGGACGATGGTGCGTGTCCTTTCGAACTGGGCGGATGGAGCTGATTGTCCGCGCGATGAGATCAAGTATCCGAGGATATTTGTGCCAGCCGTGGCAGCGCGTGATTTACTTGACGACGCTGTCGCCCCGATTGCCAGGGATGGTGCCGGACTGGTGGAGGTGGGTATGCGTCTGCAGAAGGCGATGCAGGCATTAGCGAATCTTCGCAACGCAGAGATGGCCGAAGCCGCGACGGCACATGCGGAACTGGCTCTTGCTCGTGCCACACAAGCCCTTAGCTTTGCTCCTGACATCCAACGGTTGAGCAGCGCTTCGACTAGGGAGGCGTAATGGCACCATCGTCTCGAAGGCAGGAGATCAACGCTAGGCGCAAACCTTTCTTTGCCCAAGGTCTCAATTCGTTCCTCGTACGTCGTGATGAATTAGGGACATGCAACGCAATAGTTCGCGCATCAAAGCTTACTGTTGAAAGAAGGGCGGTTGCAGGAGTGCTGGAAGGAATTGAAAGCGGGATCTTGCCAACGATTGACCACCGAGGGTGACATGGCCGTCGGACGGAAATTCCGGCGGCCATGTCGATCGATAGGCTTACTTCGGATATTTGAACTCAGGCGCGTTCTTCAGGGTGTCCTTATTTGTATCCATGGTGGCGGTCCACTTCTCCGCCTTCGCATCGTACATCATCTTCACCGAATCCGGAGCCACGGCGACATAGCGCTCTCCTACCCCAAGGAAGCCGCCAACAGACAGGATCAAGGCGCTGATCTCCTTACCCTTAAAGGCGATGTCGCTGATTTCGCCAATCGTCTCTTTTTGATTGTACATGACGTTGAGCCCCTTGAGCTTCGACGTGAACACCTCATCCTTTGTGACCGTGGCAAACTTGGCGGCATTAGCTGCCGGGGCCGCTGGTGTCGTCGTCGCAGTCTGTGCGAGAGCGGGAGATGCGAGCAGGGCCAGCGATGCAGCGGTCATAAGCAGTTTATTCATAGTGTTCTCCATTTCGATCCAGAAGGTAGGATCGATGGCGTAGCAACCGACCGTCTGGGTTATCGTTCCTCGCGGCCTTGTCAGGATTTTCCGCAATTGATCCTCTCACCGATGTCGCTTATTACGGTCGAATGAATTGCACGGAAGCGTCATGCGAAAATTTCAGTGGGCGTGGACACCGGAGGAAAATGCCAAGCTGATCGAGCTTGCCGATAGCGGGGCGACACTGATGCGAGCCGCAGCTATCCTCAACAGACCGCAGATCTCGGTGCGGCGACAAGCAGCGGCGTTAGGCCGGTTTTTGCCGAGCGCGACGAACGCTCTTTCAGGTGCAGATGTCGTCAGAGCGATGCAGACGTTTGGCAAGGACGATTAGCGGCGCCTGGGAAGCGAGAGGCGCGCTGCGTATCAGCGAGATCAGCCTGTACCATCTCCCCGTAAGAAGCAGAGAGCAAGCCGTTGCAGGTGAACGTCAAGACGTTAATGACTAGAACGGCAATTGTCGTGATGTTGGGTTCGGTATTCATAGTGGAAGCCGACGCCGAGCCGGCGCGCTCACGGGGACCGGTCAAGCTACGCGCAGCACCGGACGCGAGCTTTGCAGTAATCGACGTCATTCCAAGAGGAGCACGTGTCGATACACGGTACTGCATCAGCAATCGCTGGTGCAGGGTCATATGGCGTGGGAGTATTGGCTGGGTGGAATACCGTCAACTTCGACTGCTCAGCAGGAAATCTTGAGTTGGCGCGCGGCAACGGTCGTGTTCGCCACAAGCGAACGCAGCCGTCAATGTGCAATGACCGTCGGCACCTCCACGCGGGATAATATCGAGCGCGTCACGCCGCCGAAAACCAGTTCCTTGAGCCGGTTGTGGCTGTAAGCGCCGATCGCAATCAGATCACATTGCAGGTCATGCGCAGTTTGTCGCAATACGGTAGCGATAGGTCGGCCGGCTGATTGTCTCTGCTCCACGCTGACATTGGCCCCATGACGACAGAGATACTGTGCGACGTCCGCCCCCGGTTGTTCACCATATAAGGCGTTTTCATGAGCATCAACAACCGTAACGGTGACAGACTTGGCTCTTTTGATAAGCGGCAACGTGTCTGTAATAGCTCTGCGTGCCTCTCGACTGGCGTTCCATGTGATCATGATGTTCTGTGCAACCGGCGCGGTCCGATGCCAGTCGTCTGGGACGATTAGGAAGGGCACGCCGGTCTTGACCAGCATTGCGTCGGGCGAAGACGCATGGGACAAGCCGTCGGGTCGGGAGTGGCCGACAATTACAAGATCGGCATGCAGTGCGTGAAGTCTCGCGATTTGATCTGCCTCCATCTCGCGAATAGCGCGAAACTCATGACTTAGGCCTGTTGGCCTGAGCAACTCATCGAAAGCGCGTTTCGACCTTTCGTGAGTGGCGGCTTCCTGCGCACTGTGGCGCTCAACCATCTCCTCAACGGCGGCAGTCCCTCGCGTGTAATCAATCGCCCCGCTGGTTCGCGTCCAGAGCGGCGGGGACACGGAAATGCCGATGAGGTGTGCTTGGTGTTGCTCTGCCATATTGAGCGCATAAGCCATCCGGGTATTCATTCCGGAGGTGGCGTCGAGAAACACGATGAGAGATTTGATCGACATAAGCGGTTCCTCAAACGCCACACGCCGATCTCTTGCCGAGCGGAAATCAGCGCTGGAAGGTCGGACTCTTTCCATATTTGCGCGAACGATGCCTCAACGCGCAACAACCGCTGCCACAAACTGCGAAGCGCCGCCCGCCAGCAACACGGCGATGATGGCTGGATATATCAGGGCAAGGCCGCTCCGCGTCATGAAGAATGGACTTTGCCCGTACCGATTCGGCAGGCCGCAATAGGCGAGCGCGGCGCCTGACATCATGAGCAGAAGTCCCAGCAACAGCGGATTGTGCATCTGTCCCTCGATCGGCGTCTTCAACGATCGAGACAAGTTGATGCATTAAGAGGCTGACCACCAGTCAGGCGGCGCGAGTGGATGTCAGGATTTTCCTGCCATCCACTCTGGCTCACGTGAATGCTGCCTATGGGCACGGATGACGATTGCCATCGTATCCCAAATAGGTGCCAGAGCCCGGATCGTACGACTTGTAGCGGTTCATGCAGTAAGCCTCGTCGTTGGCCGCTCGCGCGTTGCTATTTGCAATAGCTCCACCAATGATCGCTCCTGCAGCAAGGCCGCCGAGAGCCGGTCCCCATCCTGGGCCCCGATTATAATAACCGTGGCGCCATCCACGATGCCCATGATGCCATCCACGCCCCCTCCACCGGATATCGAGGACGTTGTCGTTCCGATCCGTGTGTGCAGCCTGTGCCAAAAGGGGCGCAGCTGACGCTGGCCCGGCACTTGCGAAGGCGCTTGAGACGGCCAGCAAAGTGGCTGCGAGTACCAAGGTTGATCTCATGCAGATATCTCCTGTATGTGTGCCGATTGACGCGACGACAAACCCCGGAGACATTAAGAGTTTCAGATAAAGCCGGTACGCTGGCGTACACTATGTGCCGTTGGCTATTCGCTCAGGTTGTCCAGCCATCTATGAGCAATCCCGTATCGGACGATTTCCGCTCGCGTGCGCAAGCCAAGTTTCTCCAGGGCGCGCGCCTTGTGAGTCTCTACGGTCTTGACGCTGATCTCCAGGCGGCCGCCTATCTCCTTGTTGCTGAGTCCTTGAGATATCAACTGAAGAACTTCGGTCTCGCGCTGGCTTAGCTCCGCCGCCGCAACCTTACCAAGACCGCCGCTGTCGCCGGGTAGATCCGGAATTGCTTTGCCTGCGATCGCAGGATCGAGATAGACGCCGCCACCGTCGATGGCACGGATGGCACGGATCAGCTCGTCTGCAGCAGAGCGCTTGAGGAGATATCCCTTAGCTCCGGCCTTGAGCAGCGGCTGGACATAGGCACGATCTTCGTGAACCGTAAGCGCGAGCAATTTTACGCTCGGCACTTTTTCCGCAACTTGCTTTGCCAATTCCAGCCCGTTGATCTCTGGCAACGATATATCGATAACCGCGATGTCGGGCTTGCGGTCGCTGATGAGCCGAAGCGCCTCGGTTCCTGTTGTCGCTTCCCCCACGACATCAATATCGCTGACATTATCCAGGAGCGCCTTGATCCCTGCCAAGACCACCGGGTGATCATCGGCCAAAGTGATTCGGATGATGCTCATGTCGGACCTGCTGCAGTGACAAGCGATATTGCGATGAAGATGGTCGTTCCCGCGTTTGGTTCGGATTCGATGGTCATGGTCCCCGAAATCAGGCTCAAACGTTCGCGCATTCCCGAAAGACCGAGCCGCACCGGCATAGGCTGACCTGCAGGCTCCGAGGGGACGGGATTGAACCCAATCCCGTCATCCTCGACGATGATCCGCAGCTCCGTCGCCCGCCTATCGATCAAGAGGCTGACATTCTTGGCCCTCGCATGCTTGAGGATATTCGTCAACGCTTCCTGGACCACCCGGTAGACGACAATCTCGATGTCGGAGGGCACTCTCGTGACCTCACCAGAGATCTGCAGATCGAGCACGATGTCGAAACGTGTGCTCCATTCCGCCGCAAGCGCACGCAAGGCATCATGCAAGCCGAGATCATCGAGCGCAGTTGGCCTCAGATCCGCTGCGACGCGATGTATGTCGCGGCCTATGTCGTTTGCCAATTTGCGCAACCATGCGATGCGGTCGTATCCGGGCTTGCGGTCACCTGTTTCGATCGACTGCTCAAGGTTCTTGAGGCCGAGAAGCAATCCTGTCACGCTCTGACCAATCTGGTCATGTAATTCACGCGCAATCCGGCGACGCTCGTTCTCCTCTGCCTGGGCCAGCCTGAAAAGCAGTTGCTGGCGTTCAGTTTCAGCTCTTTTCGCCGCATCAATATCAATGATGACGCCAAGGACAGTCCGCGTTGTGTCGATCTGCGACGGTCGCCCTGTAGCGCGACGCCATTGGAGTTCGCCGCCATCCGAGACTGTTCGAAATTGAACATCGACCAATCGGTCCGTGGAGCATTGGTCAAATGCACCGGCAACGATAGCTTGATCGTCGGGGGCAACACCTTTCAGAAAGGCTTCCCGACTATAGCGTTTGTCACCTCCAAGCGGGGGATCGTCAGAAAGATGGAGTAATTCTCTGCATCGCGTGGACGCAACCACGTCCCCACCTTGCGTGCTCCAATTGAATACGCCCATCGCGGCGGTGTCGATGGCCAGCCGTCGTCGCTCTTCGCTCAGACCGAGCTCTAGCGCCGCTTTGGCTTCCTGATCACGTCTCCTTTGAGCGATATCACGGCCCGTTAGCCAGGCAAGTATAACGGCAACACAGAGACTACCTGTTCCACCTGCAGCAAGCAGATATCCTGATCGCTTCACCGGCGCATTTAATGCGTCGGATGGGATTCCAAAATGAACCGACCAACCACCGGTGCCGGGCAACGTGCGATAGATCGTATCTACCTCGATCCCATCCAGCGATCGGCCTACATATGAGCCTTCCGGGGCGCGCTCGATTGCGGCTCGGACCGAAGGGCTCGCAGCGCTTCCGAGTTCAAAATGCCTGGCCAACGTGCGCGCGACGATATTGCCTTTGGCGTCCACGACTTCACCGACCCATCCCTTCGGTGCTCCCGCGCTGCGTAGTATCTGACTGACGGCGTCCGGCACGAGAGCAACGGTAAGAATATAATTGACCTTACCACCACGCTCCACAGGGGCCCGAAGCGCGATAAGTCGTTTTCCTGAAATGGGCCCCAATGGCCCGATCCCACCGATGGCAGCCTTTTTTGTTTCCATGACCTTGTCGAAATTGTCGCGATCGGCGGTCGCACCAAGTTCCGAGCCCATGGGTCTGAGAAGGTTTAGTACCTGGCGGCCGTCACGGTCCACAAGCTCGATGGTCTCCCACAACGGACGGGCGTCCTTGAGACGCTTGGCCTCACGGTAGAACATAGGAAGGTCCGGTTGGTCGAGTGAAGCGGATGCTGCGAGTGTGTCGGCGACCTCGATCTGAGTCACGAGTTCCGAAGAGACCCGCGTCACAACACGATCGAGCGTATCGAAGGCCGCGTTCAGCGACGCCGCGCGCTCCTCACGGGCGCTGAGAAATATCACCCAGCCCCCAAACACCAGCAATGGAATCGCCGCCGCCATGACGAGCAGAATTAATGAGTGGCGAGCAACGTGTGAGTGAGAGGCCATGATGTCCCTTTGATCGGCCCGCCGACGTTAACGATCTGCTTTGGATAAGCAATTCGCGTTGTGATGGGTGTCACCGCGCTCGGTTGTCAGGATTTCCCCGACCCTGAGGCGTGCTGCGCCTGACTGGCAGGTATCACTTCGGCGCTTAGGTTAGTGCTTCGAAGGCTGGAAACAATTTCTCCCTGGACGCGAAGGGATCGAATGCTCGCTTTGAACGATACAAGTCACGACCGGCCGAATATCGCTCGCGAGAGTGTCCCGGCTCTCTGTAACAACAAACTTGTCGCAGGTCTTCCGGTGGCCTGTCAGTCAGCCATCTTGCGTCACGCGGAACCGACACTGCTGGAGACGCGTCAGGTGCTTCAGGAGCGGAACGCTCAGCTGCAGAACGTCTATCTGATCGAGAGCGGCATGGCTTCGATGGTGGCCAAGGCGGACGAGGGGCGCCCGACAGTCGAGGTCCAGACCCTCGGTGTCCACGATTTTGTCGGCTTGCCGCTATTGCACGGAGCCGAAGTCTCTCCTCACCGATGCATTGTGCGGGCTTCCGGAATGGCGCTTCGCATCAATGCGAGATCATTCAGAGAGCTGCTTGCGATCCAGCCGGAATTTCAAAAGTGTCTCCTACACTATTCTCACGACATGGCCACACATGCTTTGCAACTCATCGCATGCAATACAACGCATAACCTGCGACAGCGTCTCGCCCGCTGGCTCCTCGTCGCGAGCTCCCGATTAGAAGCAGATCGAATCGACATCACTCATGACGGATTAAGCCGAGCAATTGCAGTCCGACGCGCAGGTGTCACCACTGAGATGGGTCGCTTGGAGCAGGTCGGTCTCATTCGGCGAAGTAGGGGCGCCATACTTATTGAAAATCGCAAGGAACTTGAAGCGACCGCTTGCGCTTGCCATCGGCTGTTGAGATCCGGAAGCTCACATTCACCTATCTCTACTCATGCGCAAAGTCGGTGTGAGGCAGTTCATCCCGTTGACATTTCGCAGACGAAGCGCAGGTCGTCTCTGTTGATCGAGCCTGCTTGGTTGCAATCATGAGCAATGCAAAGCGAAACACGGCCGCTAAGACCCTCGCTTCGATGACGATGGAAACGTCTCGCGAGGCCGGTAATGACAATCGCATCAACTTACATGATCTCCGAATGAGCAACAGGCAGGAGAGCAACCGCGACGCAGTCGTAGTGGTGCTCGCAATCCTAACACTGATCACATTGTTACCGTTCTTGCTGATTTAAGCGTAAAGCGATGAGGAGGAAATATGAAACGGACTGAAGGTACTTGGGATAGTGCCACCAAGATCAGAGCAACTATCGACGCAATGATCGAGGAGGCGGCACGTCGGACTGCAAGCGCTGCATTCGAGATGATTGAGCGATGCCGCCGAGTGGCGAGGCAGGCAGACGGCGGAACATTTTGCGTCAACAGGCGTCGTCAACCTTCTTCGCGCCGGGGACGAGCACCGATCAATCGTCAAAAAGCCATGCTCCGCTGATCCCGGCTCGCGCTTTTAGAACCTCCAAGCCTGTAGATCATCCATGAATCCTTTGCGGCTCGCTGTGATTGCGGTCCTTCTGCTCGTATCGCCATCGCCCTTTGGTTTGAATGGCAGAGTCTCTCCAGCCGCCGCCGCGCCGGGCGACTCCAAAGCCACACCTACAACCTCGGCGAAGGAAGCGGTCGCTCCAAAACGGGACGACGATCTGCCGACAGTTCCAGCGCCGGTGTTTCCGGATGCTCAAGGCAAGTTGAATTCCTGGAAGGAAACATTGGACACGGCGGCGCAGGCGCTCCGATTTCGCGTGATTTCCGAGACAACGCTCGATGACCTGCGCGATCGCGCTGGTCTCGTTCAAGCAGGTGTCCGCGAACTCATCGGTGAAATGACGCCAAAACTCGACGAAGTTACGCAACGCGCTGCGGAACTGGAACCGAATGCAGCGGATGCGGCATCGCAGTCCGATGACATCAAGCTGGAACGCGCCAAGTTCCTGGCGGAAAAAGTGGCGCGGCAAGGCATCGTTCAGCAAGCCAGATTGCTGAACGTGCGCGCGCAGCAAGTCGCTGACGCCGTCTCGGACCGACGCCGGGCAATTTTCACGGACTCAGTTACAGAACGCTCGCCCAGCGTTTTAAACCCTTCGTTCTGGATGGACCTTGCCGCGACCGTTCCCGACTCCGTATCGCGATTTCGCGAGCTCGTGTCGCGCTGGATCAATAGCCTTGCGTCGCAGCCGTTGCGTGCTTTCTCGGGCGTTGCGATCGCAGCTATCGTTGTCTTGGGATTCTTTCTTCCGCCCGGCCGTCGTTGGCAGTCGCGCTGGACGTCGCGCGACCCGCAAGTCGCCACTCCGCCGGAATTGCGCAAGGCAGGTAGTGCGGCGGCGATTGTTTTCGTTGGCACTGTGATCCCCGGAGTCGCGCTACTTGTCCTCTATCACGCCTTGATCGCGCTGGGCGTGCTGCCACTCGATGTTGCGGGAATCGTCCGCGCACTTTTTGTGGGAACAACATTTGCAGCCTTTTTCTCCAGCCTTGCGACCGCCGCGCTGGCACCGGGACGCCCATCATGGCGATTGATCGAAATCGAAGATGCGGTCGCCGAGCGTGTCGTGCCGTTGGCCGTCCTGCTCGGCTTTGCCGCGGCCGTTGGCGTGCTCATCGACGCGACCAATCGAGCGATCGCGGCACCGACCGCGTTGTTGACCTTTAGCCAGGCCAGTATCGCTTTGACCAAAGCCTTCCTGTTCATCGCGGTGTTGCGCGCATTTGGACCAGCCACGACCGATGAGGATGAAACGGCCGTTGCGGATGTTCGAGGTCGCTCGGCGTGGCGGCTACTCATTCCGCTCGGATGGCTGGCGGCCATGGCTACGGTCCTCGCCGCCATCAGCGGATATGTGGCCTTTGCGCGCTTCGTGACCGGGGAAATGACGATCATCTGCGCGGTGCTGATGAGCTTGATCTTGCTGAGCCAGCTGAGCGACGCGCTCGTCAGCGCAACCTTCGCCTTCCAGGGGCGGACAGGACGGTTTCTGCGGCAGACAGCCGGTCTCGGCAATGCGGCGGTTCGTCAGATCGCCACGCTGATCAGCGGAGTTCTGCAACTGGCCCTGATCGGCCTGGCCGCGTTCACGGTGCTGGCCACATGGGGCATCAACTCCGATGATGTTCTTGGCTCCGTCTCGTCGGCTTTCTTCGGCTTCTCGATCGGGCAATTCACCATCTCGCCTTCGGCCATTCTCGGTGCCATCGTCGTTCTTATTTTCGGCATGGCAGCCACCAGGGCGTTACAACGATGGCTTGATGGCCGTTTCCTTCCCGAAACAAATTTGGATCTTGGCGTCCGCAGCTCGATCCGTACCGGCGTCGGCTATCTTGGCATCATCCTGGCCGTGATTGTCGCCCTGTCATATGTCGGGCTCAACCTGCAGAACATCGCGATCGTCGCGGGCGCGCTGTCTGTCGGTGTCGGCTTCGGTCTGCAGTCCATCATCAACAACTTCGTCTCGGGATTGATCTTGTTGGTCGAGCGGCCGATCAAGGTCGGGGACCGGATCGAGGTTGGCGCCCGTATGGGGGTCGTCAAACGCATCAACGTCCGCGCTACCGAGATCGCAACCTACGACAATGTTTCGGTCATCGTGCCAAATGCTGATCTCATCAGCGGCCAGGTCGTCAACTGGATGCACGGTAGTTATACGGCGCGCCTGTCGGTCATGGTTGGCACCGCATATGACACGGACCCTGACCAGGTCATTGCCATCCTGCTCGATATCGTCGGCCAGCATGAGCGGGCTTTGAAGACGCCCGAGCCCTTCGCAATTCTCGGCAATTTCGGCGCGGATGCGCTGGAATTCACTGTGTTTTTCCATGTCGGTAACATCAGCACCGACGCTGGGGTGGCCAATGATGTTCGATTGGAAATCCTGAGGCGCTTCAAACGCGAAGGCATCGAGATCCCCTTCGCACAACGCGATCTTCGACTGCGCGACCTCGATCGGATCGAGGCGATCTTTCGTCGGGCGGGACAACCTGACTCCAAAAGCGAGGGTACAAGTGGATAGAGTTGTCGGTTATCACCACGTTCTGCAGCCGCGCTATCGGTTTGAGGTACGACATCATGGCGGCGGCTGGAAAATCCTGGACAATGAGAACGGTGCTTTCGTGCCGGTCAGTCCAGGGCACAGCGATGCCGTACTGCGAGGAGAGGCTCAATTGATCTGCGACTGGCTGAATCAGGCCTGGCAGCACTTTTGCTCGCAGCCATGCGCGAATTGGCAACCAGTAGATCCAACTGCGTCGAGGCGATGTTAGATCTACGCTTGGTGCGGTGTATCAGCGCATGTACGCCAAACCTCGCAGCAACCAGTGATCCTCCTGGAGGGGAAGAAGTTGTCTCATCGGTCACTATGTTGACTTCGCCGTAGATCGCGTGATCTCATTTGGAAAAATAATCCATCACTGCTCGATGATGAATATAGGAGGAGCCTCGATGCCCGATCATGGCAAGACCATCAACCGACGCAATCTTGTGGGGGGATCGCTGGCAGCGGCATCGGCATTAGCAATGCCTGCGATCGTAAGTTCAGCCAACGCTCAGGAGAAAGTTTCCTGGAAAGTACAGGCCCATTGGCCCAAGGCGTCGGGGTCTTACAACGACAGTCTCGGCGTGTTGCAGAAGGAGCTCGAGCAGCGAACCGGTGGCCGCTTCAAGCTTGAATTGTTTGGTGCCGGCGAGATCGCCAAAGATCGCGAGATCTACAATATCGTGCGCCGCGGCGTCGTGCCGATGGGGACGATCTCGCCCGGCTATGTGCTCGGCGAGGCGCAGGCGATGGGCCTGTATTACGGCGTCCCGGGTGCGCTGCGCGAGAGCTGGGAAATGATGCATGTCACCAAAAATCTCGGCATCGAGAAGATGGTGAATGGCGAGCTGCAGCCGAAAGGTGTGATGATGCTCGGTGACAAGGCTTATCCGACAGAGATCGTGTTGAAGAAAAAGATCACCTCAGTCGCGGATCTCGGCTCGTTAAAAGTTCGCTCTGCGGGGACGATGCTTGAATATCTTGCCGCAGCAGGCATGGCGCCGCAGCAAGTCGCCGGGCCCGAGATCTATCAGGCGATGTCGACGGGTGTGGTCGATGGTGCCCATTGGGGCGCTGCGGTCGGTGCGTTATCGATGAAGTTCTGGGAAGTCGCGCCATTTCACATGAAGCCTGCACTCGGCTTCACGAACGATGTCTATGTCTTCAATCTCGCGGCGCTGAACAAGCTTCCCGCCGATCTTCGGCTCATCCTGACGTCACTCGTGGAGGAGCGCTATTACCGGCGGACGATCGAATACCTTCAGCAGGAAGCCGTGGCTTTGAGCACGGGGCGGGCAAAGATGAATGTCGAGGTCGTCCGTTTTCCGGATGACGTTCTGAAGAAGCTTTCCGAAGCCTCGAAGGTCATCATGCAAAAAGAGATCGACAAAGGGCCTATCGCGGCGGCAGGCGCCGAGGCGATGAACAAGCTGAGAGGCGACCTGGGCTACGTCTGACAACGGACCTGTCGATGATATCACCGCTAGTATGCATGGCTGCGCGCAGGGGGAGGCGGGTTCGATCCGCATCCCCGCCGCCGCTCAAGAGGTTCGGATGACGAGATGCTGAAACTGGCCAGAGCTGTGACATCGCTGAATGCGGTGATCGGACGGGTTGCCTCATGGCTGATCGTGCCGATGTTCGTCCTTCTGCTCGCCGACGTCGTCATGCGCTATGTGGTCGGTCGAGCCGCGATCTGGACGGCGGAATTCGCCCAGCTCATTTTCGGCGTCTATGCCGTCATCGCGGGCGGCTATTTGTTGGTCGAACGCGCGCATGTCAATGTCGACATCATCTATGGCCGCTTTAATCGCGTGAAGAAGGCCATCGTCGATCTCGCAACGTCGTTCCTGTTCTACATCTTCATGGGCGTGCTGATCTATCAGGGGATCGATATGGCCTGGGAATCGGCGGCGCAGGGCGAGACGTCGTCGAGTATCTGGGATCCGTATATCTGGCCCGTCAAGATGGTCATTCCGGTGGCCGGCATTCTTCTGCTTTTGCAGGGCGTCGTGCGAACGGTGTCGGACATCCGCACCGTAAATGGGGCAGAGAACGATCCGGCCACATTCGGCAAGCAGGCCTCCGACGAACCCACTCATTGAACGAACGGACCCATCGTGTCAGTCGAGCTTCTCACACTGCTGTTCTTCGGCTCTCTGCTATTCTTCCTTTTTGTCGGAACTCCGCTCGTCTTCACCCTGGGCGGCATCTCCTGCATCTTCCTGTATTTCACGATGGGGCCGGTGGGCTTCTATATCGTCGCCTCCAAGTTCTGGGACTCGATGATGAGCTTCACGCTCATCGCCATCCCGATGTATGTGTTCATGGCAATGCTGCTGGAGAAGTCCGGTGTCGCTAATAACCTCTACCGGATGATGCATGTCTGGTTTGGCGGATTTCGCGGCGGCCTCGCCATCGGAACTGTCGCAATTTGCGCGGTATTCGCTGCGATGAGCGGCATTAGCGGAGCTGCGGTGGTTACTATGGGCACGATCGCGTTACCGCGGATGCTGGAGCGCGGCTACGATAAACGTCTGGCAGTGGGGGCGATCAATTGCGGTGGCGGCTGGGGAATTCTCATTCCGCCGTCAATTCTAATGGTGCTCTATGCGATGTTGACCGAGGTCTCGGTCGGACGACTTTTCGCATCGGGCATCGGGCCCGGAATTCTTCTGTTCGCGCTTGTGTCGATCTATATTGGCGTTCGTGCTTGGCTCCAGCCTTCGCTTGCGCCGGCGTTGCCGATGGAGGAGCGCGGCGACTGGCGCTTGAAGCTAGAGTCGCTGAAGGCGGTGTTTTTGCCGTTGTTCATCGTGGTCCTTGTGCTTGGTGCGATCTTCGGCGGTTTTGCGACTCCGACCGAAGCGGCTGCGCTCGGTGTTTTCGGCGCCCTGATGGCATCCGCCGTCCACCGCAAATTGACGATAGCGGTGCTTAGTGAAGCTGCGATCCAGACATTGCGGCTCACCGCATTGGTGATGTGGATCCTATTCGCGGCGCATGCGTTCTCGACAGCATATACGACACTCGGGGCCAATGAGCTCATGAATCAGCTGATGACCCTCGTGCCCGGCGGAAAGTGGGGCTCACTGGCGTTCATGCTAGTCGTGTTGCTGATCCTCGGAATGGTGTTGGACCCGGTCGGCATCATGTTGATCACGTTGCCGGTGTTCCTGCCCGTGATCCAATCCTATGGTTTTGACGCAATCTGGTTTGGCGTGATCTTCATCATCATGATGGAGATTGGATACATGACACCGCCTTTCGGCTTCAATCTATTCTATTTGAAGAGTGTTGCGCCTCCCGAGGTGACAATGAGCGACATTTATTGGTCGGTAATTCCCTATGTGCTCGTGACGATGCTCGGAGTTCTCATCATTATCTTGTATCCAGATATCGCACTGTACCTACCGAACTTGTTTTTTGGTCCAGCGAAGTAGGATGTACCCACACCGGCCATTCTCAGCTGGGGCGTCGATTGTACGCCTGCCCGTAAACCCTCGATTACGTACCGGCACCGTCATCGCCCAAAGCGAACGCCAGGCAGGCCTCGCGACGCCGCGGCGGCGATGTTCAATCCGCCGCCTGCTATAAAAGTGCCAGTCGGCCCGGTTCGGTGACCTCGACCTCGCCGTCGCGGTCTTCGACCCATTTAAGCTCACGCAACCGCTGAATCTTGGTCAGTCACGCGAAGGAATCGGTGTCGGCGGGCAATGATGTCTCTCAAGGCCCATCGCAGATCGATTTCGTCAATGATCTCGTCCATGGCGCGCTCTGACGCGGTGTCAGTTCAGGGTCCAGATCCTGAAGTTCAACGCCGCTGCGAACGATATCCATAAGAGATAGGGCACCAGTAACGTGTCCGGAATCCAGTCGACCTCGAGCGCCATGATGACGGTGAACGTCAGCGTGACGGCCAGTAGCGAAATGATGACCAGCCCGCCAGTGATGTCGTGCCGACCGAAAAACACGGGCGACCAGATCGTATTGAGGACGAACTGAGCTGCGAAGCCGATCAATGCAGCCGTCCGGGTAGGAGACGGCTCGGCCTGCCAGAGCAGCCAAGCAGCGACGGCCATGAGCAAGTAGAGAATGGGCCAGACGATCGGAAAGGAGGCCCGCGGTGGCGTCCAGGACGGCTTCGCTAGGCTCGCGTACCAAGTCGGGATTTCGGGCGTCGTCACTCTCGCACCGAGCGCCGCTGCGCCGAAGCACAGGCCAAGCGTAACAGCCAGGGCCAAGAGCGAATTCGTACTGAAGGACATCGGAGAACCGCAGGTTTTCAGAGACGCCGACGATACGTCGGCGTTGCATAGCCGAGACCCGGCGACCGGGGAATGCTGGAGGGAGTGCGCCGGGGTTGCCCGCGGAGGATAGGGTCCCGTCGGACGCTCCATCAAACCATCGAGTTGAACGAACGACTAGTGGCAAGGACTTTCAGCACGGCGGAATGCTCTTACGCGGTCACCTCGCGGACCCAGAACGCTGGTACCACCTTCAAAAAGATATTGAACCACGACGATTCACGATCCCGGATCGGGGCCGCCTCCCGACGAGAGGACTGGAGGCTCGGGCGGACATCGACGGATCGCGGCAACGGACCGCAACCCATTGCGTTTCAGTGGTCATCTGTTGCCCTGCTCGTCGAGGGGCACCTCATCCCAGGGACGGTAGTAAAGCTTGCTGCACTCGTCCCGCAGCACGCCGCCCTGGATCGTGAGATCGTCGCGATACGCCTTGGTCACGAACTCCAACGTGTCGATGTGCCTGGCTTCGAAATACATCCGGTGGACGTCCTCGCGCCCCGCGCCGTAGACGATACGCCCGACCTTCGACCAGATCGACGCCATGGTGCACATGCCGCACGGTTGCAGCGTGGTGTAGAGCGTCGCGCCGCGGAGCTCGCCGTTGTCGAACTCGCGCCCTGCCTGCCGGATGGCCTCGATCTCCGCATGAGCGACCGCGTCGTGGTGCTCGGCAACATGATTACGTTCAGCGGAGATCACTTTGCCGTCCATGACGATGACGCAGCCGATCGGCGAGAGCGAGGGATCCGCACCGTTCTCGGTCGCGATCCGCAGCGCTTCCCGCATGAATTTCATGTCGCAGTCCATGGTCACGTTCGTCGCTCCTCTGGCACGGGAGTTCTGAACCCATGAACGCGTCTCTGGTTCGATCGACGGCCCCGGGAAGCACATCCTGCCCGGCAGCAGCCCGCCGGGGAACTAGGGTGAGGTGCAACGATTGTGACAGGCGATATGCAACGGAGCTCCGACATGCCGACCGATCATCCCAAGCCGCCTTTCCCGTCCCAGAAGCAGTCCACCCCGGGCTCTACGGCTGCCATGCAGCCACGGCCGGATCACGGCGAGACGAGCTACAAGGGGGCCGGACGGCTGAAGGGGATGAGGGCCGTCATCACGGGCGGAGACAGCGGCATCGGGCGCGCGGTCGCGATCGCCTATGCCCGGGAAGGCGCGGATCTCGTCATCGCTTATCTGAGCGAGAATGCCGACGCCGACGAGGTGAAGGAACTTGTCGAGGCCGAAGGCCGCAAGGCGGTGCTGGTTCCAGGCGACATCACGGACCCGGTGCATTGCAGGAAGATCATCAAGACCGCCGTCGACGAACTTGGAGGCATCGACATCCTGGTCAATAACGCCGCGCACCAGGCCACCTTTAAGGACATCGGCGACATCAGCGACGAGGAGTGGGACCTGACGTTCCGGACCAACATCCACGCGATGTTCTATCTGACCAAGGCGGCAGTTCCGCATATGAAGCCGGGGCGGGGTGCAATCGTCAACACGGCTTCCGTCAACTCCGACATGCCCAACCCGATCCTCCTGGCCTACGCCACCACGAAAGGTGCGATACAGAATTTCACCGGCGGCCTGGCACAGCTGCTCGCCGAGAAGGGCATCCGCGCCAACGCGGTGGCGCCGGGGCCGATCTGGACGCCTCTCATCCCTTCTACGATGCCGGATGAGGCGGTGAAGTCGTTCGGCAGCCAGACGCCGATGAAGCGCCCGGGCCAGCCGGCTGAACTCGCGACGGCCTATGTGATGCTGGCAGACCCGTTGTCGAGCTACGTTTCGGGGACAACTATCGCCGTCACCGGCGGCAAACCCTTCATCTGAGCCCGAGATGGCGCTGCGACACCCCGTAACCCCGGACGGCCGCTACTTCATCGTGAAAGGGCGGCGTTGGCCTTTGGCGGATCCGAACGTTGCGGAAAGCGAAAAGTCCGCGCTGGAATCCGAACTCAAGCGTATTTGGCGCGCGGTGAGGACGGCGAAACGGAATGTCGACACCGAGGCGGAAACCGCGGCCCACCGGGACGTGGACGACGCCAAGTATGCACTGGGCGAACGTGGTCCCGTCTGCTTGACGACCGGCGATGCGGATCTCGACCGGCATCTAGTGAAGAACACGTCCTACACGAACCGGTGCGCGACCCTCGAGGCCGTCGGCAGATCGTGCGAGGCGTCATGAAGCGGGTTGAACGTGATCGGTCCGAAACACCTCGGCTAGACGACTTCGTCCGCGTCCGTGGCGCACGCGAGCACAATTTGAAGAACGTGTCCTTAGACATTCCCCGGAACGCCCTGGTTGTGTTCACCGGCGTGTCCGGATCTGGAAAGTCGTCGCTGGCGTTTGGCACGCTGTATGCCGAGGCGCAGCGGCGTTACCTGGAATCTGTATCTCCCTATGCGCGACGTCTGTTCAATCAGATGTCCATCCCGGAGGTCGACGAGATCGAAGGCCTGCCTCCGGCAGTCGCGCTGCAACAGCAGCGTGGCTCCCCGACGACGCGATCCTCCGTTGGAAGCGTGACCACGCTGTCGAACCTGCTGCGCATGCTCTACTCGCGCGCCGGCGACTACCCGCGGGGGCAGGGCCTTCTGTACGCAGAGTCGTTTTCGCCGAACACGCCGGAAGGGGCTTGCCCGAATTGCCACGGCATTGGCCGCGTCCATGACGTCACGGAGCGGACGATGGTTCCGGACGACAGCCTCACCATCCGCGAGCGCGCGGTCGCGGCCTGGCCGAGCGCCTGGCAGGGCCAGAATCTCCGCGATATTCTGGTGACCCTCGGACACGACGTGGACACGCCATGGCGCAGGCTTCCGAAGAAGACGCGCGACTGGATCCTGTTCACCGACGAGCAGCCCACCGTTCCGGTCTATGCCGGGTACACGCCTGCCGAGGTGAGGCGTGCGCTGAAGCGCAAGGAAGAACCGAGCTATCAGGGCACGTTCACGGGCGCCCGCAAATACGTGATGCAGACGTTCGCCACCACGCAAAGCGCGATGATGAAGCGGCGCGTAGCCCGGTATCTTCTCAGCAGCGATTGTCCGGTTTGTGGCGGCAAGCGCCTGAAGCCGGAGGCGCTGTCCGTCAAGTTCGCAGGCCTCGACATCGCGGAGATTTCCAGTCTGCCGTTGAAGCGGCTTGGCGATCTAATCCTACCTTACCTCGACGGAGAGACGCCGCGCTCGGTCGACCATCCAGAGAAGGCCATCGTGATCCGGCGTATCGTGGAGGATCTGGATGCGAGGCTGGCCGTCCTGCTCGACCTTGGTCTCGGCTATCTCGCTCTGGAGCGCGGCACGCCTACGCTCTCGCCCGGAGAATTGCAGCGTCTTCGCCTCGCAACGCAGGTCCGCTCCAATCTTTTCGGCGTTGTCTACGTTCTGGACGAGCCTTCCGCGGGTTTGCATCCTGCCGACACCGAGGCCCTTTTGCGTGCCATGGACCGGCTGAAAGCTGCCGGCAACTCGCTGTTCGTCGTCGAACACGAACTGGACGTGGTCCGGCACGCCGACTGGATCGTGGACGTGGGTCCGGGCGCCGGTATCCTCGGCGGAGATGTGCTGTACAGCGGCAAGCCCCTAGGGCTCGCGGACATCGAGCATTCTCAGACGCGGCGCTATCTTTTTGCTTCCGGCGCGAGGCCCGAGCGCCGTCAGCGGGAGCCGCAAGGTTGGCTTCGATTGCGCGGCGTCACGCGAAACAACCTCGACAACCTGGACGTCGATATTCCGATCGGCGTGTTCACAGCGGTGAGCGGAATTTCCGGCTCGGGCAAATCGAGCCTCATCAGCCAGTTCCTGGTGGATGCGGTGGCGGGCGCTCTCGGACAGGATCACGGCGGTGAAGGCGTCGTGGCGGAGAAAGCCGATCTTCTCGAAGATGAGATCGAAACACTCGGCGGCCGTATAGTCGGAGGCATGGACGAAATCCAGCGGCTGGTCGTCGTCGATCAGAAGCCGATCGGACGCACGCCCCGCTCAAACCTCGCAACCTATACCGGACTTTTCGATCATGTCCGAAAGCTGTTCGCGGCCACGAAACAGGCGAAGACCCGGCGCTACAACGCCGGTCGTTTCTCGTTCAACGTCGCCAAAGGACGCTGCGAGACCTGCAAGGGCGAGGGGTTCGTCAGCGTGGAATTGCTGTTCCTTCCGAGCGTGTACGCGCCGTGTCCCACTTGTCAGGGTTCGCGGTACAACGCCAGAACGCTCGAAATCAAGGTCCGCGGCAAATCGATCGCCGACGTGCTCGCCATGACCGTGGACGATGCATTCGCGTTCTTCACCGACGACGCGGCGTTGCGCCGTTCGCTCGGCGTCATCCGCGAGGTCGGCTTGGGATACATCCGCCTAGGGCAGCCGGCGACCGAGCTGAGCGGCGGTGAAGCGCAGCGCATCAAGCTCGCTACGGAACTGCAGCGCGGCCAGCGCGGCACCACCCTGTACGTGCTGGACGAGCCAACCACCGGCCTGCATCCGTCCGACGTCGAGAAACTAATGAAGCAGCTGCAGGGTCTCGTCGATGCCGGCAACACGGTGGTCGTCGTCGAGCACGACATGGCGGTGATAGCCGAGAGCGACTGGGTCATCGACATGGGTCCAGGTGCAGGAGACGAGGGCGGGCAGGTGGTGGTCGCCGGGGTCCCGACGCTGGTGGCCGCGACGAAAGAAAGCCGGACCGCGAGTTACTTGAGCGCCGCGCTGGACGAATAGCCGCGCGACTAAAACTCGGAAATCGCGCTCAGCATCGACGTGGTCGATCTCGGCACCAGTTTTCGGTTGAATTGAATGCCACGATGCATTGCGGATCGGAATACTCGCCTCGCATGAGATCGGAGATGACCGTTTCGAGATCAGTGCCGGTGATGTCAGCCTCCCGCCACACGCACCGCCGGTACCATGGCAATCGACGACGAGATACACGTTGTCGTGGACACCACCGGGCACGGCAGACGGGCTCCAGGCTGCACGCATAACGCAACTCCACTACTTACGGCAGGCTCAAGATATCTCCGATCGATTGGTTTCGGCGGGTTGCGGAACCTGCTGACAGCGTGTTGGTTTTGCTAGTGCCGCGGTATTGCGGTGGCGACCAGGGAGATGGACATGGCGACGAACAAGCCGACCGGCGACAACGCTCGCAAAGGAGCGGTCCGTAGACGTAGTCAGACGAAAACCACAATGGGCGGCGCAACGACCTGGACGAAACGGGACACGGCGTCTGGCGAGTTTTTGGCCGTAAAGAAAGCACCGAAAAAGACCGCGACGGCCAAGAAATTGGCACCAAAGAAGGCGGCAGCAGCCACGAAGAAGAGCGCCAAAAAGACGACAGTAGCTAAGAAGTATAAAGGCGTGCGTCGCGAAAAATGAGGGTTCGAATCGAGCGATGGAAAACCCCATCGCTCTATTCGTGCGAGTATTTACGCCGCAACCGAAGCCGGTTCGCTCACCACCTGCAAATCACTTGTCAGGGTAGGGGCGAGCGGCGCCTCGTTGTCGCAATCCCGACATTCGAATTCGGTTCGCCCGTATAGAACGGCAAATGGCATCAGGTGAAGACCGCAACGGTCGCAGCGAAATGTCTGGCTCAAACGAATTTCCTTTATTTTCGAGCACAGAACGCCGGAGCGGAACCATTGTTCCGCGAATGTGTTTGGATTTTCTCAAACTGGGGAATTTAAAATGCAAGATGCAATCGATCGCGTGATGAACACTTACACCATGATTGCAAACCTCAGCCCTGAGAAGGAACGTGACCTTCGACGGGCTGTCACCGCGCATCTTTCCAAATTTCCTGAGACCGATGCCAATGTCCTTGCGGTCGAAGGACTCCGTTTCGCCCGTGAAACGGCGGCCTAATCCATGAGAAATGTTGATCGTATCCGGCTCATTAGGCGAGCTTTCCCGCTAGTCGCCAGCGAACGCTGCCTTCATACTTTCACCGGACTTCGGCTCTCCGCGGACCGGTAGATCGCTTCCATCAGAAGCTGGTCGCGCAATCCTTCTTCACCCGGCGTGTTGGGCCGTGAGTTCTGTAGAACGCAATTGGCCATATAGTCCATCTCCGACGCAAAGTGGTCCCGATGCGCAATTTGAAGCTCGGTTTCCGTCTCGAACCGGTCCTGCGCTTTGACGATGCGCAATCGTTGGCCGCGATAGGGAAATGCGTTGTCCAGCAAGAGGCTTCCACCATCGAGATGGACCGCCATCCGGGAGGCGCGGTGCGTTCCGTAACTGGTCGATAGGTTTGCGAGGGCGCCCGACGGAAAGCGCATCAGCCAAGTGACAGTTTCCTCAACCTCGGTGAACCGCGGATCGCCGCGGGTAGACTGCAATTGAGCCTCGACTTCCGTGGGCTCCTCGCCCAGCGTGGCTCTCGCAGCATTGAGGCAATAAAGGCCGATGTCCGGCAGCGAACCGCCGCCGGCGAGCGCCTTCTTGAGCCGCCACTGATCGGGATCGCTCTGGTTTTGGGAGTTGATGGCCTCGATGATCTTGGCAGGTCCCAGCTTTCCGCCCTGCACGCGTCTAATGACTTCAAGATGGTGCGGTTGGTATCTGCAGCGGTAAGCGATCATGAGCTTTACGCCGGCGTCGGAGCAGGCGGAAATCATGGTCCTCGCGTCTGCCGAGGATGTCGCCATCGGCTTTTCGCAAAGGACGTGCTTTTTGGCTGCGGCTGCCCTCAACACCCATTCCTTGTGCATCGAGTTCGGCAGTACGATGTAGACGACCTGAACGGCCTCGTTTTCCGCAATGCGGTCGAAGTCGTCGTAGCTGTAGAGGCCGTTCTCCGGGACGCCGTATCGGGCACCGATATGCTTCAGCTTGTCCGGGCTGCCCGAAACCAAAGCGGTCAGACGGCAATTCTTTGTGCTGGCGAACGCCGGAAGAATCTCTTCGACCGACAGGCGGCCGAGAGCCACGACCGCAAATCCGATGCGCTTTTCCGGAGGCAGCGAGCCCTTGTCGGAATTCGGGGCGGCTTCGGACCCAGCGGCTATGGGCGGAAAGACGACATGACCGTTCTCCACGGTGCCGGTGTCTACCGAACTGGGGGCCGCCGACGCGGCCGTCAAGCGGCCGCAGGTCGCAACCACGGCCGCTGATGTCAGCGACATCATGAGACGACGGGACGGGCGGAATGATTTTTGATGAAACATGGTGACCTCCGGTCGGGTAATCGTCGGGGCGAAGCCACGTTCCAACGCAGTGCGCAACCAACTTGCTTAGGTCGAACGCTCGTCCACCGGAATTCATGGGCGTGGTTACGCGTGGCGAGAGACCGGCAAAACCGGGCAGGGTGCAGCTTGGTTTGAGGGGCAGGGTGCGTAACACAAAACGCGCTCGCCAGAACCAAAAAGCCCAGGAAGCCGTTAGCTCCTGATGTCGCGTGCCTTCGCTTTCGTCAACGCCGCTTCCAACGTCGCACGCTGGCGATCCCAGCGCTGACTTTCTGCGTCTGCGCGCCTCTCAATGGCGTCGCGTTCGGATTGGATGACTGCGGTCTTTTCTTTGTGGTCCGCTTCCGCGGAATCAAGCGCTGCTTGTGCTTTAGCGATCTGAATTGTTCGTCGCTTCAGCGATTTCTGCCTCGCGGCTGCTTCCTTGCGTCGAGCTTCATCGCGTTTTCTTTGCTGGCGGTCGAACATTTCGGCCGCTTTGCGCGATCGAGCGTCGTCGACTGTCGCGGCCTTTACACGGCGCTTTGGCCGTTCTCGAGAGACGCGTCCGTTGGTCAGATTTGTCGGGAGGCCACTGGTTTCCTTGAAAGCGCCATTGGTCCCCACGGGCCTTCGCAGCACGATGCCAGGGGTTGCGATTGTCGCCGATACGATTTCGGGATCGTGCGTTTCCTTCGCAAAACCTTGATGGAAGAGGTTGCTGTCGGCGCCCCAGATTTCAAGCGCGGCTTTCATGGAAGGGGCGGCGACCGCCAGATCATAGAAGCCGATCGAAGTCTGGTAGGTCTTGAGCTTGCGGACCATCAATCGCAGGCCGGGCAGGTGTCCGCCAGCCCATCGAGGACCTTATCGATAGCCTTTAGGCGTTCCTTCTTGTTCTTACCCGAGAACTTGCGCTGTTCCGCGATCGATCTCGCATATTCGACTGCGTGATGGCTATGACGGAGCCGGAGATAACCATGATCCGCACACGGTGCGATCGCGTGCGCCTCAAGCAAAATGTTGGTCGCCCACATAGAGAGCGTTTCGGCATCATTCTTGTTCTTCGCCATGATTATTTCCCTCGTCGTCGGTTGCTGTTGCTTGCGGCGTTCGGCGTTGACCGGAAAATCAAGTCGCCTATGACATGCCGTTCCTGCGTCTCCATGCTTTCCGCGACGAAACGCTTCTCATCGGCCCAGTCGCATCCCATTGGGTCGGCGAGCGTTGCGAGGCGACGGGCCTCCTCCTCTGTATCGGCGGGAACAAGCGCCACCATCCTGCTGGCCTTTAGCAGGTCGTCTCCACTGGGCCGCAGACGAAAGAGCCTATTGGTCTCCTCGACGATGACGGGAGGTGCCGCTACTTCAGTGATATTGTCGTGTTCTGACATGCCGGGAAAACGAAACGACCGGAGCGGGGTTCCAGCATGCTCCCGCACGGACCGATGCGAGGCTTGCTCTGGTCCGATCGTGGCTTCTCTGTATTCGATTATGCAGGAGGTCTACGGCGGCTACGGGCTATCGCTTAGTCTCGATCACGCCAGCCGATCTCAGATTGGCTCTCACCTGGCGAACACCATCGAAGCTCTTTCCGAGCGATCTCGCTTTCTTTTGCACGGACGATGTTCCCCTCCTGAGGGCAGCAGCGGCGCGCATAAGCGTTGCGCCTTCATCGATCAGTTCGAGAAGACGAACTTCATCCTCTGCCGTCCATTTCCGGGTTATAGGTTGCTTCGGCATGGCTAGGAATTCGGCGGTTTGAGTTCACTGGCCAGCCAGCCCTTTGCAGCCTCCAGCGGATCTTGTTCGACGGTCACTTGTATGAAACCGCATCGCGGGCATTCATAAGCGTGCGCGACGAACCCCTTTTTGTCGGGCGTGGATCTGATCCATGTGGCCCGCGTGCCGCACTCGGGACAGGATGGGGTTCGGTTACGAGGCATCGGGGAATGTGCTTCAGGCCGCGGCCGACGGCGATCCGAATTCTGACCGGATCACGCCCAAGGTTGGAGGAAACGACTGCGGGGCGAGGGCTTCAAGTGCGGCGCCTTCCTCGGCCATACGCCGCTCGATGAACGACCGCTCCAATTCCGTGAGCTCGGTTTTTAGGATTCGACAGTACCTAGCGATGTTGTTGCGGTGCGTTCGAATGCGAGCCAGGACTTCATCGGTCATGTCGTCACCAGACGGGTCTATGAGTTTGCCTTTGTGAAAGGGCCAAACGCGGCCGCTCGATAATTTAAAACCGGCGGCGCATCCGTCAAGATCCAAAAACGGCGGAGGCGATCGGTGAAGTTAGAGCTTTGCGGCCAGCGCTTCGGTCAGGCGCCTGTCGAGGTCGGCATTCCGGATCTCGATGGGTAACTTGAAAATATTGCCTTCAGCCAAAATCGCGCGTTCCGGGACCGACACCAACTCCGTGATATTGCAGTCTTCAAACGAGCAATGCGTGATCGACAAATCTTCGGTGTGATCGTCGATCAGGATTTCGCACTTCACGAACTCACATTCGTCGTATCGCACGAAAGCAAACCGACCGCGGAAATCTAACGTCCGTGCTTGGAAGCGCTCCGCATAGATAACTCGCTCTTCAATGTACTGGCCCACGCTACTCGTCCTCAGGCTTCGTCCATAGTGGCTCACCATAATCTCAGATCGTCAACGATTTGGACGGTTTTGCCTTGCGATTAAATGGCTTCGAAGTTGGGCGGTGATCGGACAGGCGAAGCAAAATTTGGGTTCCTTCGCCACGCCCAGTTGACTCTCTTGTTGCCGCTTTGTTCTATCTGACCAAATCGGGAATTGCAAGCATGGGCATCGAAGGAGTTCTCAAAGAAATCAATCACATGAAAACTCAGGCCAAACGTCAGCGAGCCGACATCCTGAGCCTGCGACGGGCTGGGATCGACACGGCCGCGGCTGAACTCCTGCTGGGGCGTGCGAAGCTTGACGGTCTTCACAACCAGCGGGATCAGCTCCTGCCAGAGACCCGCCGGACATACGCAAGCGGCAAAGCAATTCACGGCACGCCCTCTCACCGCCGTGCGTAGACCCGGTCTCCTCACCGAACGCCTTCCGGAACGGTAGGCACCGATCTGATCATCGCAAACGGGAGCGAGCTATGTCAGCCGGCCGACGTTGCAGTCCTCGAAGATGCAGCTGGTGAAAGCGAGGGCTTGCGTCGTTTCGTCGATGAGGATCGTGGCCTTCACGAATTCGCAGCAGTCGTACCTCTGAAAGCAAGTCCTCGCCCGAAAATCCCGAAGCGTTCCCTGAAAACGCTGAAGGCGGCCAAGAAGACAGCCGCAAAGAAGGCGCCGGGAAAGGCTGCAGCAGCGAAGAAGAAGGTCGCCAAGAAAACAACCGTCGCGAAGAAGTTCAAGGGCGTCCGGCGGGAGAAGGGCTCTCGATGAGCATCAAGAAGACACCCTCGGGCTCGTTGCTGGATCGGGTGGACAAGGCTGAGGATCCTGGACCACCTCGAGTGTCTGACGACGGCGACATTGCGACGCCGAAGTCAGAGGCGCCGACAGAGGACGACAAGCCGTTGGAATAGTTGGGGATCAAAACTCGCAATCAGCCGTAGTCGCACAGCGGCGGCGTATTGCCCCTCAGCCTCCGCCCCGCCTGGCGGTCCGGTTTCGTCCCAACGGCCGGGCCGCTTGTCGTCTCTGGATCGGAAATCAGATGTCCAAAAAAGAAGATGGTCGAATTGTCGAGACGGCCACGGAAGCTCGACAGGCGGAGCCAGGCCCATCGATCTTGATGCTACTGATCGTTAGCGTCGGATTGGCAGGCCTATTGATGGCTGTCTTGTGGTTCGTTTTCTTCCGGACCTAGAGCGAAGCGGCATTGTCGGCGCCCTCGATTTCGCACTTTTCCTGCCAAACCTCTTTTAATAAGCCACATCAATCCGATGGCAGCCTGTCGCAATTCATTCCTATCGGGTCCTACAGGCACCTTTCGTGCGCGCTGCATTATCTCAGCCGCCATACTTCGAACCTCGTCAGCTTGCTGTTGGTCGAGAGCAGCGGCAATCAATCTCACATATCGATCGACGGTCTCGTCGATATTTTCGATGCTAGGGGACGAAGGCTGCGTCATGTGTCGATGGGGGCAAGGGGACAAGTCTTATCACCGGGACAAGCCTCTGGCCGAACGGCGACGCCTGATTTTAATTGAAAATTGGAACAGGAGTCGAGACGAAACCGGCCAGGACCCGTTGTGGGCACAAGCTCACACCATCAGGAAATGAACAAGCCCCGGTACCACTTCGATCTAGTCGATGGAAGGCAATAGCTGATGAGGGTAGAGCCGAAGCCTCAGATGACATCATGGCCGCTGATATCGCAGACGGCATCGCGCAGCGATTGAGCTAAGAGCGTCCAGACTTAAAAGACCGGAACTACGCAATATCCGTTTCAAATGAGAAAGGCGATGAAGTCCATAGAGCGCCGTTAAACAAACGGCACTGCCTACTGACCTGTTCCGTCGTCCATCTCAACCTCTTTCGCCCTCTGCTCATACTCTGCAGCCGCTGCTGTTAATCGAGATTTTGTCTCCGGGTCATGAACGCCAGCAGCAAGCCGCTTCGCCCGATCAGCTAGTTGGCGAAGCCTAACTGGATTGGTTTCTACCTCATGGGCCACCAGCAACGCTCCCGGCGACCGCCGTGGCGAGGGCTTCGAGGTCGATACCGCCGCTAACGTAAAAACCTTTGGCCGTGTCGATCAACAAACCACTTGGCTTATCAGCCGCTTGGCGCTTCAACTCTACTTTGATGGCTTCCATGATCTTCTCTTCAAGCATCGCGCCCTCTTTCATTCGGATGTTTCGCGACCCGTGCGGGCTTTAACGGCCCCTGGCGTTCGCGAAAAAGCCCTTCGGGAATATCGACATGTCCCGAAGCGTTAGGGTGCGCTGCGTGGTCGGCCGGCTGTTTTTTCACAGGCGTAACCGCGTCATAAGCGCCGCTTCGAGTGTCGCGGCCACCAGTATGCATATCGTTTGCCATGGTGCCTTACTTTCAAGGCTCCAATGATCGCCCGACGACCTCGTTCCGCTGCGTAAAATGGAAAAGGCCCCGGTATCGGACCGAGGCCTTGCATCGTCAGGGGTACATCCGCCCTGATAGCGCTCAACAATGCAACTGATGCGGTTTAGTTCCCTCATCAGTCTGCGTCTCGCAGGGCAGCCCGCAACGCCCGCACCCGAGTAGCGCACCGATCTCGATGGCCAAGAACTGAACTAGCGGATCGATTGAGTGCCGCTGTCGCGCGGGTCACGGTCGCACCCGCCGCGCCTAATACTCGCAGACGATCGATCTCCTCCGGCTGCTAAGGGCACGTCAACGACCACTGCGAAATTATCCGAAGGTGGAAGCGATCGTGTTGACTACGCCTGGTCTTTCGCCGACCCCGGCTCCGCCATCTTCCGATGCTGCCCGGCGAGGATATCGGCGGGGATCACGTTGGCGGCGGCGGACTGGACCTTGTTCTTCAACCCGCTGACCACATATCCGGCGCCGCTCGCCATTGCTTCGAAGCCGTCGGCGGCCACCTTTGCCGGGTCGTCCTTTTCGTCCGACGCCCGTAACAACCATGTCGGCACGCCGGAAGAATTCGGTGTCGGTGGCACCAGGCATCAGGCAGGTTACCGTGACCTTGGTGTCCTTGAGCTCTTCCCGCAGCGCGACCGAGAACGAATTGAGGAAAGCTTTCGTTCCGTTGTAGACAGCCTGGAAGCTGCCGGGGATGAAGCCCGCGATGGAGCCCGTGATCAGGATACGTCCGGAATTCCGGCGTCGCATGTCGTTGCCGATCTTGTGGATCAGATAGACGGTGCCGGTGATGTTCGTATCGATGACCCGCTTCGCCTTTTCGAAGTCCTGATCGAGGAAAGCGCGTCCCAAACCTCGGCCCGCGTTCGCCAGGAGGGCATCCACTGGTCGGCCGGCAAGCGCTTCGTAGAGAGCATCCACTCCTTCGATCGTGCCGAGATCGGCGTTCAGCGCCTCGACCTCTGCCCCGGTGTCGCGCAACATCGCGGCCGCATCCTCAATGGACGGCTCGTCGGCTGCGATGAGCAGATCGTATCCGTCGCGGGCGCAGCGTTTGGCTAGTTCCAGACCTATGCCGGTGGAAGCTCCGGTGACGACGGCGAATGGTCGGGCATCTGACATGGCGCTCTCTTCTTGTATGCGGCCGAGCAACTCCCGTTTGCGGTGCGTGTTCCTCGTTCATGGAACGGTACCTCTTTCCATCGTTTGTGTTGGCAACCCACGGAGGACCCCATGAAAGCGCTGACATGGCACGGCAAGAACGACATCCGTTGCGAGAGTGTGCCGGACCCCAAGATCCAGCACGGACAAGATGCGATCATCAAGGTGACGGCCTGCGCGATCTGCGGATCCGACCTGCACATCTTCGACGGCGTGATTCCTTCGATGGAGCACGGCGACATCCTCGGCCATGAGACCATGGGCGAGGTCGTCGAGGTGGGCGCCGACAACAAGAAGCTAAAGGTCGGTGACCGGGTCGTGGTGCCGTTCACGATTTCCTGCGGCAAATGCTTCTTTTGCAAGCGCGGCTTCTACTCGGGATGCGAGCGATCCAATCCCAACGCCGAAAAGGCTTCCAAGCTCTGGGGCCACTCTCCGGCCGGGCTGTTCGGCTATTCCCATCTGCTCGGGGGCTATTCCGGTGGGCAGGCCGAATATCTTCGCGTTCCCTATGGGGACATCGGCCCCATCAAAGTGCCGGACCATCTCACCGACGACCAGGTCCTGTTTCTTTCGGACATCTTTCCCACGGGCTACATGGCTGCGGACTTCTGCAACCTGAAAGGAGGCGAGACCGTCGCCATCTGGGGATGCGGACCGGTCGGTCAGTTCGCCATCCGCAGCGCCTTCATGCTGGGCGCGGAACGGGTCATCGCGATCGACACCGTTCCGGAGCGGATGGAGATGGCGCGCGAGACCGGCGCCATGATCATCGATTTTCGGAACGAAGATGTCTACGACCGGATCCAGGAGTTGACGGGCGGGCGGGGCGCCGACGCGTGCATCGACGCTGTCGGGACGGAACCCGATACGATGTCCGGCCTCGATGCCGTCATCGACCGCGTCAAGGTCGCGACCTTCATGGGGACCGACCGCCCCCACGTGCTGCGACAGGCCATCCACTGCTGCCGCAACTTCGGCACGGTCTCGATCGTGGGAGTCTACGGCGGTTTCGTCGACAAGATCCCGATGGGGTCCGCGATCAACCGCGGTTTGACCTTTCGTATGGCGCAGACCCCCGTGCAGCACTATCTGCCGATCCTGCTCGAGCGGATCGAGAAAGGCGACATCGACCCGTCGTTCGTCATCACGCACAGCGCCAAGCTTGAGGACGGGCCGGAGCTCTACAAGACGTTCCGCGCCAAGAAGGACGGATGCATCAAGGTCGTGTTGAAGCCCTGACTTGATGGAAACTTTCCAAGGTATCCTGTCGTGGATCGGAGCGCTTGCCGCCCTGCTGACGTCGTTGTCCTATGTGCCACAGGTCCGCAAGGCATTGCCGTGCGGATCAACGGAGGACTTGTCACTCAAGACCTTGGGCATTCTCACGACGGGACTCGTCGTCTGGATCATTTACGGAGTTCTGAAAGCAGATTGGGTCATCGCGGCGGGCAACGGCGTCGGAGCGGCGCTTTCCGCCACTGTGCTTGCCTGAAAAGTACGAGACATGCGATCGACCCGACCTGAAAGTCCGGCGCCGGCCCGTGCGGCTCTTTTTGCATGAAACTCACTCGGTATCGCGGACTATTGAGTCACGATCAGTATCCTCGAGGCGTGCCGGCGACGGACCGCTCGCGGCTTGAGAACGCAAGGTCGGGCCATTAGGCCTTCATCGAAAATATGCAAGGTAGTGGAGGTGTGAATTGCCCAAAGCCGTAATCTTCGACCTGGACGGTACGTTGCTCGACTCCGTCGATCTACATGCGCTTTCATGGTACGAAGCCATGGGGGAGTTTGGCCACGCCGTCAGCTTCGAGCAGGTAAGAGGCCAGATCGGCAAGGGCGGCGATAAGCTCATTCCTGAATTCCTGTCTGCGGACGAGCAGCGGGACCACGGGAAAGAATTGGAGAACTGGCGCGGCCAGCGGTTCAAATCCCAGTACCTGCCCCTTGTACGTCCGTTCACGGCGGTACCCGACCTGGTGAAGCGTGCTCGGGAAGCCGGCCTTAGCATCGCCATCGGGTCTTCCGCCAAACGCGACGAGTTGGAGACCTATCTCGACATCGCGCGCATCGCAGAACTGGTCGACGTAAAGACGTCGTCCGAGGATGCCGAAGAATCGAAGCCTGCCGCGGACATATTCGAGGTCGCCCTGAAGAAGCTCGGCATGGACGGCCTCGACGTAGTCGCGATCGGAGACTCGCCCTACGACGCACAGGCCGCAGTGAAGGCAGGGATCACGCCTATCGGCGTGCTATGCGGCGGATTCACAGAGACCCTGCTGCGCCCGGCGGGATGTGTCGATGTCTATCCGGGCCCTGCGTCGCTCTTCGCCCGCTTCACGCAGTCCATCCTCGCGACATGACGCCCCAGTCGTCGCCGTTCAGATCTGTCCTCGCCTAGATCGAGCGTGCCACCCTCGTCATGGACGAGATCGCGGTCGTCCACTTCCGTGTTGCCGGCATCCGCGACGACTGCCTCCTGCGTCTCTCGCTCCGTGTCCTTGCGAGGCCGGAATGATGGATGATGGCTTGTGCAGGCTTGGTCGACATCCATGCATCTCCTACTGGAAGCCTTGCTTTCTAGGCCGTTTGTGTGGGCTGCGGCGGATGAGCGGTCTTCGGGTGACGGTCGTGAAGGAAGACCGCTAGAGAATTGCGATGATGCCCTCGTCCTCGCATCCTCTCAGTCGGACATCGGGAAGACTTGCACGCCCGCGACTATAAATATGCCTGCGAGCATCTGAGCAGGGATGGGGCGAGGCGGATCGCCAAGGCTATATCTCGCTTGCCCGACCTTCTAAGAAACCGCCGTACTGATCTTATTTTTTGGAAGGGTCGAGAGCCCCGGCCGATCTCAGCCCCGCGCGAACTTCGCGCACGCCTGGAAAAGCTTTTCCAAGCTGGCGAGCTTTTTTCTGTACAGATACGGTCGCGCGGTTAAGTGCAGCTGCGGCATGAAAGAGCGTCGAGCCGCCTTCGATCAGCTGCAGCAGCTTCGCGACATCATCCTCGGTCCATTTTTTCGTGAGTGGTCGGCGTGGCATGGCTACGAGGAAGGAGGTTTAAGCTCGCTTTTCACCCACCCTTCGGCAACCTTAATTGGGTCGGGCTCAATGACTGTGTAAACCTGCGAGCATTTGGCACAGTCGTATGTATGCGCCACAAAACCCGGCTTCGTAGGGGTCGAACGGACCCAACTCGTCGGGGTCTTGCAATCTGGGCAAAGCGGCTTGCGAGTGTGTGGCATGGCTAAACGCCGTACCAAATCTCTGTAAGACTCTAAACAGGAATTTGATCTGGACAGCGAACACGCCGGGGCCGCGAATGCGGCGGTTCAGTGGGTATTTGTCTTCTGCCACTTCTCCAGATCCGGCGCCGGCGTATCTGGCGACCCTGAGTCTGTCGTGTTCTGCGGGTTCTTCTCCCAGGGCTTGTCGCTCTGCGCCAGGCTGCCCTTGTCCTGCTCGGTACGGGGATCGGGTTTGACCTTATCACTCGGTGTGTTGTCTTCGACGTTCTTCACAGGCGTCTCCTTGATTTAAGGCTGGGCGAATAACCAGCTCCCGTATTGTCCGTTCCTCTTCAGAATGGAACGAGTCAGCCATGTGCCTCTTGTTTGTTCATGCAGCAGTCGACTTACCAGATGGCTCAGCTTTCCGTGCTCATGGAGCAGTCAGTGCAAGTCGCCTGGAACTATCTGGAGCGTTCTGGAGAAATTGACGACGCCTCGTCCTGCAGTTTTTCTCTCGAAAGCCGTTGAAGAAATGATTCGGCAGGGCGTGCGAAGTCGACTGCTGTTGTCGAACAGGGCGATTGACCGATACAAGCGCGCGACAGCGTCTCGGCCTCTGGAGGTTGCCTCCTGATGTCGATGGTGATGGGTTGCAAGCGTACGACAAAGCGGAAGCAGACGAGTATCGGATGGCTCAGGGATAAGTGGCTCGCAAGACGTGAGGCTGAAAAATGTTTGGACTGTTCGCCAATCGAGTTGGACCGGAGCCCCCGCCAGACAAAGACGATCCTGAAGGCTTGGTGCTGGGCCTCGTGACGCTGGGGCTATTGGCTATCAGCCTCCCTGCGCTGTTTCATATCATTGGCGCGTAGACGTATTGTCAGGGACGTGAATGCCGCGCAGAATCGCACAATGGTGGACAGACAGACAAGACCGACGATTAGAGGCGGAACTCGCCGCTTCGGTGGCTGTCGTCCTGGCAGCGGTCGCTATGGCGAGCCTGCGGTTCCTGTTCGAGACCCTGTAAGCCTCATCGGCCCGTGCAACGCTTTTGAACCAGGGCACGCGCAAACTTGCTCTCATCGATAAGGGGTAAACCAAGCGAAGCCTCTATCCTGGGCGCGTAAGTACGTGCTCGGCTTGGATCCCGGAACGTCGCTCGGCGTTGCCAGAATCTTCACAGACGGAGGTCTCGCTGCCCAGACAGTTCGGCTCGAAGGAACCATCGTCAGCCGTACGGTCGGCGTCGCCGGCATCGTTAAACGCGTCGCCGTCGATGTCCACATCGAAGAACTATTCTTCGGACAGTTCTCCAGCGTCAAAGCACTCTTTCCTATGCTTAGAGCTGCCATCCTCGCCTGCGAGCTGAAGGGGCTACCGCGGTCGGCAGTCCATCTCGCTCGAATGAAGACGAGCGCGACGGGGAAGGGTAACGCCAAGAACCTGAGATTCAGGCTGCTGCGAAAGCCCGCTTCGGGATCGCTCTGTAAGATGATGAAGCCGAAGCCGCAGACGGTAATCGACCGCGCACCGGCTACTTTCTTCACTGCGGCTCGGGCGGCTTTTCCCGCTCGTGACTCTCAGCTTCTGCAGCTGCGCATGCATCCCAACCGTGGCATTTGCTGCGATAGTACCAAGTGCCGACGGCCGCGGCCGAGAATACAAAGACTAAAGCGATGAACGTAAGCCATTTTCGACTGCTCATTTCAGCCACTGATCTTCTTCATCCGGGCTTCGGCTTCGCGCGCGAGCCGTTCCGCCTTAAGCCGTTCGCGATTATCGTCGAAAGCTTTCTTTTCCAAGGCCTGCCCTTCCAACGGCAGGGAATCCTTCTTCACAGGTTTAAAAACAGCTTCGGCGCGAGCGGCGTTTGTCATTCCTTCGGCAGACTTTTTCTTCACGGCTTTTCCTTTCGATCTTTCCCGCACGTCGCGGAATTCAACGGCAGCCAACCACGCCCTTTGTTACCCACCATTTAGCTGATGTCGGACTGACTAGATACTCGTGGCAAGCCAACGCCGGGCTCCATGGGCCGGCTTGCATCCATCTGCAAGGCTTGGTCTCCGCGCACAGTACAGTGCGCTTGTTGGCGGAACGTCCGCACTTTGAAAGTCTTTAGCATCAAACAATGGAGGGCCTGCCAATGAAGATTGAGAGACAAGGGACCGTCATTCCTGGAGCGAATGATGCGAACCGAACAAACGGAGACGAGCGCCAGGGAAGCCTCAATTTAGAGCCCGATCCAGCCGGCCTTCGCGATCTCGCAGCGCGTTTTCGAGAGGATGCGGCTATGGCAACGGGCAGCGGCGTGAAGAAGCACTTTATTAGATCCGCGGAAGAAGCCGAAAGCCGAGCAGAAGCAATAGAAGCATCGGCCCTCTGGAGCGCACCGGTCTTTCGATAAGGCCTTTGCGGGTAAATCATCTAGGAACTTCTAGAAGGCTATCGCTTTAACCGACGCGCTTGGCTTGGACGACGGGCGCGGGGAAGGTCCCGTTTCTTGCGCCCCCAGCCAGGAAGCGGGGCCGGCACCTCTACCGCTGCCGAGAGAAAGCCAAGGTATCGCGGCAACTGGCCTTCCAGTTCCGACAAGTCTCTCGCCGACGCGGATGCCTTTTCAATGCGAACGGAGTTCCGCGAAACCACGCAATAACATTCGAGGATCTCTCAGTACACACACATCTCACGGATCGTAACCGCGTGAGGGCAGCGTCCGCCCACCAGACCGCAAAAGAGCAGGAACGATGGCGGGCGGCCTATCGATTTGAGAGCCGAGATGTAGTCGATACTGTCGGCGGCGTGCGATGGCTCGATAACTGCTGCAGAGACTGGTGAGCGGTTAAAGCTCGTTCGCTATCAATAAATTATTACGCCTGTGGAACGAGCGTGCGACTGGAACATTGCACCGTCGATTTCCGAACCAATCCCGCCTTGCACCTTGACCCAGCGAGCATAACCATGGCCGACGAGCAAACTCCTTCCGTCACCGAGCAACTTTCGGACGTCGTCTCGACGGTTACCGAGGGCGTGAAATCTGCGGCAACAACCGTCAAGGAAACGATCGAGGAAGGACGTAAGCCCGGCAATTCTCTGGACACCTTGAGCAAGGTAGTGCGCCAAGCGCCACTCGCTGCTTTGATCGTCGCATTTCTGATCGGGAGAGCTTCGAAAAGGCGCTGGTGATGCTGGATGAGTTAAGCCGGAAGTTCGACCGGACAAAGCGCGCCGCTGGCTCCTATGTGCATGACCAAGTCGAACAGACGTGTGCGATCGCGGTTTCATACGCAATTGTTGCGGGCCTTTATTCAGCGGCAGCGATTTTTTCGATAGCTGCCCTTTTGGTCGGTGCAACGGCTGGTTTCCGATGGGTCGAGTTATACTACGGACTGTTCGAAGCGCTCGGTGCCTTGGCCGCTTTCCTTGTCGTTGCGGCTCTCATTTGCGCTATTTTGGCAATCTACCGACTGAAGCGACCAGCGAAGCCCATCGTGCCTCTCGCAAGTCGTCTGCGCGCCGCCGTAACCGCCGCGCCGTCGGCTGACAGAATCGGACCAGCGGCAACTATTGCATCACTATCGACGAAACCCCTGCGCAGTGCATCCGTGACGTCGGGTGTTGTCGTCGCGTCTTCTCTGATTTGTTGGGCGCTCATGCGCCGGCGGAATTCTGGGCACTCAGGCTAGGTCAGAACGTTGGGGGAGCTGAGTATGCATGTCGAACCCGCGCAGCAGGTGAACCGTATCAAAAGCGACCAGGAGCCCGCAGGGCTGGTCGCCACGGTGGCAAGCTCCATTCTAGCGGCAATGATCATTGCCGCGCTCTACTTTGGCCGGGAGATATTCGTTCCGGTAGCCTTGGCGATCCTTCTGACCTTCGTGCTGGCCCCTGCGGTCCAGGCTTTGCAACATGTTCGTGTTCCGCGCAGTGTGGCGGTTGTTGGTGTCGTGCTCTGTGCGTTCGCGTGCATCCTGGGGATGGCAAGCCTGTTCGCGGCGCAGCTGAGCGACCTTGCCGGCGAGCTTCCGAAGTACCAGACGACCGTGAGTCAAAAGCTCCATTCGGTGCGGGCCACGACAGCTGGGCGTGGCACGCTGGAGCGAGCTTCCGACATGCTCAAGGATCTGAGCAAGGAACTGGACAAGCCCGCACCTGCGACTGGCCCCCCTGGGCCAGCCTCTCTGACTCCATCTGGATCGGCGACGCCGGTCCCCGTCGAAGTGCGACAGCCAGACCCTAGCGCCTTGGAGAACCTACGGACGGTACTGTCGCCATTGGTTCACCCTTTGACGACCACCGGGATTATCATCATTTTTGTCATCTTCATCTTGATCCAGAGGGAAGACCTCCGCAATCGGCTGATCCGGCTGGCTGGGGCGCATGACCTGCAGCGAACGACGGCGGCACTCGACGACGCAGCCGCGCGTCTCAGTCGCTTGTTTCTCACGCAGATTGCCGTGAATGGCGCGTTCGGCATAGTGATCGGTGTCGGTCTATGGGCCATTGGCATTCCCAGTCCGATCCTGTGGGGCATCCTGGCGACGGTGTTGCGGTTCGTGCCTTACGTCGGCGCCGTGATTGCAGCGGCGTTTCCCCTGATTCTCGCCGTCGCCGTCGATCCTGGTTGGTCGCTTCTTCTTTGGACAGCAGCCCTGTTCTTAGTCGTGGAGCCACTGGTTGGCCACGTAATTGAACCACTGGTCTATGGACGCAGCACCGGCCTTTCGCCGGTTGCTGTCGTCGTCGCGGCGACCTTCTGGACCGCTTTATGGGGGCCGATTGGCCTTGTCCTCGCAACCCCGCTGACCGTTTGTCTCGTCGTTCTCGGCAGACATGTCGAGAAGCTGCAGTTTCTCGACGTCATGTTCGGCGACAGGCCGGCCCTGACTCCGCCTGAGATTTTCTATCAGCGCATGCTTGCCGCGGACCCCGAGGAGGCGGCGGAGAAGGCGGAGCAGTTCCTCAAAGAGAGCTCACTCGCGTCCTACTATGACCAGGTTGCGCTGCCTGGCCTGCGCTTGGCCCAGAACGACGCCGATCGTGGAGCGTTACATGCCGACCGTCAGGACAAACTACGCGATTCTGTCAATGAGTTCATTGCCGATTTGGCTAACATCGACGAGGAAGAAGAAGACCTAGTCCCGACGACGGATGCCGAGGCGGCCACAGCGGTTGATCGGACCAAGGAGGAGGCGAACATCGAGCGGATGCCGGTCCTCAAGCGAGACGATCTTGCGCGTGGTTGGGATGGACAGCATCCGGTGCTCTGTGTTGCTGGCCGCTCCATGCTTGACGAAGCCGCTGCCTCGGTAATGGCTCACTTGGCGACGACGCACGGGATCCCGGCGCGATCCGAACCATCCGAGGCTCTGACCAATACTAATATCGTCCGATTGCAGCCGGATGGTGTGCAGATGATCTGTCTGGTTCACATAAGCGACGAAGCAGCCTCCCGCACCCGTTTCGCGATCAGGCGCCTTAGACGCAGGATGCCAAAGGCCCGGATTGTCCTTTGTTGCTGGTCGGACCGCGTCGACGATGAGGCTGCGGAGCGGCACCGTATCGAGGCGAGGGCAGATCTCGCCGCTTCCTCTCCAAGCCGTACGCTGGCGACCATCCTAGAGGCAGCATCGGCCGAGCCGATCTCATTGCCTGCGCCCGAGCGCGCTACAATCGTCAAATAAGCGACGCTCAGGCATCAGTGCTACCACGGGACCATGTACGAGTGTGTCGCCTGAGGGCCGGTGGGTCTAGACTTTGGCCCCCCACAACGGCATCGTCTCGGGGCGGTGGCAAAACACCTCACGTGCAACGGTCGTGAAGATCAATAAGCAGATCAGCGATCTGGGTTTCGTCGGAAGTGATGCGGCAGGCAACGAAGAGGCGGAAGCTACGTTGCATCGTAACGGGGCGCAGCCAAGCAGGTACTGGGTGAGGTCCGGTCTGGTGGGAGGGCGGCGATTCTGACCCAACGGACACTTGGTCGAGGACACGCCGTACGCATCGTGATTCTATCGCCTTAAGGCGAGCCGAGCGAAAGAAAACGCGTGAAGATCGCAACCTTCAATGTCAACAATGTCAACAAGCGGCTTCCTAACCTGCTGGCTTGGCTGAATTCGTCAAAGCCCGACGTCGTCTGCCTGCAGGAGCTTAAGGCTTCGCAATCCGACTTTCCGGAAGGGGCACTGCGCAAAGCCGGCTATTCAGCGGAATGGGTCGGTCAGAAAACGTGGAATGGCGTCGCGATCCTCGCTCGGAAGTCCGAGATCGTCGTGACGCGACGGAGCCTTCCCGGCGATACGAAGGACGACCAGAGCCGCTACATCGAAGCCGCTGTCGATGGTGTACTCGTTGCCTGCATCTATGCGCCCAACGGAAATCCGCGGCCCGGACCCAAGTTCGACTACAAGCTGGCATGGCTCAAGCGGCTCAATGCGCATGCGAACAAGATCCTGAAATCGGGGGCGCCGGCAGTTATCGCCGGCGACTTTAACGTGGTCCCGACACCTTTCGACATCTACCCGACGAAGTCGTGGGACAAAGACGCGCTGGTTCAACCCGAAGGTCGGGCTCTGTTCGCAAGGCTTCTCAAGAAGGGATGGATGGACGCGCTGCGCGAGCAGCATCCTGGCGAGCCGATGTATACGTTCTGGTCTTACTGGAGAAACCGCTACGAACGAGATGCCGGCCTTCGCATTGATCACCTTCTTCTGAGTCCCAAGCTGGGCCGTAGACTCACCGCAGCCGGCGTCGATCGGAAGATTCGCGGCAAAGCAGATCCGAGCGACCACGCACCGGTGTGGATCACGCTTGCATGAGGCGGATCGCCCGGCATGGCCGCAGCGATGCGGCCCCGGCTTTGGGGTGCCAGATTTACGGAGTAGTCTCTTCAAAACTTGCCATCAAGCCCGGTATCTCATGTGGCAACTCTCTTGCGAGTGCTCCGACATTTCCAAGCTTGAGGCCTAGTCGTCTGCCCGCTTCACCATGGAGATACACGGCCCAGAGCGCCGCAAGCGTCGTCCGTTCAGTGCCCCGAGCAAGTAGGCCGCCGAGGATTCCTGCGAGGACGTCTCCTGAGCCGGATGTCGCCAGGGCAATCGAACCGAATGAGGCGCGCCAGATATCCTCTCCGACGATGAATGTGTCCGCGCCTTTCATCACGACCACACAACGCGACAGAGCCGCTGCTTGCTTGGCGGCTTCAAGCGGAGCCTGTTCGACCGCGGCCCGTTCGATGCCGAGAAAACGGGCCATCTCGCCCGCGTGCGGTGTGATGATCGCTCTGGACGTTCCAGCGCCATTGCAAAATTCGGACGCGGTCAAGCAAGTCAGCGCGGCGGCGTCCATAACGATGCGCGAGTTGCCCTTCTTCGCAAGCAGCGAGGTGACGAGCGGACGCACCGCGTCCTCTTCCATCATGCCCGGACCGACCACAATAGCATCGGCTCCCTCGGCAAGAGCCAAGATGTCATCTGAATTGGACGCGCTGATTTCGCCCTGCGGTGTCTCCGTGAAACCGACCACCATGGCCTCGGGCAAGGCCACGCCGATATGAGGCGCGACCGATGCGCTCGCTGCGATCTGCAGGATTCCAGCTCCGGCCCGTAATGCAGATACGCCTGCCAAGATCGCTGCCCCGGGAACACGCGCATTCCCTGAGATGATGAGCACGCGGCCGCGGGCTTCCTTGCCGGCTCCGTTCTCATGAACCGGAAGCGGATTGGCGCGCAGATGCTCTTCGGTAAGCTCAAGACAGGAGTTCATCGAGCGGCACCGTTGTCGTCGGGCTCATCGGTAATAGGCGCTCCTTCGCGCTCTAGGGGCGCTACAAAATTATATCTGACTAAGCGCATCGACTCTTCGCCGCCGATCCCCGGGGCGAACTCGGTAATCGAGCAGTTAGCGACGTCGCCTTCCTCATCGATCGAGAGAATTGTCTTCTCGTCCATCGTCTCCAGCAGGTATCGCAGACAGAGGACGACGACCTGATGCGCTACGATCAGCACCCGTTCCCCTGCGTAGTGTAAATTGACGGAGTCGAGAACGCTCCGAAGCCGTAGGACGACATCGGCCCAGCTCTCGCCGGCAGGTGGCCTATAGTAGAACTTCCCGATCAGCGCGCGCCGCGCGGCCTCTTCGGGGTAGCGTTGCTCGATGCCGGTTCTCGTTAGGCGATCCAGAATTCCGAATTCCTTTTCTCGAAGTCTTTCATCATGAGAGATTTTCAGGATCCGATTGTCGGACTCGGTCATCCGGATGACGATCTCGGCCGTCTGTTGCGCCCGAAGATAAGGAGAACTCAGTACGACACTAGGCCTCTCTTCAACCGGCAGGTCGGCGAACCAGCGCCCCAAAGCCTCGGCTTGCCGCACACCAAGTTTGCTGAGAGGCACATCGACGTCGCGCGAATCAATCGCGATGTCGGCACGGCCGGCGGCATGTGCCGCATCGCGTGCGACGTTTCCGGAACTTTCGCCGTGGCGGACTATCCAAAGCCTGACCGGCCATCGCTGTTTGGCGTCTTGAGGCTGGTTCCGATGTACCGGCATTTCCACTGCATGTCCCTTGGCAGGCGCTCGTTGGGTTAAGGCGAATATATAAGGGTCGCCTCAACTACGATTACGTTTCGTCGCGTCGATATCTCTCCGCTACGATCTTGTCGCCCTCGCGCACTGCCGCCTTGTTACGGCGATGATACTGATTCACGCCATAGATCAAGGCGCACAGCAGCAGGATCGCTCCGATGCCATAAAGTAACTCTTGGCCCATCATGTTTTCCTAGTTGGTTTTCCCGCCGAGGGCTGTCCCGTTGCCGGCTTCGTTGCCGGGGGAAGTCACGCGGACCTCATGACCTTGTCGGATGGCCAGCGAGGCCGCTGCCACCGCGGATTCGAAGGCAGCTTCCTTTGTTTCGTACTTGCCCTCGAGATTTCCGTCGTGGGAAATGCTCCACTCCGATCCGTTTGCGACTACATCGTAAGCTGCCAGTCCCATAAAGCCTCCTCCTATTCATCCAATCTGGATCCAAGCGGGGTCGGATAATGCTATCGTGGCCTGATCTGTCTCAGGCGCAATTGGCCACCGATGGCTTAGATCCGCGCTGTTTGCACGATCATGTCGCAAGAAGACATTCTGGCGAGGCGAGCGTTCTGCCTCGCCAGCAAGATTACCGTTATTTCTTCTTGCTCAGGTTCTGCGCCATCTCGAGGTGATGCTGCAGGTGGGGCAGAGTCTTGCCTGCCCACTCCTTCAGCTTCGCATCATCGCCGCCCTTGGCGTAACGCTCGAAGAGGGACACAGCATCCTTATGCGCGCTGACCTGCATCGATGCATAGTCGCCGGTGAAGTCATCCTTCTTGGCATCCTTGAGCTTGTCGACCTTCTTCTGGTGGGTATCGTCAAGAGCCGCCGGTATGTCGGCCTTCACGCCGCCGGTTACGAGCGCCTTTAGCTCGGTTGAGGTTTTGGTGTGGTCGGTGATCATCTGGGCGGCAAAGGCCTTCGCGTCAGCATCGCCACGCTCCTGCGCGATCTTCGCTGTTGCGATTTCGGTTAAGTCGCTGAGCGCGGCCTCTTTTACGAAGTCGGCGGTACTGGGGGCCACGCCGAGCACGGAATTCACACCGGTTTTCTCGCCGACCGATTGGGCGGATACAGCGGAGCTGAGCGCGAGCGATAGGGCGGCAGCCGCTGCGAGCAATGTTTTGTTCATGGGAGCGTTCCTCGGTAAATCCCAACACGTGTTGGCAACCGAGAATGTCCAGTCGAGCGGCATGTTCCGCTAAAATGGGAAAAACGGGCCCGTTGGAATGGCGGTGGCGGGCATGCCGAGGTGGTCCATCTTGTGGACGAGACCTGCTGGTTGAAGTCGCTGGCAGCCGTGCGGCGGCTGCCAGCAACTTTCAAATAGCGACGTCGGCTAAGCGACGGCGTTTCTCCCACGCCGTCTGCCCGACCGCACGGGTCTTACGGAGGGTTCTGGGGATGGCCGATTGCGCTGGACAGGGCGGTGTGCCGTCGCCATCATCCAGCATCTTCAACGCGTTGATGATGTCGCCTATCCTCACCTGCGTAGCTGATCCCGGAATCTGGCGAAGCCATGGTTTACCCTCGACGGCGAACGCGTCGGATGCCCAGGTCGCCAATATGCACCGCTTCTGCAAGGTGTCGAGGAAGGGATTCGCCAGGACTTCGCGGGGATGCGTGAACGTGCTGGCGAGTAGAGAGTTTGCATGGATCTCGTTCACTGAGCTGACAAATGATGTCATGCTGGCCTCCTAACTCCTTTCGATAAGGCTCAATGAGCCGCTGCGGCGTGAGTACGCCACAGCAGCAATGACGACTGATCAAGCCGCCTTGGACGTCAGCTGCTCGACGTTGGGCCGAGCCGATGTCGCGATCTCGATCTTGCGCGGCTTCTTGGCTTCCGGCACCTCGCGCAGCAGGCTGATCCGAAGCAGCCCGTTCTCGAAGTGGGCTCCGGTCACCTGCACGTGGTCGTCTAGATTGAACTGTCGCTTGAAAGCGCGGCCGGAGATGCCCTGGTAAAGAAAGTCGCGTTTCTGCTCTTCCCGGCGTCCTTCCACCGTCAGCACGTTATGCTCGGCAGTCACCGACACGTTGTCCGTAGTGTAACCGGCAAGAGCGAGCGTGATCTGGTAACGATCATCACCAACGCGCTCGATATTGTACATGGGAAAAGCATCCTCGTTGCCGCGCTGGGCGGAATTCACGAGGTCGAAGAGGCGATCGAAGCCGATGCTTGAACGCCACAGCGGGGCGAAGTCATGATTGGTCATAGCCAAATCCTCCAATGAGCAAGATGGGTATGAACGGACGTCGGACGCTGCCGGCGCCCGCCTCGCGCCAAGCCCTAATGGCGCCTGGCGTTTTCAAAAATAGCCAAGCCCCCCGGCAGGTTTCAAGTGGCTTCAAAAAATTTTTTAACTGTAGTTCTGGCTGGAAACGGCCTTACGGGAAGCGGACTCGGCAGGGAGCGGACGCGCGGGGGCTGAAAGGGCGTGAATTCCCTTACCAAGGAGCTCGGGGCGAGGGTACCAACTCGTCCGGCCACATCAATGGTGGCATCAACGGCGCTGGCTGGGGAGTTAATAGGAAGCTTTCGAACAGCTACAGAAACTTGAGCACAGCACCGGCGGTTCGGTTTACAGCGATTTCGATGGCGGCGGTGTGCCACTCTTCGTGAACCCATCAGCGAGACAAACCGGATACTTTTGGCGCATCTCGCTGTTGCGTTGTCCAGATGGTCAGGCTGCTTCAGCATTCACCGCGGTCAGAGCCAGTTTGGAAAGCGCGTCGTCGGTCTTTTTTTCCTCCGCCAGCGTCTGATCGAGAAGCTTGACTGCGTCCTTAAGACCGAGGGTCTGCGCCCAAGTGCGCAGCGTACCGTAGCGTGATATCTCGTAGTGCTCGACAGCTTGCGCAGCAGCCAGCAAGCCAGGATCGAGCGCCGTCGTATCGGCATACTCCTCCATGATTTCCTTGCCTTCGTCGAGAATGCCCTCGATGGCGTCGCACTTCTTGCCGCGAGCGGCCTTGCCGAGGCTTTCAAAGATCTGTTCAAGCCGCTCGATCTGCACTTCCGTTTCGCCATGATGCTTTTCGAAGGCAGCTCGCAACTGGTCCGAGGATGAAGCCTTTGCCATTTTCGGCAGCGCTTTGTAGATCTGCTTTTCGGCGTAGTAGATGTCCTTGAGAGTATCGAGGAAGAGATCGTTGAGGTCTTTATCTGCCATTTTGGCCTCCCATCATTGTCGCGCCGCTTAAACCCGAACGCAGACGAGTAGTTCCAAAGGAGATCCGGGCGACAGCGGTGACGACATGGCGCAGCGCCGGTGCACTTGAGTTCGGTAGAGCAGGCGCAAGCTAGGGCAGTGGCCGAAATGTCAGTTCAACACCCAGATCCTAAAGTTCAACGCTGCCGCAAAGCAGATCCAGACGATGTACGGCACAAGCAAGGCGCCCGGCCTCCAATCCACTTGGAACGACATGACGATCGTGAATGTCAGTGTCACAAGGAGCAGGGAGATGATGACTAGACCACCAAGTAGATTGTGCCTTCCAAAGAATACGGGCGACCAGATCGCGTTGAGAAGGAGCTGAGCGGCAAATCCGATCAAGGCGGCGGACTTGGCCGGCGAGGGAGGCGCAAGCCACAGCAGCCAGGCCGATACCGCCATAAGAAGATAGAGAACCGGCCAGACGATCGGAAACGCAATTCTCGGAGGCGTCCATGGTGGCTTGGTAAGGCTCGCGTACCAGGTCGGGATCTCAGGAGTTGTGACTTTGGCTCCGAGCGCGGCTGCTGCGAAGCAGATGACAAGCAGGGTGACCAGGACTGCAATGGAATTGACGTTGAACACGTTTCCTCCGGTTCATTTCGGACCGTTAGGGCTCGCTACAGATGGTGCCAGTCAGGTCGCGTTGCGTGCCCGATTGGTATGACCACCTGCGCCATTTTTCTGGTCGAATGTGACGACGCTGATGTCGCCGCTGCTTTCCAGACAAGCCAATTTGACTTTTTTCAGCTCATCTACGCCCTGCGTCCTCAACAGGGCCTGAAGCTCCTCTTCGGTCACAAGCTCTTTGCGCATGTTCCGGCGGAGCATCTTGCCGTTTTCGATTAGTTTCACCTGCGGTGACGAGATCATGAACTGAAGTCGCGGGAAACGAAACGCGATCCATTGCAATCCATAGCTCCAGCACATCACGGTGGAGATCAAAATTGCCGCCTCCGTGACGGTTTCATTGCGCCCCAACGCATCGGTTGTCGATTCCACGATGAGAACGACGACGAGAAGGTCGGGGATCCCGACGGCTCCCGCCTGACGATTGAGAAAGAACCGGAGCACGAAGAACAATAGGAAGTAGATCAACGTGCCGCGGAGGATGACCTCGGCGATCGAACTCTGCGGGACGAAAACGGCGGTCCAGTCGATCACCTTGCTACCTGCCGTAAAATATAGGTTGCAAGTCTGTAGCCACACTCTGATTGCATAGGTGGAGATCCGTTGGTGGATAGAGATTGCGGTTGTCGACGTCCGTCTTGCGGGAACACTCGACTACGGCATCTCGTACCTCCGGCGTCGCTAAGTCGCGCTGGCTACCGGTTGTCAGGCCGGGCCGGCATGGGTGCATACTCCGCAAAGTAGGCGCCATGTGCTCAGGCGATCTGCGTGGGGTGCGGCGGGTGAGCCGTCTTCGGATGACGATCGTGCAGGAACACCGCGAGGGAGTTCGCGATGAGGCCAGCGTCTACGGCGGCGGCGAACAGCCGCTCCTGCGCGTCGCGGGGAAGGTCCGGCCATTCGCTCAGGGCCGCGCGCCCCAGCAGTAACGCGAAGCCGTCGTGCTCCGTCGTCGCGGCTGCATTCGAGACGCTCGTATCGACGCCCGATGGGCGTCCTAATTCTACCGAGCGGTAGCCTGAAGGGAGAACCGGCGCGTTGCCGTTCGCCTGGCGCGAGCCTTCGTCAGCAAGGGCGCCATCACCCACGATCTCCGCGACCAGACGCTTGGTCGTTCCAATCACGGTGTCTTTCGCGTTCATGGCCGTCTCTCCTTGGTCGCTCTTGGCGCTGCGGGCCTGTCTCCACATCTCGACGGAGCAACCGGCCGAGGACACACCTGTTCCATGTTCAAATGCGCGGCGGATCCAAAGAGCACCTCAGGATGTTTCGCTCGGCAACTTCCGGTCCGGATCTGAGACGTTTCGGTCCTAGCTTCGCGTCGGCCTGCCTCGGATTGTTTCCCGGTTACCGTGCTCCTTCCTGCCCTTCAACGGAGCATGGTGTCTCTAAGGTGCGTCCGAGGCGGGCGCCTCTACGGGTGGTATGGCCATCCAGACCTTCGGACCGCGGATCAATGCGCGGGGACCTTCGTTGTCGCAGATCAGCCATTCGGTCTCATCCCACACCACCAGGCAGGGAAATGATTGGGGCAGCTGCTGCTTGTTGCCGCGTATCCAGGTCCCGCCAGCGACGATAATCCGCTCGTCATTTTTCGGTGCAGTCCTGATGGGTTGCCAATCTTGCGTCATGTAGAGGTCCTTGAGTGTGGCTGGACATCCGAGAGCACATCTCGTCGAGAGCGCATCGACAACTCAGATGGGCAGATCGAGTTGCGGCGGCCCGTCGATCTCCTGCCGGAGCGACGACAGCAATACACCGAGGAGTCGGACCGCCTTCGGCAGCGGCATCGTAGCGTCGAGTAGGTTGACAGCTAGGGTCGCGAGGTTGTTGCGGCTTTCGAGGAGTGATGGGACCGATCGGCTTCGCGACATGATCTCGAAGTCGGCGAACTTGACTTTCAGGGTCACCGTCCGTCCGCGGCAGTGGCGCCAGACCTTATCGACCAACAGCGAAGCTCAGCGACCAAGGCGTCGAAGTCCATGAGGTCGTCGGAAAAAGTGTTCTCGGCGCCGACCGACTTCCAGATCCGGTTGGCACGGACCGGCCGCTCGTCGATGCCGCGCGAGCTCCAGTAGTAGTAGGTCCCGGCCTTTCCGAAGTGCGCCTCAAGAAACGTCTGTGTCTGGTTGCGGATATCGAGGCCGGTGCGGATGCCGAGCGCATTGAACCGAGTAGCCGTCGCCGGGCCGATGACATGGAATTTACCAACGGGGAGGTCTTCAACGAATGCCGGTCCCGTCTGGAGGAACAACGTACTGCCAGTTCGGCTTGCGATGGTCGGAGGCGAGCTTCGCGAGGAACTTGCGGGCTGCCACCGAAAGGGCTTCGCACGCGGGATATCTACGTCCCCGACCTGCATATCGACGACCTGAGGCTGAAACCCAGGAATCTCCGATAAGTATGGAGCGTCTTGAAGTCGTCTTCGGCAGATCAACCCGCCGCCAGATCGAGTGACGCATCAATGCCTGCGACGTGCGGCAGCGACATCAATCCGGGCTTGGCGAAATGATAGCCTTGAAACAAGGTGATCCCCGCAGCTCGCAGGACGGTCAGTTCGGCCTCGTTCTCCACGCCTTCCGCAAGAACGACGATATCGAGCGCGTTCGCGATGTGAACGAGGCCGGCAACGATCGCCTGCTTGGCGTTGCTCAGGTGGATGTCGCGCAGCAATTCCATATCGATTTTGATGAGGTCAGGTTGCAACTGCGCAAGCAGGCCGAGACCGGCATAACCCGCCCCGAAGTCATCGAGAGCCGTGATGAAACCAAGTTTCCGGTAGGCGGCGACAATCCGCTTCACATGCTCTATATCGGTCATCTTCTCGTTCTCAGTGAACTCGAACATGAGATTCTTGTGCGGAAAGTCGGCGCGCTGAGCTGCCGCCAACGACTTTTGAATGCATGCACTTGGCTCGTACACAGCGTTGGGCATGAAGTTGATGGAAAGCTTGACGTCGTCGCGGCCGAAAAGTCGGCCGGCGGTTTCGATCGCCAACACGCGGGCGGCTTGGTCGAACCGATATCGGTTCTCTTCCGTCACTTGATTGAGGATGGAATGTGCGGACTCGCCATTGGCGCCGCGGACCAGGGCTTCGTAGCCCCAGACCCGATTTTCGGTGACGTCGACGATCGGCTGAAAAGCCATCTTGAACTCAAACGGGAGCGGAACGTCATCCCGGCATCCCTGACAACCGTTAATGCCCATCGAAAATCCTCACATGTCTCGGCAGCAACGTACCTACCCGTAATTTCGCGATCGTTAATTACACATGCGCGCATGGGACGCTCCAAAACGTCGAGTGACAGCATCTGCAGTCGTGGCCTTTCGCTTTTTCGCGAGGTCCATCCCATTCGGCATCGTCCCGATCGAGGCGCGCAACGATCGCGAGAATAGACAATGAGTGAAAGCGTCACGCAGGTGATCGTCGCGAACAACCTAATTTCTGCCACGGCCAGCCAAAGCACAGGCGCTTCCTGATGCCTTCTTGGCTGAGGGCGTCGCACTCTTCTGAACGTCTGATCATCTGTCTTTCGAACGCAATGTTGCGGTCGGCAGAAGCTTATGACGCGAAACTTGCAGAAGCGATTCACGCCCACGAACCGGCAACGCTCTATCGTCGAGACCGTCCACGCTGGTGAACAGCTAATTAAATCGTAAACACGTACAGAAGCTAAACCTCGGATTAAGGGGAGCGCCCTACGTTCGCAGGGCATTAACCAACAAGGCATTCGCTCAAAAATGAAGATTAGCACGTTGTTGACGGTCGCCGTCGTGTCGCTCTCGGTAGTCGGGGGAAGCGTTGCCCTCTACGTCGCCGGCACGAAGTACGCCACTCTCGACCGGGTGCACGAAGCGGAAGGGCGCCTGGCGATCGTTCGTGCCGTCGGCGACATTCCACGTTACCTGAATTCTGAGCGTGGCTTTGCCACTAATCTTCTATACGGGCCGTCGACCATCGATCCGAAAGCGAAAGCGGATCTGATCGAGATACCGCAAGCAGACGGACGGCGCGCGCGCCAAGATGCTGGAACTTCGTAAGGGGCTTCCGGGTCCGTTCGTTGACGGCGCGCGTATCGCGACAGAGATCGACGCCTTGAACGCCAAATTCGTGACGTTGCGGGAGGCCGTAGACAAGGCGATGGACGGCCCGGCCGACGCCCGCAAGGATGCCGGCCGCAAGATCGTGGCGGACAACGCCGTGTTCAACAACGCTGTCACCTCCCTACTCGACGAGCAGGTCCGTAGGATCGCAAAGCTTGACGGCGATGCTTACCGCCAGGCCAGTCTGGCGAACATCTCCTGGACGCTACGAGACGTCGGCGGTCTGAACGCGAGCCTGCATAAGAACGTCGTCGGGTCCGGGCGGCCGGCGACGGATGCGGAGCGGATGGAGCTCAGCCGGGTCCAGGGCCGTTCGGATCAGATACTGGCGTCTCTGCAGGCGCTGCGCGGTGTCGCGACGACGCCGGCCAACGTGTCCGCCGCCCTCGAGAAGATGAATGCGGCCTACGTCGATCGGTTCGGCAAGGAACTGAAGATGGTGAAGGACGGCGCGGCGACGGGCAAGTTCGAGCACGACGTCGACACGTATTATGCCGAGTCCCAGAGAGGCCTCGGCGCGATCATCGACGTCCGGGATGCTTTCTACGCGAATGCGGAGCAGGTGCTTGAAGAGGCGCGCTCGTCTGCCGGCTTCGGCCTAATGCTGGCCCTTTGTGGTCTCGCGATTCTTGCCGCGGCGGATGTCGCCGTCGTCGTGATGGTGCGGCGACGCATCTGCAGGCCCATCGTGGACCTCACCGCGCGCATGTCCCGACTGGCCGGTGGCGATTTCGCCGGCGACATCCCGAGCGTCGGTCGAAAGGACGAGATCGGGGCCATGGCGGCGGCAGTCGAGGTCTTCAAGAAAAGCATGATGGACGCCGCAAGGCTGGCAGCCGACAAGGCGGCCGATGGCGAGACCAAGCAAGCGCGGGCCAAGGCGTTGGAGGACCTCACTTTGACGTTTGAGGGCGCGGTCCAAGAGCTCGTGGGCGGCTTGTCGCGAGCCTCATACGCCATGGAGGATACCGCCCGATCCATGGAGGCGACCGCGAAGACCGCGGGCGATCAGGCCGTGGTTGTCGCCGGCGCCTCCGATCAGACGTCGGGCAACGTCCAGTCGGTCGCGAGCGCCTGTCGTCGTCGATCACCGAGATCGGGCGCCAGGTTGCTCAGTCGGCGGACATCGCGGCACGCGCGGTCGAGAATGCCCGCCGGACCGGCGAAACGGCGCTGTCCCTCGCCGATGGCGCGAAACGGATCGGCGACGTGGTGACGCTGATCCACAGCATCGCGGCGCAGACAAACCTTTTGGCGTTGAACGCCACCATCGAGGCGGCCCGTGCAGGCGAAGCGGGTAGGGGCTTCGCGGTCGTCGCATCGGAGGTGAAGTCGCTGACGGAGCAGACGGCGAAGGCGACGACGGAGATCGCGGAGCAGGTGACGTCGATCCAGTCGGCCAGCAATCAGACGGTCTCGGCCATCCGGGACGTCGCCGACGTGATCGGCGAGATAGATCAAATCAGCGCGGCGATCGCGGCAGCGATCGAGGAGCAGGGGTCCGCGACGATGTAGATTTCCCGCAGCGTCCAGGATGCTGCCCGAGGCACCCGGGAGGTGAGCACGAATATCGAAGGCGTTCGTCGGGCAGTGGACGATTCCGGCGCGGCGGTGGGCCACGTTTTGAACGCCGCGGAAGACCTGTCGCGGCAGTCCAGGGATCTTACCGACCAGGTCAATCAATTTTTGTCGGCGGTGCGGGCGGCCTAGAGCAGGTCATAGCCGGTGGTTCCGATCGAGCAGACGCCAGATCGCGTCACCGACTTCGCTAGGTGCCCTGAGACGGCGCGATGACCGGTAGCACAGGACCGTCAGGCTCTTCCGTAGCACCGTAGGACGATGGCAGGAGAGGCACGGAGTAGCTATCTTGGTCGCCGAGCTTGGGCGTCAGGAGCGCTCTTTTCAAGGAGGCTGCGCCGTGCCAAAACGCCGGTATTGCGCAGTCGTTTTCCAAAACATTCAATGATTGACCGCCTATTTAAATCGTTCGGGCTGCGGTTCGAGGATTCCGCCGAGGAACGGCGGTTCGTAAGTGAGTACATCGTGGGCAATGTGGGCTGGACCCAGATTGCGATGGTCCTCGGGGCGTTCACCTACGCCGGCTACACATTCTGGGACTGGGTGCTGTATCCGGAAGTGGTGCCAACCACCCTCGCGATCCGCGGCGGCACGGCGATCCTGTTCCTGCTGCCAATGACACTGCTTCTATCGACGCCGGCCCGGAGGTGGGCAGAACCTATCTATCTCCTGTACTGCGTGGTGCCCGGCTGCATCCTGCCGACGGTCTATCTCGTCCTGCCGTCCGGCTTCACGTTCGCGTCGGCCGGCATGATCATCATCATTCTGTTCGTCTCTACGATGCTGCCATTGCGTGTCGGATCGTTGTCCGTGTTCTGCATAAGCAGCTGGATCGCGTTCGCAGTGGCAGAACATTTCGCACCTGATATGTCTCCGGGCCTGAGCTTCATCAACCACTTCCTGATAGGCAACTCCTACGCGCTATCGTTGTACGCCGTTGGCGCGCGCGAGTTCAGGGCGCGGCGCCAGTTCCAGACCTCCGAAGCATTGCAGGCAGAGAAGGAACGGTCGGAAGATTCGCTGAGGGAGCTCCGAGCGACGCAGGCTCAGCTCGTACAGGCGGAGAAGCTGGCCTCGCTTGGCCAGCTCGTTGCCGGGGTCGGCCACGAAGTCAGCACCCCGCTCGGTCTCGCTGTCACCACATCGACGGCTATGCGCGGCGATATCGCGGAATTGCGGAAGGTCCTGACCGGCGGTCCGGTACGCCGCTCCGATCTGACGAAGGGGATCGACCGCATCGAGGAAGGCATTCGGCTCACGTGGGACAATCTCAATCGCGCGTCTGAGATGGTCCATAGCTTCAAGCAGGTCGCGGTCGATCAGACTTCCGCCGAGCGTCGACGCTTCGAGCTGAGCACTTGGCTTGCCGAACTGGAAATGAAGATTCGGCCTCTTCTACGCCGCCAAGGCGTAACGGTCGAAGTCGAATGCCCTCCCGACATCCAAATCGATGGTTATCCCGGCGCCTTGGGACAGGTCTTGAGCATCCTCGCGTTCAACGCTGCGGCCCATGCCTATCCCGACGCGAAAAGCGGTGTATTGAACATGACCGTTACCCGGCCCAAGGACGGGCGTATCGAGATCGCGTGCTGGGACACAGGTGTGGGCATTGCGGCCGACATCGCCGCCCGGGTCTTCGATCCTTTCTTCACAACCCGCCGCGAACGGGGCAATGCAGGTCTCGGTCTGCATGTCGCCTTCAACGTCGTCGTATCCACGCTCGGCGGAACGATCGCGGTTGATACCGCTCAGCGAAGTGGTGCGCGATTCGTCCTGAATCTTCCGATCGCGCATCCGGACGGCACGGTGCCTGCGTTCTAGAAAGCGTATCGTTCGGTTCGCGTTCTAGGATGCGTTACCGTGTGTCGAACCGATCGACCATATAGCGTCCAAGACAAGCGAAAGCCCGCCGGGGGACGGACGGGGCTATGGCCGACACAGCTTGTTCGGAGTGCACGGTCGAACTGCCTGGCTCCTCACATGCCCTGATGTTATCGCAGCCTGCCTCTGTTGCGATGCTGAGAAGGGACGCCGTGGGATTAGTTCTCCACCGCTCGGGCGAGGTTTAGGCACAATCCTGATGGTCCAACAGAGGACGTTGGCGTTTGATGGGGCTTCGGCGAGCTGCCGCAGAGGTTCTATGCAAGAGAACAGAAAAGGGGCCGCGATCACGCAGCCCCTTCCCGTAGACTCGCTGAACCAGGCGCAAGGCCGGCCGTACGGGGTTACTTACCGGTCGGCGCCAGCGAGGTGACAGCGCTTAGCATGAGACACTGGACCACCTCCTTTCATTGTTGATGATAACCAGCATATAGGCGGTCGCTGTCAAATGGGAAGACCGGCAGGCGCTCCTGACTTCCAATAATCCCGGTTATGAATGTCAAACCTAGCAGAAGGACCGCGGATCTTCAGTGAGGGCTTTTTCGAGATCGGCTGCCTGCCGTTCGTAGTTGCGAGCTGCTGTCAAAAGATGATCTCGCGTATCGTTCGAGGTCGAGGCGATAGCCAGCCGGCGGGCTTGGTCCGCTCGACGTCGGAGATCGGAGATCGCGGCGCGCATGGTGTCGTTCCTCTGATGGAAAGATGTCGCACAAGTTCGACCGCATGTGGCAACAACTCGGCAGTTGGTGCAATCGCTGCGATCTTAATTCAGGAAACTCTCACCGTATAATTTCCGCATTCACGTTACGCGATCGATGGCCCAAACCCAGACCCCACCTTACCTTCGATGTGGAGCTGCAAGCCATCGGCCCCGCTGTGGCCTGCCCGAGAAGGCGGTGCGGTACACCCTAGGAGTCCCGAAGTGCCCGTTCATCGATCTGCACCGGCAAAGCAGGCCGAAGGCTGGCTGAACAGCGAACTTATTCGTCCAGAACGCTGATCATGGCGCGACGGTTATTTACGCTCCCGTGGCAGCCCGAAGAAATTGATCGCGTGCGGGAATTGGGACACGGCGGCGTGACCGTTACGCGTGCGGCCGCGGCACTCAAGCGATCCGCCAGATCCTTTAAAAGAAAGCCGTTGAGATCGGCATCCTGCTGGTGAGCGTGCGAGCACTAACGCCGCGCTGCGGGAGGCGGACGATTGGCTCAGTGATTACGGAACTATAGGCAGGTTGAGTGCATTGTCCGGCGCTCAGGGCGGATGTACCCCTGACGATGCAAGGCCTCGGTCGAATACCGGGGCCTTTTCTTATGGGAGGGGCTGATGGAAAACTTAGCAGAATTGAAGAAGCTTGCGCAGATCGCGCGTGAGTTGGCCGCCACTGCCTTCGATTGTGGTGCTCGCGAGAGGTTCATGGCAGCAGCGGCCGAGTATGAGGAGCGAGCGAGGCTCGGCCTCCAAATTCACGTCGCGCCAAGCTTGATGCCCGCTACGTCCGGAAGAAAACGAACCAAACCACGGCCATTGCTGCGAGCGCGAGAGCTACGCTTACGACCAAAAGCGTTAAGACTGAAGGTCCTCGCTCGCCTTGGCGGGCTGCAGTCGCGGTCTCGACGATCCGTCCATCTTCTTTTTGTGGCATGGGTTTTCCGATCTGAGTGAGCCGGCTTGGCATGGCTGCCGGGCTTAGGCCTCGCCCTTTAGCTGGGGGCTGGAAAGAGCGGGACCGGCCCCGCGCCAACGGTCTCGCCGGATCGCCGGTGCGCAGACTAAATTGCTGGTGCCTACCTAGTTTCCTCAAGCCAATGCGATCTCGTCTTGGAACGACGGCAGTGGTTGCCCATTGGGCTCCCAAAGGAGACTTCCATGGCGAACGACATGCACACCGACGGCCGCGACACCCGCAGCGGCGCGTACGACGCGGTAACTCCCGTTAAACAGCAGCCGACCGACCATGCCGCGCATCCTAACGCTGAAGGACACGTGGATATTCCTGAGGGCCTGCTGCGCGACCGCCAGGGACCGCTGAACGCCCGCACGGGACGCAAAGCCACTGTTTAGCGGAGAGCGCAATGCTTGAAGAGCAGATCGTCGAGGCCATCAAGGTTGAGCTGGAACGGCAAGCTGCCGACAAACCGGCGGATTTGTCGATCGACACGACCAAGGGTTTCCGCGTGGACGGCGTTATCGACCTCGATTCCCTCGCTATGGCGATTGCCGGAAGTGTCGCTGGTGGCCCATGAAGTGGAAACAGACCCTGTCAGGCTTCGCCAATTGGCCGATCGGGCCAAGAGGCTTGCTGGTGGCGTCCATGACCCGGAGACAAAGTCTCGTTTGACGGAAGCGGCTGCCGAATATGAGCAGCGGGCCAAAGAGATCGAGATGGACGAGGGGACCGGTCAATAACCCTGTAGGGCTCTGCGTGCCTATTTGCCTATTTCTAATATGGGTTATGGAAATGGCCTTTAGCGCAAGGATACTGTGCCTTATCACCGCCCGGCCTTTGGCATCTATCGGTGGCTGAGAGTGCGTTCGCTCCCGTCGTAAACACAGGAGCACGCCATGCCCAAGTACAGAGCTATACCGTCGGGCACGACGGCCACTTCACCGCTTCCGAGATCATCGAAGCCGAAGACGACAAGCGCGTCATTAGGATCGCCGAGAAGCTCGTCGACGGGCACGACGTCGAACTTTGGATCTGGACCGGAAAATCAAAATGCTAAAAAGGGCCTGAATGATGGCGCACATCACCAACAGAAGCTGGACCGACGCTGACATCACTCGACTGAGGAATTAGCGGCGCAAGGGGCTTCCCTTGCCCGCGCGTCTGCGGCGTTGAATCGCCGGATGGCCAGCGTCACTAAAAAGGCACGTCTGCACGGGCTGCAATTTGCCGGGACGCGGCAATTGAAAGCCAAGATCCGCGCGCTTGATCCAGAGGCAGCGTTCTCTGCCCGGGGCTAATTGCCTTGCCACAACGCGTCCCAGCCGCTGGGGCGTGGGGCACAACTGAAACCCTGAAGAGCTCCCAAGACTCGCAGCCCCGCCGCTGCTGTCAGTTACAGTTGCAGGCGCACCCCCGCTGGCAATCGTTGGATGGTTTCTGGCAACGTTCGGCTAGTTTACCGATAAGGTCGAACGAGGCTGAGCGACCATGCTGATCCACGCACCACAGTGCTTGAAATGTAGCACACGAATGAATCTGCTACGGATATCTCCGCGGCCTGCTGGATTTGAGGTCCGCACGTTCGAATGTCCGCGCTGCGAACGTGTCATTGAGCATTTGAACCGATCGGATCCTGGCGGAATCGCCCCGTAGTGACTGCGCTGAGCAATCTCTCATCTGGACTGAGTTCTATAACCGCTTTACGCTTCCCCTCGGCTTTCCATGGAGGGGATCATATGGCGGGACAGCTCAAGGTCGGTTCAATTTGCGAGAGGCTTGAGCTTTTAGCTAGAGCAAAGGGACTGCAGTCCCTTTCCATGTGGCTAAAGCTGGCGGCCAGCGATGCATATTTCCACGACCTTCAAGCCGACACCCAACATGAGAGCCGGATTGGTATTTGGGACTGGGACATCACAAACAATCTCGATCACGCAAATCCTATCACAGCAGAGTTCTTCGGGATGACGCCAGACAACGCCGCTCTTGGGCTACCCGTAGAAGACTACATCAAGTCTGTGCACCAAGAGGATGTCCCGCAGTTTCTAGAAGAGCTCAAGCGCTCCACTGCTCCCGGCGAAACGTTTGCCCTTGACTTCCGTGTCATCGCGAACAATCGGCTTCGTGGGCTTAGCGGCCTTTGTTCCGCCGATGCAAGCGGTCGGCCAGTTAGGATGATGGGATCTCTGGTAGACATTACCAGCGAACGCCGGAACAGCAATGTGGTCTCTATGCGAAAATAGACCGTCAGAGCTTTTCCGCTTATCTTCCGACAGTCGCGGAACGGCTAGGCTGGCTTTGGGCGGCTTAGCGTGGTCAAATAACTCGCCGGTGTGTCGCCCAACTCATGCTGGCGGTCCCGGCGCGCCGTCCCTCCAGAATGCCCTGGCGCGTCGGGCTTCAATTATCGTTTGCCCGCGGACGATGCATGGCCATGAACTCGTCGTTTTCGGCCAAAGCGATCCACTGCAGCGCTTGCTTCACAAGCTCTGTCTGCTCCTGGATATCAATTGTCTCATCAGATACGCGAGCTAGTTCCGCCGCCCGCTTCCGATAGCGCCAAGACTGGGCTGTGGGTTTGTGCTGTGCGTCCATTTTCCCTCGCAGGATCGTCCGCACATACTCTAAACATCTGCCGTCATAAATAGACATTGGACACGATGCTGTTCCGTAATTGCATGACAGGTTCACCGTGTCGTCACAACAAGCATCTGGCCATGCGGGCATTTAGACCTCTTTTACGCCACCCTCCGTATTACGAATGTGCGCCGCGTGGGTTTCAAGATGTTTCCAGCGCGATGTAGGTATAGGCCCGCCATCCCTGCGGCATTTCGCTGGCGTAGTCGTGCCTCGGAATAGATGCCCGGCCGCTTCGGTCCCGCTGCAGACGTAGCAACTCCGCCGCCGAGTGAACCGCGAAGGCTCTGACCACTCGTTTGCCTGAGGGCGCGGGCTATACAGCGCGGCGCGGAAGACGTCGTCGATCGGCGATATGGATCAACTTTGCGAAGGTTTGCAGCGGGGAGCATTCCGGTTGCCACGATGGCGATAGCAGGCTTCGCATTGAGCGCAGGACGACTTGCTCCGTGACGGGCTCTGATGGGGCGCTCTGTCCATTCGTTGCAGGGCTTGCCGGCCGGCGTCAGTGATCTGCCAGCACCTTGCGTCGCGCACGACGTAGCTTTCGGTGAAGATGTCGAGCCCTGGCGCGCTACCGGTCATAGAGTCGGCCTAGATTAGCGATGGCATTTGGGACGCCGTCTCGTGGATCTCGCTCGGCTGCCCTTTCGCTGTCGCCGCATTCTTCGTGCTCAGATCAAGACATAATCGTAAGATCAAAGGTAATTCAGCGAATTTGGCCGCTCTTGGCGCAGAGCGGACATTCGTTTGAAATGCGGAGCGTGATGCGTTCTTCGCGCTTGTATGCCTCAACCTGGCGCAGATCGAACGGGCCACTTGCTCGATTAGGTGCCCGTGAGACGGGAACTCGCGGAGATTTTAATCGTTCGATCCATGCGTTCCCGCCGGACGCATCCTTGTGCCCAGCAACTCATAGATCTGCGAGCGTAGTTTGCATTTTGCCGGGAAAATCGTCGAGTTGTGGCAATACCCAGTCAGTTCAGTTGGCGGTGAGCCCGTGAGGTCCCTGGCTGTCGAGGCGTCGGGTATCACCGGAGACCGCAATTTCGTTCTGTTAGACGGTGAGACTGGCATGCCTGCCGTTCCGGAAAGAGACGCGCGTTGGCGTTCCGCGCTCCAACTAACCGCCCTAACTTTTGAGGGTGACCTGCCTGTCGTGGCATTTCCCGATGGAGCAACGATGTCGGTTGCCGATACAGGCATCAACGAACATTTATCGGGCTACTTCGGGTTTTCCGTCGCGATCGGGAAATTGGATGACGGCTCACCGGACCGCATTTTTCCAACCGCGGCACACCGCCATCATCATTTTCCGGTCCATATCCTCACGACCGGTTCGCTGCGCCGTCTCGCTGAAATCAGGTCGTTAAACGAAATCGATGTTCGCCGCTTTCGCCCGACCATACTTGTTGAGACCACCGACAGCACGGGCTTTCCGGAAGACGCTTGGGTTGGACACACCATTCGGGTGGGCACGACCGAACTTCGCGTTGAGGAGAAAACGAAACGTTGCGGAGTAACATTCATCGCGCAGCCGGGGCTCGATGAAGACCCGGACATCCTCCGAAGCATACTGCGGCACAACAAGCGACACTTCGGTGTCTATTGTTCAGTCGCCCTGGAAGGCATTATTCAGGTGGGGGATCAACTGACTATTCGGGATATCGCCTAAGCGCTTTCCAGAGTGTTGGTCCCGGCCACAGTCGCTGGGCGCTTATCGAGTATTGCGGTAGAAACGATATCGCCCAATTCCTTGGCGCTCGTCAGTCCTTGTACGAATGGCAGTTTGTGTAACAGGAAGCTGATCGCCGCACAGTAGAGTTTGTTGCAAAGATTCTCTTCAAAGATCGGGCGGAATGATCGGTCGAGATCGAGACCTCCGGTCCTGGCAAAACTCGCGTCTTCCTCGCCAATGATCAAGTTACCTAATGTCGTAGTCGCCGGACTCACGACGCCTTGCTCGACAAGGCTCGGAAAGGGAAGGTCCCGTGCCGACATAGCCGACTGACCTGTCGCATCGATAAATGCACCGAACACCTTTCGCTCACCACCGAACTCAAGAACTGCGCCGCGATCCAAACCATCAGTGTGGAGCTTGTACGCAGTCCCGAGCTTCAGAACGTCGAGCTTGCCCGCGCGCCTGAGAGCCAGAACACGCTGTATCGATTGATGAGGGACGGTGGCATAGTCATCGACGAACATGGTTTTGAGGTGTTTGTGAAAGCGCCTTAGGTCTGCCTCGTCGAGAAGCGGTACGACGCGCGCGATGACCTCATGCATGCGAAGGATGGCATAACGCCATTCGACCGTCCGTTCTTTGGTCTTGTTGTCTTCGGCCTCGGCGAGGTTCATGGCTGCCCAGACGAATGGGTCGGACTCCTCGCGCGCAGCAAAGTAGGCATTCGAGAACGTCTCAACGGTCAATAGCGAAAGGCCGATCGCTTGAGCGTACCCCGGATCTGCCGCTGCGAGCTCTTGCTTGAACAAATCAAAAGCGCGATTCAGGAGATTTCTGGACCCGATTTCGATTTCGGCGTCGATCGCCTCCGTCGTACATACCTGCAGCGGTCGGTACGGGTATTCACAGTAAAAGTCAGCTTCCGGAAGGACGCCTTTGCGCGACATCAGCGAGGCACTGAAAGCTTCGCTCTGTGCGGCTGCCCGGTACTGGAGTTGCCCTGCAGGATCCAGATAGAACGCTCCATGAGCGGTCGCCACCGTCATTAAAGCGTCGATGGCGCTTAATGACGTACCTAAAATGCCAATAGAACAGGGCTTAATGGTCTTTAAAGCGGGAGCTGGCCAGGGCGATATGAAATAGCCCGGCTTCACCTCGGTCGTTTCCGGCCAATTGTGGCCAGTCGCCATGACGACGTGGTCGTACGCATACTCCTTGAGATCACCGTTTGGAAGTGCTGCGGACACCTGTATGTCATCGGGCCGCAAGCGTATGTCTACGATCCTGTGGTTGGGCCTGATCAGGATCGCATGTCCGTTGGCCGAACCTTCTTCGACCAATCGCAGGAACTGGGACTGCAAATATTCGCCGATGACCACCCGAGGATAAAACTCTCGCTCTTTGATATTGTGGCGCGCCACGTTCAACCGCGCCAGCTCTTCGTCGGTTTGTCGCCGTAGCCAAGCGACAAGCGTTTCGCGTATCGGGGGCAATTCGACGCTCGCAATGTTTGCAAGCATCACCTGATCATTGGCGTCCGGATGATATGGCGTGCCTTTTCCCGCGTCCGCTTCAGCTTCAAAAACCGTAATCGACAGGGACGGGCCTTGCCCAATCAGTCCCGCCAAGGTGTAGATGCCGGTGGGTCCTGAGCCGATGAGGCGACTTTGGTGGTCATAATTGGTGGGCAACCGAAGGTGCGAGACGAAGGTTAGGCAACTAAGCCGCATCTAAGACCGTTATGGTCGAGAATGGTTCCCGGCATGCGAGCAGCAAAGCGTGCGCTTGTGGTCGGTAATTTGGGAAGAGCGGACGGACAAACAAATAGATGGCGAACTCGTCGAAGTTAGTTGCTGAGAAGCGGGGCAAAGTGCTGCTAGTCAAACGACGAAAGGATGGGCTCTGGATGTTTCCAGGCGGTCGCAAGCTGGCAGGCGAAACAGATAAAGAATGCCTTCGGCGCGAGATCAAGGAGGAACTGCCTAAGCTAAAAACAGGGCGGGTTACACTTTGGAAGGAGGCAACGAGCAAGAACCGTTTCTCGGGCAGAAAAATGAGTGATGCGATCTTTACTGCGAAAAATGTATCAGGCCGTCTCGACATTGGGGACAGAAAGGAGCTCGATCGCGCGGAGTGGCGGAAGCCGCACCGGCTTCGACTAACGCCGACGTCCCGGTACATTCGGGACAAACTCTTTCCGCGGAAGTGAACGGCGCGACAGTAGAGCTTGGATCGGCGCGGATGAAACGAACCGATGAATGGCATTCGACGGCCCTCACACGTAGATGGGTACGGTGGGCATGCCGTCGCGGGCCGCCATAGCCCACGATTCTAGAAGAAAATCTCTCGCCGCGTTTGTGCAGCACTTCCGAAGATCGGCCGCCAGTCGTCCCGTGTGTCCCCGGTCAAACTCTCGGTACGGCGGTAGGAACGTTGTGCATACCATCCAGTTTGGAATGCCTCAACATTTCAAGCAGGAGAGCGGTTCATGGCCACCAAAAAGGTCGCGGCAAAGGCAAAGGGCGCCGCACGCCCCCCGAAGGCTCGTTCGTCGGGTCAGTCATCAAGCCGATCAGACAATCGCTCGCGCGATATCGACAATGGCAAAAGTGCCGACCTCTCGCGCGACACCGTTGAGCCGGGCGTCGCCATGACGGGCAACCAAGGCGTCGTCATCTTAGATGACCAGAATTCCTTGAAGGCTGGTCCGCGCGGACCGACGTTGCTCGAAGACTTCCATCTCCGTGAAAAGATCACCCATTTCGATCATGAGCGAATTCCAGAGCGCGTCGTGCATGCGCGCGGCGCCGCAGCGCATGGCGTATTTGAACTATATGAAGATCTTTCAGATTTTACGTCTGCAGGGGTTTTGAACGACACCTCGCGCAAGACACCTGTCTTTGTTCGCTTCTCGACAGTCGCTGGCTCACGCGGCTCTGCCGACACACCGCGGGACGTGCGCGGGTTTGCGGTTAAGCTCTACACCGAGGAGGGAGTCTGGGACATCGTCGGCAACAATATGCCGGTCTTCTTTATTCAAGACGCTATCAAATTTCCCGATCTGATCCACGCGGTCAAACCGGAGCCGAATAACGAAATCCCGCAAGCGGCGTCGGCGCATGACACGTTCTGGGACTTCATTTCGCTGACGCCCGAGAGTGCTCACATGCTGATGTGGGTCATGAGCGATCGCGCGCTGCCGCGCAGCCTCGCCATGATGGAGGGTTTTGGCGTCCACACCTTCCGGCTTGTGAACTCCAAGGGCAAGGCATGCTTTGTGAAATTCCACTGGAAGCCGGTGAAGGGCGTGCATTCGCTGGTCTGGGATGAGTCGCAGAAGATCTCCGGCAAGGACGCCGATTTCCACCGGCGCGATCTTTTCGAGTCGATCGAGCGGGGCGACTATCCCGAATGGGAGCTTGGCTTGCAGATCGTTCCGGAAAAGGACGAATTCAAGTTTGATTTCGATCTTCTCGACCCCACCAAAATCATTCCGGAGGAATTGGTGCCGGTGCGTCGGGTCGGAAAAATGACGCTCAATCGCAACCCTGACAATTACTTCGCCGAAACCGAGCAGGTGGCGTTCCACACCGGGCACATCGTGCCAGGCATCGATTTCAGCAATGACCCGCTGCTGCAGGGGCGGCTGTTCTCCTACACGGATACGCAACTGCGTCGCGTCGGTCCGAACTTCGCAGAACTGCCGATCAACCGTCCACTGTGTCCGGTTCATAATAACCAGCGCGACGCTATGGCACGAACGACCGTTGACAAGGGGCGGGTATCGTATTTTCCGAACCGCCTTGGCGGTGGCTGCCCGATGCATTCGCCGGATGGAGCTCAAGCCTTCGTTAGCTACGGAGAAAAAGTCGATGGCGCAAAAATCCGCCAGCGCAGCGACAGTTTCTCCGACCATTTCAGTCAAGCGACCATGTTTTGGAACAGCATGGCGGATTGGGAGAAGGCACACATCGCCGAGGCTTTCGCGTTCGAACTGAATCAGGTTGAGAATGAGGAGGTTCGACACCACGTCATGAACGAGATCCTTGTCAATATTGCCGAACCGCTCGCCCAGGCTGTCTCTGCGCAGACTGGCATCGCAGTCGCTCCCGTGGGAACGGCTCGTAACCCCACACCCTCTGCGCCGAGCCCATCGGGTCCGTTGCGCAAAGACGCGAAGGATCTGGTATCGCCGATACTTAGCCTCGACAGGCCTTGCGACAGCATCAAGGGCCGCCGGATCGCCATCCTCGGCGGTGACGGCATGGACGCGGCGCAGTTCAAGTCCATCCTCGCTGCCTTGGCAGCCGAAGAAACGGTCCCCGAACTCGTCGCCGCTCATGCCGGGACGGTGCCTGACTCCAATGGAAAACAGCAGAAGGTCAATCGCGCAGCGCCGAACGCACCTTCCGTGATCTACGACGGCGTCATCGTCTTGGGTGGCAAATCAGCTGCGGCGCTTGCGGTCTCTGGCCTAGCCATTCATTTTGTGAACGAAGCGTTCAGGCACGGCAAGCCTTTGGCATTCTTCACTGACGGTAGGGTTGTTTTGGAAGCAGCCCATTTGCCAGAGGCTGATGAAAGCGTGGGCGTGGTTAAGGATGGAAACATCGCCTCTTTTATCGAGGCGATGCGTCAACATCGGTTCCCAAATCGGGATATTGATGCGGTGCCAGCCTGAAGGCGTCTCAGCAGCCTTACAGATGCTGTTTATCTTGCGATCAAGCTCGCGGTCGGCTTTGGCAGTCGCGGCATTCCCTGTGCTGGTGGCTGCAGAGCCACCGCGTGCACCACTGGATGGCCGTTGCAGCAGAGTAAGGTGCGCGGTTTCGTTGGAGCGGGGCGTCTTAAGCTAGTTCGTAAACCAAGAAACCTTTGATGCAGCTCGTGATTATGCTCATCCAAGGGAGTGAGCAAAAATGCGCCAGGGTACATCATTCCGGCTGAAGGCATCGGACTTCGCGAAAAAAGCGGAGATTGAAGTAGACCCACAAGAGAGCCTGCGGTTACTTCAAATGGCGCATTACTGGATATCTGCCGCTGATAACGAGGACTGGCTCAACGCCAATTCAATGCACAAACCGGCGCCGCCGGAACGATAGGAGGCGGCGCGCTTTGTCTCCGGTAACCAGCGTCAATCGCGTTGGCAACAGGTGGCGTTGGCCATCACAAAGGCCACCTATGATTATCGGAGCTGCAGACCGAGCCATGGACATCTATGGCGCCCTTTCGGATCGTGCTGAAGCGTTAGGTGTTCGTGCTGAGCTTACCAAACATCTCGATGAGCTTTATGCTGAGGGTGAGACAGACCGGCACCGTCTGACAGTCCACGGGCTGACTTTTCTCCGCGAGCATGACGCTGAGCGTAGTCGTTAGCGTTCCTGCTGCGCCCGCTGCTTTTTCAACGATTTCCTGCGGGATGCTTCCGCTAGAACGGCCTGTCTTTCATCTTCCGCCGTTCCCGGCGCCGGATGGTATGGGCCGTTCCTCGGCGCGCCTGGTGTCGGCATAGCTGGCATCAATTGCGTGCCGAGATTCCGACCGCTCGGCTGTACTTCCATGGGCGATGTCGGCTTGCGCTTGGGCATTGTGATCAACGTTGCGCTTCAGCCAAAGTTTCGCAAACTCAAAGCAAGTTCCTGATTGACTCTGTGTTCGCGTTTCGTTCCTATGGCGTATCATCAGGGAATTGGACCATGGGACTCGACCACATCAGGGCCGAGATTGTGCGCATGCGCGTGCAGATCAAGCGGCAGCAAAGAGACATTCTTGACCTCCAGAAAGCTGGCATCAATATCGCCTCTGCCGCTGCGTTGCTGGAGCGCATGTACGCCAAGGTCGATGAACTGATTGGTGAGCGTAATAAAGCGCTGGCTATTGCGCCTAGTTGGGCGCACTTTCCGAATATCACCGCCCGGCCCTTGGCCTCTATCGGTGATGAGATCGCCTATTGCGCTCCCGCCTTCCTCTCATGGAAAGGAGCGTGCGATGACTTCGCACTTGCTATTTGGTGAACCCATTCAGCTTGAGACCCATGCGGAATTCGAAGCTGTTGCAACGGATTTGCTTTCCAACCTTGCCTGTCGCCGCAATAAACGGCTCGAAAGCCGCGACAGAGCCCAACGAATAGATGCGTTGATTGAGCGCCTCAGTCAGCACGGGGCACGTTGATCATGACTATAACGAAACTCTGGACAGCTGAAGACGTGGCTCATCTTCTTAGGCTTGAAGCATCGGGCGCCACGCTACTCCGCGCGTCCGCAGCGCTGGGGCGGCGCAGCTCTGCGGTCACGAAGAAGGCCAATCAGCTCGGCAAATCGTTTCCGGGTGTAAGGAAGGTTCGGGCTGACCTTCGCCAATCAGGCGCTATCGAACCGTTACGAAGAAACACGGGCGCGACTTAAAACGAGTAGAGCCCATAGCCTCTCAATGCGTCTTGCGGTTCTGCCACTTCTCCAGGTCTGGCTTCGGGGTGTCCGGTAGACTCGGATCGGTCGTGTTCTGCGGGTTCTTCTCCCAAGGCTTATCGCTCTGAGCCAGACTACCCTTGTCCTGCTCGGTGCTCGGATCTGGCTTGAACTTTTCACTAGGCAGATTGTCTTCAGAATTCTTCACCGTTCGCTCCTTTGTGACAAAGCAATACGCTTTCGATGTCCACGTTCCGGGCGCTGGAACGAATAAGGTGTCTGCATATTGTCGAAGCATGGTGCATTTCGTTGATCAGTCCCCGCGTTACGCCGTCCTCGCCGAGGAGGCTACCGAGATCGCGTGGGATTACTTAGAGCGCGCCGGTAAGATCGACGATCCAGAGCGCTGCAGCTATTTTCTTCTCGGCCACATAGAATCGATGATCAAGCGCGGTGAACGAAGTCGCCTGCTGCTATCAAATCGTGCCATTGCGGAATACCTGCGGGTAATCGAACCGTGCACGCTTGAAGTGGCGTCCTGAGGGCCTGCGATGTCGATGGTGATGGGCAGCAAACGTACAGCGAAACGGAGACGAGCGGGCTTTGGTTGGTTCTACGATAAGCGGCTCGCAGAAAATAAGGCTGAGAAATGTTTAGTTCATTCGCCAAACAGGTTGGACCGAATCCCCCGCCAGCCGACGACGACTTTGAGGGCCTAACCTTGGGGCTCTTGACGCTCGGTGTTTTGGTTATAAGCCTGCCGATGCTGTTTCATATCATAGGCGCGTAATCGTGTTGTCATGGGCGTGAATGCGGCGCAGGATTGCTCAATGGTGGATAGACAGCCAAGATAAAAGATTAGAGGCGGAGCTCGCAGCCGCGCTGGCCGTCCAGTTGGCAGCGCTCGCTACGGTGAGCCTACGGTTCCTGTTCGAGTCCCTGTGAGGTTACATTCTGCTGTGCAGCTCCTTGTAGATCTCGGTCCGCGCAAGCTTCCCGTCATAGCTGTGGGTAAACCAAGCGAAGCCTCTATGCTTGGCGCGAGGGGCGTCAATCTGTGCATATGTATTCGTAATTTCCGAGGAACGGTGCAAGCGTTCGAGGTGTGAAACGAAAACCCTCGGGATCATCGGCAATTAAGTCAGTCATCTGAGATCGATGCGCCGCGATCGCTTGCGCTTTTATTTCTTTTTCGCTGGTTATATCGATACGATATCCGCTGGCGCCGTTGGTCAAAATTTCCGTCTCTGGATCGAGGTGCCAGCCCCAGATCGGGTATTCCCACAACTTGACGTCGGGGCACAGCGCGATCGTCGCCTTGCACAAAGCTGCTGCTGCAACATGATCGCAATGCGGGTCGTGTCGCCAAGTAACGAATAGATTCCTCGCACCGCTGTCTCTCACGATGGCAGACAGGTCGCCAGTGGCTTGCTCAAAAACGGTGCCGGACAACGGTGCCTTGGCGTCGGGCTGATCGAAGTGATGCAAGTCGGCGGCGTTCAGGCCAAGGATCCTGGCAGCCTCGAGCACTTCCTGCTTGCGTAGCGCAATCAAGCGAGGCGTGGGGTAGGTTTTCGATTTTGTATGGGAGCCGGCGCCGTCTGTCAGCACCACAATGATAACCCGCTGGCCGACGTCGCGGGCTTGCCTGATCAAGCCTCCCAGGCCGAGCGTTTCGTCGTCGGGGTGCGGCGAAACCACAACAAACGGCGCGTCACCAACTATTTCGGATCGGGTGGCGACAGGAAGCTGCCGCGTCTCCTCCAGAAACTGCGAAATTTTCATCAGAAGTCCCCGACGCCTGCAGATGCGTTTAAAAATGTTTTCGCCGCATCGCTCATCGCAAGATCAGGCGCAGGCTGTCGCAGATAAGTTGAAAGATCGCGGCAGATGCGTTCGACTTCGTTTGACCGAACAAACGCTCGAAGGCCTATGCCGCGCTGGACTGCCTCAATGACGGTTAGAGCACTTCTCTCAACCGTCATGCGGGTCAAATGAGCGATCGCGACAGTTTCGTCTGGATCGCCGTCGCCAGCCATCCTTCCGGCCGTTTCTTCCACCCAGAAGCGTGCCGTCTTGGCGGCCGACACACATATTGCGAGGCGCTGAAGCTGATAAGGATCCTCGCCACGTTTGGTGACGACCAGATGTCGCTTGAACAGGTCAACCAAGCGCTCGACCGCTCCAACATGCGCTGCGCAAAAACGCCACGCTCCGCCGGAAAAAGTTGGTTGTTGCATGTAATCGTTCGGTTTGCCTACTCGTTCGTGGGCGGTGACCAACATTCCTGTAAAATCCACCGTCCCGGTAGCGGTGGCTCGCATTCCTAGCGCCTGCCAGCCTCCGACGTCGTGTTCGTAGCCGGGATGCAACCGAAGCAGACACATCTGCTGCCCATCGGAATCAGTGGCTGTCACAAGCGGGCGAGCCACGAACCCAGCACCAGATGCTAGGATCTTGCGACCTTCGAGGACAGAGACACCTCCATTGGCTACAATCTTGAGGCCAATAGCGTCTTCGGCACCCCACACAGCCGAAAGTGCGCCTTTAGCGACATCGCGGGCCAGCTCTGCGACTTGGTCGGCAGTTCCGTATCGGCAAACTAAGCCGATGGCGTTCAGGTGACCTTCAAATAGGCGAGCCAGTGAGAGATCTGCCGCACCCAGCGTGCGGAGGATGGTGCATTGCTCGAAGCCAAATCGGTCATCCCACAACCCTGCGCCACCGAATTCGATCGGTAGCGGGCAAATCGCAACGCTGCCTGATGCAAAGTCGCTCCAGGTATCCCGCGATATAAACGCATCGGCATCGGTTTCAGCCGCACGCGCGGCGACTTTGGCGGCAAATGCTGCGACGTCCTGAATGACAGACTTGGGATCAGTGGAAATGAGAATGGGATGACCTCGTTCTGCGAAGGCGCCGAGGGCAAGCTGACGTTAGTCAATTAGTTCCGACCAGGAACAAGGAAGGTCACCGGTTCTTGGTTCGATTGAAGGTGGGATTGAATGATGGCAACTATTGAACTCATCCCGCACAACGAACGCGTTGGAACTTGGATTCTGTTCTGGGTCGAAGAGAACGAGCCTTTAGGCCGCGTTTTTGCGCAGGAAGACGGAAGCTATATCGTTAGCACGCAAGGTCCGTATTGGAATCCTATGAAAAGCTTCGCCGGAAACCGCTTCGCGACGGCGCAGGAAGCTCTGCAAGAAGTCCGACTATACTTTCAACATCGATAGCTATTCGCCAAATCCGAAGATCGCACGGGAACGTGCCACACTTCGCCGCATTCTACGCTCGGCGTTTCACACCGGACAGGGATCGGAAACTTCGCGTTGCGTATAGGCATAATCGCTCATCTTAAGCATCCGATCGTTGAACCATTTGCCGGAGGGCTGGAGATGCATACGCATTTGCTTGCGAAAACGTTGCGTAGCCGAGGTCACGAAGTCGTTGTCTTCGCATCCACGAAGTCGTGCGGCACGATCGGCGTCAAGCCAATCTGCTCTCAGACGGCTCTGGACGTTTATGGAATGGACGAGGCCGAAGACGTCGCTTTCTTCAAAGAGCACCACGCCTATCTCACGTTGATGAACCAGCTTCGTACCTCGTCATTTGACATCATCCACAATAACTCGCTTCATTATTTGCCGATAGTCATGGCAGACGCGTTGCCGATGCCGTTGGTCACGACCTTGCACACGCCGCCTTTCAAATGGCTCGCAAGCGGCGTCCGCATCGCAGGAGGTCAAAATCTCCGGCTTGTAGCCGTATCTGATGCGATCCGTCAGGAGTGGTCGGACGTTGCATTGGCGGAGGATGTCATCTTAAACGGCGTCGATCTGTCGGGCTTCCGTTTTCACCATAGTCCAGACCGCGAGCCCTATTTGGTCTGGTATGGCCGGATTGTGCCTGAGAAGGGGCTTCATTTTGCAATCGACGCGGCGCGGCGCCTCGGAATGAACCTGCGCTTCGCCGGACCGCTTCTTGACCAGGCTTATTTTGAGAAGCAGATCCGACCGCGACTTGGTAGCGATGCGCTCTATGTCGGCCATCTGACGCATCGAGACCTATCAGGTCTCATCGGCGGCGCTCGGACATTCCTTTGCACGCCTTGTTGGGAAGAACCGTACGGGCTGGTCGTCGCTGAAGCTTTGGCGTGCGGAGTGCCGGTCGCGGCGTTCGCTCGGGGCGCGATTCCGATGATCCTTACGCCGACGACAGGAGCGTTAGCCATTCCGGACGATGCCTTATCTTTGGCTGAGGCAGCAACGAAAGCGCTAACGCTCGATCGGGCAGATTGCCGACGGCGGGCGGAAAGCTTCTGCGACGCGGAGGTTATGGTCGATGGATACGAAACTGTTTATCGACGCGCTCTCGGCGGCACACTTTCGGAAGAAATTCTGACCCTGGATGACGCTAATTCGTTTTTACCGGAAGCGAACTAGCCATGGCGGACGGCAAGCTCGTCGTTTGCGTGCCCGCACGGAACGAGGAAGAGCGGCTTCCCCGCCTTATCGACGCTTTGAGCCGTCAAACGATCGATGACGCTACCGTGGTGGTGTCCTTAAACAATACCACTGATCGGTCCAAAGATGCGGTTGCCGCGGCGTCCCGTCGGTATCCAGCTCTAAACCTTGTATTAGACGAGGTCGTCTTCGCTCCCGCGGACGCCCATGCGGGAAACGCAAGGCGGCGCGCGATGGATTTAGCAGCCGACATAGCGGGACCGGCCGGGTACGTCCTCACAACCGATGCTGATACCCGACCTCCTGAAGACTGGCTCGCAGCTAACCTTGCGGCGATCTCGTCTGGCTTCGATGTCGTGGGCGGTCGGATCGCGATAGATCGAAGCGAGCCGTTGAGCGATGCTGTAACGGCGCTGGGTTTGCTCACGGATCGTTATTGGGCGCATGTTCGTGAAATCGAGGATGCCGTAGATCCCGTGCCCTGGGATCCACCGCCTCGCCACGGTGATCACACAGGCGCAAGTCTTTGCGTGACGGTGTCAGCCTATCGTCAATGCGGCGGCGTACCCGCCATACCAAGTAGCGAGGACCGGGCGCTGGTGCAGGCAATAGTACGTTGCGGTGGGCGTCTCGCTCATCCGGCCTCGATCTGGACGCGCGCATCGCCACGCACTGTCGGCCGAGCAGCCGGCGGTATGGCCGAACACATGATGCGGTTAGAAGGGCTATGCGGGACGGAAGGCCGCATCATGCTGCCGTCCTTCGCGCAATGGCGGCTGCGTGCCGCATGGCGGCGCGACGCCCGCCGGCGCGGCGGCGCGGCGTTGGTCGCCGAACTAGAGGAACTGCTCCCTCCCATGATCGACGACACGGTACTCCGAGAGGCCCTATTCGAGGCGGCGGGGTGAAGGGGCCCATCGGCTATTACGTGCATCACCACGGCGACGGGCACCGACAACGAGCTCTTGCCCTGGCCGCGGCAGCGCAATCAGGACGCATGGTCCTGTTAGGCACCGGGTTGGCGGGACGGACAGCCAATGTCGCCACGGTGGACCTGCCGGACGATCGTATGATGGACACTGACGCTTTCGACGGTGTGGATGGCACGACTTCTCGTCCCCTCGCTTGCCATTACGCGCCGCTCGATCATGAAGGCGTCAGAAAGCGCATGGGCCTCATCGCGCGCTGGATCATGGACAACCGGCCGGCAATGATGGTCGTCGATGTTTCGGTCGAGATCGCGATGCTCGCAAGGCTCTGCGCCACGCGCGTGGCGTTTGTTCGTCTCAGTGGCCCTCGGGACGATCCGGCACATATGGAAGCTTATCGTGCCGCTTCACTGTTGGTTGCGCCATTCTCGCAAACGCTCGACGACATGACGTTGCCCGCCTGGGTTCGAGAGAAGACGGTTTATTGTCCAGGAGTGACCATACATAGTGGCGCCTCGTCGCAACCGGTGTCCGGCAGAGTGCTGGTCGTTGGAGGGAAGGGCGGCGCACCCCAGGATGGCACACTTATCGCTGCCGCGGCGTCTGCAACGCCTGACCGTCAATGGCGGGTCATAGGGCCCGCGACACCGCCAAGACATTGCCCAGAAAATCTGGCGTTTGTGGGTTGGACCAATGATCCGTTGCGCGAGATCGCCGCCTCGGAAATCGTCGTGGGTGCTGCGGGTGACGGCTTGGTCAACGCGGTCATCGCGATCGGTCGCCCGTTCATCTGCATCCCAGAGCCGCGACCTTTCGGTGAACAAGTTCAGAAAGCTAGATCATTGGGAGAGGCACGCGCTGCCGTCGTCGTGGAAGCATGGCCACAAGTGTGGGAATGGGCGCGACTTCTTGAGCAAGCGCAAAACCTCGATCTCACGCGTGTGGTCGCTCTTGGCGATCCCAACGGGGCAGTCAACATGCTCGCAGCGCTCAATCGGAATCTGTCGGATCAGAAATAAGTGGACGGTGGTTGCGTCGCGGCTTTCAACTCCGCGGAGCTAGGCGCGCGCTCCAGACGTAGTACGCCGTTTGAGAACGAGACAAGTCCAAGCTCTTCGAACTGCTTCAGCCATCCATCCATGGGCCATGTGCCCCAACGAGTGTGAAAGCGGTTGGCGTTTCGCACGATGTCGGCGACATGTTGCAGCGGCGGGGAAATGACGCCGTGATGTTGGTGGAATGATCCCGTGCCACCGAGAAAGAGGAGAGGCAGCCCAGCTTCCGATGCTCGAAAGCCGAAATCTGTGTCCTCCGCTCCGTAGCCCTCATATCCCTGATCAAATCCCCCCAATGCGTCGAAGCGGACGCGGCGGATGCCGAAAGTCAACGACCAGAACAGCCCGGCGTTGCGCTCTCTACGGCTCCCGTGGTCGGGAAACGTCCTGACCGGATGCTGAACTGAGGCTTGTTCGAGCTTGATATCGTCATGGTGGCCGGAATCGTTGGGCCCGAGATACCGGACTTCAGGACAGATCAGCGCATCCCAAACACGGAGCTCGCGATCCATCGTCGCGACGAGGTTGGTGCGCGGAATGCAGTCCACGTCTAGGAATAGCAATCGCTTGCCGCCAGCAGCTCGCGCACCGAGATTGCGCGCTTCCGCCAAAGCAAGGCATTTGGCGTCGAACGCGATGCGCTGGCATGGGAATGGCAAGTCAGGGATCGCGACGGGAGCATCGCTCATATCGACGACGATCAGCTCCCGAGGGGATGTTGTGCTCCGCCTCAGGCCTTCGATCAGACGCTGGAGGTGCTGGGCCCGGTTGCGGACAATCGTGATGACGCTGAGCTTGATCACGCGGCGCGCCATAGGTCTAGGCGGTAAGCGTCGCGACGGTCGGATGCAATCGTTTGAAAGTTTGGCAGCGATTGGCGCAGCAGGCGCACGGCTTCGTCGCCAGTCTGCGGATAATCGGTTTCGCCGATCCAGTGCACGAGCAACAGAGCGCCTTTCGGTGCGATATGCTTTTCGATCCATGCGCCTGCCGCCGCGATGTCGGCAGTGCTCCAGTAATAAACAACTTCCGACATCAAGATCAGATCAAAAGAGCTGTTCGGTGTCTGGCGAGGAAACGGCATGTTGAAAAAGTGGACATGTGTCGAAGCCCGGTTGCGGTGACGGGCGCGCTGCAAAGCAGTATCGCTGACGTCAATTGCGACGACGGACTCACATACACTGCTTAGGCGCTGCGTGAGAAGCCCGTTGGCGCAACCGACCTCCAGAGCGCGCGCAAAATGGTGTGTACCAAGTGACGCAATGGTGTGGTCATATTTTCCGGCTTCATACGCGCTGGTTTCAAACTTCCATGGATCTGGATCGCCGGCATACATCCGCTCAAAGTATTCGGACGATATAGAATCCGACATCTAGCCTCCGCGTGTCTACGGGCAAATCGTTGGCGTGATGCCCATCCTGATCGGAACGTCCCGACACTAGTCGAGTTCCGGAAGTCGGTCCTTGCTTACGGTCGGAGCACCTCGCACAATGAGCCGGCAACATTCCGGAACGAGTAGGTCTTCCGCCTGTTGACCTTGCACTGTCACCGACTTGTGAGGACTTCCAATGAAACGTCTTTCCACCATTTGCGTAGCGACTGCCCTTTTGATTACGGGTGCCGCATATGCGCAGGCTCCCGCTGCGAAGGACGGCCCCGGCAATAACGCCGTTAACAACGAGCAAAAGAATTCTGACGCGCCAGTTGCTGGCCGCAACTCGTTCACCGAGGGACAGGCCAAGAGTGCAATCGAAAAGGCCGGCTATTCCGACGTTACCGAGCTGAAAAAGGATGACAACGGTGTCTGGCGCGGCAAGGCGAGCAAGAACGGCTCGGCAAGTGCGATCAGCGTCGATTTTCAAGGCAACGTAAACGCTGCCAAGTAATAGGGAGTCCATCAAATGACCGCAACGATTTCACGTCTTTACGATAACTACGCCGATGCACAGACTGCTGTTCAGGGGCTTGAAGCCGCCGGTGTCCCACATTCGGACATCAGCATCGTCGCGAACAATTCCGACAACTGGTTTGACGGAAAGAAGGATCGCGATGGCGACGGCATCGATGACCGGGCAGAAGCCGCGGGCACTGGAGCGGGCATTGGTGCTGGCCTTGGTGGCGCCGCAGGGCTTTTGACTGGTCTGGGCCTTCTCGCGATACCTGGCCTCGGCCCGGTTGTCGCAGCAGGCTGGCTTGCAGCAACTGCCGTCGGTGCTGCCGCAGGTGCTGCGACAGGTGGCATCGTCGGTGCGTTGACGCAAGCCGGTGTGTCTGACGAAGAAGCGCCGCTTTATGCGGAGGGTGTCCGTCGCGGCGGCACGTTGGTGTCCGCGAAGGTTGCTGATGCGGATCGCGATCGGTTGGATGCGATCCTCGATCAGTCGTCCGTCGACATTCGCGGGCGGGGCGCTACTTGGCAGAAGACCGGTTGGACGGGCTACGACCCGGCGAGCAAGCCGTATGGTGCAGACCAAGTTCGCAAAGAACGCGAGCTTTACCGATAATTAGAGGGCCCGCTTCGGCGGGCCCTTCGCATCTTTATGGTTGGAACTTTGCATACATAAACTTATTCGCCTGCCGTCTACGAAAGCGACGATCTCATGCTCTCACCAGACCGTGGCCGGACTCCTGAAGACCTCTTTGGCCTATTGAGCATCGTCGCAAGTGCCATCCTTGCAGGGATGATCATTGCAACCCTTTATTTCGGGCGAGACCTGCTTGTACCGATCGCGCTGGCGATCCTGCTGAGCTTCGCGTTGGCGCCTCCGGTTCGGCTATTGCAGTCCCTCCATGTACCGCGAAGCCTCGCCGTCGTAGGAATCGTGCTTTGCGCGTTCGCTTGCATATTTGGGATTGGCAGCCTGTTTGCCACCCAATTGGCCGACCTGGCGGGAGATTTGCCGAGATATCAGACGACGATCAGCGACAAGATCACAACGCTTAGATCGACCACGGCCGGAAGGGGTACGCTCGAGCGTGCGTCTGACATCCTGAAGGATCTCGGCAAGGAACTCGATAGGCCGAAACCAGTCCTATCGGAGCGCCCTCTCGCAGGAACCGGAGGCAACCCGAACGGGGGGGCGGTCGTTCCGGTCCCAGTCGAGGTCCGACAGCCCGATCCAAGCGCTTTGGAGAATTTGCGTACCCTGATTTCGCCGCTTGTTCATCCATTGGCGACGACCGGGATTATCGTCATCTTCGTGATATTCATCCTCCTTCAGCGCGAGGATTTGCGAAACCGTCTGATCCGTTTGGCGGGCACGCACGACTTGCAACGCACCACTGCTGCGATCGACGACGCTGGCGGCAGATTAAGCAGACTTCTTCTGACCCAACTCGCCGTGAACGGCGCATTCGGGCTGGTAATAGGAATCGGCCTTTGGGCTATCGGGATTCCCAGTCCGGTGCTTTGGGGCGTTCTGGCCGCGGTGCTGCGCTTCGTGCCCTATATCGGTGCCGTCATCTCGGCGGCCTTTCCACTGATCCTAGCAGTCGCCGTTGATCCAGGTTGGTCGCTCCTGGCGTGGACGGCGGCGCTTTTCATCGTCGTCGAGCCCATCGTTGGACACGTCATTGAGCCGATGGCCTACGGACGGAGTACAGGCCTCTCGCCAGTGGCCATCGTCGTCGCGGCGACTTTCTGGACAGCTTTATGGGGACCGATAGGCCTCGTTCTCGCAACGCCGCTGACCGTCTGTTTGGTCGTGCTCGGCCGACATGCCGAAAAATTCCAATTTCTCGACGTCATGTTCGGAGATAGGCCTGCGCTGTCGCCACCCGAAATCTTCTACCAGCGCATGCTTGCCGATGATCCCACCGAAGCGGCGGAGAAGGCGGAGGAATTCTTGAAGGAGCGCTCCCTTCTCTCCTACTACGAGCAGGTCGCATTGAAGGGGTTAATGATGGCGCGCCACGATGTGGAGCGCGGAGTGCTAGACGCCGTTCGGCAAGCTAAGATCCGCGATGCAGTTGAGGAGTTCATCGCAGATCTTGCAGACGTCGAAGACGTTTCCGAGGTTAGAGGCAAGACCACCGATGTCGAGGCGTCGTCGGCGGTCGATAAAGTCCCGGAGAACGGCCAGGCCGAACGTGTTCCTGTGTTGCAACGCTCCGTTCTTGCTCCCGAATGGAGAAGCGAACATCCGCTGCTTTGTATCGGCGGACGCAACAAACTCGACGAGACGGCGTCGTTGATGATGGCGCATTTGGCAAAGCATCACGGGATCGAGGCATTGGCCATGCCAGCCGACACGCTCGCGACGGCGAATATCTTCCGTCTGGAGGACAGAGGCGTAGCGGCGGTATGCCTGATCTATCTCGAAATCGGCTCGCCCTCGCATATTCGGTACGCGGTCAAACGTCTGCGCCGGAAGTTGCCGAAGGCCGCAATCATTTTGTGCTGCTGGGCGGAGGACGTCGACAGGCGTGCTCTTGAACAGCTTCGCGCGGACGCGAAGGCCGATCTGGTGGCGGCGTCTCCTGCCGAGGCATTAATGTTCTGCATCGATAGCGCTTCGAGGATCGACGGCGACCCGGACGATCGGTCAGAACCACAAATGGTGATTGAAACGGCATGAGGAGGCTTCGGCATTCGATATCTGCCGAGGAGCCTTGGGAAATGAAGGATGAAACGAGGTGAGCCATCATCCCGCAATTGCTCCGAATACACGTACTACCGCTGATCCAAAAACGCGATCACACTCGGAAGAGCATCCGCCGCCGGAAGATCTTCTCGGCGGCGGTGATATCTGTTCGCCAGAGGAGGAAGCCTCGACCGACGACGACAGGCCGTTGGAGTAATGTCGTCACTGATCGGCATTTACCTGGAAGGAGAAGCTTTATGAGCGATGGTAAAAATGATCATCCGTCTATGGCGGAGAAGGGGCTGGAAACGGCGAAGGACGCAGTCCATTCCGCATCCGATCATGTCGATGAGGTCGGGCGCCATCTGAGAGAAAAGCTCGAAGCCGCGAAACGTCCGGAAAACTATCTGCAGATGCTCAAGGACGTCACTAAGGCGGCGCCGCTTGGCATGTTGGCCGTTGCATTCGTGAGCGGAGTGATCTTCGCCAGAAGGCGTGATTAAGGAGGGGCTTCCTTTGCGGAGATCTGCGTCACCTTCAATGCGGCGACCGCTACGGAGAAGCTGATAGGGGCATCAGGGCCGACACAACCTCTGCAAGCTCAGAACTCCTTTTCCCGGAAAGGCTTCGTCAGTCGCGCGAAATCCGACGCGACGTCGTCCGTCTCCGCATATCTGAGACAATCGAGATGGGCAGATTAGTCCGCGTGGCCTCAAAGCGAAGCGCCGCCTCATGTCCGCTGTTGGCGCAAAGCGGCCGCTGCAATGAAGCCAGACCTGCGGCGCCAAAAAAGGTCCAAGATCCGCTTCTGCATCCGATGCCTAACGCAAGATCGCAACCGGCGGTCGGCGAATGCTTGCCGCTTATGTCGTCGGCTCTGAGATCGATCGAAATTCGATGTCACTCAGTTGCGGCAAGGATGACGGCAACGGTCTCGTCGGGCATGTCCCATGCGGGAAAGTGACCGCTGGACTCGAACCAGTGCAGATCTGCCGATGGGAAAGCTGCTTTGGCACGGGTCGCCTGGCGGGGCAGACAAAGCCGATCCTGCCTTCCCCATCCGATCACAACGCGCCCGGTGGTTAGCGCGGCTGGCCCAGTCTGCCCTGGGCCTGTGGCAAGATCATCGACCAGCGCGTCGAACGTCGGCGTGGTGCTGAGTCCCGTCAGTTCGGTTGTCACGACATGGGGGTCAAGCACCCAAGGCCGCGCTGACAATTGTACCAGCAACGCCGTGCGCGTGACTGCATTTCGGCTAAGCGTCGGCAGCAGCGGTCGGATCGCGCGCAGCAATCGTCCCGACAGTCCGATGGTCACCTTGAAGAAGGTTCGTTCCCAACTGCGCCAAAAACCTCCCGGATCGAGTGCGACCACGTTACCGACGCTGCCGCGCCGTGCAAGTTCGAGGACGATCCGTGCGCCCATCGAACTGCCGACGATGTCGACGCCTGTCAGATCATTTTCCGCGAGATAGCGCTCGACGCTGCCAACCAGTCCGGCGAACGTGCCGCTATCGCCTTCAACCGGCGTGGCACCATGTCCGGGAAGGTCGACAGCGATCACCGTGCGATGCGCGCTGAGCGCATCAAGGATCATGCTCCACGATTGCCAACTTCCGCCGAGACCGTGAATGAGCAGCAGCTTTGGCCCGGTGCCGCGTTGGATATGATACATCTTACGCCTTTTATATTACTGCAAACCCTAACGCACCAGATCGCTTTATGGGCCATTGACGCGCGTGGTCCGGCCGGTGCCCGGATTATACGGCGCTGACACCGTCGAGACTGCCGGCGGAGGAGAGCATCGGGTCGTGACTAACCTCGAAATTCGTGAAGATCGGCTCATCGCGCAAAGCGGACCTAAAGGAAGGAAATGCACGCTCATCGCTTCTTAGTTCCCGTCCCTGCGGCGGCAAAGCCCGCAAGCAGCGCGGGCAGTGATCCGAGCAAAAGCCAAGAAGCAAGATCCCACATCCCATCACCGAAGAGGGCGGCGGCCAGACCGATGACGCTGACCAAACCGATGACGGTCGGCCACAAGAACACTGTCCGGAATATCGATGCGTTGCGCCTCATTTCGAACCTGCGCCGATCGGCCTTCTGTCAAGGCGCCGCGTCTCCGGTGGACGCTTCGCCAACCAGAGATACAGCCCGGTTACAAGAAGCCCGATCGAAATTAGTGTTAGCGCCGCCCAGATGATCTTAAGGGGCAGTCCGCCGTAGTCGCCGTAGTGGATCGGACGCGACACCAGCAGAGTGTTGAGGTACCAAGGAAATTGAATCTTGGCCGTCACTGCACCTGTTGCGGCTTCGACCAAGACAGGCTGGAACATGCGCGACGTGATCGGGCCAGTCCCAACGATGTAGACAGCGTAATGATGCGGACTGGTCGCCGTCGTCGATCCCGGAAAGATGATCGAGAAGGGCTGCGCCCCGGGCGAGGTTGCCAAAGCCGCGTTGAGGGCAGCATCGACTGAGACCGGTTTCTCCACCTTCGGGTGATCGCGGTAAGGGGCAAGGACCGCAGCAAGATCAGTTCGCTGAAAGTTGCCGACCATCGGAGCGGTTAAGGTGTTGAGCGAGCCTGTTAGGCAAACAACGCTTCCCCAGATTAGCGTCAGTATTCCGATGAGGTTATGAAAGTCGAGCCACTGCACGCGGCGCGAACGTTCGCCCCGAATTGTACCGAATGCCAGTTTCCTCGTGAAAGGCCCATAAAGAACGACGCCCGACACCATGGCAACGAAGAACATGATGCCCATAGCCCCGAAGAACAATGCGCCGGGCAGGTCGAGGAAAGCATCGGTGTGGAGCTTCAGAATGAAGCCGGTCAGCGACAGGCCCGGTCGCAATTGATCGATCAAGGCGCCGCTGCGCAGGTCATAGATAAGCCGATGCGCGGGCGGTGCCGTCACCGTCTTCGCAAGGATCAGGCGTATCTGATCGGGATGATCGTGATCCCAGAAAACGAAGCGCGGAACGTTACCAGGAAAACGCTGAAGCGCCGATGCGATGACATCGTCCAAAGCGATGTTTGGACCTGGCACGCTGTGCAGTTCGGGGCGCGGCGACAGCAAGTCGTCGATTTCCTCGCGGAATATCAGCGGCAGGCCAGTCACGCATAAAAAGAGAAGGAACACCGTGCAAATCAGACTCGTCCACTTGTGGACGAGCCCCCATGCCCGAATGCTTGCAGCGTTCAACACTTCACCAGCGGTAGCTGGCGGTCGCGAGCAACGTCCGGCGCGGGCCGTAGTTGCAGGCGGTTACGCCCGTGCAATACGCTACATATTCCTTATCGAATACGTTGTTGGCATTTATGCGCAGCTTCAAACCTTGAAGCTGCCGCGAAGCGTAGCCGAAATCGTAACCGATCCCGAAATCGTACAGCGTGACGCTTGGGATGGGCAGGGCATTGACCGTATCGCCATAGAGGCTGTCGATATAGCGCGCACCGCCGCCGATTTCGAACCCAGCCAATGCAGGCTGCGTAAATTTGTAATTTACCCAAGCCGAAGCTTGATTGAACGGAACGTAGATCGGACGCTTTCCAAGATCGGTACCGGTGCTTTGCGTGACGACCGCGTCCATGTAGGCATAGGACACGATGGCATCGAGATTACGGTTCAGTGAGGTCTTCGCCTCAAATTCCAGACCCTTGACCTGGATTTCGCCGACTTGAGTCCGGACCGCCGTGATGCGATCCGTGGAGACCACATTCTGCTGTTTCAGGTCGAATAAGGAAACGGTCAGGAGTGTGTTCGCGATAGGCTCATACTTGATGCCCGCCTCGACCTGCTCGCCCGTGGTCGGCTTGAGAACGGCACCGGCGCTGACGGTGCCCGGGGTCGGCGCGAAGGAGGTTGAATAGTTGGCATACGGCGTGATGCCGTAATCCAGTAGATATGCGGCACCGATGCGTGCCGTACCCGCGAAATCCTCCTGTCGCACCGTCGTGTTGTTGATCCGATTGGTGGTGATCGTGTCGGCAATGTCGTATCGGCCGCCGGCCGTGACGACGAGGCGGTCGAACTTGATCTGATCCTGCATGTACAGTCCGACCTGTTCCAGCGTGCTGAAGGTCGAGGTGTTGAAGGCCGGGATGGGGAAAGTGCGGCCATAGACCGGGTTGAAGATATCGAGAGTTGGTGTGACGCCTGCTGCCGAGTTCCCGAAACGATAGTCGTTGCGCTGGTATCGGTAGTCGAGTCCGGTCAGGATAGTGTGCGAAACCGGACCGGTCCAGGCGTTGATCTGGACCTGGTTATCGACAGTGAACGCATTCGCGTTTTCATCGACGAGCACGTTCGAGCGATTGAGCGTGCGCAGGTTTGCTTGCAAACCCGTGCCGCGCACGATGCTCATATCGAGATCGACGTCGGTGTATCGCAGGTTCTGGCGCACCGTGAAGATGTCATTGAAGCGATGTTCGAACTCATAACCGACCGCGAACTGTTCGCGCTTGAAGCGGTCATTCGCGGGATCACCGAGATTGCGCGACGACGGGATTTGGCCGTTGGGGTTGGCGAGCAAGGTGCCTTGCGCGGGATAGAACGGGCCGCTGATGATCGGCGTGTCCTTCTGATAATGCGAGAGCAGCGTAAAGGTGGTGTCGTTGGTCGGCCGCCACGTCAGGCTTGGTGCGACAACGACGTGGTCATCCGTGTTGAAATCGACTTGTGTATCGCTCTTCCGACCGACGCCGACGAACCGGTAAAGGAGCGACTTGTCGGCCGTGAGCGGGCCGGACGTATCGACTGCAATTTGCGTTCGATTGTAATTGCCGACCTGCAATAGCACCTCGTTGAACGGCACTTCGGTCGGCCGTTTGCTGACAAAATTGACAAGACCGCCTGGTGCGTTCTGGCCATAGAGGACGGACGCAGGGCCCTTAAGAACCTCGATGCGTTCGAGCGTGTATGGATCGATGAAAGGCGTCGCATACGTCCCGCCGGGCAGGATCATGCCGTCCAGCGCGGTACGGTTGAGAACATCGAAGCCGCGCACGGTGATCCAATTATAACGAGGATCAAAGCCAGTTCGTTCGGCGTTCACGCCGGGCGTATATCTTAACGCCTCCGCTACTGAGTTTGCACCCTGTGCCCGGATCTGGTCCTGCGTGACAACGTTTATCGCCTGTGGCGTCTCCAGGATCGAGGTATTCGTTTTGGTCCCGGTCGCGCTTCGGCCAGCCACATATCCTTGAACTGCTCCCTTCGGTTGCTCAACAGCAACGGGGGCAGGAGCTGGTGCAACAGGAACGGCTGTGCGAGCGCGGGACGCGCTAACTGCGCGGGTCGTTCGCGCCGCAGATCGCGTTGCAGTTTTCGGGCGACTCGGCGAGGCGGTTGGCGCCGTCACGGTGACCGCGGGAAGCTGGCTCGATGTTGCGGGTGCAGTTTGCGCGTGGCTCGTTCCGTGAAATGCTGCAACCAGTGCGGCCGCAACGCTCGTCGTGCTGACAAAAAGTTTGCGTAAATGCATAGCGATCTCGATTGATTTCCGGCTCGGGAGGAGGGAGCTGGCAATTTTTTGATGATTGGGAGCGCGGAGCGGCGGCGGCGCATAAGTTGTCGGTAGCTTACGCGTCACATGGCTTGAAGTGCTCTCAGGCAACACTGCGCAGGAAAGCCACTGGTGCGACAAAAGGTCATTTTAGCTTCACACACGCCGTGTTCCAGGGAGGAACACATGATGGCTAACGGCGCGATCAGGCCTTAAGTTGAAGAGGCCCGGATGGCGGCCGCAACGTATACCGCGCGTGGCCGGGGTTTGGGGCAAAGCCGTCTAAGAACTAAAGGGACCGCATCTGCCGATGTCGCTTTTGACGTCTATCGTCGAATTGGATAGTCGGTCGCGAGGATGCTCTCTAGTTCGGCGATAAACATCCGCACTTTAGGTAGAACGAGTTTGGCGGTGGGATACACGACCCAGATCGTGTGATCGCCCGCACTGGCGCCGTCGAGGTCAATGCGGACAAGGGTGCCGTCGCGCAGGTTCTCCCGGACGTTCCAATGAGAGAGGAGAGTGATCCCGGCGCCGTGGAGACAGGCATCGTGGAGAGCATCGGCAGTTGCGGTAAGTCGCACGTCGATGGGGACTTGCCGCTCGCGGCCGTCGACGCGGAAAGGCCAGTGGGTTGATCCAGAGAGCGTCAGGCACGCGTGGAGCTTCAAATCCGCAGCAGTGCGGGGGCGTCCGAACTCCTCGATGTAGCTTGGTGCCGCAACCAATATGCGAGGGCTGATCCCGATCGGGCGTGCGACCAGGCTGTTCTCTCTCGGTTCTGAAAACCGGATCGCCAGATCCATGCCGGTCCCCGAGATGTCCACGACCTCGTCGGTCAACACCATGTCGATGCGAAGCGACGGGTGGCTTCTCAGCAAACGTGGAACGATCGGGGCTATCAGTTTCCGTCCGAAGGCTGTCGAGGTGTTGATCCGAAGCGTTCCGGAGACACCTTCCTTGGTGGCGCGAAGATTGGCACGTGCGGCGAGTTCGCCTTCGACGAGCGCCTGCGCGTACGGCAGGAATGCTTCGCCTTCGGGCGTCAGCGACATCGAACGGGTGGTTCGGTGGAATAGCCGGACGCCGAGATCTTGTTCCAGGGCGGCGAGTCGGCGTGTTGCCACCATGGGAGAAATGCAAAGGCGGCGGGCTGCGCCGGCAAGGCTTCCTGCCAAGGCGGCATCGACCATAACGGCCACGGCGTCGGTATCCATTGTATCGCATTCCGATATGACGGCTTATCGATTGGTGACACTACAGCGGAAATCGATGCGTGGCTAGTTTGGGCTCAGCAACGCACTCAAGGGGTTTCCGATGTCCGAACTTGCAACGCCATCCGTCGATTCGGTTGCTCGACCGCTCGGTCGCCCGCTGGCCTTCGCGATGGCCGCCGCGACCGGTGTGGCAGTAGCCAACATCTACTACAACCAGCCGATGCTCGGGGTGATACAAGCGGCGTTTCCAGGCCAGCGCGCTGCGGAGCTGATCCCGACGGCCACCCAGATCGGCTATGCCGCCGGGCTGTTTCTCCTCGTGCCACTCGGCGACATGATGGATCGGCGACGGCTCATCATCGTGCAGTTCGGCTTTCTCGCCGCAGCGCTTGCGCTTGCCGCCATGGCGCCTACTGCCTGGGCGCTGGTTGCGGCGTCCCTTGCGGTCGGCGTAACAGCTACCGTCGCGCAGCAGATCATTCCGTTCGCAGCTTCGCTCGTGTCACCGGAGCGGCGCGGCCAGGCCGTCGGCACGATCATGTCCGGCCTGCTATGCGGGTTGCTGTTCAGCCGCACGCTGGCAGGCTTCGTCGCCAGCCACGCGGGATGGCGCGAAATGTTCTGGTTAGCAGTTCCTTTGGCGGTCGTTGCCGCAGGCACGATGGCTGTCGCGCTTCCTCGCAATCATCCCTACATGGCGATGCCCTATACCGACGCGATGAGATCTATGGGCAAGCTGTGGAGGTCGGAGCCGACACTTCGATCGGCGACAATCGCGCAAGCAGCTCTTTTTGCGTCGTTCACGGTCTTTTGGACCATCTTGGCGTTCCATCTACGGGGACCGCAATTCTCCCTCGGCGCAGGGGTCGCGGGGCTTTTCGGAATCGTAGGCGCCATTGGCGTCGTAGCGGCACCGGTGGCCGGTCGGCTTGCCGATCGTCGTGGACCGCGCGCAGTCGCCGCCGTCGGCATTGCGATCACGATCGTTTCGTGGCTCATCTTCGGACTCTGGACCACCTTACTTGGACTGATCGTGGGGGTCATCGTTCTCGACTTCGGGGTGACGACAGCCCTTATATCCAATCAGCACGTCGCCTTCGGACTTCATCCGCAAGCACGCGGAAGGATCAACACGATCTTCATGACCGGGATGTTCCTTGGCGGTTCGTTGGGATCTGCAGGCGCGACGGTCGTATGGAACGAAGGGGGGTGGATCTCGACGACAGTATTCGGTGGCGCACTCGCGCTTCTTGCGGCAAGTGTCCATGCCTACCTCCGCAGACAGCGAATGCGACCGTAACTCCAACTTTGCTTGAATATTAGTACGGTAAGACGTACGTTTTAGCTTCTTGGATGAAATCCGCCACGTCTCGGACGAGATGGTAAGAAGCTGAACAACAACTATCCGCTTGGCTTAGTCTGTTCGCTAACAAATGCTAGTCGGGCGGCAGCTTCTGGCGCAGAGCAGACGACATGCAACGAGAACTGACCGGCGATGGCGCCTCTCCATCCGCTGCAATGGGGCTAAGCCCGCAAAGCCAGCAGGCGAATCGCCTAGCGAGCTGTTCTCAAAAATGGTTACCTCCCTCTTGCATTTCGGAACCAATCGGTTCATATCATTCGCATGCTGCCAAATAATGCCAATCTCCCCGTCGGTCGTCCTCGCGAGTTTGATCTCGACGAGGCTGTCAAGCGCGCAATGCATGTGTTTTGGGATCGCGGCTATCACGATGCATCGCTACCCGATTTGCTGAATGGAATGAAACTGTCGAAAGGCAGCTTCTACAAGGCTTTCGGCGACAAGAAGTCGGTCTTCCTGCGCGCGCTCAAGCTCTATACCGAAGATGGCGTTCGCAACGTGCAGGAGGTGCTTCGATCGGATCCGTCACCAAAGGCGGCAATCCGCAACGCCTTCATACGGTACGCGGATTTGTCGTCGGGTAGCAAAGGTGTCCGAGGCTGTTTCGCTGTCCTGACCGCCGCCGAGATGCTGCCGGGAGATCCGGACATTGCCGATCTTATCAAGCGTTTATTCGCGCGGCTGCAAGACCTGTTCGCCGCCACGGTGGCGAAAGGACAGGCTGCAGGTGAAATCAGGAATGATTGCGACCCCAAAGTCATCGCTCATTTCATCGTCTCCCATGCCCAAGGCATGCGGATTCTTGGAAAAGTTGGGTCGCGTCGCGACGACATGCTGAGAAATATCGATCTCCTGATGGAGGCTGTTCTCTAAACTCTAATTAGGAACCGAATGGTCCTTATTATGTTGAAATTTGCCATGACGAACGTACACCCAAGACAATTTGCGCGCCTCTCGTTGATCGGTGCAGTCACCACAATGCTCGCGGGCTGTGCAAGCAGCAGCGATCTGGTCAAGCGGGAAACCAACAAAACACCTGCTGCCTATGCGGAGCTGATCGACGGCGTTCATACCATACCGGAAGTCAACATATCCGGCGTGGATCCGGAGATGCTGCGACAGCGCGTGGACTATCCGACGAATGAACCGGCAGGAACGATCATTGTCGATACGCCCGCTCGCCATCTCTATCTTGTCGAGGGCGGTGGAAAGGCGATGCGCTACGGCATCGGCGTCGGCAAGGAGGGGCTCGCCTTCGCCGGCACGGCGATTATCAGGCGAAAGGCAGAATGGCCGCGCTGGAGTCCGACACAGAACATGATCGCTCGGGAGCCTACGCGATACCGGCCTTTCGCAGGCGGGATGGCGGGCGGCCTCGGCAACCCGCTCGGGCCGCGCGCGCTCTATCTGTACCAAGGCGAGCGAGACACCCTATTCCGTATTCATGGCACGACCGAGCCTGAGACGATCGGCAGCGCTGTCTCGAGCGGATGCATCCGGCTCATCAATCAGGACATCGTCGATCTGTACAGCCGGGCCTCGGTCGGCAGTCGCGTCATCGTGGTTCAGGGCGGCCGGGCGCTGAGTTCCTGAGCACAGTTTCCCAACAACAGGAGAACAGACATGCAGATTGGATTTATCGGTCTTGGCAGCATGGGCTCGGCCATGGCGCTCAACCTGGTGAAGGCCGGACACGATGTGCGGGCCTGGAACCGGAGCAAGGTTGCCCCGGGCGGCGTGCCCGGAGTCACGCTGGTCGAGAGCGCAGCGGAGGCATTCAAGGCCGACGCCGCATTTACGATGCTGTCCGACGATGCGGCCATCCGGGACGTGATCCTCGATGCCGGCTTGCTGGCCGGCGCCCGACCAAGGCTGACCCATGTCGTCACCTCGACGATCTCGGTTGCCTTCGCGCGGGAGCTCGCGCTCGCACACGACGCGGCAGGTGTCGGCTATGTGTCGGCGCCGGTGCTCGGCCGGCCGAATGTCGCAGCAAGTGGCCAGCTCAACATCCTGGCGGCCGGGAAGGGCGATGCACTCGCAGCGGTCGCGCCGCTGCTCGCACCGCTCAGCAAAAAGGTCTGGACGCTGGGGGAGGAGCCCGCTCGGGCCAATGCAGCCAAGCTCGCGTGCAACATGATGATCGCCATGGCCATCGAGGCAATGGGCGAGGCTGTGCTGCTGACAGAGAGCTTCGGCCTCGATCGCGCGGACTTTTTCGAGCTCATTCTTGGCACACTTTTCTCGGGTCGCGCCTATGAGAGCTACAGCGCGCAGATCACAGAGCGGGCGTTCGAGCCGGGCTTCAAAGCCAAGCTCGCGCTCAAGGACATGCGCCTGGCAACCGAAGCCAGCAACGCGATCGGACGCGAACTACCGATGCTCGATGTTGTGCGCGAACGGTTGAGCAACGCTGTTTCGGCCGGGCTCGGTGAAAAGGATTGGTCGATCATGGCTGACATCACGGTGCGCGGCAGCAGCCGCTTCGCGTCTGAAAGAAATTCGGAGAAGATGCAATGAAGACCTGGTTTATTACGGGTTGCTCAAGCGGCTTCGGACGACGGCTTGCTCTTGCCGCGGCGCTGCGCGGCGATCAGGTCATCGCGACAGCCCGCGATGTTGCGACCATTGAGGAGATGGCCCGGCCTTTCGCAGACCGCATGATCACGTTGCCGCTCGACGTGACGAACCCGGCAACTGCCAAAGAGGCTGTCGTCATGGCGGCCCATGCTTTTGGTGGGTTCGACGTGCTGGTCAACAACGCCGGCTACGGGCTTTACGGCGCGATCGAGGAAGGCACGCCCGAAGAATATCGACCGATGTTCGATGTGAATGTTTTCGGTTTGATCGAGACGACCAAGGCCGCCTTGCCTGTCCTGCGCCGTACGGGCGGAACCATCGTTAACATGTCGTCCGGCGCCGGCATCGCGGGCGGCGGAGGCGGCGGCTACTACAACGCCGCCAAGTTTGCCGTGGAAGGCGTTTCCGAGGCGCTCGCCGATGAGCTGAAGCCTTTCGGCATCCGTGTTCTGATCGTCGAGCCTGGACCGTTTCGCACTGATTTTCTCGGTCGCTCCATCACCATTGCAGCGAACGAGATGCCGGAATATGCCGCAAGCTCGCGCAAGCACTACCGCGAAACCAACGACGGCAATCAGGCTGGCGATCCCGACAAGGCGATCGCGGTGATCCTGCAAGCGGTTGATTCGGGTGACGCTCCGCTGCATCTGCCACTGGGCCCCGTCGCGCACTCGATCGCCGAGCGGAAGCTGGCCGCGTTCCGTCGGGATATCGACGCATGGCGCGACATCGCGATCGCTACCAACTTCGAGCAGCTCTGATCGCTGGTACGAACTCAAACGCCTGACCGAGGTGAAAGCATGATCGCAACTTTGAACGGGTTTATCCAGCGACTGATGCCGGTTAATGGCATCAAGATCAACGCCGTCACCGGAGGTTCGGGCCCGCCGATCCTTCTTCTTCACGGCTGGCCGGAGACGTGGTGGGAATGGCACAAGGTCATGCCGATGCTTGCCGAGAACTTCAGTGTGGTCGCCATGGATCTGCGTGGCGCGGGCTTCTCCGACTGTCCGCTCGACGGCTACGACAAAGCTACATTGGCGCGCGACGCCCATGAAGTGATGGTTGGTCTTGGGCATGAACGCTACGCCGTATGTGGACACGACATCGGCGGAATGGTCGCCTTGCCGCAGGCAGCCATTTATCGGAACGCCGTGACCCATCTGGCCGTCCTAGACGTTCCGCTTCCCGGTTGGACCGAGTGGGAGGCTACGACCGCAGAGCTCTGGCATTTCAGCTTCCACATGACCAGGGATCTGCCTGAGCGTCTGATTCATGGCCGTGAATATGACTACATCTCGACATTTATGGCTGAGCGCTTTTACGATCACAGCACGTTCAACTTGGCAGACATAGACATCTACGCCAAAGCTATGGCACTTCCCGGCCGCACGCGCGGCGGTATGGAATGGTATCGTAGCCTTGCCTCCGACCATGCAGCCGCGCTCGAGTACAAGAAGCAACCGCTCAAGATACCGGTGCTAGGCCTTGGTGGCGATCAGCGCTTCGGTGCGCATATGGTGCCGATGCTCAACGAGTTCGCCAGCAATGTGACGGGCGGCTCGATCGCACGGTGCAGCCATTATGTCGCGGACGAGCGGCCTGATGAAGTCGCAGCCGCTCTCACCGATTTCCTCAAGACCAACTGAATCCGGCGCTCGCGCCCTCTTGTCGAGAAAATAGCAAAGGAGACTGTCATGACGGCATCCGTTATTCGCGGCGTCAATCATATCGGCATCGTCGTGCCCGATATCGAAGCGGCCAAATCATTCTTGGTGGAAGCTTTCGGCGGCCAGGTGATCTACCAGTCCTTCGGACCGCAGGATCCGCCGCGGCAAGGATCGGAATTCGAGCGCGCCGTCGGTGCTTTCCCTGGAACGGTCGTGCGTGGCCAGGCGATGGTCAAGATTGGGACTGGAGCCGACATCGAGCTCTTCGAAATGCATGGCCCGGAGCAAGCTCAGCCGGTACGCGCAAGTGACTTTGGCATCACGCACTTCGGTATCTACACCGACGACATCGACGTGTCGGTCGAGCGGTTTGCGAAAGCTGGGGGCACGCCCCTTACCGCCCCGCGCGCTATTCCCTATGCGACGGAAAAAGGCCCTAGGAACAAGGTCTGTTACGGGCGCATGCCGTGGGGCACGACGGTTGAATTCATAACGACACCCGATCGTATGGCATATCGTGACCAGACCGATTTACGCAGATGGCAGGACGAGGATTGAGCAGAACGCGAGAGGGGCTGTATCGCTTAATGAGACCGAATAGCCGTAGATGGCGCAAAGCGAACGTTACTGACTTAGCGATCGATGCGCGATGACGTCGATGACCGCGACTCCTCCGTATGGGATGGCGGACACACCGATCACCGTTCGGGCGGGGCGCGGCGCGGCGAAACGGGCTTCGAATTGCGCATTGGCAGTTGCGCGTAAGCGTATGTCCAATAGGAAATACGTTACCTTGGTCACCGAATCCAAGCCGAGGCCGATAGAAGCGAGCCGGCGCTCCACCTCATCAAGGGCCGCGTCCATGGCTGCCTGGTCACCTGCGACGGGCAGATGTGTCGCGTAATCGATGGTGGTGGCGCCCGAGACATAGGCGACACCATCTCTCTCGTAGACCAGACTGTAGGGATGCTCGATGTTCGCCATGACGGTTTCCAATGGTGCCGTGACGCCAGTCGTCGCCGGCTACGCGTTGGTGAACGATCCGTCGAAGACGTCGGCGATGGCAAAGGATGACGTCAGGAAACCGTTCAGCTTGAGCAGAGCCTGGGTGGTGTCGAACTCGCCCGGCGAGAGCTTGCCGGTCTCCGAAACGGCGGGCTGAATGCGTTTGACCGAATCCAGCAGCACCGCCTCGCCAAGACTGCCCAAGGCGGGCATCAGGGCCGCAACGACGGCTTCGGGCGGAGATGTGCGGATGAAATCCGACGCCTTCTTGTAGGCGCTGACGGCGGCTTCGACGGTGGAGCGGTTGGCCGACAGATAGTCCGGCGTGGTCCAGAGTCCTTCCATCATGAAATGGGCGAGCTTCGGATCTTCACCGCGCGCATTGTTGACGAATGATGTGGCCTTGCCTTCCTGGATCAGTTTCTCGCCGATAGGCATGGAGATATAGATCACATCGACAGCGCCGTTATCGAGTGCGGCCGCCAGCGCGGGAGGACCGCCGACCGCAACGACCTGCGCGTCCTTGTCCGGATTGAGCCCGGCCGAGACCAGATTGAAACGGGCAAGCTGCCATGTCAGCGCACCCGGCCGGGTGACGCCGATCTTCATGCCCTTCATCCGGGCGAGCTTTTCGCCGAGCGGCATGTAATCGGTGATACCATATTTGGCCGCTGCGGCCTTGCTAATTGTCGCATTGACGATGGAGCGGTTTAAAAGACTGAGAACACAGATCAGCTTCTGCCCCTGCTGGAGAGCGGGAAGAATCTGGGCGCCGTCATTGACGGTCATCTCGGCGCGCCCGCCGAGCACCAGTTGAACATCGGGGCCGCCGCCGCCGGTGTCGATGATCTGGGCGGTCAGGCCGGCCTGGTTGAAATAGCCGTTCTGAGCGGCGACGTAGCTTTGCATATAGGCCAGCGAGGTGACCGCATGGGTGATGCGCAGCGGCTTGCCGCCGGCCTGGGCGAGAACCACGGTTGGCTGCGTCACGGTGGTGACCGTTGCGCCAGCAAGGCCGGAAACGAAGGCACGACGTGAAATCATCGAAGTCTCCTGTGCAATGACGTGATCACTGGGGCTGGTTGGTGGCGAAGCGCGCGCTGGGCTGCCAACGCAGCAGCCGGCGCTCCATGACGGCGAGAAGGGAATTCATCGCGACCACGATGACCATCATTACGATCAGGCCGGCCATGGTTCCGGTGGTGTTGTAGAGGCTGGTCTCCATCTGGATCTTCCAGCCGAGGCCAGCCGACGACGCGACGAATTCACCGATGATGGCGCCGATCAGCGCATAGGGAATGGAGAGCTTGACGCCGAGAAAGATGTGCGGCAGCGAGGCCGGCAGGATCACCTTGCGGAACAGTTCATTGGCGCTGGCGCCCATGACGAATGCGAGGTCGGTGAAACGTCGATCGACGCTCTTGATGCCGGCATAGGTGTTGTAAAAGATGACAAAAAACACCAGCGTGAAGACGAGAATGATCTTCGGCAGCATGTCGATGCCGAACCAGACAACGAACAGAGGCGCCAAGGCGACGCGCGGGATGCCGTTGATGGCGACGAGGAAGGGATCGAGTACATCCGACAAAAATTGCGATCGGCTGAGCACGATACCCGCCAGGAGGCCGAGTACCGTCCCGAGCGTAAAGCCCGCGATCATCGAACCGAATGTGAAGGAGAGCTGGTAGAAGAAATCGCCATGCACCACCCATTTGTAGATGTAGCCGGCGATCAGCGATGGCTTGGACACCCAGAATGCCGAGAACAGCGTGCCGGACGCATATTCCCAGAAGCCGAAGATTACGACAACGAGGGCGAGCCGCGCCAGGCTGATCCTGGATCGATAGGAGAGCGCACGGCGCCGGCTGTTCGGGCTGGTGACCGGAAGATCGATTGCTTCGCTCGACATCAATGCACCCCAGCCTGAACCTGGATCTCTTCGGCGAGTTCATCGCCGACTTTGCTCAACAGCTCCCGATAGGCCGCGTTCTCGTGGAGGTGGCGGATGTTGCGCGGGCGCGGAATGTCGATTGGATGCGATGACTTGATACGGCCCGGGCGGGCAGTTAGCACGACCAAGCGATCGCCGAGCGCGATGGCTTCGTGTAGGTCATGGGTGATGAAGATCACCGTCTTCTTCTCTTCCGCCCACAATTCGAGCAGCAGGTCCTGCAGCAGAAGCCGGGTCTGCGCGTCGAGCGGGCCGAACGGCTCGTCCATCACCAGAATGCGCGGCGAGAAGCACAGCGCGCGGATGATGTTGCCGCGCTGGCGCATGCCGCCCGACAATTCGTACGGATAAGCGTCGGCGAAATCCGCAAGCTGCACTTTTTCCAGATAGCGGGTGCTGATCCGGCGCCGTTCGTGGGCTGGAATTTTGCGCAATTCGAGGGGAAATTCGACATTCTCGCGCAAGGTGCGCCATGGATAGAGGTTGTCGTTCTGCATCACATAGCCGACGGTCTTGCGATCGACGGCCTTGGCGCCGTCGAGCGCGACCGTGCCGGCCGAAGGTGTCTCCAGACCGACCAGAATGTTCAGGAGAGTCGATTTGCCGCATCCGCTCGGGCCGACAATGGTGAGGAATTCGCCTTCCTTTACATCGAGCGATATGCCGTTGAGGGCGACGACCGAGCCGCGATCGCTGGAATACTTCTTGATGACGTCCGTGAAGGTGAGGACCGAAGGACGGTGACGCCCTTCGCCGAATGTCCGATCTAGTTCAAGGAGCTCTCTCACTGCGACGATCCTTCTGACGATCTCGGGGGTGGTTAGGACTGCAACGCAATCGCTTCCATCTCGATGTCGAATTCCCATGGCCATGCGCCAACCGTGCAGAAGGTGCGGGCCGGCGGATCGTTCGGGAAATATTCGGCATAGATGGCGTTGATGTCTTTGAAGTAGGCGCAGTTCACCGCGTAGATCGTGACCTTGAGCACCTGGTCCATCGACGAGCCGGCGACTTCGAGGGCGGCCTTGACGTTTTCGAGGCACTGCCGGGTCTGGACCAGGATGTCGCCGCGGACCAGTTCACCCGTCACGTGGTTGACCGGCGGCAGGCCAGACACGAAAACGAAGCCGTTGCCGCTGGTCACGGCCGACAGAGGGATCTTGCGATCACCGGCAATCGCTCCCGACAATTTGCCGACCACGTATGTCTGTTTACCCTTCATCAAAATCTCCTGCGCCGACGTAATGAACCAAAAGAAGACCAATGTGCTGCGTCGTGAACCATATTGGTGGAGCATGGACGGCGGTTGTCAAGGCCGTCGATTGTCGAAAATGTTGGCACTTATGCTTTTTTAGTGATCAAGAAACTGGTTGACGTGCCGGTCGATGGTTTGCATTATCCAGCGGAATCTGCCCAATCTGGGAAGATTGGCGCGTTAAGCGCCCAAAAGAGAACCAATATGCCGACCACGACGGACGACAATGTGCGCGACAGGGCGCGTGAAGCGGCGCGCGAGATTCGACGTTTTATCGAAGCCGGCATTGCGACGCAGGCCCTGAAGCCAGGCGACAAACTCCCGACCGAACGTGAGATCGCGGCGCGTTTCGTCGCGGCGCGCAACACGGTGCGCAAGACGCTGGACGGTCTCGAGCAGGAAGGCGTCATCGTCCGAGAAGTCGGTCGCGGGACATTCATCAGTGAGACATTGTCACTGGCACCCGTGGCAGGCGGCGCGACGCCGATGTCGGCCAATCTCGATCTCGTGCGGCAGACCAGCCCGCGCGACCTGATGGAATTCCGGCTGTCCCTCGAGCCGTCGATTGCCGAGCTCGCGGTCGCACGGGCAAGCGGCGCAGACATCGAGCAGATGCAGGCGGCCGTCGATCAGTCACGGGGCGCGAAAAGCCTGCAGCAGTTCGAGGATTGCGACGACGCTTTGCATTGTGCGATCGCTGCATCGACGCGCAACCCGCTGTTTTCGGCCTTTGCCGTCATCGTCACCCAGATCCGCAATCAGGGCGATTGGGGTGCGCTCAAGAAGAAGACGCTGACCGATCAGATGCGCGAAGTCCACACGATCGAACATGTGGACATCGTCGATGCGATCCGCCGGCGCGATGCCGCTGCCGCGCAGACCGCCATGAAAATTCATCTGCAGAACGTCAAGAAGATGATGTTTAAGGGCGAATAGACGCTCGACGACGTTTCTGCTTCAGCCATGCCTTCATCTCCCACATACGGATATGCGATGAAACTGGTCAGCTTTGGAATTGGCGCTCGGTCGTGCAAGGTCGGGATATTGACTGGAGACGAGGTGATCGATGTTGCAGCCGTGCTGCAGCATCATGGCGGAGATGGCGATTGCGCCCGCGACATGCGCGCGCTGATCAGTGCGTCCATCGAGGGCCGCCTGGACCTCAAAGCGATTGCGGAACGGGCCCCCGCCACCGCGATTCACGATCTCGCGGCGGTGCGCCTCGACGCGCCGATCATGCCATCGACGATCCTCTGTGCCGGCAGCAACTACCGCGCCCATAACAGTGAAAAGGCCAACACGCCGCTGTCCGGCAAGGAGCCGGAATTCTTCGTCAAGACGTCCGATTCGGTTGTCGGGCCGAATGGCGCGATCTTGTTCGACGCAGCGCTGACGCAGAAGCTCGATTGCGAGACCGAATTAGCCGTGGTGATTGGCAAGCCTGGCCGCCACATTCCCGTGAAATCCGCGCTGGACCACGTGTTCGGCTACACCATCGTCAATGACGTCACCGCGCGCGATCGCCAGGTGCGGACGGCCTCCAACGGCACCGTGTGGTACGAACTCGGCCGTGGCAAGGCGTTCGACACCAGTGCTCCGCTCGGCCCGGTGATCGTGACGGCAGATGAAATCCGCGATCCGCAGAGTCTGCAGATCTCGACACGCATCAATGGAGAATTGCGGCAGCACTCCGCGACCAGCGACATGATCTGGACCTGTGCCGACCTGATCCATTTCTTCTCGGTCAACTTCACGCTACGACCGGGTATGGTGATCATCACCGGGTCGCCTGCGGGAACGGCCTGGTCGGCCGATCGCGAACTCGGCGGCGTCTGGACCGGCGAGCAGGGGCTGGTTCGCGCGACGCGATATTGTCTGCCCGGTGATATCGTCGAATGCCATATCGACCGGATCGGCACGTTGAGAAATCACATTGAGGCGACCATCCGTCAGTAGTGGAAGATTCCCTAGTCTGCTCTTGGCGCAAAGCGGACATTTGGCGCGCATGTGCCAGTCGGCGAGCACCAGAGCCCTTAGTGGCCTTGTGCTCGCTCTTTTTATGCCCTCAACGACCACGGTCCCGTCACGGGCAATTTCGATACGGACGGACCTTCCCTGGTCGATGATCGCGGCGGAATGGCCGCCACATGCCATCGGGCATCGACATTGACGGTCGTAGAAATCACAAGGCCGCTGGTAATGCGATGGATGCTGCGCCGAGCCGGCTGATACAGGACGCGGCGACATTTAGCAGCTTCGCCGTGCCGCAATGGTGCCGGTGGCCATGACGGCACGAGCAAACGCGATCATTCAAAGCGTCAAACGATCGGCTGTCCGATGTTACTCCCTATGGCGGCAGGTTCTCAGTAGAACCAGCGGGCAGGCACCATCACGAGGCTTGGGAAGAGCACCATCAGAAACATGACGGCGAATTCCGCGGCCATGAATGGAAGCACGCCTTTGGTCACGGCATCCATGCTGACCTTGCCGACCCCTGCAACCGTATTCAAGACGACGCCAACGGGCGGTGTAATGAGGCCGATCGCGTTGTTGATCATGAACAGAACGCCAAAATAGACCGGATCGATCCCGGCCGCCTTGATCAGCGGCATGAGGACGGGGGTCAAAATAAGGATGGTCGGAGTCAGGTCCAAAGCGGTGCCGACGATCATCACCAACACCATGATGGCCAGCATCAGGAGTGTCGGCGAGCCGATCAGCGGTTCGAGCAGGGCAACGACTTCGCCGGGAATGTTTGCGACGGTGATCAGCCAGGCGCTAACCGCGGCGGCCGCCACCAGGAACATGACCACGGCGCTGGTCCGGACGGCCCGAACGAAGACGGGGTAAAGATCTGCGAAGCGCAACTCGCGATAGACCAGCGTCGAGATCAATAGGGCATAGAATGCCGCGACCACGCCTGCTTCCGTCGGAGTAAACACCCCCATCTTCAGTCCGACGATAATGATCACCGGCAGGACGAGAGCCCAAAGCGCTTCGCGGAATGCGCCAATCAGGTCGTTGAGTGGCCGACGTGGAGAAGGTTGAAAGTTCTCCCGCCTGGAGACCCACCACCAAGTGGTGCACAAGGTCATGGCCAACATAATACCCGGGAAGATCCCCGCCATGAACAGCCGCGAGATCGAGACGTTGGCCGCGACGCCGAAGACGACGTAACCGATGCTGGGCGGTACGACAGGCGCGATAATGCCGGCCGACGCGATCAGACCGGCGGATCGGGCCTTGTCATAGCCTGCGGCAACCATCATTGGCAGCAAAAGCGCGGATAGCGCGGCAGCATCGGCAACGGCCGAACCTGACAGCGCTGCCAGCAGTAGCGCGGCCACGATGGTGACGTAGCCGAGGCCGCCCCGGATGTGCCCGAAAGCGATCAAGGCCAGATTGACGATCCGGCGCGACAAGCCACCGGCGTTCATGACTTCGCCAGCGAGCAGGAAGAACGGAACGGCGAGCAGCGGATAGCTGTCGGCGCCATGAATAACGTTCTCGGCGAGGATCTGGGCATCGAACATGTCGAGGCGCCACATCAGGGCGGCACCGCAGACCAGAAGCGCGAATGCAATCGGAATGCCGAGCGCCATCGCGCCGATCAGCGATCCGACGAAGACGAGGATTGTCATGCTTCTTCCTCGGATTCCTTGATGATGGTGAGATCGCTGTCCTTTGTGCGTCCAGTGATCAGCCGGAAGAGATCGACCAGCAAGATGACGGCCGCGGAGACCGCAAAGACGACGCCGGCTGAGTAGAACCAGGCGAGAGAGGCACCGCTGGATGGGGCGCTGACATTCCAGTTCAGGCGGGTCTGTTCGAGCGCACCCTTGAAGATGAGCCAGCACACCAGCAGCATTAGGAGATAACCGACGACAAGGCACAGCTTTCGCCCGGACGCCCCGAGGCGACCGACGAGGAATTCCGTGCCGAGATGTCCGCGCTCCTTGAGGGCGACCACGCTGCCGAGAAACGTCACCCAAACGAACATCCAGCGCGAGACTTCTTCGGTGACCGTGATGCCGGAATTGAAGACATAGCGAAGCACCACGTTGCCGAAGACGAGAACGACCATCATCGCGAGCAGGGCGACGGTGATCACCTCCACGGCTTTGCAGTAATATGAGATCAGTCGCATCATGGCGCTCACGAAGCCTTATGGGTGGCGAGGTCGGTTTCGCTCAGGCTGTAGGCGAGGCGATACAGTCCCGATGTCGCGGATGGCTGAGCGCCCATGGTGGCGAAAGTCGCCTCGTTCATCACATTCGCATCGATGTCGGCGATCCTGTCCGCGTCGTATCCCGAGACGAGGATGATCCAGTCGGCCGCGGCATCCCCGCCACGGATGCTCTGTTCTGTCGTTTGCGCCATTCGGGGCGTTTCGGTCCGCAGCAGATGAGCGCCCGTCAGGCCCGGCGTTTCTGGGAGTTCTTTCATCAGCGCAACCAGTCCGCGCCGCAACTCATTATCTTGGCCCGGAATCGGAGACATCCGCTTGGTCAGCATCACGCGACCGATTCCGCCGCCAAAGCTGTCCATCACGTGACATTGGCTACGCACCATATCGCGATGATGCGGCATCATCTTCGTGGACCACGGCGTCGGCGCGTTCAGCCGGGCAAGATAGCCGGGCGAGGAGAGCGTGGCATAGTCGTCGAGTTCGTAGAGCACGAAGAAACCCGTGCCTCCCGTGAGGTCGGCCCAGCGCGATCCCCGGCGGAAGCCGGGGATGCCCATTCGTTCCGGGAAGTGTTCGTGCGAGTGCCAGTCCTCAAACTCAGTTCTCATTTCAGGAGCCATGTTCCACCACATGGCCACGGCGCCGAATCCAAGCAGTGACATCGAACGATCCTTAATTGGCGCGGAGACGAGCGAGTTGGTCGCTCACCTGCTTGGTCAGGCCATCACCAACTTCGGCGGCGAACTTGTCCACCACCGGCTTCACCGCTTCGCGCATCCGCTGGAGTTCGACGGCGGACACTTCGTTCACCTGCATCGCCTTGCGCAAGCGATCGATCGACTCCTTCTCCTGGCTCTGCAGAGCCTTCCGTTCTTCAGCTTTTGCTTCCTCGGCGGCAGACTGGATCACGGTGCGCTCATCCGGCGACAGCGAATCCCAGGTCTTCTTGCTCATCAGCAGCGGCATGCCGGTGTAGAGATGGCGGGTCAGCGAGAGATACTTCTGCACTTCCGCAAATTTTGCGGTCTCGATCACGGCGACCGGATTGTCCTGGCCGTCGATCGCGCGGGACTCCAGTGCGCCATACACTTCACCGAAGGTCATCGGCACCGGATTAGCGCCGAGCGCCTTGAACGTTTCGATATATATGGGCGATGCGATCACGCGGAGCTTGAGCCCTGCGATGTCTTCCGGCTTGGTGATTGGCCGCTTGCTGTTGGTGATGTTCCGGAAGCCGAGATCCCAGATGCCGAGGCCGACAACGCCCTGTTCTTCGAGTTTGCCGAGCAAGGATTTGGCGATTGGGCCATCGCTGAGCGCGTAGGCTTCCTTGAAATCCCGGAACAGGAACGGGAAGTCGAACACCATGAATTCCTTGTTCAAGCCGGCAAGGAGGCCGGTTGCCATGGTGGTAAAGTCGAGTGTTCCGCCGCGGATTGCCGACAGGTTTTGCGGGTCGCTACCGAGGACGGCGTTGGGAAACACATTGACCTTGAGCTTGCCGCCGCTCTTCGACGCGACGAGGTCGGCGAATTTCTGCGCGCCAATGCCCATCGGGTGGTCTTTGGCCAGGCTGAAGGCGAATTTCAGCGTGCGTTCCTGAGCGTGAGCGCAGATTGAGCTGAGCGACAAAGCGAGACCGGCGACGCAGGCAAGCGCATGCCGCCGCAAAATCGAATTTTTCATAATTCCTCCCCTGGCGCCGAGGGCGCTGGAACGCGCCTCCCGTTTTGCAACCGATCGCGTCGTTACCAGCCGAATATCCTATCGTCTATAATCTTTTGAATGGCATTCACAAAATGTACAACGTTCAAAAATTTGACGAAGGCGAAGAGGCTGGGTAGGTTCGCCCGCACAATCTCGGTGGGTGATGAGCGGTTCTCTCGAAAAGTCTTTGGCAGTACTGGAATATTTGTCGGCGCGGCCTGACGGCGCTTCGCTGGCGGCAATCGCCGATGACCTCGGTCAACTCCGCAGCGGATGCCATCGCACCCTGCAAGAGCTGGCCAAGTACGGTTACGTGCGGGCGCTGCCATTGAAGGGCGATTACGCCCTGACCACCAAGCTTGCTTCGCTCGGTCTCAGTTTCCTCAGCAAATCCGGGGTGCTCGATATCGCCCAGCCGATCATCGAGCGGCTCGCAAAAACAACTGAGGAGCTCGTTCGTCTCGCGATCGTAGACGGTGAGCGCCTGACGCTGGTCGCAAAGGCGCAGGGCGCCAAGTCCGGCCTCCTATACGATCCGGACATGGGCATCGAACTACGGCTCTCCTGCAGCGCTGCTGGCCATGCTTGGCTCATGACCCTGAAGGAAGACGAGGCGCTCGAGGCCGTGACCAGGCAGGGGTTCGGTCAGCCATCGAACTTCGGACCAAAGGCCCCAACCACGGTCAAGGCGCTCCTTGCCATGCTCCAGCAGAGTCGGAAGCGTGGTTACAGCATGCTTCGCGACGTCTATGCGCCAGGCATGAGCTCGATGGCGGCGCCTGTCCAACTCGGCGGAGAGAAGGCGAGGGGCGTCGTCATTATCGCCGGGCCCTCACAGCGTTTGACCGAAGAACGCATGCTGGAATTCGGGGGCGCCATTCGCGAGGCAGCGTCTGAATTGGCTCAGGCTGGAAACGCGTCGCCGCTTCTCAAATCAGCGCATCTCGGCACGTGGGGTAATGTCCTCACATAGGGGTCTTATCTAAGCGCGCTTGCGGTTCGATGTCTTGGTCGTCAGCGCGTCCTTCGAAGCTGTCGGCGTAAGCCAGTCGGAATTCTTCAATGCATGTTCGACGCAGCCCTGAATATGCGCGTGGAGCAGGGCCCGGGCCTTCTTTGCGTCCCGAGCGAGGGCCGCGTTCATCAGTTCCTTGTGCTGTTCGGCGGCAATTTCACCGCGAAACACAACCGCCAGCATCTGATAGCGCAGATACTTGTCGTAGGCGGCCGCCAACGCATCCAGCAGGACGCGCGATCCGCAGGCCGCCGTCAGTGCACGGTGGAATTGCCAGTCGCATTGCTTCCAGAACTCCGTCTGCGCCTTCTCGCCCGCCAGCATCGCCCGCTCCATGGCCGATAGCTTGTGGTGAGCCGACACAACGAGGGCTTCCCAGTCGAGATCGCCTGCCTTGAAGGATTGCTCGATGGCATATCCCTCCAGCAGTTCACGCAATTCCGCGACCTGCTGGAATTCGGCGGCGCTGATCGGCGAGACTTCGAAACCACGCTGACCTTCTGCGACCACGAAACCCTCCGAACCAAGGCGGTTCAGTGTCTCCCGCAAGGTGCTGATGCTCGTGCCATAGGCCGTGCTCATTTTCTCGAGCTTCAACTTTTGGCCCGGAAGCAAATTGCCGAAGATCACGTCATTGCGGATCCGGCGATAGGCATGGTCACCGACCGTCTCGGCTGAGCGGTCTGCGTTCGTGGAATCCTGCATTGGGGTCCTCATTGGCCCCCCTCTATATCAGCCGACACGACATCCGTAAATCGTATGCTAAAATCAAAAATATCGGTTGATTTTTACTTCATCCTACATCACGTTCCTCTCCAACAAGCAAAATATCAATCGGGGAGAGCAAAATGGTCATGTTTCCGAAGGTTGCCTTTGGCGTCGCCGCCTTCGCCGCGCTGGCGGCAATCTCGAAGCCGGTCTCGGCACAGGTGCAGGAACGCACAATCCGCTGGGGCCATCTCAACAACACCGACCATCCCGTCAGTAAGGGCGTTCAGAAATTCACCGAGCTCGTCGCCGCAAAGAGCGGCGGGAAGTTGAAGGTCCGCGAGTATCCGGCAAATCAGCTCGGATCGGAGATGCAGCAGCAGTCCGCGTTGCGGGCAGGGACGCAAGAAATGCAGTCGCCTGCGACCACGTCGCTGGTCGGCATCGTGAAGGACTATGGCCTGATCGACTTCCCGTTCATCGTCTCGACTCCAAAGCAGGCCGATGCGTTGCTTGATGGTCCGCTCGGCTCGGCACTCCTTGCCAAACTGCCCGAGAAGGGCCTGGTCGGGCTCGGCTACTGGGATCTGGGCTTCCGGAACGTCACCAATAGCCGCCGTGCAATAACGAAAGGCGAGGACCTTGACGGCATCAAGCTCCGTGTGATTCCGAACCCTGTCTATCTCGAGACTTTCAAGGCGTTCAACGCCAATCCAGTGCCGATGAGCTTCTCTGAGCTCTACACAGCGCTTGAGACCCGCACTGTTGATGGCCAGGAAAACCCGTTCTCGGTGATCCTGTCGAACAAGTTCTACGAGGTGCAAAAATATCTCAGCGTCACCAACCACACCTATTCGACTAACATCATTCTGGTCAGCAAGGTGTTCTGGGACAAGCTCTCCAAGGAAGAGCAGGCGATCCTGCAGGACGCTGCTAACGAGGCGCGTGATTATCAGCGTAAGGTCAGTCGCGAGCAGGCGCAGGCCGCGATTGCCGAACTGAAGAGCAAAGGCATGGAGATCAACGAGATCGCGCCCGCTGAACTCGCGAAGATGCGCGAGAAAACGAAGCCTATCGCGCAGAAATTTTCGGCTGAGTACGATCCGGCCATCGTCAAGCTCTTCAACAGCGAACTCGATCGTATCCAGAAGGATTGAGCGGACCTCAGAACCGCGACTTATCCCGGGGAAATCCAGTGACCGTCCAGCCTGCATCGCTCACCAGCAGGATCGTCGAAGCCTATTATTGGACCATTAAAATCGTCATGGCCGTCCTGTTGGCGGCCATGGTGGTGCTGGTCTTCGGCAACGTCGTTCTGCGCTATCTGTTCAACTCCGGGATTGCCGTCTCCGAAGAAGTGTCGCGCTGGCTCTTCGTCTGGATGGTGTTTTTAGGAGCCATCGTTGGCTTGCGTGAACATGCTCATCTCGGGGTCGATAGTCTGGTCAAGATGCTGTCGCCGCTGGGCCGGAAGGTGTGCTTCGTGGCGAGCCACGGGCTCATGCTATATGCCGCAATCCTCCTGACCGAGGGCGCGTGGAAGCAGTCGCTGCTCAACTGGGACACGACCGCTCCGGCGTCGGGACTGCCAGTCGGATTGTTCTATGCATCGGGCCTGGTTTTTGGCGTCGCCGCAATCCCGATCCTTCTCCACGACCTGTATCGCCTTTTCACGGGTCAGTTGGCGAACGCGGACCTCATCTCTGTCAGCGAGTCCGAGGAACATCCGCCGATCGCTACGATCAAGGGCAGCGAGAGCGAACGCCGATGACCATCAGCATCTTTATATTTTCGCTGCTCGGCGCCATGGCAATCGGGATGCCGATTGCATTCGCTTTGATCATTTGCGGTGTCGCGTTAATGACGTCGCTAGACATCTACGACTCCCAGATCATCGCTCAGAACGTGATCAATGGCGTCGATTCCTTCCCGCTGATGGCGGTGCCGTTTTTCATCCTCGCCGGCGAGATAATGAATGTCGGCGGCCTTGCGCGGCGCATCCTGAATTTTGCCATCGCGCTGGTCGGGCATCTCCGCGGCGGACTCGGCTACGTGGCCATCCTGACGTCCTGCATTCTGGCATCGCTGTCCGGATCAGCCGTCGCCGATGCCGCGGCGCTCGGTGCGCTGCTGGTGCCAATGATGGTGGCCGCTGGGCACAATCGGGCATCCGCTGCGGGTCTTGTCGCCGCGGGCGGCATTATCGCGCCGATCATCCCGCCCTCGATCGGCTTCGTCATCTTTGGCGTTGCCGGGGGCGTGTCGATTTCGAAGCTGTTCCTTGCAGGTGTCTTCCCCGGTCTGATGCTGGGCGTGAGCCTCTGCTTCGCCTGGTGGTGGGTGGCCCGCAACGAGAATTCGGTCAGCCCGCCGCGCCAGAGCCTTGCACAGATCTTCCGCGCTCTGATCGACGGCTTCTGGGCCCTGATGCTACCGATGATCATCGTGGTCGGCCTGCGTTTCGGCATCTTCACGCCGACGGAGGCTGCGGTGGTCGTCGCGGTCTATTCGTTCATCGTCGCGACATTCGTCTATCGAGAACTGAAGCTGTCGCAACTGATGCAGATCCTCATCAGTTCGGCGCAAATCACCGCCGTCGTCATGTTCCTGGTCGCGGCTGCGCTGGTGTCATCGTGGCTGATTACGGTCGCCGAGATCTCTTCGCAGATCGTCGAATTGGCCCGGCCCTTTATGGGCAATCAGACCCTGTTGATGATCGTGCTGATGATCATCGTCGTCATCGTCGGCACCGCACTCGACATGACGCCGACCATTCTCATCCTGACGCCGGTGCTGATGCCGATTGTGAAGGCTGCCGGGATCGATCCGGTCTATTTCGGCGTGCTGTTCATCATCAACAATGCCATCGGGTTGATCACGCCGCCCGTGGGCGTCGTGCTCAACGTAGTGTGCGGCGTGGCCAAGGTCAGCATGGACGAAATTATGCGGGGCGTTTGGCCGTTCATGATAGCCCAACTGGTCGTGCTGGCTCTGCTGACCCTGTTTCCCTCACTTGTTCTGGTGCCCGCGAAGTGGCTCGGTGGTTGACGAAAGGACCTCAAAATGAAGCGCGTGATGATCTTGAACGGTCCGAATTTGAATTTGCTCGGCGTGCGCGAGCCGCATATTTATGGAACCACGACGCTCGAACAGATCCGCGCAAGTTGCGAGGTCGAGGCGGGTAGGGTCGGTGTCGACATTTCATTTCATCAATCGAACCACGAAGGCGTTTTAGTCGATCTCGTTCAGTCGGCGCGCCAGGATGCGGACGCGTTGATTATCAACCCGGCGGGCTACTCGTTCACCTCGATCGCGATCCTTGATGCGCTCAAGGCATTGAACAAGCCCATTATCGAACTGCACATTTCCAACATTCATGCACGCGACAAATATCATCGTCACTCAGTGTTGTCGCAAGCGGCGACAGCGGTGATCTGCGGACTTGGCCCGTACGGTTACGTGGTGGCTATCCGTGCGGCCGGCGAGTTGCTCTCCAAGACCGACTAATTCTGCAATTCTTAAAGTGGACGCTTAAGGAACTTGGAGCTTCGCCGATGAATGGCTGGTATTGGCGCAAAGCCGACATTCTACTTTTAACGGTAGTGACTCAGGCAATTACAGATCTCTTCCGACGTGTCGCCTAACGCAAACGGCCCGCCGTTAAAGGCGAGCCGTCCGTCAACGTTACGCGAGCGGTGTTACTCGACGATCTGCACTACGCGACGAGTGCGCGGATCGACCAGCACCGTGCGGTCATTCACGACTGTGTAGCGATATTCTCGCACCGACGCATAGTCATCTGGCACGTCGTAATAGGTCACGCCATCAGCTGGCAGTACGGTACCAACGGCTACCGGCTCGGCGTAGGTGTACGAGCGAACGTTGCGGCCTTGGACGTAGGTGCGGAAGCGGGGACGGTCGTCCACACCAAGCACGCCAGCCACACCGCCGACAACACCACCAACTGCCGCGCCGACCGCAGCGCCTACCGGACCAGCAGCGCGTTCGCCATCACGTGCGCCACGCTCCATGCCACCGGGGACGCCCTGAGCCATTGCGACCTGGCTGGTGGCGATCAAAGCAGCGACTGCAACAAACGATATAAAACGAAAAGACATAGTGAAACCCCATGAGAACATTGCCCGCGCTACAAGTTGCGGTGCGGCAATATGTTCCAGAGGCTTTCGGGGTGAATGCCTATCCCTGACGAGCTTACGCGGCGCAGCTCGGAATCCTTCCTTAAGGATTGCAGGGCATTTTAATCATAGGCGGATCAGTAATGCGTACCGCCGGCAGGTAGACACGACAGACTCGCCGGGAGCGACACCGGCGAGTTTTTAGTATGTGATCAGAATAGGCCGGGGCTCAAGTCCAGTCCGTAAGTCATAAGCAAGAGACAGACGAATAGGCCAGCCGCAGTGAACATGGCGACATGGACCAAGGGGCTTGAGCTTTTTGGGGCCTCTTCTGCAACGATGGCTGGACGCTTCAAGGCTATAGGCATGACATCCTCCGCATTGCTTGCACACATAGGTGCGGCAGGCTGTCGCAGAGGTTCAATGGTTCTGGATGATTTTCTCTCGCGGCAAGTTTGGGCCAGACGCCTTCCGATCGGTTGATCGATGAACGGCGTTGTGGGAGGTGCCGCGGAAGTCTTTCTGATCTTCCTCAAACTCGGATTGACGTCGTTCGGCGGTCCCGTCGCCCACCTCGGCTATTTCCGGTCCGAGTTTGTCGAACGCCGGCAATGGTTGAGCGAAAACAATTACGCCGATCTGGTGGCTCTGTGCCAGTTCCTGCCCAGCCCGGCCTCGAGCCAGGTGGGAATCGCAATTGGCCTGTCCAGGGCCGGCTATCTCGGCGCTCTTGCCGCCTGGACGGCCTTCACGCTGCCCTCAGCCGTTGCGCTCATAATCGTCGCATACGGGCTGAATGCCGCGGGCAGCAATCTTGGTGGCGGCTGGCTGCACGGACTGAAGGTCGCCGCGGTCGCGGTCGTCGCGTTGGCCATCCTCGGCATGGCGCGGACGTTGACGCCCGATCGTCTCCGCGCGTCGATCGCCGTTGCCGCCATGACCGTTGCTTTCCTGCTGCCATCCGCTTGGGGGCAGATCGGAGGCATCGTATTCGGTGGAATCTTTGGATTGGTGGCCATCAAACCTGTGCTGCTGGTCGACGCGACCGTGCTACCGCTTCCGGTCAACCGGCGAGCGGGCATCGCTTCGCTCGCCCTGTTCGCAGGACTGCTTCTGGGGCTGCCGCTGCTCGCTTCCCTGACGGGCAGCGGAACACTACAACTCTTCGACATCTTCTACCGCGTGAGCTCCTTCGTGTTCGGAGGAGGTCACGTCGTGCTTCCTCTGCTTAAGACCGAGATGGTGCCGGCCTGGGTGAACTACGACGCCTTCCTCGCGGGATACGGCGCAACCCAGGCCGTTCCCGGCCCGTTATTCACCTTCGCAGCCTATCTCGGCGCCGTCATCGGAGGGTGGTCGGTCGCGTTAGTGTGCCTTCTCGGCATATTTCTGCCTTCCTTCTTGCTGGTGTTTGGCTTCCTGCCGTTTTGGGACGCGCTGAGGAAGATTCCCACGGCGCAGGCGGGGCTCGCGGGTGTGAACGCCGCGGTCGTTGGACTGCTGCTCGCCGCGTTCTACGACCCGGTCTGGACGGCGGGCATCACAGACCGGTTCGACTACGTCCTCGGCCTTGCCGCCTTCGTGCTGCTGTACGTCTGGAAAGTACCGCCCTGGCTGGTCGTCGCGCTATGCGGTGTGACGGGGCAACTCTTCATTTCCTGACAGCGTCCGTGCCGCGAGCATATTGCTGGTCCTGCCTCAGGCCCTCGACAGGCTGTTCGCCAGCCTCCTTACTCTGGCTGTCGAGGAGATGGAGGGCGAGCGAGAAAAGGCGTGAGGGTCTTCCCGCCGTCATTCTGCCGGTCGGTCGATCATTCAATCGCTCGAGGTGTACTATTTTCGAATGCGAGGCGCCGTCGACGTGCGCTCCTGCTCCTTCGGCGAGATGGCGAAGGTCACCCAGGTGTTGAATCCCTCCGGGCGGTTCTGCGCCGCGAATTCCTTGTAGCCCTTGATGTTGAGATAGCCCTGCATGTCGCCGACGGGAAACAGGAAGCCGAGCTGAGGTCCGATGCCGGCGATGCGCGTCCGGAAGCCCCCGAGGGCCGCCGGCGCGCCGAAGTCGTCGGTCACCTGCTGGAGATAGTATCCGACGAGACCGACCTGGAACTGCTTGGTCACGAAGTTCGAGGCGCCCCAGTCGACGTGGAAGTCGATGCCGTTCTGATAGTTCGTATAGGTGTTCTTGAAGTTGTAGGTGGCACCCGCGACCGCCGAGAACTCGTTGCCGGTCGTCGGATTGAAGTAGGTGTAGCCACCGCCGAAATCGATCGCGCCGTGGCCGATGCCGAGGTTGGCCAACCGGTTCGGATCGTAGTCGCCGACGGGGATGTCGCCCGTGCCGTAGACCATGTAGTTGTGAACGCCCTGGTTCCATTTCAGGGTGACCCGCGGGAGGATGTCGCCGTACGAGGTCAGGCCCTGGGTCCGGTCCAGCGCGATGGTGTTGCCGAGCGGTCCGGTCAGCGACAGCGCGGCCGAGGCCTGGTTGTGGCCGGCTATGCCGAGCACGCTGACCGATAGCTGACCGCTCAGAACCGGCGTCGCGAAAACGTAGCTCGGTCCGAAGCCGACGAGGTCGCCGCGTCCGCCGAGGCCGACATCCACGCGCCCGCCGCGGGGAAATTGCGCGCCCGCGCCGCTGGCGACGTTGCTGTGGATGTAGAGCGTCGCCCAGGACCAACCCGGCGTGCCGGGGGCCGCCGCGAGGCTGGCGAAGGTACCGGGAAGCCAGAATGTCAGGCCGCCTTCCGCAGCCGTCACCGGCCTTGTGGTCCCGAGGATGGCCGATCCCATCGCGGCCCACGCCAAGATCCTCGAGATCGTTCTACGCGTCATGACTTTCTCCATCGTGGGCGGGTCCTAGAAGGGATTGACGTAATCGAGGATCGCGACCTGACGCAGCAGGACGCGGCGGATCATGTGGCTGACCGTCACGTGGTCGGTGAAGATGGCTGCGGTCCCGGTCGCGCCGGCTGGCAGCTTCCGGGCAAACTCGACGTCGTCGAGCGCGACACGGGCGACGAATGGCACCGTCGTAATGCCTTTCGGCATGACCGCCTCGCCGGAGACCTGGGTCTGACCGCTCGCCACTGCCTGCAGGACGCTCTCCACCTTGCCAGTGAATACCCGGCCGGGCGCGAACTTGAAGGCGATCTCGACGTTCTGCCCGGAGGCGACGTAGCGCGCGTCGATCTGGTCGATCTCGATGACGATGTTCGTGCTGGACGTATCGATGAACGCCATCACGGGCGCCGTGCTGCCGACGCGGGCACCGCTGCGCAACGCGACGTTGGTCACGTAGCCATCCGCAAGTGCCCGCACCGTGGTCTTGTCGAGATTCCAGCGCGCGGTCTCGAGCTGCGCCTTGAGCTGATCCACCTGGGACTGGCGCTGTTCGACATCGAACCTGCGCCCCGCATCCCGTTCGAACAGGGTTGTCATCTGGTCGAGGCGGATGGTGGACAGCTTGAGCTGGGACTCGACGGCTTTGACCTGAGCGTCGAACTGGGTCGGATCGATCCGGAACAGCACGTCGCCGCTCTTCAAAGCCGCGTTCGCCGCGACAGGGACGTCCACGACTTCGCCTGCCACGTTGGGCACGATCGCCACGGCGTTCCGGTAGACCAGCGCCTTGCCCTGCGGCGCACCCCAGCCCATCGGGATGAACAGGAGGATGTTGAGCAGCAGCAGCACAATCAGGGGCGACGCCTTCCAGAAGGCGTTGAAGCGGATCAGCCCCAACCACACCAGCGAGAACAGAAGCGCGACATACAGCGCCATCAGTGCGATCATCATGGCCGCTGCTCCTGCCGTCGGGAGGGCACGTCCACATACGCCCAGATCATCGCAACGGGCCACAGGACGAAGCCGAACAGCAGCGTGACCCAGCCGGCGACGCCGACGGCGTCCGCCCATGGGTGTCCCCGCCGCCGCGCCACGTGGCCCGGCATTGATCCCATCAGCCAGATCACCAGTGCGATGACCAGGACCAGGATCGCCAGCACGCACCAAGCGAGGATATCAAGACCGCTCATCGGCATGCTCCGCTTCGACGGGGACCGCGGGCTTCCGCGCCACGCATCACTTGACCTCAACGAAATCGTCGGGCTTCCAGGTTCCGTCGAATGCGGCCGACTGTGGACCGTAGATCCTGAAATAGACGAACCATCCCTTGCCTGGCGGGGTCTTGATCCAGCGGTCTTCTTGACCGGCTGGGGCCGTCGGACCGAAATAGAGATCGGCCTTGTCTCCCGACAGGTTCTTGAGTTCGAACAGCGACCGCAAGGCCGCCTTTCCCTGATCGGTCTGGATCTGGCTGCGTGTTTCCGCGTCGTACACGGTGACCGACCAGAACAGCCGACCTGGTACGGGCAACGGAACGCTCAGCCTGTAGTTTCTGCCGCCGTCAAGATAAGCGCCGCCGCTATCCCGCAATCCAAGCCAGTAGAGCGAACCGGCCGCCGGGTCGCGTCGGAACATCGCGGGCGATGTCGCGATGGCCTGATAGAACCATTTATCCATCGCATAGGTGTCGCGATAATCCTTGGCGTCGAACGACCCGTTCTCGAAGCGAAGTGCCGCCCACTGCCACTGCCTGTCGGCCCAGACGACACGGTCGGATCGACGATCCGCAAGAGACTCGATCCGCATCTGCGCCGACGCGATCTGCGCCGCGTTTTCCAGGATCGCCCGCATGCGCGCGTCCGGATTGAACGGCTGTCCCTTGGCGATGCCGATTGCGGCGAGGTCGCCATACTGCGTTCGGGCGTCCGCGAGCGGCGGCTCGGTCTCCACGATCTCCGACAACGTCTCCCAAAATTGAAGCTTGTCCTCGAATTTTGTGGGCGTCTGATCCTGTGTCATCGGCGTCTGATCGATCCAGGTCGGCTCGGTCCATGAGATGGATTGATCGAGAGGACGGACCTTGATCGTCTTCAGCCGCTCGAATGCGCCGCCCACGTCGCCGTTCTCCGGAAGCGCCCGCAAACCGGCGATCACGCGGTACGAAGTTGCGCGACCGACGTGGTAGCCTTCCGGCACCGTGCCGCTGAAGCCGGGCGGCAACAACAAATGCTTCCCCCCGCGCCCGGCGTCGGGACCGGGTAAACCCATATCGGCGATCCAACGTTGATTGATGTCCAACGCGGCGCCCAGCAGCGGACCGGGCGGTACCTCTATGATCAGCGGCCCAGCGTTCAGGTCGAGCAGGATCGCCCCGTAGGGCGTGTCCGAGTTGAGTGTGAACCCGACGTGTTTCGGCAGGGTGTCGAGCGTTCCGAACACCTTATTCGGGCGGATACCAAGCCTCAGATTCTCCTTCCAGATCGCCGCGCTCGAGACCGTCGGATAGAAGAACCGGTAGGTCTGGATGGCCCTATTGAGGTCGAGATCGTCAAAGACCTTCTGAACGGTATCGGGCTTGGGATATCCGCCTTCGAACGAATATCTTTGAGCCGTGGCCGGGCAGGCCGAAGCAAGTGCGAGCGAACCGGCGACGAACAGACATCGGATGCGACGTTTCACGTGCTTATCTCCCTTTCGGATCCACTTGCCAGGATCGCATTGAGCGCATGACGGATGGTGTTGAAGACGAGCACGACGCCGGTGCAGTACACGGCGAGAAAGAAGGCCTGACCCAGCAGCCAGACGTTCTTTCCCATGATGTCCGGCACGTAATAGAAATTCGGCCACACGGCGTTGAAGACGAAATAGCCGGGATAGCCGATGGCGAAGACACCGAGCAGGCCTACGATGCATAGCAACAGTGGAAGACTGGTATGCTCGTCGGCGGGACGCTGCCGGTCGGTCACGATCAAGGTCAGACCGAGCACGACCATGCCGAGCCCGCCGCCCTGCACGATGGCGACGGACAATGTCCAAGGGCATGCCCACCAGAGCGTGACATTGCGCTTGAAAAGTTCACCCGCGTCTACACTGGCGCCGACGCAGTAATGTCCGATCACCCCGAAAGTGAGGATGAGGCCGAAGACAAAGAAACCAAGGCCCCACTTGCCGAAACGAGCGCCGCTTTCCATTTCCCGTCTCCGTCAACCAGGTGATTTCTCGACGTCAGGCAGTATCCATTTCTTCTCGAACAGCGCTTCCGTCGGCGCATAGAGCCGGAACAGCAGTTCGAATTGGCGGTCCGGGTCGGTGGGCACCCAATTGGATTCTCTGCCATCAGGAGCCCGGGGGCCGAAATAGACATCCACCGAACCGTCAGGGTTCTTCTTCAGATCCGTGAGATTGGATGCGCGGCTGGCGCGGTCCAGTTTCTTGATGAGCGCGTGCGTTTGTCGATCGTAGGCCGTCACCGACCAGTATTGCTTGACGGGGACATTGGCGGGCACGTGAAGGCGATAGGTGTTGCGGCCGTCGAACGTCGCGCCGTCCTTGTCCTTGCTGGCGATCAGATACGTCTGGGCGGTGCCGAGGCGTTTGATGCCGATGTAGCCTATGCTGTACGTGATGGCGCGATGATCGACCGGATAGCTGTCCGGCTCAGCGTAGCCCGAAGATCCGGCCTTGATGGTGTCCGGAAAGGCCGGGATGGCCCACCGACTTCCTTGGAAAAAAGGAGGGAAGCCCTTTTCATAGTTGCCGTCTATGATTTCCCGAGCAGCCGAAGCGGCCGACTCGAGCAGTTTCACGGTCTGATCGTCCGGCTGGAATTTCCGGCCCTTTTCGATGCCGATGGACCTGAGCTGGTCGATCATCGCCTTGTCGCGCGTCTGCCACGGCTCGGTCTGGACGACGCGATCGAGCGACTGGAAGAATCTGATGTCGAAGGGGATCGTCGAATCGTAGGAGATGCCGTTCGCATCTGTAAACTTGGTCTCCGGTGGCCGCGAAGCCTGTGCGAGAGGGTATATTTTCAGGCGCCGCCCATAAGCCGCGGCCTTCGCGATCTCCGCATCGCCATGACTCGTCAAATTGACCCTGAGAAGACCGTAACCCGCATACGTATCGGATTGAACGCCAATGTAGCCCGGCGGAGGTTTCCGCGCGTATCCGGGAGGCATGATGAGATATCTGCCGCCTTTGCCCTTATCCGCGCCGTAGGGTCCGGCGTCTTCCAGGGGCATCTGCCAGACCGTATCGATATTGGCCGCGAACGAATGGTCCTTGTCGGCGGGAGGAACTTCGATCACGACGGGGCCGACGGCCTTCGTATCGAAGAACGTCATGAAGTAGAGCGCGTCCGGATTTGGCGTCAGTGTCTGATTTTTCCAATCGACCGGCTTCGACCAGTAGACAAACTCGTTCTGCTTCGCCGCGGTCTTTGCGAGCATCGCCTGAAGCATGAGATCGTAGTTGACCGCGGGCATGCCCCAGATGACGGCCTGCACGGAGCGGCTGCGGATCAGATCATGCGCTGGTTTGTTGCTCTGAGCGCTCGCCAAATCTAACGAAGAACACATAATAACGAATGTAGCGGTCAGCTTTCTGAGAGCGAGCATACGTCGGTTCCCCCGGCCATTGATCGGATCTTGTAGTCGTCTGAAATCGCGCTGATTCTTCGTGAATTCGATCGTGCGCGTGGAAATGGCGCGGTGTGCCCAAACTGCAATCGGGTCGAGGCTGCCCAATCTCATCTTGATGAGTCCGAACCTTCCATCTCCGGCTCAAAGTATCCGGCATTGCTCGAAGGATGGCTGCAACGACCGTCACTCTGGATCTAAATTATCGCGGGCAATAATCCCAGAATCCTTGAGTGCGCGAAGGATCGGTATAGTACCAACACATACCCGGCGCAGGAGCGGTGCCCGCCCATGCAGCAGCGCTTGCCGCTGTTACAAAACCGACAGCGGCTCCGGCGGCTATTGCTCCCCCGACGGGCCATCGATACCAACCTGGACGAGCCCAACGGACGCCGCCTCCGCGCCAGCCCGGCCTGACCACGGTGTTTGTGCGGACGGCAACATTGCCCCGAGGACCTACGACCGCTGTCCGATTGCGATATGCTGCTCCGCGAGGACCGACAACAGCGCCACCGCGGCGTACAACAGCGCCGCCGCGCGGGCCGATGAACGCTCCGCTTCGCCGAACTCCCGCTCGTGCTTGTAACAACGGAATATCTGGAGCCACGTCGAAAACAGCGAATCCACCAGGAGATATAGGCGCCGATCGAGCAGTGTCAGATACAATTGGTCCGAAACCGACAGCTAAAAGAATAGCGCACCACCGCATAGCCTTCATCGTCACCTCCGTCACGGACCATCGAAATTCCGCCCTGGTTCGCTGACCACAGGCAGGCGCATCCCGGTCGACGATCTTGGCGACGACGACCGCGCCAATGTCGCAAGCCTGCAGCGATCTCCCGGCCGTATGTGGGATGCGGTTGCCATTGCGGAGGAAATGACAGGGGGCCGTGCCGTCAGCGGCGGCTTGTCGATGGATGCGCGTCAGTTGCGTTTCGTGGTGGTGGTTCTCAGCGGTGACGACCTGCGAACCGTATCGCTGGAGCCGCCGCAGTCGCCGCACGCGGGTACGAGATAGCTGCATCCCGTTCGTCGTCCAAAACCGATTGGACATTGTATGGCTCACACACCGATAGCGAATGCGCTCGGGCGCATCGCCGCAACCATTTTCCGGCTCCGCCTCGGACAATCGCAGTCCGCCGGGGTGGCAGACGGCAAGGCTCTTTCAGACAGGCCGTCCTCGCCACGAGGGGAACGCGAAACGCAATCCTCCGTCCGCGCGACCGAGGGATGGTTGAACAGCAATCTCAAGGCGCCCGACTGAAGCGACCATGACGTCATCATCATGAGAGGACAGGTGAATGCAGGACAGCAGCTCGATAATGAGGACCGGATCGCCAGCGGCACCCGATGCGAAGCATCTGCGCCAGCTCGCCAACTGTATTCCCGTCCTGGCAATGGATGCCGTTCAGGTGGGGAAAAGCGGACATCCCGGAATGCCGATGGGCATGGCGGAGATTGCGACAGTACTGTTTTCAGAATTCCTCAAATTCGATCCAGGCGATCCGCACTGGCACGACCGTGACCGTTTCCTGCTCTCGAACGGAGATGGCTCGATGCTGCTTGATGCACTGCTGTTCCTCACCGGTTACCGGGACATGTCCATCGAGGAGTTGAAGTGGTTCCGCAAGATCGACAGCAAGACGTCGGGGGGAAAGGCACATCAGCCGTGAGCACCGCCACTTACTCCACAAAGCGACAAATTGCCGGCTTCCCGTTGTCCGCATGGTCTTTCGGCGTGCGCAACTGGGCCGCGATGATGTTGGCGCTGTATTTGGCGTTCTGGCTGCAACTTGAAAACGCCCTGTCAGCTGCTGTCTGCGTCGGCATCCTGTCCCTGCCGACTCGCGGACAGGCCGCCGAAAAGGCATTCTGGCGTCTGCTTGGTACGTTCATTGGCATCGCCGCGGGCTTTGTCATTGCCGGCATGTTCAACCAGTTGCGCGAGCCGTTCATCATTGCCTATGCCGCATGGCTCGGACTCTGCGTATTCGTCGCGCGTTTTTTCGACGGCAATCGCGCCTATGGCGCGATGCTCAGCGGCTACACCGTATCGCTCGTGGCCATCACGCAGATCGATGCGCCGCAAAACGTCTTCTCGACCGGCGTCAATCGTGGCGCGGCGCTCGCCGTCGGTGTGATCGCGGTCGCTTTCGTCAACGATCTGCTCGGCGCGCCCGAGGTGTTTCCGCAACTCCGGGACAAAATCATCAGGACGCAGCGGCGTGTCCGAGGTTTTGTCAGCGACGCCCTGCGTCTCGGGCCCCCGCCTGACGTGGCGGTCGGTGATCTTCTGAAGGACGTTGTCGCGCTTCGCGCTGACGTCAACGCCATGCCGACCGAAGGCCCGATGGGCGGCGGGCGCGCCTCCCTGGCCCGCGTTGCCATCGCTGCGATGGTCCAGCAGATTGGAGTCGCTCGGGCGACTTCCGCAGTGATTTCCAGGGGCGGAGATGCCGGCCGCAGGATAGGCGAGAGCTGGTCGACCACGCTCAGCCATCCGGAAAGCCCGCAGGCGCGCGAATTGCGTGCGTCGCTGCGATCCGAGCTTGGCACCGAACGCGCCGATCCAGAGCGTCTGGTCGCGGCAAGCGGCGCGATGTTGCTGTTCGACCGCGATCGGGTGGCTCGCAATGCGATCCGCGATCTCGAGCAGGGCCAGAGCCGCCGCTTCGGCATGCGTCTGCCGACCTACAGTTCATACGAGGTCGCCTTGCGGGATGCCGCGCGGGCCTTCGCTGGCGTAGCTTTGGTCGGGATGATGCTGTCGCTGTCGAACTGGCCGCAGGTGTCCTTTGTTCTCGCCCTGATGAGTGGCGTTCTTGCGGTCAGCAGCGGGCTGCCCGATCCGCGTGGTTTTGCCAAAGCCGCCTGCATGTTCGTTCCAATCGTGGCGCTGCTGGCTGGCGTCATCAAGTTCCTGATCCTCGACGGTACCGATCAGTTTCCTCTTCTGGCCATGGCACTTGCGCCGGTCGTCATTACCGCCTCGCTCCTGGTCGTGAGCAATAAGCAGGCACTTTATATGTTTGGGTTCCTGACCCTGGTGTTCGTGCCGGCGCTGCTCGCGCCGAGCAATCCGCAGGACTACAGCCCGCTTGCCTTCCTGACGACGGCGATGCTGGCCTGGCTGGCGATGTTTCTTCTATTTCTCGTTCACACGCTTCTCTGGCCGACGAGCGACGCGATGCGTCGTCGATGGATCATGCGTTCGGCCCGCGCCGACTTTCAGCGTGCAATGGCCGGGCGCGATCGCGCGCGTGCAGGCCTGACAAGTTCTTTCCGTGCCGCCGACCGGATCGCCACCTATGCCGGCCTGAACATTGAAGAAATTCGAGACAGACGAGAGGCAGACACGCATGCGCTGCTGTGGCTCGCGGAAGCATCGACGGCCGCGCGCAGGGCACATGAGGCTATTGCACGTGTCCACAGCGCGGACGCGCGTCAGGCCCAGCGCGCGATATCCGCCTTGCATGCGATGGATGCGTCTGCGCTCCGGGCCGAAGCGGGTTGGTTGCTCGATGGCGCGGACGCCGCCGCTCTCCATAGCGATCGTCTGCGTGCGGCCGTGGCCATGATCTGGATGGCCGGGCTGATCGAGCAAAACCGGACGCTCGTCGCCGCGCTGAAGATGCGGAGGAAGCCATGAGCCACACGTTCTCCGAACTGGTGATCGGCGGCGTGATGATCGCGCCTTTCGTGACCTATCTCGTCGCCAGCGTCGTCGCATTTGCGCTGCTGCGGCCGTTGTTGGCGGCGATCGGCTTCGACAATTTCTTCAGCAATCCGCCGCTGGCCCAGGTCAGCCTGTTCATCATCATTCTGGCACTGGTCATGATGCTACTCTGAAAGGTTTTGCCATGGACGATCAACGCGTTGATCAGTGGGGCACGACATTGCGCGAGCCCCTCAACGACAGTGACGCTCACGGAACCGGGGCGGGAACGCTCCCCGCGGCGCGTGCGCCGGAGCCGAGCACCGACCGCCATGCGGAACGCGAGAGCGCCTCGCGCGGCGAGCCGGTGGATGCGAGTGGCGATGCCGACATCGCGTTCGATGACGAGAAATCGCGCGGCAATCGAATCGCGAAAATAATCGCAACCATCGCGATCGCCGTAATTGCAGTCGCCTCTACCGTTCTGATCTGGAGCTACTACGTAAATGCGCCGTGGACGCGGAATGGTCGCGTGCGCGTGCAGGTGGCCAGCGTCGCGCCCCAGGTGTCTGGACAGATTTCCGAAGTTCGCGTCTCCGATAACCAGTTCGTCAAGAAAGGCGACATCCTCTACGTCATCGAACCCTTCGACTACAAGTCAGCGCGCGAATCCGCCGAAGCCCAGATGCGGATGCGGGCCGCAGAGATGCAGGTGAAAAAGGTGCAGGCAGAGCGGCGCCAGGCACTGTCGGACTTGTCCGCGACAGTCGAAGACAAGCAGGTCTTTGCAGGAAATGCCGCCCAGGCGCAGGCCGCCTTCGACGCAGCGCAGGTCCAGCTTGCGCAGGCCGACGTAAATCTTCAGCGCACCGAGGTGCGCAGCCCTGTCAACGGCTACGTTACCAACCTGTTGCTTCGCGTCGGCGACGCCGCTGCGGCTGGTACACGCAACATCTCGATTATCGACGCTGACAGTTATTGGGTCGATGGCTATTTCGAAGAGACCAAGATGGCCAATATCTGCATCGGCGATCGCGCCGAGGCGCAGCTGATGGGATATGGCGCACCGATTATCGGCCGCGTCGAGACGATCACGCGCGGCATCAGCGATTCCAATGCGACGCCGAGTACCCAGGGGCTGCCCAGCGTCGATCCCGTCTACACTTGGGTTCGTCTGGCACAGCGCGTGCCGGTCCGCATTGCGATCACCGGAAAGCCTGAGGATATCCCGCTGGTCGCAGGCATGACTGCAACTGTGACAATCCGTGGCCCGGAGGCAGGCAATCATGGGACTGAGGACCGTCCCGGCGCGCTAACCCGCATTCGCCAGAGTTTCGGCGATGCCATTTACGGTCCAACGGCGCGTCCCGGATGCATGTCGATGTCAACGCCGACGCCGCCCGCCGCGTCCATTCAGTCGCCAACGCCGCCAACGAAACTGCCTGCGAGTTCCGTGGTGCCCGGCCTGACACCCGGCATGACGCTGCCTCCGGGCGCGAAATGATCTGCGCATGAACGAGAATTCAGAGAGAGCCAGAGGATGAACAAGCGCCGAAAGCAAATCGTGCTCGCGATCGATGTGGGCGGGACGCATGTCAAGGTAATGACGACCACCCACAGGACGAAGCGCGAATTCGAGTCCGGACCGCATCTGACGGCCAGAACAATGGTGAAGAAGGTCAAAGAACTCACGAGCGACTGGACATACGACCGCGTTTCCATCGGATATCCCGGTCCCGTCATCGGCAATCGTGCGATCCGCGAGCCCCATAATCTGGGGCGCGGATGGAAGGGCTTTGACTTCGAAGCCGCGTTTGATCGCCCGGCGCGTGTCGTCAACGACGCCCTGATGCAGGCACTCGGAAGCTATGACGATGGCCGCATGTTGTTTCTGGGTCTTGGCACCGGGCTCGGCTCCGCAATGATCATTGATGGCATCCTGGAGCCGATGGAGTTGGGTCATCTGCCGTATCGAAAGAAGACTTTCGAAGACTATGTCGGCGCTGCGGGGCTTGAACGGCTCGGGCGGAAGAAATGGCGACGGCGCGTTGCTGAAGTGATCAACGATCTGAGGGAAGCCCTCGAACCCGATTACATCGTCTTGGGCGGCGGCAATGTTGCGCATATCGACGAGCTGCCTCCGAAAACCCGACGCGGCGACAACGAGAACGCGTTTCTCGGCGGATTTCGACTGTGGGAGCCAACCACGCCGAGTGCGAGATCCAGGAAGAAGTTGCGGAAGAAATAAGACTGAACGCCGGTCGCGCCGGCAGAAGTCTCTCATGGCCCAACATGAAGCGCATAGATTTGTTCGGCCGCTTCCGATCGAGGATTACGGCCTGGTCGGCGACGGGCCGGCGATCCTCTCGGTGCGCACTGCGCCATCGTGATGCTCGCCGGTGTCGCCGGCATCTTCAAGATCATCAATGTCTACTACGATCCCGAACCGGGGGAGGCGCGGCTTGCGCTCTACTACGATGATGCCGCGCTACGCCGGCTTGCCCGAAACGGGCTGTTTGTGGAGCCAACCAGCGCAAGTGCTGCTGCGGCTCTAGACAGACTCGCACAAGAAGGTCTCATAAGGCAGAATGAGAGCACCGTAGTCGTACTGAGTGGTTCCGGGCTTAAGGCAGCTTCCGCTGTCGCGGATCTCGTGAAGTAGCGCGATGATCGTTTCGAGCTGCCCCTGCCACGCGCTTCAGATGATACACAGTGGTGGCGGTTTTAAAGGTTTAGAACGCCAGATCACGCGCTGCTGGGACACGATCATTCGTTATCCGCCTCATTCAGCCCGGTCAGTTAGCGACTTCACGAGAGAAGCGCGCACGCCGGAGACGTGTTCGCGCATCACCGCTTCGGCGCGCCACGGCTCCCGCGCCATGATCGCTTCGTAGATGCGGTGGTGATCGTCGTGTCGCCGCCGCACATCGCGATGCTCGAAGGCGACGATATTGCGGCTCGATGACATGGGGACATGGTGACAGATCCGGATCATCTCGCTCAGCATGCGGTTGCGTGCGGCGGCCAGCAGCGTGTCGTGAAAATCACCGTTGATGCGGCGATAGATGAGAAGGTCGCCTTCGGCAAATTCGCCGCGTGACAGCAAATCATCGCCGGCAACCAGGCTCCGCTCGATAATCGTGCGCTCGCTGTCGCTGAAGCCGCGTTCGGCTGCAAAGCGCGCGGCAAGACCCTCCAGCGATGCGCGGATCTCATAGGCATCGACGATGACGCTGAGCGGAAATTCCCGCACGATGAAGCCGCGATTGGGCGCGTAGTCCAGCAGGCCTTCGCCCGCCAGCGCCTGCAAGGCCGCGCGCACCGGGGTGCGTGAGACATCCAGAGTCTTGCTGAGCCGGACCTCGTTCATGCGCTCACCGGCACTGACGGTGCCATCCAGGATGAAATTGCGGATCTGCTCCATGACCGAGAGCGCCCGGTTGCCCGCGCGGACACCAGGCGTTTCTGTCGCTTTAAGGTCTGTCAGATCAGACATCTCGATCTCTCGCATTGCACAAAGTGTACACACTTTGGCTTCGGTTGCTTCGGTTCGATAGAGCATCTTACAAAGTTCGCGCAAAATCTTGCATGAAATTCGCGCATTTTTAGGAGGCAACCTGCGGAAATGATAATCAGATGGATAAAGTGTATGTAATTCTTGTTGACTCCGATTTCCGACACGCAATGATGCGCCATCGGAAATGACCAGTGAACGGCGTGTCTCATGGTTTCTGGGAAGACGATCGGCGAAAATGCCATCGAGGAGATCACTGCGGATCGTTCCCCGCATTATGAGCCGTTCGGCTGGCATCATTGGCCCGAGCATCCCTGGCTCGCTTATCAATTCCGCCGCGGTCTCGGTGAAACCCAGGAAGGCGGCGGCAGCGTTTCTGAAGTGATGCTGGCGGGATCACGCATGATCCCCGGCGATCTCGAAAGCTGGCACACAGAGTGGATGGTGATCGCCGATGCCAACTGGCAGCGCGGTCTGGCTGAGGAAGAGCTTGGCCATATCCGCACGGCGATGAACTGCTTTCTCCGTGCCGCGGACTACTACCGACAGGCCGAATTCCATCTGGAGCCGACCGATCCGCGCCGGCTTCCCACCTTCGAGAAGATGGAAGCCTGCTCGCACAAGTTCATCTCTTATCTCAATCCGCCCGGCGAAGTCGTCGAGATCCCTTACGAGCCGGGCAAGCCGATCTGCGGCTATTTCATCCGTGCGCCGTTCCCCGGCGACAAGCTGCCGGTGCTGATCTGCATGGGTGGGCTGGACTCCATCAAGGACGAGATGTGGTTCATGCAGGCCCATGGCTGCCTGCAGCGCGGCATCTCGGTGCTGATGGTCGATCTGCCCGGCCAGGGCGGCACGCTGCGGCGCCATGGTCTCGCGACGCGCGCCGATACGGAAGTGCCGGTCGGTAAATGTATCGACTGGCTCGAGCAGCGCAGCGACGTGGATACCTCGCGTATCGCCGTCTGCGGCTCCAGCATGGGCGGATACTATGCGGCCCGTGCCGGTTGTTACGAACATCGCCTTGCCGCGGTGATCTCGCATGGCGCGGTGTGGTCCGTGCATGACATGTGGGGCCAGAAGGGCGACGATTTCGGTCTGGCGATGCATATCCGCTGGGTGTTCGGCGCCAAGACCATGAAGGACGCCCACGAACTGATGAAGCCCTTCACGCTGAAGGGACATCTCGAACACATGAAGTGTCCGTATCTCGTGCTGCATGGCGGCCACGACGTGCTGACGGTGACGGCGGCGCGCTCGACCTATGATCACGCCATTGCCCATGGCGTCGACGCGACATTGCGTGTGCTCGAGCCAGATGAGACCGGCGCCGAACATTGCCAGCACGATAATCCGACCATTGGGCAGGAGGTGTTGGCCGACTGGCTGGCTGACAAGTTCGGCATCGATCAGCGCGCACTGCTGAAAACCTCATTCAATCCGCTGGTGTGACCATGAATCCAGCCTTCCAGAATTTGGGCGTCGATCACATCAAGGCTGCCGTTGTCGCGATCGATCTGCATCGCGGTCATCTCGATATGGCGGTCGCCACCATGCCGACCGCACCTGACGTCGCGGACCGCATCATCGCAGCGAACAAGCGCCTGTTCGATTGGTGCCGCGCCAACGGCATTCCTGTCGTGCATCAGCTCACCTCCTATCGCGACGAGGCGGAGATCCGTGCCAATCCGTTCTGGCGCACGCGCGCCGAAGATCCGAAGGCGACGCGCAAGAACGTGATGCGGCACAACATCATCGGTGGCCCCGGCTGCACCGTGATGCCGGAATTGCTCCACCCCAGCGATTTCATCGTCAACACCAAGAAGCGCTACGACTGCTTTCTCGGCACCGATCTCGATTTCGTGCTGCGCTCCCATGGCATCAACACGCTGCTGATCACCGGCGTGAACACCAATTCCTGCGTGCTGGCAACGACCACCGCCGCCAATGTGCGCGACTATTCGGTGATCGTTGTCGAGGACTGCGTCGACAGCATGGACGGGCCGGAGCTCCATGCCGCCGGTCTCGCCTGCATCCGCACCGCCTTCGGCTTCGTGATGGATGCCGATGCGGTGATGAAGCTCGACGGCCTCAAGGCCGGCCGGAGCGCCGCATGATCCGTTTCAATCTTTCATTGTCGAAAGGCATCCAGCCATGACCGGTCCCATGCAGCCGCGCGAGCGGTGCGAGTTCTCCGCCATCGTCGATCGTCCCAAGCTGAAGCTGCCGGGCAATGCCCGCCTGATCTTCTGGACCATCGTCAATTTCGAGGTCTGGGACATTTCCAAGCCGATGGCGCGTCAGGTGATCCCGGCGCCGACCGGCCTGCCGCTATTGCCCGACGTGCCGAACTGGAGCTGGCACGAATACGGCATGCGCGTCGGCGCCTGGCGATTCTTCGAACTCTACAAGAAGCTCGGCATCAAGCCGACGCTCTCCATCAATGCGCGCGTCTGCGAGGACTATGCCCGCGTCGCGCAGGAGGCCAAGGATCTCGGCTGGGAATTCATGGGCCACGCCTATGAGCAGGGGCCGATCCACAAGGAGGCCGACCAGAAGGCGATGATCAATCGCTCGATGGATGTGATCGAGAATTTCACCGGCAAGCGTCCGGTCGGCTGGCTCGGACCGGGCCTGACGCAGACGCTGGAAACACCGGAATATCTCGCCGAAGCCGGCGTGAAATATATCGGCGACTGGGTCTATGACGACGAGCCGACGGTGATCCGCACCGAGAAGGGGCCGCTGACCACGCTGCCTTACACTGTCGAGATGAACGATATCCCGATGATGATGGTGCAGCATCACGGTGCCACGCAATTTCTCGATCGCGCCAAGGATCAGTTCGACCGCCTCTATGCCGAAAGCGCAGATCGTCCGAAGATCATGTCGATCGCGATCCACCCGTATATCTCCGGCCAGCCTTTCCGCATCAAGTATCTCGAGGCGGTCTATGACTATGTGAACCAGTTCGAAGGCGTGGTGCATATGAACGGCGCCGAGATCCTTGACTGGTACAACACGCAGGCGGTGGCCAAGTGAGCGTGATCAGCCAGCAGGTTCTGCCGCCCGTGCCGGTCACCGGTGTTCCGGTGGTCGGCGGTGGCTTCTTCCCGGTGCGCCGCGTCTATTGCGTCGGCCGCAACTATCTCGACCATATTCGCGAGATGAAGGAAGCCGACGAGCGTGACCCGCCGTTCTTCTTCCAGAAGCCGCGTGACAGCGTGGTGCCGGATGGCGCACGGGTGCCCTATCCCGCATTCACCGAAGACTTCCAGTTCGAGGTCGAGCTGGTGCTGGCGATCGGCGAGCCCGGCCGCCATATCGCAGTGGAAGACGCACTCGAGCACATCTGGGGCTATGCCGTCGGCATCGATCTCACCCGTCGAGATCGTCAGCGCGACGCGCGCGACATGCGGCTGCCCTGGGAGATGGGCAAGAGTTTTGACGCCTCCGCGCCCTGCGGCGTCATCGCGCCGGCACGCGATGCACGACACTTCAACAATTGCGCCATCACGCTGTCGGTGAACGGCGTCGAAAAGCAGCGTGGCGATATCGGCCAGATGATCTGGAGCGTGCCGGAGATCGTGGCGCAGCTCTCCAAGCAGATGAAGCTGGAGCCCGGCGACCTGATCTATACCGGCACGCCCGCAGGCGTCGGTCCGATCGTGCCCGGCGACGTCATCGATGCGCGGATCGAAGGCCTGCCGTCGCTCGCCATCACCATCGTCGCGCCGGAGGAGTGAGCATGCTGCCGACCGAACGCATCAGCTACTCGCCGATCGACGGCCGCCCGCCGCTGAAGCTACCAGATGGCAAGCGCATGGCGGTGTGGATCATCGTCAATGTGGAGGAGTGGGACGCCAAGCAGCCGATGCCGCGCACGGTGCTGACGCCGCCGGCCGGCGGTTCGCCGTCGCCGGACGTGCCGAACTGGGCCTGGCATGAATATGGCAACCGCGTGGGCTTCTGGCGCATGCTGAAAGTGTTCGACGATTACAAGCTGCCGGCGGCGTTGGCGATCAACGGCGCGGCGATTGCCGCCTATCCGCCCATCGTCGAGGCTGCGAAGGCGCGCAATTGGGAGTTCATGGGCCACGGCTTCACCCAGCGCAACATGCAGAAGGTGGAGAACGAGCGCGAGGACATCCGCAAGACCGCGGATGTCATCGAAGGCGTTACCGGCAAGCGGCCGCGTGGCTGGCTCGGGCCCGGCCTCACCGAGACCTGGGAAACACCGGACCTGCTGAAGCAGGAAGGTTATGACTATGTCTGCGACTGGGTGCTGGACGATCAGCCCGTGTGGCTGAAGACCACGACCACGCCCATCGTCAACATCCCCTATACGCAGGAATGCAACGACGTCGCCATGATGCTGATCCAGCATCACAAGGCATCGGAATATTACGACCGCGCCATCGACCAGTTCGAGCAGATTTATGAGGACGCCGCCGACAGCGCCCGCGTGATGGCATTGGTTGTGCATCCCTACATCATGGGCGCGCCGCATCGCCTGAAGCATTTCCGCCGCATCTTCGAGACCATCGCGAAGAAGCCGGACGTGGCCTTCATGACCGGCGAGCAGATTCACGATTGGTATCTCGACGTCGGGCCGAAAGCGCCGGCGAGCTGAAACAAGATGGGAAGTCCGTCATTGCGAGGAGCGAAGCGACGAAGCAATCCAGCAAGCCAAAAGCAAGGGCTGGATTGCTTCGTCGCGAGGGCTCCTCGCAATGACGACGGAGATGTTCCGATGTCGGCAAATCTAGGACGCAAGCAAAGTCACAGGGCATGAGCCTCTTTCAAATCCTCAACGGCCTGACTTTCGCAGCGCTGCTGTTCGTGGTGGCGAGCGGCTTCACGCTGATCTTCGGTCTCTTGCGCATCGTCAATCTTGCGCACGGCGCGCTATATCTGTTCGGCGGCTATATCGGCTACAGCATTGCGGTGAAGACCGGCAGTTTCCTGCTCGGCGGCGTCGGCGCCATGGCGGCGATTGCTGCCATCGGCTTCGTGCTCGATCAGGGCCTGCTGCGCTTCGTGCGCGGCAACGAGCTGCGGCAGGTGTTGCTGACCCTCGGCGTCGCCTTCTTTCTGAATGACCTTGCGCTGGTGATCTGGGGCGGCGACAGCTTTACGGTCCCGATCCCGGAAGTGCTGCGCGGCGGCATGCGCGTGTTCGGCACCTTCTATCCGAAATATCGCCTGTTCGTGCTGGTGATGGGCATCCTCGTCTTCATCGGCCTGTGGGTGCTGCTCAACCACACACGGTTGGGCGCGCTGATCCGCGCCGGTGTCGATGATGCCGAGATGGTGGAAGCCTCCGGCGTCAATATCCGCCGCGTCTTCCTGTTCACCTTCCTGTTCGGCTCGGCCCTGGCCGGTCTCGGCGGCCTGATGGGCGGCGCGTTCCTGTCGCTCTATCCATCGGCCGACGCTGAAATCCTGACCTTCAGTCTTGCGGTGGTGATCATCGGTGGGCGCGGCAGCCTGGTTGGCGTCGCCGTCGGTAGCCTGCTGGTCGGCCTCTTGAATACGCTGGGGCAGGTGATGTTTCCCGAACTCGCTTATTTCGTGATCTTTGGCCCGATGGCGGTGCTGCTGGCATTCCGTCCGCTCGGTCTGTTCGGACGTGCCACATGACGCAGCCTGCATCCCCATCCCGTATTGCAGGCATGACTGGGCGCGGCCTCGTCATCGCCGCCGCCGTCGTCATTGTTGCCGCGCTGCTGCCGCTCGGCCTGTCCAGCTATCAGGTCGGCCTCGCCACCGAGATCCTGATCTTCGGCATTCTCGCAATGTCCATCGACATTCTCGCAGGCTTCGCCGGACGCACCTCGCTCGGCCATGGCGCCATCTTCGGCGTCTCCACCTATGTGGTGGTCTATTTCACCGGCCAGGCCGAGATGTCGCCCTGGATTGCACTGCTGCTTGGCGTTGCCGCTGCCACTGTCGTCGCGTCAGTGTTTGCGCTACTCGCGGTGCGGACGTCCGGCGTCTATTTCCTGCTGCTGACCCTCGCACTCGGCATGATCATCTGGGGCGTCTGTCTGCGCTGGACCAATGTGACCGGTGGCGAGAATGGCATGCGTGGCGATGTGCGTCCCGCCATTCTGGTCGGGCAGAGCGCATTCTATTGGGCCGTGCTCGCCTGTGCCGCCGTCGTGTCCTACGCCATGTGGCGGTTCGTCCGCTCGCCCTTCGGCCTGACCCTGCGCGGCATTCGCGACAGCGAAAGCCGCATGCGCAGCCTCGGCTACAATGTGCCGCTGCATCTGTTCATCGGCTTCACGGTGTCCGGCGTCTTCGCCGGGATCGCCGGTGCGCTCTATGCGATGTTCAACAACTTCGTCAGCCCCTCCACGGTCGCCCTCGCGCAATCCGTCGAAGGCGTGCTGATGATGATCGCCGGCGGTGTCGGCACGTTGTTCGGCGCCTTTGTCGGCGCTGCAGCCATCATCGTTCTGGAAAACATCGTCAGCTCCTACACCGAACGCTGGCTGATGGTGCTCGGCATCACCTTTGTCCTGATCATGATCTTCGCCCCCGAGGGCATCATCGGAAAGCTGCGCGCGATCATGTCGCGCAAGGCCACGGGTTCTAGAAAGTCTCCCTAATCGCGCTTGTGTTTCAAACGGATTTTCCACGAAAGGGCTTCGAGATGGATCGCAGACAGTTTCTCAAGACTTCGACCGCCGCGGTTGCCGCAGCGGGTGTGGGCGCAGCGCCGTGGCGCGCCGCGCAGGCACAGGCGACGCCGATCAAGATCGGTCTGCTCGCGCCGCTGACCGGCGTCGTTGCCTCCGGCGGCAAGGAAATGGTCGAGGGCGTGCAGTTCTATCTCGAGCAGGTGAAGAACGAGATGGGCGGCCGCAAGGTCGAGTTGGTGATCGAGGACGATGCGTCGAATCCCGACACCGCGCTACAGAAGGCCCGCCGCCTGGTGGAGCAGGGCAATTGCCACATGCTGATCGGCAATCTGCTCGCCAATACCGGCCTTGCCGTCGCCAATTATGTGAAGGGCACCGGCACGCCTTACTTCATCCCGATCATCGCCGCCGACGATCTCACCCAGCGGGCGCGCATCAAGAACGTGATCCGCGTCGCCGGCTACACGGCCTCGGCCTTCACCCATCCGTTCGGCGACTGGTGCCTGAAGCAGGGCTACAAGCGCATTGCCACCATCAGCCAGGATTACACGTTCGGCCATGAACAATGCGGCGGCTTGGCCCAGGTGTTCACCGAAGGCGGCGGCACCATCGTGCAGCAGTTCTGGCATCCGTTGAACACCGCGGATTTCAGCCCCTATCTCGGCCAGCTCGCCGATCTCAAGGTCGATGCCATCTTCGCCATGGAGACCGGTGCCGACTCGACCCGTCTCATCCAGCAATATGCGTCCTTCGGCCTGAAGGAAAAGACGCCGCTGCTGATGGCCATGAACGGCACCGACCAGTCGGTGATCCGCACCATGGGCCCGGAATGCGAAGGCATCGTTGCGGCCGCGCATTTCGCCGAAGGTTCGGATGTGCCGACCACGGCGAAATTCGAGAAGGACTATGAGGCCAAATACGGCAAGATCCCGTCGCTCTACGGTTTCTCCATGTATTCCGGCATGATGTGGATCGATGCGGCGCTGAAGAAGATCGGCGGCAAGGTGGAGGATCGCGAGACCTTCATCGACACGGTGCTGAAGACGGAGCTGGACAACTCGCCGCTCGGCAAGGTCGTCAAGTTCGACGACTACGGCAACCCGATCTACGACGTCTATATCCGCAAGGTCGTCAAGCGCGCCGATGGCAAGTTCTGGAACGTGCCGATCGAGACCTATCCGAATGTCTCGCAGTTCTGGAAATACGATCCCGCGACTTACCTGAAGCAGCCGCCGTATAGCCGGACCTTCCAGGGCATCAAGAAGACCTGATCTTTCTTACCTCTTCCCTCCGGGGAGAGGTCGCCGCATCTTCGCGGCGGGAGAGGGGGCGCCACAAACGACGTCGCTTGTGGCGCCCCTCACCCTAACCCTATCCCCTAGCGAAGCTTCGCTTCGCACTGGGGGAGAGGGGACCCCGCTGCGCTTGCTGCTCGTTCGCGTTTCACTTCCAACGGAAATTCTTGTGTCCGAACCGATCCTGACGCTAAGCAATGTAACGGTGGCTTTCGACGCCCTCAAAGCGGTCGATGGCGTCAGCCTGACGGTGCCGCACGGCCAGCGCCGGGCCATCATCGGCCCCAACGGTGCCGGCAAGACGACCTTGTTCAATGCCATTGCCGGCGCGCATCCGCCCACCTCCGGCAAGATCACGTTCAACGGCCACGACGTGTCTCGGCTGCCGCCGCACCGGCGTGCGCAACTCGGTATCTCGCGCACCTTCCAGATCACCAATCTGTTTCCCACGCTCAGCGTGCAGGACAATATGATGCTGGCACTGCGCGGATTGCAGCCGAAGAAGTTCTCGCTGTTCGGCTCGCCCGATCCGGATGAGAATGAATCCGCGCGCATCGCTGCCGCGCTGAAGGCGGCACGCATCGCCGAGCGCGCCGATGTCATCGTCAAGGAAATGTCCTATGGCGAGCAGCGTCAGCTCGAAATCGCCATCGCGCTGGTGACGACGCCGACCATGCTGCTGCTCGACGAGCCCGCGGCCGGCCTGTCACCGTCGGAGCGCTCGATGATTGCGGAAGTTATCCGCTCGCTTGATTCGGCCATCACCGTGATCCTGATCGAGCACGACATGGATCTCGCACTCGGCCTTGTCGATTTGGTCACCTGCATGTTCGAGGGCCGCGTGCTGGTGGAAGAGCCGCCGGACGGCATCCGCCGCAATGCCAAGGTCCAGGAAGTCTATCTCGGGAAGCCGCGTCATGCTTGAGATCCGCGATCTGCATAGCGGCTATGGGGATGCCGTCGTCGTGCGTGGTGTCTCGCTCGATGTGAAGCCCGGAGAAATCGTGGCGCTGCTCGGCCGCAACGGCATGGGCAAGACCACGGTGATCCGCTCCATCATGGGCCTCGTCCCGCCGCAGGTGCGCTCGGGCACGATCACCTGGCGGGGCGATAGTCTGCTCGGCCTGCCAGCGCATGACATTGCCGGCAAGAAAATCGCCATCGTGCCGCAGGGCCGCCGGCTGTTTCCATCCCTGACGGTCACCGAACATCTCACCATGCTGAAAAGCGCGCGCGCCAAGGATGGCTGGACGCTCGATCGCGTGTTCGGAATCTTCCCGCGCCTGGCCGAGCGCCGCCATCATCGCGGCGGTCAGCTCTCCGGTGGTGAGCGCGGCATGCTTGCGGTCGGCCGCGCGCTGATGATCGATCCCGAACTGATCCTGATGGACGAACCGTCCGAAGGCCTCGCGCCGGTGATGGTGCAGCATCTCGAAACCATCATCGTCGATCTGAAGAAGGAGGGGCTCTCGATCCTCCTGGTCGAGCAGAATCTCTACAGCGCGCTCGCGGTCGCCGATCGTGTCTATGTGCTCGAGACCGGGCAAGTCGTGCATCACGGTACGGCGGAAGAGTTGAACAACCAGACCGACGTGCTGTTCCAGCGCCTCGGCGTGCAGTGAGGTTGTCATGAGCGAAGACCTTTTGCGGCAGATCGCAGCCGAACTGAATCAGGCACCGGATACGGCCGGCCGGACTGCGCGCATGAGCGCGCAGGTCGGCGACGTCAATACCCGCATCGCTACCGAGGCTCTGCAACGGCTACCGTTCGATTCATCGCCCTACGCCTATCAGGCGTGGCTCGCAGTGGCGGGCCGCCGGTGATGCAGGCGGCACAGATTGCGGCACTCGATCTCGACGCGCTGGCCACGGCCATTGCCGAAGGTGATGTGACGTCGGTGGACGCGACGACTGTGGCGCTCGACAGGCTCGATGGTGTCGGCCGCAAGCTCAATGCCGTGGTGCGGCTCGAGCGCGAGGCCGCCCTCGAAGCCGCGGAGGCTGCCGACAGGCTGCGCGCGTCCGGCGCCGCATTGCCGCCACTGCATGGCGTGCCCCTGGCGCATAAGGATCTGTTCTACCGCGCCGGACATCTCTCCGGCGGCGGTTCGAAAATCCGCTCGGATTTTCGCGCCGAAGTGACATCCACGGCGATCGCGCGACTGGATGCGGCTGGCGCGCTCGATATCGGGCGTCTGCAGCTTGCCGAATTCGCCATGAGCCCGACCGGCTATAACGAGACCCTCGGTCACGCCCGCAATCCCTGGAACCCGGCTCATGTGCCGGGCGGCTCGTCATCGGGCTCCGGCGTCGCCGTAGCGGCGCGTCTCGTCACGGCCTCGCTCGGCACCGACACCGGGGGCTCGCTGCGCCATCCCGGTGCCATGTGCGGATTGATTGGCCTGAAGCCGACCTGGGGACTGGTGCCGACCGATGGTGTGATGCCGCTCTCTGCATCGCTTGATTGCTCGGGCCCCCTCGCGCGTACCGCGAAGGATGCAGCACGCATCCTGTCGGTGATCGCCGCGGGTGACTATCTCACTGGCATTGACGCTGGCATTGCCGGCCTGCGTATCGCCGTGCCCGGCGGCTATTATCGCGAACTACTCGATCTCGAAGTCGCTGCCGCGCTGGACGAAGCCATTCGGCAATTGTCATCGCTGGGTGCGATCGTGTCCGAGACGGCGCCGCCCGACATGGCGTTGATCAATGCGCTGATGCAACTGGTCATGAGCGTCGAGGCGGCCACCATCCATCGCCGCTGGCTGATCGAGCGGCCGCAGGATTACGCCGACCAGGTGCGGGCGCGGATCGAGCCGGGGCTTTATTATCCGGCGACGCGCTATGTGGAGGCGCTGTCGATGCGCGCAGCAATCTCGGACGAGTGGATCGCGTCATGCATGGGCAATGCCGATGTCGCATTGCTGCCTGCGATCTCGATTCCGGTGCCGACCATTGCCGCGACCACCGAAGGCGATCCCGCCGATATCGCGCGGGTGATCGGCCAACTCACCCACTGCACGCGCGGCATCAACTATCTCGGTCTGCCCGCGACATCGGTGCCGTCCGGTTTCGATCGCGCCGGCCTTCCCATCGCTTTCCAACTCGTCGGCCGACCCTATAGCGAGGCCACCATGCTGCGCGCAGCACACGCCTATCAAGGCCTCACCGATTGGCATCGACACATGCCGGCCGCAGCCGAACTCAACTAGAAGAGACGTTTCATGCCCATCATCGACATGCATACCCACGCCCTCAGCAAGCGCGTCGAGCCGCTCTTGGCCGGCAAATACGATCCGATGGACAATCCCTATCGCCGCGACATGTCGCCAGCAAGCCGCGAAACCGATGCCGAGCAGGGCAAGATCCTGCCGGGCTTGATGCTCGATATCGCCAAGCGCCGCGAGATGATGGCGCGCATGGGCGTCGATATCCAGGTCATCGCGCCGGCACCGGCGCAGCAGAATTACTGGGCCGATGAGGAACTGCTGGTCGCGCTGTCGCGTGTGCAGAATGAGGACATCGCCGCGCTGGTGGCGCAGGACCCCGCGCATTTCGCCGGCATGGGCACGCTGCCGATGCGCTTTCCGCAGCGCGCCGTCGAGGAGGCGGTGCATGCGGTCGAAACGCTGGGCCTGCGCGGCTTCCAGATCGATACGCGGGTGGAGAATCTCGAACTCTCCAATGCCGTCTTCGATCCGCTCTATGCGCGTCTGGCAAAATTGCGGGCGCCGCTGTTCATCCATCCGCTCGGCTTTTCCCATGGCCAGCGCCTCGGCGATTTCTTCATGGTCAACAGTGTCGGCCAGCCGGTCGAGGAGACCATGGCGATCGCGCATTTCATCATGGGCGGAATTCTCGATCGCCATCCCGATCTCGACGTCGTGATCGCCCATGGCGGCGGCTATTACCCGTTCTACGCCGCGCGCATGGACCACGCCTGGAAGGTGCGACCGGAAGTGCGGCGCCTGACGACCGATGCGCCATCGACCTATCTGAAGCGCATGTGGTTCGACACCTGCGTGTTCTCGTCCGACTTGATCGACACGCTTGTGGCCACCGTCGGCGTCGATCGCGTGATGATGGGCTCGGACTATCCGTTCGACATGGGCGATGACGATCCGGTCGGTCTCGTAAAGCAGTCAAAACTCTCGGAGGCCGATCGCGAGAAGGTCTTGTTCGGCAATGCCAGCCGGCTGTTCCGGATCGCGTAGGGAGAACAGGGCATGATGAATGATGGCAAGCCCTATGGGCTCTATATCGACGGCCGTTTCCAACCTGCATCAACGGGGCGCGTGATTCGGGTCGAGAATCCCAAGGACCGCAGCCATCTTGCTGATGTTGCCGAGGGCGACGAGGCGGATATCGATCGCGCCATCGATGCCGCCGAACGCGCTTCGGCGATCTGGGCCGCGACGCCCGGCGCCGTGCGTGGCGACATCATGCATCGCGCCGGCGAATTGCTGGCGCAAAGGCTCCCGCAACTGGTGACCGTCGAGGTCGACCAGATCGGCCGCGCGCGGCGCGAGATGAGCGCGCAGCTCGGCCGCCTGCCCGAATGGTTTCGCTATTTCGGCGCGCTCGCGCGCACGCATGAGGACACGGTGCCGCCTTTCGGCGGCAACTTCCTGAACTATACGCGCCGTGTGCCGCTCGGCGTGGTTGGCCATGTCACGCCGTGGAATCATCCATTGCTGATCCTGACCAAGAAGATCGCGCCGTCCATGGCGGCCGGCAATACGATGGTGGTGAAGCCAAGCGAACTGGCGCCGATCACGCCGCTATTGCTTGGCGATATCTTCAAGGAAGCCGGCGTGCCGGACGGCGTCTACAATGTCGTGCCCGGCTATGGCGCGACTGCAGGCAAGGCGCTGACGACCAGCAGGCACATCAAGAAGATCGATCTCACCGGCGGCACCGAGACCGGCAAGATGGTGGCATCGCTCGCCGGCGCCAATCTGACAAAAGTGTCTGCGGAGCTCGGCGGCAAGGCTGCGGTGATCCTGTTCGACGATACGCCGATCGAGCGCGGCGTTGCGGCGGCCCTGTTCGCGTCCTTCATCGCCACCGGCCAGACCTGCGTGCAGGGCGCGCGTCTTCTTGTGCAGCGGTCGGTACATGATGCTGTCGTGGCCGAGCTGGTGAAGCGCACCAATGCGATCCGCATCGGCGATCCCCAGGACATGGCGACCCAGATGGGCCCGCTGGTGTCCGCCAAGCAGCGCGATCTCACGGAACGTTATGTGACAATCGGTCTGGAGGAGGGCGCGACGCTCGCGGCCGGCGGCAAGCGGCCGGAAGGTGCGGTGTTCGACAAAGGCTATTTCCATCAGCCGACGATATTCACCGATGTGACGCCGAATATGCGCATCGCCCAGGAGGAGATTTTCGGGCCGGTCGTCTGTGTCATCCCGTTCGACACCGAGGAGGAGGCGATTGCGATCGCCAATGGCACCGAATTCGGCCTCGCCACCTCGATCTGGACGCGCGACATCACACGTGCGCACCGCGTCGCACATCAGCTGCAGAGCGGCATCGTCTGGATCAATGATCACCACCGCATCGATCCATGCTCGCCCTGGGGCGGCTTCAAGATGAGCGGCATCGGGCGCGAGAACGGCGTCGTCGCCTATGAGGAATACACCCAGATCCAGAACGTCATCGTCAATCTGTCGGACGAAGCGTTCGACTGGTACGCTGAAGACGGCAAGGAGAAACGCTACAGCTAGCAGTGCGGCGGGAGCGGGGACGCAACATGCAAGCTCGCGAGGGTGTCCCGTTCTTGGAGATTCGTCGTAAACACAGCGAATGTGAGATCGCATGGCGGTGAATGACATGCCGCCGGTCTAGTCGTGATGCTGAATAAATGGGCGCGTGTTGCCTAATGCATGGAAGCAGCTAATCCAATTTATTGTGCGCTCCCAGACAAGTCTTCCGGTGGTGACCGCCGCTAGCTTCTTCGAGGTTCGAACCGTGGCTTGTGCCGCGACAACGTCGAAGGAGGGATCAAATGGTCACGCTGTCTTTTCCGCGTATTCACAAGCTGATGCATGTCGCAGCAATCGGGGCGTTGCTGGTGGTGGGCGTCGGTGTCTCGACCGGCGCCAGGGCCGCCGCGCCGGCGGCCTGTGCCGCTCTGCAGGCGAAATTCCCGGACTGGAAGGGCAAGACGCTCGTCAACGCCATCAATCCGCATACGCCAGGCTATGAATCCATCGATCCCAAGGATCCCAGCAAATATATCGGCTTCGACATCGATCTCGGCGAGATGATCGGCGAATGCCTCGGCTTCAAGTTGACCTACAAGGCCGTCACCTTCGCGGCGCTGCTGACCACGCTGCAGAGCGGACAGGCCGATATCGTGATCTCCGACATCTATGCCACCGAGGAGCGCGCCAAGGCGGCCGACTTCATCACCTATTCGAAGGTGTTCGACGGCGTGCTGGTCGCCAAGGGTAATCCGAAAAAGATCACCGGCATCGACACGTCGCTCTGCGGCACGGCGGCAGCGGAGAACACGGGCTATGTGGAAGTGCCCCTGATCCAGGCGCTGGGCCCGGAATGCAAGAAGCTCGGCAAGCCGGAGCCGACCATCCAGCTCTATGACAACAATGCCAACTGCATCCAGGCCATCCTCGCCGGTCGCGCCGACACCTATATCAACGACGTCAACACCGTCGACAATGCGGTGAAGGCCTATCCGGACAAGCTGGAAAAGGCGATCGCCGTCACGATCCCGTATCAGGTCGGCATCGGCGTGCCCAAGGACAAGCCGAAATTCCGCGAGGCCGTGCATGCGGCGATGATCGAGATTCACAAGTCAGGCGATCAACTCGCGCTGCTGAAGAAGTGGAATCTGGATCCGAACAATCTGATGGAGCCCGGCCTGTTGATGGTCAAGTAGGACCAGTTCGCGCGCAGCCGTCATTGCGAGGAGCGTAGCGACGAAGCAATCCAGAAGCCACGAGTCAAGACGACTGGATTGCTTCGCTGCGCTCGCAATGACGACTGACGGATAGCCCTTGCTCTATCATTGCCTTGCTAAGGACCATCGGTCTCCATGGAGCTGTTCCTCCACTATCTGACCATGCCGTATATGATCGAGGGCATCGTGGCGACCTTGCAGGTCACCGCCCTCGGTCTGCTCGGTGGTCTCGTCCTCGGTGTGATCCTGGCATGGATGCAGCTCAGCCGCTTCAGGGCACTGGCGTCCTTTGCCCGGGTCTACACCGTAATCTTCCGCGGAACGCCGCTGATCCTGCAGATGGTGTTCGCCTATAACGCCCTCCCGCAGATCGGCATCAAGCTGCCCGCCATTCTCGCCGCCGGTCTGGCGCTCGCGTGCAACGAGGCGCCGTTCATCGCCGAAATGCTGCGCTCCGGCGTGCTCGGCGTCGATCGCGGCCAGAAACTGGCCGGGCAGGCGCTCGGCATGACGCCCGGCGTGCTGATGCGCCGGATCATCGCGCCACAGGCGATCCGCTCGATGATCCCCGCTTTCGGCAACGAGACCGTCAGCGCGCTCAAGAATTCCTCGCTCGCATCCGTCATCGCCGTGCAGGAACTGACATTGCGCTCGACCCAGCTGGCGTCGGCGACGTTCGATTTCTTCTCGATCTTCTTCGCCTCGGGCCTGATCTATCTGGTGCTCACCGCGGCCATCGCCGGCATCCAGTTGTTTCTCGAATGGCTGTTCGATCTCGATCGCACGTCGAAACAGGTCAAGCGGATGCGGATGATGCCGTGGTCTCTTGCTCCGGGCCCCGACGATCCGTTGACGTCCGTCCAGGCTACGGAGCCTGACATTCTGCCCGATGCGGGTGTCGCCGAACTGCCGCCGGCGCGCGCACAGTTCGAACGGGTCGATCGCGCCAAGCGGGCCGAGATGCTGGCCCGGAACAATGTCGCCGTCGAAGTCACGGCCCTGCGCAAGAGCTACGACAGCCAGACCGTGCTCGATGGTGTCGATCTCACGGTGCGGATCGGCGAGGTGATCGCGCTGCTCGGGCCGTCGGGCTCCGGCAAGAGCACGTTGCTCCGGTGCATCAACAATCTCGAATTGTGGAACGGCGGCGCCATCAAGGTGGGCGGCCGCCAGCTCGGCTTCAACGAGCGCGGCAAGGCGCTGTCGCCGCGCCTGCTGGCCCAGGCCCGTGCCGAGGTCGGCGTCGGCATGGTGTTCCAGCAGTTCAATCTGTTCGGCCACCTCACCGCGAAGGAAAACATCGCCGGTCCGCTACGCTGGGTGCATGGCATCTCGCGCGCCGACGCGGATCGCCGGGCGTCGGAGCTGCTGGCCCGCGTTGGCCTCATCCATCGCGCCGATGCGTTGCCACGGCATCTGTCCGGCGGGCAGCAACAGCGCGTCGCCATTGCGCGTGCGATCGCGCCAAATCCGAGCGTGTTGCTGCTGGATGAACCGACATCGGCACTGGATCCCGAACTGGTCAATGAAGTGCTCGAAGTCATTCGCCGTCTCGCGGTGGAAGACGGGCTCACTATGATCATTTCCACGCATCAGCTGCGCTTCGCCAGCGAGGTGGCCGACCGGGTTGTGCTGCTGGCGGGCGGCGCGATCATCGAGGAAGGGCCGGCCGATCAGGTGCTCAATCATCCGCGCAATCCGATCGCCCAGCGCTTCCTTAATGCCATGGAGGCCGAGGTCGCATGAGCCGCAGTCCATTCGTTCTATCGTTGTGAGGGCCTTTGCATGAAGCATCATCTCCTGCCGGTATCGCCGAAGACCATGCATTGGGGCTATTTCAGCAAGGTCGTGGCACCCGCGCTGACGCTGAAATCCGGCGACCGCGCCACCATCGAAACGCTGACCCATCATGCCAATGATGACTACGAGCGCATGATCGAGGGCGATCCCGGTGCGGAAAGCGTGTTCAAATGGACGCGCGAGCACAAGGCCATGGCGCGGCGAGGCTCGGGCCCGACCGAAGGCCCGTTCATCCGTGGATCCGGCGAAGGCGTTGGCGTGCATCTGCTCACCGGTCCGGTGGCGATCGAGGGCGCCGAGCCGGGCGACGTGCTGGAGGTGCGTATTCTCGACGTTCGCCCGCGACCGGCCTGCAAGGCCTGCCATGCCGGCAAATGTTTCGGCTCCAATGTCGCGGCGAATTGGGGCTTTCACTATCACGACCTGATCGAGGAGCCGAAGCCGCGCGAGGTGGTGACCATCTTCGAACTCGATACGTCCGGCGAGCCGTTTGCGAAAGCCGTCTACAACTATGTCTGGACGCCGCAGACCGATCCCGACGGCATCCTGCATCCGACCATCGACTATCCCGGCGTCCGCGTCGATCACGCCACCATCGTCAAGCGCGAGAATATCCTCTCCAATGTGCGCGTGCCCGCGCGGCTGCATTTCGGAACCATGGGGCTTGCGCCATCGGAGGAAGATTTCGTGTCGTCGATCCCGCCAAGCTATACGGGCGGAAATATCGACGACTGGCGCGTCGGCAAGGGCGCCAAGATGTTCTATCCGGTGGCGGTGCCCGGCGCGTTTTTCTCGGTCGGCGATCCCCATGCGGCGCAGGGCGATAGCGAACTCGGCGGCACCGCGATCGAGACCTCGCTAACCGGCGATTTCGAATTCATCCTGCACAAGCATCGCGATCTCGGGGGCACCCCGCTGGAGGGGCTGACACATCCGATGCTGGAAACGCCGGATGCCTGGTCGGTCTATGGCTTTACCTATCCGAACTATCTCGCCGAGCTCGGCGCCAATGCGCAGGCCGAGATCGCCAATCATTCCAGCCTCGACCGCGCCATGCGCGACGCCTTTCGCAAGATGCGCCGTTTCCTGATGACGGTCCACAAGCTCAGCGAGGACGAGGCAATTTCGCTGATGTCGGTGGGCGCGGATTTTGGCGTCACCCAGGTGGTGGACGCCAATTGGGGCGTCCATGGCACCATCCGCAAGAACGTGTTCCGGTGTGACTGATCACGCGGCATTCGCGGGGCAGGGGGTGTCATCCTTCGGGATGGCACGGAGGTTGCTTCGCTTCGGCTATGAAGGTCGAAGCATGACCCTGCGTCCATATACGAGTGAGTCTTATTCCGAAGGCGAGCGCCCGGAGGCGTGGCGCGACGTACTCGCGTCCATCGGCTTGCAGCCGACGGCGGCCACAACCACTCATGCCAGCCACGCCACCGCGGTGCGTCGCAATTGTCAGGGCGTCACGCTTGCGAAACTTTCGGCAGGGCCACAGGCGGTGTCGGCGGCCACCGATCATGCGTCGGATCATCTGCTGGTACTGCTTCCCGTCGACGACAATGTGGTGCTGAAGACTGCGGCCGGCCATCAGATCGTCGCTGCCGGTCATCTCATTCTGCTACCGCGTGCAGGCGGCTGGAGCATCTCGTTCCAGCGCGAGATGCGTGCGGTGGTGCTGGCGGTGACATCCGAGCCGACCCATGGCCGCCGGGGGACGTCGTCGGGCGGCGAGGTCCGCGTGCTTTCGCCTGCGGGTTTTGGCCATGTCTTCGCACAGATGATGGAACTTGCAGCGCGCGATCTCGAAGCATTGTCCGATGTCGAGTGGAACGCGCTGGCGCAAAGCCTTGCCGATCTCCTGCCGACCTTGATGCACCAACACGCCGATATGATCGGCGATGTCGGTGGCGGTACGGCCAACAAGGCGGCCACGCTGCATCGCCTGTGTCAGGCTGCCGAGCGCAGGCTGGACGATCCTGAACTGACGCCTGCCAAGATTGCGGCAGCCGAAGGGATTTCGGAGCGATACCTGCAAAAACTGTTCGAAGGCACCGGTAGCAGCTTCACAAACTATCTGCGCGAGCGGCGCCTGCAGCGCGCCTGGTCGGATCTGTCGAATCCTGCCGAAGCGCATCACTCGATTTCCGAGATCGCATTTCGTGTCGGGTTCAACGACTCCGCGCATTTCAGCCGCACGTTCCGCCAGCGTTTCGGCGTGTCGCCGCGTGAATTCCGTCAGGCCGAGACGGAACGGCAGACGGCATCGGCGGCAGCCGCCGGGCAGCGCGGCTGGCCCCAGCAGGCGCTGGCCCAGCTTCGCAGCCAGAATACGTTCGTCACGCCAAAGATCGCTGCGCATCTGGATCCGGGCGATCCGCCGATCGCAGATACGCCGCGCCACCATTATCTTGCCGCGCATGCATCGGGGGTGCATTGGGGCTATTTCAGTCGCTCGCTGCCGCCGCAGATCGAGATCGGCTCCGGCGACACCATCACCATCGAGACGCTGACGCAACACGCCTCCGACGATCCCGAGCGCATGATCAAGGGCGATGCGGGAGCGGAAAGCGTGTTTCACTGGACGCGCGATCAGAAGAATGTCGATCGGCGCGGCGCCGGTCCGCTCGATGCCTCGATCTATGGGCGCGGCGCCGGCGAAGGTTTCGGCGTCCATATCTGCACCGGGCCGGTGGCGGTGAAGGATGCCGAGCCCGGCGACGTGCTGGAAATCCGCATTCTCGACATCGTGCCGCGCGCCAGTCGCAATCCGGACTTTGCCGGTCGCGTATTTGGCAGCAGCGTCGCGGCGTGGTGGGGCTATCACTACAAGGAGTTTCTGGCAGAGCAGAACACGCATGAGGCGGTGACCATCTACGAGATCGTCGATGACGACGCCGAGCCATATGCGCGCGCCCTGTATTCCTATCGCTGGCAGCCGCAGACCGATCCTTTTGGCACGCTGCACACCACCTATGACTATCCGGGCATTCCGATCCCGCCATCATCGGTCCGGCGCCGGCATGACGTGCTTGACGGTATCCGCATTCCATTGCGTCCGCATTTCGGCGTCATCGCACTGGCGCCGCGCGAGGTCGATCTCGTGGATTCCGTGCCGCCGTCCTATTTCGGCGGCAATCTCGACAATTGGCGGCTCGGCAAGGGATCGACGATCTATCTTCCGGTCTCGGTGCCCGGCGCCTTGCTGTCGGTGGGCGATCCCCACGCGGCGCAGGGCGACGGTGAACTCGGAGGTACCGCCATCGAATGTTCGATGACCGGCACCTTCCAGGTGATCCTGCACAAGAAGAGCGACCTCACGAACCAGCCTTTCGCCGATCTCAGCTACCCACTCATCGAGACGACGAGCGACTGGGTGTTGATGGGCTTCAGCCACCCGAACTATCTCGCCGAATTCGGCGCCAAGGGACAGAGCGAGGTCTACGCCACCTCGTCGCTCGATCTCGCGATGAAGGATGCATTCCGCAAGATGCGACGCTTCCTGATGAGCGTCAAAGGCCTCAGTGAGGACGAGGCGATCGCGCTGATGTCGGTCGCGGTGGATTTTGGCGTGACGCAGGTGGTGGACGGCAATTGGGGCGTCCATGCCATTCTCAGCAAGCGCGTCTTCGATCACGCGCCGGCAAACTAAAAAAGCAAGCGAGGAGACGTCATTGCTGTTTCACATGATATCCGGCGGCCCGCGACCTGTCGCGCCGTTCAGCCACGCCGTCGAGACCGACGGCTTCGTGTTCGTGACCGGCCAGATGCCTGACACGCCGGCGGCGCCGGGCGTATTGCCCGAGGGGATCGAGGCGCAGACCCGCGCGGTGATGGAAAACCTGCGCGTCGTGCTGGCAGGCGTGGGTCTCGGTCTCGAGCATGTCGTAATGTCGCGCATCTATCTGACGCGCTTCAAGGACGACTATGCGACAATGAACGAAACCTATCGCAGCTATTTTCCGCAGGACCGCCTGCCGGCGCGCACTTGCGTCGGTGTCACCGGTCTTGCCTATGATGCTTTGATCGAGATTGATCTGGTTTGCCGGCGGCCTGCATAGCGACAGGCACGTGCTGGAACGAAGCTTGCTAGGTATCGGGATGACATTGCGGCTTGGATGCAAGTCGCTTCCACTGACTCAACAGAAGGAAGCTGAGCATGGATCTTGGACTGAAGGGCATCAATGCATTGGTCACCGGCGGCAGCAAGGGCATCGGGCTCGCGATCGCCGAACTGTTCGCTGACGAAGGCGCCAATGTCGCGATCTGCGCGCGCAATGCAGAGGATGTGGGCAAGGCAACTGACAGACTGACGGCCAAGGGTGTCAAGGCACAGGGCAGCGCAGTCGATGTCGGCGATCCCGCCGCGTTGAAGGCGTGGGTCGATGACGCCGCCGCCGCGCTCGGCGGTGTCGATATTCTCGTCTGCAATGTCAGTGCGCTCGCCGTCGGCGATACGCCGGAGACATGGGATAAATCGTTTCGCGTCGATATGATGCACACGGTGAATTCAGTCGCGGCGGCAATGCCGTATCTGGAGAAATCCGGGGCTGCGTCGATCGTCATCGTCTCCAGCGTGTCCGGCTTCGAGGTCGATTTCGCCGCCGGTTCCTACGGTGCGATCAAGGCAGCGCTGATCCACTACGCCAAGGGGCTCAGCACGCAACTCGCCACCAAAGGCATCCGTGTGAATGCGGTGTCGCCAGGAAATACTTATTTCGAAGGCGGCATCTGGCACAATATCGAGAACGGAAACCCGGACCTGTTCAAGATGGCGATGGGTCTGAACCCGACTGCCAAGATGGGGACCGCACAGGAAGTAGCCGCCGGCGTTGTCTTCGTTGCGAGTCCCGTTGCCAGTCGTATCTCGGGCACCAATCTGATCATTGATGGTGCATTGACGAAAGCTGTCTGACCGATTGCGCACGCATTCAGAGGGAGAATCGACATGTCATGGCTCGAAAATTCCATCATGACCCGCCGCGGCGTCGCCAAGGGCAAGCCCGGGCAATCCTATGCGATCACCGAGGAAAGTCAGGGCAAGTATCACTATGTCTATGGCCCGTTCGTCGAACCGGTGCTGACCGTCGATCCCGGTGCCGTGATCTCGGCCGAGACGCATGATGCCTTCGAGGGCAAGATCAAGCACGAGACCGACAAGCCGAGCGAGATCCTGAATTTCCCCTATCTCAATCCGCAGAATGGCCCAGTCTATGTCAATGGCGCGGAGAAGGGCGATGTGCTTGCGGTCTATATCAAGTCCATCGTGCCGCGTGGTCCGCAGCCGGTCGGCACCACCTGCCTGATCACCGAATTCGGCGGCCTGGTCGCCACCGGCGATACCGCACTGCTCAATCCGCCGCTGCCGGAAAAGGTGAAGAAGCTCGAAGTCACCGTCGAGGGCGGCGTCAAGTGGAGCGACAAGATCACGCTGCCCTATGAACCGTTCATCGGCACCATCGGGGTGTCGCCGGAGATCGAGGCGATCTCCTCGCTGCAGCCGGATTACTACGGCGGCAACATGGATCTGCCGGATGTCGGCGTCGGCGCGGTGATCTATCTGCCGGTGAATACGCCGGGCGGGCTGCTGTATCTCGGCGACTGTCACGCCTGCCAGGGCGACGGCGAGCTCTGCGGTGTCGCGCTCGAACATCCCACCGTGACCACGGTGCAGGTCGATCTGATCAAGAACTGGAAGTTCAAATGGCCGCGGCTGGAGACGGACAAGTTCATCATGACCATCGGCTCGGCGCGGCCGATGGAGGACGCGTCCCGGATCGCCTATCGTGAACTGATCCGCTGGATGGCGGCCGATTACGGCTTTGACGAGACCGAAGCCTACATGCTGCTGACCCAATGCGGCCGCGTCCGCCTAGGCAACATGGTCGATCCCAAATATACGCTGGGCGCGTCGATCCTGAAGACGTATCTGGGATAATGCTTTTCGTCATTGCGAGGAGCGTAGCGACGAAGCAATCCGGCCCTTTCTTCACTCGACTCTGGATTGCTTCGCTGGCGCTCGCAATGACGAGGATACTCAGTTCGCCTTTTCGATCAGGCTCTCGAGCAGACGCTTCAGGTCGGCCGTGGCCTTGTTGCCGTAGTTCTCGGCAATATGGGCTTCCTGGCTCAGCGCCAGCGAATTGAGGCGCTGGGTCAGCACCTTGCCGCGATCGGAGATGAACATCAGCACCTTGCGGCGATCATCAGGGTCCTGCACGCGATAGACGAGCGCATCGGACACCATCCGGTCCACCATCTTGGTCAAGGTTGGATGGTTGAGTAAAACGGCTTCGGCGAGATCGCCCATCGAATGGCCCTGGCCATCCGACAGGATCTTGAGGATGCGCCATTGCTCCACCGGCACGCCTTCTTTCTTGAAGCGCGCGTCGAGCTGACGATTGATCTCGCGATTGGCCTGCGCAAGCAGATAAGCGAGATGGTCGGTGATGGGTGTCGATGGCGACCTGGCCACTGGTCTGTGCTTTGCTGGAACGGGTTGAAGTTTAAGCTTTGCTGCCCGAACTCTATGCATGGGAATCGTTGAAGTTTCAATATTTTCCGATAACATATTTTCCTTGTGCCATTTTACCGCTTTCGACGCCGACAACGATAAAAACTGATCATGCCGAAAGGGGAGCCGCATGCTCTCATCTGTGCAGACCGGATTGACAGGCGCTCCTCCGCCCGCGTGGCTGTTCAGGGGCATGGGAGGCGGCGGCAGCGACGGTCTGTATGATCGTGCGGATGGCTCGTTGCGGCGGCGCGATTCGCGCAAATTGCGGGTCGTCAATTTCATCGGATTGACCGGCCCCGCCGGCATCTGGGGCCTTGCCGGCACCAACAGCATGATGCTGGCTGCCTCCGAGATCAATCGCCGTGGCGGGGTTCTGGGGCGCGAGATCGAACCCGTGTTCTACGACGCCGGCGGCGACATCGACGACATCGCGCAAACGGCGCGCGAGATCATCGCGCAGGGTGAAGCCGATATCATCATGGGCTCGCATATCAGCGCCGTCCGCGTGGCTTTGCGCAAGGCGATCGGTGGTCGCGTGCCCTATATCTACACGCCCGTCTATGAAGGCGGCGAGCGCACGCCGGGTGTGATGGCCATCGGCGAAACGCCGCGCGATCAGTCCCGGCCGGCGATCCGGTGGCTCGCCGAGCGCAAGAAGGCGAAGCGCTGGTATCTGATCGGCAGCGACTATGTCTGGCCCTGGCTCGCTCACAAGGCCACCAAGAAATACATCGCCGAGGCCGGCGGGCAGGTGGTCGGCGAGGAGTTCGTGGCCATGGGCGAGCATGACCACTCCGCCGCCATCGATCGCATCCGGGCTGCCAAGCCGGATGTGGTGGCGATTTCACTCATCGGCACCGACAGTATCGTCTTCAATCGCGCCTTTGCCGAGCATGGTCTCGCGTCAAAGATGTTGCGTCTGGCCGGTGCCATGGACGAGACGCTGCTGCTGGGCATCGGCGCCAGCAATTCCGAGAATCTCTATTGCTCGTCGGGCTATTTCATCGACCGCGGTTCGGCGGCAAATGATGCCTTTCGCGGGCAGTATGAAGCGATGTTCGGGCGATGTTCGCCGCCGCCGGGATCGGTCGCGCAGTCGAATTATGAGGGGCTGCGCTTTCTCGAGGCGGTGGCATCGAAAGCCGGCAGCGTCGGCGTCAGGCCGCTGCTGCAGGCCGCGTCGCGCAGCCGCTATCACGGCGCGCGGGGCGAGATCGTGATGACGGCGGGCCGTGCCAAAATGCCGATCTATCTGGCCGAAGCCGACGGTCTGGATTTCAAGCTGATCGAGACGTTCTGACGGCGCTTCCACGTCATTGCGAGGAGCCCTTGCGACGAAGCAATCCAGTTCTTCCGTCGTGCGGCTCCTGGATTGCTTCGCTACGCTCGCAATGACGACGACAAAAATAATACTTGAAAAAGAAAATATTTCCGTTTCCTATGATGCGCGTGGAGCGACATTGTCGTCGTTCCCTTCGATGCGGCCGCGTCCTGCGGTCGCATCGCCGGACATCGTTGATATCAGGAGACCTCGTCGTGGCCGTTGCACTTCCCACCCCCGATCAGATTCTCGCCGTCGCCGATCAGTGCGGGCTCGCGCTGTCCGATGATGACGTCACCTCGTTCCGCGCGCTGATGCTGCCGTCGGTGGAGGCCTACAATGTCGTCGCCGCCATGCCGGACGAAGTGCCCGAGGTGAAATATCCGCGCACGCCGGGCTATCAGCCGGCGCCGGAAGAGAACAAGCGCAATGCCTGGTACCGCAAATCGCTGGTGAAGGGCGCGGCGAGCGGCAAGCTGAAGGGCAAGACGGTCGCGCTCAAGGACAACATCATGCTGGCCGGCGTGCCGATGATGAACGGCTCGTCCACGCTGGAAGGCTATGTGCCGGATTTCGACGCCACCATCGTCACCCGCATGCTCGATGCCGGCGCGGACATCCTGGGCAAGGTGCATTGCGAGCATTTTTGCATGTCCGGCGGCAGCCACACCAATTCGACCGGGCCCGTCCATAATCCGCACAAGATGGGCTATTCGGCCGGTGGTTCGTCCTCAGGCAGCGCGGTTGTCGTGGCATTGGGCGAAGCCGACATGGCGATCGGTGGCGACCAGGGCGGCTCGATCCGCATGCCGTCGTCCTTTAGCGGCACCTATGGCATGAAGCCGACCTGGGGTCTTGTGCCCTATACCGGCATCATGCCCATCGAGATCTGTGTCGATCACACCGGGCCGATGACGGCGAATGTCGCCGACAATGCGCTGCTGCTGGAAGTCCTCGCGGGCGACGATGGGTACGATCCGCGCATCAAGGCCCCTGTCGTGCAGGACTACACCAAGGCGCTGGGCGGCGGCGTGCGCGGCATGAAGATCGCCATCGTCAAGGAAGGTTTCGAGCAGGCCGGCGCGGAGACCGCGGTGAACGAGAGCGTCCGCGAGGCTGCGAAACGTCTCGCCAGTCTCGGCGCCGAGGTCGAGGAGATCTCGATCCCCATGCATCTCGCGGCGGCTGCGGTGTGGATGCCGATCGGCACCGAGGGCATGACGCAGACCATGATGTATGGCGACGGCTATGGCCTCAGCCGTTCCGATCTCTATGCGACCTCGCTGATGGACGCCCATCGCGGCTGGCGCGGGCAGGCGGATTCGCTGTCAGAGACGACAAAGCTGATGCTGTTGTTCGGCACCTATATCAACAACACCTTTGGCTCGCGCTTCTATGGCAAGGCGCTCAACATCTCGCGGCGCGTCACGGCGGCTTACGATGCCGCGCTGGCCAAATACGATCTGCTGCTGATGCCGACCACGCCGATGAAGGCGACAAAACTGCCGGAGCCGGGCGCGCCGCGCGAAGAGATCATTGGACGCGCCTTCGAGATGATCACCAACACGGCGCCGTTCGACATCTCGCATCATCCCGCGATGTCATTGCCCTGCGGCATGGTCGATGGGCTGCCGGTGGGCCTGATGCTGATCGGCAAGCATTTCGACGAGATGACCATCTATCGCGCGGCCCACGCCTTCGAGCAGGCCGGCGACTGGAAGACCATGTGAGGGGGACTGTGCGAAAGATGGGGCCGGTGATCGCGCATGGATAGTCTGGTGATGGCGATCTTCGAGATCGCCAGTTTCGGAGCGATCGTGGTGCTGGTGGTGCTCGGTCTCGGCATCATCGCCAGCATGATGGGCATCTTCAACTTCGCGCAGGGCGAGTTCGTCTTGCTCGGCGCCTATGTCACCTATATCGTCCACGCCGCCGGCGCGCCGGTCTGGCTCGGCATGCTGGCCGCGCCCTTTGCGGTCGGTGCGCTCGGCTTCGTGCTGGAACGGCTGATCGTGCGCCGCTTCTACGCAGCGCCGATCGTGGCGATGCTCGGCACCTATGCGCTCGGCCTCATCATCCGGGAGGTCGTGCGCGGTCTGATCGGCGGCCTTTATCTCTCGGTGCCCGAGCCGATCGGCGGATCGGTCACCATCGGCAATATGCATTTCTCGGCCTGGCGGCTGGTCATCATCATCATCACGGCGCTGGTGATGCTGGGCAGCTATCTGCTGCTGGCCAGAACTGCTTTCGGCCTGCGCATCCGCGCATCGCTCGAAAATCCGTCACTGGCGCGGGCGTCCGGCATTTCGACCAATGCCATCTATGGCGCCACCTTTGCGTTCGGTGCGGCGCTGGCGGGGCTCGCCGGCGCATTGATCGTCCCGGTGTTCACACTGTTCGCCGATCTCGGCCTCCGCTTCCTGATCCAGGGCTTTGTCGCCGTCATGGTCGGCGGCATCGGCTCGTTCGCCGGCCCGGTCGCCGGCGCCGGCGTGATCGGCACGCTGAGCGCAGCGCTGCCCTGGATCATCTCGCCGGTTATCGCCGACGTGGCGGTGTTCGTGCTCGCCATCATCTTCATCAAGTTTCGGCCGCAGGGCCTCGTTTCGGGAAAAGGGGTGTAATCCATGTCGCGCGATCATCATCATCTCACACGCCGCCGCTTCCTCGGCAATTTCGCCTTCGCTTCGACGGCCATCGCCACCGGCGTCGGCAGCTGGGTGATCCCCGCGGATTGGGCCAATGCGGCGGCCGGCCCGATCAAGGTCGGCATCGGCACCGACCTCACCGGCCCCATGGGCTATGCCGGCAATGCCGATGCCAATGTTGCGAAGATGGTGGTGAAGCAGATCAACGACGCCGGTGGCCTGCTCGGCCGTCCGCTCGAGCTCTATATCGAGGACACCGCCTCGAACGAATCCGTCGCCGTCGGCAATGTGCGCAAACTGATCCAGCGCGAAAAAGGTCGATCTCGTACTGGGCGGCATCACCTCCTCCATGCGCAACGCCATCAAGGACGTCATCGTCTCCCGCGGCAAGACGCTCTACATCTATCCGCAGCTCTATGAGGGCAAGGAATGCACGCCCTATCTGTTCTGCACCGGCCCGACCCCGGCACAGCAATGCGATGAGTTCATCCCCTGGCTGATCAAGAACGGCGGCAAGCGCTTCGCGCTGCCGAGCGCGAACTATGTCTGGCCGCATACGCTGAACGTCTATGCGCGCAAGGTGATCGAGGCCAATGGCGGCGAGGTCGTGTTCGAGGAATACTACCCGCTCGACCAGATCGATTTCTCATCCACGGTGAATCGCGTCATCTCCAACAAGGTCGATGTGGTGTTCAACACCGTCATCCCGCCCGGTGTCGGCCCGTTCTTCAAGCAGCTCTCGGAAGCAGGCTTCCTCAAGAATGGCGGCCGGCTGGCTTGCGTCTATTACGACGAGAACACGCTGAGCATCAATCAGCCCTCCGAGATCGAGGGGCTGGCAAGTTGCCTCGATTACTTCAAGGCGCTGACGCCGGAACAGCCGTTCAGCGCCAAGCTGCAGGAGACCTATGAAAAGCAGTTTCCCGGCAACTTCCTGTTCGCCGCCGGCAGCGCCGCAACGGGTACCTATCGCGGCCTGAAACTGTGGGAGGCCGCGGTCAAGGAAGCCAACAGCGTGGAGCGCGATGCCGTGGCCAAGGCGCTTGATCACGCCAAGATCGCCGAAGGGCCGGGCGGGCCGGCCGAGATGGTCCCCGGCAAGCGCCATTGCAAGATGAACATGTACACGGCGGTGGCGAAGGGCGGCAAATACGAGATCGTCGCGCGCAGCGCCGGTCTCGTCGATCCGAAAGAATGTTGAAGCGCGTTCGATGACAGAGATCACACATTCGTCCGCGCCCCCGGCGACGCGTCTGCAAGGCGCATCGCGGCGATGGGCCGTATTGCCGATCCTGGAAATCGCGGTGCTTGCGATCTGCCTGGTGCTGCCCTGGCTGTTGCAGGACTATCTCACCGTCTTCGCCACGCGTGTGCTGATCCTCTGCCTGTTTGCATTGTCCTTCGATCTCGTCTGGGGTTATGCCGGCATCATGAGCTTTGGCCAGGCGGCCTTTTTCGGCTCGGCCGGCTATGGCGTCGCATTGCTGGCGCGCGATCTCGGCGTCACCTCGATGTTGCTGGTGCTGCCGGCTGGCATTCTGATCGGCTTCGCCTTTGCGCTGCTGCTCGGCGGCTTCCTGCTGCTCGGGCGGCATCCGGCCAGCGTGATCTTCGTCGCGCTCGGCACGCTCACCGGCTCCTATGCCTGCGATCGCCTGGCGCGCGGCTGGTATTATCTCGGCGGCCAGAACGGCATCCCGTCGATCCCGCCGATGACGCTCGGCAGCTACGACCTCACCGAGGGCATGGCCTATTACTATGTCGCGCTTGGCTTCCTCATTGCCGTCTATCTGCTGTGCCGCTTCCTGATGCGCTCGCAATTCGGCCTCGCGCTGGCGGGCCTGCGCGAGAACGAGCAGCGCATCGCTTTCTTCGGCTACAAGGTGCAGCATCTCAAGGCGATCATCTTCTCGCTTGCCGGTGCCATCGCCGGCCTCGCCGGCAGCCTCTATGCCTTTCATGAAGGCTTCGTCTGGCCCAACATGCTGGGCGTGGTGATCTCCACACAGGTGGTGCTCTATGTGCTGTTCGGTGGCTCCGGCACGCTGATCGGCGCGGTCATCGGCACCATTGTCATCGAGGCGATCAGCTTCTGGCTCTCCAACAGCTATCAGGACATCTGGCCGATCATTCTCGGCGTGCTGCTGCTGCTGGTGATCCTGTTCCGCCCGGCCGGTCTCGTCAGCCTCGTGCTGTCGGAACGCGAGCGCGTCGGCAGCTTCGGCCGCCCGCCGGGGAAGGCGTGATCATGGCGCTTCTCGACGCGAAAGACCTGATCAAGATTTTCGGTAAGCTGACGGCGCTGAACGGGGCCGCGCTCTCCGTGGCGGAGAACGAATTTCACGGCCTGATCGGGCCGAACGGCTCCGGCAAGAGCACGCTGATGAAATGTATCGCCGGCGCGGAAGTGCCGACCCGGGGCAGCGTCACCTTCGCCGGCACCGATATCACGCAGGCCTCGCCCGCCGAGCGTGCGCGTGCCGGCATGAGCCTCAAATTCCAGATCACCAGCGTGCTGCCGGCCTTGACGCTCTACGACAACATCCTGCTGGCGCTGCAGGCGCAGACATCGCTGTGGCAACTGGCTCTGTCCCGCACGCGCGGCGTGTTGCATGACAAGGCGATGGCGATGCTCGAGCAATTCCGGCTTGCCGATCTGGCGCAGGAGCCTGCAGCGGCGCTGTCGCATGGCCAGCAGCAATGGCTGGAGATCGCCATGGCGCTGGCGCCCGAACCGAAATTGCTGCTGCTCGATGAACCCACCGGCGGCATGAGCCTCGAAGAGCGTCGCGTCACCGGCGAATTGCTGCAGCCGATCAAGGCGCGCTGTTCCCTCGTGATCGTCGAACACGACCTCGATTTCATTCGCGACATCTGCGACCGGCTGACGGTGCTCGATCAGGGCCAGATCCTGCAGACGGGATCGGTGCAGCATGTGCAATCCTGCCCCCGCGTTCAGGAGGTCTATCTCCGCCGTGCCTGACGACAAATTTCTCGACATCCAGAATCTCGATACCGGCTATGGCCGCAGCCAGGTGCTGTTCGGCGTGACGCTCAGTGTGCCGTGGCGCGGCGGTGTCGCCATTCTCGGCCGTAACGGCGCCGGCAAGACCACGCTGATGAAGGCCATCGTCGGCGAATTGCCGGTGCGTGGTGGCGCCATCCAGTTCGACGGACGCGATGTCGGCACCTTGCCCACCGAGCAGCGCATCCGCCGTGGCATCGGCTATGTGCCGCAGGAGCACTCCGTCTTCGCGAAACTGTCGGTGCGCGACAATCTCGCCGTCGGCGCGCTCACCAATCGCGACAGCCAGGCGGTCAATCGCGTGCTGGAGATTTTCCCGAAGCTCGGCCAGCGCCTCGACCAGTTTGCCGGCACGCTCTCCGGCGGCGAACGCAAGATGCTCGCGATCGGACGCGCGATGCTGTCGGACCCGAAGATCCTGCTGCTCGACGAGCCCACCGAGGGCGTCTGGATCGGCGTCATCGAGGAGATCACCGAGCGGCTGATCGAACTTGCCAAGGAGATCGCGGTCGTGATCGTGGAGCAGCATCTCGATCTCGCATTACGTGTCGCAAAACAGGCTTATGTGCTGGATCGAGGCACGGTCGCCATGGTCGGCGACGCCGCCGTGATCCGCGACGATCCGCGGCTGTTCCAGTTCCTCGCGCCTTAATGATTCGCGCCGCCGCACAAGACGGTGTTCGCGTGGCGCATGGTTAAGCCGATATTGATGGTTCGCGCTTGGTGCCGACAATGGCGCGATGCTGGCGCGTTATTGTGCGAATACGGCCGGATTCTCTGCCATTTCACGCGTTTGCGTTCTCTCAACCATCGCCGCCATTCACCTGTCGGCAACCACGCCTGTTAGGCCGCGGGGAAGCCGCGGGAGGCGATGGTGGTCGCACGATCGAAAATCAATTTCGACAGGAGGCGACTTTGGCTCTTACCGTTCTTCCCTATATCGCTGCAGCCCTCGGCGTAGCCGTGTTTGCACTCACCACCAGCGCGCCGGCCATGGCGCGTGCGGAAAAGCAGGCGCCCGTCAACCCGCGCCGCTAGAGCGTTTTCACTTTGAGAGGACGCGACGAACTCTCCCTCATCCTGAGAGTCTGACTCATAAAGCGGTGGGGCACTTTTGGCTGGGCTTGCTCGGGACAGTAATCCCAGCTCGGTTCTCCGTCCCTCATCCTGAGGAGCCGCGCAGCGGCGTCTCGAAGGATGGCCGCAGGCTCTGAGCCCGGCCAACTCATGGTTCGAGACGGCGCCGAAGTGGCGCCTCCTCACCATGAGGGTGGTGGTCGTCTCAAGACAAAGAGACCCTAACGCATCAGCATCCGGTCGGTCAGCGCCTTCTGCTCCGGCCGGATGTGCCCGATGCCCCAGTCACTCTGCAGGCCGAACGGCGTATCGTCCGACGGCCCGATCAGCCACCAGCTGCCGCTGATCGGCTGGTTGTCGCCGCGGAATGTTGGCCCGCCCTGCTTGCCATAGGCACCATTCATGTAGTCGAGCAATGTCTCCGCCCAGGCGCGCTGGCCCTGCGTGCGCAGGGACGTGCCCATCTCGCCGATCCAGACCGGCGCGATATTGTCGCGCACCAGATATCCCCATGTGCGATTCATGCGGTCGATATAATCCGGTCCGTTCTCGGCATGGCCGTAACGTGTGATGTCGGCAATCTCGTCGGGATATTCGTGCACGGTGTAGACGAGCTTGTTCGGCACCGGCAGCTTGACGGGACTGGCGCCCGCCGCCGTCAGATTGCCGGCCGGCGCAGCCCATCGCGGATCCATGCCCGAATCCTTCGGCGGCAGCCGATAGAAGAACGGACCGGGGCAGATGATCAGCACGTCGGGATTCACATCCTGGATCGCTGCGCCGACATTTTCACACATCGCCTTGATGTCGGTCGGCCCGCCGCCGCCCCAGGTGATCTTGCCGGCATCGCCATTGGGCTCGTTGTGCAGATCGAAACCGATCACGGTCGTATTGCCGGCGAAGGTGCGCGCCATCCGCACCCAGTTCTGCTTGAAGGTCTCTGCCGTGACCTCGCCCTTGACGAGACCCTCGGTGCCCGGCCCGAGGTTGAACCACAGACCATTGGGCTGCTGTTCGGCACTGCCTTCATTGTTGTGATGATCGAAGATCACCTTCAGCCCGATGCGGCCGGCATGGGTGACGACCTTCTCGAACAGCTGCATCGTCGTGACATAACGATAGCGCCCTTGCGCGTCCGGCGTGGGATCGGCCACGAGATCCTGGTTCAGCGTGGTGTGGATCCAGCCGAGCTTGTCGTTATAGCCATTCAGCGGCGCGTCGAGGCCGGCATCGGTCCAGGGAATGCGTACGGTGTTGAAGCCGGCATCGACGATGGAGTCGAGCACGGTCTTGTAGCTCACCCGCCACAGGCCGGAGAGTGATGCGCCCGGCCGTCCGTCCGTTCCGTTCCAGCCGATCGAGGCGATGCGCACCTTGCGGCCGGTGTCGGAGACGATCTGGCTTCCCGATGTGCTGAGGAAGCCCGGTGGCAGGCGCTGCCCCTGAGCCGGGCGCAGCTTGCGATCGCTGATCTCCATGACGATAGCAGGCGGCGGCAGGTGATGGTCGAGCGCGATCGGCATCGGGTCCTCAGCTCACATGATGCGGCGAGGCATCCTTGCGCCGGAACAATGTCGTCACCACGACAATGAAAATGGCGAAATTGATGAAGCGGCCGGCGAAAGAGCCGAAGGTGTTGCACAACATCATATAGATGACGATCGGATAGATCGCCCGATAGTCCAGTCGCTTCCAGGTGTCATAGAGCATGCACAGGAATCCGGACATGATCAGCGAGGCGACGATGACGCCCTGATAGACGCTCATCTGCAGAAACGGATTCTCGACGCCCCATTCGAGGCCGAAGGAATAAATCTGCGCACGTGCAAAATCGGTGCTGGCGCCCCACAGGAAATCGGCCCAGTTGAACGACATCAGCAGCGGCAGCATCAAGACGCGGCTGCGGGCGCTGCCGCCGTCCTCGGTGAAGCGATCCAGGAATGAATCAAACGCGCCGAGCGAAGCCAGCGTCGCGATCACCGCGATGCCGATCGGCACGACTGCGAGTGCGACCAGCACTGTGGTGCGCGACAGGCTTTTGCCCGCGGTGAAGCGCAACACCTGCCACAGCACCGCGAAGGCAAGGATCACCAGCGCCAGCAGCAGCGCGGTTCGTCCGCCGAAGGCCAGCAATGCGACCGTCTGCAGCGCGATCATGGGCACGCGCAGATTGGCGCGCAGAAGTCGGCCGCCGCCGGCCAGCAAGCCAACGACATAGGCGCAGGTGACCGTGGCCGCGTGCAGCGGATGAGCAAGAAATGCGGTGGCGCGGGGCTCCAGCACTTCCATGCCATCGGGCGAGAAGGTCATCAGCGGAAACGCACTGATCCCGCTCACCAGCTCGAAAATGCCGAGCCCGGCGTTGATGGCAAAGAACCAGTGGATGAAGCGTTCGAGCCGGTCCATCTGGTTCGGTGGCACGAAGGGCAGCAGCATGCCGACAAGAAACAGATGCAGGTCGGTGTCGAAGAACATGCCAAAACCGTTGCGGCCGCCGAGCACGATATTGGTCACCGCGAACATCGCCGCGCAGAAGAAATAGATCGTGCCGAGTTTGGTGGCGAGATAGTAGCGCAGCAGGTCGTATTTCGCCGGATAAGTCAGCAAGAAGGTCGCCGACATGATCAGCAGGAAATAGGTCGCCGGATGGATTTTTGTGACCGGCGATCCCGCGATGGCCGAATAATCATAGCCGACCAGATCGAGCATGGTTCCCGGCACGAGGAACAGCAGCACGGCATAGATCGCCATCATGGTCTGGATGCGCGGGCCGGCATAAGGCAGGCACAGCCGGATCGTTCCGGCGGACGCGTCGCGCGACGTCGGAACCGCATCGCCGGCGATGCGCCCGTCCATGCTCATGCGGCGACGGCATCCGGCGCGGGATCGACCAGCACCGTCCGCGCCTTGATCCGGCGATGCTGCAGCAGGTCGGCCACCACCTGCACGTCGTCGGATCGTGTGCCGTGGCGGGTATCCAGCAGGATGACTTCATCCACCATGGCATAGAGGCCGTATTCCGATGACGTGGTGCCGAGCTCGCCGCCATCGATGATCACGCGATCGAACCGGCGCGCATCGCGCAGCGCCGCGGACAGGGCTTCGCGCATCTGGGCATCCGGCGCGCGCAGGCCGACAATGCCCGCCGGCACGATATGGATATTGGTCTTGCCGAGCCGGTGCGCGGCGTCCGTCATCGATGCCACATGCGTCATCAATTCGCGCAGGCCCGCGCGGCCGTCGAAGCGCAGGCGTGAGGTGACGCGATGGCGCTGCAGGTCGGCATCGATGATCAGCGCATTGCGGCCGGCTTCCTCCACCGCGCGCGCCAGTTCCAGCGCGACGAGGCCGAGGGATGGATCATTCGAGGCGCGCACCAGCAGCACGGAATGCCCCTTCGGTGCAGCCAGCAATTCTGCAGTGACACGCGCCAATGGCGCCTGTGGCTTGAGCGGTGCGGGCGCGGGCGGCGGCGCCATCGGCGGTGCCGGTGGAGTCAATTGCGGCGGCGCGTCGGGCTCTGGCGATGTCGCCGGCCGTGCGGCCAGGCTCTCGCGTGCGAGTGCAGCGACGATGCCGAGGAACAGGCCACCGAACAGGGCCGCAGCCATGATGATGGCGGTCGGCGGCCAGCTCTTGCGATCCGGCAGCGAGGCGCGCGAGATCAGGCGGATATTGGTGGTGTCGATCACCTGCTGTTCGCTGGCGGTCTTCGCCTTGGCAAGGAAAGTCTCGTAGATCGCGCGGTCGGAATCCGCTTTCCGCTCCAGCTCGCGCAGCGGCACGATGGCCTTTTCATTGGTCTGCGACAGCTTCTTCAGCGTGTCGAAGCGTGTCTGCAGGTTCTGCAGATTGGTGCGCTCGCTCGCCGCCGCATTGCGCACGGCCTGGGCGATCAGCTTCACTTCGCTCTTGATCGCCGCCTGTGCGTCACGCACCTGCGCGCGCGCCGCCTGCAGCAGCGGATGGCTCGGCCCGTTGATCTGCGCCAGCTGCGCTTCCTCGCGCGAGGCGGTTGCGGCCTGGGTGCGCAGCTGCACCATGGTCTGCGACTGCACGGCCTCCGGCAGCGAATCCATCGAGGCGCCGCCGGCTTCGATCTGCTCGATCAGTTTGACACGCGACTGCGCGTCGGTCAGCCGCGCACGCGCCGTGGTCAGCTGTGTATTCGCTTCATCCAGCTCTTGCTCGGTCACCAGGCGGTTGCGTGCGCCGATCAGGTTGTTGGCCGACTTGTAAGCCGTCACCGCCTGTTCCGACTGGCTCACCGCATTGCGCATGCGCTCGAGCTGCGCGGTAATTGCCTCGGAGACGCGGCGATTGAAGCCGGCATTCGCATTGGCCTGCTCTTCGAGATAGGCATTGGCCACGGCATTGGTGAGCATGGCTGCGCGCGCCGCCGTATCGGCGGCGACGGAAATGTCGATGACGAAGGAGCGGTCGTTGCGCTTGGCCGTCGTCTTCAGGCGCAGGTTGCGCATGGCGACCTGTGCGGGATCTTCCGATGGGCTGATGCCGAACAGCGCCTTGATGTTGGCGCCCAGCCCGCCGGCGCCGTTGAATTCCGGATCCTTGGCGAGATTGGTCTCCGTGACCACGCGCGACAGCACTTCGCCCGACGTGATGATCTTCAGCTGGCTCTCGACCAGCAGCAGGCCATCGCCCGGCACGGAATTCTGCATCGCCGCTTCTTCCTTCGGCGTCTGTCGGTCGCGCGGATCGACATAGACCTGCGCGGTGGCAGTGTAAGCGGGGCGTGCGATGAGGATATAGGTGGCTGCGAGCGCGCAGAATGCGGCGGTCGTGCCGATGATCCAGCCTTTGCGGCGGCCCAGGATGCCGACCACGTCCTTGAGGTCGATGCCGTCGGAGACTTTGCTGCCGCCGGAGACGCCGCGCGCGGCTGATCCGCTACTCTCCGCACGCTGAACCGACATGTCTCACTCCAACTCGATCGGCAGCTACGCTGAATTTGCCGATCGTCCTCATCGTAAATAAGTAGGGTTAATCGCCGGTTACTCGCATGCCGCAACATCAAAGCATAACGATCGGTTAACGCGGCACCTGCAATTGCGAGTTTCTTTACAGCGGTTAACCAGCGCTTAAGCCTGCGCCAAAGTGCGATCCAGTTTTACTACACATGTAATCATATGCGTATAAGGATACGCGCATGATTGGACAGCACCACGATATCGCTGCACCAGATGCGCGCGATGCAGCCGATGCAGCGGGCGAACGCCGTGAGGCGCTGGACCGGCGCACATCTTCATATACCGATACGCAGGCCAATCTCGCGAAGCTCGGTCTCGAAGAGCGTCGCCTGTCGCCGGATCGTCGCGGCAGCGTGTTTCATCGCTGGCGTCGCCTGTCGCTTGGCGGATTGCCGGTCGTGGCTGCCGACAGCAAAGAGACGGCACGCGTGATGGTCGACGAAGCGCTACGGCGCAGCGCGCTGTGGCGCTTTCCCGCCTATCTCACCTCGACCAATGGCGAAGTGACCTATCGCTGCGCGGTGGACAGCACCGAGCGCGATCTGTTCATGCAGGCCGATGCCATCCATGCCGACGGCATGGCGCATGTGTTCGCCTCGAAGCTGCACGACCCGCAGGGATTGCCGGAGCGCGTCGCCACCTCCGATCTGTTCTATGATGTGGCAGCGGAAGCCACCGCACGCGGCGCCAGCATGTATATGCTGGGCGCCACCGAAGCCGCCAATGCTGCTGCCGTGGCTGCCGTGAAGGCGAAGTATCCCGGCATCAGGATGGCCGGGCATCGTCATGGTTTCTTCCGCGACGAGGCCGAGGAGATCGCGGTCTGCGCCGAGATTTGCGCGGCGCAGCCCGACATTCTGTGGATCTCCATGGGCGTGCCGCGCGAGCAGCGCTTCATCGTCCGCCATCGCCATCGCCTCACCGCGGTCGGTGTCATCAAGACATCGGGCGGGTTGTTCGATTTCGTTGCGGGCTTGAAGAGGCGGGCGCCCGCATGGATGCAGGCGGTTGGCCTGGAATGGCTCTGGCGCATGCTGCTGGAGCCGCGCCGGCTCGGCTGGCGCTATCTGAAGACCAATCCGCTCGCCTTCTATCTGCTGCTGAAGAAGCAGGGCTTGAACAAATAAATCCGCCCGCACGCCGGATGCGTGCAGGTGATCGATGAAAGGCCGGGCGCGGCGTGCTAGTCAGGCCCGGATTCCAGTCGCTCCGACATTGCCGCGAAAATGATATTGTCCGCCATTCACAAAGCCAGAAGCCTGCTCGGCTCGCTCGTCGATCGCCATCTCAATCAGGGGGTGGTGCTGACGATCGGCCTGCAATTCGGCGGCGCCATCGTCTCCTTCGCCATGTATTCGCTGGCGGCGCGGATCCTCTCGCCGGAGGACTTCGGCCATCTCGCGATGTGGCTGTGCGTCTGCCAGATGGGCAGCGTCATGGCGATGCTCGGGCAGGAGATGTTCATCCTGCGCTCGCTCAACGAATATGCCGTGTCCAAACAGCCGGAGCTTGCCAAGGGCGCGCTGCTGTTCTCTGTCGGCATCGTCGCTCTGGTGCCGCTGTTGCTCGCTGCCATCATTGGCAGCGTCGGCGTGTTCCTGCTCGGCGAGACGCCGCGTCTGATGATCGCCACCGGCCTGTTCCTGATCGCCTGTTCGTCGATCTCGCTGTCCAGCCATATCGGCCGCTCCACCATCAGCGTGTTGCTGGCCGAAGGCATGCGCGATTTCTTCTGGCGCAGCATCGTGGTCGGGGTGATGATTGCGCTGATCGTCAGCAGCACCATCATCGAGATCCATCAGTTCTTCCTGCTGTGCTCGGTGGGCGTCGCATTGGCGCTCGGCATCCAGGTCACGGCAATCCTGCGCCGGCTGCCGCGCGATGTGCTGCGCGCCCGTCCGCATTGGCACTTTCCGCACTGGATCAAGGCGTCGTCCGGTTTCTGGGCGTCGTCGATCCTGGAGACCATCAACCAGTTCTTCGACGTGGTGATCGTCTACTGGTTCCTCGATCCCGTCTCCGCCGGCGCTTACTTCGTCGCCTCGCGCGTCGCCAACATGTTCGCAGTGCCGCTTGGCGCCCTGCACAACATCTCCACGCGCCGCATTCCCGCGCTGTATTTCGCCGGCAAGACCGATGAGCTGAACAAGACGCTGAAGCTGATGGCCGAGATGATGCTGCTCTGCATCGCCGTCGGCATCGCGCTGCTGCTGCTCGGGGCCGACTATATCCTCGCGCTGTTCGGGCCTGATTTCGTTGCCCAGAAATGGACGCTGATCACGCTGGCGCTCGGCACCGCCTTCTATGCAGCCGGCGGCCCCGCGCCATCGGTGCTGCAGATCGCAGGCCAGGAGCGGCGTTACCCGTTCATCGTCGCCTCCAATATCCTGCTGCGCTTCATCGGCTTTGCGATCTTCATCCCGCTGTTCGGGCTGTGGGGTGCAGCGCTCGCCGCCTCCACCAGCCTCGCCATCGTGACCATCGTGCTCAATGTGCTGTGTCGGCGCTGGCTTGGCCTTGATCCGTCGGTGCTGTTCCTGTTCCGCAAACCGCCGGCGGCACTGCGCGACGCTGCCTCGCGCGCGTCCTGATCCATGTCGCCGCGTATCCTCATCATCCAGACCCAGGGCGAGAATGCCGGTGCGCAGGAGATCTCGCGTCTGGTCGGCGCCGGACTTGGGTCTCGCGGCTACGACGTCAGCCACCTTTTCTTTTATCGCAAGTCGCCGAGCTTCGATGCACCGCCCAATACGCGCTATTGCAGCCTCGATCGCCCGCGCGGTCTCACCGGTGCGCTGGCATTCCCGGCGCAGCTGCTGCGCGAAATCCGCGCGGCAGAGCCGGATGCCATCCTCACCTTCCAGCATTATGGCAATACCGTCGGCGGCCTCGCCGCGCGGCTTGCCTGCTCGGCGCCGATCATTGCCAATCAGGTCTCGGCACGGATGCTGATGAATCCGCTGGTCCGGTCAGCCGATCTCATGCTCGGTCTGCTCGGTGCGTTCGATTTGATCACCGTCAATTCCTCGGACATGCTGGCGGATTATTCGCGCTATCCGAAGCGCTACAGCAGGCGTCTGCGCTACGTTCCGCACGGCTTCGATCTGAAGACGACGACACTCTCCAGGCAGCAGGCTCGTGCTGCTTTCGGGCTCCCGCCAGATGTTCCGCTGCTGGGTTCCGTCGCACGTTTGAACGCCGGCAAGCGACTCGATGCGGCGATATGTGCGCTAACCGACTCTCCGGACTGGCATCTTGTGCTGGCCGGGCAGGGGCCGGATGAAATGTCACTGCGTCAACTCGTCGTTGAGAAACATTTAGAAACGCGTGTATATTTTACCGGTGAAATGCCGCCCGAACGGATCGGCGATTTTCTGGCGGCGCTCGATGTTTTCGTCTTCCCATCGCAAGCAGAGACTTTCGGCCTCGCGGCCGTGGAGGCCGCGGCCGCCGGCGTGCCTGTCGTCGCCAATGATCTGCCCGTGCTGCGCGAAGTGCTCGCCTCCGATGGCAGGCCTGCTGCCGTGTTCGTCGATGCGGCGGATCATCGCGCGTTCACCGACGCGATTTCCCGTGTGCTCCATGATGACGCGCTCCGCACCGATCTCATCTCGGCCGGGCGTGGCTTGCATGCGCGCTACTCCGTCGCGCGCATGGTCGATGACTATGAACAGCTGCTTCGCAACGTCCTCGCGCCAGCTCACCAACTTGCGCCGCAGCCATGATCATTGAACTGCGCTGCGATCCGAAGCGCCCGCGGGCCTGGATCGCAGATGCGGTTCGGTCGCTGCAGGGGGCTGGTCACAGCGTGGGCCTGCGATGGGTCGAGGCAGCCACATCCACGCCACGCAGCATCGATTGGCTGTTCGCGCTGGAAAAGCGAGCGCTCCATGGCGGACAGGCCAGCGCCGTGGATTGCATCGATCGCTCGGCGCTTGCGGCTGCATCCGCCAATGCGGCGGAGATCGTCATCGATTTCACCGATGCACCGGCCCGCGACGCCGCGGCGCCGTCCTATCTCCGCCCTCTCTATAATGGCCAGGCCGGCGAATTAGGGGCCCTCACGGCGTTGCTCGCCGGCGACATGCCCGTCATCGAGCTGCGCAACGAGATCAGCGGCGAGATCGTCGATCGCGGGCATCCGTCGTCAGAAGTCGCCAGCGGGCTAAGCGGCGGGCTGGCGTCGCTGATGGCCCGCACGATCACGTTGATCAAGGCCAATCTGAACGGCGCGCCGCGGCCGCCCATCCACATCCAGCCCCAGACAGCGCACCGCGACATCGATGCAGCAGCGTGCGTCGTGCTGGGCGGCATTGCCGGTCACCTGTTGCGCAAGGTCTATCGTTTCCTGTGCTACGCGCCGCAATGGCATGTCGGCTGGCGCTTCACCGATGATCCCAGCGTATGGCAGACGCATGATCTCACCGGCGCGCCTTGGCATCGCCTGAAGGAACGCCCGCATCGCTTCGCGGCTGATCCCTTTCCCGTGTCTTGGCAGGGCCGCACGGCGGTGTTCTTCGAGGAGCTTGATCACCGCGTCGGCAAGGGCATCATCTCGGCGATCGAATTCAATGAGCAGGGACCGGTCGGAGATATCTTCACCGTACTCGACGAGCCGTGGCATCTCTCCTATCCGTTCCTGATCGAGGACGGCGGCGAGCTCTGGATGATTCCGGAGTCTTCCGCGAAGAATGACGTCGCGCTGTATCGCTGCAAGCGCTTTCCCGATCAATGGGAACGTCGCGCCACGCTGTTGTCCGGCGTCGAGCTCGCCGATGCCACCATCACGCAGCATGATGGGCGCTACTACATGTTCGGCGTCACCCGTGAAGGATCAGGCGGCTATTCCGATACGCTGTCGATCTATCATGCGGACAGCCTGATGGGCCCCTGGCACCCACATGCGCAGAACCCGGTGCTGCTCGATCGCGCCAATGCGCGCCCTGCCGGTCATTTTACCCTGCGCGACGGGCGGCTCTGGCGGCCGGTGCAGGATTGCAGCGGCGGCTATGGCGCGGCCGTGGCGCTTGCCGAGATCGTCGAATTGTCGCCGACAAGATTCGAGCAGGTCAGGCGTCATCACGTGACGCCGTCATCGCATTGGCCCGGCCGCAAGCTGCATACGCTCAACCGCGTCGGCCGGCTGGAAGTCATCGATGGCGCGCGCATCCAGCCGAAGATCCTTTCGTATTTATTCAAATCCTAACGATTGGCGTTAGGTTTCGTTAGTCGGGATACCGCCGATACGATGAGATCGGCTTAACCTTGATATCGCTTGTCATCTTGCGGCGATTTCGGCCGCACCGAAATATCGGTACAAGGCTACTCAATATCGTTTGAAAATTTTCGGTGGTCGTCGGCCACGTCATGGCGCGATGGCCGGCCCATAAGAAAAGCCAGGTGAAACCATGCTGATGATTCCAGACAACAAGATCATTGCCGACTGGCAGCCGCATCACAAGGACCTGTTCGGGGTCCACGCGATCAAGCTGCATCACCGCCTCCGGGAGACAGGCCTGTTCACGCGCGAAGCGCTCGGCAAGGTGATCGAGCGTTGTCCCGCGAACGAGCTCGGCATCGAATCCGTCAGCTTCGAGGGCGACGATCATCGCCGCGTCTATGGCGAACTCGGCACGACCTCGGGCATCGATGCCATCACAGCCATCGAGAAGGGCCGTATCTGGATGAACATCCGCCGCGTCATGGATTGGGCGCCGGAATATCGCGACCTGCTCGACAAGATCTTTGACGAATTCGACGACCGCATGGATGGCTTCAAGACGTTCAAGCGCAATCTCGGCATTCTCATCTCGTCGCCGAATTGCAAGGTACCCTATCACGCCGACATCCAAGGCCAATCGCTGTGGCAGATCGAGGGCGTCAAGCGCGTGTTCCTGTATCCGCGCACGGACATCTTCATGCCGCCGAAGAACATCGAAAAGATACTGCTGCGCGAGACGACGGAAGACATGCCCTATCGCGGCTGGTTCGATGAATTCGCCCAGACCATCGATCTGCATCCCGGCGAGATGATCACCTGGCCGCTCTACGCGCCGCACAAGGTTGAAAACCACGACTGCCTGAACATCTCCGTCACCATGGAGCACTGGACCAAGCCGATCTGGAATTCCTATGCCGTGCATTACGGCAATGGCGTGCTGCGACGGACCATCGGTGTCGGCCACGGCTCGACTGCCGATCACGGCCTCCATGTCTATCCGAAGGCCGCCTCGGCGCTGATCTGGAAGAAGATGGGCAAGCAGATCGAGGGCGACGTTGTGAAGACGCGCAACTTCCGCCTCGATCCGTCGAGCGCCGACGGCCGCGTGGCGGTCTGAGCATCCATGGACATGCGGGTCGAGACATCTGTGACAGTGGGCGACGCCGCCGTGGTCGGCGTTGAATCCAACTTCGACTTTCTGTCGGAAGAGTATCGCGACCTGTTCGCGCGCGCCGATGTCACCGCATTCCAGTCGCCGCTGTGGCAGGCGGCGATCCATCGCGATCTCGCCCCACATCTCGGCGCGGGGCAGCGTACGGTCACCGTGCGCGATCCCGTCACGCACGGCCTGCTCGCCGTGCTGCCACTGGTGGTGCAGAAGCTCGGTCCGCTGACCGTGATCCAGCCCGCCGATTTCGGCGTCTGCGATGCCAATGCGGTTGTCGGCGAACGCCACGTATTGGAGGCGCTGGCCGGTAATCCTCTGATCCGCAAGCGCCTGGCCGCCACATTGGCCGGCGCCGGAGCGCTGTTGTTTCGCAAGGTCCGCCGCGATGGCTTCGATGCGCGCCGGCTGTTCGATGGCGTCACGTCATCCGCCGGCGAGAATGCCGCTTATCACAGCGAAACCGGCGACGATTTCGAATTCTGGCAGCGCAAGACGCTGAACCGGAAATTCACCAAGGAACTCGGTCGTCTCAACCGCCAGGTCGAGCGCGACTTCGGCCCCTATGAGCACCGCATTGCGCAGTCCGAGGCCGACATCCGCGCGGCCTTCGACTTCCTGCGGCATGCGCGCAAAGATCGCTTCAAGTCGGACCTGCTCGACAATCCCGTCTTCGTCGATTTCTACCGCAACTACGCCATCGCCGGCGCGGCGACGGGCGAGGCGATCACCTATGTCAGCTATCTCAATGGCGAGCCCGTCGCGGTGCTGTTCGGTGTCGGTTATGAAGAGCAATTCCACGCCGTATTGATCGGCGTCGATACCGGGCGGCTGGCGAAATATTCCGTCGGCATGCAGCTGCTCTACCGCGTCATCAAGCTGCGCTTCGATGCCGGGTTGCATCGGCTCGATTTCGGCCTCGGCAATAGCGGCTATAAATCGCTGTTCCGTGTCGAGGAAGTGCTGCTCGACAATTTCAGCATCGCGCGCTCACCGGCAGGGATGCTGCTGACGACGGTGTATCACCACAGCAAGCCGCTGAAGAACCGGCTGCGGAGATTTGCCGAGCGTCTGCGGTAGACTCGAGCAGTGCGTATGCACGACACGCCTCTCACGCCGTCCTCATCCTGAGAGCCTGACGGATAATGCGGTCCATGGAGCGCAGCGCACTCCGCCCCTCATGGTGAGGAGGCGCGCAGCGCCGTCTCGAACCATGAGTTGGCGTGGCTCCGAGCGTGCGGCCATCCTTCGAGACGGCGCTATGCGCCTCCTCAGGATGAGGAGCGGAGCAAAAGGCGGCTACTCCGCCGCCTGCGCCACCTGCCCGAGCCGGTCGAACACCACCTCGCCGCCGAGAATGGTGAGATCGCAGCGTGCATCCGTCTCCACCACCTCCGGCGTCACGCTGAACACGTCATGGCTCAGCACCGCGATATCCGCGAGCTGGCCCGGTACCAGCCGGCCGACATTATTCTCCGCAAACTGCGTATAGGCGCCGTAATAGGTGTAGGCGTGGATCGCCTCTGCCATCGACAGCTTCTGTCCTTCGCCCAGCACCGTGTGCCGGTTCGACATCCGCGTCGTCATCGTGAACAGGTTCTTGAACGGATCGGTCGTCGACACCGGTGCGTCCGAGCTTGCGGCCGGATGCAGCCCGGCCTCGATCCACTTGCGCATCGGATAGGCGACATCGGTGCGCGCCTGGCCGACATTGGTGATGTAGAGATCACCGAATTCATACATGAAGACCGGCTGCGGCACCGGATCGATGCCAGAAGCCGCCATGCGCGCGATCTGGCTGTCCGAGAGGAAGCCGCAATGTTCGATGCGGTGACGGCGGCCAAGGATCGGCTTCTCCGCAGTGCCGGCCTTCTCGATGCCCGACAGAACCTGCTCGATGGCGGCATCGCCGATGGCGTGGATGGCGAGCTGGTAGCCGCGATTGTGATAATGCGCGAGATAGTCGTGCATTTCCTTGTCGGTGTAGCAGAAGATGCCGCGATTTTCGGGATCGCCCACTAGATAAGGCTCGCTCATCGCGGCGGTGAGTCCGCCGGCACTGCCGTCGCCGAACACCTTCATGGCGCCATAGCGCAGCTTGCCGACCTCGCGACCGAAGCGATAGCCCGCGTCATAAGCCTGGTCGCCGATGCCGTCGGTGTTGCCGTAGATGCAGACCCAGGTGCGGATCGGCAACGTGTTGGTCTTGGCGAGATCCTCATAGGCCTCGATCTCGTCCATGCCTGCTGCCATGCCGACAGCGGCATCCATGACAGCGGTGAATCCCTGCGACAGCATGAATTTGCTGGCGCGGTCGATGGCGTCGCGCAGGCGCTCGGGGCTCGGCTTTGGCGCGGCATCGACGATCAAGCGCAACGCGCGTTCCGCCAGCAGGCCGGTCAGCTTGTTGTCGCGCCGCTCGATCAGGCCGCCATCGGGCTGTGGCGTGTTGTGGCCGATTCCGGCCTCGCGCATCGCGGCGGTATTGATCACGGCCACATGGCCGCAGGTCCGCTTCAGATAGACCGGATTGTTCGGTGCAACCGAGTCGATTTCCTCGGCGGTGGGATGTCGGCCCTCGGCCAGCTCGTTGTGGTCGTAGCCGCGGCCATTGATCCATTCGCCGGGCTTCGCGGTCTTCGCCCTCTCGGCGACGCGGCGCAGGATTTCGCCGATCGAATTGGCGCCGGTCTCCGGTCGCAGGTTGATCTCGGTCATCGTCAGGCCGAGCGGCAGCAGATGCATATGCGCGTCGTTGAGGCCGGGGATCGCCGTGCGGCCAGCCAGCTCGACGATACGGGTATCAGGGCCAGCCATCTCGGCGATCTCTTCGGCGCTGCCGGTGGCGAGCACGCGGTCGCCGATGAGCGCGATCGCTTCGGCAAAACCTTCATTCAGGCCGCAAAAGATGCGACCGCCGGTGAGGATCAGGCTGGGCTTGGACATGGGTAACCTTTTGTCGTCATTGACGCCGGTCGAATGACGGAATTCCGCCGCCGCTGCAAGATTGTAGAGTGGGCAGCGCGCCTGCAGTTTCGGCAGGGCGTCGCATGTTGCCTGCGCGGCGCATCTGTGGTGGATTCCGGAATTGAAAAGGAGATCAGCGCCATGAGCGGGCACGATCACGATGACCACGGCCATCATCACGACCATGACCACTCAGAGTTGTCCGAGACCGAGCTGCGCGTCCGCGCGCTGGAAAGCATCCTGGTCGAGAAAGGCTATGTCGATCCCGCCGCGCTGGATGAATTGATCCAGACCTATGAGACCAAGGTCGGCCCGCGCAACGGCGCCCGCGTCATCGCCAAAGCCTGGAGCGATCCAGCTTATTACGACCGCCTGCTGAAGGACGCCACCCCGGCCATCGCCGAGCTCGGCTATGAAGGCCGCCAGGGTGAGCACATCGTCGCCGTGGTGAACACGCCCGACACCCACAACATGGTCGTGTGCACGCTGTGCTCCTGCTATCCATGGTCGGTGCTCGGCCTGCCGCCGGTCTGGTACAAGGCGGCGCCCTATCGCTCCAAGGCGGTGCGCGATCCGCGCGGCGTGCTGGACGACTTTGGCGTGGCACTGCCGAAGGAAACAAAGATCAAGGTGTGGGATTCCACCGCCGAGATCCGCTATCTCGTCGTCCCCATGCGTCCTGAAGGCACCGAAGGCTGGAGCGAGGAGCAGCTCGCCGATCTCGTCAGCCGCGACAGCATGATCGGCACCGGCGTGGCGCGTCAGCCGGTGGAGGTCGCCTGATGGACGGCGCGCATGACATGGGCGGCCATCAGGGCTTTGGCAAAGTCGAGCCCGAGGTGAACGAGCCGATCTTCCACGGCGAATGGGAGCGCCGCATGATGGCGATCACGCTGGCGACGGCAAAGCCGGGCCAGTGGAATATCGACATGTCGCGCTATGCCCGCGAGAACCGCTCGCCGCGCGATTATCTCAACCGCACTTACTATGAAGTCTGGCTCGGCGGCGTCGAGAAACTGCTCGAGGAGAGGGGCCTCGTTTCGCGCGAGGAACTCGACAGCGGCAAGGTGTTGCTGCCGCATAAAGATGTGCTGGTGCTCAAGCCCGACGAAGTCGACGCCATGCTCCGCCGCGGCGGCCCCACCGAGCGCCCCACCAACACGCCTGCGCGCTTTGCCGTCGGCGACCGCGTGCGCGCCAAGGTGATGGCGCCCACCACCCATACGCGGTTGCCACGCTATGTGCGCGGCCATGTCGGCACCATCGAGCTGCTGCACGGCGCGCATGTGTTCCCCGACAGCAATGCCATGGGCCAGGGCGAAGCGCCGCAATGGCTCTATACGGTGCGCTTCGACGGCAGCGAGCTGTGGGGCGCCGACGGCGATCCGGATGCCAGCGTGTCCGTGGACGCCTGGGATTCCTATCTGGAGCCCGCATAATGGCCGACGATCGCGCAGCGGCCATCGTAGCCGTTGCATCTATCCCGACAATCCCGCGCGATATCGATGGGCCCGTGTTTCGCGCGCCCTGGGAAGCGCAAGCCTTTGCCATGACGGTGACGCTGCATGAGCGCGGCGTCTTTACCTGGGCGGAATGGGCCGCAGCTTTGTCCGCGCAGATCAAGCGCGCACAGGCGGACGGCGATCCCGATACGGGCGAGACCTATTACCAGCACTGGCTGGCCACGCTGGAAAACCTGATCGCGGACAAGGGCGTCACGACGCGCGACGATTTGCATCGCTACCGCGATGCCTGGGATCATGCGGCGGACCGGACGCCGCATGGGCAGCCGATCGAGCTTGAGCCGGGGGATTTCGCGTAAGGCGACGACATCCTCTCCTGTCATCGCCCGGCCTGACCGGGCGATCCAGTGCACACCGCTACTTCGGAGATTACTGGGTCACCCGGTCAAGCCGGGTGACGACAGAAAGTGGCTAAGCAACCGCCCCCACCAGCGCATTGAAGAATGCATTGTCCGACACTGCCGGATTGACCATGGTCGGCGGCTTCGCGCGCGACCCCAGCACCACGCAAATGACGCGCTGCTTCGGATTGATATACATCAGCTGCCCGAAGATGCCGCGCGCGGTGAAGGCACCGTCGTCGAGCGAGCCATCCGCGCCGGGCACAATCCACCACATGTAGCCGTAATCGACGCGCTTGCCGCTGATCATGCGCGCGGAGCCGGCCTCGCGCATCCAGCCTTCCGGCAGCACACGCTCGCCGTCGATCACGCCGTCATCGAGAATGAAGCGCCCGAACCGCGCATAGTCGCGCAAGGTCGCGAAGAATCCGCTGCCGGCGACTTCGAGCCCGCCCGGAGCCTCCAGCCACCACGCGCCGTCCTGCTCCATGCCGAGCCTGGACCAGATCTTTTCCGACAGATAATCGCTCAGCCACTTGCCGGTGGCGGCCTTCACCAGCGCGCCGACCACATGGGTGTCGCCGGTGGAGTAGCAGAACTGCGTGCCGGGCTCCGCGACGCGCGGACGCTCCGCCATGTAGCGCATCACGGCGCCGGGCTGCTGGGCGATCTGGATCTCCAGCATGTGCCTGCGTTCTGACTGAGCGTCGGTCTGGTCGTCGCTCCATTTCACGCCCGATGTCATCTGCATCAGCGTCTTCACCGTCACGCCGTCGAAAGCGGTGCCGTTGAATTCCGGCAGATAGGTCGTCAGCGGCTCGTCGACGCTCTTGATAAAACCATCCTGGATCGCAGCGCCGATCAGCGTGGTGCTGAAGGATTTCGCCATCGACATCGACAGCCAGCGGGTCTGTTCGGTGATGCCGAGATCGTAGTGCTCCAGCAGCACCTCGTCATTTTTCATCACCAGCAGGCCGGCCACGCGGTTGCGCGAGACATAGTCGTAGATGTCGTAGGTCGCGCCGTTCCATGGGATCGGGAAATCCGGCAGCGAGCGGTTACTGTATGCCAGCGGCCGCACCGGTGCGCCCGCCTTGACGGTGCGGGTGGCGAAATTCATGTCGGGGGTGACGAAAGTGCGCTGATGCTCGCTCGGCATGGATTTGCCGGCATAGGAGCGGACGATGGCGTCGCTGTCGGCGCGAAGTTTTGTGTCGGTCAAGGCTCTACCTGCTGATGACAGGCGCATCGTTGCGCCTGTCATGGGATAGGGCAGGGGTGATGGGGTGTCGAGATTGTCTGTGCGATGGCTGTGATGCTGTGCCGTAGGGCGGATGAGCGAAGCGTCATCCGCCGGCCGAATCCAAAGCTGAACCTCCGCGGCGGATGACGGCTTCGCCTCATCCGCCCTACGGTTGAGCTCAGCGCACGGCCGACGTATTCGAACTCGTGAACGCCGTCGGCTGTCCGGCCTTCATGACGCGTGCGGTCTGCACGTCGCCTCCGCCGCGCGAAAAGATGCCGAGGCTCATGACCGCGATGCCGGCAATGAGCGCGACGACGACGATCTTCAGATGCGTGCTGCGGTCTGCGCTGTGGATCGAGTGGTTGTTCATAACGGCCTCCTGCCGTCTTACGCGGCAACCTGTTGAGGTCGCGTTGTAGGCCTGGCAAGTTTCCAACCGATGGCGTCCGTGTAGAAATGTGTTTCTTCCCGGTAGAGTTTTGTTTCGTCGCGTGACGATCTTTGTCGTTGCCCGGCTTGACCGGGCAATCCAGTAAACTCTGACGGCCGGGATCAATTCGAAACGCCGGTATCCACTGGATCCCCGCTTTCGCGGGGATGGCAGGCAGAGCGGTACGCGAAAATGTTTCTGTTTTGTTCTTGACGAAATCCGTATGAGGATTATTGTCCCTGTCGTCCGGACCCGGTGAGAGGGGCGAGCGCGATCGTCACGTTCGCGGGGCTGGATGCGGTGGATGCCGGAGTTGCGGCGTCACGCGAAAGAAGGGAGACCTCCGCCATCCGCGGGAGGGACGGCTCGGCGCCAGACCTGCCACTGGCAATGAGACGGCTCGACCAAGGACGGCAGGGCGATCTCGTCGATCGCATGACGGACGACCGTGGCCGAGGCGTCTGGGATTCTTACTGCTGCGTCCCCCGGCCCTTCGCCTTGGGCCAAATAACGGGATTTGACCGCTCCCTGGGCAGGCAGCAGCCCCCGAACACCGCGTGCGGAACGCTGGGCACTTGCTCTGCATTCCGGAAAGTCCTGATGCATATCCTTGCGGAGTACCGCATCGGCATCAGGCACCAACGGGTGCATGAGCACCCGGCGTTCCGCGCGCCCTCTTTCGGGAGGGCGAAGGGAATGCGCAAAACTCGGGCGCGCAAGCGTCGCGAGAACGGGATCGCATGGGTGAAGGAATGGGCGGGGCTGTTTGACATTCGTATATCAACGACGCGCCGAACGTCGTGCTCCCTCCCCCAAGCGGCGCAGCCGCGCAGCGGGGAGGGAAAAGATCGCCGCTCCGCTCAGGACAAGAAGAACTACACCCTCACCATCCTCTTTCCCCTGTTCTCTCCCGCGAGCAATCCGATCAGCGCCTGCGGCGTGTTCTCGATCCCGTCGATCACATCCTCCAGCACCTTGATCTTGCCCGACGACACCCAGCCCTGCAGATCGGCCAGCGCCTGGTCGCGCTGCTTCATGTAGTCCATGACGATGAAGCCCTGCATGGTGAGACGCTTCACCACGATCAGTCCCGGCACGCCGCGCGGCCCGGTCGCGGAAGGCGCGCCGTCATATTGCGAGATGGCGCCGCAGCAGGCGATGCGGCCATTGAGATTCATCTGCGGCAAACAGGCTTCGAGAATGTCGCCACCGACATTGTCGAAATAGACATCGATGCCCTTGGGCGCCGCGGCCTTCAGCGCCTTGAACACCGCGCCGTCCTTGTAGTCGACCGCCGCATCGAAGCCGAGTTCGGAGGTGAGCCATTGGCATTTGTCCGCACCGCCGGCGATGCCGATCACGCGGCAGCCCTTCAGTTTTGCAATTTGCCCGACGATGGAGCCGACCGAGCCGGCCGCAGCAGACACCACCACCGTCTCGCCCTCCTGCGGCTTGCCCACATGCAGCAGGCCGAAATAAGCGGTGAGGCCGGCAATGCCATAGATCGACAGCAGATGCGTCAGCGGCTCCATGCGCGGCATTTTCGTCAGGTGCTTTGCCGGTACCGCCGCATAGTTCTGCCAGCCGGTGTCGCCGAACACGATATCACCCGGCTTCAGCGTATCCGATTTCGACGACACCACTTCGGCAATGCCGCCGCCGGCCATCACGCTGTTCGCCTCCACGGCCGAGCGATAGGTCGCGCCATGCATCCAGGCGCGGTTGGCCGCATCGAGCGAGATGTAGCGCACGCGCAGCAATGCCTCGCCATCCTTCGGCTCCGGCATGCGGCCGTCGATCAGGCTGAAATGCTCGGCGCCGAGCTTGCCCGCCGGCTTCTCCACCAGAAGAACCTGTCGATTGATGCTGTCATTCATGGTCATCTCTCCCGTGACTGTCGTTGTTTGTTGCAGTCGCTGCGCAAAGCGCGATCACTCTGCACAGTTTTTGTAGTTCGACGCTAAGCCGTGACGTGGCATCGAACAATGGCCAATACCCGCCGATGATACCAATTCGGTTCCGTCGCAACGAAGCTGTTGCGCGCGGTGATCAATATGACAGACTGTCGCAGTCGGGATGTGTGTGACGGGGGACAGAATGTCGAACAGGTTTACGCAATACATTCTTATCGCGATGGCTCTGGGCATCGTGATGGGATCGCTGGTCTTCAACTATCTCCCCGACAGCCGCGGCGAAATCGCCGCCGACGTCAATCTGATCGCCATGCTGTTCCTGCGCCTGATCAAGATGATCATCGCGCCATTGGTCTTCGCCACGCTGGTCGGCGGCATCGCCCATATGGGGTCCGGCTCCAAGCTCGGCCGCATCTTCGCAAAAACCATGGGCTGGTTCGTGACCGCCTCGTTCGTCTCGCTGCTGCTCGGCCTGGTGATGGTCAACCTGCTGCAGCCCGGCGCCAATTTCCCCGGCACGCTGCCGGCTGCGGGACAATCGACGGGCCTGCAGACCTCGGCCTTCTCGATCGAGAAGTTCCTCACCCATCTCATTCCCGTCTCCATCGCGGATGCGATGGCGCAGAACGAGATTCTGCAGATCGTGATCTTCGCCATCTTCTTCGCGGTGGCGATGGGGGCGATGCCCGAACGCTCCAAGCCGATGCTGGCGCTGATCGACGATCTCGGCCACATTATGCTGAAGGTGACAGGCTATGTGATGCTGTTCGCGCCGCTGGCGGTGTGGGCGGCGATCATGGCCACGGTGTCGAAGAACGGTCTCGGCGTCTTGTGGAAGCTGATCGTCTTCATGGGCGGCTTCTATCTGTCGCTGGCGATCCTGTGGGCGATCCTGATCACGGTGGGCTTCATCGTCATCGGGCCGCGCTACAGCCATCTGCTGCGGCTGATCCGCGAGCCGCTGATGATCGCCTTCTCCACCGCGAGTTCGGAGGCCGCCTATCCGAAGACGCTGGAAGGGCTCAACCGCTTCGGCGCGTCGTCGCGGATTTCCAGCTTCGTGCTGCCGCTCGGCTATTCGTTCAATCTCGACGGCACGATGATGTATTGCACCTTTGCAGCCATCTTCATCGCGCAGACCTATCATATCGAGATGTCGCTCGGCACCCAGCTCGCTATGCTGGCGACATTGATGATCACGTCGAAGGGCGTCGCCGGCGTGCCGCGTGCGTCACTGGTGGTGATCGCCTCGACGCTCAGCCAGTTCAACATTCCCGAAGCCGGACTGTTGATGATCATGGGCATCGACACCTTCCTCGATATGGGCCGCAGCGCCACCAATGTGATCGGCAATTCGCTGGCCACGGCCGTGGTGGCGAAATGGGAGGGCGAGCTGGCGCCGGAACATGAGCTCGGGCCTGACGATGTGGTGGCGAGCGGCGAGATTCCTGCGCTCGGACATGGATGAGGCTGGCCATGCTGCGCGCGCTCTTTCTCGTCGCGAGCGTCGGCTGGTGGGCCGCCTGGTTGCTGTCCCCCGGCGCGTTTGCGCAGACGGCGGGCGAGGGGCTCAGCCCCACGCTGTCGGCCATCAAGGCGGCCAAGGTCGTGAAGCTCGGCTACCGTGAAAGCTCGCCGCCGTTTTCGTTCCTCGATCAGGCCGGGCGGCCGATCGGCTACAGCCTCGAACTGTGCCAGGCCGTCGTGGAGGATATCGGCGTCGAGGTCGATTTACCCGATCTGCGCATCGACTATGTGAAGGTGACCTCGGACGATCGCTTCCAGGCCATCACCGACGGCAAGATCGATCTCGAATGCGGATCGACTACGGCCAATGTGGAACGTCGCAAGCAGGTGGCCTTCTCGCCGCTGATCTTCGTCGCCGGCACCAAGCTGATGGTGCCGAAGACAAGCACCGGCACCGCGCCCGCGGATTTCAAGGGCAAGACCATCGTCGTCACCAAGGGCACCACCAATGAGCAGGCGATGCATGTGGTGGATGCGAAATTCGGCCTCGGCCTGAATTTCGTCGTCTCGCCCGATCACGAGCAGAGCTACCAGATCCTGGCCGACGGCAAGGCCGATGCGTTTGCCACCGATGACGTGCTGCTGTCCGGCCTGATCGCGCGGCACAAGTCGCAGGACCGGTTTCGCGTGGTCGGCGATTTCCTGTCCTACGATCCCTACGGCATCATGTTTCGCAAGGGCGATCCGCAGCTCACGGCCGTGGTCGAACGCGCCTTCCGCCGGCTTGGCTCGAACCGCGATCTGATCCCGCTCTACAACAAGTGGTTCGTCGCCCGCCTGCCGACCGGCGAGCGCATGGGTATCTCCATCTCGCCGCAACTGGAAGAGAGCTTCAAGGCGCTGGATGATTCCGCGGGCGGGACGAATTAGGCCGTAGGATGGGTTGAGCGCAGGCGCGACAGCGCCGAAGCGATACCCATCACCACCAGCGCATGGCGTGATGGGTATCGCTTCGCTCAACCCATCCTACGGCTCCGAGCTAGAAAAACTGCAACTCCTCAGCCTTGCCGCCCCTCAACACCGTCGCATATTCGATCGCGACAAAAAGCCCGCCGGCGACATAGACCTTGCGTGGCACGCTGCGCGCCAGTTGCTGGCTCAGCTTCACCGCATCCTCCATCGCGTTGGCGACATGGATGCGCGCCGTCGGATGCGCCTTGCGCGCGGCCCCACCGACCAGGCGCGCATCGGCGCCCTTGTGATGCGCGCGGGTACAGACGATGACGCCGAAATGCGGCACCAGATGTTGCGCGATCTCCTCCACATTCTTGTCGGCGGACACGCCAAGCACGAGCAGCCAGTCGTCCTTGCCGTGTACCGCATGCAGCCCGCGCAGCGCCTGCATCACGCCGTCCGGCGTGTGGCCGACATCGATCACCGTCAGCGGATCACGCTGGATCACTTCGAGGCGGCCGGGCCACCGGGTCTCGCGCAAGCCGGTGCGAATGGCGTGATCGACTTGCGTGACTTCAGCATCCGGATGCATGCGGCGCATCCACAGCAGGAACAGCGCTGCCGCAATGGCCGCGTTGTTGAGCTGGAATTCGCCGTGCAGCGTGATCTCCAGCCCGCGCAAAATCGTCTCGCCGACACGGCAGTTGAAGTTCTGCGCTTTGGCCGAGGTCACCACATTGCTGATGACGATGCCGTCGCCCACATGCAGGCCGCTGACATGCCGGCTGCGGTTATACTCCGCGAGATGCGCGCGCAACGGCAGGCAGTTCTCGCCATAGATCACGGTGCCATGGCTGGCACAGGCATCGCTCTTGTCGGAGGCGATCAGCGCCAGTGAATTGCCGAGCAGTGCCGTGTGTTCGAGATCCACCGAGGTGACGCACGTGAGCGTGGCGCCGATCAGGCGGACGGGGTCATAGCGACCGCCGATGCCGGCTTCGAACACCGCGAGGTCGCAGCCGGTCTCCTGGAAATACAGGCAGGCCAGCGCGAATTGCGCCTCGAACGCACCGAACGTCTCGGTGACGCCGTGATGTTCGAGATCGGTAATCGCAGTGGCCACACGCAGCACCAGGGCTTCGAGCAGTTCGTCATCGACCGGCTCGCCATCGATCTGGAAGCGCTCGTTGAAGCGATACAGATGCGGCGAGGTGAACAGCCCGGTGCGCAGGCCGAAGGCACGGCCGATGGAGGCGCAGAAAGCGGCGGTCGATCCCTTGCCATTGGAGCCGGTGATGACGATGGAATGCTGCTGCAGGCGCGCGCGATCGATGGAGAGCGCATCGAGCAGCAGGGCCAGCCGCGCCAGGCCGATGCCGCCGGTGCCGTATTTGGGCAGGTTAAACATCGATCAGGCCCAGCGAGGTGAAAGTGTGGCGCCAGATGCGCAGGATGAGGTCCGCGCGGCCGGAGTCTTCGAGAAAGCGGATCGAGGGATTGGCATTGACCTCGATCACGCGCAATGCCGATGCGTCGCCATCCACATCGGTGAACAGATCGACCGCGCCAGCGCGCAAGCCCAGCGCCTTGAGCGCGTTGCGTGCCGCGGCAAATACAGCGTCGGCATTGTCGGGCTCCGCGAATTCCATCCCGCCGCCGGCGCTGCGATTCATACGCCCGGCCAGCTCGATGCGCGCGCCGGCGGGCGGCACCGAGTCGAGCGCCGTGTCCGCCTGTTTTGCTGTTGCGGACGAGATGCCGTGGTGGCTCAGCGTCATCTCCTGCGCCGACAGCAAGGCGCGCAGCGAGCGCGCGCCGTCGCCAGTGAGGGAGGGTGGCAGCTTGCGGGTGCTGTAGACGATCTCGTCGTCGAGCACGAAGACGCGATATTCCTGCCCGGTGACCACGCTTTGCATGAGGATGGCATCATAGTGATGCGCGACCTGATCGAGATAGTCGGCAAGAGCGCTGTCGCCGGCAACCAGTTGCGCAAAGTCACCGCGCGAGCCGTTCAGCGGCTTCACAAAAGCCGAACCGCCAAGCTTGCGAAACAGCGCGACGGCATCCTCGCGTTCATGCCCGGTCGGCCGATGCTTGCGATGCCGGTCATGCAGGAAGAAATAGTCGCCGCCCAGTGTGGCGATGCCGATGCGGGCCATCAGCACATTGGCCATGTGCTTGTCGTTGGCGAGGGTCGCTGCGGTCGCCGTGTTCTGCGGAAAAAAGGAGCCACGTCCGGCGCCGAAGACGGCGCTCCGGCCGGCGCCAGCGATCTCGAAAATGAGCCCGGTGCCGCCGTCGAGTTCGGCAAAGCCCAGCCCCAGCTCGCTTGCGGCATATTCCGCATAGATCGTCTGGTCGGGGTAACAGGCCGGCTTGCCGGCTCGAAGGGCGCGAAACGGGGTCATCGGGGCCTTGCGCCGGTGATTGAACGTGGAAGCTGCCCGCGGCGACTCCCAGAAAGCCGGAAATTACCGGAACCGGGTTGCGCAATCCAGCACCGGCCGTTCGCAAGCATCGGTCCGAGAAAGACCATTTGGAGAAATTAAATGTCCCAGATCAAATTTGGCCCTTGCCGGCCGGTAACCTGATTTGCAATTTTGTGACCCGCCGCGGTCAATCCGCAATTGCACTTTCTGGCGTCTTTGAATAGATGTCATTCGCATCTGCGAAAACCCGATTTAGCTAATTGCCGCAAGGGTTTCTCAGCGTCTGAAGCGGCCCGGAATGTAATCGTTCTAAGCTAAGCCCGCACCGGAAAATCATATCCCATGAGCGCCTTTCACCGCGAAACCGTGACCCACGTCCAGCATTGGACCGACACGCTGTTCTCCTTCCGCGCCACGCGCGACACCTCGTTCCGCTTCCAGAACGGCCAGTTCGCCATGATCGGCCTCGAAGTCGATGGCAAGCCGCTGCTGCGCGCCTATTCGATGGCCAGCGCCAATCACGAGGAAGAGCTGGAATTCTTCAGCATCAAGGTGCCGGATGGCCCGCTGACCTCGCGCCTGCAGAAGATCAAGGAAGGCGACACCATTCTGGTCGCTCGCAAGGCCGTCGGCACGCTGGTCACCGATAGCCTGCTGCCGGGCAAGCGCCTGCTGATGCTGTCCACGGGCACCGGTCTTGCGCCCTTCGCCAGCCTGATCAAGGATCCCGCCGTTTATGAGCAGTACGAGCAGGTCGTGCTGGTGCATGGCTGCCGCCAGGTCTCCGAGCTGGCCTATGGCGAGCGCCTGGTCGAGCGTCTGCAGCAGGACGAACTGTTCGGCGAGCTGATGAAGGACAAGTTCACCTATTATCCGACCGTGACCCGCGAGCCGTTCCGCAATCGCGGCCGCATCACCGACCTGATCGAGTCCGGCCAGATCTTCAAGGACATGGGCCAGGGTCCGCTCGACATCGCGACCGACCGCGTCATGCTGTGCGGCAGCCCGGCGATGCTCGAGGATCTCAAGCACATGTTCGAAAAGCGCGATTTCATCGAAGGCGCCGGCAACAAGCCCGGTCATTTCGTGATCGAAAAGGCGTTCGTGGAGCGCTAAGCGCCGGCGCATGCGGTCCCTCATCCTGAGGAGCCCGTAGCGGCGTCTCGAAGGATGGCCGCAAGCTCCGGAGCCAGGCCATTCATGGTTCGAGACGGCGCTCCGCGCCTCCTCACCATGAGGGCGGAGTGGAAATCCACCGCATCGCAAAACCCGCGCCTGGCGCGGGTTTTGTCGTTTCAGGCATCGCGCAAGACTTGAGAGAGCTTGATGCGCTAGGCTGACAGTCCATCTGTGATCTCTGCGTCATCCGAACTTCGTAAGGCTGAACGCCCACCACTTGCGAGCAGGTCCATGCAAACCCTGATGCTACCGTTCACGCCGCGCTACATCGTGTTGACGATCTGCAGCGTGGCCACCCTGTTTCTGATCGGGATGGGTCTCTGGGACACACGGCTGATCCATCTGGTGATCATCCCCGCCACGGTGTTCGGTTGTCTTGCCGCGCTCGGCTTCCACGACCTGTTTCAGAAAGATCATGCGGTCCTGCGCAATTACCCGATCTCGGCGCATATCCGCTTCCTGCTCGAAGAGATACGCCCGGAGATGCGGCAATATTTCTTCGAGAGCGAAAAGGACGGCATGCCGTTCAGTCGCGATACGCGTGCTGTCGTGTATCAGCGCGCCAAGATGGTGCTCGACAAGCGTCCCTTTGGCACCCAGAAGAATGTCTATGAAGAGGGCTATGAGTGGATGAATCACTCGGTTGCCCCGAAGCCGCATGCGACCGAGCAGTTTCGCATCACCATCGGTGGCCCGGATTGCCTGCGGCCTTATTCATCTTCCGTGCTGAACATCTCTGCGATGAGCTTCGGCGCACTCAGCCAGAATGCGATCCGTGCGCTGAATGCCGGCGCGAAGAGGGGCAACTTCGCCCATGACACCGGCGAGGGCGGCGTCAGCCCCTATCACGAGCAGGAAGGTGGCGACCTGATCTGGGAGATCGGTTCCGGCTATTTCGGCTGCAGAACCCGCGACGGCAATTTCGATCCTGACAAATTCGCCGCCCGCGCTGCGCTCGACCAGATCAAGATGGTGGAGCTCAAGGTCAGCCAGGGCGCCAAGCCCGGCCATGGCGGTGTGCTGCCGGCCGCCAAGGTGTCGGAAGAAATCTCACGCATTCGCGGCGTCGCGATGGGCGAGGACTGCATCTCGCCGCCCTATCACAAGGCGTTCTCCACGCCGATCGAGATGATGCAATTCATCGCGACGATGCGCCGCCTGTCCGGCGGCAAGCCGACCGGCTTCAAGCTGTGCATCGGCCATCCCTGGGAATTTCTCGCCATCTGCAAGGCGATGCTGCACACCGGCATCTATCCGGATTTCATCGTGGTCGATGGCAATGAAGGCGGTACGGGTGCGGCGCCGCTGGAATTCATGGACCATCTCGGCATGCCGATGCGTGAGGGTGTGAACTTCGTGCACAACGCGCTGATCGGCATCGGTGCGCGCGATCGCATCAAGCTCGGTGCTTCGGGCAAGATCGCGACGGCGTTCGACATCGCGCGTGCGATGGCGCTCGGCGCCGACTGGGTCAATTCGGCGCGCGGCTTCATGTTCGCGCTCGGCTGCATCCAGTCGCTGAGCTGCCACACCGATCGCTGCCCCACCGGCGTGGCGACGCAGGATCCGACCCGTGCACGTGCGCTTGCAGTGCCGCAGAAGACCGACCGCGTGCTGAACTTTCACGAAGCGACGCTGCATGCGCTGGCGGAGCTGATCGCCGCGGCCGGCCTCGATCATCCGCAGGATATCCGCGCGATGCACTTCTCGCATCGGTCGGCAGATAATGACGTGATGTCGTTCACCAAGCTCTATCCGCAGCTCCAGGTGAACGAGTTGATCCACGGGACGAACGACAAGCGCTTTCGCGCAGCCTGGGCGATGGCGCAGGCGGATACGTTTCAGCCGGTGGAAGCGAGGGGCGCGGCGTAGTTTGTCGGAGCGTTACTGATGTTTCGGAGTGTGGGGACCCCCATCCCCGGCCCTTCCCCGCAAGGGGGAAGGGGGGACGACATGCGGTGCTTTTGGTTAAGTACTGATACTCAAATTTGAGTTCGTAGCATTTGCTCGAGCTCGCAGCCTCTTCTCCCTTCCCCCTTGCGGGGAAGGGCCGGGGATGGGGGTGCCGCGGGCGACATAGACCCAGCGGCACATAACAGTCTCAGAATTCCCCGTGCAGCCGCCCCGAGAAGATCGACACTGGTCCGCGATCCGCATTGTAGGCGGGGTTCACGATCAGCTGGTAGTCCGTCGTGAACGTGAAGTTCTTGTCGATCGCATAGGCGTAAAACGTCTCGAGAATCCGCTCGGTCCCGTAGTTGAGCCGCCCGTCGCCGATCAGCAAGCCATTGCCGCCAGCGGCGAGGAAATCGCGATGCGCGGCTGACAGGCCATTGATGGCGCCACCTATGCCGATGGTGTCGCTCGCGCGGCCCCAGCGCCCACCCTTGATGGAGAGGCCGCCAGAGACGCTGCGGTCGATATCCGTGAATGACAAAATCTCGTTCTGGCCGTCATTCCAGCTATAGCGCCCGAACAGGCCGATCTCGTCGGCAATCTCTTGCTCACCATTGAGATAGAAACCGTATTTGTCGCGCGGTCTGCGGATCGAGGCCATCACGTCATTGATCTCAAGCAGCGGATCGGTGGCTGCGATCGCCAGCGCGCCGCGATAGCTGCCGGTGTTGCCACGGTTCATGAAGGCGCCGACGCGCACTTTGCCGGGTCGATCGAAGATCTGATGCCGTTCCTCGAATTCGATGACGGCGCCGCCGGACTTGAAAGTGAGGATGTCGCTGTTCGGCTGCGACGGCACCTGGAAGACGCCGGCGCGCACCGCCCAGTCCTTGCGGTTCAATTCCAGCACGCCGCCACGGGTAAAACCGGGCAGGTCGGCCGGAAAGTCATAGGCGGCCGAGGCCCACATCGCCCAGTTCATGAAATCGGCGCGCGGGTCTTTCGCGTAACTGTTGCCATCGAAGAAATCGCCCACCGAGAAACGGCCGACGGTCAGCGTCACGCGATCGATGTCGCGCTTGCCGGCGAGTTGGTTGGCCGCGTCCGGCACCTCTTCCTGCTCGCCGCCGAGACCGAAAGTCTGGCGGAACATGTAGCGCTGCGGACGGATTTTCGGATAAGCGCCGCCGGCCTTCTGCGCTTCGCCATTGGGGAAGCCTGCCACGCCGAGCGTGCCGTTGAAGCCGAAGCCTTGGGCGATCTCTGGATTGAAATACAACTCGCCGCCATCCCACAAACGCCAGCCAAGGAAGGCTGTGGTGGTAAAGGTTTCGCGGAACTGGTTGCTGCCGGACAGGCTGTTGGCGCCCTCATAGGGCGAGCGGAAGTTCGGATAGCCGGAGCCGATCAGCGTCGTCTGGGCGTGGATATTCCAGTCGTTGGATTGCGGCAGCGACCAACGGGTGGCGACCGGCGTTGCCGGCGACCATGCCGGTGTATCGCCGAGCCGATAATTCATGCCGAGCTTGATCGCGTGAATCTTGGGATCGACTTCGACGGCGGGCAGGCCGAAGCCGGCGAGCCCATAAGTCTGCCGGGACAGGTCGATATAATTGTATTCGAGCTTGGCAGTCCAATTGCCGCCGACTGCGGTCTCGACACCTAGGCCTGCGGTCCAGCCGATATGGTCCTTCTGGTCGGTCGAGAAGATATTGCCGTCGGCATCCATCACATTGAGCTTGGTCTTGCCCCAGGCAAAACCGGCAGTGGCATAAGGCAGCCAGGTGCCCATGGCGTAGCCGACGCGACCGCGCGCAGTGGCAAAGTAATCGAAGGTGGTGTGATACGGATCGTTGCCGAGCCGTGCGGTATCGGTCGGGCTGATGAAGGTCGCATCGACTTCGACGCCGAGTACGAGTTTGTTGCTGAACTGCCTGTTGTAGCCGGCCTGATAGCCGCCGAGGATACCGGTCGGCGACGGCGGCAGAAACACGCCTTGCGCCGGCAGCGGATTGGCATTGGCGCCGATCTGCGCATCGCCATAGCCCACATGGGCGCCCAGATAGAAGCCGCTCCAGTCATAGGCCGGAGCAAGTCGCGCTTTCACGGGCAGGTCGGCAGCTACGGCGATACCGTCGAGCGCGAGGATGCCAAGCGCGGCGCCAGCTAGCGCCCGCGTCGTGGCAGAATCTCGCAAAAAATACCGGCTCGTCACTCAGCGTCACCCTTACTCATCGCCGATAACGGCCAGTCGATATTCCATGAAAGCGGCCGATTCGTCCGGACGGGACGGCCACAGTCGCAATGTTGTTGTTCGCAATAGGAGCGGCCTCGTCGCCGGGCTCCGCTGTTATCTGACACCGCTTTATGACGGCTCGATTACACAAAAAGAAGACCCGCCCGGGGGGACAGCCGGGCGGGTCGATGGTCAGACACGGGGTGGATGAGGCGCCCGTGCCGGACGCAACTCCACTTAGCCGATCAGAGCCGGATCAATAGTTGCAGACGCGGACGCGGCCCACATAGTTACCGTAGATATCGTATTGGCGGGTGTAGCCGCAGCGATAACCGTAGCCATATCCGTAGCCATAATTGTTGGCAGCGATGGCGCTGCCGACAACAGCGGCGCCAACCACACCGGCCGCGATGCCGAAGCCGATGCCCGGGCCCTTCGCCTGAGCCTGCTGGGTGGTGGACGCCATGGCGCCAGCGGCGGTCATGGCAACGAGGGCGACGGCGGCAATCCTGGACTTGATCGACATGAGAAACTCCATCCTGTTTGGGTGCAGCCGTCATTGGCTTGCATGTCCATCAGTCGGAGGATGTCGGAGGCGGGTTCGAGGCCGGTTCGAACTATTTGGTTTCAGGAATGTGTCGTGGACGAAACAGAAGGGCGAGAGCGCACAACGCTGCTACACCCGCACGCTCTTCATGGCGTCCCAGAACAGGTCCTGGCCATTGGCGACATTCGCCGTCCAGTGTTCATGCGCGAAGTCGTTCGCATCGTCGGTGATGAACTTGAATGCGCGCCACGGGATGGTGTTGCGCAGCGCCACCTGCGCGATGGCGAACAACTCCATATCGACGACATCGACCTTGTTTGCGACGAGCCATGGATCGGTGGCGGTGACAAAGCTATCGCCGGTGCCGCAGATGAAGCCTGATTGACCTGACGTCAACCGATCGAGCTCTGGCGAATAGGGCGTGGTGCCACGCGGGGCCAAAGGCTCGGCATTCATGTCGCGCTGGATCACGTCGCTGATCTCGACAAGGCCATTGAGCGTCGTGTTGAGCTTGCCGGCGGTGCCGTAATTCACGATCAGCTTCGGCCTATCGGCGGCGATCGCCTGTAGCGTCGCTATGGTGGTGTTGATCTTGCCGACGCCAGTGAAGACGACGCGAAAACCCTGCGGCGCGCGGGCGACGTCGAGCTCGCTGTCGAGGGCGGTGAGAACCAGAATGCCGTCACTCATGCGAAATACCGATCCAATACGCCGCGATAGATTTTGGTGAGTTGCTCGAGATCGGCGACCTTCGTGTGCTCGTCGATCTGATGCATGGTCTGGCCGACGAGACCGAATTCGATCACCGGACAGTAGTTCTTGATGAAGCGCGCATCGGATGTGCCACCGCCGGTGTTGAGATCAGGCACACGGCCCGTGATCTCCGTGATGGCGGCCACGACTGTATCGGTGAAGGCGCCAGGCCTGGTGACGAAGCTATCCGAATTGCTTGGCTCCCAGATCACATGCGCCTTGATGCGATTGCCCGCGGCTGCAGCCACGCGCGTATCGATCAGTGCGCGCAGGCTCTCCTGCGTGTGGTGATCGTTGAAGCGGATATTGAACTTTGCCTTCGCCTGCGCGGGGATGACATTGGTGGCTGTGTTGCCCACATCCACCGACGTGAATTCGAGATTGGACGGCTGAAACTGCGCATTGCCCTGATCCAGCGGATCGCCGCTCAGCGCCACGATCAGCGCGGCGATATCCGGCACCGGATTCGATGCACGATGCGGATAGGCGACATGGCCCTGCACGCCGTCCACCACCAGCGTGCCCGACTGCGAGCCGCGGCGGCCGATCTTGATGGTGTCGCCCATCGTCTCGACATTGGAGGGCTCGCCGACGATGCAGTGGTCGAACTTTTCGCCGCGTTCGGCAGCCCAGGCCAGCAGCTTGATGGTGCCGTTGACGGCCACGCTCTCTTCATCGCCGGTGATGAGGAAGGAGATCGAGCCCTTTGGCTTGCCGTCATTCGCCGCGAGATATTCGAGGGTGGCAGCGACAGACGCCGCGATGCCACCCTTCATGTCTACCGCGCCGCGGCCATAGAGCAGGCCATCCTTCACTTCGCCGGCGAAGGCGCCGTGCGACCAAGCGGCTTCATCGCCGGGCGGCACCACATCGGTGTGGCCGGCAAAGCAGATATGGGGGGCTTCCGTGCCGATGCGGGCATAGAGGTTCTCGATATCGGCGTGGCCTTCCTCGCTGAACGTGACGCGATGCACGGTGAAGCCGGCATCACCAAGCAAGCGCTCCAGCACGCCGAGTGCGCCGGCATCGAGCGGGGTGACGGAAGGGCAGCGAATGAGATCGCGGGCGATCGAGACAACGTCGGCGGACATCGGATCCTTACGAGACGGCAGGGGCGATAGTGGGGGCCCCAAGCGGGTCAGGGCCATATTCATTTGGCCCCTGAGTGCCGCGCAGGCAACCCACTTCGACGAACCCCCAGATGCTCAGCACGACGCTGGCAGCGTTCAGCACGAAGGAGCCGATCCCGGATATGGAATCGGCAGCGATGCCAATGATGCTCGGCAGCACCCAGAATAGCAGCATCCACCAGCCGCTCTTGTTGCGGTCATGCAGGCGCTTGATGGCGGTGGCGAAGCTGGACCACACCATGATGAGGAAAACGACGCCGCCGATGGCGATGAACAGCAGGCTGGTGCCGACCATCTCGCCGATCCGGTCCTTGTCGAACTCGCCGATGGACACGATGAAGGCGGCCACCAGCGCGATCATGATGGTGGTGTAGACCAGCGAGGCCAGCCAGAATTTCGCGCGGTTGATGCGGCCGTTGAAGCGGAAAAAGAGTGTTGTCCAATCCATCGCCGCCTCCGACGTTGTCGCCAGCTGTTTGCCGGATCATCCTACCGGATCATCCCTGCAAACAGCCGGAAACGCAACTTAGTCGCGCAGCAACTCGTTGATGCTGGTCTTGGAGCGGGTGCGCTCATCGACGCGCTTGACGATCACGGCGCAGGCGGTGGAGGGGCCAATCTCGCCATTGTTCATCGGCTTGCCCGGCAGGTTGCCGGGGACCAGCACGGCATATTCCGGCACTTCGCCGACGAACACTTCGCCGGTGGCACGATCCACGATCTTGGTCGATGCGCCCAGGAACACGCCCATGGCCAGCACCGCGCCCTTGCGGACGATGACGCCTTCGGCGACTTCGGAGCGGGCGCCGATGAAGCAGTCGTCCTCGATGATCACCGGGCCGGCCTGCAGCGGCTCCAGCACGCCGCCGATGCCGACGCCGCCCGAGATGTGCACGCGCTTGCCGATCTGCGCGCAGGAGCCGACGGTGGCCCAGGTGTCGACCATGGAGCTCTCATCGACATAGGCGCCCAGATTGACGAAAGACGGCATCAGCACGACGTTCTTGGCGATGAAGGCCGACTTGCGGACAATGGCGCCGGGGACGGCACGGAAGCCGGCGTCGCGGAAGGCACTGTCGCCCCAGCCTTCGAACTTCGAGGGCACCTTGTCCCACCACGGCGCGCCGCCAGGGCCGCCGGCAATGGTGGTCATGTCGTTGAGGCGGAACGACAGCAGCACGGCCTTCTTCAGCCACTGGTTCACGGTCCAGGTGCCATCATCGCCGCGGGTGGCGACGCGAACCTTGCCCTGATCGAGCAGGTCGAGCGCAGTCTCGACGGATTCGCGGACTTCGCCTTTGGTCGACGCATTGACGGTGTCGCGCGCTTCGAAGGCGGCATTGATGATGGATTCGAGGGCGGAATGCGACATCGCGGGATCCTTGGGTCGGCAGGTGAAAAGTTGGGGCTTTTGTCGGGATTTGGGGGCGGGGAGTCAAGAACAGAGCCTGAAACTCCACCTGTCATCACCCGCGAAAGCGGGTGATCCAGTATGCGGCGGCGGTCCGATTCTGGCTCTGCTGGTGGTGTTTACTGGGTCACCCGGTCGAGCCGGGTGACGACAAGGAGAAGCGTCACCGCGTCCCGTTCATCTTCACCAGAAACTTCGTCAGATCATCCGTGACGTGATCCACATGGACGTCCTCGCGGCCTGCCAGTTCCCAGTCCTCGCGGACCACCTCTTTGGCGCCGTCCGGCACCACCAGCACCGTCGTCATGCCGAGGCTGTGCGGCACCACCAGATTGCGGGACAGGTCCTCGAACATCGCGGCCTTGGCCGGGTTCACGTCGTGGTCGCGCAAAAACTTGTCATAGGTGCGCTGCGCCGGCTTCGGCTCCAGTTCGGCGGCGACGATGTCGAAGATGGCTTCAAACTGATCGGCAAAGCCGAGCCGTTTCAGCACGGCGCCGGCATGGGCGACGGAGCCATTGGTGAGGATCAGCTTGCGGCCGGGCAGCTGTGCGATGGCGGCGCCCATGACCGGGTTCGGCTCCAGCGGCGAGTGGTCGATCTCGTGCACATAGGCCAGGAAGTCGTCGGCGCTGATCTTGTGCTCGGCCATCATGCCGCGCATCGTGGTGCCGTAGCGCTTGTAATAGTCCTTCTGGATGCGGAAGGCTTCGTCCGGCGTGATGTTGAGATAATTCGCCACGAAATCGCGGATGCGGACATCGACCTGCTGCCACAGATTGACGTGATGCGGATACAGCGTGTTGTCGAGATCGAACACCCAGGTCTCGACATGATCGAAGGCGCGCGGCGATTTGGTCATTGAGTTCTCGGCTCGAGGTAATGGCTATTGGCTCTTCTCCCTCTCCCGCTTGCGGGGGAGGGCCGGGGTGGGGGCCACCACACACTCTGACGTCACATGGGGAGCCCTCTCCCTGACCCTCTCCCGCAAGCGGGAGAGGGGACACTTCTGTTGGGATCACGGCACAGCAAAGCGCAGCGTCTTGCCGCCGCCGGTCATGTCGACGGTGGCGTAGCCCGATGCGGTGAGGCCGCGGGCGGCGCAGTCGCTGTGTTCGCGGATTTCGAATTTGCTCTCGCGCGTACAGAGCGTGCGCGGGCCGCCCCAGTTCAGCGGCTTGTCGGCAATGCGGATGGCGCGGCCGGTGTCATCAACGGCTTCGGCGAACGACATGATCTGCTTCGGCTGGCCGGTGACATCCGGGCGCAGGCATTTGCCGGGCTCGATGCGATACCAGCCGCGGGCGATGACACCCTTGCCGTCATCGGTCGCGACCGAGGCCATCACCTTGTAAGAGGTGTCGTTGCACCAAGTCAGGCCCGTGGCCGAAGGCGCCTGCACGCCGGCGATCATGGCCTCGAAGAAATTTGGCGCATTGACGGTGTCATTGGTCAGGCCGCGGCTCTTCAGGAAAGCGGAGAGGCCGTTCTGCGTCTTCGGGCCATCGACACCATCGATAGGCGAGGTGTCATAGCCGGCGATCAGCAGCAGGCGCTGGATCGCCGCGAGTTTGGCTTGCTCGTCGTCATATTCGCTGTCTTCGGCGAGATAGGCGACCATGTTGCCGTCTTCGGTCTGCGACGGCTGGATGGTGCTGAAAGGGGCGAGCGTCTGTCCGGGGCGGCACTGGCGCGCGGCGGCAATGACGAAGTTATCTGAAGCGATGCAGAGGTTATCGCTGCCCGTCTGCGCGGGCGCGGCGCCGTACAGCGGCAGCACGCGGGCATGCAGCAGCAGGCGGTCGGCGGCGATGGTGCCTTGCGCCACGACCTTGCATTGTGCGGGGTCGATGCGGAACCAGCCGCGGGTGGCGGTGGCTGCCTTGTCGTCGATGCCGATGGCGACATCGACGACATAGCTCATGCGATTGCAGAGCTTGAGGTCGGCTGACGCGGATGTGGTGAAGGCAGTGAGGAAGAGGGCGGCCAACACACCGCTCCTCATGGTGAGGAGGCGCTTCTTCAGCGCCGTCTCGAACCATGAGCTGACGGAGCTCCGGGCCATCCTCCGAGACGCGCGCTTGCGCGCACTCCTCAGGATGAGGGGCGGAGTCAGGGCAGCGTGTGTGTCTGCCCCGCCCATCACTTGTGGATCAGCGTGCCCGTGCCCTGATTGGTGAACAGCTCGAGCAGCACCGCATGCGGGGTCTTGCCGTCGATGATCACCACGCCTTCGACGCCCTGTTCGAGCGAATAGATGCAGGTTTCGACCTTCGGGATCATGCCGCCGGAAATGGTGCCGTCGGCGATCAGCCGGCGCGCATCCTTGATCGACAGTTCCGGGATCAGCTTCTTCGACTTGTCGAGCACGCCCGGCACGTCGGTGAGCAGCAGCAGGCGCTTGGCCTTCAGCGCACCGGCAACGGCACCGGCGAAGGTGTCGGCATTGACGTTGTAGGTCTTGCCTTCCTTCGACGCCGCGAGCGGCGCCAGCACCGGGATCAGCTCATAGCCGATCAGCTGGTTGAGCAGCGTCAGATCGACCTTCTCGGGCTCGCCGACGAAGCCGAGATCGACCACCTTCTCGATATTCGAGCCGGGATCGATCATGGTGCGCGTCGCCTTCGACGCGGTGACCATGTTGCCGTCCTTGCCGCAGAGGCCGACGGCCTTGCCGCCGGCTTCGTTGATGTAGCTGACGATCGACTTGTTGATGGAGCCGGCCAGCACCATCTCGACGATCTCGATGGTGGCGGCATCGGTGATGCGCAGTCCGGCAGCGAATTCCGACTTGATGCCGAGACGCGTCAGCATCTGCGCGATCTGCGGGCCGCCGCCATGCACGACCACCGGATTGATGGCCGTCTGTTCGAGCAGCACGATGTCGCGGGCAAAGGCGCGGGCGGTATCTTCGGCGCCCATGGCGTGGCCGCCATATTTGATGACGATGGTTTCCTCGTCATATTGCTGCATGTGCGGCAGCGCTTCGGAGAGGATGCGGGCCTGGTCGAGAGCACTGATGGCGTCGGTCATGAAGCGGATCTCACGGTGAGCAATCTGCGCCGCGTTCTAGCTGATTGGTGGTGCCTGCGCAAAGAGCGTTACGCGCGCCTCGGCCATGCCGCAGATACCGCCAGCGCGATCCAGCTGACGATCAGAAGCGTGCCGCCGGTGGGGGCGGCCATGGGAAACAGGCCGTGGCCGACATATTGGCGCATGGTCAGGTCACCGGCGAACAATGACGCTGCGATGACAAAGCCGAACGCGGCCGTGAGGCCGATCTGCAGATGCGCAGTGCCGCGCTCGATCAGCGCGACGACGCCAAGAATGGCCGCCGCATGAAACAGCAGCATCGAGGAGGCGGAGGCGAGGCGGGTGGCGTCGGGCTGATGCGCGGAGGCGGCGGCGAGGATGACGCCATCGGCGCCCATGATGCCGGCGCAGATGATCGCGATGCGGAACAGCGCGGTGCGGGTCATTATTGACGCTCGTTGAACAGCCGCATCATGGCGGCGCGCAATTCGACCATGCCCTCGCCGTCACGCGACGACGTCACCAGGATTTCCGGGAACGCGGCGGGGTGCTTGCGCAATGTCGCCTGGGTTTCTTCCATCACCTTCTCAAGCTCGGACTTCTTCACCTGGTCGGCCTTGGTCAGCACGATCTGGTAGCTGACGGCGGAGCGGTCGAGGGATTTCAGCACGTCGAGATCGACATCCTTGATGCCGTGGCGGCTGTCGATCAGCACATAGACGCGCGCGAGCGTCGCCCGGCCCTGCAGGAACGAATAGATCAGCTTGGTCCAGGACGCGATTTTGACCTTGGGCGCCGAGGCATAGCCGTAGCCCGGCATGTCCACGAGGCGAAACTCGCTGCCCCTCGGGCTTTCGAAGAAGATCAGCTCCTGGGTGCGACCTGGCGTGTGCGAGGTGCGCGCCAGCGCGTTGCGGCCGGTGAGGGCGTTGATGAGGCTAGATTTGCCCACATTGGAGCGGCCGGCAAAGGCGACTTCCATGCCGGCCATCGGCGGCAGGGTCTCGATCGAGGGGGAAGCCCAGATGAACTTCCACTCGCCTGCAAACATCAGGCGACCCTGTTCGATCAGCTCCGCATCGGGTTCGGTCGTCATGCGAAGGTGCTTTCTGTTGAACTCGGTCCCTTTATGATGAGAAGGCGCGTGAGCGTCGTCTCGAACCATGAGAGCCCGGAGTGCCTGCCTCATCCTTCGAGACGCAGCCCAAGAGGGCTGCTCCTCAGGATGAGGGCTACGATAGTTGCGCCATCCTCCCCGCCCTCATGGTGAGGAGGCGCGTAGCGCCGTCTCGAACCATGAGTGCCCGGAGTGCCCGCCCTCGTCCTTCGAGACGCGGCCCAAGTTGGCCGCTCCTCAGGATGAGGGCGTCGTTGGTTTAGGTCTTTTGCGCCGGCTTCTTGCCGAAGGTCGCCTTGACGTTGTCGAACAGCTCTACCTTCACGCCATTCTTGTTCATGATGTAGGCCTGCTGCAGCACCGAGAGGGTGTTATTCCAGGCCCAGTAGATCACGAGACCGGCCGGGAAGCCGGCAAGCATGAAGGTGAAGATCAGCGGCATCCAGTCGAAGATCATCTTCTGGGTCGGATCCGGCGGGGTCGGGTTCAGCTTCATCTGGAACCACATCGTGATGCCCATGATGATCGGCCAGATGCCGAGCGCGAGGTAATGACCGAGAACCGGAATTGCTGTCGGATCGAAGGGCAGCAGGCCGAACAGGTTGAACAGGTTGGTCGGATCGTGTGCCGACAGATCCTTGATCCAGCCGAAGAACGGCGCGTGGCGCATTTCGATGGTGACGAACAGGACCTTGTAGAGCGAGAAGAACACCGGGATCTGCAGCAGGACGGGAAGACAGCCGGCGACCGGATTGATCTTCTCCTTCTTGTAGATCTCCATCATCTCCTGCTGCTGCTTCATCCGGTCATCCGGATAGCGCTCCTTCAGCAGCGCGAGCTGCGGCTGGATCGCCTTCATCTTCGCCATCGAGGCGTAGGACTTGCTGGCCAGCGGGAAGAAGATGATCTTGACCAGCACCGTCACCAGCAGAATGGCGACGCCGAAATTGCCGAACAGGTGGAAGAACCAGTCGAGCGCCAGGAACATCGGCTTGGTGATGAAGTAGAACCAGCCCCAGTCGATCAGCAGATCGAAGTGGTTGAGGCCCAGCGACTGGTTGTAGCCGCCGAGGCCGACCGCGAGCGGGAAGTTGATGCCGACGGTGGCGGCTTCCTTGGCGCCGGCAAACAGGCGGGCGTTGGCCGATGTGGACGCGCCCGGTGCCACGGTCTGCGCATCCTGCAGATAGTCGGTCTGATAGGTGCGAACGGTGCCGGCGAGGTTCGACGAGAAGCGTGCCTGCAGCTTGGCCGTGGTGTCGGGCAGCAGGGCCGAGGCCCAGTATTTGTCGGTGATACCGAGCCAGCCATTGGTGACGTTGAAGTTCACCGACTTGGACTCTTCGATCTTCTTGTAACCGTATTCCTGCAGGCCCTGGTCGCCGAGATAGCCGACAAGGCCTTCATGCAGGATGTAGTAGCCTTCCACATGCGGGGTGCCGTGGCGCGAGATCAGCGCGAACGGATACAGCGTGACAGGATTGCTGCCGGAGTTTGCGACATCATCCTTGATCGAGAACAGGTAGCGGTCGTCGATCGCAATGGTGCGGGTGAAGGTGAGGCCTTCGCCGTTGTTATACTTCAACACGACCGGCGACGACGGGGTGAGGGCATTGCTGCCTTCTTGCGTCCATTCGGTGTTGGCATCCGGCAGCTTCGCATTGGTGCCGGCGGCGCCGACCCAGCCAAACTCGGCATAGTAAGGCGCCGCGGTGCCCGAGGGCGAGAACAGCGTGATCGGCGGCGAGGTCGGGTCCACCGTCATGCGGAATTTTGTGAGCGCGATATCGTCGAGGCGCGCGCCCTTGAGCGAGATCGAGCCGGCCAGGCGCGGCGTGTCGATCTTCACGCGCTTGGAGGACGAGATGGCGGTTTCACGGCTGATCGGCGCATTGGAGGGCGCGGCATTGACCGGAGCGCCACCTGGCGTCGGAGTTGCCGAGCCCGGCTGCGGCGCGTTGCTGCCTGCAGCGGGCTGCGCCGGATTGGCGAGCTGGGCTTGCGTGGCCTGCTGCGCCTTCTGCTTTTCCATCTGCGGGATGTTGTAGAAATATTGCCAGCCAAGAAGCACCAGGCCGGACAGAACGACGGCTATGATGGTGTTGCGATTGTCGGTCATCGTTCAGGTCTCGTCATCCGAATGCATGTGCGGCGGCAAATGGCCGGCTGCGCGCTGCTTGTGGCAGGCTGGAGGCGTCAGGTCACGTCGTTTTTGATGCAGTTTTCGATGGTGCCCGTTCGAGGCGGTGGAGCGCCGAGCGGAGGTCGTCGAGCATGGTATTGAAATCGCGCGTCAGCGCAGTGCGACGGCCGACTAGCACATAATCGCTGTGGGCGCGCATAGACAATGGATCGACGCGCTTCACCAGTTCGCGAAGCCGGCGCTTGATCCGGTTCCGCTCGGGCGCGGTTCCGTTCTTCTTGGTCACTGTAAAACCGACCCGAACCGGGCCGGTGTCATCACGGTGTCGCCGCTGCAGGACAAAAGCGGGGGCGTTCACGCGCGTCGAAGCGGCGGCAGCGAGGAAGTCCGCTCGCTGCCTTAGCCGCTCCATGACGATGTCTCGGAAGGAGATCCGATCAGGCGCTGAGGCGCTTGCGGCCGCGGGCGCGGCGCGCAGCGAGAACCTTGCGGCCGCCAACGGTGGCGAGACGGGCACGGAAGCCGTGGCGGCGCTTGCGCACCAGTTTGGACGGTTGATAAGTGCGCTTCACGGGTCGTACTCCGATGACCGGGCAATAGATCGCCGTGCTGGCAATCGATCACCAATTGAATGAGGTGTGCCCTAAGACGTTGACTTCGCGAGCCGTTTCCGGCTGCAAGCGCGTTCGGCCCCTCAAGGCCGATCCAGCATGGGCTGGACCATCGCGGACAGTTGGCGCGGCTTATAAGCGAGCGTCCCGTTTTCGTCAATCTTGCCCGGTAATAACTTGCGGGATCAGCCCACAAATCAGCCGCGATCCTTGGGTAGACGATAATACCGCATTTCCCGACAAGTCAGGCGACGCAGCCTTGTTGTATGTTAATCTGGCGACGTTCGCTAGGCGGACGTTGCTGCGGCCGTGTTACTGTGCGTAACGAATCGTCGTTGGACCCGTATCTCCTTATAGTTCAGCGTCCAGTCAGAGAGATCTGAGGCTCATCGCGTGTCATTGGCGGACGAAAAGCCCCTTGCCCCCCTGCTACGGCTCGGCCCGCTGCGTAAGCTTGGCCTGTCCGGCAAACTGCTGCTGCTGACCATTCCGCTGGTCCTGGCGGCGCAGATTCTGATCTATGTGCCGTCCATCGCGAATTTCCGCATCAACCGGCTGAACGACAAGCTGGCCGCCGCCAACACCGCAGCTCTGGTGCTGGATGCAGCGCCGCTCGGCATGGTGCCGGAATCGCTGTCGCGCCAGATTCTCAGCAGCATCGGCGCCCGCGCTGTCGCCATCAAATGGGGCCAGCAGCGCCGCCTGCTCGCCAGCGCCGATCTGCCGGCGCAGATCGATCACGATATCGACATGCGTGAGATGACCGTCTGGTCGGCCATGGTCGATGCGTTCGAGCTGATGTTCGAGCGCGGCAATCAGACCATGCGCATTATCGGCCCGTCGCCGGGCGGGGCGCAATTCATCGAAGTGGTGGTGGATGAATTGCCGCTGCGGCAGGCGATGTATCGCTTCTCGCGCAATCTTCTGTGGGTGTCGCTCGGGCTCGCGATTCTGTCCGCCGGCATCGTCTACATCACGCTGCATTATCTGTTCGTCCGCCCGATGCGACGGCTGACGGCGAATATGGTCGCGTTCCACGAAAACCCGGAAAGCCCCGCGCGCATCATCGTGCCGAGCGCACGCGCCGACGAGATCGGCGTTGCGGAGCGCGAATTGTCCGACATGCAGCGCGATCTGGTCTCCATGCTGCATCAGAAGAGCCGGCTCGCAGCGCTCGGCCTTGCCGTGTCGAAGATCAATCACGACTTGCGCAATCTGCTCGCCTCGTCGCAATTGTTGTCGGACCAGCTTGCCAGCGTGCCTGATCCGCGGGTGCAGCGCTTTGCGCCGAAATTGATGCGTTCGCTGGAGCGCGCCATCGCCTTCTGTCAATCAACGCTCTCCTACGGCCGCGCGCAGGAAGCGCCGCCCGATCGCCGCATGATCGCCCTGGAGCAGGTGGCCAGCGAGGTCCGCGAATCCGCGGGTCTCGGCACCGACGAGGCCATTGGCTGGGTCAGCGCCATCGAGCGCGGCCTGATGATCGATGCCGATCCGGACCACCTGTTCCGTATCCTGCTCAATCTGGTGCGCAATGCGGCCCAGGCGCTGGAGGGCCAGACCGGTGACGACGTCGCGCCGCCGCAGATCCGCATCACCGGACGTCGCGAAGGCGCGGTGGCCATTCTGGAAGTCTCCGATACCGGCCCCGGCGTGCCGCAAAGGGCAAAAGACCACTTGTTCGAGGCCTTCCAGGGCTCGTCACGGCCGGGTGGCAGCGGACTTGGCCTCGCCATCGCGGCCGAACTGGTGCGCGCTCATGACGGCGATATCGCGCTCGTGGAGGGCACCATCGGCGCCACGTTCCGGATCACATTGCCGGATCGCCCGGTGGAACTGCTCAGCATCCGCAGCGAGCGGGCGCGCGCCTGACCTGGTTCGGGGGCGGGTGTCACGAGAGTGAAATATCCACCCTCGGGCGCTTGCCAAGCCGCCGCCAACCCGTTAGAGATCGCGCGCTTTCGCAAACAACGTTTCCGAAACGCATCCGATGTCGGCGGTATCACCCTTGCTGGTCATGTCCCACATCGCGGCACGCGCCCGTAGCTCAGCTGGATAGAGCACCAGACTACGAATCTGGGGGTCAGAGGTTCGAATCCTTTCGGGCGCGCCATTTGCGTACAAAACCACGAACATTTCCGTTCTCGGTCTGTTTGCCGGCAACGGCGGCTTGCAGCACGTCCTTGTTGCCGATGATGCGGATGGCGAGGTCATCAACTTCCACCGCGTCGATAATTGAGCGGATGTAGCTCTTGCGGGTGTTGGTGTCCGCCGTACCGAGTTTTTCGCTCATCAGACGCGCGAACGCATCAATTTTCTCGGCATCGATAACGGCGGATGTTCCGCACCTGGCGCGGGCATGGGCGAGCGCAGCCTTCGCGCGTTCCCGCTGCGATTTGAGTGCGGCTGTCCTATCCCTCAGCAAGTCATCGAGTTCGACGACGCCTTCTTCGATGGAACGATAAAGCCTCTTCAAACGATCTTCGTAGTCGCTTAGCTCTTTTTGAAGTTCGACCAGCCGGAGGTCAGCCGATTCGCTTTTTGCGGCCTGCCGCTCGATCAGCGACTTTAGAAGGCCTACGATACGGTCGGGCGCCAGTACATGCTGCTTGAGATTGGTCAATACAATCTCGTCCAGAGTTGCAGATGGTATATGACGTCCCTTGCAGACGGATTTGCCTTTCTGGTGAGAGCCGGCGCATGAATAATACGAGTAGGACTTCCCCTGCCTGTTCGTCGTGCCCGTCCGCGTCATCCCCGATCCGCATGAAGCGCAAACCGCGACGCCGGTCAAAAGTGACGGTCCGTTCACGACGCGTGGCGGCGTTGTCCTCGGATTGCTGCTGGCAAGCTTCGCTGCGACGCGATCAAAATCACTCCGTTCGATCAGGATCGGGACTGGAATGTGCAGCACGGTCGAGGGATCGTGTTTCTTGCCACCTCGACTGTCGCGAACGCCGTACGGCCATTGGCCGGTCGCATAACAAGCGTTGGTCAGGATCTTATGCACAGGGCCAACACCGAACGTCGAGCCACGCCGCGTACGATAGCCGTGGCTGTTCAGCCATTTCGTGGTTTCCTTGACGCCCAACGGGCCGGTCGTGCCGTCGCCATCAACGTACAGCTTGTAGATGAGCCGGAGAGTTTCAGCTTCGACGACATCGACCTCTAGTTTCTTCTTGATCTTTTGTCCCCGCCGTTCTGCCTCGACGATCTTGTATCCCAACGGCGGCGTCGCGCCGTTCCAGAAGCCCTGCTTGGCGGATTCGCGCATAGCCCTTGTCGTATTCTTGGATATCTCTCTCGACGTATGCTCGTCGAACGCTCCGATAATTTGACGGACCAAAATCTGGCTGGGGTCATCGCCAGTCGGTTGTGTGACAGACACGACCTCGACATCGTGCTTGCGCAACTTACGGATGGTCAGTTCCATCTCGGCGACGTTGCGGAAGAAGCGGTTGAAAGCATAGAAGACAATCGCATCGAATGGATGATCCGGCGCACAGGCCCGGTCGATCATTCCTTGCAGCACCGGCCGGCGATCATCTGTTGCCGTCTTTGCTTCGACATACTCTTCAGCGATCCAAAAATTGTTTTGATCGCAAAAGCCTGACGTAATCTGACGTTGACTCGGGATAGAGGCTTCGTTCGCAAACTGCCGTCCCGTGCTCACACGGTAGTAAGTCGCGACGCGCCTTGTCGCATTCGATTGCTGTGAAGCTAAATTGCGGAAAGCATGTTTATTCATAAGAGATTTCAATCGCTGCAATGATACGCCTGTGGCCGACTCTTCATTTGAAAGGCCCAGTGGATGATCTGTCAATGGCCATTGCTGCGCGTATGAATCACTAGCGCTTGTTCAGCAATTCCAAGAGTTCACGACCCAGCAACATCTCGATAGCGTGCAGCTCTCTGTGCAGAATCGGGACAGATTGCGGCAATTCCGAAATCGCTTTGAAATCGTCGATCTGAGGCTGGCGCCGCCCACGTTTGGTTGCAGCTCGATCATTGGCGCCGATCCGAACCTCAACGGACAGCGGGGGGCTGAGCGTTGTTGGCCCGAGCCCGGTTACGTGCCTAGAGCTCATGTCCGAGCTCCGCTATTCGACGAGAGCGGTACTCAGCGCCGCGCTCGTTCGACTTCGGACCTTCGATCACGTCCAGGGTAGAAGTCTTTGCCGACGCGCGGGCGAGCCGCTCTGCCAGCCAGCTCCGTCGTTGGGCTTGAGAAAACGCTACGTCGTCGTGTTGTTGGTCCAATGGCAGTTCGGACGCGAGACGGCGATCGATCGACTTAGCGTCCACTACGAGCGCTGTCCGTATGCGCGCGCGACTAGCTGCCACATAGATATCGTGGCGGTTGAAAGCGGGATCGACCAGCACGACGGCCTGATCGACCGTCAGCCCCTGCGCACCCGCGATCGTCGAGGCATAAGCCCACCCGAGACGCGGGCGCCCATTGGAATCTGCAAGTTGCATCGGATCGAAACAGACCCGCCGGCCTTCGATAGTCACTTCGACCAGAGACTTCGAACCGGTCGCCGGCCGTTTTTCCCTTACGCGCGTGACGGTCGCAATCGAGCCGTTGATGACACCAAGTTCATCATTGCGGACTAAAAAGCGGACCTTGTCTCCTTTAGCAACTTGCAGGACAGTTGCATGCCCCGAGGGCGTGGCCGCGGTGATCTCAAGCTCTTTGCCCGTGATCAACCCGGCCGCCTTGCGGCGCGTCCGCACCTCTTGCGAGATCGCCGCCACGGCCGCATTCGTCTTGGCCAGTACGAGGACCGTCGATGATTGGGTTTGAGCAAGCTCCCATCGATCGACCACAGCGACAATTGCGGCCTTGCCACCGGCGGCCTCCACCACCAGATCACGCTCAGAAAATGCTTGCAGAGCCGTCTGCGCTCGCCCGGCCCCGAAATCCGACACCGCCTGCCGTGCCCAGAGTTCAGTTTGACGGACGATACGGTCGACCCGCATGGCTTCGACGGCGCGCGTAACAAGCGCCAATCCCGGACCGGCGCCGATGGCTTGCAGCTGCCCGCGGTCGCCGACCAGCACGATTTTAGACCCTGCCTCAGCCGCCGCTGTAAGCAGGGCATGCATCTGGCGAGCGGACAAAAGACCTGCTTCGTCGACAATTAAAACAGTGCGGTTGTCGAAGGGGCGTTCGCCGTTATTGAGCTTGGCGATCCATGAGGCGGCTGCGCGGGATTTGATGTCGAGGTCGTCACGGAGCATGGTGGCCACGCGCCAAGCAGTCGCGGTGCCCACGACCCGAAATCCCTTCTCGCGATAAAGAGCCACGAGAGGCTGCAGCGTCGTGGTCTTCCCCGATCCCGGTGCACCTTCGATGATGGCAATCGCACTGGCATCCGATGCCGCTACAACGGCAGAAACCTGTTCGGACGAAAGCCCGAGATTGCCGCAACGATCAGCGACGACGTTGCGATCAATCGACGCCCAAGGGCGCCGCGAGAGCGTTTGAGCGATCGCGACCACGTCCCGCTCGATCGACAACATCTCTAGGGTCGAGTACTTAGGCAGCCCGATCGCGTCCCGGCCGATCTCGATGACGGCGCTGCGGCTGATTAGGCGGTCGATCTCCACTCCGGCGCGTTCGACTGGAAGACCGGTGCCCACCAATGCTGCCGTTGCCGCGCGGACCAGGTCGCGCCGGTCGAAGACGCTCTCATGCTCCGTCAATGCAGCGGGCAATTGCGCGATACGCGCGCAGAAAAGGTGCTCGGCCGCATTGTGATCCAGAACGCGCGACGTATCGCGCAAGCTTTCGGTGAAGGCCTCGACGTCAAGGCCGATCGACTTGGCGGCTTCGGCCCAGAGGTCCTCGCGACGCTCGTTGGCGTCCTCGCGCTTGGCGGTGCGGGTCGCTTTAGCAACTGCGGCGGCGAGAGCAACGGCCTCAGCACTGCTGACGCCATGGTCTGCCAGTTCATCTTCGATCTCAGCCCGGCGCGCACTAAAATAGCGAATTGCCGCCTCGTCGACACCAGCTAATTCGAAAATTCCATTCTTGCCGATCCGGCCGATCTCAAAACCGGTCTGCTGCAGTTCATGGGCAAGAGCAGCATGATACGTAGCTCCCGCTGCCATCTTGAAATCGCGGAGGACTTTACTGTGAAGAGCGCCCACTGTTCCGTCAGCGCGCGTGGACAGGTTCAGCGCGACACAATGGGTATGGAGGTTGGGATCGCCGAACATCCGCCCGTCAGCATGAATGCTCGGCCGGCTTTCTCCATGCTGAAATGTTGCCGCGGTCAGCGGTACCCGCTCGATTAGCGTTCCATTACGTCCCCGACGGGCGAAGCTAGCTTCGCATTCGAGCATGGCTAACGTCGCGTCAGCGGCACGCTGTTGCGCGATTTCGATTAGAGTTTTTGTATCGTACGATGCAAACCCCCACGCCATTGCAACCGAGCGCGGCGCGGATAAAGTGATGTCAAAGGCGGGCACGCGCTCCGCATGCCGACGAGCATTATCGAGGAGACTGCGTCCGTCCGAGTCAAGCGCTGCATAGAGGCGCTCAAAGGTGGTGCGTTCGACCACAGAAGCGTGGGCCAGACCGAAATCGCCTGCTGGCGCGTACCAAATGCCGTCCGGCTCCGTGCTGCCGGCATAATAGTCAGTTTCGCGCTGCCGCGAGTAGTATGTGCTGCGCGCAGCCGGATTCCAGGTGGCAACCACGGAAAAGACCTCCAAAAGAGGTTCTTCCAATAGTCACTTTTCTGAAGTTCGTGCCGCGGACAATAGACCGTAAATTCTGATATATCCTCAAGTATTTGTGGCGCGTGTAGTCAGGCGGCTTGGCGGGGAAGTTGAAGGACGTGATCAGGGCTGTTCGGCCAACGGGCGGCGAAACGCAGGGTATTTCAGCTCTGATCTGTTCCAGCCGTTCACGTCTTCAATCCGAGATGCAGCTTGTTGCATCGGGCGACAACCGCCAAGTCCGCCAACGCGCGGACAAAGTCTGGCCAGCACGCGTTAATTTGTTTCAGCTTTGGCTCTTTTCTGGTTGAGTTCAAATAATTGAGCCAGAATCTCGTCGTCCGAAAGATCCGCACTCCAACCATAAGCGGTTGCGACGGCAAGGTCCAACTCTCTATGTGCATGCTCTAACCAAGCTGGCCGCTCCGTATATAGATCGGTCAGAGTACGCTTTTTCAAAACTTTAAGGGCGTTATCATCTATTGGCATCACGCGCTCAGGAAATCCGCTTACAACCTCTGGCTCGCTTTTTGTGAGGCCTGTCGGATAAAGCCAATTCTGCCGAAGTTCGTTCAGGCGCGCGGCCTTCAACGCAATGTCGCTGGCGCGAGGATCGTTCTCATAGTCGGTCGGATCTAAATTCGGGGTTAGTCCTTCGGGAAATGGAAATGTCGAGAAAACGACCTCTTTCGAGTATGTGATGTCATTCCCAGCGCCGATCCATGCGCAAGTTCCTTTGGTCCACACGAAATGGAAGCGCGACTCCAGGATGCCAAAGAACGTCATGTCTGATCTATTAAAAACTACCAACTTTTGATCAGGTAAGACACTAGCGTCCAATAGCCCAAAATTACGAAAACTGGTGACCATGGGTGTAGCGATATAGGTCTTTAGATCGCTGAAGGCCTTTCTGAGCGCCGGTCGCGCCCTAGCGTGTAACCACCATCGCTCACGCTCGCTTTTTGCCCTAACCGCAAATTTTCCGGTGTCGTCGAGCCTCTGGCGATACGGTTTGACATGCTTTTCGACGTGAGCGAACGGTGCTGTAAAAAGCATAGAGTCCGCAAGAGATCGACTAGCTCCGAAATCAACGATCCATTTATCCGGCCGATCTCCATTGAAATCGTCGCCGTTAAGCGTTGGTCGCAAAACTTCTGAGTTGGGTAATCCATTCGGATTGAGAGGTTCGCAGAGCATCGATCGCGCAATCGGTCCACTTAACTCAAAATCGCCATTCAGAATAACGCCGACAAAAGAACACTTGTCGTTCTCATTCAGAGGTGTGGCTTGGCTTATATCAATTCCTGAACGGCGTGCCTGCAGATTAGGACCAATTTTTGTAACCGACATGCCGTCGAGATGAGCTGTCTCGCCCTGAGCTTTGTCAAAGGCAATCAACGAAACCCGCAATGATGCGCCATCAACGACCCAGGGCTCATCGCTCCATGCGCAGAATATGCGGCCATGATCCGTAACTTCCTTTAAGACCACTCTATTCGAGGCGCCACGGATCGAATTGGTCGTAACGAACCCAGCTTTCTCGACGAGGCCCGCTTCCACCAATTCCCATGCTTTGGCGATCCAATAGGCGACAAAATCAACGCCACCGGACACATGCGACCAGGTTTTGCGAAGGTCTTTAGTATAAGTCTCGCCCAACTCCCGGATCATCTTCTTGTTTCCAACGAAGGGAGGGTTACCGACGATGACGTTCGTTGCCGGCCATTCAGCTCTTGTGCCATCAGCTCCGATCAGTGCATCTCGGCACTCAATTGTCTCCATTGGCTTCAAGACAGGATTTTGAGCCGCGGGAAATCCATTTTTCAACATCCACTGAATTTCGCCAATCCAGACGGACACCCGTGCCAGTTCAGCCGCGTAAGCATTAATTTCGATGCCTTTGACAACCTCGGGACCAATCGAGGGGAAGCGGCGGGGAAGGCCCATCGCTTCCGCTTCAACTTGAGCGCGATGTTCCAAATCCTTCAGTTCCCGGAGTGCGATGTACAAAAAATTTCCGGAGCCACAGGCGGGGTCAAGAATGCGGAATTCTGCTAGGCGTTTTAGATATTGATCTAACAGACCTTGAGCATCTTTGCGGGCTATAGTTGATTGCCCAATAGCCGCTGAGGCAAGACGGCCGCCTTTAGTCTTTGCATCTTCGTCGAGCTTATTAGCTCGATCGATCAGGGCGGCTATTTCTGATTTGATGTCGGCCCATTCAGCAGCCAAAGGGTCCACCACCACCGGCCGAACTATCATCATAATCTTGTCGCGATCCGTATAGTGAGCACCGAGCTGGCTACGTTTATCGGGATCAAGGCCGCGTTCGAACAGCGTGCCGAGGATGGAAGGGTCGATGTCCCCCCAATATTGCCCAGCGGCTTTTCGAACAATGGCGATTTCGTCTTTTGTAAGCGCAAATACTTGATCGTCGTTGAACAAGCCGCCGTTGAACCATTTGACTTTCTCAAAGCCGACGCGACCGCCAGTTTTCATTGCAGCGAACAGCGTTCTAGCAAAGTCTTCGAATTCGCTGGTGTCCTCAATTGCGCGATCAAGCATCCGCGTGAACATTAGATCGGGAAGAAGCTTCACATCCTCCGCGAACATGCAGAACACTAGCTTGTTGATGAAATGGGCAACTTCCTCTGCAGCATGACCACGGAGACGAAGTGAGCGAGCTAAGTTGGCAAAGTCTCCGGCGACCTCTTCCGTAAGCTGTTGTCGTGTTTTCTTTGGTCGAAGCGCCTCTGGGTCGACAAAGGCTGACTTAAGCCAGCCGCGTTTTTCTGCGTTATCTAGCTCATTGATTGGAATAACGTAGGTCTGTGAGACCGAGTTCGTCCAATTCGTATGGATCCGGATGGTTGTTCCAATATCAGAGACAATTAGCAGGGGCGGATTGTCGAGCGCGACTGCATAGCGTTGCAACTGTGAGAAAGCTGTATCGAGGTTGGCGTGACTGCCTTTATACTCCCAACCAAAATGCTCGCGTTTGAAAACGTCCGCAAAGCCGCGGCCACCGGTGGTCTTTGTTGCGCCGACCTCAAAAGCATAGTCTAGCCCAGTTGCGTCTACTTCCGCCGGCGTCTTTTCTCCCAGTAAACGACATAGATCAATAAAATGCTCCTGCGCCGCGGCACGCTCTTTGAGTTTAGAGTTCTGCCATTTAGTGACAAATTCGTGCGGGGTCATAGACCTCTCCGGCGGGATGTTTTTGTGCTGCGATTCACTGAGTAAATAGGGACGGTCAGGATGTATTTCTGCCGTTCTCTACGGCTTGGCTGGGCCGGAGGCGTCCACCCAAAGATGCCATAGCGCTATTGCGCCAGGAGCATTCTTTGGAGGGGGCATATGGGCGTAGAGGAACGAGCGGCCGTGTGTCGAGCGTGCAGCGTCGCACAAAGTGCTTCCGAGAGAGGCGAGGGGAGTTTCTATGGAATACTTGGTGTTTTGTTTTGTTTGCGTCAGGTAAGGAGCCAGGCGGCTATTCACTGTGGATCCGTCACGAACGTACGCGATCATAAATGCCTCACGGCCTCCCCATCCGTACTCGCCATCGAGGAAGCGCAACACACCTTGGCTGCAGTAAAGGTTCTCACCTTTCTTCGCATCAATAAGCTTGGCTTCAGCAATCAACGGGAACCGGCGCGTTCGTGCGGTCAACTGGATTGAAAGATCGGGACGTTTTTCCAAGTGAGAGCCATCGAAGCTGAGGCTTTCTTTGCCCCTAGCTACCGATGCGACGAGTTGCCGCCAGATCGGGTCCGCATCAATCATGGCGTTTAGACGCGTCTCCAGTAGGGCGGTGATCTCGGCCTCGTCGCCCGATGCAATCGTAGTCGGAGCGATCTTACGGACCTCTTGGAATGCACTAGCGATGCCATCGGCAATAATATTAAGATAGATATCATCGATGGCGGCGAGAGGCAGATCAAGGCCCCGTGTCAGTTCTGCAATTTGATCTGGCCGCGTCACAGGCGCCAAATAGGTCATCTGGAAGTTGACCCTTTTAAGAGATCAATATGCGACCAGATTATATGTTGAGCCAGTAGGCGCGCCTGGGTGTCGCTCCAATATCGTTTCTGAGCAAGCTTTCCGATCAATAGTGCGCCACTTCGGCTCTCTATGATGGTTTCAGTGGCGGCGGTCGAGTCAGCGACCGACAATAGCCCTTCCCATTCTGGAATAATTCTTTCGTCCCACGAACTCTTGTTAGTTCTCAGGCATATGCCAAGCCAAGGTGACGCCGGACGATTGGCCGCTATTTCGAAGTACAACGGCCTTCCAAAGCGTTTGGCCCATGGATCGAGTTCAAGCCCGAGCTGCTCGCAAAACCTCATCACAGCGATGAGGTCTGGTCGTTCTTGCGCTGCAATTTTCGTCCTCGAAAATGGCAAGTTAAATGCGAGCGTGTCCGATATGATTTGAGCATCGTTCGCTCCAATGCCGTACAACTCAGCTACCCAACGATCAACGTCATCCCATTTGACTTCAGAGGACGTTAATCCGTCAAATAGCTGCGTTATCTGGCTCCGCTGGGACAGCGTCATCTTTCGGAAGTCTGGAAGCGGAATTTGATCGAGAGCCGTTTTTTCTACGACTTCTCGTTCAAAGCCAAACTCGCCGCTGGTTACGAGCGTAAACCAGAGGGCAAACTTGCTGCCAAGAACGAGTGCGAGATAACGAACAAACGTGCCTGCGTTTTGAACTTTGCCGGGGCTGTACCCGTAAAAAGTTTCATTATAAGCAACCCGTTTATCGGATACGGCCACGCGAATGCGACCAACGTCTGCTGGAGGCGATTTGTGTACAATTAGTAGTGGAGCCTCGAACAGTCTTGGGTCGCGTGGGTCATGTATTCGGTCACTTAGGAACGGAGACAGTCGCTTTGTGTCGATCAGAAGGTCTTCAATACTTTCGATCGTCACATCTGGCAGCCGATGCAAGTATGTTGCATCAGCTCCAGGCTTGCCGTCGCCCTTTTGCCTGGTCCGGCTGCTTGCTCGGAGTTTTTGATACCCGCTTCCTGAGCCAATCATTCGCCGCCGGTCGGATACTCCAATAGCATCGCGCCAAAACGTCTCAAGTGTCGGGAAGCCCTTCGTTCTGATGCGTTCGATCAAACCGAGGTCAGCTTTTGTACCGCGGAACAATATTTTTAGAATTTCAGGGGTTTCAATCAATTGTTGGACAGAGATTACATCCGCGGAGTGCGCGTCGATACGCATCGCGCCTGAAGCGTTGAGGGATGTTTCCAATCGGGGACTAATTAGGCGGAAGCCAGCGCCCGGTGGGGGCGCACGATTAGTGGCAATCAACAAGCAGAAAGGCGCTGAGATTTCTGGCCAAACCTTGGTCTGACGAAGCTCGACTCCATTGATGATCGAAGTGACGTCGAGCGCCTGAAACAGTGCGCGACGCGCTTCAACGGTGCCGTCACCCTGCTGAAAGAAGGTGCGTGCGTGGAGCGCAAATGCAATCTGCCCGCCAGGTTTGGCCCATTCCATCGCTCTCCAAACAAATGGTAGATCGAGTGCCTCGTTGGGAATTGGCGGCGCCATTTTTGTTCCAGTTCTCTCGCTTGCAATGCGGGAGACTGTCGATAGAACGGTTGACCAGTCTGGTAGCTTTGTGCCGGTCGCCCACGGGGGATTGCCGACAACAAGGTCGTATCTTTCACGGTGCTCGTCGCCGACTAACGGCCCCAGGCTGCCGAGAGAGCCGCTTGTCTCGTTTGTATCGGCGCAAACTCGAAAAAGGACGGTGCCTCGAAGGTCGTCAAATCGAAGCTTGTTGATTGGTTGAGGCTCTGGATCAAGCTCAATCGAAATCAAGTATAAAGCGAGCGCAGCAAAGCGGAGTGCCTGCTCGTTGATGTCAAATCCGGTGATCTGATGATAAAGGATTTTGCGTAGCTGTTGAGTATTTGGTCGCGTTCCGTCCGCGCGCCAACGGGCGCGAACCAGCTCGCGGAACGCAGTGAGCAAGAACACGCCGGCTCCGGCTGCTGGATCGAGGACGCGCGCATTTGCGCTAATTTCTTCACGATCGAGTGCAGCAAAGGAGGCGCGTACCAATAGGTCTGCTATTGATCTGGGAGTATAATACCCGCCTTCTTGCCTTTGTTTTATAGGAGCGTGGCTCCGCAAATACAGTTCGTATGCCTGACTAAGGACGCCTACCGGGATGTGTGCAAAATCCAGTTGATCCCAACGTTCTGTCCATCCCAGGAAGAGCTGTCCACCGGGAGCGCGCATCATGATGTTGCTCAGAACTCCAAAGGCGTCCGCAGGCAGCCGATCGAAAACGGCGTTCGACAGTGGGAGAAGGTCGCCGTTAAACGTCTTGTCAAGCCATAGGCATGTGGCCCGGGCGCGCTTAGCGTTGCTGAAAAGTGTCGCGGCAATCTCCGGTGCGAGCAAATCGGCAGAGAGAAGGTCGCGATCTCCTAAAAAGCGCGCAAACAAAGCTCGACCGACGAGGGAAATCGCATCGCCGTGATCCAGATTTAAATCGATAAGGCGGTCGATCGCTTCTGTTAGGAGATTAAGAACGACGTTTGAAATCCAGCCTTGCTTCGTGCGCGCGGCCTGAGGTCTGCGATTAGCCAAGTGGGGGAAAAGATCTTGGACTGATTGAGTCTCTCGATCAATATCCACGTAAGCTTCGGCAGGTGTTTTGTGATCTAATGCTAGTGCATAGGCGTCGAAACGGCCCGCGGAGACCACGCCAAGGTAGGGCGCATCGCCCCGCATGGACAGCAAACGACGTAGTCGGTGGATATCTGCGTCGCCGTTGATTTGGCTTGCGTCAACGAGAAATGCGAGCGGAGCGCCTTGCCACTCGTAGACTGCGCCGACAACTCCTAGAATTGAACCATTGCGACGCGCATTGACGATCGTGGCATATGGCAGAAGCTCGGGGCTTTCTGCATTGAGCGAATGCAGCGCCTGTTTATCGGCGCCAAAGTCCTTGAGCAGTTCTAGCCAATTAGTCATGGCCGCGCCCCCCTATACGGGTGCTCACGACTGCAAGTCCAAGTTCGTTTGTCGATCTCCGCCGAAGTGACCTTGGCGCGTAGCGCCGCGGGGTTTCTTTGTCGGCGACACCTTCGCTATGGCCGAGCGGTAGTTAACCCCGTTAGATGCCATCTCGCCCACAAGAACAGCAACAAGAGCGATATGTTGCGGGAGCTCTCTACTTGCGTAATTTGTAATTGAATTGGGGTTCATTCCGATAAGGTCGGCGAAACCGCGAACGCTTAGGCCGGCGCGCTCAAGCTCAGCGAGAAATTCAGCGTACGGCACCGCTCGCTCCAACACAGATTTTGATGTGTGATAGCACATAGAATACTGTGTGCAACTGATGATTTTTCCGTTTGACAACTTATTGTAGGTCGCGCGGCTGCTCTAGACTTGTAAATCTCAACCACGTTCAAATCATTCAAGCGGTCCGCGGCAAAAACAGGAGTCGTCATCAGCTTTCAAAAAATTCGCAGGTCCGCGAGGACCCCGACCGCAACAAATACGTCACGAACGATTGGCCCTGCCGACGCTTTGCCAACTTATGAAGGCCATAGCCGCTTTTGCTGATGAAAGGCTCCCCGCGAAGACCGCCGCAATCAGTTTTCCCGAGTTAAAAACCATGATTTTGTGCAGTTTTCCTTATTGTTGAACTTTTTTTCAGCATCACTGTTTCGGCCAGACTGTTATCGGCCACTCCGTCTCGAGAATGTCGCCCAAGCCGATCATTAGCGCTTTGATCCGTCGGTTTCGCAGACCGAGCCGCTGAACAAGATGTTCAGGTCGTACAATGGGTACTTCCCGGATGTTTCTGGTCGTGCTCGTTCGCTCCGTTTTCCCGGTTGGTCCGCGCTCTGTCGTGGTACTGTGATCTTTGTCGACGATTTCGCGTTTCCCGATCATCTTCTCAGAGAGCGCGATCGCCTCAGCACCGGGCGCCTGGGCACAGATGATGTTGGTCGCGAACCGTTGGAGCATGCTCTCCGCCGCGTCGCCGTAGATCCGGCGCAGCTGGGCCGCATCTTGCACGGCGGCGATGGTCGATGCGCCTTTGTTTCTTCCCGTATCCAGCAATTCAGGCCAGCGCCTAATGTGGCCCAATGCCGGCGCCTCGTCGATCACGAAACTACGCGTGCGAGTCTGGCTAACACCAAGAGCAGGATCACCGAAGGCGCCAGTGACCACGTCCATAACCATGCCGATCCATGCGGCGCTCATATCGGGATGCCGTCCAGACCGCTGCACGATCACCACACGCGGTTGGCGAACCGTGGCGGAAGCCGAAGGTCCAGTGACCCATTCCGTAAACGAGAAATGGCGCGTTGCGGGAATGCCGTCCCAAGCCAACGCAAGTGGACGCAACACGCGAAGCACACTCGCTCGGAACGTCAACAGAAAGGAAACGCTGGTACGACTGAGTTCTCCCGACGAGCTATCGTATTCGATGAGCTTTGCCGCCGGGGCATAGTGGTGCTCGAATTGCTGTTTAAGTTGTTTGGGATCTCGCAGGCAAGCTTTATACAGCTCTGGAGCGCCCCACGAAGTTCCGCGTTCAGCTTTGCATATGATCATACAGCCCGCGTACATCGTCGAGCCGCCCTTCCCCCAGATGGCGTCGCCGGTCTGCAGCACCGCCTGATCGGCCGCAGTTTCGCAATCCCGATCATCGCGCAGATCCTGGCCCATACTCCAGGCCCAACTGCCCGCGCGGTCAGGATTTATCGCTGCAAACTCGTCCCGCGCCATCGGGAATCCCTCGAGAATTTCCCCAGTCGTATCATGCACGAACATGGCGTTATCGCTATTCGGATGCCGCTTCAGGCGTTCGATTAACTGATTGAGAAGATAAAGGATTATGCGTGTTTTCCCGGACCCGATCGCTCCGAATAGAAGCACGTTACGAACTTCACGTCGCCGGGCGATGCATAATCCCGGCGCCAATTGTATCGTACGATCGTCATCCCGACCTTCATCGTTAAATAATTGTCTGCCGGCTGCTAACGCTGCCTTTCCGCGGAGCAGTTGAAGACCTGCGTAATGTTCACGCGTATCGACGATAGGTGTGATCGACTTCCGAATCCGGAAGCCGCATACCGCAGACATCAAGATTGCGAACACGCTGCAAAACAATCGAGGAAAAAGGTCGCGCTGCAGGTCATCGTGCGTAAATGCTTCACTTACACCGTTTGCCAGCCAGGCATGCCAAAGATCCCCGATGGCCATGGCGACATCATTATCTAGCTGCCACGCGGTCGGCGGCAGCACGATAAAAGAGATGAAAATCGATACAGCACTTGCCAACAATGCCATCATCAATCCGTTGATAAATGCCGGCGTCGATGGCCGAGCTTCGTATTTGGCGAGCATCCTCAGTTCTCCAAACGGCCGCGATAGCGCCACACCGCTAATTGAGCGTTAGTGGGGACAAATTTCGTTGGAAGATGGCGATTGGTACGTTGTAAACTCTCGAGCGGAATATTCAGCTTTTGGGCGATCCATTCCCAGTTTAAGTCTTGCGTGGGATAGTAAACGCAACCATCAGTGTAGATGCTGAGCCGCTTACATACTGGCCAATTGGCGGTCGTGGCCGATCGCACAACCTCCACGCGGCTGAGCCCCCACTTCGCCGCCGGCACTATGAGTACGCCGACACTGCCGAACAGAAGCGACAGGATGATTGTCGTGATCAGCGACTGCGCCGTCGCCGATCTCTCGCCCCACCAGGCGTGTAAGGTTAGCCGGCGCTTGGTCTGACTGGCCGTTCCCTCGCTCTTGGGCACAGATAACTGAATTTCGGGCGCAATCGATGCGACGATGTCTCGGTACTGATCGAGCTTGAGGCGATTGAGCATGCGCGGAGGGAGCCGAAGGAACTCCTCCGGCGTCAACTTCTTCAATCGCTTGACAAGATCCTCCGACGCCTTTTTTGAATCGGCCTTAACCTGGTTCATGTTGTTTTGGAAAGTGGAGCGGCGATCAGGCATGACCGTCATCCGACAAGATCGGCAAGACGCGCTCGATCTCTTCCAAGATCTTCCCGCTCCACTCCGCCACGTCTTTCACGAACAGCTTCGCTTCGTCCCGGTGACCGCCGACGCGCCGAATGGCTTCGGCATAATTGTCAGCATGCCAGCCGATGATCGTCGACGGCAAAGCGTGCATGCGCTCATAGATTGCCATCGACTTCGGCTGCATCTTCGACATCCGAATGACGGGGTACTTCTTGAATGCGCTCTGGAAGGCCTTTCGCATTCCGCTGTCCAGGTACCGTGCTGCATTTTCGGGATCGCCGACAAACGCGTTTGACACGATCACGGGGCGCGCATTGGGCATATTGCGTTCAAGCCGACCCAACTCGCGCAGCAGCTGAGTGGCGGAATCCTCTCCGGCTTTGCAGAGCACGAAGGCGACGACGTTGAGATGCAGCGCGTCAATATCTTCGGCGAGATCAAGATCGGTGATCCCAGCGTGGAATAGGCCCGCCATGGCGCCGCCAACCTCCAACAGGCTCGATCGACCCGTCTCGGGCATCCCGGTGACAGAGCGGTACCAGGGCGCAATGATATCGGCCGCGATAAGTTCTTCGGCGCGGCTCTGGCGATTCTGAACGGCAAGGGAGACCACGTCCTGGCCGCTCTTGGCCGCCAGCTTTCCCTTCGTGTCGATCTGATAAAGATCGAGTTCTTTGCCGTAGAGATAGAACGCATTTGCGAGTTGGACCCCAAACTGGGTCTTTCCAACGCCTCCGTCATCCGCAGTCACGATAAGCGCGACCGGCGATGCGGAATTCATGAAGTTTGGCTCCTGAACGATCAATTGGGGCTCCTGTTTCCTATGACAGGCTTGCTTACTCCGCACTGGCGAGCTGAAGTCGGCAACAAAACGAGGCAAATAACGCATACCTTTGAGTTACTTAGGTCGAGACGGCGGGCGGCTATCGCTTGATAAATTCCGCCTCGCGCCCAATGCCTCATCGCGATTTGGTAAAAGCTTTCTCAAGCAGACCGATCCCGCGCGTGAAGCCCGACTTCAATGCTGTAAGGACCGTGTGCAGGCGACCGTTTTGTACGATCTCGACAGCAGGCTGTTGAACCAAGTCGATTCTCATCGTTCCGCGCGCAATTAACAAAGTCAGTCCACGTTTTTCCGCTGCATCTATCGCCGTGATCAATTCGTTTTTGCCTAATGCACTCGACAGATGATAGCGGATCATGGTTGAAACCAGATCGCGCGTGTCCCCTGTCTGAGATCCATCCATGACCTGCCGAGTCAGCGCATACAGATTCGAGGACAACGTGGCGCCAACACCAGCGTTGATGCGCCCAATGAAGCGAGCGAGCTCGAACAGCTCCGCAAAGAATGCGATATGTTGCGGCCACAAGATGACAGGATTGATATCGGCGTAGATGGCGATCTCGGCCAGATTGCCGACGCTCATATCGTACCAAGCGGACGCGTAGCCACGCTCGATGACGTCACGGGCTCGCATCTCTGCAGCGGCCCTCGAGGCGGCGTCGCCCGATTTGCTCAGGATGACTTGCGCTTCTTCCCAAGACGCGGTGACCCGTTGGGCACGAACATAGGCCTTGCCAACGAGCGCGACAGACGACAGTTCGGCAGTGGCGCGAACACGATTGTTTGCGACCTGGGCGCCAACAGGAATATCTTTAAATTTCTGCTTTGCCCACCCAGCTATTTCGCTTTCGGTATCGAAAAGCGTGACATCACTGATGTGCGCCATCCCTAATCGACGCAGGTGGTCGTAAGACATACCGGCGGCATCGGCTACGTCATCACGCGCCTTTGTGGCATTGCCGTAAAGAACGTTGAGGCTATGGTAAGTGCATAAAGCGTGGACCCCTAACACCATGCGAAGCTTTTGCAAAAACTCCCGCGGTGGAAAGCGGCCGTCGCTCTCTTTCGTCACTCGATCCGGCGCCAGGATCGGCGCGATTATATCCGAGACCACACCGGGCACCTTGATTGGATGGCCCATTTGGCGAACAATCACCTCATCTGCACCCACCCTACCTGCCCGCTTCCTTACGTTCTTCCGACGCTCGCGGGATGCGTTCCGTCTTTCAGATCGGCTCATTGAGCCACTGCGCTTTTTCATCTTCTCTCCCGAGCATTTCTAACGGTTGCGTCATTAATTGCTGCAAGCACATGCGTGCTAACGCTGCCTTCATCGCTTGCGATCGAACGGTCAGATCGATTCGATCGGAGGAATCGGATCGTTTCGGGAGCTAGTTGGATCGACTTCGTCAAGAACGATGCCAGCAACATCGGAAAAGCCTGCCTCGATCATCACGCGTTCCTGATACTGGAAGCGCGCTTCCAACAGATCGCCATCGACATCATCGTCGAATGCACTGAGGGGCTGATCTGAAGACGTCCTTTTGAGCTCCGCAAAATTTGAAAAGCCGTACAAACGGGAGATCAAATCCAGGCATGCGGTGTAAGAGACATCGTATTTCAACCTCTTGAGTACCTTCTTCAAGCGCTTCGCTTGCCGCTTAACGTTCCAGACAGTGGTATAGAAGCGCATCGTTTGCTCCATGAGGCTAGGAGGTCAGAACCGCGTTGCAGGCGACGCACATCAAGTCCGAGTTCGGCTTCGCCCAGGCATTCATGCTGCAAACCGGGCAGCGATACCGTGTCTTGCTCAAGTTCTTCTGCAAAGCAGCGCCCCCAGCGCCTGCGAGATCCCGCTCGACGAACGCCAGCTCAAAACCCTTTGCGATCAGACGACCAGCGGCGCGATCAAACAAGCCGCGGGCTTCGATGTAGTGGCTCATTCGCGGACCGGTCATCTTGCCGCCGGGGCGCCCGGTATGGCTCGGGATCAATCCGATCTCGCGCATCTTCCTCGCCCATTCCATATTGTGGTATGCGGAGCGTGACGGCTTACCAAAATGCTGCTGCCACTGATGCGCCTGCTCATGCGCCAACGTCGAAAGAACATCCTTCGTGCTGCTGCCCGCAAAGTATGTCGGGTTGAGCGCGATTTCGTCGGTCAAGTGAACGCCGTCGGAGGACTTGAAGCGTCTTCCTGAAAAGTAACCGAGCGAATGTTTGCGGCGTTGCAGAGTGATCAAACAGGGCGGCAACGCCCCCGCAAAAAGCTCACGATTGAACGCTTTCCACGCTTGTCTAAGAGGTCCGTAAGACTGCGGGGTGGGGTCGATATTCTTTACGGGCTGCGTTTTGACCACATGCGTGACGTTGTGGGTAGTAGGCATGGCTGCTGCCGTGTTCGTCAACGGAACGGTAACCGCAGATGCATTATGTCTATGCGACATGTTCGACACTCGGGCTGTTTGTTTACCGTGTCGACGCACAATCGCGTTCGACCCCGCGATAACAGCAGATGCCGGAGTGATTAGGCAGGTGACCTGGTCGGGGGAGAAACTGACGTCCGAAAATGAATTTACGGGGTGATTTATGGGGCTACGACTTCCGATTTATCCGTACTACGCCGCTCAAGGAAAGACCGGAGTAAAATTCGAGCCTACCTCTTTTCATAATCAAACGGCATTCGACGAGATGCAGCACTTTGCAGATTATTTGTCCGAACCCGTAATCCGTAAGGTTGCTTTCAACATCATTCCACCCGTGGGAAGCCTAAGTGTCCCTGCTAAGGGCTGGTTTAAACCAGCGGCGTTCGACAGGGATGACACGGATCACACTGGTCTTGCTGACCTAATGGCGAAAGTCGGGAAACACGGAATGATCCTCGTCCCTGACGTCACTCACATTATAGGTAAGGAAGAGGATCGTCCGCCAAGCCGCGCTACTCGCGAACTCATGACCAGATTCGACTCGGAAGACATAGAGGTGCTGCCGCTGGTTTTAAAACTACGCACGCGCCGTTATGATCTCACCAAGTTTCCAGAATTCTTTGCTCGCAACCATACACCGAGCCCTGAGATTTTCGAACTCATGCCGGAGATTGCGCGAGCAACTGTCGACTATTTACAACGCGCAGTCGGATCGGGAAACGGTCTGAGGCATTCGCCGTCGAGGCGATAGCTCTAAGGGCGGGCGTCCATTCCCCAAGGCCGGCACGGAGTCGGGCGACGTCGCTTGGGATGCGATGTCGAACGAAATGTGCTCCCAACGGTCGAAGGTTTGCAACATCGCCTCCGGCAGCCCATCAGGATCGTTGAGGGCGCTCATTGGTCAGCCCGCGCTTGGACTCTGTGACTGGAAGGTGCAAGTAAAAGACATTTTTGGTCCCTTCTGGTATCCCTACCGCGGATATATTGATGTTGGAAAAGCCCCTCATCGACCAAGGGCTGGAAGTGCTAATCTTCTCGGCGAGAAGCGATCGTGCCAGTCTCCGAGAAAGCGACAGCGCCCGACTTCCTGCCGGCGGCCGCTATGCATCAAAATCGCCACGACGAAATAATTAGCTCTGACAATTACTCCCCCGACCCAGTCACCTCCCTAACTTCAGAGCGGTCGATATCCTCCGCGCCATCAAATCTGTATCGCGACAGGCGGTCTCGCGAAAGCGCGGGCGCGGTAATTCGATTTGGGGAAGAGGACTTATGACTGACAGCAAGGCGCGCTCAAAAGGCTCGCGTCACCAGAAAAAATCGGCGGAGGCAAATCCGGCCGCATCGCTCGACGGGCGGCCCGAATTGATCGTCAATGCAGCAGATTTGCCGGCAACCGCTGCGGACCTCTCCCACCGCCTCGCGGCAACTGGCAGGCTTTTTCAGCGGGGAGCAGCATTAGTAAAGCTTGTCAAGACCTCCGACGATTGCTCGATACTGCCGCTAACCCCGCACGACGTGATCAATTATACACATTCGGTCTGCAGGCCTGTTGAACAGAAAATCGTTGGCGGTGAAGTCGTTAGCAAACCAGTTACACTTTCGACGTCGGTTGCACGTCTGTATTTGAATCGCCACGACGGTTGGGGCTTGAATGAGCTCAATGGAATTTGCAGAGCACCAATTCTTTCGAACGACGGCTCCATCCGTATAGCTGAAGGCTTCGATCCGGAAACGCGGTTTTGGTGTTTTGGGATCGATATGCCGCCCATTCCAGATCGGCCGTCCGAGAAGCAAGCCAAACAGGCGCTCATCCGCTTGCGCGCTACGTTTCAGACGTTTCCTTTTGCCGACGCCGCTACCACCACGATTTCACATAAGGGAAAGATCGTGGATCCGAAGGATGCGCCCAAAATTGACGAATCGACCTTTTTGATCGCGCTTATGACTGCGGTATGCCGCCCCAGTTTGCCGTTGGCGCCTGGATTTATAATTCGCGCACCGCAGCTTTCCGGTGCTGGTACGGGAAAGGGTCAACTCGTCCGGGCGATCGCACGGATCGCGTATGGCATCACGCCAACCCCTTTCACAAGCTCTGGCGATAGATCCGAACTGGACAAAAGGCTGACGGCTGCGATTGTGGCTGCTCAGCAGTTGATCTTTATCGATAACGTCAATGCGGAGGTTCTTCGTTCCAATCTACTCGCCCAAGTGGTCACCGAAAATCCGTGTTCCATCCGTCCGTTCCGCGAAAACACGAAGCTTGTTCAGATCCCGACCAATACATTTCTTGCGATAACTGGAAACGCGCTACGAGTGTCAGAAGACCTGGCGCGGCGCTTCCTCGTCGTTGATCTCGATGCGGGATGCGAAGATCCAGAACTCCGCCCTTTCGCTAATGAATTCGGGATTAGTATCCAGAACCGGCAGCACGAGCTATTGGCTGCAATCCTTACAATCTGGCGATGGGGGCGCCAGAATGACCTCAAGCGAGGCTTGCCGCTCGGAAGCTTTGAACGGTGGTCTAGCTGGTGCCGCGACCCTCTGACTGCGCTTGGCTGCGCCGATCCTGTCAGACGGATTAGCGAGATCAAACGTGAAGATCCGCGTCGCGTTCAGGTGGTGGAGTTCCTAACGCTCTGGCATGAACTGTATGGGGACCGTTCGATCAAGGTCAAGCAGCTCGATATCCGCTTGAGGATGCTTGCCGATCCCCAGGGCGCCGGTAGTCGTCAAAGTCTCGCTAGCTTTGTGGCTAATTTGGCCGGTACGAGGGCAGCTGGCTATGTCATGACGCGAAATGTACCTGTCGGCGTTTGGGGAACATCGAGTTACGCTGTCAAGAAGACCGAATGATCGCTGGCGTGCATTGAATTGTTTCGTACGAAACAAATGAAGGCGAGATCCCGAACACAGTGATCGAGCCCCATTGGCCAGACGTCGCGTCAATAGGGGCCATAGGGGCCATAGGGGACTTAGGGTCCGGCATTTGCAGTCCGAAGAGATGCCGAGCGCTTGCTTATCAATTATTTCTAGGGTGGGAAGAGCCAAGGTCAGAATGCGATTGAGCCCGATGCATCCAGTTCGGTCGGATGAAGATGTCTCTTCTGCGGATAATCCCGCATCCCACAATTGTTAATCGACCACTCGGCGAACGGCGCGCGTTCGAGACATAAAGGTGAGGATTTCCTTCTTCGCGCTTGAGCTGTCTTGAGCATGGCTTGGCGCCACAATCTTGTTTGACGCAATGGGCATAGAAGATTTCGCAATCGACGCGGTCTTAGCCGTCTTTCTTGGCTGAGCCGACCTAGTAAGTTTGGCCTCCGTGGGCGGAGTTTTAGCCGTGTGAGCCTTCGGCGACCGCCGCGACGGGCCAGCGCCGGGGCCATCAAAATCCCGTTTGGCAGAAGACTTGGCGCGCTCGCGCCAAACTGTCGATGACAGCGTTCCAACGGCGAACTGTTTGTCGCCCTTGGCGGTTATCTGGGCGCCAGCCAAGGCTTGAGCCATATCTGACCAACTCATGCCTCGATGCTCGGCTGCAGCAAACCACGACAGGTGCCGACGAACGAGCCGCGCCAACTTCATCTTTCCTCCGCCAGGAAGATAAAAGTCCAACTGCAGGGCTCCCAATTCAAGTTCGATACTCTTATTTCTGCACATATTACGGACTCCGTATCCGATTCAACAATAAAACTTTGCAGTTGCTTCTGCAAATTGATGCAAATCAATGCATGTTCAGCATAGAAAAGCAGAAGTTTGCAGAACTCACACCTGTGCATCATCATGCGGAGGTAAAATGATAAGGGTGAATTGCTGGTTGATAGATTCTTCGATGCGTCAAACTGGGCAGGCAGCACGTTCTAGTTTCCGGGCAGAATGAGCGCAATGGCGGATGCGCCGCGGGTGACGGTTAGACGACGCCAGGCGCCAAATTGACGATAGTTCTAACTTGGAAACAGCAATATCCCCGGCCGGCGTGGCGCCAGCCGGGGTGCAGACGCCTGTTGGATTTACTTGCGGCCTTCGTGTTCCCAATGAGCGGTGATATCCGCGCCAGATTTTGTCAGATGTACATGCTGGTCGACGTGGTCGATCCAGGCGACCGGGATAAAGTGATGATGGTCCCCATCCGGCGAACTTTGTTTCGTCAGCTTGATTTTGTCGCCTCCATCTAGATGATCGACCTTGCCGACGGTCTTTTTGTCGGATGAAATGACGTCCATGTGCTCTTTGATTTGCGAAGTGTCCGGCATTGATAATCTCCTGTGAGTTTGGGATCCAGAAACGCGCCACGGTCGGTAAGGTTGCTTAGCCGGTTAGCCGGTTTATCTGCGCGCGGGTCCGCGCTGCCGCTCCAGGCGGGCTGAGGATAATGATGGCTGCATGGTTCTATATCCTCATCCCGAGCGTTGCCGTCGTGCTGGGGGCTGCTTTCGCGCTCTGGCGGCAACCGACGCCCGTGATCGCCGCTGCGATTCAGCATTTCGCGGCGGGGGTCGTGTTCGCCGCCGCGGCTGGGGAACTCCTGCCCGACATAAAACATCGCCAGTCGGTCTGGGCGGTCATCCTTGGTGGAGTCGCGGGCATCGTTCTCATGCTCCTGATCAAACGTCTGGGCGAAAAGGCGAAAGGTACCCTTGGCTTGGTGATCATGGTCGCCGTGGACATTTTCATCGACGGACTCGTCCTCGGGATTGGATTCGCCGCCGGCGCCAGACAGGGCTTCCTTTTGACGGTAGCGCTCACGATCGAAGTGCTTTTTTGGGGCTGTCGCTCACCGGCGAGTTATCTGAATCCATCCGGCAACCGACGAGGGTACTTTCCATTATCGCGGGCCTTGCGGTGCTGTTGCCGATCGGGGCGGCCGTTGGCATCCCTGTCAGCCATCTGCCGAATTTCTGGATTGCGGCATTCTTTTCCTTCGGTTTAATTGCCCTGCTATACCTCGTTACCGAGGAACTTTTGGTGGAAGCTCATTCTGGTCCTGAAAAGCCATGGGTAACCAGCCTTTTTTCGTAGGGTTTCTGCTGATTCTACTGTTGGACGAGCTCGCGGGTTGACCGACAAGCCTATTTCGTACCGGAGATGCAGTGCAAACAGACCGTTTGAGAACGTGGCTTTCGAAGGTCGCATTTGAGGCCGCGTTCGCCGTAGCGCTGGCGGCGGCCCTTGCAGTCGGTACGGGCGGCACAAGCGCGCTGTTTTTTCGGTACCTTGCGGGCGTAAGCGGGCTCGGCTCGCTGGTGCAGGCCACGGTGGCCATTCTTCGGAAACAACCGCTCACGCAGCGGGTTGCCGAGTGGGACGAAGCCATCGTGCTTGCGACGATGGCGGCCGGAGCGCACCTGATCGCGACTTACCTTAACAAGGCTACATGAAGTAGGTGACGCCCATAGCGACTGCCGCAGCCGCCATGATCGTCGTCGCTACCCATCCCAGTCCCGTCAGCCAGAAGCCTATCGTGAACTCACCCATGATCTTCGAATTGGCTGCCATCAGCATCATCAGTCCCATCACAGGAATTGCCACGATTCCGTTGATGACGGCGCACCAATACAGTGCTTTGATGGGATTGATCGGCGCAAAATTCAGGAGGATGCCGACGGCTGTCGCCATCACGATGGTTGCGTAAAATGCCGCCGCCTCCCTGGGCTGCCGAGCGAGGCCGATGGGCCACCTGCGGGCTTCGCCGATGGCATACGCCGCCGATCCCGCGAGGACGGGAATTGCCAGCAGCCCGGTACCGAGAACGCCCAGCGCGAAAATTGTCGCGGCGTGGTTGCCGGCGATCGGACGCAACGCCTCCGCGGCCTGGGCGGAGGTCTCGATGTCCGTCACGCCCGACACATTGAGAGTGGCCGCGGTCGTCAATATGATGGCCAGCGCGATGAAGTTGGAGACGCCCATGCCGACCAGGGTATCGATCTCGATCCTCTTGATGGCATCTGGGCCCTGTTGCGGCGCCCGTTTAAGTATCTGACGCTCGGGCACGGCGCGTATGTCCTCAGCCTCCTGGGATGCCTGCCAGAACAGCAGGTAAGGACTGATTGTCGTCCCAAAGACGGCTACGACAGTCTGGATATATTCGGTCTTCCAAGTGATGGATGGCAGCACCATCTGGCTCAGCGCTTCGCTCCAGTGCACGTCGACCATAAACAGCGTCGCTACGTAGGCAAGTAGCGCGAGCGTCAGCCATTTCAGATAGGATACATACCGTGTGTACTGCAGCAGCACCTGCAATCCGATGCACGCGCTACCGAATAGGACAACGTAGAGCGTTTTCGGTCCGCCAAGCACCAGACTGGTGGAGTCGGCCATGGCGCCCAGGTCGGCGCCGATATTGATGATGTTCGCGGTCGCGAGCAGCGCCACGAATATCTGCAGGAGCCAGTTCGGATAATGCTGTCGCAGGTTGCCCGCCAAGCCGCGGCCCGTCGTCCGGCCGATCCGCCCGCTTATCATTTGGACGGCTGACATCAGCGGATAGGTGAAGAGCATCGTCCAGCTAAGCGAGTAGCCGAACTGTGCGCCGGCCTGGCTGTATGTCGCGATGCCGCTGGGATCGTCGTCGGAGGCACCGGTGATCAGCCCGGGACCCAAGACGTCCAGAAAGCGGGGCTTGCTTTGGCCAACAACCGGACTAGGCGCTGTCGTCGGGCCTTCATGCATTGGGCTCGTCTCGGGCATGCGTCTCCTGCGTACGGAATGCGGTCGGTATCGTGAGCATCCGACCGGCCGTTGAGGCGTGGACTTGCTTCAGTCGTCGAACTAGCAAACTGTGATTCGTCAAGGTCCTGCAAGGTTTTCAACGATGCCCCCGGCGCAACGGACCATCTTCATCCTCGGCGTTCTGGCGGCAACAGCCTTGACCGCGACGATTGCAGGCATTCTTCTTCACCGCGTATTTCCGGATCACCCATGGATCACCATAATAGGTCCCGTCGGCGCCGCAGGGACGATCATCGGATTGAGCCGAATCCTGGGGCGTAGGTAACGGGCCGGTCATGCTTGACGTTGCATCATACGGCGGCCTGGCGCGGATCTGGATGACCGCTCGTCACAACGGAAGCGCGCAAGGTTCCGAAATGTGACCAACATTGTAATAGTGTTCGCGTACGGAATTTGCTAACCCGACGCCATGGAACGTCGGGTCGGTCATGAAATGCCTAGATTGCGAACGCCGGGATTTCGCCGGTCGTTGCTGATGTTTCTTGCTTTCGCCTACCTTTTCGTCGGTCTCGCCCATGCAGACGCCAGCACCGATGAAGTTGTCATTGCTGCCACCTCGTCTGATTCCGGCAACATGCTAGGCGACGGGGCGTATGAAGGCAGCCCGAAGAAGTTGGGCGTTGCGGCAGGACATTGCTGCGTCTCCGCGCCGGTCGTGATGCCGGTTCTCCATTTGGATGGCCGCCCCCTCCGCGTCCCGGTTACCCTGTACCCTGCCTAGTTTATGCTCCCATTCGCAACTCACCTCGGCTTGATACGCCGCCACCTAAACGTTCCGCCCGAACATTGCCGCCGCGCGGTCCGACCGCGTCGCCTTCGTGCTTTTCAGGTCTTCGTATGTTTTCCTGGGCGTCGCGCTGAAAGGTCGTAGGAACGCTAGGTTCTCGCAATCCGGACGTCGGCTCTACGTCATAGCTCTGTGCGGGACTGCGGTCGTCGCTGCCGCGGGCGGCGCCTTGGCGGAAAGAAACGAAGGCGACGATCGTCGGTTTGGGTGCCACAACTTGTCGAAAGTTCGCAGAGGATGTGAGAAGTAATTCTCCCGTTCGCAGGGGTTACATGGCGTGGGCGCAGGGCTTCATGAGCGATACTATCGAGCAGACTGGCGGAGGGCGTTGTCGGTCTGGATCTCGCCCCGGCGACGTTCGATCGGGTCAGTCAATTGCACTCTCTTGAGAAAATTGCGCGCGGAACGCGTCTGCGGATTTTTGGACACCGTGGGAGCACTTACAAAAGGCTGCGAAAGGAGGGCATGACGTGAAACTGGGAGGACACAGAGAGGGGCTGTTTTGCCGGCAAGGCCTCGATCATGAGGGGCGCCTTGCAGCACGAGCGGCTTTGTTTCGCTCCGAGGGGATAGATCCGCGCATTCTGTTCGTCGAAGATGGAAACTTCCCTCCGGAGCATGCCGATGCCGAGGACGTCGGTAGCTCGGCGACGGGCGGCGGGGTGACGGTTCGCAGCCCCGCAGACTCCGAAAAGATCCGCGATCAGATTTTTCAGGCTCGGCCGCCGGGTAGCCAGTGTGAAGCCGATCGAATCGAGACCGGCGGCGTCGACGGGGATGTTTTGCCGCCATTCACCCTAAATGCCATCCGGCAAACCCGTCCGCCAAGCCCTCTTCAAGAACGGAAAAGGATTGGGAAGTGAATCGGATACCCTTCAATCTTGCGGCTCGTCCTACGATGGCAAACGTCGCTTTGTTTTTTCTCATTTTCGTGCTGGGAAGCGACGCTGCAATCGCGTCTGCCACGATCGGGGACGCCGGCGGAACCACAAGGTTCGACGTTGCGCTGCTGGTGCGAATAGGCGTTGCGGTGGCGCTGGCTTTCCCGATCGGGTGGGAGCGCGAGTTTCGGGGGTCGGAAGCCGGCGACCGCACCTTCATGCTTGTAAGCCTGGGAGCGGCCGCCTTCACGGCCGTTGGCGTCGAGAATTTCCCGGCCAGCGCGGAAAAAGTGATGGCAGGCGTGGTGACCGGCGTGGGCTTTCTGGGCGGCGGCATGATCCTCAGGGACGGGGGTGCCGTCCGAGGCTTGACCACTGCGGCGGCAATCTGGTCGACGGCCGCGGTCGGTATGCTTGCGGGCGTCGGCGAGCTTCTGATTGCCGCGCTCGTTACCGTGATGGTGGTACTCATTCTGGAATTTGAATACCTGCCCGTTGTAGGCCGGCTCGACGCCCGTCGCTGGCGGCCGAAGAAGATCAAGCCGGAAGGAGAGCCCAACGAATTTTGACTTACGTTACGTGGCCGGGCAGCGCCCGCACCAATTCACACCAGCGTTCCGTCCAACAACCAGCGGGAGAACAAGATGGGTTTCGACCAATACCACGAACCGGCGAACGAACTTTCGCAGGAGATGCGCACCTTTGCACGCATGATCACGTCGCTGATCGAAGAAGCGGAGGCCATCGGCTGGTACGAACAGCGCATGTCGCTTGAAAAGGATAAGGAAGCGAAAGCGATTATGGCCAACGCGCAGAAGGAAGAATTCAAGCATTTCGGAATGAATCTGGAATTTCTCCTTCGCCGCAGCAAGGATTGGAGGACCGAACTTCAAGGCATTCTCTTCACGGAAGGCGATATCGTCGAACTTGCTGAAAAAGCCGAAAAGAAGGTCGACTAGAGTGTCTCGGAAGGTCGTCCCCACGGAAACGAGCACGACTTGCGGCGGAAGCGCGCTTGGCAAGCAGGAGCGATCTTGGCCGAACGCCAGCGGTATCCGGGGCGGTCCACACCCTCGCGAACACCGGAGCCGGCCGCACGTCGTGAACGGTGGCTACTCGGAATAGCCGCAATGATCTCGACTGACAATGCCCGGCGGTTAATTCGATCGTCCGGTCCGAGCAGGAGCGTGTCCGCGCCTCCTATAAGCCGGACCAACCGGTTTGGTGAAGCCGTCCACGATGCAATCAGGAGGGTATCTTGCATCGATTAGTTCTGGTGCTGATGCTGATCTGCCTGATGCCGTCCGGTGCCATGGCACGGGCTTCGGGGCAGGCCGAGGGCCGCTTGGTCCCCTTGTCTTCCGGGCAGTTCGCCCGGTTGTCGCCGGCCATCCGCTCCGCGATCGAGGCTGCGAAGCGCCGGTGCGGAAGTGAGGATATCACGGTGCGCAACGGTTTTCTACGGTATCTTCAGGCGGACGAGGGGGAAGAATTCACGTCGGTACACTTCGATCAGATCGGTTGCGTGAACAGGGAAGAAGTCTGTTCGTCCGACGGATGCCTCCATCGCGTCTTCGTCTCTCGGGCCGGCACGCAATGGGAGGTCTGGCACGGAAAAGCCTTCGAAATAGACATGTCGATCGTATCCGGCGTCCCTTCCATCGAAGTGCATTGTGGCGCGTTCGACCATAGCTGCTGCAAACGGTTCATGTGGGACGGGAGGCGATTTCATTGAAGTCCGAACCGAGAGCCGACAGAACAAAAGACAGCATTCGTCGCGAGTGGACTTGGAATTGCTGCAACGGAAACTCACGGAAATGCCCGGCGTTGGCGCGGTTCATAATCTTCGCGTATGGACCGTGACGTCCGGGTTTGACGCCATGAGCGGTCGTCTTCGTCGCCGGTCATGCGGAAGCGAGGTGCCGAACCGCGCACGTCGCGTCCCGAAAGACGTTTCTGCATCGACCATGTGGCCGTCCAGATCGAGAGCCATCAAAGCTAAAGGAGGACACGGCTTGTCTGACGTAGGAAACGAGGCTGGTGCCGTCCAGGCTCGCCACCGCAGCGGCGATCCGCATGACCATGGCGGCGATCACCGGCATGCCGTGAGCGAAGGTCATCACCACGCTCATGGTAGTTCCGGCCACGTCCATGCACCCGCAAGCTTCGGTAAAGCCTTGGCCATCGGCGTTACCCTGAACACCGGGCTTGTCGTGGCAGAGGGAGTCTACGGCTACCTCGGAAATTCGACGGCGTTGATGGCAGACGCAGGGCATAACCTGAGCGACGTTTTCGGCCTTTTGGTAGCCTGGGCGGCGTCGATCGCTTCCAAGCGCGCGCCAAGCGGACGGTTCACCTACGGGCTTCGCGGGTCGTCGATACTTGCCGCGCTGGCAAACGCGGTCTTTCTGCTGGTCGCCACCGGAGCGATTGGATGGGAGTCGGTCCAGCGGTTCCGCGATCCTGAACCGGTCGCCGGCGTGACCGTCATGGTGGTGGCCACGATCGGCATTTTCGTGAACGGAGCAACCGCCCTGCTGTTTGCCAGGGGACGAAAAGGCGACATCAATATTCAAGGCGCCTTTCTGCACATGGCGGGCGACGCCGCCGTGTCGGCCGGTGTCGTCCTCTCGGCGGCGCTCATCCTGTGGACAGGATGGTTGTGGTTGGATCCTGCAATGAGCCTCGTCATTTGCGCGGTCATTCTCCTGAGCACCTGGGGATTGCTGCGGAGTTCCGTCGGCATGTCGCTGAGCGCAGCGCCAGCCGAGCTCGATCTCGAAGCCGTTCGGGCGTTCTTGGCCGACAGGCCGGGCGTGTCCGAAATCCACGACCTGCATGTCTGGCCGATCAGCACCACCGAAACGGCGATGACGTGTCACCTGGTGATGCCGTCCGGGCATCCGGGCGACGAATTTCTCATGGAATCTGCTCACCTGCTGCAAGAACGGTACAAGATCGGCCATGCCACGCTGCAGATCGAAATCACCGAGGGCAACGCTTGCTCGCTCGCATCGGATGATGTCGTCTAGGTCGCAAAGACAAGATGGGATCGCCCGGACGCGCCGTCGAAGCTGCCGTCACCGGGTTTCCATGTAAGCCATTCCGGCTTCCGGAACGGCGACGGGCGGTGACGCGAGCGATTGGCTCGCGGGTCGGGTGAACGCGGGGTGCCGATCGGGTCTGTTCCCGACCGTCGGCCTCCCTGAACAGAGGGGTGATGGTATGCAAGAGCCTCAGTGCAAGGCGCCGACGTCGACCCGAATGGCCGCGGAAATACAGCGCGCAATACGGCCGCGGCCATCAGCTGTTCTTTGGGGCGTCGCGGCCAGCGTCACTTTATATGCTCTCGTCCTGTTTGCGCACGCTGCACCTGCAGTGGCACAAACACCTGCGGACCTTGTCCGCGAGGGCTTTGCCGCGAAAGAGCGGCGGCAATATCCGTACGCCGTCCGGTTGTTCGACGAGGCCCTTCGGCGCGGAGATTTTCCATTCGACCAGCGGGGATTCGTTTACTACAGCCGCGGTGTATCCTACGAAGCGCTCGGTTTGCGCGACCGCGCGCTCGGCGATCTCGATGCCGCGATAGCGCTGCTCCCCGAATTCCCGAACTCCTACATCTATAGGGCGTTGATCTGGTCGGATCGTCGGGAGTTCGAGCTTGCGCGCGATGATCTGCTGCAAGCTCTACGGCTTGCGCCTGCTAACCCGCTGGTCCACGCAAATATTGCTTCGGTATACCTGCGTACCGACCAGCTTGACCTCGCCATCGAGCACTACGGGACCGCGGTGCGCCTCGACCCGGGTTATGCCGAGGCTTTTTACAATCGTGCCCAAGTATTTATTGCGAAACAGGACTTCCATTCCGCTTTGGCCGATTATGATCGCGCGATCGGACTGCGGAAGGATTTCGCCGACGCCTACAGCAACCGCGGCGGCGTCCACTTCATGCAGGGAGATACCGAAAGGGCCATCGCGGATTTCGGCGAAGCCATTCGGCTTCGCGAAAGCGACCCCGTATTTTGGACCAACAGAGCGAACGTCTATTTCGCCTTGGGCAGGTCAGGGGAGGCCATGAACGATTTCGATCGCGCGCACATGATAGATCCCGGGAACGTCGCCGTCTATCTGGGACGAGCACGCGTACGCATCTATTCTGACGCGAATGCGGCGGCGGTGGAGGACCTCCGGACAGCCGTCCGCCTCAGGCCGTCAAATCCGAACCCGGCCATCTGGCTTCACATATCCCGCGTTCACCAGGCATACGACGACCGCCGGGAGCTCGAGGAAAACGCAGCCAGAGTGAAGCTCGGCCAATGGCCGGGAGCGGTACTCGATCTATATCTCGGGAAACGGGACGTTGATGGTGTTCGTCGGCTTGCCGGGGAAGGCACCGGACCTCAGGTCGCCAAGCGCCTTTGCGAAGCGGATTTCTTCATCGGCGAGTTCTTCATGCATAGCGGCAAAGCGACGGAGGGCCGCCAGATCCTGAAATCCGTAGGAGCTAATTGTCCGCCCGCCGAGGTGGTGTTTGGCGCCGCGAATGCGGAATTGGGGGACACGACCGAACAAAATAGTGGGGCTGCCGGTCCCCCCCGTCGCTAGAATTGCGCGCGCAGGCGGGCGCCGAAGACCGAAACCGGGCCGCGGTCCCGGTTGAACGCTGGGTTCGTGATGAACTGATAGTTCAACGTCGCACGCCAGACTGATATCGGGAAGCTGTAATAGCTTTCGAGGATCTTCTCCGGACCGGGATTGGGAAGACGTCCGTCGCCGACCAGAATGCCAAGCCCTCCGGCGTCGAGATAGGCCCGCCGCGCTACAGAAATACCGTTGACGACACCTGCCAGACCGAAAGTGTCGTCCGGTCTGTGCCACGATCCGCCAGCAAGGGCGAGCCCGACCGCCGCCGTCCGATCGATGTCCGTGAACTCATAGGACTCCACGGAGCCGTCCGCGATCCCGGCGCGTGCGAAGACGCCGAGGTCGCGCGTCAGCTCTTGTTCGAGGTTGACGCTGACGCCCCCGCGACTGCGGTACGATCTGACGGATCCCGTGTCCGCCGGCCCGCCCGTGGCCTGGGCCAATGCTACGGCGTCGTCGAAGCGTCCCATTCGTCCACGCGACAAAAAGCCCGTCACTGCAACCTTGCCGGGCTTGCCCCATATTTCATGCCGGTGCTCGACTTCCCCGACCCACTGGAACTGCTCGAAGCGCGGATCGAGTTCCGAGCTGTTCGGCACCTTGGATAGATCGAAGAGGCCGCCTCGAACGGTCCAGGCGCCGGTATACCACTCGATTGCCGCGCCGTATGTGTAGCCCCAGGCGTCCGCCGCATAGTCGAAGGTACCGGTGTCGATCAGCGACCAGTTCATGAAATCCCTCCGGGGATCATGCGCGTACTTGTTGGTATCGAAGACGTCGGTCACGGCGAATTTGCCGACAGTCAGGACGATCCGATCGTTCGTTTGCGTACCGCCAAATTGATTGACGTCGCCTTCGACTCTCTTGGAATCCCCGCCGAGGTCGATGGTCTGGCGGAAGAAGGCGCGCGGTATCCGCGCGTAGGGGCTGGCCGAGCCGACCTTGTAAGCTTCGCCGCTGGGAAACCCCGCGACTCCTACCGTCGAGCTCAAGCCGAAACCCTGGTCGATCTCCGGGTTGATCCAAAATTCTCCGCCCGTCCACGGCCGGATGCCGGCATAAAAGGTGACGTCCCAGGTCTCGCGCGTCTGATTCGGAATGAGGCTGTTCGTACCGCGGTAGGGGGCACGGAACGGTGCCGCGTATTGCTGCACATAGGTGGTCTGGGCGCGCAGATTGAACCAGTCTGTCTCTAGCGGTTTGAAGCTCACGTCTACTGCTTTTAGGCCATCCCCGCCGAAGTGGTAGTTAATCCCTAAACGTGCGGTGTGGACCGCCCAATCCGACGAGACGGGCTGCGCCGCTACGGAATATGTCACCTCCCGCGCTCCGAAGCCCGCGCCGACGTACTCAAGCTTAGTAGACCAGTGCGACGAAAATCTAAACTCGACGCCCGCTCCCCAGGCCAGTCCGAGACGGGTGATATCGTGCGTCTCGCCGTCACCAGCAAAGACCGGTGCAAGGGTCGATTGGTCGTAAGTCCACGCTAGACCGCCCGTTGCGTAAAAAAGCCAAGCGCCTGGAGCGTAGCCAAAACGCCCGCGCACCGTGCCTGACGCCAACGAAGCTTCTTTAAATGAAAAGGGGCCCGGCGCCCCAGGGATGGCTGCGGAACCTGCGATCGTATTTGGAAAGGAAAGATCGGCCTCGACTCCGAAAACAAAGCGCGACTGCAGCATAAAATTGTACCCGGCGCCCAGTCCGATCGCGTAGCTTCCAGTTCCTCTGAAAAGATCAAAATCTTCGAATACGCTCAAGGACCCAGGAGCAGTCAGGGTCCCTGCGCCGGTCGAGGAAAACTTGGAACCTCCACCCGAATAGCCGTAATGAGCCCCAAGGTATCCCCCCGTCCATTCGACAATTGCGGCGTGCGGATTGATCGCATCTGCCGCGACGGCGTCGCAGATGCCCATCGCGAGCAATACCCCAAGAAAGATCCGATTCATGGCCCCATCTCCGAAAATTGTCGGTTTTTAAGGCCACAATGCGGACGATTTAGCAAAGCTTTTAAAGCTGCTCGCTGTCATGGTTCCGTCGTAACTACAAAGGAACATCAACGAGATATGCCTCTTTAAAGGCCAAACTAGCATTGATAAGTCCAGGCCGCATTAACTGCTGTCTGTTGCTAATGGCTGCCCTACTGCCTCATCGCTTTGCTGCCAATCCTTGGTACCAAACGTATATAAAACAGGGACGCGATCAACTCCACGAGCGTCTGCGTCACGATCACTGCCGGTATCAGAGGGGTGGCGCCCGGTATAGCGAGTTCCAAAGGCAGCACAACGAGAGAATTGCGCGTGGCTCCACTAAATGCGACAGCGCGAACCGCTGGCGCGTCGAGCCCCGCGACGCGACCTATGATCCAGCCTGCAAGGGGCAAAGACTGCGAAAAAAACGTATAGCGGCACGACGCCGAGCACAGCAGTGTGGGCTTGCGCAATCTGCGGCAATAGTGCTGCAATTACAATGAACAGCACAGCCGCAATGGCGAGGACTGGAAGAAGATTGAAAGCTTTCGTGATATAGGTACCCGTAGCGCTTCGCCCTGCCCATAGCTGGCACGCCATCGCCAAGCCTAGCGGCATCGCAATTAGCCAGACAAATGCGTGCAGGAACGGTCCTGGCTGGACGAACTGGGCGGCGGTTGCCCCGAGGAAAAGTCGGAGCCATACCGGCAGCAGCACCATCTGGACGACTAGCAGGACCGCGTCGCGGCCAACACTAGCCGAGCGTCGCCTCGGCCGAGATGTGCAAACGTAACGACATAGTCAATGCAGGGGCATATCAGCACACAGAGAATGCCCATGCGTACCAGCAAATCCGGCGGCGCAAACGGTATAATTAGGGCAACCATCAACGGCACCGCGATAAAATTTGTCGAAAGCACAGGCGCAAAAAAACGCCTGTTGCGAAACGCTCGTCCTAACGAAGCGACAGGAAGCTGGAGGAAAGTTACAAACAATATCACAGCCAGTGCTGGGTTGATGGCCTTCCCCAGCACCTCCATTCCACCAGAAAACGATCCTATCAACGCGCCAAGGTATCACGGTGACTAGGTAAATCGCAACTTGATGCGTTTCCAGAATTTCCTGCAGTTCATCCCGCTTCATGCCGCATTTCCGTGACGCCGCTCGCCGGCGCCAATAAATCCCGCAGCGAAGTGCCACATCGTGGTGATTGGGCAAAGACCGTCTCGCGCATACTGGTCGGTAATCCGCCTCTTCCAGTCGGAGCGTGCGGCAATCGGTCGTGCCGAGCCGGACAGAGAATTTTTGTTTTCTGTAATAGTGTTCGCCAAGGAAGCTTATTACACAGCGCGAATGATACAAGCGTCCAATCACAATTTTGCGGTCAAGCGGTTGAGCGGCGGTTTCCGCCGGTTGATGTTTATATGCTTTGCTTTCGTATATGTGTTTATTGGCATTGCTCATAATATTTCCTGCCTCGATCAGGCGGCCGCGTCGGGCATCGCGTTCGAGCGAGTTGCCGACACCGCCGACGATGGTGCGAAGAACGGTGCTGCCGCGTGCGATCATCGCCCGACCTGCGCTCCTGCAGTATTGCCGGTGCCTTCAGTCGCCGCAGTCCCGACGGGGGTTCCCGCTGCGCCCGTCCTAACGGTAGCTCCCGTGCTGATTGCAGTTCAATCCCGGCTAGACATTCCTCCACCGAAGTTCCTAAACTGAACGCATTCGCCGGGCGCGCGAGCGCCTAGACTCGGCCGTTCTTCAGGTTCTTTAATTCATGTCATTCAGAAGCGCCGCCACGCTGATCGTGTGCGCGACGGCATTGCTGGTCAGCCCTTGGCTGACAAGCGTGTCTCATTCGCAGACCATCACGCTGCAGACTGCGCTCCAGCGCGCGCTGGCGGCCAGTCCACGGCTCACGGCCGCCGAACGCGACATCGGAATCGCCTCCGGCCAGCGGATCCAGGCCGGAGCGCTGATCAATCCGGAGCTGTCCTATGAACAGGACAACTCGTTCGGCTCCGGACCTTACCGGGGAACGCGTTCGGCCGAGACCACGCTGCAGATCAGCCAGCTCTTCGAATTGTTCGGCAAGCGCGACGCGCGCATCGCGGCGGGTCAGGCCGGCATCGAGACGGCCACGATCCAGCGAAAGGCGATACGCCTCGAAGTCTTGGCCGAGACCGCCGGGGCCTTCCTCAATGTGCTCGGGGCGCAGCGCCGCATCCAGATTCTCGACGAACAGGTCGCCGAGATCGACCGGATCACGCCGCTGCTGCAGCGTCGCGTGGAGGCCGGGGCCTCGTCGCTCGCGGAGACGGGGCGTGCGGAAGTCGCCTCGGCGCTGGTGAAGGCCGATCGCGAGCGCGTGCGATCGCTTCTCGCCACTGCGAGGCGGGAACTCGCGGTGTTGATGGGGGACACGGCGCCGAAATTTTCGGCCGTCTCGGGACGGCTCGATGCCACCGGGCGCCCACCGTCGTTCAACGCCGTGATCGCAGCCATCGACGCCAACCCGCAACTGGTGCGCTGGACTGCCATCTACGCGCAGCGCAACGCGGAGCTCCTCATCGCAAGGCTACGTCCCTATCCGGACGTCCGGGTCAACGCCGGCTGGCGGCATTTCAACGACACCGGCGACGATGCCGTCCGGCTGGGCGTCACCGTCGCGATCCCGGTGTTCGACCAGAACCAGGGCAACATCCTCTCGGCACAAGAAAGCCTGGCGAAGACCCGCGCCGAGCGGGAGGCGAACCGCAACACGCTGATCGTGCTGGCGGGGCGGGCCTACGACACCCTGCAGGGCTCGCTCCGCGAACTGGCGATCCTCCGAGAGACCGCGATTCCGAAGTCACGCCAAGCCGCGGATGCGATCTTCGAAGGATACGGCCAGGGTCGTTTCTCGCTGCTCGAGGTGCTCGACGCGCAGGCCAGCGTCGCCCAGGCCCGCCTGCGCGAGCAGGAGGCCCAGCAGAACTTCCACGTCGCCGTCGCCATCATCGAGGGGCTCGTCGGCAATCCATTCGCACTGGCGCGGGAGAGCGCACGATGAAGAAACCTATCGTCATGATCGTCGGCGCACTCGCCGTTCTTGCTGCCGGTGCCGCCTTCTATGCCGCGACGCCCGGCAAGTCGTCCGAGCCGGCCGCCAAAGACGCTAAACAGGAATCCAAGCCGGAAGAGAAGGGTCATGAAGAAGAGGGCGTCGTCGAGATGGCCGACGCCAAGGTCGCGTCCTCGAACATCGAGATACTGTCGGCTTCGGAAGCGACCTTGAACGACTCCGTCGTGCTCAACGGCATCATCCAGCCCAACCAGGAAATGCTGGTGCAGGTCACGCCGCGCTTTCCCGGCGTCGTGCGCGAGATCAAGAAGCGCATCGGCGACCCGGTCGAGAAGGGCGAACTGCTCGCCAAGATCGAGAGCAACCAGAGCCTGACCACGTACGAGATGCGCGCTCCGATCGCGGGAACGGTGATCGACCGGCAGATCTCGCTCGGCGAATACGCCTCCGAGCAGAAGCCATCCTTCATCGTCGCCGACATCTCGACAGTCTGGGTCGATCTATCCGTCTACCGCCGCGACCTGTCGCGCGTGAAGGTGGGCGACACTGTCGTCATCGACGTCGGAGACGGAGGCAAGCCGATCGAGGCCAGGATCTCCTACGTCTCGCCGGTAGGAAGCAGCGACACGCAAAGCGCCCTGGTGCGCGCCGTCGTCCAGAACAAAGGCCTGCGCCTGCGTACCGGCCTGTTCGTGTCGGCGCGCCTGATACTTTCCGCGAAAAAGGTCGCGGTAGCGGTGAAGGCCGCCGCCATACAATCCGTTGAGAACCGGAACGTCGTCTTCGTGCGGAACGGCGCGAAGTTCGAAGTGCGCGACGTCGAGATCGGCGCGCGCGATCCGGAGAACGTGGAGATCCTTTTCGGTCTTCTCGAAGGCGACAAATACGCGGCTCAGAACAGCTTCATCGTGAAGGCGGAGCTCGGGAAAGGTAGTGCCGGTCATGAGCACTAACACCAATATTCGCGCGTCGTCGTCGCGCGACCCCGCCTGCCAGCATCGTCCGCTCTCCGCGTCCGGGGACCGACTGCACGACTTTATTTCCGGAGCTTTCCTATGATCGACGCCGCCCTCGCATTTTCAGTCCGCCAGCGCTGGCTGGTGATGATCGGCGTCCTGCTGATGGCCGCCTTCGGAGCCTGGAACTTCAGTCGGCTGCCGATCGACGCGGTTCCGGACATCACGAACGTGCAGGTGCAGATCAACACGAACGCGCCGGGCTATTCGCCGCTTGAAGTCGAGCAGCGCATCACCTTTCCCATCGAGACCGCGATGGGTGGCCTGCCAAACCTGGTCAACACCCGCTCGCTGTCCCGCTACGGCCTCAGTCAGGTGACGATCGTCTTCAAGGACGGCATCGACATTTATTTCGCGCGGCAGCTTGTCAATGAGCGGGTGCAGCGCGTGAAAGACTTACTACCGACCGGCATCGAGACCGCGATGGGACCGGTCTCGACCGGCCTTGGGGAGATTTATCACTACACTGTCGAGGCAAAGCCGGGCACCAAGAATGCTGAGGGTCAGCCGTTCAGCCCGACCGACCTGCGTACGGTGCAGGACTGGATCATCAAACCACAGCTTCGCAACGTTACGGGGGTCAACGAGGTCAACACGATCGGCGGCTTCGAGAAGCAATTTCACGTGCTTCCGGATCCCAGCAAGCTGATGGCCTACCGCCTCAGCTTCCGTGACGTGATGGCGGCGCTGGCGGCGAACAATGCCAACGTAGGTGCCGGCTACATCGAGAAGAACGGTGAACAGTACCTCGTCCGCACCCCTGGTCAGGTCGCGAACCTCGACGATATCAGGCAGATCGTGATCGGCTCGCGCGGGGGCGTGCCGGTGCGCATAAGCGATGTAGCTGACGTAAAGGAAGGCAAGGACCTGCGTACCGGGGCAGCCACGCTGAACGGCAGCGAAATGGTCATGGGGACGGCGATGCTGCTGATCGGCGAGAACAGCCGGACGGTGGCGCAGCGCGTAGCGGCCAAACTTGAGCAGATTGGTAAGTCGCTTCCAGATGGCGTGACCGTCCGAGCGATCTACGACCGCACCCATCTCGTCGATGCGACCATCGCGACCGTCGAGAAGAACCTGGTCGAAGGCGCTTTACTGGTGATCGTCATCCTGTTTCTCATCCTCGGCAACTTCAAGGCGGCAATCGCAACCGCGTTGGTCGTCCCGCTGGCTATGCTGTTCACGATCACGGGCATGTTCGAGAACAAGGTCAGCGCCAATCTAATGAGCCTCGGCGCGATCGACTTCGGCATCATCATCGATGGCGCCGTCATCATCGTCGAGAACTGCCTGCGGCTTCTCGCCCATGAACAGGCGAAACGCGGACGGATACTGACGCGCGAAGAGCGTTTCGAGACGATCATCGCGGGCTCGCGCGAAGTCATCAAGCCGAGCCTGTTCGGGACCCTGATCATCGCCGTTGTCTACTTGCCGGTCCTGACGCTGACAGGCGTCGAGGGCAAGATGTTCACGCCGATGGCGCTGACGGTCCTGATCGCACTGCTGGGCGCCAGCCTTCTTTCGATGACCTTCGTGCCTGCCGCCGTCGCGCTGATGGTCACCGGCAAGGTGTCGGAGAAGGAGAACTGGTTCATGCGGCTGGCGCATCGGTCCTACGTACCGATGCTGGACCTCGCCATCCGCTTCCGCGCGGTGGTGGCCGTGATGGCTGTCTTACTGATGGTCGCCAGCGGATATGCGGCATCGCGCATGGGCGGCGAGTTCATCCCAAGCCTGGACGAGGGCGACGTCGCCCTCCAGGCCATCCGCATCCCGGGAACCAGCCTGACCCAGTCGCTGGAAATGCAGCAGGCTCTGGAGAAACGCTTGCTTCAGATTCCTGAGGTGAAAGAGACCTTTGCGCGCACCGGCACCGCCGAGGTCGCCACCGATCCGATGCCTCCGTCGATCTCGGACGGTTATGTGATGCTGAAGCCGCGCGACCAGTGGCCCGACCCCGAAAAGCCGAAGTTGGATGTCATGAAGTCAATCGAAGAAGCGTCGGAAGAGGTTGCCGGCAGCAGCTACGAATTGTCCCAGCCGATCCAGCTGCGCTTCAACGAACTGATCTCCGGCGTCCGGAGCGACGTCGGCGTAAAGATATTCGGAGACGATCTGGAAGTGCTGTCGCAGGTCGCCGGTCAGATACAAACCGTGCTCCAGGCTGTGCCAGGTGCATCGGACGTCAAGACTGAGCAGGTCGCCGGCCTGCCGGTGCTGACCGTAAAGCTCGACCGCAAAGCTCTGGCGCGCCTCGGCATCAGCGTCGCCGACGTTCAGAGCCTGGTCGAGATCGCGGTAGGAGGAAAGAGCGCCGGTCTCGTCTTTGAAGGCGATCGCCGTTTCGATCTTGTCGTCCGGCTTCCGGAAGACAGACGCTCCGACATCGAGGCCATGAAATCGCTTCCGATCCCGTTGCCGCCTCTCGACGGTCAAGCCAAGCCTCAGCCGGCCGTCCTCGGCACTTCGCCGCTCAACCAGATGCGCTATGCGCCTTTGTCGGAGCTTGCGGAGATTTCCGTTTCGCCCGGTCCGAACCAGATCAGCCGCGAAGACGGCAAGCGACGCATCGTCGTGTCAGCCAACGTGCGCGGCAGGGATCTCGGATCGTTCGTGACGGACGCACAGAGTCAGATCGCCCAGAAGGTGAAGCTGCCGGCCGGATACTGGATCGGGTGGGGCGGCCAGTTCGAGCAGCTCGTTTCCGCGACCCAGCGTCTCATGATTGTCGTTCCGATCGCGCTGCTGCTGATCCTGTTGCTACTGTTCATTAGTCTGGGGTCGGTCGCCGATGCATTCCTCGTCTTCAGCGGGGTGCCGCTCGCGCTGACCGGTGGCATTTTCGCGCTGGTCCTGCGGGGGATACCGCTGTCGATCAGCGCGGGCATCGGGTTCATCGCGCTGTCCGGCGTGGCCGTGCTCAACGGTCTGGTGATCATCACCTTCATCGAGCGGCTGCGTCACGAAGGCAAGACGATCATGCAGGCCGTCCACGAAGGCGCGCTGACGCGGCTGCGGCCGGTGCTGATGACCGCGCTCGTCGCCTCGCTCGGCTTCGTGCCGATGGCGATCGCCACCGGCGCCGGCGCCGAGGTGCAGCGGCCGCTGGCGACCGTCGTCATCGGCGGAATCATCTCCTCGACCATCCTGACGCTTCTCGTTCTTCCGGCGCTCTACATCCTGTTCCGCCGGGAATCGTCGCCCGCCGCCGTGCCGGCGATGTCTGTCGAAACCACCAAGGGAGACCACTGATGAAGAAGATAATGCTCGTCGCCGCCGCTCTGCTGTTGGCGGGTCCAGCACTTGCGCAGCACGCGCACGAAAAAGGCCCGAACGGCGGCCCGATGGAGGACGTCGCCGGCGTCGATGTCGAGATGATCGTCAAGGGCAGGACGATCATGTTCAACGTCTTCGACGAAGCCAAGAAGCCGGTGGCGACCACCGGGTTTTCCGGGAGCGCTCTGCTGACCGCCGGCAGCGATCGCGAGATGCTTCCGCTCGTCGCCGAAGGCAATGCGCTGAAGGCCGACGCCAAAAAGGACATCGCACCTGGATCCGCCGTCACCATCACGATTAAGACCGCAGACGGGAAGTCCGGCCAGGCGAAGTTCAAGAACTAAGCTTGGCAATTCTACAACCGACGAGGAGCGCCGCAGCGGCGGCGCTCCGAATGGACATCATGAACGACGCAACGAAATCAGGCGGCACGGCACGGGATCTGCGTCTAGATCTATTCCGCGGCATGGCGAATTGGGCGATCTTCCTCGATCACGTGCCCAACAACGTGGTCGCGTGGCTCACCATGCGGAACTACGGATTCAGCGACGCGGCGGAGCTGTTCGTGTTCGTCTCGGGGTTCACCGTCGCATTCGTGTATTCGAAGATGCTGCGTGCGAAGGGGCTGCTCGCGGCCGCCGCCGGGATCCTCGGCCGGGTCTGGCAGATCTACGTCGCCTACGTGCTTCTGTTCGTCTTCTACGTGGTGGCGGTCGGCTACGTCGCGCAGCGCTACGGCCACGCCCATCTGCTCGACGAGCACAACATCCGCAGCCTGATCGCCGAACCGATCGAATTCCTGAAGCACGGTCTGCTGCTCGAATACCGCCCCCTCAACCTGGACGTCCTGCCGCTGTACATCGCCCTGATGGCTCCGTTTCCGCTGGTGCTGTGGTCGTTGACCAAGGCACCGGGTAAAGCCGCCTACGCCCAGAATGACAAGTTGCGGCGTCAACCCTTCAGGAGGAGGTGACTATGGGTTTCGGATTTCTGGACGTGGCCGTGACTCCGGCCGTGCGCGCAGTGCAGCAGCAGCACGCGTTGCACACATGTGGGAGTTTTCAGCGGAAACCGGCAATTCGACCGCTCCACGGAGCGCGAAGCACAGTTCATCGCCGCCCGCGACAGCTTTTACATGGGCGACCACATGCCAAACCGGCTGGCCCTATGTCCAGCATCGCGGCGGCCGCGCGGGCTTCCTAAACATGCTCGACGATCGCACGCTGGCGTCGCCGACTATCGCGGCAACTTCCAGTATCTCAGAATCGGCAACCTTTCGGTCAACGACCGGGCCTGCCTGTTCGTCATGGACTATTCCCGTCGTGCCCGGCTGAAGATCTACGTCCATGCCGAGGCCGTGTCGCTTGAGGCGGATCAGAAGCTGGCAGCGACGGTGCTTCAGGGTGCAACCGGCACGGCCGAGCGCATCGTTCGCATGACCTTGCGCACGTTCGACTGGAACTGCCCTCAGCACATCGTGCCGCGATGCGGAACTGACCGAAATGTTGCGGCCGGTCAGCGGCCGGCTGGCGGCGCTTGAAGCGGAAAACGCCGACCTACGCGCGCAACTCGCCGCACAATAGGCGGCAGATCCTCTTTCCACTTAACCCAGACTTCCGGCTCGCGGAGATGCCCGACATGGTCACGCTCTACTATTGCCCCTATGCCTGCTCGATGTCTTCGCACGTCGCGCGTGAGGAAGCCGGCGCGACGTTCGAGACCAGCAAGGTCAACATCTTTACCGGCAAGCAGTTCAAGTCCGCGTATCGGGCGATCAACCCCCGCGCGAAGGTGCCGGCGCTGCGCTTCGACGACGGCCGGGTCCTGCTAGAATCGACCGCTATCCTCGGCTGGATCGGGATGACGTATCTGGAAGGAAGGCTGCTTGGTGATGCGCCGCTCGACCGTGCGCGACGATCGCCCTGTGCGCTTGGCTGTCGGGAACCGTTCACACGACCTTCAAGCACTTCATCCATCCGGAGCGTCTGACGCCCGACACGACGATGCACGCCTCGATCAAGGCGCAGGCCAGACACCGTTACTGGGAGCAGCTGAAGTAGATCGATGCCATGCTCGCCGACCGGCCTTGGCTGATGGGGGAGAGGTTCAGCCCGGCGGACCCTATGCCCTAGTCTTCTTCCCATGGGCACGCGATCTGGGCCTTCCTATCGCCGAGTTGACCCACCTGACTGCGATGAAGGACCGACTGATCGAGCGGCCCGCCGCCCGGCGCGCGCTTGCACGGGAAAAGAGCGTGCTGCTCACCATGTGATCGTCCAAGGGCGGGCAACACCAGCGAAGGCTTACCAGATCTGCGCTCCTGTTCCACAATGCCTGCGCACGCGCTGGATCGACGGCCTAGGCGTAAAGTCCTTCGGCCACCGCATCCACCGGCTCGTCGATGATGCGCGCGACGTGGCAGTCCTCGCAATAGCGACCGCCGACCTCCCCAGCGTCGGCGACAAACCCTGCTCAGACCGGGGTAGCCGCCCCTCTGGAACCGTCTTATACGCGAACAAGGTTTAACCCTTTGCGGCTCGCTCCCGATTCAGCCCGTCGAACATCGCGGCCAGCGCGGCGGCATCCATATGGCGGTCGAGTTCGGTTGGAATTACGGCGGGATTGACCGCTATGGCGCGTACTCCCCATCCCGACGACGGCGGTCGAACTCGGTCGCGAACAGGATCGTCGCCGTCGTTGAGCGACCATAGGCAAGGCCCGTATCGTAGGGCGTACGCTCATAGTTGAGATCGTCGAGGTCGATGCTGGCGAAGCGATGCGCGAACGATCCGAGCACCACGAGACGTCCCCCAAGCGCGATCAGCGGCGCGATCCGATTGGTAAGGGCAAAGTGGCCGAGGTGATTGGTCCCGAGCTGGAGCTCGAAGCCATCCTCCGTCCGCGAGAACGGTGTACTCGCGACACCGGCATTGTTAATGACGACGTCAAAAGGTCGCCCGTCGGCAAGAAGTGTATCAGCACCGCTGCACGCTCTTCAAGGACGCAAGGTCGAGTTCGATCACATTGATGCGGCCCACCCCGTCGAGGTCAGCCGTCACCGCAGCCAGCGCGCACCGCGCCTTTGCCACGTCGCGAGCCGTGCCGACAACGTCTGCACCGTGCGCCGCCAGCACGCGCGCCGTCTCCACACCCTGTCCCGCGGACACTCCTGTGACGAGAACGCGTCGTCCGGAAAGGTGAATCCCGTCCAGCACGTCGTCGGTTGTCGATGTTGCATTAAAATCCTTATGCACTGTTACCTCCATCGCGGTGGCCGTTCCGGTTGCATGGCGGCGGTCAGAAATGGACCTGGACCGACCTCGAAGGCCGGGGGGCCTCGCGTCTATATGCCTTCGAAGCGCACCTCGCCGGCCGCTTCGCTCTCCGATTTATCGCCGCCAGCCTCCTGTGCCGCCTTCAGCACAGCGAACCCCTGTTGAGCGTCACCCGTCTCAAACAGCCGCATACTCAAATCCAGATGCACCTCATCGGCACCGGCCACGCCGCTTGATGACCAAGCTTTAAGCAGCGCGCGCGCCGCACCGAACGCGAGTGTCGGCCGGCGGAGAGTCGTTCGGCCAGCTTGACCGCCTCCGCCTCAACTTCGCCATCCGCAACGACGCGGGTCGCCAGTCCCATCTCGCCCGCCCGCGTCCCGCTGAGCGGAGCAGATAGCAGGTACAGTTCCGACGCGCGTCCGAGGCCGATCCGCTCGGCCAGCGCTGAAGGCCGCCGGCCAGCGGATCATCCCCGTCTGGCTCTCGATGGCATGGAAGGTGGCATTGTCCGCCGCAATGATAAGATCACAATGCAGCACGAGCTCGAAATGGCCGCCGATTGCCTTGCCGCGGATGGCCGCGACTGTGGGAATTCACAGCGCCTCGATCGCGCGATAAGCCTGATTCACCTCATCGATGAAGGTATGAAACCAGCGAATGTCCTTGCCGGGCCATTCGGCAATGGCGCCGCCGGTGCCGAAGTTTGGCCCCTCTGCACGCACGATCAGCGCGCGGATCGGCGCTAAACTGGCCTCATGTACCGCGTGGCGAAGATCATCTGCCCATTGGCGACCAAGCTCGTTCTCAGGCGGATCGCAGAGGATGATGGTACCGACTGCACCGGCCTGCTCGAACCTTACTACATTCATAAGCGCCTCCGATTCTTGTAATTGATTGATGGCTGCCATGCGGCTTTGCGATCGATATCAGCGCGCAGCTCGCGACACGTCGAAACTATCCTACAGCATCTGGAAGCGGCCGATGAGACCATCGGCAATGGTCAGGATCATCGCGAACTGCGTCGTCGTCGTCCTGCCTCGCCTTGATCAGCGCTTGCAGATCCGACCACGGCCACGCGCATTTCACTCGCGAGAATGTCCTCGACATCAAACGCCTGCGGCTCGATGAGCATGCCTAAGCCTTCCAGCCAGCGCACGACCGCCTGCTTTCCGTTTGCGCGACCGATCCACGGCAGCGCATCCTCATCGCTTGGTATTTCAAAGGACACGATCTCCGAGAACAGAGCGACTACCTCGTCCGGGGGCATCCGCCTCAACCATGTGATTCAACAATGTGCGCGCCAAATGCATGTTCGATTGCATTCCCACGCTGTTGATGCCGATGTCTATGTCATGCCTTGATCACTGTGGTTGTAGGTCCGTACCGATATGATAGAAGCGGACGATCAAACCAGTACGTACATTTTGGTAAGTGCCGATTGGAGCCGAAGATGTCCGAGCCTCGTTATCGGTGTGGGATGGAAGCCGTCCTCGATCTACTGGGGGGCAAGTGGAAGATCTTGATACTTTACCATCTCTCTGGATCGCGACTGCGCTTCAGCGATCTTCGCCGATTGGTCGGCAGCATCAGCGAGAAGATGCTTAGTGAGCAACTCAAGGAGATGGTTGCGGACGGCCTGCTGAGACGGATCGACTTCAAGACGGTGCCGCCACATGTCGAGTATGAGCCCACGGCTTTCGGGCTGGATCTCTGCGGGACGCTAAGAGCCGTATGTGAATGGGGATCTGCGAACATGGATGAGATCGTTGCGATTGCCCGTGTCAGAGACGTGCGCCTAGGTAAGGCGGCGACGGCGTAAGTAACCGTCCCGCCTCTCGGAAGTTCGCTACCATGGTCGATGGCGTTGATGCCTCGCCGACCGCGCTCCATAGGGCGGTCGGCTGTGGTGGCGGCGATCAGCGGCGAGGCGGCAGTGCGACGGTATCGCCCACTACGTCGATCGCGACTTTGCCGCGCAACTGATGGGCACCACCTTCCAACAGGGCATGGGACCCGCCGATGCGGGCCAGCGGAAGGTTGCACCGACCACCGGCCGAACGAGGCCGCGCTCGACAAGATTGGTGAGAGCGTCCAATTTACCCCGGTTCTGCTGGGTGAAAGACGAAGTGGTAGGCGGCGTTCTTGCCCCACGCTGCGGCGAGGTTCTGCGGCTGGACGATGTCGACCAAGCTGACGACCCGTCCGAGATCGGCGAGCGCCAGTAAGCTTCTCGTCAGTGTGTCGCCGCCAATGGTGTCAAAAATGACAACCGTAGTCAGTCGAGCCACGGCGTCGACATAGTTCTCGGAGGTATCGTCGATGGCCTGGTCCGCACCGAGCGATCGTACGAATGCATGTTCCTCGGTGCGCGCGGTGGTGAGCACGCGTGCCCCGCTCGCCTTCGCTATCTGGATCGCGACCGTCCCGACGCCCCCTGCACCGCCGTGAATGAGGATGGTTTCGCCCCCGGCAAGCTGCGCGCGTGTCAAGAAGGCTTCCCAGACGGTTCCTCCGACCAGCGTCAAGCTGGCCGCTTCGAGATGACTGAGGTTCGCCGGCTTGCGGCTTACCAGATCGACATCGACGACGTGCTGTTCTGCATAGGAACCGGGGCCGCCGAAGATCTTGGGGGTGTAGTACACCTCATCCTCTAGACCGAACTCCGTCACATGTGACTCGACTTCCTCGATGACGCCGGAGACGTCGTGTCCGAGAATGGCGGGAAGCGGCACATATGCGGCGTAGTCGCCACGGGGGATCTGATAGTCGAGCGGATTAACGGCGGTGGCGTGGATACGCACACGGACCTCGCGGGGCCCCACAGCCGGCACGGGAACGTCGCGCAGCTCGAATGAGTCGACGCCGCCGAAGCGGGTGAGAAGGGCGGCCTTCATCATATCAGTCATGATCGAGATTCCTCGTTGGTCACCCCACACAGATCGCCACACCTATAGCTCGTGGAACCGATGACTTTCTGAACCCGTAAGATGGCCTTTCCGTTCGTCCTGGGGTAGTCCAATGAAAGGAGAGGCACTTTCAAGGGATCTTTGAAAGCAGCATAGCTGCTGCTACATCGCTGTGCTACGAAAGGCGACGCTATGTGCGCTCGGGCACGCCTAGCGACCAGGAGAGCAAAAGCGATGGACATTGAGGGCCTGAACCTGCTCATGCGGATCGCCCGGCTGGCCAGCATCAGTGCCGCCGCTCGCGATCTTGGCATCACGCCGGCTACCGCAAGCGCGCGACTGGCGGCTCTGGAGGGGAAGCTCGACACCCGCCTCCTTCATCGTACCACGCGGATGGCAACGTTGACCGAGGACGGACGCGCCTTCCTGCCCTATGCAGAGCAGGTGATCGACACCGCTGCGGCGGCGATGTCGGTATTGGGCGGCGGCCAAATGTCCCCGAGTGGTACGCTTCGGATCGCCGCGCCCTCGTCGTTCGCGCGAATGCACATCGTGCGGGGGCTCTCCGACTTCATGGCGCTATCCCGATCTCAGGCCCGACATGCGCATCTCCGACAGCGTCGTCGATCTGGCCGAAGGCGCGTTCGACGTGGCCGTCCGTTATGCGGACCTCGACGACTCTTCCTTCGTGGCGCGTCGGCTGGCGCCCGACCGCCGTGTCCTCGTGGCATCGCCCGAATATCTCGACCGGTGCGGCCATCCGGCGATCCCGGACGACCTCGACGCGCATGCTTGCCTCGTCGTGGGGACGCTTGACCTTTGGACCTTCAGAGGTCTCAAAAGCGAAACGATCGCGAAGCGGGTGACACCGACGCTTCGGATCAACGACGGTGGGGCAGTTTGCAACGCCGCATGCGCGCGCTTGGGGATCGCATTGATGGCGACGTGGTGCGCGAAGGACGAGCTTCGGAATAACAGGTTTGTTCCCATCCTTCGAGACTATCCACTGGTGTCGACGCAGACGCTTTGGGTGCTGTATCCAGCTCTCGCGAATTGGCGCCGAAGGTCCGTGTCTTCATCGAATGGCTTGTCGAACGGTTCGGACCGGAACCCTATTGGATCGACAGCTGCCAATCTAGGCGGTGCATCCGGAGATGGAATGGTCCGCCGTTCACCTTGCGATACCCCTCAGCATCACGGTCGGAAACTCAGGCGCAGATCTGTGCCTCCCTATATAAACTAACCAAAACGTAAGTACTGGACCTTTGATTCCACCTCGTTATTGTTGGCTGACACGAACGACGAGGTGACGGATGAGCAAGAAGCCCCTGCGCGGTATCAATCACGTGGGAGTCACTGTGCCCGACATCGAGATTGCGACCCAGTTTCTCCTCAACGGGCTCGGTGCGCACGTCATCTACGAATCCTACTCAGCAGACCAACCGCCAGCGGGAAGTCCAGATCTCGACCGGCACCTGAATTTGGCGCCTGGAACGCAGCTGGTTGCAGCACGCATGATCCAGATCGGCATCGGGCCGGAGATCGAGCTCTTTCAGCTGAAGGCCGACGAGCAGCGCGAGGCGGTACGTCCGAGCGACTTCGGCTTGCAACATCTGGCGCTTTATGCGGACGACATGGATGAGGCGATACGGCGCTTTGAGGCAGCCGGGGGCACGATTCTCTCGCAACCCAACGAGATCCTGTTTCCCACGGAACAGGGGGAAGACAATCTCTATTGCTACGGCAAGACCCCTTGGGGGATGATGATTGAGTTCATCACCTTCCCATCGCCGATGCCTTACGAGGACGAGACGCCGCTTCGCCGCTGGCACTCGAACAGCTGATTTGATTCAATTCGACAGGACGTTAAAATGACGGCTAACGAAGATATCATCCGGCAGGTCTATGCGGCGGCAGAAGGCAAAACCGTTCAGCCGGACGCATTTGTATCTTTCTTTGCCGATGACGGCTACTTCCTCGATATGGCGACCGGCTTCAAATGGGTTGGCAAGGATCTTGGAGAGCCGATCCAAAGTTTTGCCTCGATCTTCCCGGATATGCATCGCGAGTTGTTGGATCTCTATTCGACCGACGATGGTGTCGTAGTTGTCGAGCTGAAACTGCAAGGCACCCACAAGGGCGATCTTCCGTTGCAGGGCGGTGTGTTGCGACCAACCGGCAAGGCCTTCGACGTCCCGTGTTGCGACGTGTTCCGCCTCGCGGACGGCAAGGTGAAAGCTTTTCACTGCTACAACATGAAGTCGATCTGGCTCGATCAGCTCGGCGCACTGGATAATCTTGGCGCAGCGCTCAAAGGCTAACAGGGCAGGTTCAAGCACTCGCCATACGGCAGCTACGCAAGCTGCTGCCGCGCGGACCGTAGAAATCAGTGACTAGCCCACCGCGAAGGACCGTTTGATCTGCCCACCGGCGGCACGTCGCCCTCGAGAGTGCGAGAAAAGCCTGCTGTTGCAGATGTGACGTGCTGTGACCTGGCTGCCAGGCTTGCCGGTTGGCCTATTAAAGGATCAAACCCTTGCCCAGACGAAGAAACGCGTCGATCGCATGTTGCGCCGTCGCGGCGGGATCTTTCGACGCCGCGATCCACATGGCGGCATCGAGCACCGCGCCATCAAGCAGGCGCGCGGCCGCCTTCGCGTCGATCGGAGCGATCTCACCACTATCGACGAGATGCTGAATTCGTTCGATCGTTTCTGCAAGGCACGTGTTCTGGCTTGGCCAATGCATGGGTGGGCCGAAAACCGCCGGACCGTCAAGCAGGACGATCCGCTAAAATTGATGTTCGAGCGCAAGCCTTATGTATGCAACCCCTTCGTCAAGTAGCGCTTGGCGCCGATCAGTTGCGTCTTTCAGGTCGTCACGAAGACGCGCAGCCATCTCGGTGTCGATCTGCTCAACTACCGCCTCCATCAGCCCGCGTTTGCTGCCGAAATGATGGTACAAGGCACCACGGGTCAGCCCGACATCGGCAGTCAACTGGTCGATGCGTAGTTTAGCCAACGCGAGATCAGCCGAAAAGATAAATCATGACCGTCATCCTAGCGACACCGCTTCGGTGTTGGCGCTAATGCTCCAATCGGCTTCACGGCAACAGCATCAACCCACCCCGCCATCCGCGGATGAACGGCCGGCGGCTCAGCGGGACGAGATTGTCGTCACCGGTGCTTGGTCGGACGTGGTCGCCTCCACCGACCGGCTGAGTTTCAGCGTCGCGAACGACCTCAATGTGCAGAACGGGACGCTCGCCGATGCGCTGCGTGCCGCGCCAGGCGTTGACGTCGACATAAAGCCTGCGCGGGGACCCCGGAGTCACGATCATGATCGACGGATGCCCCTCCGCCGCGCTGAACGGCGAGGCGCGGGCCGACGCGCTTCAGTCGATAACGGCCGGCCAGATAGAGCGGGTAGAGATCATCAACAATCCCTCCGCTTCAATGAGTCCGGAAGGTTCGGGCGGCGTCATCAATCTGGTCACCAAGCGGGTTCGGCAAGGCGCGCGCTACGGCACCGTTAGCGCTGCCGCCGGCCAGCTCGGCCGCCGCACCGGGGCGGCCAATGGCGCTCTCACGGGCAAGAAGCTGACGGTTACCAGCGACCTCTCCTACCGCCGCTTCCGCGGCAAGGCGGACGCGGCCACGGAGCGCGAGCGCATTGATCCCGCGACTGGAACCACTGTCCGCACGCGCCAAGCGACCGATGACGAAACGTCCATGCGGATGCACAGCGCTCGCTTCGGCGCCGAGTACAGCATCAGTCCGAAGAGCAGGCTGGCCGGCGACCTTAGTTACCGTGGGGGCAATCGGGGTACCGAGCCCGTCGTTCGATCTGTAAGCGATCTGCCCAGCGCGACTTTCGACCGGAAGGCGAAGACGAATATCAGCCTGCGCAGCCTTGGCTCGCGAACCTCTTGGCGGCGAACGCTGCCGGGGCGAGGCCACGAACTGGTGGTAGACCTGGACGTCGACAAGATTCGCCAGCGACGCTGGATCGACGGCTTGACCGAAATTGCGTCGGCGCAAACCAGCTTTGAGCAGATCGCGACCGACACCAAGCGGACCAGAGTTGACGGTCGCATCGATTACAAGCGCCCGCTCGGCACCGATGGGTCGCTGAATCTCGGCTACGATGGTGACTTCGCCACGAGCGATTTCGACTTCCGCGCCGCACGCGGCGCGAGCCTTGACGCGCTCGTGCCCGTGCCCTCGCTCACCCACCGCTTTGACTTCGGTCAGACCGTACACGCCGTCTACGGCACCTTCTAAGAAGACCTGGGGAGATGGGAGACGCAGATTGGCTGCGCGCCGAGCAGGTGGAACTCAACATCGACCAGCGAACCGAAGCGGTGGGTATCCAGCGCGACTATTTCCGGGTCTACCCGACCGCGCACATCGATTACGAGTTGAGCACAGGCGAGAAGCTCCGGGCGAGCTACAGCGGGCGCATCCAGCGCCCTTCCGCGCAGGATTTGAACCCCTACACCATCTATAACGACCCGCTAAACCTTCGGCGCGTCAATCCCTTGCTGCAGCCGGAGGTGACCGACTTGTTCGAGGCGTCATGGCAGCGGCGCAAGGGTGTGTCTTTATACTCGCTCGCCGCCTACTACCGCACGTCGCGCGACGGGGTCACTGACGTGGTGCAGGACATCGGCGGCAACGTGTTTCTGAACACCCGCGCCAACCTGGCGACCGGCGAGCGGGTTGGAGTGGAATGGTGGCGAGCGGGAGAGTGGCGAAAAACTGACCTATAATGCCTCCGGCGGCTGCCTGTGGAACCAGATCGATCCCCGCCAGGCGGGCGTGGCACAGCGACGTTCAGGTACGACAGGCACGGCACGTGCAAGCCTGACATGGCAGCCGTCAGCCAAGGACGTCGTTCAATTCAACGTCAACTTTTCTAGCCCGCAGCTGATCGCGCAGGGACATCGCCAGTCCAGCGGGCAGGTGAACGTCGGCTGTCGTCGCAAGATTGATCAACGCCTGAGCCTGACCTTTACGGGTCAGAACATTCTCGACACGATGCGGCAGGAGACGGTGATCGACACGCCAATCCTGCGCGATCTCATCCGACAAAAGGGGCGGGGCCGGTCTTGCACTTCTATATCGAAGACCTTACGCAGTTTCGATTCTGAGGTAAAAGTGATCGCAAGGGTCCCTGGGGCGGATTGAGCAACGGCGCGCGGCTACACCATGTTGCCGCAATCTGCCGCGTTCAATCGACACCTGCAGCGATGCGCGGATCGCGAAGTGCAAGGAGTCGTCATGGCAGCCGTCCAATACAAGCGTCAGCCGGTAGGCAACGTCGATGTCTTTTACCGCGAGGCTGGACAAGTTGATGCGCCAACCATTCTTCTGCTTCATGGCTTTCCGTCTGCCAGCCACATGTTCCGCGATCTGATCCCGGCGCTGGCAGACGATTATCGGGTAATCGCACCCGACTTACCTGGCTTCGGTCAGACCCGTTCGCCGGCGCGGGGCGACTTTACGTACAGCTTCGATGCACTGGCCAACGTGGTCGACGGCTTCGTGGACGCAATCGGGTTGGACCGCTTTGCCATTTACATCTTCGATTATGGCGCCCCTGTCGGGCTGCGCCTTGCCGTGAAGCATCCAGAACGGATCACCGCGATCATTTCGCAGAACGGCAACGCATATCTGGAGGGGTTCAGCGACGAATGGGGTCCGTGGCAAGCCTATTGGCGCGATCCCAATCCGGTCAATCGCGAATCATGCCGTGCTTCGCTGTCCTCGGGGATGATCCGGGCTTGGCAATACGGCACCGGTGCAGATCCAGAGCTGCTTCGCCCGACGGATACGAACTCGACATCGCTTACATGTCGCGGCCTGGCGTAGAGGAGATTCAGCTCGATCTGATCCTCGATTACCGCAGCAACATTGAAGCATATCCTGCATTCCATCGTTACTTCCGCGCATACCGCCCCCCGCTTCTTGCGGTCTGGGGGCGTCACGATCCTGCGTTCACTCCCGCTGGAGCGGAAGCTTACCGGCAGGATCTGCCCGACGCCGAGATACGTTTCGTGGACACGGGCCACTTCGCGCTTGAAACCCATCATGTCGAGATTGCCGCCTATATGCGCGAGTTTCTCGGCCGCAAGCTCACGCGCGAGCAAATTCTGTGATTACTGGTATCGCCTTGTTAAGCCGCACGCCAACGCGATGCCTTGGCATAGCGCTATTGCTCGGCCTTCTCGTTGCGCCGGTGCCGATACCGCTTCGTGTCGATACTGGCATGCGCCGCGCTCGTCTGGACGTTCATCGAGGCCGAAATCTCAAGCCGATCGGCATCGGTCGACGCCGGTTGAAATCGACCATGATCTGGGGTTTCGGTCTCGCGGTTGCAGTAATTGTTTTCGGAATGATCGTACAGCCGGCAATCGAGTACGCGCGTCGAGGACGATGAAGTCCATCCGGGTCAGATGCTCGGCGATGCGACCCTGCCGTCCATTGCGGGTCTCGATCTCCAGGCGGTTGACGAGGTCGACCACGTTGTAGAAGCGGCTGCGGGCACCAGATCGGATGCAGCTTCTGGCGATTGCGATGGCCAAATGTGTTTTGCCGGTGCCGGTACCGCCGACCAGGACGGCGTTACGTTGCTGGGCGATGAAGCCGCCGCCGGCGAGATCATTGACCAGCGTCTGGGTGATGGGTGTGCCTTCGAACTGGAAGTCCTCAAGATCCTTGGCAAGCGGCAGTTTGGCGATGGTGAGCTGGTACTTGATCGAGCGGGCCTGCTTCTCGTTGATCTCGGCATTGAGCAGGTCGCCGACAATGCGTTGAGGTTCGTGCTGGCGTTTGACAGCGGTCGCCATGAACTCGTCGAAGGCGGCCCTCATGCCGTAGAGCTTGAGCTCGCCCATGAGGTCGAACAGTTGAGTACGTTCCATCAGATGGTTCTCCTGAGGTTGTTGTAACGGGCACAGTCAGCGATCGGCGCGTGACGCATTGTCAGCGAAGTTGGTGTGGCGATGTTGGCCGGCGGCGCAGGATCACGCTGGCGGGCAGGATGTTGAGCACGACATCGGCGGAATGAACGCCATGAGCGATCGCCTCGGCACAAGCCGCCTCGACGGCCGGCAGACCTTCGGTCAGAACCGCGTTGAGGATGTCGACCATCTGCCGGTTGCCATCGTCGGCACCGGCGAGCTACGCCGTACACGTTCAATCGCTGCCGGCAGTACCCAGTGCTTGAAAGGAGCGCCGTGCCCAAGGCGCCGGGCTTGCGAGCCACGACCGGCACGTAATACCAGGGATCATAGACGGTATCGCCGTGGCCGAACGAGCGAGCATGCTCGGCAACGATGCGGTCCGTCCTGGCGGATCACGATGCGGTCGGCATAGGCATGGACCTCGATAGGCCGCCCGACAGCGCTGGCCGTGACCGAGTACTTGTTGTTGTCGAAGCGCACCAGGCAGGTCTTCGAGACCGATGCCGGCACCGCGTTGAATCCGTCGAACCGGCCGACATAGGGAATGAGCTTCGGTCGCTTGGCTTCGAACACCTCCCAGACCGTCTGTTCGGCCAGCTCTGGATGCCGGTGCGCCTTGGCGTAGGCGATGCACTTGTCCAGCAGCCAGGCATTCAACTCGTCGATAATTTTGAACCACAGTCGCGTCGTGGAGAAGCGTTCACGGACAAGCCCGACCTGGTTCTCGACCTGGCCCTTCTCCCAGCCCGACGCTGGCGTGCAGCATCCCCGACCACCCGCTTCATGACAAAGCGGGCAGAGCAACAGATCAACCTGTACGTGGTCAATTTTGGACGCCGATCCCCTGGCTTAGGGGGGCAATATTGCAAGCCGAATGACATTCGTGCGCAACAAAACCGTCTATATCGCACTTGGCGTCATGCCCAACGGCACCAAGGATATTTTGGGCCTATGGATCGAGCAGACCGAGGGCGCCAAATTCTGGTTGGGCCGGATCCTTCACCTCGCCAGGCGTCGCTGCACGGGCCGTATCGCCCGCCAGTCGGCGCTTGCCTGCCTGCAGGAATTCCTTGGACCATCCGTAATACATCGATGCGGCAATGCCCTCGCGGCGGCACAGTTCGGATATGTTCTCCTCGCCGCGTAGTCCCTCCAGCACAATGCGGATCTTCTCCTCCGCCGAATACTGCCAACGCGTCTGGCGTCAGATGTCCTTCAGCACTTGCTCTGCGGGCACTTTGCCCGGTCCGGATTTCTGTCTCATCTTCGCTCCTTAAGGCTACGATGAACCAGAAATCCTCCATTCAATCTGTCTCAGGGGGGCTGACGGCGAACAGTCAGCTACCTGCCGACCCTGCGCGATCCTCACATCGACCTGTCGAAGCTTTGAAACGATCTCTTCCGCCGCATGTCTCTTCCTCGCCATTGATCAAATCCTCCGTGGCCAAAACCATACTGAAGGGAGGACGAGTTCAAAGGGGGCAGATCGGCTCATGGCATAGCATTTCTCGTAAGTCATCCAGGCGATAGGCCTCGCCGGTGTTGGCGGTCGGTAGGGACGTTCTTGTTGCGACTGCTGTGGCTAACGATGGGCTGATAAGGGTTACAGCAGCGGAGATGGCAAACATAGCGCGACGCTTAACAAGCTCCTGATCAAAAGGCGCAGCTTACCGATGCAAGCTTTAATCGCAGAGGACTTATCGCCCGGCGTGTTTTGTAGAGCGCAGGCGAGCAGAATGCCCGCCACGGTCAGAAAAAAGCCCGCCTTGCTGCGAGCTTTTGGTTATCTACGGTCGTGGTCGCCACCACCGACCCCTAAACTTACGCCCGGGACCTGAATACCGATCCCAGGCTGTCCATGTGGCTGAGGACGATCGACGTAGTACTCGCGCCGCGGTCCAGGATCCTGTTCAATGACCACAGGACGGTCATGAGGTCGTTCCTCGTGATGTTGGCGCCGAGGCTCCTGAATAATGACCGCAGGTCGGTCACGATGCTGTTCCCGGCAATTGCCATATTGGTCACAGATTAGCTGAACGCGCAGCAAACCATCGACGCGCAACATACTAGGGGTGAGCGGAGCGGCCTCGGCCGCGCTCACGACCAGGCCAACAGCATTAACTAACAACGAAATTGTAATTTTGTTCATATCGCTCCTCTCAGCTGGCCGTAGTCAAATGTTTTGAATCACCAACCGTGGTGTCCGCCTCCACCGAAGCCGTGTCCCCCGAAACCGCCTCCACCGTGGCCGCCACCAAAGCCTAGGCTGATGCTCGGACCTCCATGACCATAACCACCGCCGTATCCGCCACCATACCCATACCCGCCCCCATAGTACGGCTGAGCGTGGTACGTTTGCGGGGCGTAGTACGTTTGCGGAGCATAGTAAACTCGACGCGGTGCGTATCCATAACTCCGATACGAGCGCTCATAGCCGCGAGAATAATGGCGGCGGCGGTGCTGCGAACTGAAGTCTGTTGATTGGCTCGTTCCTACGCTAAAGCGTTCAGTTTTTACCGAGTTACCCGCGTTAGCCGCCGTCCCACCGAGTAGAGCGGCAGCACTGAATACCACAAGTCCTAGGGTTCTCATATTTGGCATTCCTTAAAACGGTACATTTAGGAAATCAATCGAAAGCAGCTATGTTCCAGCAAATCTGTAACAAAACTGAGTGACTTGTGGTCCAAGGAGTAGCCGACTCGCTTCCAGATAAGCCAGCTCTTTGCGCCTTAAACGCATGTTCACTAAAAGTATCGCGCAGCAGTTTTTTGATCTCCCACCAACTTTTTGGCACCACGGTCAGACCTTGATAGCTGACCCATATGGCTGACATTGCCCCCTGATCCTAATCCGGTTTGAAGTTAGCTCTGGCCCAACATGAGGACCAGAGAATGAAGCGTGGTCGCTTCAATGAAGAGCAGATCATCGGGATTTTGAAAGAGCATGAGGCAGGCATCAGCGTTGCCGATCTGTGTCGCAAGCACGGCGTCAGCGACGCCAGCATCTACAAATGGAAAGAGAAGTATGGCGGCATGGACGTGTCTGAAGCCAGGCGGCTGAAGACGCTGGAAGACGAGAACACGCGCCTGAAGCGGCTCCTGGCGGATGCTATGCTGGACAACATCGCCTTGAAGGATCTGCGGATCGTTTCGGCACCTGCAGCCGCAGCACATCGCGTTGCGCGGCTGGCGTTTTCAACGATACCGACCACCAATGACAACCCTTTGGGTCTTCGCCGCCCGAGGGTGCCAGTGTTGGAATTCCCCGGCGCTGGCTTGTCACTGGTTCAATGGCTATGGCCGCTGGAATGCCACTGACAGGCCGGGCCCGACGTTGATCCGTCGATGGGCAAACTGGACGAATACGATGCGATGGGCCGGGTGTCCGCCCATCGTCGGTGCAACCGCGCGCCCGCAGCCTGGCGCTGGCCAAATTGTTAAGGGAGCGACATGAACAACCAAGACGCCCTGCCGCGCCACTCCGACGGGTGAACGTGGGCCTCTAGCGTCTCCGATCTCTTGTGCCGCCCAGGAAGGGCATCGGCGTGACGATGGACGCAAAGCATGATGGTCGCCGTCGGACGATCGGGGATCATCATGTTGCAAATCAAAAATGCGCGACAGTGGGGAATGATGGGAGTTTTCCAGATGGCGAACCAAATCTTGCGCTACGCGATTTTCAAAAGGAAAGCGATGGCTAGAGCGTTGCGAAGCACGGCTGGCCCCGGACCGCCCACAAAAATGCCAGCAAATGTAGCAGGCATGTTACCGTGAACGTATCGATTTATTACGCCGCGATCTGACCTGGCATTGACACCCTCTCAAGAGCTTGCATCGGATTTGAACGCCAGTGGCGTCAGCGGATGGCAGGCTTGCGGACCAATACACTGGTCGCGATCGGCGCGGCGAGTTTTGTGATCTTCGAAAGCTTGTTTCCTGACGATGGAAGTCCGACGCGGGTAGCCGCCCAGGTGGTATCTGGGATGGGCTTTCTGGGTGCCGGATCATGTTCCGCAAAGGACTTCAGGTTTCCGGCCTCAACACTGCGGCCACCTTGTTGTGCTCGGCGGCCGTGGGGCTATTAGCGGGAAGCGGCCATCCGCTGCATGCAGCGTCGGCGGCGGCATTTGTCGTTCTGGTCAATCTAACGCTGCGACCGCTGGTTCGTATCATCAACCGGCAACCGATCGCGCAAGTCGAAACCGACTTTCATACCGCGTCCGGGTTGTCTGCCGAAATCCGGAGCAGGCGCATATCCTCGCCCTGCTGTTGCAGTGCACCAGCAACGGCCAGCTCAGCCTGCGGCGGCTCGACAGCACCGATCTCGAGGAAAGCGGCCGCGTCGAAGTAACCGCGCAGCTCACGGCTCATGCGAAGACCGACGCGGTCCTTGAACAGGTTGTCGGCCGCCTCAGTCTCGAGCCGACCGTATCGGCTGCGAGCTGGAGCGTTGTGCCGATGTTGGAATACGGCTGCGGACGTTGCTCGCTGGGCGATCAGAGGGTGGCGGATACAAGCGGTTCTCGAGCCGGACATCGTCATCCAGCTCTGGCCGCAACGGCCAGGTCAGGTCGGCGCGGCGGCGCGGTTGAGGTACTTGCTGACCGTGCCTAGGGCCAAGCCGAGGCTGCGGGCAACGGCGTGTTAAACTTGCCGACGCTGTAGTGCAGGCGCAAAACTTCACGAATGTGGCGCATGGACGGTCTCTGTGTCGGCATCTCGATCTTCTGCGTTTGCAAAAGACTAGGGTAGCCTGTGCAGACTTTCAGCGGTGCGCGCCTCCCCGGTAGAAGAACCGCATAGTGCTGGAGGAACTTCGTTACAGCTCGATCAATCTGGAACATTAGCACGACAAACCCGTGACCTCGCTGTTACTAAATCTTTCAGGGAGCTTTCTGACATGGCAAAAGAACAGCACAAGAAAGCCGCCGAGCATCACGAACATGCAGCCAAAGCTCATCATTCTGCCGCTGAGCATCACGATAAAGGTGACCACTCGAAAGGCAAAGAGCACTCTGCCAAAGCCAAACAGCATTCGCATGATGCTCACAAGCACACTGAGGAAGCTCATTTGATGAGTGAAAAGCACAAGTAAAGAATGAGCCCGGTTAAAACCGGGCTCTATTTCTTGCCTTCGAGCGGTCTGTTTTGCTGATGAATCATTCATGCTTATAGAAAATATTTATAAGCTCAGTAAATTGAAACATTAGTCTGCATCGTTATTTATTGCACGAGTGCTACTCTTTTTTGCTCACGCGGTGCTGCTGAAATGAGCCGCCTGAGCGAGATCACTCAGTCATACCAGATGGTCGCGGCACTGCTTTAATATTTTCAAAGCGTCGATGACCTGATCAAATTGGGGGCGATGTCAGATTGAGGCTGCTCGTATCATCGCTGTGCATTCTGTCAGCGACGTTTGAGGCTGCGTTGGTTATGTCCTCTCATCCTCTTGCCTATTAATCATTGAGCCTGATCTCACCATTCGAGACACCAGCAGCTACAATCTTGAACCAGCGAAGATTTCATCATTTCGATTTTTAGTAGTCGGTTTGCCGGTATCGAAGGAGCTTACCCAAGCGCCTTTCGCGGCAATACCCGATCATTATTTATCGCACTATTCGGCTTCTAAAGACATGAACCTTACCAGGCAGAGGCCTTAACGGCGAACCGTTAATAGATTTGAAGGCGCAGCCTGTAATTCCGCGCGCCTCTCGATCACGGCATGATCGAACAGATCGAGCACCAATCCAAACGGCGCCAATTCTTGTTCTCCGATGATGCCTTTGTCGTAGTATTCGAGCGCTTCCGCAACGATAGCATCTACCTCCCGCTGCATCGCGAGCAGCGTTGCGTCGGATTCTGCGGTCTGAACCCTAGAGACAACGGCCGAGATCCGATTACGATGCCGTGTAATTTCGTCCCTTTCGTCGCGATTTAGATATTGGCGTAGCCAGGCGACGCTCGAACCAATCCCTGAAAGCAGCAAAATCGCGAACCAGAAATAGTCGCCGTATCGGTCGAGGAAAGTGCGTTCAGTCCCGTCGATAATGGCTGCCGCCCCCCGGTGTATCGGCAGTTCTGCTTCTTTCTCGGTGTCCGGCTTGGTCATTTGTGCTGCGCCGGGTACTTGCCGTGCAATTGTCTGTCGCAGTGCAAGTTGTTGACGGTAGAAAGCCGCTACTGTCGTTTCGGCCAAAGCCTTCCGTGCCAAGATCAAATGATTCACGCTTATAGTATCGACTTTGTCTTCCGGCCAAGCCGGATTCGCATTGAAGATGCTTGGTAAAATTTCTTCGGACTCGTAGCGCGGGTGCTTTAAGGCAAGGGCTTGTGATGCATCGATTGCAAGGAACTTTGGCTCACCACGCACGCGGGCGGTCGAAGCGACCGCGTCAGACGTTATTTTGCTATCGAGCGGACCGACCGCCATGAAGGCATCGATCGCGGGATCACGCGCCATATCCTCGATTTGGTCTATTCCAAACTGAGTAACCATGACCTTATCAGCGTCGACGCCGGAGGCGCGCAAGATGACCTCCAGCAACGCGGCGTTCGCAGGGGTCTTGCCGATCACTCCAACCCTGCGCCCCGCAAGATCGGCAATCTCCTTGATTTTTGGCGTCGACTTCTTTTTGGAGCTTTTGCTACCAAGCCCGGAAGGTGACCACAGCACGACGAAGTTCTTACGTAGAACCACAACTGTCTGGGCGTCTGGCGGCATTGCCAAGTCGCCGCGACCAACCGCCAGATCAGCTTTTGCAGCGCCAAGCAGAGCAAGAGCTTCAGTTGTGCCTGGGGTTGTGATGATATCGAGCCTCAAGGTTTTACTTTCGCTGGCGAAGGCCTCGCTCATCGCCATGATGACCTTGTGGTCATTACTTCCCGGCGGCCCAACAGCAATCCGGAGGGTTGTGGGCCGCAATCCATAATACAACGCGCCTGCGGCGATACCGAAAACAAGAAAACCCAATAATGCAATGAGCAGTAAGGTTTTCGTCCTCTTCCGTCCTCGGCGGGCTGCATCACTTGATTTTGTTTGCCCACCGGACGAGGACATTTACTGGGGTCCCTTGATAAACGATTGATCGACGGCCGGTACGTTGTCAGGCAAAGACGCTGCGCCGATTGCCTGCGAAGATGACAGAAAAGCACTGCGGAGAATGCCGGTCAGCCGTCGCGCGTTGATCAGGAATAGAACGCCAGCCAGAGCAAGATAAACCCATGCGAGCCATGTCAGCGTCATAATCGTACGCGCCTCGTCGTTTCTGAAGACGAACGCCAGTGTGACCTGAATTGCGAACAGACTGACGAGGGCCAGCGCCGAGCCAACACTGAGGCGCAGGCGTAGGAGCAGCGCGAGTCCGAACAGGGATTGGGCGGCGGTCAGGAAAAACTCTTCGCTCTGCCGTGCATCCAGCGGAAGTGCGGAGATAGCCCCGGCGCCAAAACTCATGGCAAGCGGCAGCATGCCGACGAGCAGCGTCCACTGGTTGATCTTATCGCTGATCATGGCCGTGAGACCGTTGCCGGCACGGTTGGCCAGCACGAACAGCACAGCCACCGACACCGCCGGGGCCTCGCTGGCAAGCGGGGCCAGCCACTGGATGAGCAGGAATTCGTTGATTCCGAAGGCACGGCCGGTACCGACCATGGCTTCGGCAAAGGGCTCTGCGGCCGCGAGGATGACCGCGCACGCGATCAGCACGAGCCCGCCCATTGCCGCCCATTGCCCTCTGGGAGAGAGCGTGTTCAACGCAGCGGCCGGCCCCGGCTCTTCCTTTTCGTTCGGGTCGTCGGTCTTCGGCAGGTTGCGCACCCGCCAGACATAAGCGCCGAAGATTGCAGCGAGCGCGGCAAAGTCGATCAGGCTGATGTTGCCCTTCAACAGGATGACGAAAGCGTAAAGGCTTGCAAGCAACAGGAAGCCGACCTCGACTGCGTTTGCGGGCGCCAGGTCGATCGAGCGATGCCGGTCCTTAAGCCAGTGCATGAGAACCATCAATGGCCACGCGAGGCCAACCAAAAGACGATTGGCGCCTGTCATGTTGGCGGCCGCATAGTGCACGTACTGCGACTCCGGCCCTGCACGACCAGCCTGATAGGCGTAATACAGATCGACGGCATATTCAGGCAGGACCGTCACGAGGGCAACGACGGCAAGAATCAGCCCCTGTGAAATGTGCTTTTCGGCGGCTTCAGCGCCCCATGACAGAAGGAAACCGGCGGCAAGAATCGCAAATCCGAACACCCCCGCATCCAGAATGGGGCTCGGCCGCAGGCCGGTCAACCGGAACACCACCGCCGGCAGGGTCGCCAACAAGGCGACGGCGACCAAAATCAGGAAACGTTTCACGTGAGCCCCCGCTACTTTGGTCGCCGCAGTGACGAACCAGCATTGAAATAATCAGGCTTCGTCAATCTGCTTTTTGAACGTTGCAACCCTGTAAACGTATACAGCAAACGCGAGGATAACGATTCCATTGCTGAGCGGCTCGATCCAGTTGCCCACCGCCAGATAGTTCTCGGCCAATAAATATCCAGCAGCCGCCAGCAGCCCGGTCCAGAGAACCGTGCCCATCGTCGTGGCCGCGAGAAATGGCGCAAGAGGCATGCCCGCGACCCCAGCCGGTATCGAAATCAGAGAACGAACGCCTGGAACCATCCGGCCGACAAAAACGGCAGTCCAGCCATGACGGGCGAACCAGGCACTGGCGCGATCAATCTCGGCAGGGCTTAAAGTCAGCCAGCGGCCGTGGTTGGCGGCAAATCGCCGAATAGGGTGAACGCCGATCCATCGTCCGATCGCGTAAAGCAACAGCGCGCCGGCGATCGATCCCGCCACACCAGTAAGCAGAATCCCGACAAAAGTAAGTTGGCCCCGCGCTGCGACGTAACCGGCCAGCGGCATGATCACCTCGGAGGGGATCGGGGGAAACAAATTGTCAATCAGCATCAGTAGAAAGATGCCTAAGTACCCTCCCCGCTCGATGCCTTGCGTGATCCAATCCAATGCAACTGCTCCTTTTTGCAGACGCTCCTCCGGACTTGCCGGCTATCGGGTCAGGAAACTCAACAGGCGGCCCCGCTGTCCTGAAATCCGCTTTCCTTATTAAAGACGTTTCAGCTATCCAACAATCGCAGAAAGACGCAAAGGACCGCCAATGACCACACCGGATCGTATGTCGCAATATCACGTTCGACACGCTGCACCCGTCACGCCTCACGGCGCTCCGATCCTGCAAGCGGGGCTTACCTGCTGGCGGGTGGAGAGGGCGTCGCGGCTCGCGCCCATTGTCGATGCGGCGTCCTATTTCAAGCTCATTCGTGCCGCGCTGATGCGTGCGCAACATTCGGTCCTGTTTATCGGCTGGGAGTTCGATACGCGCATCAAGCTGGATCCGGACAATACAATCCCGGGATTGCCGGATCGGCTTGGTCCCTTCCTGTCCGCGCTCGTCGAGCGTCGGCCCGAACTGTGCGTTCGGGTGCTTCAATGGAATCTGGGCCTCGTGGGTACGCTCGTGCGCGGGACGACGCCGCTTTTTCTACTGAACTGGATGGCCAGCAAGCGTTTCCAGTTTAGACTGGACAACGCTCACCCGACCGGTGCTGCGCATCACCAGAAAATCGTCGTGATCGACGATGCGCTCGCTTTTTGCGGCGGCATCGACATGACAGACGACCGGTGGGACACAAGCGACCACGATGACCACGATCCGCGCCGTGTCCGACCGTCGGGGCGCGCTTACGGCGCGTTTCACGATGCCACGATGGCAGTGGACGGGTCGGCGGCCGCCGCCTTGGGCAGCCTTGCGCGCGAGCGCTGGCGTCGGGCGACCAAGGAGCAGATCGAGCCACCCCCTGCTTCGACACTTGATCCTTGGCCACAAGAATTAGTTCCGCTGCTGTGCGACGTAGACGTGGCGATCGCCCGGACGGAGCCGGAGTATGAGGGGCGCCAATCCATCAAGGAGATCGAAGCCTTGCATTTGGCTGCTATCGCTTCGGCCCGGCGCACCATCTATTTCGAGGGGCAATATCTCGCCGCGCGCTGTATCGGGGAGGCGCTTGCTGCACGGCTGCGCGAGCCAGACGGCCCGGAAATTGTCGTCATCAATCCGCTGCAAGCGCGTGGATGGGTCGAGGAAAGAGCCATGGGAGCGGCCCGCGAGCGTCTGCTGGCCCATCTCCGGGATTCCGACCATTACAGCCGCTTCCGGATCTACAGGCCCGTAACCACAAAGGGCGCGCCGATCTATGTCCATGCCAAGGTGCTTGTGGTCGACGGCCGGCTGCTGCGGATCGGGTCGGCCAACCTCAATAATCGGTCGATGGGCTTCGATACCGAATGCGACCTCGCCGTCGAAGCGGCCCCATGGGATTCTGAAACCGAATCTATGTCCCGTGCAATCACCGCATTCCGCAATGGTCTTGTTGCAGAGCACTTGGAAATTGATGTCGAGACGCTGGCAGAGGCGCTCATTCAAAACGAAGGATCATTGATCGCGGCCATTGAGATGCTTCGGCGGGAGTCGGGCCGCACCCTTGTGCCAATTGAAATGCCGCCAGCGGAGAGCAGACCCCTTGGTGAAAACGAGCTTTTCGATCCGGAACAAGCCGAGCCACTATGGCTGATGCTCACTCATGCGCTTAAAGACCGCCTTGCCCGATCGATTGAGCGTAAGCAGGTGTGAGCCAATATCTGGGCAATAATTTTGTGACCTCATCAGAATTATATAGCTAATTCAATCACATACGAGTTCGTAGTTTCATTCTGAATGGCGCGCCATATTGCTACCTCCGCGAATACTCCCGCGAACCATTGACAGATCGTCAGTGGCTGCTCCTGCGCGAAGAGGGCATTCAATCACGACAGTTAGGTCTTCGTGACGGCGCCCCAGAAGAGCTCTGCTGTTGTGGATAGCCGTGCGCGGGCACGGAACAGGCGGATCTCGATCGGGATATCCCATTTTTCGGCGCCCGCCCTGACAAGCTGGCCGTTTGAAAGGGAGGCTCCGATCAGACTTTCCGGCAGCCAGGCCATGCCTCGCCCATCGAGAGCCATGGTCACCAGCAGCTTTGCAAGATGTGAGTTGAATGTCGGCTTCAACCACGCCTTGTCCGCAGAGGTGCTCCTCACAGCCGAAATGATCCTGCCCATACCCGATTCCGGGCGATACGACAGATACGGCACGGGCTCTTCTTCGGATCCGGGGAGGCCCGAGAAAGCGGAGCTTGCATCTGCCCGGGCCTGTTTGGCGACGACTGGTATCAGCACGTCCCGGCCGATCGGATGAGAGACGAAGTGACCAGGCGTGAGCAAGGTCTCCGCCGCCGGATGATAATGACCAAGAAGAAATTGCGTGCGCCCCTGCAGCATGAATCGCTCGCAGGCGTCCCAGTGATTGGCGACCAGTTGAATATTGGCGACGAAGGGAAGCGCTTCTTCGATCCGCTGTAGCCATTCCGGGAAGAATGTCAGCGCCAACGCGTTGGTGGATGCGAATTGTAGCTCTTCAATGTCTGTATTTGCCCGATCCTTCGCCTCCGAGCGCCCTGCCTCCAGTCGCCTCAGGACCTCTTCTGCGGTGAGCCGGAAAGCCTCGCCGGCAGGCGATAGCGTCACACGATGCGTCGTTCGAAAGAACAGCTGGACCCCGACCCATTCCTCGAGTGCACGGATTCGGCGGCTCAATGCGGGCTGTGTGATGTGGCGAGACTCGGCTGCGCGCGAAAAACTGCCGCTGTCCGCGACCTCTAGGAAATCCTTGAGCCAATCGATTTCCACGAACACTCCATCCGATGGGGTGCCGTCTCCGGCAGACCCTGCTTATAGCGCGACGGCATAACGATATTCTCATACAGCATTGGATGTCGCGGCGGGAGCCTCCGATGGTGGATCCGCAGTTGCAAAGCATGCTGAGCGGCACGGTTATGTCCCGAACCCTATATGACAAGATCATCGACACCCACACGGTCCGCGATCTCGGCGATCGGCAGGTCCTGCTTTACATCGATCGAACCATCCTCAACGAATACACCAGTCCGCAGGCCTTCACCGCGCTGCGTGAAGCCGGGCGCAAGGTCTGGAATCCGGACGCGGCCTTGATGGTCGTCGATCACGTCAATCCGACGGCGCAGCGGCGTGTCGCCGCAATGTCCGATCCCGGTGGAGCGCAACAGGTCGCCTATTTTGCCGAGAACGCCAAGGATTTCGGCATCGAAATATTCGACGTTCTGGATCCGCGACAAGGCATCGAGCATGTGGTGGCACCGGAGCAGGGGCTGGTGCTGCCCGGCATGGTCGTCGCCGCCGGCGACAGCCACACGACCTCCTACGCGGCGCTCGGCGCGCTCGGTTTTGGTATCGGCACATCCGATATCGAGCACTATCTGGCGACGCAGACCCTGGTCTATCGCAGGCTGAGGACGATGCGGATCACCTTGACCGGACACCTGGGGCTGGGGGTGACGGCGAAGGATTGCGTGATCGAGGTCATTCGCCGCATCGGCGCTGACGGCGCGGCAGGGCATGCGGTCGAATTCGCCGGCGACGCCGTGGCCGCGATGAGCGTGGAAGCGCGCATGACGATCTCGAACATGATCGTGGAAGCAGGCGCCCGGGGCGCGGTGATCGCTCCCGATGCGAAAGTCTTTGCCTATATCGAGGGGCGTCCGCGGAGCCCCAAAGGCGAGATGTGGTCCGCGATGGTCACCAGGATGTCCGGCCTCCGCAGCGATGCGGATGCGGTGTTTGATCGCGAATTTGCGCTGGACGTCTCGGAGGTCGCTCCCATGGTAACCTGGGGAACAAGCCCGGATCAGGCCGCGAGCGTGACGTCGCTCATTCCTGATCCCTCCACCGAGACCGATCCGAACCGGGAGCGCGCCGCCAGGCGGGCGCTTGACTATATGGGACTGGGCGCCGGCACGCCGCTTGATGCCATCCCGATCAGTCATGCCTTTATCGGATCGTGTACGAATTCCCGGATCGAGGATCTGCGCGACGCGGCGCGTATCCTGGCCGGCCGTAAAATCGCGCCCGGCGTCAGGGCGATCGTTGTACCGGGTTCGACCAAGGTGCGCGATCAGGCGGAGGCGGAAGGTGTTGCTGCGATATTCAGTGCGGCGGGTTTCGAATGGCGTCAGTCTGGCTGCTCCATGTGCCTCGCGATGAACGACGATGTCCTCGCTCCGGGTGACCGTTGCGCCTCGTCGACCAACCGCAACTTTGAAGGACGGCAGGGGACTGGAGCCCGAACCCATCTGATGAGTCCCGCCATGGTCGCGGCCGCAGCCGTCCGGGGCCATATCGTCGATGTCCGTAGCCTTTCAAAGGAGGGCTGATCCATGGAAACGTTCGTCAGGGTCACGGGACCGGCGGCACCTTTCTTGGCGCCGAATATCGATACCGATGTCATCATGCCGAAGGCCTTCCTCAAGGGTATCAATCGCAAGGGCCTCGATGTCGGCGTGTTCAATCTGCTGCGCTTCCGCGACGGGCAGCCGGATCCCGATTTCGTACTCAACCAGCCCGGCTATGCGCATACCCGTTTCCTCGTCGTTGGACCGAATTTCGGCTGCGGCTCCAGCCGCGAACATGCCGTATGGGGGCTGTTCCAACTGGGAATCCGGGCACTGATCGGCACCTCTTTCGCCGGCATTTTTGACGACAACTGTCGCAACAACGGCGTGCTCACCGTTACACTGGATCGCGACACCATCGCTCACATTGCCGACGTGATCGGGCGACCCGAGACGAACGGCATGACGATCGATCTGGAGTCGGAGCGTTTGACTCTCGATGCGAGCGGCGAGACGATCCGGTTTGCAATCGATCCGTTGCGCAAGGCCGCCTTGTTGCAGGGGCTGGATGCCGTGGGCGTGACGCTCGGTCAGGCCGGCGAGATACGAAAATTCCAGACGCGCCACTGGGAAGATCACCCCTGGCTCTCTCCAAACTGAACTGCGGTAGCACTCCATGGCCCATCCGACTGTCCCCGAACACGAAGCCGCCATTGTGGAACGCGGTAGCTCGCCATTTCTGGCAGGCTTCCGCCTGATCGATGTCGCATTGCCGAGCGGGATCACGATCCGGGCAGCGGTTGGCGGCGAGGGGCCGCCGCTCCTGTTGTTGCACGGCCACCCACAGACGCACGTCACCTGGCGCAAGATCGCGCCGGGACTGGCAAGGCGTTTCACCGTGGTTGCGACCGACCTGCGAGGCTATGGCGACAGCAGCAAGCCGGATGGTGGACCCGATCACGCCGCCTATTCGAAGCGCAGCATGGCGCTCGATCAGGTCGAGGTGATGCGCGCGCTCGGTCATTCACGGTTTAGCCTCGTCGGGCATGATCGCGGCGGACGCGTTGCGCACCGATTGGTGCGTGATCATCCGGCAGCGGTTTCCAAAGTCGCCGTCATCGATATTGCGCCGACCGCGACCATGTATGCCCGCACCGACAAGGAATTTGCGACCCGTTACTTCTGGTGGTTCTTTCTCATTCAGCCGGCGCCACTGCCGGAACGGATGATCGGCGCCGACCCGGAATTCTTTCTGCGCACCCATATCGATGGCCAGACCAAGACGCCCGGCGCAACCGAGCCGGAAGCGTTCGAGGAATATCTGCGCTGCTATCGCGATCCGGCCACGCGCCATGCTATCTGTGAAGATTATCGGGCGGCGGCGACAATTGATCTGGAGCACGATGCATCTGATGCGGAGCAGCGCATCGACTGTCCGCTATTGGCGATCTGGGGCGGCAAGGGGACCGTTGGCGCGCTGTACGACGTGCTGGAGACGTGGCGCGAAAAGGCGACCAATGTCTCGGGCCGGGCGTTCGATTGCGGGCACACGCTTCAAGAAGAAAACCCTGAAGAAACCCTCGCCGAGTTGTCCGCTTTTCTCGGTGACTGAAATCAGGGCTTCATCGCTGTAGCAAATTTTGGAGATAGCAGCTCATGGCGAAAAATCGCCCTTCAAGCTGCTGTCTGAAAGCGCCATTGGATCAGCGCCCTCCTCCGCCTGACGGGCAATTCTGCCAATAAGGTCCACGCAGGTGCGGACCACGACAGTTCGATTGCGAGATATCGAGCTGCGGAGTTCGGCAAAGAACTCCGGCTGCGGCAAATCGCGTGGCATGGCCCGCGGTGGCCGATCATTCAAAGCCAGTGACTTCCCGACAAGACGCCGCCCTTGGCTTGGGTGCACCTAGCCGCGCGGCTTCGTGGTCTGCGGGCCCGTTGGTCGCCAACGACAATCATTGCCCAGCAGCTCACATCACAGCCGCAGCACTGCGAGCGGTCTTGCAGTCGTCACAACCTTCCACGGAGAATTTAACGATGTCGTTCCTAGAGATGCTCACGCCGCAGAACAGTGCCATTGCGTTGATCGATTATCAGCCGGCGATGTTCCAAGGCGTGCAGTCGCACGACCGTCTGGTGACGATGAACAATGTGCAGATCCTGGCCAAGGCTGCAAAACTCTTCAACATTCCGACCGTGCTCACGACTGTCGCGAAGGACTCGTTCTCCGGTCCGTTCATTCCGGAAGTCACCGAGCTGTTTCCGAACCACGACATCATCGATCGTACCTCGATGAACTCGTGGCTCGATCCGAACTTTCGCAAGGCCGTTGCCGCCACTGGCCGCAAGAAGTTCGTGATCGCCGGTCTCTGGACCGAAGCCTGCGTGATCTTCCCGACTCTCGACATGCTGCGCGAAGGCTATGAGATCTATATCGCCGCCGATGCCTGCGGCGATCTTTCGCCCGAGGCGCACGAGCGTTCGATGCAGCGTGCGATCCAGGCCGGCGCGGTGCCGATCACGTCGTCGCAATATGCCTATGAGCTGCAGCAGGATTGGGCCCGCAGCGAGACGTATGACGGCATGATGGACATCCAGAAGGCGCATTCGCCTTACGGCATCCAGATCCGCTTCTCGAAGTGGGCACTGGGCGAGCACGCCTCTGAAGGCGGTCCGGCCAAGTAAGCCGCCACGTTACTCAAAACAGGACAATGACATGAAAGCGCACATGATCTCGCTGGGCGCGGGCCTGTTGGTTGGCGTCATCTACAGTCTGATCAATGTGCGCTCTCCAGCGCCACCGGTGGTGGCGCTGGTCGGTCTGCTCGGCATTCTGGTCGGCGAGCAGTTGCCGCCGCTGGTGCGGAGCCTCTGGCAGAAAGAGCCGGTGATTTATTCGTGGATCGATCAGGTCAAGCCGCACATGTTCGGCCATCTGCCGAAAGGCCAGCGCTCCGATGCGCGCATCGCTGCCGATAAGACGCCGCAGCCGCCTGCCGACGGATAGTACAGCCCCCCGTTACGATGACTTCGATATTCCCGCACTCAAGGAGCACTCCATGACCGAGCCGCAGACCCCCGATCTCATTCTTCACCGCGGCTTGTTCACGACGCTTGATCGCTCCAATCCGGTCGCGAATGCAGTCGCCATCAAGGACGGTCGCTTCACCCATGTCGGGCACGACGGCGAGATTCTGCCATTGGCGGGTCCCAAGACGAAGATCGTCGATCTCAAGGGCAAGCGCGTGCTGCCCGGCCTGATCGACAACCATCTGCACATCATCCGCGGCGGTCTGAATTTCAACATGGAGCTGCGCTGGGATGGCGTACGCTCGCTGTCCGACGCCATGAACATGCTGAAGCGTCAGGTCGCCATCACGCCGCCGCCGCAATGGGTGCGCGTGGTCGGTGGCTTCACCGAACATCAATTCGTCGAGAAGCGGCTGCCGACCATCGACGAGCTCAATGCTGTGGCGCCGGATACGCCGGTGTTCCTGCTGCATCTCTATGATCGCGCGCTGCTCAATGGCGCTGCCTTGCGCGCCGTTGGTTACACCAAGGACACGCCGAATCCTCCGGGTGGCGAGATCATCCGCGATGCCAACGGCAATCCGAACGGCATGCTGCTCGCCAAGCCCAATGCCGGCATTCTTTATGCGACGCTGGCCAAGGGGCCGAAACTGCCGTTCGACTATCAGGTCAATTCGACGCGCCACTTCATGCGCGAGCTGAATCGTCTTGGCGTCACCGGCGCCATCGATGCCGGTGGTGGCTTCCAGAATTATCCCGATGATTACGCCGTCATTCAGAAGCTGCATGACGAGAATCAACTCACCATCCGTCTGGCCTACAATCTCTTCACGCAAAAGCCGAAGGGCGAGAAGGACGACTTCCTGAACTGGACGAAGACCTCCAAATACAAGCAGGGCGACGATTATTTCCGCCATAACGGCGCCGGCGAGATGCTGGTGTTCTCTGCCGCCGATTTCGAGGATTTCCGCCAGCCGCGCCCGGATATGGAGCCGGAGATGGAAGGCGAACTCGAAGAAGTCGTCCGCGTCCTCGTGCAGAACAAATGGCCATGGCGCATGCATGCGACCTATGACGAAACCATCAGCCGCGCGCTGGATGTGTTCGAGCGCGTCAATCAGGACATGCCGCTCGAAGGCCTCAACTGGTTCTTCGATCACGCCGAGACGATCTCCGATCAGTCCATCGATCGCATTGCGGCCCTTGGCGGCGGCATCGCTGTGCAGCATCGCATGGCCTATCAGGGCGAGTATTTCGTCGAGCGTTACGGCCATGGCGCTGCCGAAGCCACGCCGCCGGTCTCGAAGATGCTGGCCAAGGGCGTCAAGGTCTCTGCCGGCACCGACGCGACGCGCGTGGCGTCCTATAATCCTTGGGTGTCGCTGTCATGGCTGGTGACCGGCCGCACCGTCGGTGGCATGCAGCTCTACCCGCAGCGCAACTGTCTCGATCGCGAGACGGCATTGCGCATGTGGACCGAGAACGTGACGTGGTTCTCCAATGAAGAGGGCAAGAAGGGGCGCATCCAGGTCGGCCAGCTCGCCGATATCGTCGTGCCCGATCGTGATTTCTTCTCCTGCGCAGAGAATGAAATTGCCGATACCAGCGCCGTTCTGACCATCGTTGGCGGCAAGGTCGTCTATGGCGTCGGCGATTTCGCCAAGCTTGATGACAATGCGCCGCCGCCAGCCATGCCGGACTGGTCGCCGGTGCGCACTTTTGGCGGTTATGGTGCATGGGCGGCGCCGGATGCGAATGGACAGGTGGTCGCTCAGAAGATGGCGATGAGCTGCGGCTGCGCTAACTCCTGCGGCGTGCATGGCCACGATCACGCCACGGCGTGGTCCAGCAGATTGCCGATCGCCGATCTCAAGAGCTTCTGGGGCGCGCTCGGCTGCGCTTGCTGGGCGGTATGATGGTGAATCTTGCCCGTCGCATAATCGGCGCGCCCATCGTGCACTGGCTGGCATTGCTGTGTCTCTGCGCGGCCTATCTGCAGGGCGGACTGGTCAAGGCGTTCGACCTTCCCGCCGCGATTGCCGAGATGAACCATTTCGGATTGCAGCCGGCGGCGCCCTTCGCATTGGCGACGATCGGGCTCGAACTGGTGGCATCGCTTCTGATTCTCGGTGGCGTGTTGCGCTGGCTCGGCGCACTGTCGCTAGCGGGCTTCACGCTGATGGCGACGTTTCTGGCGAACCGGTTCTGGGAACTGACTCCGCCGGAACGCTTCATGAGCGCCAACTCGTTTTTCGAACATATCGGCCTGTGCGGCGGCTTTCTGCTCGTTGCATGGCATGATCTCAACAAGGCAAGACCATGAGCGACGCCGCCAAGGCAACCAGCGCTTTCGCGCCATTCCGCCAATCCGTCTTCGCGGTGATCTGGGTTGCCACGGTCATGGGCAATACCGGCAGCTTCATGCGCGATGTCGCGAGCTCCTGGCTGGTCACTGACCTGTCCGCTGCACCGGCGGCGGTCACCATGATCCAGGCCGCAGGCACGTTGCCGATCTTTTTGTTTGCGATTCCAGCCGGCGTGCTGTCGGATATTCTCGATCGCCGGAAATTCCTGATCGCGGTCCAGGTATTGCTCGCTTCGGTCAGCGCCACGCTGATGATGCTGTCTTATTACGGGTTACTGACCGTCAACCTGCTGATCGGTCTGACCTTCATCGGCGGCATCGGCGCTGCGCTCGTCGGGCCGACATGGCAGGCGATCGTGCCCGAACTCGTGCCGCGTCAGGACATCAAGAGCGCGGTGGCGCTGAATTCGCTGGGCATCAACGTCTCGCGCTCGATCGGTCCTGCCGCCGGCGGCATTCTGCTCGCGACGTTCGGCGCAGCCGTGACGTATAGCGCGGACGTGATCAGCTACATGTTCGTCATCGCCGCATTGCTGTGGTGGCCGCGGGCGAAGGCCGAGAACGACGCGTTGTCGGAAAAATTCTTCGGCGCGTTCCGGGCGGGCCTGCGCTACACCCGCTCCAGCCGCGAATTGCATGTCGTGCTGTTGCGCGCCGCGATCTTCTTCGCGTTCTCCAGCTCGATCTGGGCGCTGCTGCCTTTGGTGGCGCGCAATCTGCTCGGCGGCGACGCTGGCTTCTACGGCGTATTGCTGGGTGCCGTCGGCGCAGGTGCCATCGGTGGCGCGCTGATCCTGCCGCGGCTACGCGCCAAACTCGATTCCGATGCGCTGCTGCTGCTTGCTGCGCTGTTGTCGGCGGCCGTGATGGCCGTGCTGTCCTTCGCGCCACCGAAATGGTTGGCTCTGCCGGTTCTGTTGTTGCTGGGCGCAGCCTGGATCACGGCGCTGACGACGTTCAGCGGCGTGGCTCAGGCGGTGCTGCCAAACTGGGTACGCGGACGTGGTCTCGCCGTCTATCTGATGGTGTTCAACGGCGCGATGGCCGCGGGTAGTCTTGGGTGGGGTGCGGTCGCGCAAGCACTGGACCTGCCCGCGACGCTGCTGGTCAGCGCCTGCGGTCTGTCGATCGCCGCCCTCATCATGCACCGGGTGAAGCTGCCAACCGGAGAAGCCGATCTGGCGCCGTCCAACTACTGGCCGGAGCCGCTCACCTCCGACGACGTCGAGCATGATCGCGGCCCCGTGCTGATCCTGATCGAATACCGGATCGCGCGCGAAAACCGGGTGCCGTTCTTCACTGGCCTCAAGCGCCTCTCCGAAGCGCGGCGCCGCGATGGTGCCTATGGCTGGGGCATTACCGAGGATGCGGCAGATCCTGAAAAGATCGTCGAATGGTTCATGGTGGAATCCTGGGCAGAGCATCTGCGGCAGCATCACCGGGTGTCCAAGGCGGACGCCGATGTGCAGCGTGAGACGACGCAATACCACATCGGTCCCGATGGACCCGTGGTCCGGCATTTCCTTACGCTGGATCTGAAAAATCCGCTGTTGAAGCCCGAGCCGGTGACCCCGCACTAATCTCCACAAGGACTATCGGAATGCGTTCGTTCAATCTCACTGCTACCGCCATCTGCGTCACGCTTCTATCGGTGACGCCACACGTCGCGTGGTCGCGTGAGGCAACCGCGAAGATCGGCTTTGCCGTTGGCGCGCAATATGACACGACCCATATCTATGTGGCGCCGGATGAGGTCGATCGTTTCGTCGAAAGCTTCCTTGCCACCTTTGGCGGCAGGAGCACCAAACAGGTGGTCGCGACGGTGACGCCGACGCCAAGCAGTACGACGTCGCAGCTTCTGCTCACGCCGGCGGGCTCGGTCTCGGTGTTCGGCTTCAAGACGCCGATTCCGTATCCGTTCGGGCACGAACGGACCGGCTATCTCGTCACCGATATCGACGCCGCAGTGAAAGCAGCGCAGAGCGCGGGCGCCGATGTGCTGGTCAAGACGTTCCCGGATCCTATCGGACGCGACGTCGTGGTGCAATGGCCGGGCGGGATCAACATGCAGCTCTACTGGCACACGACGGCGCCGTCCTATCCGGAGCTGCAGACGGTCCCGGAGAACCGTGTCTATCTGCCGGCGAGCCGGGCTGATAAATTCGTGAAGAGCTTTGTTGCGTTCTCGAAGGGCAATGTCGTCTCCGACACGGCCAAGGCGCCGGGCGTCGAGATCGGCCGCCCCAATGACAGCTATCGCCGCATTCGCATCGCCTCGAAATTCGGCAAGATCACCGTGCTGGTCACGGATGGTGTGCTGCCTTATCCCTATGGCCACGAGCTGACGGGCTATGAAGTGCCGTCGCTCGACGAGACGTTGGCCAAGGCGAAAACGGCCGGCGCCGCCGTGCTCGTCGAACCCTATGTGGCAGATGCACGTCGTGCGGCGCTGGTGAAATTTCCTGGAGGCTATGTTGCCGAGATTCATTCCGCTCTCGGCAAATAAAGCCGTCGCAGCGGCGATCGCGCTGGGACTCTGCACGATCGCAACAATGCCATCTTCGGCAGCTGCCGACGATGTCGCCACGGCGCCGGCGCGCCCCAAAATTCTCACCAATCGCTGGCAGGAGGACTGGTCCGCGCTCGCCAATCCGGCGCTGCGGACAGAGCCGTTCGACGCGCTGAAATACATCCCGCTCTTTGTCACCGATCCGAAAAGCTATGTTTCGCTCGGGGCCAATGTGCGTGAGCGGTTCGAGTTCAACGATGCGCCGAATTTTGGCATCGGCAATATGCGCGGTGATTCCTATCTGCTGCAGCGGCTGCAGATGCATGTCGATATTCGCCTGAACGAGAACTGGCAGATATTCACCCAACTCGAAGATGTTCGCACCATCGACAAAGCGAGCATTTCGCCTGTCGATCAGAATCAGCTCGATTTGCGGTTGGCGTTCATTGCCTATAGCGGGGCGCTGGGTGATGGCATCTTCAAGGCTCGGGTCGGCCGCCAGGACTTTGCCTTCGATCTGCAGCGCTTCGTGTCGTCGCGCGACGGGCCGAATGTGCGGCAATCCTTCGATGCCGTCTGGGCGAATTACGAAACCGGGCTGTGGCGCTTCATCGGTTTCGTCAGCCAGCCCGTGCAATATCGCTTCGGTGATGTGTTCGACGATTTCTCCGGCCAGAACTTCCGATTCAGCACTGCGCGTATCGAACGCAAGGTGTTCGGCGACAATGAGCTGTCGGGCTATTATTCGCTGTTCGAGCGATCGTCCGCCCGCTATCTCGATGCGCTTGGCGACGAGACCCGTCACGTCTTCGACATGCGCTTTGCCGGCAATGCCAACGGATTCGATTGGGATCTCGAGGCCATGGGCCAGACCGGGCATGTCGGCCCGAAGGATATCGATGCCTGGGCCTTGGGCGGCCGCATGGGCTACACGTTTTCAGACGTCGCCTGGACGCCCAGGATCGGCCTGCAGGCGGATGCTGCGTCGGGTGACGGTCGCGCGGGCGACAACACCATCGGCACCTTCAATCCGCTATTCCCGAACGGCTACTATTTTTCGCTGGGGGGCTATACGGGCTACGCGAACCTGATCCATCTCAAACCGACAGTGACGGTCAAGCCGATCGCCAATCTGACGGTGACCGCCGGCGTCGGCCTACAATGGCGCCAGACAGTTGCCGATGCCGTTTATGTCCAGCCCAACGTTGCCGTCGCCGGCACGGCCGGGTTGGGCAGTCGCTGGACCGGCGTGTATTCGCAATTGCGCGCCGACTACGTCTTCAATGCGAATCTGAGCGGGGCAGTCGAGGCCGTACACTATAAGATCGGCGATACGGTGCGGAATGCCGGTGGCCATGATAGCAACTATCTCGGGCTGGAGCTCAAATATGGGTGGTAACCGGGCGCGCTGCTGGCTGCGCGGGCGCGGTTTCAATTTGCACCGTCACAGAATAGGTTGAGCGCTCGCCCGCGATCAGACCCAGCTTTGGCGTGATGGTTCGGAACGATACCGATAAGTGGCTAATGCATAAGTGGCTGACATGTGGAATGAACGCGATCGAATCGCGGCCTTGCATCGATATGACATTCTCGATTCCTCATCCGATGCGGATTTCGAGGATTTCGTGCAGATCGCCTCGGATATTTGCAATGCGCCGATCGCCGCCATCAATCTGATCGACGGTGGTCGTCACTGGACGCTCACCGGCATCGCGCATGGTGACCCTGAATTGCCGCTCGATCATTCGATATGCGCGCAGGCGATACGTCAGACCGATCTGTTTGTCGTACCCGATCTGTCATCGGATACGCGCTTCCAGGACAATCCATTGGTCAGCGGCGGCCCCAAGCTGCGCTTCTATGCCGGGGCGTTGCTGGAAACGCAAAATGGTTTGCCCATCGGCACGGTCTGCGTGCTGGATCACGCGCCACGCCCGGATGGCCTCTCCGAGCGCCAGCGCTTCACGCTACAGGCGCTGGCGCGACAGATCATGACCCAGCTCGAACTGCGGCGTGCCATGATGGATATCACCAGCGGAAATGCCGCGCGTGAGCGGCTGGAAGCCTCATTGAGCGAAAAGGAAGCGCTGCTCAAGGAAGTGCATCATCGCGTCAAGAACAACTTGCAACTCATCAGCAGCCTTCTCAACCTGCAGGCTTCGCGGATCACCGATCCCATCACGTCGGCACTGTTTGCAGATAGTCGTAACCGCGTTCGGTCCATGGCGCTGGTTCACGAAAATCTCTATCGCGCTGGAAACTTCGCCGAGATCGAGATGCAGGCGCATGTGTTGAGTCTGTGCACGCATCTGCGCCGCGCCTATGGCCGAGCCGGTGTCGAGATCACAGCCGCAAGCGATGACGTGACCCTGGACATGGACCGCGCCGTATCATGCGGTCTTATCATCAACGAGCTCGTCTCAAACGCGTTCAAACATGCTTTCCCGGGGGACCGCAGCGGGTCGATCGAGGTCAGATTCAATCGCAGCGACGACGGGACGTGCATTCTGATCGTCGGAGACAATGGCGTTGGCATGCCCGAGCAGTTCGATTTTATCGAGACGCGGTCGCTCGGCCTGCAATTGGTGCGTGATCTCGTCGAGCAGTTGCATGGCAACTTCTCGATCGATCGCAACGGAGGCACGATCTGCACGCTGACATTCCAGTCTGGCCGTAATGTTAGGCAGACGCCATGACGATGCGCGCTCGCGTGATGGTGGTTGAAGACGATCGCATCGTCGCCCGCGATATCAGCGAACAGCTCGGCCGCATTGGTCACTCCGTCATCGGTGTGACCGCACGCGGCGAGGCGGCCGTCGAGCTCGCGATCAGCAACCGTCCCGATCTGGTGCTGATGGACATCCGCCTCGAAGGCGACATTGACGGCATCGATGCCGCCCGGCAGATCCGTGCGACATGCCAGATCCCTGTCGTATTCCTCACTGCCTATGCCGATGACGAGACAGTGCGACGCGCGAGTCAGGCCGAGCCATTCGGTTATTTGTTGAAGCCGTTCGAAGATCTGCAATTGCGCACCGTGATCGAAATGGCCCTGTACAAGGATCGGGCCGATCGCAAGTTGCGCGAAAGCGCTGCAGCCCTTCAGGTGGCGCAGGCGGAACTGGCGCGCATGTCGCGGGTCACCACCATGGGGCAGCTCACGGCGTCGATCGCGCATGAGGTCAATCAGCCGCTGATGGCCGTCGTCATGAATGCCGAAGCGTGCATGCAATGGCTCAAAGATGGCAACATTAATGTCGGTGAAGCCAGGGCTGCTGCGGAGCGGGCCATCGCCGAGGGACATCGCGCTGGCGCGATCATCCAGCGCGTGCGTGCGATCGCCCGCAACGCGCCGGTGGTGTTCGAGCCGCTCGACGTGAATGAGATGATCGAAAGCGTGCTCTTGATCGTGCAGCCGGAACTGTCGCGTCAAGGGATTGCGCTCGATGTCTATCTCCAGCCTGATCAGCCATCGATCACTGGCGACCGCGTGCAGTTGCAGCAGGTGCTTTTGAATCTTGTATCGAACGCAGCCGACGCCATCAATACGTCGGAGACGCGACAACGGCGTGTGACCGTGGTGTCGGCGATGGACACATCGGGAGAAGTTTGCGTCACCGTTGAGGATGCGGGAGCGGGCATCGACCCCGAACATCGCGATCTGATCTTCAATCCGTTCTTTACGACCAAGCAGGATGGCATCGGCATGGGGCTGGCGATCTGTCGATCCATCATCGACGCCCACGGGGGCAGGCTGTGGCCGGAGCCGCGCATGCCGATGGGAACACAATTTCGCTTCACCCTGCCTCGAGGCTCCCTGCAGGTGGCACCGTGATCGACAAGATGGAGCAGGTCCCGGCCATTGTCGCGGTCATCGACGACGACAAGGGGATACGCGAAGCACTGGATGGCATGCTGCGCTCGGTCGGCCTCCAGGTGGAATGCTTTGCAACGGTGCAGGAGTTTCTCGCCAAGGATGATCGGCAGAAGTTTGGCTGCATCGTGCTGGACGTCCATCTGCCCGGTCGCAATGGACTCGATTTTCTTGACGATCTGGCTGGGCTGCATGTCACGACACCGGTGATCGTCATCAGCGGCTTTGCCGACGTCCCCATGTCGGTGCGGGCCATGAAGGCGGGGGCCATCGAATTCCTGACCAAGCCCGTTCGTGCGATGGATCTGTTGGCGGCGGTCGAGATGGCGGTGAAGCGCGACCGCGCCACCAAACATGCGGCGGAGAAGATCGCCGGTCTCAGGGCGGATTACGAGACGCTGACGGTGAGGGAGCGTGAAGTGTTCGCGCATGTTGCTGATGGGCTGATGAACAAGCAGATCGCAGCAGCGCTGGGCCTCAGCGAGGCCACCATCAAGCTTCACCGTGGCACGATGATGCGAAAGATGCGGGCAAATTCGCTGGCGGATATCGTCCGGATGGCCGATCGGCTGGGGCACGAGCCGCCATCGCCTGCCTAGACCAAGGTCTAGTCGCCCTCCACCATGCTCCAATTGTCTGTCCGTATCCAATTCCGCATGTTGGACGCATGGATAGAGCGATTGGGGTGTATGATGACGGGTGCCCGAATTCCCGACCGCGCATCATATGCGGAGCCAGCCCATATGCGTGAGCAGTCGGCTGTGTCTCTCAAGCCAAAGGAATCGAAGATCGATGTGTTTGGCTGTCCTGCCAGCAAGCTTCACAAGGATCAGGAGCTGCGCGGCGCCGGAATCACGTTCTTCCGAAAAGGCAGCGACGACCCCAATCTTGGGCAGATCGCGACTGTTGCCGACGATCGCGGCTTCCTGATCGGCATTTCGCAAGGTCGCGGGCATCGAAGACGCATCTTTCAAGAGCATCATGCGACGAGCCACGAGTTCGAAGAGGGCTCGATCTATATCCGCAACCTCGCAGACGATTACCGCGCCGATCTGCGTGGCGCTTTCGATTTTCTGCTGATGGAGGTCTCCCGGCCGTTTCTGATTGAATTGGCGCGAGAACATGGCTGGCGTGGTGCCGTCGATCTTGCATGCCACGCTGGCGACATCGATCCCGTCTTGCTGAGGCTCGTCAGCGTGGTCGAGCCACTGCTGCAAAAGAGCAGCGAAGCGAGTCCGCTGTTCCTAGATCAGCTCGGTACGACGATCGGCATCCATCTGATCGAGCGATACAACAGCGCAACCAATCTTGAAGCTGCATCACAAGGTGCATCCTTGTCGCGGTCGCAACTGGCATTGGCCGTCGAGATGCTCAGCGGCAACGGCGCTGGCAACTTGCGGGTGGCGGATGTCGCCCAGGCATGCGGGTTATCGCGTGGCTATTTCATTCGCGGTTTCAAGAAGGCGACGGGCAAAGCGCCGCATCAATGGATGTTGTCGCAGCGTGTCGAACAGGCCCGCGGCCTCCTGATTGCCAATGACATGTCGCTGGCCGATGTCGCTCTGGCCTGTGGCTTCGCCGACCAAAGTCATTTCACGCGGGTGTTTTCAAGCGCGATCGGGATGCCACCGGGGGCCTGGCGCCGACTGACAAGCGATGATCGCGGCGCGCGCGCTGCAGCCAAACACGTCGATTGATTCCTGGGGAACAGTCGTCAGTTTGTTTGAAAAACTATCGACCCGCATCCGGCTCGCGATCGAACACCGTCGCATCAAAGCGGTGCATGTCATCCAGCAATTCGCAGAACGCCTTGGCGCCGTGCTTCAATAATTGCCCGCCCTTTTCTGCCGTCGCCTGGGTCGCATCGCCGATCGCGCCTGAGGGATGCAGGTCTTCCGCCTGCCAGGCGAATGGCGCCGGGCGGCCGGCGGAGAGCCAGCGATAGTCCTTTTCCATTGCGATGGTGGATGGCACGAAGTTCGCGATTTTGTCCTGGCGCACGTGTTGAGGATAGCGCGCCAGCATGATCGAGGTCTCGACCGCGCCGCCATGGATGCCGTGGCGAACTTCCTCGTCGCTGAACAGCCCCGGGGGCACACCAAACCGCGACCAGCTCGTGGTCGCAACCAGCATGCCGTATTCGGCGCGCAGATCCTGTGCGGCTAGCGTCATTGCCGCGCTGTTGCCGCCATGGCTGGTCACCATCACGAGCTTCTGCACGCCGGCACGCGCGATGCTCTCGCCGATCGCCGTCCAGCCCTGCAAGGCGATCTCGGTCGGCAGCGTGAGCGTGCCGGGAAAGGAGAGGTGCTCTGTCGAGATGCCGATCGGCTGCACCGGCAGGAAGGTGGCCGGGATATCCGCCGGCAATAGCCGCTGGACCTCGGCGAGATAGGCTTCGGCGATCAGGACGTCGGTTGCAAGCGGCAGATGCGGTCCATGCTGTTCCGTCGCGGCCAACGGCAGCACCGCAATCCATGAGAACGGATCGCCTTTGGCGATGTCGGGCCAATGGATGGCAGTCCAGTCAAGATGCGGTGCGGATGAAGTCATGGCAGGCATTTCTTTGCAGGGGAGCGGGGTAGTCAGTCGCGCGAATGCTTTCTATCATGGGGCAGAAATGTCACTGGAGTCCAATATGGGTCGGTTTCCCCTGCTGCGCGTGTTAACCATCGGCTTGGCGATGATGTCAGCGTCGCTGTCGCCCGTGCTGGCGCAAGGAAAACCCGACGGCAAGCTCGACAAGGTCAGCTTCGGCACCAATTGGGTCGCCGAGGCCGAGCATGGCGGCTTCTTCCAGGCCGTGGCTGACGGCACCTACAAGCAATACGGCCTCGACGTTACCATCGTGCCGGGCGGTCCGAACGTTAACAATCGTATCCTGCTCATCTCCGGCAAGCTGGATTTCTTCATGAGTGCCAATACGCTGCAGTCCTTCGACGCGGTGGCCAATAATGTGCCGGTGGTGGCGATCGCCGCGATTTTCCAGAAAGACCCGCAGGTCTTTGTGTCGCATCCCGATCCGAAGGTCACGAAGCTGGACGACCTCAAATCGAAGACGCTGTTCATTTCGAAGGAAGGCATTGTCGGCTACTTCCAGTGGATGAAGCTGGAATTCGGCTTCAGCGAGTCCAAGGTGAAGCCCTACAACTACAACGCCCAGCCTTTCCTCGTGGACAAGAATAGCGCCATGCAGGGTTATGTCACCTCCGAGCCGTTCCTGATCGAGAAACAGGCGGGCTTCAAACCCAATGTCATGCTGCTCGCGGACTACGGCCTCAATGGCTATTCGACGCTGATCGAGGCGCGGCGCGAGACCGTCGAGAAATCGCCTGACCTCGTACAGCGCTTCGTCGATGCCTCGATCATCGGCTGGTACAATTATCTCTATGGCGACAACAAAGCTGCCAATGCGCTGATCAAGAAGCTCAATCCGGAAATGACCGATGAGCTGCTGGCCTATTCCACAGCTGCGATGCGCGACAAGGGCATCGTCGATTCCGGCGATACGCTCAAGAACGGTATCGGCGCCATGAGCGACGAGCGCGCGGCGAGTTTCTTCGACAAGATGTCCCGTGCCGGCGTGGTCAAGCGCGATATCGATTACCGCCGTGCTTATACGCTGCAATTCGTCAACAAGGGCGTCGGCATCGATCTGCGGCCGAAGAAATAGCCGGTGTCGTCCGTGGCGCCTCAGGATCAGTTTGCGATACGCCTGCGCGGCGTGGCGAAAGTCTATGAGGGCGGCACGCGTGCGCTCGGCCCGCTCGATCTCGATATCCGCAAGGGTGAATTCGTCTCGCTGCTCGGGGCCTCCGGCTGCGGCAAGTCGACGGCGCTGCGCTTGATCGCTGGACTGGCCGCCCCATCCTTCGGCTCCATCGAGGTGCCGGCCCGCGCCTCGCGCCAGAGCATCGGCTTTGTATTCCAGGAGCCGACGCTGATGCCGTGGACGACGGTCCGCGAGAATGTGCGGCTGCCGCTCAAGCTCGCCCATGTGGCAGATGCGGAGTCGGCTCCGCGTGTCGCTGACGCTTTGGCGCAAGTGGGTCTCGCCGACTTCGCCGAAGCCTATCCGCGCGAATTGTCCGGCGGCATGAAGATGCGGGTGTCGCTGGCGCGGGCGCTGGTGACGTCGCCGGATATCCTGCTGCTCGACGAGCCATTCGCCGCGCTCGACGAAATCACGCGGTTCAAGCTCAACAACGATCTGCTGGCGCTATGGCGCAAGCTTGGCAAGACCATCGTCTTCGTGACGCATTCGGTCTATGAGGCGGTCTATCTGTCGCAGCGCGTGGTGATCATGACCTCGCGCCCCGGTCGAGTTCACACCGAACGCCGGATCGATGCCCGCGAGCCGCGAGATGACGCGTTTCGCACCTCTGTCGCCTATTCCGGTCATTGCCGCGATGTTTCGCAGGCACTGATGCAGGCGAGCGAGGCGGAGGCGCTGGCATGAAGGGGCTTGAGCCATTGCCGATGGTGGAGCGGGCGTCCGGTGATGGGCGCTGGCAGCGCATCATCTGGCCGGTGGTCGTGTTTCTCTGCGGCGTCGTTGCGTGGGATCTCGTCGTTCGACTCGGGGAGATCCAGCCTTACATTCTGCCGGGACCGCTCCTGGTCGGACAGACGCTGATGGCCGACTGGCCGATCCTCTCGGCTTCACTGGGTGTCACATTGCTAACGGCACTGGAAGGTTTTATCGCCGCGGCGATCGGCGGCATCGCGCTGGCGCTGCTGTTCAACCAGTCGAAATGGCTCGAATACTCCCTGCTGCCTTATGCCGTCGTGCTGCAGGTGACGCCGGTGATCGCCATTGCGCCCTTGATGCTGATCTATCTGCCGCAGGAGGCGGCCGTGGTCGCCTGCGCCTGGATCGTCGCCTTCTTCCCGGTGTTGGCTAATACGACGCTGGGGCTGAATTCGGTGGACCGCAATCTCGCCGGCCTGTTCCAGCTCAATGGCGCCTCGCGCTGGCAGACACTGCGTTATCTGCAACTGCCGTCGGCCATGCCCTATATTCTCGGCGGGCTGCGTATTGCAGGCGGTCTGTCCCTGATCGGGGCGGTCGCGGCCGAGATCGCAGCCGGTGCGGCCGGCGCTGGATCAGGGCTGGCCTATCGCATCACCGAATCCAGCTATCGCCTCAATATTCCCCGCATGTTTGCCGCGCTATTGTTACTGTCCGTGGCGGGGATTGTGATTTATATGCTGCTCGCGCTGGCGTCGCATTGGATGCTGCGGCGCTGGCATGAAAGTGCACTGCGAAAGGAAAAATAATGGGGACGGGAATCTCTTCGGACAAGATCGACCTGCTGATCTATGGGCCGTCAAAGCCGCTGATCGAGAATGGTTTTTCAGATCAGTTCGTGTTGCATAAATATGAAACCCAGCCCGATCTGGAGCGGCTGCCCCCCGGCATTGCCGAGAAGCTCCGCGGCATCGCCGTGACGGGCCTGGTGCCCACCAATGGCGCGGTGCTGTCGAAATATCCGAATATCGAGATCATCTCATCTTTCGGCGTTGGCTATGATCACATCGATGCGAAATATGCCGCCGAGCATAATATCATCGTCACCAATACGCCGGACGTGCTGACCGAAGAGGTTGCCGACGTCGCCCTCGGTCTGTTCATCGCCACCGCGCGCGAATTTATCAAGGCTGACAAATATGTCCGATCCGGCCTGTGGCTGACCCAGGGCTATCCGCTCACCGTCGGTTCGCTGCGTGATCGCAAGGTCGGCATGGTCGGCATGGGCCGCATCGGCCAGGCCATCGCGCGCCGTCTCGATGCCTCGCTGGTGCCTGTGGTTTATCACTCGCGCAATCCCGCCGCGGGCATTGCGTATCAGCACTATCCGAACCTCGTCGAGATGGCGAAGGCAGTGGATACGCTGATCGTCATCACCCCTGGCGGGCCATCGACGGCCAATCTCGTCAATGCCGAAGTGATGCAGGCGCTCGGCCCGCGCGGCATCATCGTGAATGTCGCGCGTGGTTCTGTCATCGACGAGCCAGCGCTGATCCAGGCGCTCAAATCGGGCACCATCCTCGCTGCCGGTCTCGACGTGTTCGCACAGGAGCCGAAGGTGCCGGATGAGTTGAAGGCGTTGCAAAACGTGGTTTTGCTGCCTCATGTCGGCTCGGCCTCGGTGGTGACGCGCAATGCCATGGATCAGATGGTGATCGACAACCTGAAGCTCTGGTTCGGCGGCAAGCCTGTGCTGACGCCGATTCCGGAAACTCCGGTCAAGGCCCGCTGAGCATGCGCGTGCCGGTTCGCATGATGCGGTTCGCGCTGGCTGTGGCCGGCGCGGTGGTCATTGGCGCACCGGCGCAGGCGCAGGATGCTGCGGCACTGAAGAAGAACATGATCGGGCAGTGGGAGCTCTCGACCACCGAGCGCAGCAAGACCTGTGTGGTCACGCTCAAGCCCGACAGTTCGCCGCAGGGCTTGAAGCTCGAACTCGAGCCCGATTGCCCCAAGGCGCTGCCCTTCACCAAGGATATCGTGGCCTGGGGTATCAAGGGCCTCGACATCGTCCGCCTGCAGACATCGGCGGGCGAGTCGGTGATCGACCTCACCGAAGTCGAGAGCGGCATTTTTGAGGGTATCCGTTCCGGCGAGGGTGTCTATATCCTGCAGAACCTTGCGGCCGCGCGGGCGTTGTCGAAGACGATGGATTCGATGATCGGCGACTGGTCCATCGTTCGCGGCAATGGCCGCGCCATTTGCGGCCTGACGCTCACCAACAACGAAGCCAGCCCCGACAATTTCCAGCTCTTTCTCAAGCCGCGTTGCGACCCTTTGGTCACAAATTTCAAGCCGAAGGAGTGGCGTCTGGAGCGTGGTGAATTGCTGATGTTTTCCGCGAGTGGCGAGACCTGGCACTTTGAGGCCGATGATAACGCCCAATGGCGGCGGATGCCGGATATGGCGGATCCATTGATCCTGCTGCGGCAGTAAATTTACCGCTTGACCAGCCGCATTTGCTGAACGCGAACCTGGGCGGGTTCGAACCTATTTCTGTTGCGGAAGACCAAGGGACATTCGGTCAGACCCTTGGAGGGTAAGATGAGATTTTTGGCTCTGTTGTTCTCGTGCCTTTTATTCTTCTCGCCGCCCGCCAAGGCAAACGATACGGCATCCTTCGAAGCCATGGCGGTCTTGGCGCAGAAGGGAGACGCCGAGGCGCAGTATCATCTTGGCATGATGTACAACAATGGCATTGGCACTCCGCAGGATCGCAGCCAGGCATTCGCGTGGTTTCAGAAATCAGCCGCCTCGAACCACCCGCTCGGCGCCTATAAGCTCGGCTGTTACTATGACGGCCAGGGCGAGGGCATCGTCGCTTCCGATTCTGATCAAGCCTTGAAATACAAACTCGTTGCTGCGGAGGCCGGCTATGCGCTCGCTCAGCACGATGTGGCCAATCTCTATGATCGGCGCGGAAATTCGGAACAGGCACTGAAATGGTGGAAGATGGCGGGCGATCAGGGATACCCCCGCGCTCTGTTCAGCCTTTTCCGCGCCTATTCGGAGGGTAAAGGTGCGCCGCAGGATCTCTCTTTGTCCTACGCGTATTTCAAGCTGTCAGACATGGCACCCCGGAAGAAAGTCGGCGAGATGGCAACCTTTCTATCCGCAGCGGAGCTCAAGGCTGCTGAGAAAATGGTGGCCGAAAGGAAGCCGCAAGTCACCGCTCTCACACTCAAGGCCAAAAAGGGCATCAGCGCCGCGGAAGACCACCTGAAGACCGCCAAGAACTAGAGGTCAGATTACCTTCATTCCCTTCAAGCTCGCATGCCCATTCTTGCCGACGATGATGTGGTCATGAACCGCGATACCGAGCGGTTTGCTCACGTCGATCACCGCCTTGGTCATCTGGATATCGGCCTGCGACGGCGTCGGATCGCCGGAGGGGTGATTATGCACCATGATGATCGCGGTTGCCGATAGCTCCAGCGCGCGTTTCACCACTTCGCGCGGATAGACCGGCGTGTGATCGATCGTACCGATTTGTTGCACCTCGTCGGCGATCAGCTGATTGCGTTTGTCGAGAAACAGGATGCGGAATTGCTCCTTATCGGCAAATGCCATGGTCGTGCGGCAATAGTCGATCACCGTGGCCCATGACGATAGCATGGTGCGCTGTTTGAGCTGGCCCTTGGCGACACGGCTGGAGGTGGCGGCGATCAGCTTGATTTCGGTGATGGCGGCTTCACCGAGACCGCCGATCTCGCGCAGCCGCGCATCGGGCGCATGCACGGTTTCCGCGAAGGAGCCGAAAGCCTGGATCAAGGCCTTGGCCAGTGGCTTCACATCTCGCCGCGGCAGCGCTCGAAACAGCACCAGCTCCAACAGCTCATAGTCACTGAGTGCTTCGGCACCGGCGCTGCGGAAACGCGCACGCAGCCGGTCGCGATGGCCGTGAAAATGCGGCGCTTCGGAAAGGCCGGGCAGGAGGCTGTTCGATGAGGCAGGCATGCGAACTCGCTGATGCGTGTTCGTGAGCATGCCGCGCTCGGCAGGGTTTGCAACCTAAAAATGCGTGACGGCTTGTCGCAATCGAGGAGCTCAGGCCCCTAGCAGCTTTTCGTTATGGCGCTTGGACAGGGTGAACACCTCGACGCCCGTCTCCGTCACGCCCACCGTGTGCTCGAACTGTGCCGACAGCGAACGATCGCGGGTCACCGCGGTCCAGCCGTCGGACAGCACTTTCACATGCGGCTTGCCGAGATTGATCATCGGTTCAATGGTGAACAACATGCCTGGGCGCAGCGTCACGCCTTCGCCAGGGCGGCCGACATGGATGATATTCGGTTCGTCATGGAACAGGCGACCAAGACCGTGGCCGCAGAAATCGCGCACCACGCTCATGCCCTGCGGTTCGACAAAGCTCTGGATCGCATGGCCGATATCGCCGGTGGTGTTGCCCGGCTTTACTGCCGCGATGCCGCGCATCATCGATTCATAGGTCACCTCGACCAGCCGCTCCGCCTTGCGCGGCAGTTCGCCGACGCCATACATGCGGCTCGAGTCGCCATACCAGCCATCGACGATGAAGGTGACGTCGATATTGACGATGTCGCCTTCCTTCAGCGCGCGCGCCTCCGGCATGCCGTGGCAGACCACGTGGTTGATCGAGGTGCAGGTGGAGAAGCGATAGCCGCGATACATCAGCGTCGCCGGGAAGGCGCCGTGGCTGAAGGCGAATTCGCGGACGAAATCGTCGATCGCCGAGGTCACGAGGCCGGGCTTGACCAGATCGGTGAGCGCATCCAGGCATTCCGACACCAGCGCACCGGCCTTGCGCATGGCCGCAAACGCCGATTCGCCGTGCAGTTTGATCTGCCCGGTCTTGCGCAGGGCGGTGTCGGAGGCGTCGGTGTAGCTCATGGGAAATTCTGGTTCTGTGACAATGGGATGATGCGCCCTAATCTAATGATCGGGGCGCTGAGCGCAAGCCAAAGCTGCCCTGTCGTGCTTCACGGGTGAGCGTCATGCCCCCGCCAAGTCACGGTTCGATCACCACTTTTCGGGCCAAGACGATGCTGCCGTGGTCGATTGCGCAGGTATAGGCCAGGACCTCGACGCCTGCAGCGCAAGCCTTGTCGAAGGCGCGGCCATAGGCGGGATCGATGTCTCGGGCGACGGCGACCCGCTGGCTCGACCCGATCTGCGCCACGAACAGCAGCACCGCGCGTGCACCAAGCGCCACCATGGCGGCGAGTTCCTCCAGATGCCGGGCGCCGCGGGCGGTCACCGAATCCGGAAACTCGGCCAACCCCGGCTTGCGCATCATGTGGACATTCTTGACCTCGACATAGCAGGGGGGCCGATCAGGATGCTCGAGCAGGAAGTCGACGCGCGATTTCTCGCCATATTTCACCTCGCGCCGAATCGAGGAGTAGCCCGTCAATTCCGGGATTGCACCTTCCGCCAGCGCCTCGGCGACGATGGCATTGGGATGGATCGTATTGACGCCGACGAGCTCCGGCCCGTTGCCGAAATCGGCTTCGACCAACTCCCATGAATAAGGCAGCTTTCGCGTCTTGCTCGTCGATAGTGACAGCCACACCCGCGCGCCGGGCGCCTGCAATCCGATCATCGCGCCGGGATTGGCCACATGCGCGGTGATGATGCTGCCGTCGGCCAGTTCGACATCGGCGAGAAAGCGTTTGTAGCGGCGAACGAGTATCGCCGGCACCAGGTCGAGCGGAAGCTTCATCGCCTTATTCCGGCCCGGCGGTTACTTCGGCGATCGTCTCCACCGGTAGCGCGCCGCCGCGAATCTTGATCTCGCGCACTGGGTAGGGCACGCGGATGCCTTCGCGCTTGAAGGCGTCCCACAGCGCCAGCATCACGTCGCTTTTCACGGCGTCCATTCCGTCCGGCGAGTCGATCCAGAAGGTGAGCGAAAAGCGCATCCCGGTTTCGGCGAATTCGCCAAGCAGGCAATTCGGTGGCTTCAAAGCCGAAGCGCGCGGCGAAGCGGCGGCGCAGTCGATGGCGAGCTGGCAGACGAGGCGCGGATCGGCGTCGTAATTGGTGCCGAAATTCACCTTCACCAGCGTGTCCTTGTCCGTATAGGTCCAGTTCACGACCTTCTTGGTGATCAGGTCCTCATTGGGGATCAGGAATTCGCGGCCGTCGCCGGCGGCGACCGAGATGTAGCGCGTGTTCATCGCGCTGATACGGCCCGAACTGTCGCCGATTGTGACGAGATCGCCGGGCTTCACCGATTTGTCTGCCAGGAGGATCACGCCGCTGATGAAATTGGCGACGATCTTCTGCAAGCCGAAGCCGATGCCCACGCCGACCGCGCCGGAAAACACCGCGAGCGCCGCGAGATTGATGCCGACTGCGCCCATCACCAGCGCCACGGCGAACACCATCATCAGCAATCGCACGAGCTTGGTGAGCAGCACCTGCACCGAGGGCGTCAGGTCATGGGATTGCCGGATGCGGCCTTCGAGGAAATTGCTGATGATATTGGCCACCCACAGCGCCAGTGCGAGCAGGACGGCCAGCTTGATGACCAGCAGCGGCGTCAGCCTGAGGCCGCCGAGATCGATGCCGGGGCCGTCGAGAAAGGTGATGGTCGGGGCCAGCAGATTGAGGATGCTCAGCGCGGCTACAAACCAGGCCGAGATCGACACCAGCCGCACGATCAGCGGGTTGTGAATGATGCTGGTCACGAGCCGGATCACCAGCCAGGCTAGCGCCAGTTTTGCGACGACCGCGAGCAGATAGCTGCGGCTCGGCAAAGTTGCGCTCAGCATGAGTTCTCGGGCGATGATCGTGAGGATCGCGAAAACGGCGGTCGATATACTGTCGATCAGCACGCGGATGAACATCCGCAGCGGCCCCGGCCATCCCATCACCAGCGATGTCAGATCGATTTTCGCGCGCACCAACGAGCCGATGCCTGCCGCGATGCCGGCGGCGGCCAGCATGAGGCCGAATTGGAGATAGAACCAAGGCGACGAAAATTCTGCGCCTAACGACTTCGCCGTTTCGAGGACGAATGTATGAGCATCGGCCAGATCAAACATCGAAGGGCGCTCGCGGATATATTTGATTCGAATGAGGCAGAGATTCACACAGCCGCCTTGGTGGCGCCATTGCGGCGTTGCCCTCGAGCCACCACATCGCAGCAATTATACCTACAGTCCAACCTCGGGCAGAAATTGTTTGGCGCCGCGTCATCGCGACGATAAGCATGGATTTGCTAGTCTTTCTGCCTTCGGAGACACATGGCCTCGCTCGACTCAGTCAGTATCGCGATCCTGCTCGGTGCCGTGCTCGTCATGGCGGGCATCCTGTCGAGCTTGCTCGCGCTGCGCTTCGGCGCACCATTGCTGCTGTTCTTCCTGTTCATCGGCATGGCGGCGGGCGAGGCCGGCCCTGGCGGCCTGCATTTCGATGACGTGAAAACGGCCTATGTGGTCGGCTCGGTGTCACTGGCCCTGATCCTGTTCGACGGCGGGCTGAAAACACATTTCAAGGCGATTCAGACGGTGCTGGCGCCATCGATGATGCTGGCGACGGTGGGCGTGTTGCTCACGGCGCTGATCACGGCACCGGTCGCCAAATACACGCTGGGCATGAGCTGGACCGAGGGCCTGCTAACCGGGGCCGTCATCGCCTCCACCGATGCTGCAGCCGTGTTCTTGCTGGTGCACGCGCAGGGCCTGCGTCTGCGTCCACGCGTCGGCGCCATGCTGGAAGTGGAATCCGGCACCAATGATCCTTTCGCGGTGTTTCTCACCCTGACGCTGGTGAAACTGCTGTCGCTGGGCGATGCCTCCGCCGGCCACGTGGTGATGGAATTCCTGCAGGAATCCGTGCTTGGCACGCTGATCGGCATGGTCGGTGGCCTGTTGGTGGTGATGGCGATGAACCGCGTGGCGCTCCCGCAGGGCCTGCATGCGCCCTTTGTCTGCACCGCAGCGCTGGTGATCTTTGGCCTCGCCCAGATCGCTCATGCCTCCGGCTTCCTCGCCGTCTATCTCGCCGGCATGGTGATCGGCAACCGGCCGACCCGCGCGCATAATTCGGTGGTCACCTTTCTCGACGCCGCCACCTGGCTGGCGCAGATCGTGATGTTCGTGATGCTAGGCCTGCTGGTGTCGCCCGAGCGGCTGGTGAGCAGCATCCTGCCGGCCATCGCTGTGGCGGTGGTGCTGATGGTGGTGGCTCGGCCGTTGGCGGTCTTTCTCTGTTTGCAGCCATTCCGGTTCAACTGGCGAGAAAAGGCGTTCGTGTCCTGGGTCGGCCTGCGGGGCGCGGTGGCGATCTTCCTGGCCTCGATCCCGATGCTGGTCGGGTTGCCCAATGCGCATTTGTATTTCGACGTCGCGTTCGTCGTGGTTATCATCTCGCTGCTGTTTCAGGGCTGGACGCTGGGTTATGCCGCCCGCCTGCTGCATGTGGCGCTGCCGCGCACCGATCGTGGGCCGCGACGTATTGAGCTGGATCTGCCCGGTCAGCTCGAGCAACAGCTGGTGGGTTATTCGGTCCGGCCGAAGAGCCTGTATCTCAAGCGCGGCCTGATCCCGTCCTGGTCGAAGCCGACGCTTGTGATCCGCGACGAGCAGATCCTGACGCCGGAGGAGGCCGCCCCGGTGGCCGCTGGTGATTATCTCTATCTGCTGGCGCCGCCGGAAAAAGCGGAGTCGCTCGACCGATTCTTCGTCGATATGCCGCCGAGCACGGCGCCGGATCCGCATCTGCTCGGCGACTTCATGGTGCCCGGCGAGACTACGCTCGGCGATCTCGCTGCCATCTATGGCATTGCCATCGATCCCACGCAGGCCTCGCTGACGCTGGCGGATTATTTCGACATTCATCTCGACCGCGCGCCGAAAGTCGGGGCGGCCGTGCCGATTGATACGATCGATCTCGTCGCCCGCAGCCTTGGCGGCGGCCGTGTGAATGTGGTCGGTCTGCGTCTGCCGGAAGACGAGCCGGAGCCATTGCCGCGGTTGAGCCGGGCACAGGTCTTTCGCGTCAAGCTGAAGCGAACCTTGGCGGGGTTGTCGGGAGCGTAGAGCTTACGCCGCCGGCTGCCAGCGCGGTAACACCTCCGTGCCGCCATGCCCTGCCACCCGGCCGCCCTTCAGCAACACCACATTCGTTGCCAACTGCCGCATCTCGTCGGCATCGTGGCTGACCAGCACCATCGGCACATCGCCTTCGTCGCGCAGGCGGATCAGATAGGGCATGATCTCGGCCTTGCGTGCTTCGTCCAGAGCCCCGAGCGGTTCGTCCAGCAGCAGTAATCGCGGTTGCGCCAGCAGTGCCCGGCCGAGCGCGACACGCTGGCGTTCGCCACCCGAGAGGCCACCCGGACGGCGCGTCAGCAGATGGCCGATATCCAGCATCGCAGTGATACGATCTTCTTCCGCCGCATCGCGCGTCAGATGGTTCATACGCCGGCCGTAGTCGAGATTCTGCGCCACGCTCAGATGCGGAAACAGGCGGGCGTCCTGAAAGACATAGCCGATACGGCGCCGATGCGCGGGCAGGTCGATATTCTTGCTGCGGTCGTAGAGAACGGCCTTGTCCATGGCGATGATGCCACGGTCAGGCTGTACGAGACCGGCGATCATGCTGATCAGCGATGTCTTGCCGGCGCCGGATGAGCCGAACAGGCCGGTGACACGGCCTTCGCTGGTGAAGGTGACGTCCACCGAAAAGTCGCCGAGTTGTTTGAAGACTTCCACTCGCAGCATGTCAGTTGCCATGCAGACGTTGCGTCGCGCGGCGCGCGAACCATTCCGAGAGGATCAGAGCGATGACCGCGATGCTGATCGAGATGATCACAAGACGCGACGCCGCAGCGTCACCGTCTGGCGTCTGGATCAGCGAATAGATTGCCGACGAGATCGTCTGGGTCTCGCCAGGAATATTTGAGACAAAGGTAATAGTCGCGCCAAATTCGCCGATGGCCTTGGCAAAGCCGAGCACCATGCCGGCGAGAACACCAGGCAATGCGAGCGGCAACGTCACGGTGATGAAAACCTTCCACGGCGATGCGCCAAGCGTGCTCGCGGCCTGTTCGAGTTTGCGATCGACGGCTTCGATGGATAGCCGGATCGGGCGCACCAGCAGCGGAAACGACATCACGCCGCAAGCCAGTGCTGCGCCGGTCCAACGGAAGGCGAAGACGATGCCGAAATGTTCGGCGAGAAACGAACCGAGCACGCCGCGCTTGCCGAGCATGATCAGCAACAAATAGCCGGTGACAACGGGCGGCAGCACCAGAGGCAAATAGATAAAGGCATCGATGAAAGCTTTACCCCAAAAATCACGGCGCGCCAGCAGCCACGCCACGGCGATGCCGAGCGGAGTCGAGATCAGGGTTGCGATCACGGCGACCCTGATCGAAAGCAGGATCGCCGTCCATTCTTCGGGAGTGATATCGAACACGTCAGCTGGTCGGCTTGGCCAGGAAGGTGAAGCCGTATTTCTCCATCACGGTCTTCGACGCCGAGCTTTTCAGGAAAGCGATATAGTCGGCGGCTTCGCTCTTGGCCTTGGCGGTCGCAGCCGCCGGATAGACGATTGCCGGATGCGAGTCCGCCGGGAAGGTGCCGATGACCTTCACGCCCGGATCGATCTTGGCGTCAGTCGCGTAGACGATGCCGAGCGGCGCCTCGCCGCGGGACACCAGCGTCAGCGCAGCGCGCACGCTTTCGGCCATTGCGAATTTCGGTTCTGCCGCGGTCCAGCTGCCAAGCTTTTCCAGTGCGGCCTTGGCATATTTGCCAACGGGCACCGACTTCACGTCGCCGGTGGCGATCTTGCCGTCGCCGGCGAGCTTGGCGAGGTCAAAACCCTGGCCGATGGTGACATTGGCGAGCTTGGAATCCTTGCCGGCGATCAGCACGATGCTGTTGCCGAGCAGGCTCACGCGGGAGGCTTCGTTGATGTCCTTCTTGCCGACCGAATAGTCCATCCATTCCTGGTCGGCGGAGATGAAGATGTCGGCTGGCGCGCCCTGTTCGATCTGCTTGGCGAGCGCAGAGCTTGCGGCGTAGCTGGACGTCACCTTGACGCCTGACTTGGCCGTATAGGCGGCGTTGAGTTCGTCGAGCGCGTTCTTCATCGAGGCGGCGGCGAAGACGGTCAGGCTCTTGTCCTGCGCATGGACAGGCGTGAAACTCGATCCGAGCAGGATCGAGACAGCGGCGAAAAGTCCGGCAATGCGTTTCATGTTGGCGCTCCATGCGTGAGCGCAGCGCGAAAGGCGCGCAGCTCAGGCGTTGGTGAGGTGGGATGAGCGACAGGCGGAAGCGCCGTTCCGGCAATCCCGGGGACTTACGGTCCATCCGGGATATCGCGCCGCGACAATACTCAGGCGGCTCTGAGGGGTAAAGGCCCCTTGCGCTATTCTGCGGGCAGCACCGCGACGTTGATGCTTGTTTCTGAAGCGCCGGAAATCTGCACGGCGAACGGGCCACCGGAGAGATCGAACTTGACCACCTTGCGAATGCCGGCGCAATCGGTGGCGCCGCTGAATTCCATCGGCTTCAACTGTTCGCCGTCCTGGATCACATCGATCCATGCATTGGAGGACAGGCTGATCGAATAGGCACCGGCTTTTGGGGGAGCTTTGAATTTCACGAAGCCCGCAAACGTGCCTTCTTTCGGTTTGCGTTCGGGTGCGCGCGGCAGCTTCGCCTCGGTCGGATTCTTGAGCTCCAGAGCCGCTTTTGCGGGGATTTCGAGCTCATTTCCAGAGGCCGTCTTGAGGCGATCTTGTGACATCAGTGCGGCACGCTCTTTGTCGATCGGCCACTTGAATTTGTCGCAGCCGCTTGGCTCGGCCGCCCATGCGGGCGCCGCGCTCAGCAGAGCAAGCGCGACAATCAGACGCGCGTGCATGATCAATCCACCGCAATCATGACGTCCGAGGCTTTCACGACGACGATCACCTTGCCGCCAACTTTGAGGGCGAGGTCGGCGACGGCTTCATTGGTGATCGAGGAGGTGACGACCTGGCCGCCGCCGATATCGACTCGGACATGGGAGGTGGTGGCGCCCTTGGTGACTTCGAGGACGGTGCCCTTGATCTGATTGCGTGCACTGATGCGCATGGGAATCTCCTTTGATTTGGGACGGACTATGGTGCGTTCAAAACCTGCCGGCAAGCTGCAGGCATGTCGGCCAGCGTCATCGGCGGCTTCGGCTTCGGCGGCACCGGCGGGGGTTTTGGATGCAGCACGGCGTCGCTGAACCAGTAGGCGAGATCACCGGCTGCGCAGCCTTCGCTTGCGGTCGGCGGTGGCTGGGATTCGCAATCTGCGGCGCCTGCGGGGCACTTGATGCGGATGTGGAAGTGATAGTCGTGGCCGTACATCGGCCGCACCTTGGAGAGCCAGCTGCGATCGCCCTTGGCTTCGCGGCACAGCGCTTTCTTGATCGCGGCATTGACGAAGATGCGCTCCACGCTCGGCTCCTGCGCGGCTGCGCGAATCACCGGCAGATGGCTCGGCGTCCAGGTGGCGGGATCGATGTCGAGGCGATCCTTGCGGACCATCATCACAGCTGACATCTCCTCACGCTCGTTGCGTGAGAGTTGCCGGTTCGGCATCGGCGTCAGCCAGATATCCGCATCGAGGCCGATCTGGTGACTGGCATGACCGGTGAGCATCGGCCCGCCGCGCGGCTGCGACATGTCGCCGACCAGAATGCCTGGCCAGCCCGCGACACGGTTTGCCTTGGCGGCGACGCGCTCGACCAGCTCGACCATCTGCGGATGCGCCCAGTTGCGGTTGCGCGACAGCCGCATCACCTGCCAGGTCGGGCCGTTCAGTGCCAGTGCCTCGGCGCCGGCGATGCAGCCTTTGGCGTAAAAGCCGATGACCTGCGGCGCCGAGCGGGTTGGCAGCGCCTTGCGGCCGAACAGCTCCTTGGCCGGTGTCGCGGGATCGTTGGGATTGGCGAGCGCGGGCAGCGGCCTTGGATCGACCGTGCCTTTGGTCTGCGCCAGCGCGCTGGTGGACGCTGAAGCGAGGGCAAGTGGCAGGATAAGGCTGAGAATCAGGCGGGAGCTCATGCCCGGACTATAGCCGAGCCCGACGACAAGTCAGCGCAGCGCTTCTGGCTCGCAGGATGTTTACCAGGCATTCACCATCCTCCCGCATGGCGCGATTTTTTGCTGCGGATTCATCGCAGCATTCAATGGCTGTCTCCAGCCCTCGCGAAGAGCAGGAATGGTCGGATGCTCCGCTTTGAGACGCTGCCGAGATTGGAATTAACCGGCTGTTAGTGCATCGCGCACGGGCTTGCCCGTTGTGTGTGCAGATACTGTGGTTATTCGCGCAGTGATTGCGGTAATCCCGTGGGGTTGTTGCGGTTGCTGATACCGTTTCTTCAGAGACTTCGGAACATAATGTCGCACGCAGGATGCGAGTAAAATCTGGATGCCGAAGGACCGGCCCAAAAAGACTGGACTGAAGGCATCGCACAAACCGCGCTTCAACCGCGCGAGGGGTGTTGCCAAGACGCCATTTTCAGCCGCGCCGAGATCCATCGGCGTGATCGGCGAACTCGCGCGTCAGCGCGCCCAGGCTGATGCGGCCATTGTCGATGCCCGCAAGTCGCACGAGCGGCTGCGTGAAGCCATCGATCTGCTGCCGCAGGGTATCGTGTTCCTGGATGCCGAAGGGCGATACATCCTCTGGAACAAGAAATACGCCGAAATCTACAATCGCAGTTCGGATCAGTTCGCGCCGGGCGCCCGGCTGCAGGATACGATCCGGGTCGGTGTCGAGCGTGGTGATTATCCGGACGCGCTTGGCCGCGAGGATGAGTGGATCGCCGAGCGCGTCGACAAGATGTTTCATCCCGGCGAGCGCCACGAACAGAAGCTGGCCGATGGCCGTGTGATCCTGATCGAAGAGCGCCTGACCGAAGACGGTGGCGTCGTCGGTTTGCGCGTCGATATCACCGAGCTGAAGCAGCGCGAGGCGTCGTTCCGCCTGCTGTTCGAAAGCAATCCGGTGCCGATGATCGTCTGCGCGTTGGCGGATGAGCGCATCCTCAGCGTCAATGATGCGGCGGCAGAACATTATGGCTATACGCGCGCGGAATTCGAGAAGCTGACGATCCGCCAGTTGCAGGCTTTCGAAGCGGCCCCGCCATGGGTCGGCGAACATGCCGCCGACGAGCAGGCGGCGCGGACATGGAAGCACGTCAAGGCCGATGGCGAGCTGATCGATCTCGCCATCTATTCCCGCCAGCTCGTCTATAACGAGCAGCCGGCTGTGATGCTGGCGCTGATGGACATCACCGAGCGCAAGCGCGCCGAGATGCGGCTGGCTTTCATGGCGCATCACGATTCGCTGACCGGTCTGCCGAATCGTAATCTGCTGCGCCAGCGGCTCGACGAAACGCTGTCCCATGTCCGCCGCAGCGGCGAAAAGCTCGCGGTGTTGTTTCTCGGCATCGACAATTTCAAGGGTGTCAACGATTCGCTCGGCCACGAGATCGGCGACAAGCTGCTGCGCGGCGTCGCGCGGCGGTTGCGCTCGTCGTTGCGCGAAGAGGATGCGCTGGCGCGTTTGAACTCTGACGAATTCGCGATCATCCAGACCGGCATCCATCGTCCCGAAGATGCCGCGCTGCTGGCGCGTCGCTTGTTGGACGCGATCGGCGAAACCTTCCTGCTCGACGGAAATTCGGTGGTGATCGGCGCCAGCGTCGGTATCGCCATGGCGCCGGGCGATGGCGATGAATCCGAACGGCTGCTGAAGAATGCCGATATGGCGCTATCGCGCGCCAAGAACGATACCCGCGGCAATTTCAGCTTCTTCGAAACCGGCATGGATGCGAAGGCGCAGGCGCGCCGCAAGATCGAGAACGATCTGCGCGCCGCGATCCAGGACGATCAGCTCCGGCCCTACTATCAACCCCTCATCGATCTGAAGACCGGCCGCATTACCGGATGCGAGGCGCTGGTGCGCTGGCCGCATCCCGAACATGGCATGATCTCGCCCGGCGAGTTCATTCCGGTGGCCGAAGACACCGGCCTGATCAATGCGCTGGGCGCGCAGATCCTGCGCCGCGCCTGCAACGATGCGGCACGCTGGCCCGATGAAGTGCGTGTCGCTGTCAATCTGTCGCCGCTGCAGTTCCGGGTCGGCAATCTGCTCTCGGTGGTGATGGATGCGCTGAAGCAATCCGGCCTGCCGCCGCGCCGGCTCGAGCTGGAAATCACCGAAACGCTCCTGCTCGAAAAGAGCAATCAGGTGCTGGCGACGCTGCACGCGCTGCGTGCGCTCGGCGTGCGGATCTCGATGGACGATTTCGGCACCGGTTATTCGTCGCTGAGCTATCTCCGCAGCTTCCCGTTCGACAAGATCAAGATCGACCAGTCCTTTGTGCGCGATCTCGGCGCCAATCGCGATGCGCAGGCGATCGTGTCGTCGATCATCAATCTCGGTATGGGCCTCGGCGTCACGATCACCGCTGAAGGCGTTGAGACCGAGGAAGAGCTTGCCTGCCTCCGGAATGAGGGCTGCCATGAAGGGCAGGGGTTTCTGTTCAGCCGCGCACGGCCGAACGATGAAATCGTCCAATTGTTGCGCGCGCAGGCGATGACGCTGAATGGCGATGACCAGCGGGACTGCGCACAAGTCGCGTGATCTGCTTTGCGCTTGACCTATGACGGTTCGGCCCGTTGAAAGTCCGATCATTTCATCTTGTGCAATAATGAAGTGCGTCGGCCGCGCATTCTCTCCAGGCGGGTCATGAAGCAGTTTGGACTGGCGGAACGGGAATAGACCCGTCCATCAATTCAGGGACTGCTTCCATGAAGCTTTATCACTTTCCACTGTCGGGTCACGCCCATCGCGCGCATCTGTTCGTTTCGCTGCTCGGTTTGCCCCATGAATTGATCGAGGTCGATCTGGCCGCCGGAGCGCACAAGACACCTGAATATCTGGCGCTCAATCCGTTCGGCCAGGTGCCGGTGCTCGATGATGACGGAACGATCATCTCAGATTCCAACGCGATCCTCGTTTATCTCGCGAAGACATCCGGCCAAAGCCAGTGGCTTCCGGAAGATGCAAAAGGCAGTGCTGCCGTTCAGCGCTGGCTGTCTGTTGCAGCCGGAGAACTTGCTTACGGGCCTGCAGCGGCACGGCTGATCACTGTCTTTGGTGCCCGCTTCAATCCGGATGAAGTGATTTCACGTGCACATATACTGCTCGGGCGGATCGAGGCGCATCTGGCCGGCCGCGACTGGCTCGTCGGTAACGGCCCGACGATCGCCGATGTCGCGCTCTACAGCTATATCGCGAGCGCTCCCGAGGGAAATGTCGATCTGTCCGGCTATCCCGGTGTCAATGCGTTCCTGCGTCGGGTCGAAGCTCTTCCAGGTTTTGTCCCTTTCGCCAAGACACCAGCTGGCCTGTCGGCCGCGGCTTGATGGCGATTGCCGGGCGTATGAAGGCATACGCCCGGTGTCTCTTCGTGAGGATGGACCGATGGCAGAGCTGCAGTCGCTGACGAAACTCGATATCTGGCACGCCGGTGAGAAGGCGATCCAGCAGCAAGTGGGCGTTTCTGATCAGATGGACGAGGTCGGCAAGCGCGTCGTGCGTGATTACATGCCGGCCCAGCATCGCGACTTCTATGCGCAGATTCCGTTCATCGCACTGGGCAGCGTGGATGGCGCCGGCGACGCCTGGGCGACATTCGCCATTGGCCAGCCTGGATTCATCTCGTCGCCGACGGCACAGTCACTCACCATCGACGCTCTGCGAGATCCTAGTGATCCCGCCAGCGCAGGTGTTCGCGAGGGCGACGCGATTGGCCTTCTCGGGATCGAGATGCATACCCGGCGACGAAACCGGGTGAATGGGATCGTCGGGCCATCGGCCGATGGTGCGATTCATTTCGACGTGGATCAAAGCTTTGGTAATTGCCCGCGTTACATCCAGCTCCGGGACTACGAGTTCGCCCGCGATCCGCGCGAGGCTTTCGATGGACATGTCGAAGAGAGCGCAATGCTCGATGCGCATGCGCGTGGCATGATCGAAGCATCTGATATGTTTTTCGTCGCCTCCTATGTGGAGCGCGAGGATCGGCGGCAGGTCGATGTGTCCAGCCGTGGCGGCAGGCCTGGCTTTGTGCGCATCAATGACGACGGCACGCTCACCATCCCTGATTTTGCCGGCAACCTGTTTTTTGCGACGCTGGGCAATATCCTGCTGAACGGAAAAGCCGGCCTGATGTTCGTCGACTATGAGACCGGCGATGTCCTGCAGATGACGGGGGAGGCGAAGGTGGTGCTCGACTCGCCGGAGATTGCGGCATTTCAAGGGGCCGAACGCCTTTGGACGTTCAAGCCACGCCGCGTCATCGTCCGGCGCGGCGCGTTGGCGCTGCGTTGGTCGTCGCAGGTTGCGGGTGCGTCGCCGGCGTCGCTGATGACCGGTGACTGGCAGCAAGCGGCCGATCGCCTGAAGGCAGCAGAGCTTGCGACCAAGTGGCGGCCATTCAAGGTCGCGCAGATTTTCGATGAGAGCGCAACGATACGGTCGTTTCATTTGCAGCCTGCCGACGGTGCCGGCCTCCTTCCGCATCGGGCTGGTCAGTATCTTCCGATCAGGCTGTCGGTCGGTGGCGCGGACAAGATGACCATCCGAACCTATACGCTCTCGGTTGCGCCCTCCGATCACGCCTATCGCATCAGCGTGAAGCGCGATGGAGTGGTGTCGCAATGGCTACACGATCACATCAGGCTGGGCGATATCATCGAGGCGAGAGCGCCAGGCGGTGATTTCACCATCGATCCCACGGAGCCGCGGCCGGTGGTGCTCGTCGGTGCCGGCATCGGCATCACGCCGATGCTCGCAATGTTGAAACACGTGGTCTATGAGGGGCTGCGGAAGCGGAACGTACGGTCCACGATCGTCGTTCAGGCGGCTCGTTCAAAAAAGGACCGCGCCTTCACGCGGGAGCTCGATGAACTTGAGCATGCGGCCGGCGGCGCGGTGCGCATTCTCCGGGTTCTCGGCGACGTCTCCGATGCTGAAGAGGTGGCCGATTATGACGCCGCGGGACGTGTCGACGCGGAGTTGCTGTCCCGCTTCATGCCGATCGAGGATTACGACGTCTATCTTTGCGGGCCGTCGCCATTCATGCAGACGATCTATGACGGGCTGCGGGCACGCAACATCCCGGATGCACGTATTCATGCGGAAGCGTTCGGACCAGCGTCACTGGTGCGCCAGCTGGACGGACAGGGCATGGCGCCGGAGCAGCGGCCGCCGTCATCCGTGCCAGTGCATGTGGTGTTTACAGAATCCCTGAAGGAGGCGCGCTGGACGCGGGATTCAGGCACCCTGCTGGATCTGGCGGAGGCGCGAGGGCTGAGGCCCGATTACAGTTGCCGCGCGGGGAACTGCGGCACCTGCAGGGTAAAGCTACTGGCAGGCGCTGTCACCTATACGCAGGAGCCCACAGCCGCGGTCGCCGATGATGAAGTGTTGATCTGCTGCGCAGTTCCGGCGGCTTCTGAAGGCGACGAAGCGAACCGCCTTCAGATCGCACTGTAGTGGTCCGGTGGTCATCACCTGCTCAGAGGCGGGCGCCAGTTGCATAGAGCTCAGTCATGGCCGGGCTTGTCCCGGCCATCCACGTCTTTGCTGAATTGAGAAAGGCGTGGATACGCGGGACAAGCCCGCGCATGACGAAGCTAGACTGTGGACCACAGCAATCTCAGTCCTTCTTCACATACTGGCAGCCGCCGTCCTTCATCGGGCGGAACACCTGGTCGCCGGGGACTTCGGCGAGGACCTTGTAATAGTCCCACGGATATTTCGACTCTTCCGGCTTCTTCACTTCCAGCAGGAACATGCTGTGCACCATGCGGCCGTCCTCGCGCAGCACGCCGTTGTCGGTGAACGCATCGCGGATCGGCGTTTCGCGCATCTTGGTGAGCACCGGCTTGGTGGCGCGGGTGCCGGCGGCCTGCACCGACTTCAGATAATGCAGCACGCCGCTATAGGTCGCGGCCTGGTTCATGGTCGGCATCCGCTTCATCTTGTCATAGAACTTCTTGCCGAAGGCGCGGGTGCGATCATTGAGATCCCAGTAATAGGCCTCGGTGATAATCAGGCCCTGGGCCATCTTGAGGCCGAGGGAGTGGATGTCCGAGATAAACATCACGATGCCCGCGAGCTTCTGGCCGCCGGCAACGATGCCGAATTCCGAGGCCTGCTTGATGGTGTTGATGGTGTCGCCACCGCCATTGGCCATGCCGACGATTTTTGCCTTGGACGACTGCGCCTGCAGCAGGAAGGACGAGAAATCCGCGGTGTTGAGCGGATGTTTGGAGCTGCCGACGATCTTGCCGCCGGCCTTGCGGATCACGTCGCCGGTGTCGCGCTCGATGGAATGGCCGAACAGATAGTCGGCCGTGATGAAGTACCAGCTGTCGCCGCCCTGCTTGACGATGGCGCTGCCGACGGTCTGGGCGTTGCCATAGGTGTCATAGGTCCAGTGCGCGGTATAGGGCGAACAGGATTTGCCGGTGATGTCCGATGACGCCGCATCGGTGACGATCATGATCTTCTCGAACTGCTTCGACATCTCCATTGCGGCGAGCGCGGTGGCGGAGGTCGGCAGGTCGATGATCATGTCGACGCCCTCGGCCTCGTACCATCGGCGCGCGATGGTCGCCGCCGCGTCGGCCTTATTCAACGGATCGGCGGTGACGAGTTCGATCGGCTTGTCGAACATCTTGCCGCCGAATTCCTCGATCGCGATCTTGGCCGCCTCGACATTCCCCTGGCCGCCGATATCGGCATAGACCGACGCGAAATCGGCAATGAGACCGATCTTGAGCGGGGCGTTACTGGGTGTTGCGAGCTGCTGGGCGTGAGCGGTGCCGAAAAGCAGTGAGACGGCAAACGTCGCCGCCAGCGCGCGATGCGCGGTCATGAAGTCCTCCCCGATTTTTCAAACGCGCCGTTTTCGGCGTCGTGAGGGGAGAATGAGGGGAGGCGGGCGGGGAGGCAAGGGGGGAAATTAGGTAGACTTGTCGCGGCCGTTGCGGTGACCGAAGTCAGCGCCGCAGGTGTTATTCTGCTGCGTCGGCCGAACGCTCGCCGGGCAAAGGTGCCTTCTGCCAGTCACCTGGAGCCAGTGTTTGGCTCACAAGAAGGATTTCGATCCCGAGTATCCGCCCGTCCGCGTGAACGTCGGGTTGGCGTGCAGTCCGTGAGCGGTCAGATCGAGTGGCTTTGACACGATTGCTGCCCCGTGGCCGGCGGCAGCCTAGCAGCAACAATAGCTGAATTACAGTTCTCAGCTATCCACCTTCAGCGCGGCAATGAACGCTTCCTGCGGGATGTCGACCTTGCCGAACTGCCGCATCTTCTTCTTGCCTTCCTTCTGCTTCTCCAGAAGTTTGCGCTTGCGGCTGATGTCGCCGCCATAGCACTTCGCGGTCACGTCCTTGCGCAGCGCGCGGACGGTTTCGCGGGCAATCACCTTGCCGCCGATCGCCGCCTGGATCGGGATGACGAACATGTGCGGCGGGATCAGTTCCTTCATCTTCTCGACCATGGAGCGGCCGCGGCCTTCGGCGCGGGTGCGGTGGACCAGCATGGACAGCGCATCGACCGGCTCGGCATTGACGAGGATCTGCATTTTGACGAGATCCGCGGCGCGGTAGTCGGTGAGGTGATAGTCGAACGAGGCGTAGCCCTTCGAGATCGACTTCAGGCGATCGTAGAAATCGAACACCACTTCATTGAGCGGCAGCTCATACTTCACCATCGCGCGGGTGCCGACGTAAGTGAGCTCTTTCTGATTGCCGCGGCGCTCCTGGCACAGCTTCAGCACGGAGCCGAGATATTCGTCGGGCGTGAGGATCGTGGCCTCGATCCACGGTTCGTGGATCTCCGCGATCTTCACCACATCCGGCATGTCGATCGGATTGTGGATCTCGATCTCGGTGCCGTCGGTCAGATACATGTGATAGATCACCGACGGTGCGGTGGCGATCAGGTTGAGATCGAATTCGCGGCTGAGGCGCTCCTGGATGATTTCCAGATGCAGCAGGCCGAGGAAGCCGCAGCGGAAACCGAAGCCGAGCGCGGCGGAGGTTTCCATTTCGAACGAGAACGATGCGTCGTTCAGGCGCAGCTTGCCCATGGCGCCGCGCAGCGTCTCGAAGTCGTCGGCATCCACCGGAAAGAGACCGCAGAACACGACGGGCACCGCGGGCTTGAAGCCCGGCAGCATCTCGGTGATCGGCTTCTTGTCATCGGTGATGGTATCGCCGACGCGGGTGTCGGCGACTTCCTTGATGGCGGCGGTGATAAAGCCGATCTCGCCCGGGCCGAGTTCGTCCACATTGACCATCTTGGGCGTGAAGTAACCGACGCGCTCGATGTCATAGGCCGCGTTGGTGCCCATCATGCGGACGCGCGAGCCCTTCTTGAGCACGCCATCGACGACGCGGACGAGCACGACGACGCCGAGATAGACGTCGTACCAGCTATCAACGAGCAGCGCTTTCAGGGTGGCATCGCGGTCGCCCTGCGGCGGCGGCAGGCGGTGGACGATGGCTTCCAGCACATCGGGCACGCCGAGACCCGTTTTCGCCGAGATCATCACCGCATCCGAGGCATCGATGCCGATGACGTCCTCGATCTGCTTCTTGACCTGGTCGGGCTCGGCGGCGGGCAGGTCGACCTTGTTCAATACCGGGACGATTTCGAGATTGGCATCGAGGGCGTGATAGACATTGGCCAGCGTCTGCGCTTCCACGCCCTGGGAGGCGTCGACCACCAGCAACGCGCCTTCGCAGGCGGCCAGCGAGCGGGAGACCTCATAGGCGAAGTCGACGTGGCCGGGCGTGTCCATCAGGTTGAAGATGTAATCCTTGCCGTCCTTGGCTTTGTAATGCAGGCGGACGGTCTGGGCCTTGATGGTAATGCCGCGCTCGCGCTCGATATCCATCGAGTCCAGCACCTGCTCCTTCATCTCGCGCGCCTGCAAGCCGCCGGTGATCTGGATCAGGCGGTCGGCCAGGGTCGACTTGCCATGGTCGATATGGGCGACGATGGAGAAGTTGCGGACGTTCGAAATCGGGGAGGTTGTCATCCGCGCGGGATAGCATCCGGGCCCTGATGCGGCAACCGAAATGGGGCTTTTCCGGAGGTTTCACAAGGCCGTTCCCGGTGACAATTTCCTCAAGGCATTCTGATTTCACTCGCTGGGAAAACAGGCTAGGCAGAGCCTCATGAAAAGGCCCAAGTCTCCTCGCGCATCTTCCCCCATCGCTGCCCCCGTGAAACGCCGCAGCCTCGTTGCGAGGCTCCGCCGGGGTGCCGCGCGCGTGGTCGCCTGGGCGATCGATCCGCAGCTGGCGCCGGTGCTGGTGGTCGGCTTCACCATCGCGCATGCGGTGCTCTGGACCGCCATCCTGACCCAGGTGAAGGCGGCGCAGGACGTGCATTTCGACGTCTCGGAAGCCTATGCCTGGGGCCAGAAGTTCCTCCTCGGCTATGGCAAGCATCCGCCGCTGTCGGGCTGGATCGCAGGCGTCTGGTTCAGCGTCTTCCCGACCACCGATTGGGCCTCCTATGCGCTGGCCATGGCCACGGTCGGTATCGGCATGATCGCCTGCTGGGCCATCGCGCTGCGCGTGGTCGATCATCGCCGGGCCTTTTTCGTGCTGGTGATGGTCGCGCTCTATCCGATCTTCAATTTCAAGGGTTTCAAGTTCAACGCCGATCTCGTCCAGCTGATCACGTTGCCGCTGCTGGTGCTGGCCTATCTGCATGCGTTCGAGAAGCGCACGATCCGCTCCGGCGTGCTGCTGGGCATCGCCGGTGCAGCGGCCCTGATGTGCAAATATTGGGTGGTGACAATGATCGGCGCCATCGGCCTTGCCGCGCTGATCCATCCGCAGCGGATGCTGTTCCTGCGCTCACCGGCACCGTGGTTGGCCATCGTCACCATGGTGGCGGCGCTGCTGCCGCATATCGACTGGGTGCGTAGCGTCGAATATGCGCCATTCCTCTATGCGAGCGGCCACTATGTGATTGCCTCGAAGTGGCAGAGTCTGCAGCTGGTCTGGGGCTATGTCGGACACAATGTCGCGCTGCTGCTTCTGCCGCTGGCGATTGCCGCAGCGGTGCTCGCCTGGGCGCCACGCTGGTGGTCACGGGCGGCGCGCGATCCACATGGCTTCGTGGTGCGGCCTTGGTCGATCCAGAACAATCCGTCCGTCAATCGCGATCAGGCGCTGAATATCTGGCTGATCCAGGCCATCGTCGCCATTGGGCCGCCGATCGGGGCGCTCTTCTTCGATATCTACATCAAGACCGACTGGGGAATCTCGCTGTTCTTCCTGGTGCCGCTCGCTTTCATTGCGATCCCGTCACTGCGGATGCCGCGCGTAGCACTGCCTAGGATTGCGGCGGTATGGCTGCTGTTGTCGCTGGTCACGCTGGGCCTTGCACCACAGATCGCGATTGCAAGCATGCCGCGCGACGCGAATGGCAATTTCGAACATGTGTCCTATTCGCAGCTCGCCAAACAGCTGACGGAGATGTGGCACACCCGTGCGCATGCGCGCTGGAGTGCGGTGGTCGGTTATGTCGAGGTAGCGGACCAGATGACGTTCTACAGCGTCGATCATCCGTTGCCCTTCGTGCCCAATGAAAAGGTCGGTTCCGGATTGCTGTCGTTCGAAGAGACCAAGCGCGCCGGCTATATCGGGATTTGCGATCCGGCCGATGCCCGGTTCGAGGTCTGCGAGACGTGGATGAAGGAGAATGCCGCGGGCGCGGAGCGCGTGGTGATCTCGACGCGCAGGTTCTTCCAGGGGCAGTCGGGAATTTCGTCGCGTTGGCACGTGTATTTCGTGCCGCCGGCCGGAGCGAAGTGACGCTTACTCTTCGCCGAACTTGTCGATCACGAGCTGCGAGATGGCGTCCAGCGCTTCCTGAGCTTCCGGGCCTTTGGCTGTGACCACGATGCTGGTGCCGATACCGGCAGCGAGCATCATCAGGCCCATGATCGAGGTGCCGCCGACGGTCTCGCCATTGCGCGTCACGGTAATGTCGGCGCTGAACTTCTCCACCATCTGCACGAATTTGGCGGAGGCGCGGGCGTGGAGGCCACGCTTGTTGGTGATGGGCAGTTCGCGGGAGAGAGTGTCGCTCATTTGCCGGCGAGCACACGGCTGGCGATGGTGACGTATTTGCGGCCAGCTTCCTGGGCCATGGCGATGGCGTCGGGGAGCGTGCGCTCTTCGCGGACCTTGGCGAGCTTCACCAGCATCGGCAGATTGATACCTGCGAGCACTTCGACCTTCGGCCGGCTCATGCAGGAGATCGCGAGGTTCGACGGCGTGCCGCCAAACATATCAGTGAGGATAGCAACGCCATCGCCGCTATCGACGCGGTTGACCGCTTCAATGATGTCGCTGCGACACAGATCGGAGTCATCTTCCGCTCCGATCGTCACGGCTTCGATTTGTTGTTGCGGACCCATTACGTGTTCGAGCGCCGCCTTAAACTCGTCGGCAAGGCGCCCATGGGTCACAAGTACCAGACCAATCATCGGAAACTCCTCGTGGACGCGTATGGTGCGCCGCACGAAAGCGCCACTTTGACCATCCAGAGCCCCCTTGCAAGGGGAGTCTTCGCGAAACTCCCTTAAAATACGACCTTTGTCGGGGGGAGCCTCAGGCGGGTCTCGTCGGTGGCGAGTGTGGGACTAATATGGTTACCAATTCCCTTCGGGCAATCGCGCTATGGTCGTAGCGACGATGTGCCCTCGGTTGTCGTCAGATGCGCCACCACTAATGGTAGCGGAGAGAAGCCGGATCCAACCGGGATTCGGGGAAGTTCAACGTTCTGAAGCCTGATTTGCAGCGCTTCCGGCTCCGGGAGCCGTGCCGCATCGGTCGCGTCTAGATCGACCACCAGCCCCACGATGGCGGCAGTGGCACAGTCGAGGCGCCTGATACCCAACCCGCGGATTTCCAGCAAGCCAACTAATTCAGGGGCCGGCCGAACCCGGAGCCGTCCGTCGTCGGTTGCTTCCAGAAAAGCACGGTCGTCGGCTACCAGCATGGCTTCCGGGATCTGGCCGGACTGGGAAGCCAGAATCAGGTCGAACACCAGCCGCGATTTGCCGGAGCCGGATGGCCCCCGGATCAGCACCGCCCGGTCGCCCACGAGGACGGCCGACGCGTGGATGCTGATATGGGGGGCGGTCATGTGGCCGGCAACCGCACCACGAAGCGGGCGCCGAGCACCGGCACCTCGCCGTCGGGACTGGCGGCGCCGATGCGGTTCTCGGCCCAGATGGTGCCGCCATGGGCTTCGACGATCTGTTTGGAGATCGACAGGCCGAGGCCGGAATTCTGGCCAAAGCCCTGATGCGGCCGGTCGGTGTAAAAGCGCTCGAAAATGCGCTCCAGCGCATCCGGGCCGATGCCGGGACCGTCGTCGTCCACCACGATCTCGATCTTCGCCTTCAGGCGGCGGCAGGCAATCCGCACCTTGCCACCGGGTTCCGAGAAGGATTGCGCGTTGGTGACGAGATTGGTGATGACCTGGCCAAGCCGCGAGTCATGGCCGGGCACGGAGAACGTATCGCTGGCCGCGCCTTCGAAACGGACCTCGACGCCGACATCGTGGCCGAGCTTGGTCTCGTTGGCGATGGCGGTCAGCGTATTCAACAGCGTGCGAATATTGACGGGGGCAACGTCGTTGCGCTGCAGCTCGGCATCGAGGCGGCTGGCGTCGGAAATATCCGAGATCAAACGATCGAGGCGGCGAACGTCGTGCTCGATCACTTCGAGCAAGCGGGCACGGCTGTTCTCATTTTTCGCCAGCGGCAGCGTTTCGACCGCGGAGCGCAGCGAGGTCAGCGGGTTCTTCAATTCGTGCGAGACGTCGGCGGCGAACATCTCGATCGCCTCGATGCGGTTATAAAGCGCACCGGTCATGTCGCGCAGCGCGCCTGAGAGATGGCCAATCTCGTCGCGGCGATCGGTGAAGTCAGGAATCTCGACGCGCGTGCGAATGCGGCGACGGACGCGCTCGGCACTGTCAGCGAGGCGACGCACCGGGCCGGCGATGGTCGAGGCGAGCAGCAGCGACAGCACGACCATGACCGCCATGGCGACGGCGAATACTTTCAGGATCGCGAGGCGCTCGGCAGTGACCATCTGGTCGATGTCGTCGCCCTGGGTGGAGAGCATCAAGGCGCCGTGCACGGCGCGGAAACGCTGCACGGGCACGGCGACCGAGACGATGACCTCGCCGCGCTCGTTGATGCGCACCATGCTGTTCTTGATGCCGCTCAGCGATTGCTGGACTTCCTGATAGCCATTGCCGTTTTCCGGACCGAGCTCGCGATAGAGCGGCAGGTCGCCGCGATTGAGCCAGGTACGGATGGCGATGGTGGTTTTTTCCAGCAGGCCCGGCTTCTCGGTGGTCGGCGGCGGCAGCTCGAAGCGCAGCACGTCGCCGCGGCCGTAAAGGCTGCGGCTGTCGAGCAGCAGCACGCCGTCGCGATCATAGATGCGCGCGCGGGTCTTGGTCGGCGAGATCAGCCGGCGCAGCACCGGGGCGACGCGCTCGGGATTGATCGGGAAATCGAGATTGTTGAATTCGTCCGGCGCGCCGTAGCTTTCACCCGGCTTGAGATCCAGCAGGCGATCGGGATCGATGGTGATGGTGTTGGTTTCGACCGTCGCTGAGGCTGCGATGGCGCCGGCGATGATTTCCGCTTGAGTGAGCAAACTCTGCGCGCGCGCATCGATCAGGCCGGCGCGGAACTGCGAGAGATAGAGCACGCCGGCGACGAGGGCGCACAGGCCGGCAAGATTGAGCGAAACGATGCGGCGCGTCAGGCTCGAAAAGGTGAGCGTGACAAAGAACTGCCGGACACTGCGCAGCCAATCGAGCGGGCGGCGCCAGCCGCCGGACGCGGTTTCGTCGGACGTATCGGAGTTGTGCGACGGTGAGCCGCCAGCGTCCCGTCGTCCATCAGGGAGCGTTCGATCCAGCAAAGTCTACACTGCCTGCTTGTTGTCGATGGCCATCATATACACCCGTCATTGCGAGGAGCGTAGCGACGAAGCAATCCAGTCTCTGGCCAAGATCTGGATTGCTTCGCTGCGCTCGCAATGACGGAGTAGGTGCAATGACGAAAGGCGATCAGGTTTCCTTGAAGCGGTAACCGACGCCGTACAGCGTCTCGATCATCTCGAAGTCGTCATCGACGACCTTGAACTTCTTGCGCAGGCGCTTGATGTGGCTGTCGATGGTGCGGTCGTCCACATAGACCTGATCGTCATAAGCGGCGTCCATCAGGGCGTTGCGGCTCTTCACCACGCCGGGGCGGGTAGCGAGCGCCTGCAGGATCAGGAATTCGGTGACGGTAAGGGTGACCGCCTCGTTCTTCCATGTGCACGTGTGGCGCTCCGGATCCATGCGCAGCAGGCCGCGATCGAGCGCCTTGGCGTCGGTCTCCTTCGGCGCAGCGGCCGGGTCCTTCGGCGCGGCACGGCGCAGCACGGCCTTAACGCGCTCGACCAGCAGGCGCTGGGAGAAAGGTTTGCGGATGAAATCGTCCGCGCCCATTTTCAGGCCGAACAATTCGTCGATCTCCTCGTCCTTCGAGGTGAGGAAAATCACCGGCAGGTCCGACTTCTGGCGCAGGCGGCGCAGCGTCTCCATGCCATCCATGCGGGGCATCTTGATGTCGAGGATCGCGAGATCCGGCTGGCTGGTGCGGAAACCGTCCAGGGCCGACGCGCCATCCGTATAGGTCATGATCCGATAGCCCTCGGCTTCGAGCGCGATCGATACGGATGTGAGAATGTTGCGGTCGTCGTCGACCAAAGCGATTGTGGGCATGAGCCTGCTTTCCGAAGCGGATGGTCTGTACGGCGGGGGATGGGATATTCCGCCGTATGAGGTGGCCTTAAGAACACAGTCAACCAGCAATGCAAGCTGGGCTGAAGTGTGGCCAAGTTCCATTAACGCCTGACATGGGCGCGGGTTCCATGTCTATATACGCCTCCTGCGACCCTGGGCAAAGTCGTTTTCGGCAATGATTATCGGGATTTAATGATGCAGCCGACAGATGATTTCGACCCCTCGCGCGTCACCCGGTCGCTGCTGCGCCGCAGCCGGCAAGGCGCGCTTGCAACCCTGACCGTCGAGGGCGGAGCGCCATATTGCTCCCTGGTGAACACTGCCAGCCATCCCGATGGCTCGCCGATTCTCCTCATTTCGCGACTGGCGCTGCATACGCGCAACCTGCTGGCTGATCCGCGGGTGTCGCTGATGCTGGATGAGAGAGCGCCGGGCGACCCGCTGGAAGGGGCCAGAATCATGCTGGGCGGGGAGGCCGAGGAAGCTGGTGAGGCCGAGCGCTCGTTGTTGCGCCGGCGCTATCTCGCCGTCCATCCATCGGCGCAAGTATTTGTAGATTTTAAGGATTTTTCGTTCTTCCGGATCAGGCCGACATCGCTACACTTGGTGGCCGGGTTCGGCCGCATCATCGATCTCGCACCTGAGCAATATCTCACCGATCTTACAGACGCCGAGAGTATGCTGGAGGCGGAGGAGGGGGCCGTGGACCATATGAACGCGGATCACCGTGATGCGCTCAATCTCTACGCAACAAAACTGCTTGGCGCGGAATCGGGCGATTGGCGCTGCACCGGCTGCGATCCGGACGGGCTCGATCTGCAGGGCGGAATGTCGGCGGCGCTCCGGCTCGACTTTCCGCGGCGGATCGTCACGCCGATAGATTTGCGAAAGGTTCTCCGGGAACTGGCAGAGCAGGCCCGCACTTTGAACGGTTGAGCCATACCCATGGCCGTGCTTGGAATAAACCACGTCAGGCGACGAGTGCTTGGCTTTTCACATCTTCGTCACTATTAGATCGCCCGATCAAAGCTGGAGCGGCTATAGTGTCGGTTACCGCTGCAATGCCGGGTTGGAGGCAACCTCGCATGTCGAATAGCGGGCTCTAAGGAGGACTATCCGTGCAAGAGACGGGCGTACGTAACGCGGCCTATGGCGCCGATAAATTCGGACTCAAGAACCTTAAAGCGGTGAACTGGAATCTCGGTGCGCCGCAGCTTTATGAGCATTCGCTGCGCAATGGCGAGGCTGAATTGTCGTCCGATGGCGCGCTCTGCGCAGACACCGGCGATTTCACCGGCCGCAGCCCGAAGGATAAGTTCACCGTCAAGGACGCGTCCACCGAACAGATGTGGTGGGCCGGCAATCAGTCGATCACGCCGGAGCAGTTCGAAGCGCTCTACACCGATTTCAAGAAGCACGCCGAAGGCATGACCCTGTTCGCGCAGGATCTCTATGGCGGCGCCGATCCGAGCTTCGCCATCAAGACCCGCGTGTTCACCGAACTCGCCTGGCACTCGCTGTTCATCCGCACCCTGCTGATCCGCCCGGAAGCAGCTGCGTTGGCTGATTTCGTGCCTGAACTCACCATCATCGACCTGCCGAGCTTCAAGGCCGATCCGAAACGTCACGGCTGTCGCTCGGAGAACGTCGTGGCCATCGATTTCGCCCGCAAGATCGTCCTGATCGGCGGGTCTTATTATGCCGGCGAGATGAAGAAGTCGGTCTTCACCACGCTGAACTACTATCTGCCCGCCAAGGGCGTTCTGCCGATGCATTGCTCCGCCAATGTCGGCGAGGGCGGCGATACCGCGATCTTCTTCGGTCTGTCGGGCACCGGCAAGACCACGCTCTCGGCCGATCCGAAGCGCACGCTGATCGGCGATGACGAGCATGGCTGGGGCAAGGACGGCGTCTTCAATTTCGAAGGCGGCTGCTATGCCAAGACCATCAAGCTGTCGGAAGAAGCCGAGCCGGCAATTTATGCTGCGTCGAAGCGTTTCGGTGCGGTGCTCGAGAACGTTGTTCTCGATGCCAATACCAAGGTGCCGGATTTCGACGATGGCTCGAAGACCGAGAACACCCGTTCGGCCTATCCGCTCGACTTCATTCCGAATGCCTCGCGCACCGGTCGCGCGCCGCAGCCGAAGAATGTGGTGATGCTCGCCGCGGACGCCTTCGGCGTGCTGCCGCCGATCGCCAAGCTGACCCCGGCACAGGCGATGTATCACTTCCTGTCCGGCTACACCGCCAAGGTGGCCGGCACCGAGCGCGGTCTCGGGAATGATCCGGAGCCGGAATTCTCCACCTGCTTCGGCTCGCCGTTCCTGCCGCTCGACCCATCGGTCTATGGCAACATGCTGCGTGACCTCATCGCCAAGCACAATGTCGATTGCTGGCTGGTGAACACCGGCTGGACCGGCGGCAAATATGGCGTCGGCTCGCGCATGCCGATCAAGGTGACCCGTGCGCTGCTGACGGGTGCGTTGAACGGTTCGCTGCGCAACGCCGAATTCCGCACCGACAAGTATTTTGGTTTCGCGGTGCCCACTGCGCTTGACGGCGTGCCGAGCGAGATCCTCGATCCGGTCAATACCTGGAAGGACAAGGCCGAGTTCGACGCGACTGCGCGAAAACTGGTCGGCATGTTCCAGAAGAATTTTGCCAAGTTCGAGGCACAGGTGGACGCGGAAGTCCGCGCTGCTGCGCCGGATGTGAAACTGGCGGCGGAGTAAGCGCTGCTGACATACGATAAGAAAAGGGCGGCCGCGAGGTCGCCCTTTTTGCGTTTCGCTATGTCGTCATCCGGCTTGACCGGGTGACCCAGTGAACAACGACGCCAATGATGTGTCGTGCGGATGCATGGATCGGCATGAACGCAATGTCACGGTGCAAACTTTATCTCCCGCGTATACTGGGTCGCCCGGTCAAGCCGGGCGACGACAAGAGAGACAGCAGGCTACGATGAAAAACCTCACCCTTACCTGGCCGTTCTGGGCCGTCCTCTCCGCTGCCTTCGCGGCACTCACGGCGATCTTCGCCAAGATCGGTATCGAGAACGTCAATTCAGATTTCGCCACCTTTATCCGCACCATCGTCATCCTGTTCGCCGCAGGACTTATGGTGGTCACCACCGGTCACTGGCAGTCGCCATCGACGATCTCGGGGAAGACATGGGTCTTCCTCGTTCTGTCTGGCTGCGCCACCGGTGCGTCGTGGATCTGCTATTTCCGTGCACTCAAGCTCGGCGATGCAGCGCGTGTGGCGCCGATCGACAAGCTCAGCGTGGTGTTCGTTGCGGTGTTTGCGGTGCTGTTTCTCGGTGAGAAACTATCGTTGCCGAATTGGCTCGGCGTGATTCTGATCGCCTGCGGCGCGGTGCTGGTCGCCTATCGGGCGTAAAACACGAAAGAGGCGGCCACGTGGGCCGCCTCTTGTTTGGTGCGAATACTGCTTACTTGGAAGCTGTCTTGCCGGTCGCGATGTTCGTCGCCGTGCCGGTCTTGAGGTCGATGCGGTAGACTTCACGCAGCACATTGCCGGCGAAGCCGAGCTCGACGATCGAGATCGTGTTCAGCGCGGTCGGGATGCCGGCCGGCAGGATCTGGTTGAACTCCGTCGCGGTCTGATCCATCGCAGCCTTGATCTCAGGCGTGAACTTCACATTGCTGTAGACCAGCGTATTGTGCGGATTGTGCGAGCGCAGCTCCTTGCCATCCTTCACCACATTGACGCCGCTGACGCCGACGGTCTTCACCAGATCCTTGGCGGCATCGCCCATCACGGCATAGACCGGGCCGGTGACGCGCGGCAGCGGGCCATCGCGCAGCGGTGCAAGCGCGGCCGTGGCCGTGGTGTTGAACGCCATCATGGCTTCATAGTCGGCGCCTTCCTTGACGACGCCGAGATCGAGCCACCATGGCTGGCCGGCGCCCTTGGCGGCTTCGGTGCTGTAGAAATTCTTCATGGTGACGTTCAGCGGCTTCGGCAGCTTGGGCAGCGCCTTCAGCATCTTGTCCGGGGTGGTCGGATCGGCACTGTGGATGTGCACCACGGTGATGTGCGGGATGTTGAAGCGCTGGGCTTCGTCCTCGAGCTTCGCGTTCAGCAGCTTCTCGCGCAGAATGCCCTTGATGGTGACGTCCATCTTGTCGTTGACGTCCTTCGGCAGCGTGTAGACCAGACCGAAGGTGCGTGCATGCGGGCGGAATTCCGAGGCGGACAGCGAGCCATTGTCGATGGCATCGGCGGCCTGGGCGGCGGAGATCAGCAGGGAAGCACCGGCGAGAACGAGCGCGGCGCGACGAGAAAATGTTGGAAGCATTGGAAAAGCCTTTAACGGAGAGGATGTCTGGGGCGCTGTGGTGATCCGACTGGTCAAAGTTTGGACTGTCATTTGATCACGACAAACGCCGCGCGACCATGCGGACGGTTTGTGACAGCTGCGTCTCATCCGTCACCAGAATGCCATGCTGCGGCAATTCGCGCAGCATGGCTTGTCCATTTGCGAATGATGCCGGGGTGGGCGACATCCTGAAATTGCGCGTGCCGCTCAGACTGCCTTCTGCAGCACCTCACTCCATTTCGGATCGAGTCCCTCGACAGGCTTCATCTTGCGGATATGTCCGTCCAGCTCGATATGCAGCTCGGCGAGCTCATGGTTGCGTCGCCCCAGCACTTCAAAATGCTTTGGCTTGCGACGCGGCTCGCCAAGCGGCTCGAAGCCGGCGGCGCGGGCAGCCTTCAGGGCATCGCGTGGCTCTCCAGGACCATGATGCTCATGGAGCTTCTTCTTGTGGTCGATCGTGATCACGGTCTTGCCGGAGACCAGGCGCGACACTTTCAATTCCGACGGCTTCAGCTCTCCTGACAGATCGACGGGATCACCGATGCGGAGCGTATACTGGTCGAGGCCTTTCGGCGTGATGTCGGCGAGGATGGCGCCGCGACTGGTTTCGACCACGAAGCGATGGCCGAAGACATGGGTGATCTTGCCGCTGATTGACGTGGTGTGGTGATCGGGCATAGCGAGTTCCTTGAATTCCGTTGTGCTGAAGAGGATGCTTGAGGGCGCCGGTCGGTTGCCTCGCGTCATCGCGGCGGTGGCGGCGGCGCGTCGTCATCTGGACCGCCCCGGTCGCTTGGCGGCGGCGGACCACGATCGGCGCGGGCGCCTGGGCCGTCTTTCGGTCCCTTGGGACCTTTCGGGCCTTTGGGTCCCTTGGGTCCCTTGGGCCCATCGGGCGGGCCGAAGGCTTCATTGCGGCCGTCGGCATGAACCACCACGTCGGGGCGTACCACGCCCCGATTGAACCGGCCTTGAACCGTGACCGTTTCACCCTTGGTGACCACCATGCGGTCCTCGCCGCGCGGACCGGTATCCACGAGTGCGCGGCCACTGGTGTCCTGGACCACGAACTTGTTACCGTAGATCTCGGCCACGTCGCCCTTGATGGCGACTGGGCTTCGCTCCTGCATATTGTCGATCGGCGCAGGCTGCAGCAGCATGACGCTGCGCGGCTGCCAGTTCTGGGCGAGCCGGGTGCCGCCAGCGCCGAGAGCTGCGCCGGCGATCAGCAGTGCCGCCACGGTGCCGGTGGCGATGGCGCTACGCGACAGGCGCTGGCGCCGTTGCGGGGGAGGCAGGGCTTTGGGCTCGGAGGTATGATCGGTGTCAGTCATGGCTTGGTCTCGCTGTCATCGTTGTCGATGGCCGGACCGTATCGGGCGCTGCCCAATCCACCCTGAACCGAACCGTTCAGGCTGAGTTAAGCTGGGCTGCCTAGAGCGTGGCGCAGATTTGACGAGAGCATCCATGAAAGTATTGCTGGTCGAGGATGACGCGCCATTGGCTGGCGAGATCGCGGCGGCTTTGCGCCGCGAGAATTTTGCCGTCGATATCGCGGCCGATGGCGAGGAAGGCCACTACCTCGGCGATACCGAATCCTACGACGTCGCTGTGCTCGATCTCGGCCTGCCGAAAATGCCCGGTGCAGCCGTGTTGCGCGCGTGGCGCAAGAGCAGCCGGCAATTGCCTGTTCTGATCCTGACGGCCCGCGATGGCTGGACCGAAAAGGTCGATGGCTTCAAGGCCGGCGCCGACGACTATCTGACCAAGCCGTTTCGGGTCGAGGAATTGATCATGCGGCTCCGCGCGCTGGTGCGCCGCTCGGCTGGACATGCCGCGCCGGAAATCACCTGCGGTGCGCTGAGCTTCGATGCGCCGACCGGCGTGTTCGCGCTCAACGGCCTACCGCTGAAACTGACGGCGCTGGAATGGCGCGTGTTGCAGTCGCTGATCCTGCGCAAGGACGTGGTGTTCGACCGGCTCGAACTCATGGAGAAAGTGTACGAAGGCGATGCCGGCACGGATTCTAACTCTCTCGAGGTCATCGTGGCGCGTCTACGCCGCAAGATCGGTCATGACATGATCGAGACCGTGCGTGGGCGCGGCTATCGTTTGACGGCGGGACCCGCATAATGTTGCGTGATGCATCGCTGAGCCGCCGGCTGTTGACCGCGGCCTGTGCCTTCATCGCACTGGCACTGGTGATCTCGACCGTCCTGATCGGCTTTGTCCTGCATCGGTTCGTGCAGGGACAGATCGACCAGCGTCTGGATACCCAGATCGTGTTTCTGTCATCGTTGCTACGTGCCGATGGCAATGGCCGCATCAGTCTTGCCGGCAGCGCCGATGGGCCACCTTTCGAGCGTCCGCGCCGCGGCTGGTATTGGCAGGTCACGGGCCCGAGGAATGTGCTGCGTTCGGCGTCGCTGGATGGCGCAGATCTCGACGCGGCAATGCCCGTTGCGGGCGACCAACGTCCGCCGCCACAGCCGAAGAAGGACCGCGATCCGCGCGAAGAACGCCCGCGTCCTGCCGATGGCGTCGGGCCGGATGACGAATACCTGCATTATCGCATCAAGCCCGTAAAGGTCGGCGCCTACGATGTGACCATTGTCACCTCGGCGCCGCGCGCGGCGGTACTCGGCCCGCTGCGCGAGGCGATGACCACGCTTGGCATTTCGCTGGCGGTGCTGGGGCTGGCGCTCATTCTCGCCATCATGTTGCAGGTGCGGCTGGGATTGCGTCCGCTCGAAAGGCTGCGGAGGGCGGTGGCGGATGTACGCAGCGGCCATCTCGCGCGGGTGCCATCGAAGCAGCCGCAGGAAATCCAGCCGCTGGTGGCAGAGCTCAATGCGTTGCTCGATCAGAATGCAAGCGGTCTCGAACGCGCGCGTCGCCATGTCGCCAATCTCGCACATGGGCTGAAGACGCCGCTGGCCACGCTGGCCATCGCAGCCTCCGCCGACCGCGACGGACATCCTGCGACGCTGCAGCCGCTGGTCGCGCAAATGGAGCGCCGTATCCGGCATCATCTCGGGCGTGCACGCGCCGCGGCCTTGAACGGCCCGGCGCGTGCGCAGACGGCGATTGCACCGCGTCTGCAGGATCTCGGCGATGTCCTTGGCAAGATCAACAGCGAGAAGACCATCGCATTCGTGATGGATGTGCCGGCCGATTGGCTGGTCGCCTGCGAACAACAGGATTTCGACGAGATGGCGGGCAATCTGCTCGACAACGCATTCAAGTGGGCGCGCGGCAAGGTGTCGATCCGCGGCGTGCGGCAGGATGCGTTGATCGCATTGACCATCGAGGATGACGGAAGAGGTCTGTCTGTCGATGAGCGTGCGCGGGTGTTGCGGCCTGGCGAACGACTTGACGAAAGCGCGCCTGGCTTCGGCTTTGGCGTCTCGATCACACGCGAACTGGCCGAGCTCTATGGCGGCGATGTCGCATTGGGGGCGTCGCCGCTGGGAGGTTTGTGCGTGACGCTGCGTCTCCCGGCGGCTAATGCCGCCGAGAGCAGGTAGTGAATCAGGTTGCCTTGCGCACCAGTTGCGCAAATGTCGTCGGCATCTGGCTCGCCACCGGCACGTGCCAGATGTCCTCGGCATATTCACGAATGGTGCGGTCAGACGAGAACCAGCCCATGCGCGCCGTATTGAGGATCGCCGCACGGCTCCAGGCCGAACCGGCCTGCCAGCGCGCATCGACGCTGCGCTGGGCGTCGTAATAGGAATCGAAATCCGCCGAGACCATGTAGTGGTCGAGATGGCGCAGCGCGTGGCCGATGCCGCCGAAACGGCCGGGATCGTCGGGCGAGAAGAAGCCGGTCTCGATGGCCTGGATGGCGCGGCCGAGATTGGGCGACTTGTTGATGACGTCCGACGCATCGAGACCGTTGTTACGGCGCGTAACGACCTCTTCGGCGGTCATGCCGAAGATCGCGATATTCTCCGGGCCGACATTGTCGCGGATTTCGATATTGGCGCCGTCCAGCGTGCCGATGGTCAGCGCGCCGTTCAGCGACAGTTTCATGTTGCCGGTGCCGGAGGCTTCCATACCGGCGGTGGAGATCTGCTCGGACAGATCGGCCGCCGGAATGATGATTTCCGCAAGACTCACATTGTAGTCGGGCAGGAAGGCGACCTTGAGCTGACCCTTGATGCTTTCGTCATTGTTCACCATCTGCGCGACATCGTTCGCGAGCTTGATGATCAGCTTGGCATAACGATAGCTCGCCGCTGCCTTGCCCGCAAAAATCTTCACGCGGGGCACCCAGTTCTTGTTGGGCTCGTCCTTCATCGCCTGATACAGCGCGACGGTCTCGACGATATTGAGCAACTGTCGCTTGTATTCGTGGATGCGCTTGATCTGTACGTCGAACAGCGCCGATGGATCGGCTTGCACGCCGAGCTTTTCGCCGATCACGCGGGCGAGGGCGAGCTTGTTGTGATGCTTGACCTTGCGGAATTCCTGCTGGAAAGCGGCGTCGCCCGCATAGGCTTCGAGCTTGATCAGGCGTGTGGGATCATCCAGCACCGCTTCGCCGCAGGTGGCGCGCAAGAGATCGGTGAGTTTCGGATTGGCCAGGGTCAGCCAGCGGCGGAAGGTGATGCCATTGGTCTTGTTGGTGATGCGGCCGGGATAGAGCTGGTTGAGATCGCGGAATACGGTCTCCTTCATCAGTTCCGAATGCATCGCCGACACGCCATTGATGCGATGCGAGCCGATGAAAGCAAGATTGCCCATGCGCACGCGGCGGCCGGCGCTTTCGTCGATGATCGACACCGAGGCGCGGTAGCCGGTATCGCCGGGGCGGATGGCGTCGGCACGGTCGAGATGTGCGACATTGATTCGGTAGATGATTTCGAGATGGCGCGGCAGCAGCCGCTCCATCAGCTCCACCGGCCAGGTCTCGAGCGCTTCCGGCAGCAGCGTGTGATTGGTGTAGGACAAAGTCGCATTGGTGATCTGCCAGGCGGCATCCCAGCGCATATTGTGCACGTCGATCAGGATGCGCATCAGCTCGGCGATGGCGAGGCTCGGGTGCGTATCGTTCATCTGCACCGCGGCCTTGTTGGCGAGACCGCGCAGATTGCCTTCGGATTCGAGGTGCCGCTTCACCAGGTCCTGCAGCGAGGCCGAGACGAAGAAATATTCCTGCCGCAGCCGCAGCTCGCGGCCGGCAGCGCTTTCGTCGTTCGGATAGAGGAATTTGCAGATCGCCTCGGCGCGCGATTGCTCGGCGCTGGCGCTGACATAGTCGCCTGAGTTGAACACGTCGAGACGCAGCGGATCCGGCGCACGCGCCGACCACAGGCGCAACGCGTTCACGTGCTGGCCGCGCCAGCCGACAATCGGCGTGTCAAAGGCGACGGCTTCCACGGTTTCGCCGGGATGCCACACGCTGCGCTGATGACCCTTGGCATCATCCACCACTTCGACGCTGCCGCCGAAGTGAATGTGATAGACGACCTCAGGCCGTGGCAGCTCCCACGGATTACCGAAGCCCAGCCACTCGTCGGGATATTCCTTCTGCCAGCCCTTGGAGATGACCTGCTTGAACAGGCCGAAGTCGTAGCGGATGCCATAGCCGTAAGCGGGAATGGCAAGGGTCGACATGCTCTCCATGAAGCAGGCGGCGAGGCGGCCGAGGCCGCCATTGCCGAGCGCCGCATCCGGCTCGCATTTGCGGAGTTCATCTAGGCCGACGCCGAGATCTTCCAGAGCCGCGCGAAACACCGGCAGCAGGCCCATATTGTTGAGCGCATCGGTGAACAGGCGGCCGATCAGGAATTCGAGCGACAGATAATAGACGCGCTTACGGCCGCCGTCGTAGCTCTCCTTCTCGGACAGCAACCAGCGATGCACGACACGATCGCGCAATGTCAGCGCGGCAGCCTTGTACCAGTCATGCTTGGTGGCGAAGGAAGGCTCCTTGCCGATGCCCAGCGTCAGCTTGACGAGAATGGCACTTTTTATCTCGGCGAGCAGAAGCTCGTCGATCGGTGCGTTCAGGGGCTGAAATTGTGCGGGCGTGGACTGGTCTGACAAACTGGTCATCCTGATTTTTGTCACGGCGTGAAAGCATACGCCCATTCATAGGTGGTCGGAAACCCATCGGGGTGAGGAGGTTTTGCTACTGCGATGCCGATGAATTGAGCAGCAATTATGAAGCTGCGGCTTTGATGGCAGGGCTCAACCGAATTGTCGCTTAAGATTCGGTTATGCATGAGAACAAATTAAGAACAAATTTCAAATCATTGATATATCATTCTGATTCGGCGGACCTGTTCGCCGTCCATGCTCTGCCTAGCCGTGAGGACGACATGTCCAGCATTGCCTATGATCAGTTCGCGCTCACCCGGATCGCCGATTTCGCGCGCTCGCTCACCCGCCTGCATCTTAACGCGCGTCGTTATCCCGTGGATGACGACCAGATCGACCGCGAATTCAATACGGTCTGCCTGTCGGTGTGGGGTTACACAACCGACGATGTCAGCGACGATCTGTTCTCGCTCGACGATCACGCCTGGCTCGATCAGCTCGATGAGGCGCATGCTCGGATGTTCGCCGCTGGACGGGGCTACGATCTCGATGGTGAGGACGGCTTGCTCACGGATTGGTGGGGCTATTGCTGGATGATCCTCGCCGAGAAGCGCGGTCTGCTGACGCCGGAGAACCGCGCCGCCGCGCGCGCCGAGATCGAGCAGAAATATCTGTCGACGGGAAATGTGGTGGGCGTGATCATCGGGCGATGATTGCGTCGCCGATCATCACGGACCTCTCATCGCGTGATGGGGCCACATGACTGCCCCCGCATGAAGCCAGCGATGACTGCGCATTTGTCGTTACGACATGCCGCATCATTGCGCGTTGTGTCTTATTTATGAATTTGACGCGGGCGGTTTTTGTATCCAGACTTTGCTGACGCAAGTGCAACAAAAACAATATGCGGGCTGTTTTGGTGCCCGATAATAATTTCAGTGCAAGAAACTGGACATGGTGTTTCCCGGCCCGGAGCTTTTATCCGGCGTGATCGATACGCTTTACGAGTCCGTTTCCGGCCCGTCGAAATGGCAGGTCGCGATCGATCGGCTCCGCGTTCTGTTCAACGGCTCGACGGCCTGCCTGGTGCGGAGTGGGCCCGACCTGCAGCCGAGCGACGCGGTCAGCTCGAATCCCGATCCCGAATTTCAGCTTCGTTATATCGAGGATCATGCGCCGTACCCGAACGTCTATGCAGATGCACTTGGCGTTGCTCCGGTCGGACTGATCTATAGCGATCGCGCACTGATCGGCGACGATGTGTTGCGTCGCAGCCGGTTCTGGAACGACTGGCTGGCGCCGCAGGACATGTATGGCGGTCTCGGCAGCAAGCTGATGACATCCGGCCCGTCGTTCTGGATCTTTGATGTGCAGCGGGGCCGTAATCAGCAGGCTTTCGATGCCAATGAGGTCGCATTGCTGCAATTGATCATGCCGCATCTGCGACGCGCGACCGAACTCGGCTGGCGGTTTCAGGCGGCCCAATTGCTGGCATCGAGCTACGTCAATCTCCCGTTCGGCGTGTTGGTAATCGACGGCCAGCTGCGCGTGATCCAGTCGAACGACGTCGCCGACACTATTCTGCTGCGGCAGGCGAGCATGTTGCGGATCAAGTCCGGCATGCTGACCAGCCGCGATCACAAAACCATGGCGGCGCTCCACAGATTGGTCGCGGATGCCTGTGCATTCGGCTCGGATGCCGCGCCCGGCACCGGCGGCGAATTGCTGCTGCGCGCTGCCGGCGATGATCCCGGCATCGATGTCGCGGTGACGGTCAGCCCGGCGGCACGCACGCAGCAGCACTTCCCGCAGTCGCGGCAGGCGATCATCTATCTGCGCGTCCTGACCCTGGCGCTGCCGGACGGTTTTGAGGATCACGCGCGGCAGCTGTTCGATCTGACGCCGGCTGAAGCGCGGCTCGCTGCGGCCCTGGCGAGCGGCCTTGCATTGAAGGACGCGGCGATCCAGCAGGGCATCCGCTTCACCACGGCGCGGTCCTATCTCGAAAACATCTTTCGCAAGACCGGCACGCGCCAGCAAAGCCAGCTGGTCGCTTTGCTCAAGAGCACGCAGCCGCTGATCGGAAAAGCCTAGCGGCTGACCGGTACTGTCGCAGGCATCGCAACTGCGCATTCCGCCATGTGGCGTCTTTGCCGCAGTGGCCGGCAAAGCCACCTTGCCACCGGCAAATGCCGGGTATTCGACGCAGCCTCGCTCGGAAACAGTCGCGGCAATGGCGCCGCAATGTTGGCGTGCGAAACAGTGGGGCGAGCATGAAGGCAATTCTGATCACGGCTCTGGCGCTCAGCGCCTGCGCAAGCCCGGCGGCTTACGCGGCCTCCAACGATGATGTGATGGCGCGCCTCGCCGCGCTGGAGAAGGAAAATGCCGCGATCCGCAAGGAAAATGCAGCGCTGCGCGAGAACAAGGCACTGCGGGCCCAGAATGCGGCGCTGAAGTCGTCACCGGGACCGGTGGCGATCTCGGCTCCCAACGCGAAGCGCGATGCTTACTCCGCCTATGCAGCTGATCTGCCGATGGCCTACAAAGCCTCGCCGGTGGAAAGCGCAGGACAACTTCGCCTTTGGGGCGAGGGCGGTGCGATTTGGTCGGGCGGCGATGTCACGACATCGCCGTACAACCTCTCGAATTTGCTTGGCAGCAACACGGCCGGTGCGTTCGATCTGGCACCCAAGCTCGGCTGGCAGGCGGCGGCGGGTTTCGACTATCGCTTCGCCGGATCGCCCTGGCATGTCAGCGCCCAGTTCAGATATGGCGAGAGCGGACGATTCTCGGGCACTGCAGCGGTCGGCGGCGCGCTAGATCCGGCGCTGATACCGCTGCTTGGTGGACCAATCGCCGGCGGTTCTGCGTCCGACACCCTGACTATCGGCTACAAGGAGACGCATTGGCTCGCGGACGGCGCTGTCGGCTACGACGTGCTTGGCAGCGGCCGCAATGCCATGCAGGTGAAGTTGGGGCTCCGCATTGCGGAAGTGGCCGGCAAGACCGATTCGCTCCAAAGCAACGCTTTGAGCGTGAATTTCAATGCGCCGTTCGATATCCTCGGCACGGGCATTCTGGTCAATTCGTTCGGCACGACCACAACGAACGCCATCACGACGCGCAGTTCGTTCTTGGGCGCGGGTCCACGGATCGGCGTCGAGGGATCGGCCCCACTGGGCGGCGGCTGGGCGCTGGATTATGCCGGCGACGCGGCGGTCCTGTTCGGCCGGCAGCGGCTGGTCAGCACCACGGTCAACAGCATCGTGTCGGACCCCGCAATCATCGCTGCGATCATCGGTGGCGGCGGCAGCACCGTGAATACCTCGACCGATCAGCGCTACGCCACCGTGTTCAATGCCGATCTGCAGGTCGGCGTGTCCTATTGGCTGACCGACCAGGTCAAGCTCAGCGCGAGCTATCGCCTCGACGCCTATCTCAACGTGCTGAACCAGACCTTCAGCACCACCAGCAACCAGACCATCGACCGCTACGTCCATGGCCCGCGCCTGGGTGTCAGCGCAACGTTCTGAGGGTTGTCAGTCGAGCTCGGCGCGTTTTGCGCCGGGCGCTGGCATTCGCTTCGGCGCGACCGTCGTGGCCGGCAGCGGCGCGATCTCGCGAGGTGTTTCCGCCATCGGCGCTTCGTCGGTGATCATCTCGGCGGCAACAGGCGCGACCTTCATCTCGCCGAGCCGGGCGCGGACATCGGATGTCAGGCCCGGATAGGACGAGACCGGCGTGAAGTCGGCCGTCTGGTTGTTGCCGGTGCGCATGCCATTGAAGGCGACGAGGCCGTTGGTGGTGGCGACCACATCGCCGGGACGCAGCGACGTGTCGAGCGAGAGGTCGATGGGGGCCAGGCCAGCGGGATCGCGGCCATTGCAGGTGCAATCAGCTTTCAGCGCCTTGCGATAGGCAAAGGCATTGGGCAGATCGGCATAGCGTTCGCCCGTCGATGATGACGCATAGTCGATGCTGCTGCCGAACATGACCTTGGTCGGCGAGGCCGGGCAGAAGGCCTGGCACATCTGCGCGGGGCTGGCGCCGCTGCGGCCGAGCGGAAAATATTTGCCGTCACAGGTGCGCACGCAGAAGGCCGGGCCGGAGCCGCCATAGCCGGCGCTGCGCTGGGGCGGCGGTTGTTCGGTGGGCGTGTTGAGGCCGAACGGATCGGAGAAGAAATCATTCTGCCGCGATGGTTCGCCGCGACGTTGCTGCTGCTTTTGCTGTGGCTGTCCGCCGCCGAACAGGAAATCGAAGAAGCCTTGCGCGGATGCGCCGTGTGGCGCGACCACGACACATGCGGCAAGGCCGATGGCGACAAACGGCCGGCGCAGGCGCGTAATTTTACGAGTGTGACGCAACGCCAGGCTCCGCAACGCATGATCAACAGCCGGAATCGCAGCATTCCAGCCTGGGGCGACGCTAGGCGGTTATGGTAAACGCGAAGTAACCACGAGCGATGTCAGAGGAAAAACACCCAGGTCGCGAGGAAGAACACCGGCAGCAGCACGGCGCCCGACCACAACATATAGCCGAAGAAGCTCGGCATCTTCACGCCGGCATCCCGCGCGATGGCATAGACCATGAAATTCGGCGCGTTGCCGATATAGGTATTTGCGCCCATGAACACGGCACCGGCGGAAATCGCCGCCAGCGTGGCCGCGCCTGATGTCATCAACGCCTTCGCATCGCCGCCGGCGAGTTCGAAGAAGACGAGATAGGTCGGTGCATTGTCGAGGAATGACGACAGGATGCCGGTGAGCCAGAAATAGGCGGCATTGTTCGGCGTGCCGTCGGCATGGGTCACCAGTGCGACGAGCGGTGCGAACGGGCCGTTGGTGCCTGCCTGCAGCATCGCCATCACAGGCACGATGCAGATGAAGATGCCGGCGAACAGAATCGCGACTTCCGCGATCGGTCCCCATTTGAAATCATTGGCCCTGCGATGCTCGGCTTTCGTCAGCGCCAGCGAAGCGAAAGTGACGATGACGAGGATCGCGTCGCGCAGCAGGTTCTGCAATTCGACGGGAGTGCCGAGCACGCTGAACGAAATGCCGGGCTTCCAGCTTCCGCTCATCAGGATCGCGGCGATGATGACGAGAAGCAGCAGGAGATTGGCCTTGCCATGCAGGCGTAGCGGCGTATCCGGTGTCGGGTCCTTCATCTTCGGCAGCCGTTCTTCGCGGCGATGCAGATAGATGTCGAGCGCCATAAAGATCGCCAGCACGATGCCGGCGACGAACAGCGTGTCGCGCCAGAGATGCTGCGTGGTCCAAAAGAAATCGACGCCGCGCAAAAAACCGAGAAATAGCGGTGGATCGCCGAGCGGCGATAGCGAGCCGCCGATATTCGAGACCAGGAAGATGAAGAACACGACCACATGGACATTGTGGCGCCGGTCATCATTGGCGCGCAGCAGAGGCCGGATCAGGATCATCGACGCGCCGGTGGTGCCGACGATGCTGGCCATCAGCGTGCCGAAAGCGAGCAGCACCGTGTTGGTGAACACGCTGTCATGCAGATTGCCTTGCAGATAGATGCCGCCTGACACGGTGAACAGAGCCAGCAGCAGCAGGATGAAGGGCAAATATTCGAGCAGCACAGTATGGGCCAGCGTATGCGTAACCACCGTGGTACCGGTCGTCAGCCACAGTGGCACGATGACCAGCGCCGCCCACAATGCAGCAAGCTTGCCGTAGTGGTGCTCCCAGAAGTGTGCATACAGCACCGGCCCGGTGGCGATGCTCAGCAGGATGCCGGCAAAGGGCAATGCCCAGAGCATCGACAGTTTCGCGCCATTCAGTCCTTCGGCCGCACAGGCTGCCTCTGGCACGAAGCTGATAATGGCGATGCAGAGGGCGAGGCTGAGAAAACGAGGCAAGAGCGGGCCTTTCGGAGACGATATTCGGTCTCGCGAAGAGGCCGGCGGTGCTCAACCCTTCAGGAATTCGGATGCCTTGTAAAGCGAGCGAAATGGCACACCGGCCGCTGCAAACGTCTCGCTGGCGCCTTCATCACGATCGACCATGGTGAACACGAGCGCCACTTCCGCACCGGCCTCGCGCACCGCATCGAGTGCCTTCACGGCCGAGCCGCCGGTGGTGGTGACGTCCTCGACGATAACGATGCGCTTGCCTTTGAGGCTCTCGGTCTTGGTGAGGCCTTCGATGGCAAGGCGGGCGCCATGCTCCTTCGGCTTCTTACGCACGAAGAAGGCGCCGATCGGCGCGCCCTTCATCCAGGACAGTTGCGCCAGCGCGCCGGCCAGCGGCACCGCGCCCATCTCGAGGCCGCCGACATAATCGAGCTTGTCGTCCTTGAGCGCCTCATAGGTCAGTTCGGCCAGCAGTGCGGCACCTTCGGGGTCGCACATGGTGGGCTTCAGGTTGAAATAGAAATTGCTCTTGCGGCCCGAGGCGAGCGTGATCTCGCCATAACCGAACGAACGGTCGCGGATGATCTCGTGCAGGCGGGCGCGGGCGGTTGTGTTGGACAAGGCGATCTCTCTTTCAGGTAAACCGCGGCAATTTACCGGCCTGGGACCGGATAGGCCAGAGCGCAAGGTGTCTCTTCAACAGCCGACATTTGCGGGGCGGGCGGACGATGATACAGGTTGAGAAAATCGGGAAGGGAAACGCATGACCATCGAATTTCACACCTGGAACACGCCGAATGGCCGCAAAATCTCGGTGGCGCTGGAGGAAATGGGGCTGGCCTACAAAGTGTTCCCGGTGAACATCTCGAAGGGCGACCAGCAGAAGCCGGATTTCCTGAAAATCAGCCCGAACAACAAGATTCCGGCCATCGTCGACCCCGATGGGCCGGACGGCAAGCCGGTCAGCGTGTTCGAATCCGGCGCCATTCTGCTCTATCTCGGCGAGAAGACCGGCAAGTTCCTGCCGAAATCGCTGGGCGATCGCATTCCGGTGCTGGAATGGCTGATGTGGCAGATGGGCGGATTCGGTCCGATGCCCGGCCAGGTGCATCATTTCATCGCGCTGGAGAACGAAGCGGATCGTGCCTACGGCCTCAAGCGCTTCTCCGATGAGACCCGCCGGCTTTACGGCGTGCTGGATCGGCGGCTGAAGGATCACGAATTCGTTGCGGGTACGCTGTCGGTGGCGGATTTCGCCATTCTCGGCTGGGCCTGGCGCCATCCGCGCCACAAAGTGGCGCTGGAGGATTTTCCGAATGTGAAGCGCTGGTACGAGCAGCTCATGGCCCGTCCGGCGGTGCAGCGCGGGTTTGAGGTGAAGCTGGACTAAAGCTCCGGACCATCAGCCGTCATTGCGAGCGCAGCGAAGCAATCCAGGAAAGCGAAGGACCGGATTGCTTCGTCGCTTTGCTCGTCGCAATGACGATGCGTGCGCTTTAATGCGCTTCTTCCCAGTTGTCCGCTGCCCGCGCATCGACCTGAAGCGGCACCGACAACAACACCGCTGGGAAAGGCGCGTCCTGCATCGTGTGCTGGACCACCGGCAGCGTTGCTGCCACCTCGTCGTCCGGCACCTCAAAGATCAATTCGTCATGAACCTGCAGCAGCATTTTGGCTGTCAGCTTTTTCTCGGCCAGTGCATCTTCCATGCGCGCCATGGCGCGGCGGATGATGTCGGCGGCGGTGCCCTGCAGGCGCGCATTGATCGCTGCGCGTTCGTTGAAGGCGCGGATCGATGGATTGCTCGCCTTGATCTCGGGATAGTGGCACTTGCGGCCGAACAGCGTGGTCACATAGCCATGCTCGCGGCAGAAGTCGCGCGTCGCGTCCATATAGGCGCGGATGCCGGGGAAGCGCTCAAAGTACTTCTTGATATAGGCCCCGGCCTCTTCGCGCGGGATGCTGAGCTGATTGGCGAGGCCGAAAGCCGAGATGCCGTAAATGATGCCGAAATTGATCGCCTTGGCGCGGCGGCGCACTTCGGCCGGCATGTCCTTCACCGGCACGCCGAACATTTCCGACGCCGTCATGGCGTGAATGTCGAGCCCATCCTGGAACGCCTGTTTCAGCACCGGGATATCGGCGATCTCGGCCAGCAGGCGCAGCTCGATCTGCGAATAGTCGGCCGAGACCAGCTTGTGGCCTTCGCTGGCCACGAAAGCGCGGCGGATCTTTCGCCCGTCCTCGGTGCGCACCGGGATGTTCTGCAGGTTCGGTTCGTTGGACGACAGGCGACCCGTCGTGGTCGCCGCCAGCGCGTAGGTGGTGTGCACGCGATGGGTCTGCGGATGCACGTAATTCGGCAGCGCGTCCGTATAGGTCGAGCGCAGCTTCGACACCTGCCGCCAGTCGAGAATTTTTCGCGGAAATTCGTGGCCCTGTTCGGCCAGCTCATCCAGCACCTGCGCCGAGGTCGACCATGCGCCGGTCTTGGTCTTCGAGCCGCCCGGCAGGCCCATCTTGCCGAACAGCACGTCGCCGAGCTGCTTCGGGCTGCCGATATTGAGATCCTCGCCGGCGATCTCCTTGATCTCGGATTCGATCCGCGCCGCGGTCTGCGCGAAATCCGCAGAAAGTTTCGAGAGGACCTGCCGATCGATGGAAATGCCGCGGCGTTCCATCCGCGCCAGCACGGAAATCAGCGGGCGCTCCAGCGTCTCATAGACCGTTGTCATGTGTTCGGCCGCGAGGCGCGGCTTCAGCACGGTCCAAAGCCGCAGCAAGACGTCGGCGTCCTCGGCGGCATATTCGGTGGCGCGGTCGATCTTCACTTGTTCGAAGGTCAGTTTGCCTTTGCCGGAGCCGATGATCTCGCCGTGGGTCAGCGTGGCGTGGCCGAGCCAGCTGTCGGCCAATGCATCCAGCCCATGCGCATTGCGGCCGGCATCAAGCGCATAGGACATCAATTGCACATCGTCATGATTGCGCAGCGTCACGCCGTGCTGAGCCAGCAGCACGGCGGTGAATTTGATGTTGAAGCCGATCTTGAGCAGACCCGGCGTTTCCAGCAGCGGCTTCAGTGTTTCCAGCGCATCAGCGGTCTTGAGTTGATCCGGCTCGAGGTCGGCGGCGAACAGTCCCGCGCCATCGCCGGACTGGCGATGGGCGAAGGGAATATACGCCGCGTCATTCGGGCCGAGCGCCAATGCGATGCCGATGATATCGGCTTGCATCGGATCGATCGAGCTTGCTTTGGCTTCGAACGCGAGGTGGCCGGTATCGAGGATGCGGGCGATCCATTTATCGAGGTCGGCCTGACTGCGAATGGTTTTGTAGCCATCGCGCTTCACCGGTGTGTTGCGCGCCGCTTCTGCTCGGGCCTTTGCGAAAGCGGCCGGCGTCAGCACATCCTTGCCGCCTGGACCCGTCGCGTGGGCGCCGATGCCGTTGGTCGTTTTCTTTGCCGCAGATGGTTGTTTGGTGTCGCCAAACAGATCCCCACCTTGCCCACCAGCTTCGCCGCTTTTCGCGGTTGGCTTTGCGGTGCCGCTTTCGGCCTCTGCCGTTACGTCGGCCACATCGATATGCGAATATTCGGCGACGCGGCGGGTGAGGGTCGTGAACTCCATTCGCTTCAAGAATGCGATCAGTTTTCGCGCATCGGGTTCATGCACCGCGAGATCGTCGAGCGGTACGTCGAGCGCCACCTTGTCATCCAACAGCACCAACTGCCGCGAGATCCGCGCTTTCTCCGCATGCTCGATCAGCGATTCCCGCCGCTTCGGCTGTTTGATTTCGGACGCGCGATTCAGCAGCGTCTCCAGATCGCCATATTCGGTGATGAGCTGCGCCGCCGTCTTGATGCCGATGCCCGGCACGCCCGGCACATTGTCCACACTGTCGCCGGCGAGTGCCTGCACCTCGACCACCTTTTCCGGTGGGACGCCGAATTTCTCGATCACCTCGGCAATGCCGAGGCGCTTGTCCTTCATGGTGTCATACATGGTGACGCAATCGGTCACGAGCTGCATCAGGTCCTTGTCGGACGACACGATGGTGGCCGTGGCGCCGCGCTCGCAGGCCTGCCGCACATAGGTGGCGATCAGGTCGTCGGCCTCGAAGCCGCCCTGTTCGATGCAGGGCAGGTCGAAGGCTCGCACGGCGTCGCGGATCAGCGCGAATTGCGGGATCAGGTCATCGGGCGCCGGCGGGCGGTGCGCCTTGTATTCCGGGTAGAGTTTGTTGCGAAACGTGATTTCGGACTTGTCGAAGATGATCGCCAGATGCGTCGGCCGGTTGTCCGGGGGCATGTCGCGCATCAGTTTCCACAGCATGTTGCAGAAGCCGAGCACCGCGTTGACCTGCAAGCCGTCGGATTTGCGGTTGAGCGGGGGCAATGCGTGATAGGCGCGGAAGATATAGGACGAGCCGTCCACCAGAAAGATGTGATCGCCTTTGCCCGGTGCGGTCGGGCTCGCGGCGGTGGCGGTATCGGCGGAGGTTTTTGTGGGGGCTTTCGACATGGCCGCAATTTAAGGATTTTTGCGGGGAATGACAGTCCCGACATCTCCTGTCATTGCCCGCGAAAGCGGGCAATCCAGTAACCGCCGGCGGCCGTGATAGAACGCCAGCTTCAGCGCGTACTGGGTTGCCCGGTCAAGCCGGGCAACGACAGGCAGAGGTCACTCCGCAGCCTGCAGCCGTGCGCCCTGCTTCCTCGGCGCGATCCAGAACGCCTGCGGTCGCTCGAACAGGAAATTCGCGCGCAGGCGCAGTGCCAGCCACCAGATCACCAATGCGCCGACCACGCCGCTGATGGTCACGAGCAGCGCGATGGTGCCGATATCGAGCGGAGCGAATTTCAGCAGCACGGCACGCGCGGTGGCCATTGGCAAGAAGAAGGCGAGATAGATCACGATGGAATGCTCACCGAGGAAACGAACGAAATTCAGCCACTGCATCTTCGCCAGCAGCGTGCCGACGACGATGATCGCCACGGCGCCGGCAAAGCCGAGCACGAGCGACATGACCGGCCATTCGCTGACGCCGCCATGCACGAGGGCAGCATTGGCCAGCGCCCAGATCGCAAGACCGACGATCGCAAACGCGGGCTTGGCGCGAGCTTGATTGGAAAGCGCGAACACCTGCGCGGCGAACAGATAGCCGGAATAAAAATAGACGAAGCGTGCGCAGAATTCGTCGATGGCGGTCCAGCCGGTGGCAACATGCAGGCTCTCCAGCAGTGCCGCGATGCCCCAGATCAGCACCGCCGGGACATTTCGCACGGCTTTGGTCAGCACAAAGAACACCGGCAGCAGATAGATGAACCACAGCGTGCCGAACGGATCGATATAGGACAGCAGATACAGCTTGATCACATAGGGCCAGCCATGCTCGGCGGCAAAGCCGGGGGCCTTGAAACCGAACTGGATGGTGACCCAGAGCACGTAGAAATACAGGAAATGGACGACCTTGCGGTCGAGATAGGTGCGCCAGTCGCGGTCGATCACCCGCGCCAGGAACAGGCCCGAGATCAGGAAGAAATCCGGCATCCGGAACGGTTTGGCGAATTCGACCACGTAATGCATGTAGCCGGTCTGGCCCGCGGCCAGCTCGGTGCCCAGCACCGAATGCATCATCACCACCATAATGATGCAGATGCCCTTGGCGTAGTCGACCCAGTCGACCCGCTCCGACGCGATGGCGCGCTCGGCGCCCGCATATGTGCCGCTTGTGGTCATCGCGATCCCTGTCGGCGCCCTGTTATTGCGCGCATCATCGGGACAATCGGTTTCAATTGCCTTGCAGTATCCATCGAAAATGGTGATCGGATGGTCACGCTTGCGCGAGTTTTCGCGGCTGGTTAATGGGCGTTAACAGATACGAGTGTCATGACCCGGACTTTCGGTACATCTTTGCCCATCGACGCCGTGCTGGGCGATCTCGCGAATGCGCTGCAATCGGCCAATGCGGCCGTGCTGGTGGCGCCGCCCGGCGCCGGCAAGACCACGCGCGTGCCGCTGGCGCTGCTCGATGTGCCCTGGCTCCAGGGCAAGAAGATCATCATGCTGGAGCCGCGCCGCATCGCCGCGCGCGCCAGCGCCGAACGCATGGCGAAGACGCTGGGTGAGCGGGCCGGCGAAACGGTCGGCTACCGCGTCCGCTTCGGCTCCAAAATCTCGCGCAGCACCCGAATCGAAGTCGTGACCGAGGGCATCTTTGCACGGCAGATCCTCGATGATCCCGAACTCACCGGGGTCGGCGCCGTGCTGTTCGACGAATTCCACGAGCGCTCCCTCGACGCCGATCTCGGTCTCGCGCTCGCGCGCGATGCGCAGACCGGATTGCGCGAGGATCTCCGCATTCTCGTGATGTCCGCCACCATCGATGGCGCACGGATCGCGAAGCTGCTCGGCGATGCTCCCGTGATTGCCAGCGAAGGCCGCGCTTTCCCGGTGGAGACGCGCTATCTCGGCCGCAAGCCCGATCAGCAGATCGAGCGCCAGATGGCCGACGCGATCGCATCGGCATTGCGTGCGGATAGTGGCTCCGTGCTCGCCTTCCTGCCCGGCGCCGCGGAAATCCGCCGTACGCAGAATTTCCTGGCCGAACGTGTGCAGGATGCGTCCATCGAGATCGTCCCATTGTTCGGTGCGCTCGATGCCGCCGTGCAGGACCGCGCGATCCAGCCGGCGCCGAAGGGCCAGCGCAAGGTGGTGCTCGCCACCTCCATCGCTGAGACGTCGCTAACCATCGAAGGTGTCCGCATCGTCGTCGATTGCGGCCTCGCGCGCGTACCGCGCTATGAGCCTGACATCGGCCTGACGCGGCTGGAAACCGTGCGCGCCTCCCGCGCCGCCGTGGATCAGCGCCGTGGTCGCGCAGGTCGTACCGAGCCGGGCATCAGCTATCGACTGTGGGACGAGCCGCAGACCGCGTCGCTGCCCGCTTACACGCAGCCGGAAATTCTCAGCGCGGATCTCTCGACGCTATTGCTTGATTGCGCGCAATGGGGCGTCAGCGATCCCGCGCAGCTCACTTTCCTCGATCCCCCGCCGCTGCCGGCGCTGAAGGAAGCGCGCAGCCTGCTGGTCGAACTTGGTGCTCTCGATGCCGATGGCCGCATCACGGAAGAGGGGCAAGCGCTGCGTGCACTGGCGCTGCCGCCGCGCCTCGCCCGGATGATCGTGGATTCAGCGCGTTTCGGTTATGGCGATGAGGCGGCCGAGATCGCTGCCATCCTCACGGAACGTGGCCTTGGTGGCGACAGTGTCGATCTCGATCATCGCCTCGATCAGTTTCGCCGTGATCGCTCGCAGCGGGCGAGCAGTGCGAGGCAGTTGGTGGAGCGCTGGGCGGCACAGGTGTCATCCCCGTCCACCGGTAGCACGGAGCCACTGTCCACCGGCGCCATGCTCGCTTTCGCCTTCCCGGATCGCATCGCCAAAAACCGCGGCAATGGCAGTTTCGTGCTCGCCAATGGCCGCGGCGCATCTGTCGAGCAAAGCGCTGCACTGGCAAAAATGCCCTATATCGCCGTCGGCGAACTCACTGGCACCGCTGCCAATGGCCGCATCCTGCTCGCGGCGCCGTTCTCGCAAGTCGAAATTGAGTCGCGCTTCGCCGATCAGATCGAGAATGCCGATGAGATCAGCTTCGATCGTGCCTCGACATCGCTCCGTGGCCGCCGCAAGCGCACGCTGCATGCGATCACGCTGTCGGAAGCGCCGCTGACGGTGACGGCCTCCGAAGACGCAGCGCGCGTTTTCGCCGATGGCCTGGCGATGCTTGGCCTCGATCGGCTGCCTTGGTCCAAGGCGCTGCAACAGTGGCGTGGCCGCGTCATGTTTTTGCGCGCCTCTGAGGGCGATGCCTGGCTTGATCTGTCGGATCAGGCGTTGATCGATACGCGTGAGACCTGGCTGATGCCCGCACTGTTCGGCAAAACCTCGCTCAGAGATTTTTCCGCAGGCGATCTGTCTGACGCCATCATGAACTTGCTCCCATGGGATCAGCGCGCCCGCCTCGACAAGGAGGCGCCGACTCATTTCGAAGCGCCGACCGGCAGCATGCTGGCCATCGATTACGAGGCCGAGCAGGGGCCGACCATCGCCGTCCGCCTGCAGGAACTGTTCGGATTGAGCAGCCATCCATCCGTCGCCAAGGGCAAGGTCCCGCTGGTGCTGGAATTGCTGTCGCCGGCGCAGCGGCCGGTGCAGGTGACGCGCGATTTGCCGGGCTTCTGGCGTGGCAGCTATCAGGATGTACGCTCGGACTTGCGCGGCCGCTATCCGCGCCATCCTTGGCCCGACGATCCTGCGACCGCCATGCCGACGCGGCGGGCCAAGCCGCGGGGAACATGACCCCGTCTTAACCCTTCGCTCATCCTTTTCGCGAAAATTGCACCGTGTCTGCCGGCCCAGTACGGACGGTGGCGGCGATCCGTGCTCGATTGCGGTTCCGTCGGGATGCATTGGGTAAAGGGTTGCGTATGCGTAGCATCATGTTTTTTGCAGCCGTGCTGATCGGGCTTGGTACCGTGATGGCGCAGGTTGCCGACAAGATGACGTCCACGCCTGCGATGGCACGCACGGAAGCTGCGCCCACCCGCCTTGCTTCTCTCAGCGCACCACAGGCCGGCATCCGTAGCCTGGCCATCCCCCGTGATTCCCGCGGTCACTTCCAGACCGAAGCGCGTATCGATGGTCAGCGCATCGGCTTCATGGTCGATACCGGCGCATCGGTGATCGCGCTCAACGAGACCTCGGCGGCCCGCTTCGGCCTGCGTCCCTCGCGCGCCGAATATAACGCCACGGTGACAACGGCGAATGGCAAGCTGAAAGCCGCGCGTGCAAAACTGCCGATGGTGCAGGTTGGCGATATCACGGTGCGTGATGTCGATGCCATGGTGCTGCCGGATGAGGCACTGTCGGAGAATCTGCTCGGCCTGTCGTTTCTCTCCAAGCTGAAGCGGTTCGAATATTCCAACGGACAGATGGTTCTCGAGCAGTAGTAACCTTTCCGCTTAACGCTGCGGCCCCATTTCAAACACCTTCGGTCACTTGAATACCGTCGTGCCTTCCCAATGGCGCGCAGGGCAGCTAAGGCTGTGCTATTCAAATAAAAAACATCATCATTCGCGAGAGGTCGTCGATGTTTCCGAAGCCCAAACCCTTGCTCGTGCCAAATACCTATGCCTACGAATCCGAGCCAATGGTGAAGGCCACTGGCTTTCGCGAATATGACGCGCGCTGGCTGTTCGGCAAGGAAATCAACCTGATGGGCGTGCAGGCGCTGGGCATGGGGCTCGGCGTGCTGATCGGCGAGCTTGGCCAGAAGCAGGAAATCGTCACCGGTCACGATTTCCGCGGCTACTCCGCCTCGATCAAATATGCGCTGATGACGGGCCTGATGGCGGCAGGCTGCAAGGTGCATGATATCGGCCTCGCCGTCACACCGATGGCCTATTTTGCGCAATTCGATCTCGACGTGCCCTGCGTCGCCATGGTCACCGCCTCGCATAACGACAATGGCTGGACCGGCGTGAAGATGGGCGCCAACAAGCCGCTGACGTTCGGCCCCGATGAAATGACGCGGTTGAAAGAGATCGTGCTCAACGCCGAGTTCAAGAACAAGGCTGGCGGTTCTTATCACTTCCATGAAAATTATCCGGCGCGTTACATCGCCGATCTCACCAATCGTCCTAAGCTCAAGCGCAAGCTGAAGGTCGTCGTCGCTTGCGGCAACGGCACCGCCGGCGCTTTCGCCCCGCAGGTGATGGAGGCGATCGGATGCGAGGTGATCCCGCTCGATGTCGAGCTCGATCACACTTTCCCGAAATACAATCCGAATCCGGAAGACATGGAGATGCTGCACGCGATCCGCGATGCGGTGCTCGAACACAAGGCCGATGTCGGCCTCGGTTTCGATGGTGACGGCGATCGTTGTGGCGTCGTCGATAACACCGGTGAGGAAATCTTCGCGGACAAGGTTGGCGTGATGCTCGCGCGCGACATGTCGGCGGTTCACAAGAATGCGGAATTCGTCGTCGACGTGAAATCGACGGGGCTCTTCATCACCGATCCCGTGCTGCAGGCACAGAATGCCAAGACGACATACTGGAAGACCGGCCATTCCTACATGAAGCGCCGTACCCATGAATTGAAGGCGTTGGCGGGCTTCGAGAAGTCCGGCCACTTCTTCTTCAATGCCCCGGTCGGTCGCGGCTATGACGATGGTCTCGTCTCGGCCATCGCAATCTGCGAGATGCTGGATCGTGCGCCCGGCAAGAGCATGGCGGATCTCAAGGAGGCGTTGCCGAAGACGTGGTCATCGCCGACTATGTCGCCGCATTGTGCCGACGAAACCAAATATGGCGTCGTCGATGCCGTGGTGAAGCATTTCGAGGCCGCGCAGAAGAAGGGCGACAAGGTCGCTGGTCAGCCGATCCGCGATCTGGTCACGGTCAACGGCGTGCGCGTCACCTGCGAGGATGGCAGCTGGGGTCTGGTGCGGGCTTCATCGAACAAGCCGGAACTGGTGGTCGTGGTCGAAAGCCCGGTATCGAAGCAGCGCATGCATGACATGTTCGATGCGGTCAATCTCGTGCTAAAGACGCATCCGGAAGTGGGTGCGTATAATCAGACGATCTGAGCTGTCGGTCTCAAACTGTCATCGCCCGCGAAAGCGGGCGATCCAGTAAACTCTAACTGTCGTGATAATGCGCCAATCAGGTGTGTACTGGGTCGCCCGGTCAAGCCGGGCGACGACAGTTGCAAGCCGTCAGTTCGCAGGCATCGGCGGCACGGGCAGTGCCGTCACCGACTTGATCTTTTCCATCGCGAATCGCGACGTCACGTTCTTCAGCGCCACGGCGCTGATCAGCTTCTTGTAGAACACGTCATAGCTCTGCATGTCGGCGACGACGACCCGCAGCATGTAATCGACGTCGCCGGCCATGCGATAGAATTCCATCACTTCCGGCATCGCGCTGACGGCTTCAGCAAACTTCTTCAGCCAGGCGTCAGAGTGGTCGCTGCTCTCCACCGAAACGAACACCGAGATGCCGAGTCCGATCTTGTTCTGATCGACGAGGGCGACCCGGCGCAGGATCACGCCATCCGCTTCGAGGCGCTGAATGCGCTTCCAGCATGGCGTCGATGACAGACCAACACGATCCCCGATTTCCGCCACGGACAGCGATGCGTCCTCCTGCAGGACGGTCAGAATCTTGCGATCGATCGCATCTAGACGGCGGGTCGATTCGGAGGCTTGGTCGAGGACATCGGTCATGAGAAGAACTTTGTTCTAATTATAGGGTCGATAGACCTAATATATGGAACAATCTTCTAAATCAAGGTGAGTGGATCTATGTTGTCGGATGGGCTGAACGTAGCGAAAACCCGTCATTTCTCACATGAGGACGATGGATTTTCACTCCAGCGTTTCGCGCCCTCGTCAACTCATCCTCCGGCTTCAGCTCAGCGCGCCCACTTTCGAATCCCGCAAAAGCTGTTCGACTTCAGCACGTTGCGGGCAGGCAAACGCGCCGCCATAGCGGGTGCATTTCAGAGCCGCGGCGGCCGAGGCGAAACGAAGCGCTTCCGGCACGGATTTGCCGCCGGCGAATTCCAGCGCGAAGGCGCCGTGGAAAATATCACCTGCCCCGAGCGTATCGACCACATGGACGGGGAAGGCCGGTGTCTCCTTCGGATTCCCCTGTTCGTCCAGCCATAGCGTCCCCTTGGGTCCACGGGTGACGGCAAGGAAGGACGAGGTCAGCGTGGCGAGCTTCTGCAGCGCCTTGAGGTTGTCATGAATGCCCGCGGTGGTCTGCAGTGCTTCGTCGGAGAAGATCAGATGCGAGGATGCGGTCAGCAGGCCCTCGCGCTGGGAGATGGTGCTGTCGATATCGACGACGACGGGAATGCCGCGATGGCGCGCCTCGATGCAGAGATCGGTGGCGAAGCCGGCGCAGCGGCTTTCGACCAGGATCGCGTCGCAGTCCTTCAGCAGGACATCGTGAGCCGGCAACTTCACGTCCCACAATTTTGGATCGCGAAAGGTGACGATGGTGCGTTCGCCCGTGGGATCGATCATGACCGCCGAAATCGGCGTCACGAGGCCCGGCATATGCACGAGATGCGTGGCATCGATGCCTTCCTTGGCGAGATCGTCGAACAGGAACTGGTCGGCAGTCTCGCTCTTGTCGCCCATCGGGCCGGTCATGGCGGCCTTGCCGCCCAGCCGGTTGACGCCGATCGCCGCATTCAGCGCATTGCCGCCGATGATCTGCGCAAAGCGCTGGGATGGAAATTTCTGGCCGCGGCCGGGCACGGATTCGACGGCGAAGGTCAGGTCGCGCACGGGCAGGCCGATGCACAGGACGCGCTTGGGCTGAGCAGTCATGGAAATCCCCGTTAGTCAGGCTTCGATTCAAGCTTGGTCGGGATGCAGCCACCGTCCAAGCAGATGATGCGCGATGGCAAAGGGATGCGGCCCCGCGAGCCCGTCCGGGTGCTCGCGCTTCCACATCAGCATTGCCTCGTCACGGTCAAACCACCGGGCGTCCTCAAGTTCCATTTTGTCGATAACGATGTCGTCGGTCAGGGCGCGCGCCGAGCAGCCGATCATCAGGGATGATGGATAGGGCCAGGGCTGCGTCATGTAGTAGGTGACGTCGGTGCAGCGGATGCCGGATTCCTCAAAGATCTCGCGCTTCACGGCATCCTCGATGGTCTCCGCCGCTTCGACGAAGCCGGCGAGGCACGAATACATACCCGGCGCGAACTGCTTCTGGCGGCCGAGCAGGCATTTGTCGCCCTTCTCCACCAGCATGATGACGACGGGATCGGTGCGCGGAAAATGCTCGGTCTTGCAACTCGGGCAGACACGCTTCCAGCCGCCTTCAGCCATCGAGGACTTGGCGCCGCAATTGGCGCAGAAGCCGTGGCGCTGATGCCAGGACACCATCGATTTGGCCTGCGCGATGGCCGAGAGCTGGTCCGGCGGCACCACGCCCTGCATCGCCATGCCACGCAACTCGGACACGGCCACATCGTCGCGGCCGACCAGCTTTTCCGCGGCGGGTGCGGAGATGCCCATGCCGAACACCGCCGCGCCATCGCGCAGGCCGAGAAAAATGGTGCCGGGATTGGCGCCGAATTTGACGGCCTCGTCGATGGAGAGCAGCGCGCGGACATTGTCGCCGTCCTTCTTCATCACCAGCGAGTCGCGATAGATCACGTAAGCGCGGCTGTCGCTCTTGTTTTCAAGGGCAAAGAGCTTTTCGTCGCTGAAGCGCAGATGCGCGGCGCGATCGAGGGTGTTGGAGATGAAGGCCGGCTGGCCGAGGGGAAACAGCTTGCTTGTCATATGATTCAACCGAGCCAGATCTTGCGACGGAGTTCCGAGATAAAACGCTGCACTTCCTCGGCATCATGCGCGAGCGGCGGCATCACGCCCCAGACCGGGCGCGGCCAGGCAGCGTCGGTCTTGCGACGTGCGATGATGTGGACGTGAAGCTGCGGCACGACATTGCCGAGGGCGGCGACATTAAGCTTGTCGCAACGGGTGACTTCCTTGAGCGCGCGGCCGACGCGATTGATCTCGGTCGTCAGCTGCGCCTGCGCGACCTCGTCGAGATCGATGATGTCGATGATGTCGGGGCGGCGTGGCACCAGCATCAGCCAGGGATAATGCGCGTCCTTCACCACCAGCACGCGGCTGAGGGGCAGGTCGCCGATGTCGATGGTGTCTTGCTGGAGCTGTCTGTGCAGCTCGAAGGCGGGCGTGGTGGCCATTCGGTCTCTCGATTTTTGTTGCGCAGCGTCGCAGGAACTGGCGGCGCAAACAACTCCGTGGTGCATGCTTTTGCGCGTATCCGCCACGATTTCTTGCGGCAACACGGAGGCAGATCCTGAGGCAAAGTTGCGGCACGCGCTGCGCTTGCTTTCCGGCCGGTTTGGCCCCAAATAGGCACCGGGAGATTGGCGGTGGACGAGCCACTCGCCAATCGGGTCAGGACCGGAAGGTAGCAGCCCTAACGAGATCCGGATCGGGTCGCTCGTCAGTCTCCTACTTGTTTTATCGAGCAAATTCGGCGTTTCGCGCTGGATTTCGCCCGGTGGACAGGCGGCATCCCGGCAGCAACATCGATGTTTTGCCGGTCGATCTGCCCGATGTTCCGCAAACCGGCCTCTTGAGACAACACATTGCGGATTTCTCGATGACCGATGCCGGCATGCCCCCTTCCGATGATGACGCCCAGGCCGGCTTCGCAATGAATGCGCCAACAGCGGCGACGCCCTATCGGGTGCTGGCCCGAAAATACCGGCCGGGAAACTTTGACGATCTGATCGGCCAGGAAGCGCTGGTGCGCACTGTCTCGAATGCGTTCGAGACCGGCCGGATTCCGCAGGCCTGGATCCTCACCGGCGTGCGCGGAGTCGGCAAGACCACCACGGCGCGCATTCTGGCGCGGGCGCTGAATTACGAGATGGCCGATGGCTCCGTGAAGGGGCCGACCATCCAGATGCCGACGCATGGCGTGCATTGCAAAGCTATTATGGAAAGCCGTCATATCGACGTGCTGGAAATGGATGCCGCCTCGCATACCGGCGTCGATGACGTCCGCCAGATCAATGACAGCGTGCGCTATGCGCCATCCAGCGCGCGCTACAAGGTCTATATCATCGACGAAGTCCACATGCTGTCGACGGCGGCCTTCAACGCGTTCCTGAAAACGCTGGAGGAGCCGCCGGAGCACGCCAAATTCGTGTTCGCGACCACCGAAATCCGCAAGGTGCCGATCACGGTGCTGTCGCGCTGCCAGCGCTTCGACCTGCGCCGCGTCGATGCCGATGTGCTGATGTCGCATCTGTCGAACATCGCCGGCAAGGAAGGCGTCGAGGTCGAGCCGGAAGCGCTCGGCATCATCGCGCGCGCAGCCGAAGGCTCGGTGCGCGATTCGCTGTCGCTGTTCGATCAGGCGATTGCTCATGCCGCGGGTCTCGTGAAGGCCGATGCGGTCCGGCAGATGCTTGGCCTCGCCGATCGCACCCGCGTCATCGATCTGTTCGATTCGCTGGCACGCGGCGATATCGCCGCGGCCTTCAAGGAATTCCGCGAGCAATACGATGTCGGCGCCGATCCGATCGTGGTGCTGAGCGACCTCGCCGAATTCGTCAATTTCGTCACCCGCGTCAAAATCGTGCCGGCGACGGCCGACAATGTCGCGTTCGGCGAGACCGAGCGCCTGCGGGCGCGAGACTTTGCATCAAAGCTTTCCATGCGCGTGTTGTCGCGGATGTGGCAGATGCTGCTGAAGGGCATCACCGAGGTGCAGGGCGCGACGCGTCCGGCTGCGGCGGCCGAGATGGTGCTGGTGCGCATCGCCTATGTCGCCGATCTGCCGACGCCGGATGAAGCCATTCGCATGATCGAACAGGGCGGCGGATCGTCGCCCGTGATTGGCAATGGCGGTGGCCGCCCCGCCCCGGCATTGAACGCACCCTCGGCGCAGTCGTCCACGCAGATGCCATCCATGTCGCCGCCCTCGGCGCCCACCATGTCGGGCGCACCGCGCGGCCCGACCATGCAGCGTGGCAATGCCGAGCCGGCGCCGCGGCCGCAGGTCGGCATGGCCGAAGCTCAGCCCGCGACGGTGCTGAAAATCTCGACCTTCCCCGAATTGATCGCATTGGCGGGCGAAAAGCGTGACCTGATGGTGCGCGGCGCGCTGGAAGCCGATGTGCGCCTGATCCGCATCGAGGATGGCCGGCTCGAACTTGCGATGGAGCGCACCGCCGCGCGCTCGCTGATCAATGACCTCTCGCGCAAACTGGAAATGTGGACGGGCCGACGCTGGGCCGTGATCGTGTCGAACGAGCAAGGCCAGGCGACGATCCGCGAGCAGGTGCAGGAGCAGAAGAACGAACGCCAGCGCAGCGCCGAAGCCGATCCGCGCGTGCAGGCGGTGTTCGCGAAATTCCCCGGCGCCAAGATGGAAGTGCGTTTGCTGGCCCCCGAAATTCCGGAAGGCGACGACGACGCCCTGATCACCGATGATGGCGCCGACCCCGGCGACGACGATTAAAAACGAGGACGAGTGATGGCTGACTTTCTCGGCATGATGAAGCAGGCGGCGCAGCTGCAGTCGAAGATGAAGGCGATGCAGGAAGAGCTCGACCATGTGGAGGTCGAGGGCGTGTCCGGCGGCGGTCTCGTCTCGGTGCGCATGACCGCAAAGACCGAAGTGAAAGCCGTGAAGATCGATCCGTCGCTGGTGAAGCCGGAAGATGTCGAGATTCTCGAGGACCTGCTGGTGACTGCGCTGGGTGATGCGCGCCGCAAGGCGGAAGCGGCGATGCAGGAGAAGATGCAGTCGCTGACTGGCGGCCTCGGCCTGCCGCCCGGAATGGGCCTCGGCTAAAGGTTTCGAACGACCATGGCCTCCGTTGCCGGACCTGAAATCGAGCGCCTGATCCAGTTGTTGGCGCGATTGCCCGGCCTCGGGCCGCGTTCGGCGCGGCGGGCGGCGCTGCATCTGATCAAGAAGCGCGATGCGTTGATGACGCCGCTGGCCGGCGCACTGCAGACGGCGATCGATCGCGTACAGGTCTGCAAGGTCTGCAGCAATATCGACACGCAATCGCCATGCACGATCTGTACGGATGCAAGGCGCGATCCGACGACCATTGTCGTCGTGGCCGATGTCGCTGATCTCTGGGCGCTGGAGCGCGCGAATGCGGCGCCCGGCAAATATCATGTGCTCGGCGGCACGCTGTCGCCGCTCGATGGTGTCGGGCCCGGCGATCTGACCATCGATGCGCTGGTCGCTCGGGCGCATGCGCCGGAAGTGACGGAAGTCATCCTGGCGCTGAATGCGACCGTGGATGGCCAGACGACAGCACATTACATCACCGACCTTCTTCAGGAGGCCAATGTGAAAGTGACCCGCCTGGCGCATGGCGTGCCGGTGGGCGGCGAGTTGGACTATCTCGACGAAGGCACGCTGTCGGCGGCGATGCGACAGCGGACTTTGTTTTAAGACGGGACTGTTTTCGATGACACGATCTGGATTCAAGGCGCAGCTTTGCGCGGCGATGCTTGTGATGGCGGGCGCAGGGACTTCGGTCGCTTATGCGGCGTCAGATGCTGAGCAAGCGCCGGCCAAGCCGGTGGCGCCGAAGGACATGAAGCTGGGTGATGTGCTCCATGGCCAGCTCAATGCCATGCGCAGCCGCGATGCCAAGGGCAAGCGCGTGGATGTGTATCAGGTGGTCACCGAACCGCGCCGCCTGCCAGCGCCGGCGGGGCTGTGCAATCTGGAGACGGGGCCGGAGACGTTCGAGATCGTGGTCGCCGGTGAAGCGCAGGCGACGCAGCTGAAGCGACTGGTCGGCAAGGAAGTGGCGTTCAAGGTCGCCGAGGTTGCATGCGCCGAGCAGGCCGGGCAGATGAGCGAAGCGCTGGTGACGAAGTGGAGTTTGGTGGGGAAGACGAATTAGGGCGGCCATCTGCTCTGTTGTCGTCGCCCGGCTTGACCGGGCGATCCAGTAAACGCTGAGGCTGCGGTGTGTACTGGATCACCCGGTCAAGCCGGGTGATGACAAGAGAGGCTATGCCTGTCTCAAAAGTGCTGGATACAGATCATCCCAGTTGGGATTATCCTTCTCGATCAGTGCGATCTTCCACTCACGCGTCCATTTCTTCAATCGCTTCTCGCGATGGATCGCGTATTCGATGTGGTCGAAACACTCGAAGTAAACCAGACGATCGACGTCGTACTTCTTCGTAAAACCCTCGGCAGTCTTCGCTCTATGTTCAGCGACACGGCGGATGATATTGTTCGTCACGCCGATGTAGAGCGTGCCGCCGATGCGACTGGCCAGGATATAGACGTAGAATGTGTACGTCCGCATCACTGAAGCTCGTGAGCGCGCGTTCAGTCTCCATCTGTCATCGCCCGACTTGATCGGGCGATCCAGTATACTCACAGATGATTGTGTGTACTGGGTCACCCGGTCAAGCCGGGTGACGACAACGGGCGGCTAGATCTTCATCGGCCCCAACGCCGCAAAATGCCCGCGTCGCTGCAGCCACAGCAGCAACACCAGGCTTGGCACCGCCACAATCACACTGATCACGAAGAACATCGGCCATCCCGTCGCCTGCGCGACATAGCCTGCGCCGGCTGACAGATAAGTCCGCCCCACCGCCGCGAGCGCCGTCAGCAATGCATATTGCGTGGCCGTGTGCAGCGGATTCTTGCAGAGCGCGGAGAGATAGGCGACGAAAATCACCGTGCCGATCGCACTGGTGAAATTCTCGACCGAGATTGCCAGCGCCAATGCCCATTGATTGACGCCGACCAGCGCCAGCCAGGCGAAAGCGAGATTCGATACCGCCTGAAGCACGGCACCGATCCACAGGCTCGCCGCCAGCGAATAGCGCCGCGCGACAAAACCGCCGGCAAAACCGCCGATCAGCGTGGCGGCGAGGCCGACGCCTTTGACGATGGCGGCGTAGTCATTGCGGGTGAAACCGAGATCGATGACGAAAGGGGCGGTCATCGTGCCCGAGAACGCGTCTGTGAATTTGAACAGCACGACGAAAGCGAGTGCGGCCCAGGCGTCCTTGCGTGCAAGAAATTCGGAGAACGCGCCGATGGCGGCGCGCAGCACGCGCTGGAACGCGCTTTCGCCGCGGGTAGCCGCTTCGGCCTGCGCGGATTGCTCGGGTTCGGTGGCGAGCAACGCCGTGACGGTGCCGATCAGCACCATCGCGGCCATCACCACATAGCCCCACATCCAGGCGGAGGAGCGTGCGATACCGGTGGCCTCGAAGGCGCTGACCAGGAACAGGATGCCGGCGGTGGAGATCAGCATGCCGATTCGATACGCCGCCACATAGGAGGCCATGCCGGCGGCCTGCTCGCTCTCCGGCAGGCTCTCGACGCGAAACGCATCGACCACGATGTCCTGAGTCGATGACATCGCAGCGACCAGCAGCGCGCCAAGCGCCACGAACAGTGGAGAGCGTGCGGGATCGGTAAGTGCGAGCAGCAGGATCGCGGCGATCAGCAGCAATTGCGAAAACACCAGCCAGCCGCGGCGGCGGCCGAAGGCGCGGGTGAAGAACGGCACATGCAGCGCGTCCACCAGCGGCGCCCAGAGGAATTTCAGCGTGTAGGGCGTGCCGACCAGCGCGAACAGGCCGATGGTGCCGAGGTCGACGCCGCTCTCGCGCATCCAGACCAGCAGTGTCGAGCCGGACAATGCGAGCGGCAGACCCGAGGACAGGCCGAGCATCAGCACGATCAGCACGCGCGGCTGCAGATAGACCGCCATGCTCTCGCGCCAGGTGGCGCGGGGCTGCAGGGTGGCGTCGGGCGTATCGGGCGCTGTGGTCATAGGTCTGAACTCTTCTTCACCTCTCCCCATCGGGGAGAGGTCGCGCGCATTTGCGCGCGGGTGAGGGGGCTTCCGCAAGTGACGTCGCCTGCGGCACCCCCTCACCCGCTCCGGCTTCGCTGCGCTACGCCGGATCGACCTCTCCCCGGTGGGGAGAGGTGAACCGAGCGTCGCTGCTCAATTCGCAAAGACGCCGATCGTGAACAAAAAGTAAACGTCCATGGTTAATGAAGCGTTGAGCGATATGGTTAATCAGTCCTCAACAGCCATGGTTAATCCTTTCCTAACGGACATGGTTACCGCAAGGTTAATGCCCATCCCGCGCATTGACCGCGCAACACGCGCGGATTAAATCGCCCGCCATGGCCATTCGTGAAATCATCATTCTGCCGGACAAACAGTTGCGGCTGATCTCCAAACCTGTCGAGACGGTGACGTCGGAGGTGCGCAAGCTCGCCGACGACATGTTCGAGACCATGTATGACGCCCCCGGCATCGGCCTGGCGGCGATCCAGATCGCGGTTCCGCTCCGCCTGATCACCATGGATCTCGCCAAGAAGGATGACGAGGAAGGCGGCAAGCAGCCGCGCGTCTTCATCAATCCGGAGATCATCTCGGCCTCGGAAGAGCTCTCGGTCTACGAGGAAGGCTGCCTGTCGATCCCGGAATATTACGAGGAAGTGGAACGCCCGGCGACGGTGCGCATCCGCTATCTCGATCTCGACGGCAAGCTCGTGGAAGAAGACGCTTCCGGCCTGTTTGCCACCTGCATCCAGCACGAGATCGACCATCTCAATGGCGTGCTGTTCGTCGATTACCTGTCGAAGCTCAAGCGTGATCGCGTGATGAAGAAATTCACGAAGATCGCCAAGCGCGTGGGCTGAGGCTCGCCAGTCTCCCCTGTAATGACAGGGCTAGCGCATATGGCGCTTGAGCGATGGGGATAGCGTGCGGCCTGCATGGTTCGAGACGCCCGCTTCCGCCTTCGCTCTTCGAGCTACGGCGGACAAGTTGCGGGCTCCTCACCATGAGGGGCTTCTATAGCGCCATACTCGACCCTCATCCTGAGGAGCGGCCGCTTGGCGCGTCTCGAAGGATGGCCGCGGGATGCTTCTCACGGTTCTTATGCGATAGACCTGCCATGATGACCGAGGAAGCCACCACATGTCGCTGCGTCTGATTTTCATGGGCACGCCGGATTTCGCCGTGCCGACGCTGCTCGAACTTGTGGCCCACGGCCATGAGGTCGTCGCCGTCTATACGCGCGAGGCGAAGCCGGCCGGGCGTGGCATGAAATTGCAGCCGACGCCGGTGGCGCGCGAGGCGGAGCGGCTCGGCATTCCCGTGCTGACTCCGAAGACGCTGCGCACCGAGGAAGCCGAGGCGCAGTTTCGCGTCTTCGATGCCGATGCCGCCGTGGTCGTCGCCTATGGCATGATCCTGCCGCAGAACATTCTCGATGCGGTGCCGCTCGGCTGCTTCAACCTGCATGGCTCGCTGCTGCCGCGCTGGCGCGGCGCGGCGCCGCTGCAGCGCGCCATCATGGCCGATGATGCCGAGAGCGGCGTCATGGTGATGAAGATGGATGTCGGCCTCGATACCGGCGATGTCGCCATGGCCGAGCGCCTGCCGATCACCGACAGTATGACGGCGATGGACCTGCATGACGCGCTGGCGCCGCTCGGCGCCGACCTGATGGTGCGGGCCATGGGGGCGCTCGATCGCGGCGGGCTGCAACTCGTCAAGCAGAGCGAGCAGGGCGTCGAATACGCCGCCAAGATCGACAAGGCCGAGGCCAAGATCGATTGGACCAGACCGGCACGTGCGGTACTGCGCCACATTCACGGCCTGTCGCCGTTTCCCGGCGCATGGTGTGAGGTGGATGTGGACGGCGAGACGGTGCGGCTCAAGATCCTGCGCTGTGAGTTGGCGAAGGGGGCGGGGGCGCCGGGCGCGTTGCTCGACGATCGCCTGACCATCGCCTGCGGCGATGGCGCCATCCGCATCCTCGAACTGCAGCGCGCCGGCAAGCAGGCGATGAAGCCCGACGAATTTTTGCGCGGCACCGCGTTGAAACCGCCCATGCGGGTAAGCTGATGCCGCGCTACAAGATGCTCATCGAATATGACGGCATGCCGTTCTCGGGCTGGCAGGTGCAGACCGATGCCACGCTGACCGTGCAGGGGGCGCTGGAACGCGCGGCCGAGGCGATCTGCGGCGAGCCGATCCGCGTCCATGGCGCCGGCCGCACCGATGCTGGTGTCCATGCACTGGGGCAGGTGGCGCATTGCGACGTGCCGAAAATCCTGGTGCCCGGACGTTTTCGTGATGGCATGAATGCGCATCTGCGGCCGCATCCGGTGGCGGTGCTGTCAGCCGATGTGGTGCCGGATGATTTCGAGGCGCGGTTCTCGGCGATCAAGCGGCACTACATTTATCGCATCACCAACCGCCGCGCGAATCTCGCGGTCGATATGGGGCATGTGTGGCGCGTGCCGAAACCGCTCGATGTCGCGCTGATGCGCGAAGGCGCCCAGCGGCTGCTCGGCCGGCATGACTTTACGACGTTTCGCGATACCGAATGCCAGGCGAAATCGCCGATCCGTACGCTGGATCAGCTTGATGTGGATCAGGACGGCGAGGCGGTGACGATCCGCACCTCGGCGCGGTCGTTCCTGCACAGCCAGGTGCGTTCGATGGTGGGCTCGCTGGTCTGGGTCGGCCATGGCCGCTGGACACCGGACGATATGAGCGCCGCACTCGAAGCCAAGAACCGCGCCGCCTGCGGCATCGTCGCGCCGCCGGACGGGCTGTATCTCGCGAAAGTGGATTACTGACGTCGCCGATGCCGCTCAGCTGCGCGGCACGGTGATGGGCCGCGCCTCGCGGGCCTGTGCGGCCAGCCGGATGCCGGCATTAGGCGCGCCGAAACCCTGATAGTTTCGCCGCTCCACGATCTCGAAGAAGAAGCGTTCGTCGAACACGTTGGTGTAGATCTGGAAGAACTCGCCGTCGCCTTCGCGGTCGTAGAGGATCTGGTTGTCGCGCAGCGCCGCCATCAACCCGGCATCGAGGCCGTATTTGGCGTCCACATCGTCATAGTAATTGTCGGGGATGCGCAGGAATTTTGCGCCACGCGCGCGCATGCCGGCGACGGTCTTGAAGATGTCGTCGCACAGGAAGGCGATGTGCTGCACGCCGGAGCCGAAGAATGCCGAGATGAAGCGGTTCGACAACGTGCGCGTGGCTGAGGAGCCGTTCAGCACCATGCGCAGCGCCGCGTTGGGCGAGATCAGCGCCTGGCTCTGCACGAGGCCGACGGGATCGGGCACCTCCATGCCGGGCAGGCGCTGCAGATCGAGGATGCCGGTGTAGAACAAGAGCCAGGACAGCATCTCGTCATAGGGCATCGATTGCGAGATGTGATCGACTGAGATCAGATGATCCGCGCTCGCATCGCTGGCGACCGGCGCAAAATCGGTGTCCCAGTTGTTGCCGGCTTCATCGAGGAAATAGAGCAGGCTGCCGCCGACACCGTGGATGGCGGGGATTTCCAATTCGCCGGGGCCGACCGACTGATAGAAGGTGCGCGCCTGCATCGCTTCTGCGCGCTCCATGACCTGCCTGGCATTGCCGACATCGAGCGCGATGGCGCAGACGCCGGCACCATGCGTGACGTAGTGCGAATGCGCAAAACCGTCGGGCTCGCTGTTGACCACGAGATCGATCGATCCCTGCGACCAGCGCGCGACATCCTTGCTGCGATGCGCGCCGGTCTTGCGGAAACCGAGTTGCCCCAGCCATGTGGAGAGTTCGGCGGCCTTGGTCTCGTTGACGGCGAATTCGAGAAAGCCGGTGCCGAGCGTCGGCGACTTCGGCGCCAGCACCTCCGCGGGCTTGGCCAGCTGGTCCTGCAGCAGGATCAGCGAACGCAATCCGTCGGTGGCGGTGCGCACGGCGGAGCCGGCGCGGAACTGGTCGTTGAAGATTTCCAGCGACCATGGGCCGCGATAGCCGGCGGCCTGCACGGCCTCCATGAACTTGACCACGGGCAGATCGCCCTGGCCGGGGAAGCAGCGGAAATGCCGGCTCCAGGACAGCACGTCGAGGCCGAGTTGTGGCGCATCGGCGAGCTGCACGAGGAAGATCTTGTCGGCCGGGATCGAGGCGATCGGGCCCGTCGGGAAGCCCGGCGCCAGTGCGTGAAAGCTGTCGAGGATGACGCCGATATTTTTGTGATCGGCGCGGCGCACGATCTCCCAGGCGTCGCGATAGTCGTTGACATGCGCGCCCCAGGCGAGGGCCTCGAAGCCGACCTTGATATTGTGCTTGGCGGCGAGGTCGCCGAGGTCGCGGAAATCGGCGGCGGCGCGGTCGATGCCGCCCTGCGAGGCCGGCGAGATGTTGCTGCAGATCAGCATCAGGTCGGTGCGCAGCTCGTGCATCAACGCGAATTTGCGCTCGGCGCGCGCAAAGTTGCGGCTGCGCTGCGGTTCGGGCATGCCTTCGAAATCGCGGAACGGCTGGAAGGCGCAGATCCCGAGATTCAACTCGCCGCAGAGATCGCTGACATCGCGCGGCGAGCCGTTGAAGGAGAGGAGATCCGCCTCGAAGATCTCGACCTCCTCGAAGCCCGCGGCGGCGATGGCGCGAAGCTTTTCGTCCAGCGTGCCGGAGAGCGAAACCGTGGCGATCGAGCGGGTGTTCATGCAGCCGTCTCCGTCATGGCGCCACCGAGGAATAACTGGCCGATGCGCGGATCGTTCAGCACCTTGTCGGCCTTGTCCATCAAACGGGTCTGGCCGAGTTCGAGCACGATGCCGAAATCGGAAATCTCCAGCGCCGAGCGCGCGTTCTGTTCGATCATCAGGATCGAAACACCTCGGTCGCGGAGCTCCTTCAGGATGTTGAAGGTCTGCTGCACCATTAGCGGCGACAGGCCGATGGAGGGCTCGTCGATCAGCACCAGTTGCGGATTGAGTAGCAGGCCGCGGGCGATCTCTAGCTGCTTCTGCTCGCCGCCGGACAGCGTCGATGCCTGCTGCCTTGCCTTGGTGCGCAGCACCGGGAATTTGTCGAGCGCCGACTCGATGCGTGCTGGCAGGTCGGTGATGTCACGGCCGGCGGCGACGGCGCCGAGCTCGATATTATGGCGCACCGACAGTTCCGGAAAGATGTTGCGGCCCTGCGGCACATAGCAGATGCCGGCCGACAGCAGCGCGCGCTGGCTGAGGCCGGTGACGTCACGGCCCTTGAAGGTGATCCTGCCGTCGCGGAGCTTCAGCAGGCCGAAGATCGCCTTGAACACGGTGCTCTTGCCGGCACCGTTCGGCCCGATCACGGTGGTGATCGATCCCGCCGGCACGGAAAATGTCGTGCCGTTGAGGATCGTCATCTTGCCGTAGCCGCCGACGAGGTTCTGGACGTGGAGGATGTCGTCGCTCATGGAGATCTCCGAAACGTTTTGCTGGGCGCGCTTTCACCTCTCCCCGGTGGGGAGAGGTGTCCGCGCCTCATGGATGGTATTTCGTCTGGAGCGCGCATCCTCAATGCCCCAGATACGCTTCGATCACGGCGGGATTGGCGCGGACTTCGTCGGGCCTGCCCATGGCCAGCACCTTGCCCTCTGCCATCACCATCACGCGCGTACACAGCGACATCACGAATTCCATATTGTGCTCGATGACCACGAAGGTGGCGCGCTTCTCCTGATTGATGGCGCGCAGCCGGTCCTTGAGATCGGCGAGCATCGTGAGATTGACGCCACCGGCAGGTTCATCGAGCAGCACCAGGCGCGGCCCGCCCATGAAGGCCATGGCGGCGTCGAGCAGTTTCTGCTGGCCGTAGGAGAGGCCGCCGGCGGGCTCATCGGCGAGATGATCGAGCTTGAAGAAGCCGATCATCTGGTTGGCGGCCTCGGTAAGGCCGGCATCGGAGGGGCCGGCGAGGCGCGTCAGCATGTTGCCCTGATGCTCCTGGCCAGCGAGGATCAGGTTCTCGCGCACCGAGAGTTTTGGAAACACCTGCAGCAGCTGGAAGGTGCGGCTAACGCCGAGCTTGTTGAGTTCTGACGGGCGCAGGCCGGTGACCGTGCGGCCGTCGAGCTTGACCTCGCCATCGGATGGGGTGAGCTGGCCGAGGATGCAGTTGAACAGTGTCGACTTGCCGCAGCCGTTCGGACCGATCAGGCCGAGGATCTCGCCTTCCTGTACATCGAAGGACACGCCATTGACGGCTGTGATGCCGCCGAAGCGCTTGCTGATATTGGAGACTTCGAGGACGGCGCTCACGGCGTCACCTCCAGCTTGGCTGTCGCGGTCGCACGTTTGGCGGACGCAGCCTTGGTGCGGCGCTCGGCAATGAAGCGATCGAGGATGCCGAGGATGCCCGACGGCGAATAGATGAGGAGGCCGATGACGGCGACGGCATAGATCATCAGGTAATAGCCCTGCGTGAAGCGCAGCCACTCCGGCAAGAGCACGGCGATCATGGCGCCGAGGAACGGGCCGAAGAAGAAGCCGGAGCCGCCGACGATCACCATCATCAGGAGATCGAGCGACAGCGACAGGTGAAACGGCACGGGATCGACATATTGCGTGAGCGGCGCATAGAGCACGCCGGCGACGCCGCCGAGCGCCGAACCGATCGCGAAGGCCATCAGGGTGTAATGGCGGGTGTCGATGCCGAGCGACAGCGCGCGGATCGGGTTTTCGCGCAGCGCCACGAAGGCGCGGCCCCAGGGCGAGCGGATCAGCCACCAGACGGCGAGCGAGACGAGGCCGAGCGAGCCCAGGCAGAAGTAATAGAACGGCAGCGGCCGCCTTGTGGGATAGCCGAAGATTTCCGGGCGCGGGATGTTGCTGATGCCGTAGATGCCCTTGGTCAGCCATTCCTCGTTGCGGAAGACGAGGAAGGCCAGCGTCGAGAAGGCGAGGGTGACGAAAGCGAGATAGTGATGCTGCACGCGCAGCGCGGGATAACCGAGGATCCAGCCGACCGCGAAGCACAGCACGATGGCGATGCCGAGGGCTGCGATCAGCGGCATGCCGTTCGAGGTCATGATCGCCGCTGTATAGGCGCCAATGCCGACAAAGGCGCCCTGCGCCAGCGAGACCTGGCCGGCATAGCCGAGGGTGAGGTTGAGGCCCATGGCGGCGATGGTCATGACCGCCCACTGGCTGAGAATGAACAGGCCGTAGCGGTTGAAATTCATCGGCACGATGATGAGCGCCGCAATGGCGACGACGCCGAAGCCGAGCTTGAGGAGTTTCGTGTTCATACGGTGCGCTCCTCGGGACGGCCGAGCAGGCCCTGCGGACGGAACAGGATGATCGCGATCAGCAGCACCAGCGGCACGGCGGCGCGATATTGCGTGGAGACGTAGGCGGCGGCGAGATTATCAACGACGCCGATCAGGAGGCCGCCGGCGATGGCGCCGCGGATCTGGTTGAAGCCGCCGACGATGGCCGCGATGAAAGCGGCCTGGCCGAGCACTTCGCCGTTGGAGAATTTGGCGAGATAGATGGGCGTGACCAGCAGCGAGGCCAGCGCCACGAGAAAGGCGTTGATCAGGAAGGTCAGCAGGATCATGCGTTCGACGGGGACGCCGACGATGCGGGCGACCGTCGGGTTCTGAGCTGCGGCCTGCATCTGGTGGCCGATGGAGGTGCGGTTCAGGAGCGCGGTGAGCGCGACAACCGCGATGACGGCGACAGCGAGCACGCCGATGCTCTGCAAGGCGACGGCGCGGCCGAGAATGAAGATATCACCAGCGGGAACGATGGAGGGGAAGGGCGAGGCTTCCGCGCTCCAGAACTGTTTGGCGGATTCCTTGATGCCAATGGCCAGCGCCATGGTGGCGATCGCCAGCGGCAGCACGCCATGGCGCAGCATCGGATCAACCAGCAGCATCTTGAAGCCGAGGCCGAGCAGCAGCATCGACAGCGCGATGCCGACCAGGATGGCGACCCAGAACGGCGCGCCGGTATGCAGCACGCCGAGCATCAAAAAGGCCGGCAGCATGACGAATTCGCCCTGCGCGAAATTGATGGTCTGTGAGGTCTGCCACAAGAGCGTGAAGCCGACCGCGACGATGGCGTAAATGGCGCCGGTAGCGAGACCTGCGATCAGGAGGTCGAGAAGATTGGACATGGTGGTTCTCTCGGTACTGCGCGCATGCGCAGTTAAAGGCTGGTAGTCGCGACGCTCCGACCGTGCGCTCCCTCGCCCCGCTTGCGGGGAGAGGGCGGGGTGAGGGGAGCCTCCGCAGGCTCCGAGCGTGTGGAGAGCCCCCTCACCCGACTTCCACGCGCTGCGCGCGTTACAGTCGACCTCTCCCCGCAAGCGGGGAGAGGTTAGAAATTGCGTTCTAATTATTCAGCTTTGGCAGCACCTGTTTCACCACCTGCTTGCCTTCGACGATCTCGACCAGGAAACCCTGACGGTCGATGTCGCCATTGGCGTCGAACGTGGCGTCCATCAGGATGCCCGGCTCCTTGGCCGCGGTGATGGTGAAGCCGTGCAGCGCATCGGCAAAGCCCTTCGAGTCCACCTTGCCCATCTTCTCGGTGGTGGCCTTGATCATGTAGATCGCGAGCCAGCCCTTGAGGCCATTATGGTCGGGGACGTAGTTGTACTTTTTCACGAACTTTTCCCGGAAGGCCTTGATGAGATCCACCGGGGCATCAGTGGTGAGGCCGACATGGCCGCGGGCGCCGTTGGCCGCATCGCCGGCGAGCTCGACCACCTTCTGGCCGACCAGCGTGGTCTCGCCGACCAGCGGCACGGTGATGCCCTGGCGCTTCAGCTCTTTCAGGATACGCGCGCTCTCTTCCTCGTTGACATAGACGAAGACCGCATCGGGCGCCGCCGCCTTGATCTTGGTGACGTCGGCAGCAAAGTCGGCCTGGCCCGCTTCCGTCGAGAGATCGGCCGCGACCTTGATATTGTACTTGGCGAATTCCTTGCTGATGGAATCGCGGCCGCCCTTACCGAAGTCGTTATTGACCCAGACGATGGCGACCGACTTCGCCTTCAGTTCATCGTTGATATACTTGGCGACCTTCGGCATCGACGACTGCTGGCCGAACGAGGTGCGAAACAGAAACTTGTTGCCGGCCTGGGTGAGTTCGGCCGCTTCGCCGCCCATGATCTGCGCGATACCGGCTTCCGCTGCGAGCGGCGCCGTCACCTTCACCGAGCCGGAATAGCCGGGCCCGAGCAGGACATAGGGCTCGGCGTCGAGCGCCTTCTGCACCTGGGCGCGGGCGACGCCGGGATTGGACTGCGAATCCGCATGGGTCACTTCCAGCTTGCGGCCGAGCACGCCGCCCTTGCCGTTGATCTCCTCGATGGCGAGGTCGATGCCGTTCTTCCAGTTGTTGCCGACGGTGGCGCCGCCGCCGGAGAGTTCGGCGACATTGGCGAGCTTGATGCTTTGCGCGGATGCTGGGATGGCGAAAACGGTGGCGAGCATGACGCTCGCCAAAAATACTGGCTTCATGATTTCCTCCTGTGTGTTTTGTTCGTTGCTGGTGCGGTCTTATGAATGACCGCTTGTTATTGATCAGGCAGCGTTGGGCGGATACCTTTTCCTCATGACGTCGTCGAAAGCAATTCCCATTTCGGTGGCGGACGGCGCCATGCCGGTGAACAGCTCGAAGGCGTCCGCCGCCTGATAGATCGCGAGATCGCGCCCGGTCATCACCTGTGCGCCCCTGGCCTTGGCGGCATTGAGCAGCGGAGTCCACAGCGGCGAATAGACGGCGTCGGCGACCCACAGACCGGCATGGAGTAAAACATCCGGCACCGGCGTGCCGCGATCGGGCAGCATGCCGATGGGGGTGCCATTGACGAGGCCGGAGGCGCCGGTGAGCGCGTCCTCGACGCTGTCGGCGCGGCGGATGGACTGGCGATGCTGCAGTTGCGCGACGAGCTGGTCCGCCTTGGCGATATCGGTATCGACAAGACGGATGTCGGAGACACCGAGATCGGCCAGCGCAAAAGCGATCGCCTTGCCGACGCCGCCGGTGCCGATCACGGCCACGGGGCCGCGGTCCGAGCGGGAGACGAATTCTTTCGCAGCGCGGGCGAAGCCGGACGTGTCGGTGTTGTGGCCGGTGAGCTTGCCATTGCGCGCGACCACGGTGTTGACCGCGCCGATGGCGCGGGCGCCGGGGGACAGATCGTCGAGCAGTGCGACCACGGCTTCCTTGTAGGGGAAGGTGACATTGATGCCGGCAAAGCCGAGCCGGCGGATGCCGTCGAGGATGGCGTGGAGCTGGTCGTGCCCGGCGCCGGCCACTTCGATCAGGTGATAGTGGCAGCGCACGCCCAGCGCATCGGCCGCGCGCTCGTGCATCGCAGGCGATGCCGAGTGGGCGATGGGGGCGCCAAGCAGGCCGGTGAGAAAACGGCCGGCGATGGGGGTGGGCGTCAGGATGGCGGTCATGCGAGACGTCTTGAATGAGGGCTGGTTGATCAATCAACCGGCCTGAGGATAGCGCGGCAGCGATCTAACACAATTACCACTTTATGCCACAAACATAACATGATGTTACGTCTTGCGGGCGCGCCCTGAGGGCCTGGCGCCCGCATTGCGGGCCGGATTGATCCCCTGCATCTCGGCACGCAGGCAGGCGATGAAATGATCCACATGCAGCGACAGCGGCGCGCCGCGCTTGACCGCGACATAGGTATCGAACTTGGTGGGCTCGACGATCCTGATGATCGCGACGCCGGGATAGCCGCCATGGGCGACGGTGAACTGGTCGATCACGGCGATGCCGAGTCCGGCCTTCACCAGCGCGCAGACCGTGGTGCCGAAACGCGCGCGGATGGTGATGTCGTAGGTGAGTTTGTTGCGTGCAAAGATCTCCGCCATGATGCGGCCATAGGGATCGTTGGGATCGATGCCGATCAGCGGATAGTTGATGATCTCCTTCGCCGAGACCTGCTTGCGGCCGGCGAGTTCATGGCCCTCGGGCACGATGCAGAACAGTTCGCCCGAGGCCAGCGGCAGGAAATCGAGGCCGGGATGTTCGAGGCGGTAGCTCATGGCGACGCATTCGCCGCGATCGAGCAGCAGATAGTCGATGGCTTCCTCGAGCTTGAGGATGTTGATGTCGATGCGCAGCTTGGGATAGCGCCGCCGTACCTGTTCGATGGCGCGGGGCACCATGATCTGCGAGATCGATGGCACCGAGCCGATGCGTAGCTCCGACAATGCGCCGCGCCCGATATTGGAGATGGTCTCGCTGAGATCGTCGACCTTCTTGTAGACGCCGTTGATCTGCTCAAAGATGTTCTGCGCTTCCGGCGTCGGAAAGTAGCGCCCGTTCTGGCGCTGGAAGAAGCGGATGCCGAGGGATTTTTCGGTATATTTCACCAGACGGCTGATGCCCGGCGCGGAAACGTTGAGCAATTTCGCTGCGCCGCCGATGGTGCCTGTCACCATCACGGCGCGAATGACTTCAACCTGTCGCAGCGTCATCATGATGATCGGGCCCCGGCGCGAGGCATCCCTTATGCCGGAACATCTTCGCTCAGCGCAACTCCGCGAGGCTGTCGCGGTCGATCCAGACATGGGTGTCGTCGATACGCAGGCGGAACCGGCGCAGCGGGCGGCTCGGCCAGCCCGGCGAGATGTCGCCGGTCGTGAGACTGAACGAGGCGCGGTGATGCGGGCAATGCAGCCGGCCTCCGGCGACATGGCCGCGGGAGAGATCCGCCTGCTCATGCGGGCAGGCGCGCTCGCAGGCGATGATCCCGTCGCCGTCTTGGATGATGAGGATGCCGATGCCGGCGACCTTGGCACAGACGATCGCTTGCTCCGCCAGCCGGGCGCGCGGGCAGACGGCGATCCAGCGGTCGCCGCTATCCGCCGAGATAGGCGCGTCGCACATGTTCATTGGCAATCAGCTCGGCACCGCCGCCGGACAACACCACGCGACCGGATTCCAGCAGATAGGCATGGTCGCACATCTCCAATGCGGCGAAGGCATTCTGCTCGACGAGCAGCACCGTGGTGCCGGAGTCGCGGATGGCCCGGATGATCGCAAAGGTCCGCTCGACGATGTTTGGCGCGAGGCCGAGGGAGGGTTCGTCGAACATCACAAGGCGCGGGCGCGACATCAGCGCGCGGCCGATGGCCAGCATCTGCTGTTCACCGCCGGAGAGGGTGCCCGCCGTCTGCTTGCGGCGTTCGGCGAGGCGCGGGAATTCGGTGTAGATGCGCTCGCGGTCGACCGCGACCTCGCTGGTGTCCTTGCGCAGATAGGCGCCCATGTCGAGATTTTCCGCCACCGTCATATGCGGGAAGACGCGGCGGCCTTCAGGACAATGGGCGATGCCCTTGGTGAGCACGCGCTGGGTGCCGATGCCGGTGATGTCCTCGCCGTCGAACATCATCTGTCCGGAGCGCGCCGGGACCAGGCCGGAAATGGCGCGCAGCGTGGTGCTCTTGCCGGCGCCATTGGCGCCGATCAGCGCCACGAGCTGCCCGGCCTTGACCGAGAGCGAGATGCCCTTGAGGGCGGTGACCTGCCCATAGGCGCAGACCATGTCGCGGATCTCAAGCATGGGCTGCGACTTCCTTGACGACGTCCTTGGCGCTCTGGCCGAGATAGGCCTCGATGACAGCCGGATTCTTGCGGATCTCGTCGGGCGGGCCTTCGGCGATGATGCGGCCGTAATTCAACACGACGATGCGATCGGAGACGCTCATCACCATCGGCATGTCGTGCTCGACGAGGAGGATGGTGATGCCGCTGTCGCGGATGCGGCGGATGAGTTGCACGAAGGTGTGCGTCTCCGAAGCATTCATGCCGGACACGGGCTCGTCCATCAGCAGCATTTTTGGCTGTGCGGCGAGGGCAAGGGCCACGCCGACCAGGCGCTGCTCACCGTAGGACAGCGAGCCCGCCATTTCATTGGCGCGAGCCTCCAGCCCGACCAGGCGCACCAGTTCGCCCGCGCGCTCGCGCATGGCCTGCTCCGATGCGCGGGCGCGGGGCAGGCGGAGAATGGCTTCGACGAGGCCGAGCTTGCCCTGGCGGTGCAGGCCGATCAGCACATTGTCGAACACGGTGTCGTTGGGAAACACGCTGGTGCGCTGGAAGGTGCGGATCAGGCCGAGATCGGCGATCTCGTGGGGCTTCAAGCCGCGCAGATCCTGGCCGCAATATTTCACGGCACCCTTGGTCGGCGTGAGGAAGCCGGTCATGACGTTGAAGGCGGTGGTCTTGCCGGCGCCGTTGGGGCCGATCAGGCTGACGATCTCGCCCTGGCCGACATGGAAATTCATGTCGGAGATCGCGACAAGGCCGCCGAACTGGACGCCGACATGTTCGATGCTGAGAACGGTCTCGGTCATCACGCATGCTCCTCGGCGGTACGTTCGGTGAGCACGACCGGCTTGGGCTTGGCGGGGGGCCTCCCGAAGCCGAGCTTTGGCGCCAGCGCCGGCACGATGCCGCGCGGCAGCACGAACAGGATGGCGATCAGCACCAGGCCGTAGGTGATCCACTGCGCCTCTGGCGCCATGACCGGGCGCAGCAGCACCGGCAGCAGGCCGAAGATGACGCCGCCGACCACCGGGCCGGCCAGCGAGCCCTTGCCGCCCGAGACGACCATGATCACCATCGTGACCGTGGAGATGAAGGCAAACACTTCGGGATCGATGATGCGGATGTAATGCGCATAGAGGCTGCCGGCGGCACCTGCGATGGCGGCGGAGATCACGGCGGTGAGGGTGAGTGCCTTGGTGACGTCGATGCCAACGGAGACCGCGAGCGTCTCGTTCTCCATCAATCCGCGCATCGCACGTCCGTAATGCGAATGGACGAGGCGCGAGATCAGGAAATAGGAGATCGCCGCCACCGTCAGCACCAGATAGTAATTCTGCAGTTTGGTCTTGAGGGTGAGATAGCCGAGATAGGGCAGGCCGATGGTGATCGAGGGAATGTTGGTGAGCGCCAGCGGGCCCTGGGTCAGTTCGACCCAGTTCAGCGCCACAAGGCGCACGACTTCCGCGAAAGAGATCGTGACGATCACGAAATAGGCGCCGCGCACGCGGAACGACAGTTTGCCGACAAGATAGCCGCAGAAACCGGAGATCACGACAGCGAGCGCAAAACCCGCGATCGGCGGCCATGGCGTGTGGACAATGTGAAAATCGCCGATGATCGGAACGTCATAGCCGAGCGATGTCAGCGCGCTGACATAGGCGCCGATGCCGAAGAAGGCGATATGGCCGAGGCTGAGCTGCCCGGTGAAGCCGAGCAGCAGGTTCATGCTCATGGCGCCGATGATGAAGATGCCGGTCGTGATCAGCGCATTGAGCAGATACGGATCCTTCAGCCACAGCGGAACGGAGATGAAGAAGGCCAGCGTGATGAGAGAAAACACCCGGGTCATCCGACGCGCTCCGCACGAGCAAACAGGCCGGTGGGTTTGAACACCAGCACGGCGATGATGATGAGGAAGCCCATGGCGTCGCGGTAGCCCGACGACACGTAGCCGGCGCCGAGCTCTTCAGCGAGCGCCAGGATGAAGCCGCCGATGACGGCGCCGGTGATATTGCCGAGGCCACCGAGAATGACGATCGCGAAGGCTTTCACCGCGGCGAGATCGCCCATCTGCGGGAAGACCACATAGACCGGGCCGAGCAGCGCGCCGGCTGCGGCTGCGAGGCTTGAGCCGATGGCGAAGGTCGACGTGTAGATCCAGCCGACATTGACGCCCATCAGGGCCGCAGTGTCGTGATCCTGAAAGGTCGCGCGCATCGCCTTGCCGAGCTTGGTGAGGTTGATCAGCGAATACGCGATCACGATCAAAAGGGCCGCGGCGCACAGCACGAACAGGCGCAGCCAGGACACCGAGACGGGACCGATCACCAGCGGCGCGTCGGGGAAGGGATTGTCGATGGATTTGGCGACGCCCCCCCAGATCCACAGCGCTCCGGACTGCATGGCGATCCAGGCGCCGATCATCACCAGCATGGTGGTGTCGATATCGGCGCCCCGCAACGGGCGCAGCAGCGTGATCTCGATAGCGGCGCCAAGCAGCCAGCCGGCGAGAATGGCAATGGGCAGCGCGAGAAAGAAATTCACGCCGAGCTGATGCACGACGATGAACATCATATAGGCGCCGAATGTGTAGAGAATGCCGTGGGTGAAGTTCACCACATTCATGATGCCGAAGATCAGCGTCAGCCCGATGCCGAGCAGCGCATAGGTGCCGCCGAGCACGAGCATGTTGACGAGGTGTTGGAGGAGCTGGTCCACGGGTTCTTTCCGATTTCAGTTGGGTTGCTAACCTCTCCCCGCTTGCGGGGAGAGGTCGGATTGCGGAGCAATCCGGGTGAGGGGGCTATCCACGCGCTCCGAGCGTGCGGTGAGTCCCCTCACCCCGACCCTCTCCCCGTAAGAACGGGGAGAGGGCGACGCTCACAGATCCTTCATGTGGATTTTGCCGTCGGCGATCTCGACCAGGTAGACGTTCGGGAAGCTCTGGCCGCTTTCCGAACCGGCGGGGCCGGACTTCTTGAACACGATGTCGCCGTTCAGGCCCTTGACGTCGATCTTCCAGAGCGCGTCCTTGATTGCGGCCGGCTCGGCCTTGCCGGCCTTCTCGATCGCAGCCGCGATGGTGCGGATGCCGTCATAGCCGCGGAAGCTCTCGGTGCAGCCGGCGAAGTCGAAGCCGCGCTTTTTCCACTCGCTGATGAAATAGGTCGTGGCTTCCGGATTGGGCGTCTTTTCCGGCATCCAGGGCAGGAAGGTGGTCAGATGCATCGTGTTGTTCGCGGCAGCGCCGGCCTGGGCGATGATCTGGTCCGGATTCTGCGAGCCGCCGGTGGTGATGATGCGCTTCTTCAGACCGAGGGCTGCGGCCTGCTTGAAGATCAGCGTCAGCTGATCGACGGCGGCGGTGATGATCACCGTCTCGGAATCCGTGGCCTTGATCTTGGCAAGCTGGGCGCTCATGTCCTGCGCCGACTGGTCCATGGTCTCGGTGAGGCCGATGGTGATGCCCTTTTCCTTCATCATCTTGCTGAAGTCCTCGGCGGTGCCGCGGCCCCAGTCATTGTTGATGACGAGGAAATCCACCTTCTTCAGTGCCAGCTTGTCGACGATGCCCTTGAAAGCCGCGGCTTCAACGAAGGACGGCGGCGAGATGCGGAACACGTAGGGATTGCCTGAGGTGGTGATCTTCGAGGCCGACGAGGTCTCCACCACCATCGCTGTTTCGTATTCGACGAGCTTCGGCATCACGGCGAGGGTGAGGCTCGATCCCCAGGCGCCGAGCAACACCGGCGTCTTGTCGCGGGTGATCAGTTTCTCGGCAACGGCTGCCGCTTCCGTCGGGTTGCTCTTGTTGTCCTCGATGATGAGCTCGATCTTCTTGCCGAGCACGCCGCCCTTGGCATTGATCTCGTCGGCGGCGATCTTGGCGCCGTTGACGACATAGGTGCCCGACGCGGCGAACGCGCCGGTCAGGGGTTCATTGACGCCGATCTTGATGGTCTGCGCGAAAGACGCGCTGCCGAGCATGGCGAGCGCGAAGGCGGTCGCGGTGGCTGCCTTGAATGTCCGTATCATGTGGTCCTCCAGTGAAACGCTGATGAAACTTGCGCCGTCCAAACCTCGTCGCCGCGCATGATGCGTGAGCGCCGATCCCTCATGTCGCGTCTCCGCGTCCGCTGAGCCGGCGCAGCAATCGTGCCGCACGCGCGCGCAGAAGGCCGAGGAGAAGCGAGATTCCGTTCAGGTCCGCCGCCGGAGACGGTGCGGATGTCGTATCGCCGGACAGGCGCCGGTCGAGATTGCCGGCGAACTCGGCCACCAGCCGTGCGGCCAGGTCTCGCACGAGGCCGCTGCGTCCGACCTGCGCCAGCATGCCGGTGAGGCTGTAGCCGATGGCGAGTTCGACGCGTGTGGCCGTGCCGTTGTTCTCGGGCACAAGCCGATAGCGAATTTCACCTTGTGTCATGGAGCGGCTGCGCTGGTCGTTGCCGATACCGATAATGCGGCCGCTGCGATTGGCTTCGTCGCGCTCGACGCGCGCGGCGCCGTTGAAGTTTGCCGAGATCGGGCCGATCTTCACCCTGATCGCGCCTTCGACGCGTTCCGGGCGCGGCGTGCCGGTGAGCGCTGCGCCGGGCAGGCAAGAGGCGACGGCCGCGATATCGTCGAACAGGGCGAACACCTTTGCGGGCGGATGCGCGACGGTGAAATTCTGGTCCATCACGGTGGATGGCGTGAAGTCAGGAATGGCGAGCGGCGCAATGGCGACAGTATCGGTTACGATCGCGGCCGCCGGGGCGAGCTTCTGCGACACGGTGCAGGCGCTGTGGCCGGATCCCGCCGGGCCAAGCGCGGTCCGCCCGGCATTTGGCTCCGATACGATATCGCGCGCACGGCGCGCCTCGATCACCGCCTTCACCGCGCGCACGATGCCCACATAGCCGGTGCAGCGGCACAGATTGCCGCTCATACCGATGCGGATGGCTTTGTCGTCCGCGTCGGGCAGGCGCAGCACAAGATCGCGGGCAGAGACCAGCATGCCCGGCGTACAGTAGCCGCATTGCAGGGCGTGTTCGCGGGTGAAGGCGGCGCGCAGCTCGGTGGCGATCTCGTCGTCGTCGAGGCCTTCGATGGTGGTGACGGCGGCGCCGTCGCAGGCGGTTGCGAAAGTGATGCAGGACCGGGTCGGCACGCCATCGACCAAGATGGTGCAGGCGCCACAGACGCCGTGCTCGCAGCCGAGATGCGTGCCGGTGAGATCCAGCGTGTCGCGCATCATGTCGGCGAGGCTGGTGCGCGGCTCGATGGCGCGCTGCACGCTGCGCTTGTTGACGGTGAGTTCGATGGTGTTCATGCGGCCTCCGCGACGGCTTTGCGGAGCACGGCGACATGGATGTGCCGGTCGGCGGCGTCGGCCATGCCGGCATCGGCGAGCAGCCGGTCGGCAACGCGCGCATCGAAGCGCGATGCGAATGAGGAATCGATTGTGCCGCCGAACAATTCGCTGGCGTCGTCCACGACAATGGGGGCCGCTTCCACGGCACCGATGACGACGCGTGCCTTGCCGGCATCCGGATCGATCAGCACTGCGCCGATCGCGTGGGCGAATTCGCCGGTTTTGCGGCAGCTCTTGACATAGCCCCAGCGCGCGGTCCCCGACATGACTGGCACATGCACGGCTTCCAGCATCTCGCCGGATGCAATCACGCTTTCGAGCGCGCCGAGGATGAAATCCTTCATGGCCACGCGACGTGTGCCGGTGACGCTGCGCAGCGACAGCGATGCGCCGAGCGCGGTGAGCGACGACACCCAGTCGGCCGAGGGATCGGCATGGCTGAGCGAGCCGCCGATGGTGCCGCGATTGCGGACGGCGCGATAGGCGATGTTCGCCGCCACGCGCTGCATGACGCCGCGGGTGACATCCGGCACGCGACCATCCTCGATATCCGCATGGGTGACGCAGGCGCCAAGCGTGAGTTCGCTGCCGCTGACATCCGCGCGCTTGAGGTCGGGGATGGCGGTAATATCGAGGATCGTGTCGGGTGCAACAAGACGCAGATTGAGCATTGGGCCGAGCGACTGGCCCCCGGCGATGATCTTCACCATGCCATCCGCGCCCGTCATGACGGACAAGGCCGAGGCGATGTCGCGCGGGCGTTCATAGCTGAAAGGTGCCGGTTTCATGCCGCCGGCCTTTCCGCTTCGCGCGCGGCAAGCAGGGCTTCGACGATCCGCTTCGGGGTAATCGGCGAATGCAGCATCTCGGCGCCGAGGCCGCGCAGCGCATCATTGACGGCATTGCCGATAGCGGCCGGCGGCGCGATGGCACCGCCTTCGCCAATTCCCTTGACGCCGAACTTGGTATAGGGCGACGGCGTTTCCATATGGTCGAGCCAGGGCTCGGGCACTTCGGTGGGGCCGGGCAGGAGATAGTCCGCAAGCGTTGTGTTGAGCGGCTGGCCGGCGCGGTCGAACGGCATCTCCTCATACAGTGCTGTGCCGATGCCCTGCGCGAGGCCGCCATAGATCTGGCCGTCGACGATCATCGGGTTGACCAGCACGCCGCCGTCCTCGACGATGACGTAGTCGAGGATTTCCACATCGCCGAGATCGGGATCGATGGCGACGGTCACCGCGTGGGCGGCATAGCTGAATGTGCCGGTGTCGCGTTTCGGCTTGTAGCCGGATGTCGCTTCCAGTCCGGCAGGATCGACATCGCCGGGCAGATCCTGCGGGCGACGATACCAGGTGTGGGCAATTTCCTTCAGCGTGACGCTGCCATTCGGTCCACGGATCTCGCCATCCACCAGCACGACGCTGGCCTCGTCCACCTGCAGCAGCTTGGCGCCGATCTTCTTGGCGCGTTCGGCGAGCTCGTGGCAGGCGGTCGCCACAGCGCCGCCAGCCATCACCATGGAGCGCGAACCCCAGGTGCCGGTGGAGTAGGGCGTCATCGCGGTATCGCCGTGAATGAGGCGGATCTTGCTGACGTCGATGCCGAGCAATTCGTTCGCGACCTGGGCCATGGTGGTTTCCATGCCCTGGCCATGCGAATGCACGCCGACGCGGAGTTCAAGACCGCCATCGGGCGTCATGCGCGCGGTGGCCTGTTCGTGGCCGGGCACCATGGGAATGCCCCAGCCGGAGTAGACCGAGGTGCCATGCGCGGCCTGCTCGCAATAGATGGACAGGCCGACGCCGATCAGGCGGCCATCGTCCTCGCCCTTGCGCTGGCGGGCGCGGATGCTGTCGATATCGATCTGCTTCAGCGCGCGGCGCATCGCTTCGGGATAGTCGCCGCTGTCGAAGTGCTTTTTGGTGATGTTGTCGAACGGCATCTGCTCCGGGCCGGGCAGGTTGCGTAGGCGGACGTCGCCGGGTTCGAGGCCGGCTTCCACAGCGACGAGATCGAGCATCAGTTCAAGCGCAAAGCAGACACCGGTGCGGGCGACGCCGCGATAGGGCAGGATCGGGCATTTGTTCGTCGCCACCGAAAAGGTGCGGCAGCGATAGGCCGGCATCTTGTAGGGGCCGGGCAGGATGCTGACGACTTGCGCAGCTTCGAGGCAGGCCGAGAACGGATAGGACGAGTAGGCGCCGGAATCGACCAGCGCTTCGCAATCGATGCCGCGCAGCGTGCCGTCGCGATCGGCATAGACGGTGATCTTGTAAAAATGTTCGCGGCAGTTTGCGGCAGCGGTCAGGTGCTCGCGGCGATCCTCGATCCAGCGCACCGGAAATCCGCGCTTCATGGTCAGCCAGGACAGGCAGACTTCTTCCGGCAGCAGGATGCCCTTGTGGCCGAAGCCGCCGCCGACATCGGGCGAGACAATCCGGATCTGTCCTTGATCCATCTCAAGGCAGTCGGACAAACCATTGCGCACGATGTGCGGCATCTGGCTGCCCGAATAAAGCGTGAGCTGATCAAGACGATGATCGTAACTGGCGACGACACCCCGACCTTCCAGCGGCGACATGCATTGCCGCGCGGTCGAGATTTCGCGTGTCACTTTGATCGGCGCATCGAGCGCGGCATCGATATTGGTCTCGAAGAAGCTTTCGAGAAAGACATTGTCGCCCCAGTGTTCATGGACGAGCGGCGCACCAGGCTCCAGCGCCTTGCGCATGTCATAGACGGCGGGCAGCTCTTCGAGATCGAGCGTGACGGCGGCCGCAATGTCCTCCGCCTCAGCACGCGTTGGCGCCACGCACATGGCGATGAGTTCGCCGACCTGGCGCACTTTGCCGGTGGCGAGGATCGGCTGGTCGGACACCTTGAAGCCGACAAGCGAGGTCACCGCACGGATCGGCTTGATGCCGACGAGATCCTCGGCAGTGAAGACGACATCGCGATAGCGTTCGGGAACATGGATGCCCCTGATGCGCGCGTGCGCCAGCGGGCTGCGCACGAAGGCGACGTCCTGCAGGCCGGCTAGCCGGATATCGCCGACGAACTGGCCGCGGCCGCGCATCAGGCGATCGTCCTCCTTGCGCGGCACGCGCGCACCGACGCCCTGCCGTGAGGCAGGGCTGGCTGGCGCGATGTCTCGCTCGTTACGCATCGATGAACTCCCGACGTCTTCAGATGAGACTTGCAAGCCTCAGGCCGCGACGGCCGCAGGCAGGATCGGGGCAACGGCGTCGTAGCGGACGCCGCTGCGCAGGCAGAAGGCCGGCTGCAGCAGGCCGTCGGACACGGTTCGGGTGTCCTCGTTGTCGCGCAGGATGAACTTGCCGGGCACCTGCGAGATCACCGAGACATCGGCATCCATGCCGACCTTCATCGAGCCGATCTTGTCGGACAGGCCGACCATCTTGGCGGGGTTTGATGTCACCATGGGCACGACCTGTTCCAGCGTCAGGCCGAGCGCGATCATCGAGCTCATCGCCTGCACCAGGCTGAATTTGGCCTGGCCCTTGAACGGATGGTTCTCGTCATCCTCGTGCTCGTCCGGCGTTCCGGCGGGGACGGGGACATCGGTGTTGTAGCCGTGGATGTCGGCGCCGAGCGTGTTCGGCACGATGCCGGCGGCAATCGCCTTCTTGGCGAGGCGATAGGAGAAGTGGCTTCCGTGGCCGACATCGATCTTGAGGCCGCGATCGATCGCCGCCTGGATCACCGGATGCACTTCGCCTTCGCGATTGACGAAGCCGCCGGGATGCCGCGTGAAGGGATGTGCGAGGACATCGCCTTCCTTCAGCAGCGGAATGACGCGCTCGAGGATTGTGTCGACGTCCTCGCCATTGTTGCCGGATTCCGGCAGGCCCCAGAGCTGGCCGAAATGTACATAGACCGGCAGTTCGGTGCGCTTGCCGATTTCCGCTGCCATCTCCATCACGCGGATGCCCCAGCGCGCAAAGCCGCCGATTTCCGCATGGGCCTTGATGCCGCGCACGAGATCGCGATTGGCGAGTGCCGATTTCACGGTCGCATCGATATCGACGCCATCGGGGCTGTAGAGATTGGGATAGAAGTGGCCTTCGAGGCCGCCGACGAGATAGGCCGAGAGAAACGCGTAGACGCGCGATTTCGCTGGCTCGGCGATGAAATGACGGAAGGCCGGCAGCGTCATGCATGACGGGCCGCCCTGATCGATCAGCGTCGTGACGCCCGACTGCACGCCGACCATGTCGGGATTCATGCCGAAGCGACCGGAGACATATTGAAAGACATGACCGTGCGTATCGATCAGGCCAGGCAGCACCAGCTTGCCCGTGACGTCGATCACCTCGCGTGCGCTGGTCGGCAGAATGTCCGACTGCACCGCGGCGATCTTGCCGTTGCGGATGGCGACATCCTTCATGCCGTCGATCCCGGCCGCGGGATCGATCACGCGGCCGCCGCGCAGCAGGATGTCGTATGAGGCAGTAACGGACATGATTGGTCTCCCAAATTCTTTGCGCTTACGTGCTCTCCGTCCGGCTTTTCACGCACCGGGAAAATACGAAGCATGCTTCGTATTTGACTAAAGCAAGGTGCGTGCCATGATTGACCGAAGGCAATTCACCGGCGTGAGTCGGGAGCAGGAGAGGCGTGTTGTCGAAGACGAATAAGCCGCGTGGTGTTGCTGCGCACAAACCCTGGCCGCTGGAGCAGCGGCCCGGTTACCTGATCCGCCGGTTGCACCAGATCCATGTCGCGCTTTTCCAGGAGGCGTGCGCAGGCTTCGACATGACACCGCTACAATACAGTTTGCTATCGGCACTCGCCGTGCGTGGAACGGCGGACCAAACCAGCTTAGCTGCTGATATTGCTCTGGATCGTACAACGACGACCGGCGCGCTGAAGCGGCTGGAAGCGCGCAAACTGGTCGAGCGGCCGGTGAGCGACGACGATCGCCGCGCGCGGATCTGCAAGCTCACGCCGGCTGGTGCCTCGATGCTGGGCAAGATTGAAAGTGCTGCGCGCGATGCCCATCGCAACACGCTGGATCCGCTCGGCAAGGCGGAGCAGGTGGCATTCATCGCCATGATGCAGCGCATTGTCGCGGCGCATGCCGGCGCCCCGGATGCCGTTCTGGCGGCGGACGGAGCCTGATCGACCTTAGAATGACTAAAAAGTCGCCGGGGATGTCGCGAATTCAGGCAATGGCCTGACGGCCCGATCGCAGCGTCGGTCATTCGTATCTGGAAGGTCGAAGCTCGCTCACCTGCGCCAAGGCGCCGCGTGTTGCGATTGAACCGCGTCGGCCCGCGCACCGACCGATCTGATGTGAACACGCATCATCAGCCGTCTCCCGAGCAACGGGACATCTGCAAACCTTATAAATTTACCTCTCTGGGCTTGAAAGCACCGAATTGGTGCTTTAATGGTCATTCCATGTCACCCCGATATAGCTCAGCTCTGTCGATGACCTTGAGCCCGTCCCAAGAGGACCGGGTGAAGCTGTTCGCCACCCTGGCGGCCTATCGTCAGGCGCTGCGGCTGCTCGATCAAACCCGGGGTGCCAATCTCGTGTCGCTGCATGAAGCGGCCTATGAGACCATTCGGGACACGACAGGTCTTCCGGCGCGACTGGTCACGCTCGCGCTACGCGATCACGGACGTCACAAGGGCGAGGACAATGTCAGCGCCATCCCGCTCGATGCCAAGCTGTTCGCGATCAAGGGGCCGGACAGCGTCAGCATCTCCACAGTGCTGGGGCGTGTCATCCTCCCCTACACAATGAACGGCTATCACCTCGGCTGGAACGATTTCGCCGAGGCCCGTCTCGTCTTTCACACAGATCACATCGAACTCTGCGCCGGCATCCAGGCTGGCGTGCATCCACACAAGGAGGGATCAATGTCGAATGAAGGAATCCTCGCGCGTCTCGGGCGTGTGATTGCGGGCGTCGTCAACAATGCTGTCGATACGGCAGAGGCGTCCAATCCGATCGCGGTAGCGCAGCAGGCGCTGCGCGAGATCGACAAGATTTCCGACGAAGCGCGCGCGGCGCTGAGCGTGGCCGTGGCTGCGGGTCATCGGCTGAAAGCCAAGGCGGATGATCTCGATGCCGAGATCCGCGATCTCGATGACAAGATCAAGGTCGGCCTCACAAACGGCCGCGAGGATCTCGCCCGCGCAGCCACGGGTGTGCAGATCGATCTCGAAGCGCAGCGCGAGGCGCTTGCCAAGGCGATCGCGGAAAATGCCGGCGAGATCGCCGAGGCCCAGGCGGCTTTGCGCTCCATCGCATCGGCACGCGATGATGCGAAGAAGCGGCTGGATGATGCGCAGCGCGCGCAGAAGGTCGTGCATGGATCCGACGCGACGCCGTCGGAGCGCAACGATCGCAGGCTCGCCGATGCGTTGAGCGCGGTGGAGCGCGTCACGGGCGTGCCGGTCAAACCGCTGTCCGGGGCCGCCGAGGTGGAAGAGCTCGGGCAGATCCAGCGGCAGAATGCGATCGAAGCTCGGTTAAAGGCGTTTCGCGAAGGCGAGCGCTGATGCCTGCGATCGTTCAGCCTGGCACGGAGCCGTTCTGGCTGGCGCTCATGGTGGTCGCCGGGCTCGGTGTGGTCGAAGTCCTGTCGCTGCTGCTCGGCGCATCGATCTCCGGCCTGCTCGATGACGGCTTTGGCTTTCACAGCCCCGGCCATGCAGATGCCAGCGTGCTTGGCGGCTGGATGTCCTGGCTGAATGCGGGCGGCGTGCCAGTGCTGGTGCTGGTGGTCGTGTTCTTTTCCGCTTTCGCGGCGATCGGCTTCGCTCTGCAGTCGGTCGCGTCGAACATCGTGATGCCATTGCCGCTTCCGCTTGCCGTGCCGGCATCGGTGGCATTGGCGCTGCCCGTGACGCGGTGGGCGAGCCGTGGTCTGGCGCGGATCATCCCGCGGGATGAAAGCAATGCCGTCAGCCAGTCCGACTTCATCGGCCTTCTCGGCACCGTCGCGTTAGGACCGCTCGATCAAGGTTTTCCCGGCACTGTCCGGGTTCGGGATCGCTACGGCAATATCCATGTTCTGCGTGCCACGGCCGCTCCCGGCCATGTCATCGAAACAGGGGCTCTGGTCGTCATCGCAGATGGCAGTGACGGCCTCTTTCAGGCAATTCCGGCGCCGCCCGAACTGGCGCCCCATCACGGAGGCTAGACGCCATGGATTTCTTTTCGCTCGGCCTGACCGCAGGCACCATTATCATCGGGCTTGTCGTCATCAGCGTCATCATGATGTCGCTCTATACCCGCGCCACGCGGGACAAGGCCTATGTGCGCACCGGTCTTGGCGGCAAGAAGGTCGTGCTCGATGGCGGCTCGGTGATCCTGCCGATCTTCCACTCCTATTCCTGGGTGTCGCTCTCGACCCTACGTCTCGAAGTGAAGCGCGCCGAAAATGAATCGATGATCACCAAGGACCGCATGCGTGCGGACATCACCGCGGAATTCTACGTGCGCGTGAAGCCGGATGCGGAGAATATCGCGCTGGCAGCGCAAACCCTCGGCGACCGCACCAATGACGCGGATGCGCTGAAGACCCTGGTGGAAGCGAAGTTCGTCGATGGCCTGCGCTCGGTCGCTGCCACCATGTCGCTGCGCGACCTGCAGGAGCAGCGTGCGGAATTCGTCAAGTCGGTGCAGGCGGCCGTCGCGCATGACCTGCAGTCGAACGGTCTCGAACTGGAATCGGTGTCGCTGACCCGGCTCGACCAGACCGATATCAAGCACTTCAATCCCAATAACAGCTTTGACGCGGAAGGCCTCACGGCGCTCACCAAGATCACCGAAGAGCGCAAGCGCGAGCGAAACCAGATCGTCCGCGACAACGAAGTCGAGATCGCCACCAAGGATCGTGAAGCCAGCCTGCGCCGCCTGACCATCGAGCGCGAGCAGCGCGATGCCGAGCTGTCGCAGGAACGCGACATCGCCAACAAGACCGCGGAAACGCGCGCCGAAGCCGCGCGGGCCGAACAGGCTGCGCGTCTCAGCGAGGAAACCTCGCGCCTCGATGCGGAACGCGGCATCGCCGAGCGCGATGCCCAGACGCGCCAGGCCCGTGAAAGCGCGCGCATCGAAGCCGAGCGCGGCATTGCCGAACGCGAGGCGGAGGCGCGCAAGGTGACGGAAACTGCTCGTATCGATGCGGCGATTGCGGTCGCGCAGAAGACCGAGGAAGAGCAGGCCGCACGCGCCCGTGCCGACGAAGCCAAGGCGGCTGCGACGACCGCGGAAGAGCAGGTCGTCACGGCACGCGAAGTTGAGATCGCCGAACGTGCGAAGCGCATCGCTGTCCTGGACGCGCGCAAGACCGCTGAGCGCGAAGCGACGGCAATCACAGTGAAAGCCGAAGCCGAAAAGGAAGCGGCTGCCAATCTGGCCGCCTCCGTCAAGATCCAGGCCGAAGCCGAAGCCGCCGCAGCCAAGATCCGTGCGCAGGGCGTGATCGAACTCGGCGAGGCCGAAGCGCGTGCCGAGCGGGCCAAGAACGAAGCGCGCAATGCACTGTCGCCAGCGATCATCGAGTTCGAACTGTCGCGTGCCCGCATCGATATCATCCCGGAAGCGCTCGAACAGGCCATGAAGCCGATCGAGAAGATTTCGGACATCCGCATCTTCAATGCAGGTGGCTTCGGCGGGCTTGGTGGCACGAATGGACATCGCAGTGACGGCAATGCCGTGTCGGATCTGTCGAGCCAGCTGCTGAACTTCACCGCGCAGAAGCCGATTCTCGACGAGATCCTGTCGCAGGCAGGTTTCAAGGGCGCTGATCCGACACAGGCATTGCTGGCGGCGTCGGTCGGCAATCTGAAAGGGGAGCCGGCAAAGGTTACGACACAGCCCGTCGCCGCTCATGTCCCGAAAAATGATCACCCTGTGAAAGGCGACGGGCTGGCGGGCTGATCCGCGCACCGCAAACGTCCTCACATCTCAAACGACAATCGGCCTGGAGCGGGAAGCTCCAGGCCGATTGCTTATTTAAACGGTGGTTCCGGTTCTGATCAGAACTGGTTCATCGTGTTATGCGCGCCGCCGGCCTTCAGAGCCGCTTCACCCGCAAAATATTCCTTGTGGTCGTCGCCGATGTCGGAGCCGGCCATGTTCTGATGCTTCACGCAGGCGATGCCCTGACGGATCTCCTCGCGCTGAACGTTCTTCACATAGCCCAGCATGCCCTGCTCGCCGAAATAGGCCTTGGCGAGCGTGTCGGTGGACAGCGCAGCGGTGTGATAGGTCGGCAGCGTGATCAGGTGGTGGAAGATGCCGGCGCGCTTGGCCGAGTCCGCCTGGAAAGTGCGGATCAGCTCGTCGGCCTGCTTCGCCAGCTCGGTCCCGTCATATTCTTCCTTCATCAGCTCGGCGCGGTTGTACTTGCTGACATCCTTGCCGGCGGCCTTCATCTCGTCGAACACCTGCCAACGGAAGTTCAGCGTCCAGTTGAACGACGGCGAGTTGTTGTAGGCGAGCTTCGCATTCGGCACGACTTCGCGGATACGATCGACCATCACTGCGATCTGCTCGATATTCGGCTTTTCGGTTTCGATCCAGAGCAGGTCGGAACCGTTCTGCAGCGAAGTGATGCAGTCGAGCACGACGCGGTCCTGACCGGTGCCTTCGCGGAACTGATACAGATTGCTCGGCAGGCGCTTCGGACGCATCAGTTTGCCGTTGCGGGTAATGACGACATCGCCATTGCCGATCTTGGACGCATCGACTTCCTCGCAATCCAGGAAGCTGTTGTACTGGTCGCCGAGATCGCCCGGCTTGTGGCTGACGGCGATCTGCTGGGTCAGGCCTGCGCCGAGCGAGTCGGTGCGGGTGACGACGACGCCGTCTTCGACACCGAGTTCGAGGAAGGCGTGACGGCACGCGCGGATCTTCGCCAGGAAGACCTCATGCGGCACGGTGACCTTGCCGTCCTGATGGCCGCACTGCTTTTCGTCCGAGACCTGGTTCTCGATCTGCAGCGCGCAGGCGCCGGCTTCGATCATCTTCTTGGCGAGCAGATAGGTCGCTTCCGCATTGCCGAAGCCGGCATCGATATCGGCGATGACGGGAACGACATGGGTCTGGAAGTTGTCGATCGAGGCGATCAGCTCTTCTTCCTTGACCTTGTCACCGGCCTTGCGGGCGGCATCGAGCGCGCGGAACGTGTTGCTCAGCTCGCGGGAATCCGCCTGACGCAGGAAGGTGTAGAGTTCTTCGATCAGCGCCGGCACCGAGGTCTTCTCATGCATCGACTGATCCGGCAGCGGGCCGAATTCCGAACGCAGGGCGGCGATCATCCAGCCCGAGAGATAGAGATAGGTGCGGTCGGTGGTGCCAAAGTGCTTCTTGACGGAGATCAGCTTCTGCTGCGCGATGAAGCCGTGCCAGCAGCCGAGCGACTGGGTGTACTTGGTGGCATCATTGTCGTAGCGCGCCATGTCGGCGCGCATCTGCGCAGCGGTGAAGCGCGCAATGTCGAGGCCGGTCTTGAAACGGTTCTGCAGGCGCATGCGGGCGATGGCCTCGGCACCCACGCCGTTCCAGGTCGGCTTGGTCTTGAGCAGCGCAGCCGCGGCTTCGACTTCGCTCGCATAGGAGCCGGTGCGGGTGAACTGATCGATATCGCGCGGTTGGAAATTCATGGGTCCGATCCCTTCGTGTTCGACTGTGTGTCTAACGCCTGTTCTAAGCGCGGGATCGGCAGGAGCTAGACGGAACGCAGATAACTTGTCATACTTTACAAGATGGTCGTGTAATGTTGTAAAGTATAACAAGTGGTATCAAGGTAGCGAGATGGCGCCCTCTGGTGGTCGTTCTGTTTTCATCGGTCCGCGCCTGCGGCGGCTGCGGCGCGATCTCGGCCTCACGCAGGCTGATATGGCCGCAGATCTGGAGATTTCGGCGCCCTATGTCGCTCTGCTGGAGCGCAACCAGCGGCCAATGACGGCCGACATGCTGCTCCGCCTGGCGCGTACTTATACGATCGATCTCGCCGACCTCGCGGGCGACGGCGGCGCCGACTCGACCGCGCGGCTGCAGTCGATCCTGAAGGAGCCGATGTTTTCGGACATCGATATTCCTCAGCTCGAAATCAGCGATCTCGCGGTCTCCTATCCCGGCATGGCGGAGGCATTCCTGCGCCTCTACACGGCGTATCGCGAGGAGCAGCTTGCACTTGCCGAGCGCCGCGGGCCTGCGCCTGCTGGCGTGGCATCGGAGGAGGGCGGTGGTTACGACGCCAATGATCCTGTCGCGGAAGTCCGCCGTTTCCTTGCGGCCCGCAAAAATAATTTCGCTGCGATCGATGATGCTGCCGAGCGGCTTGCGCAGGCGACGTCCGGTGCGAGCGGTTTCATCGAGCGCCTGAAGACGCGGCACAAACTGCAGGTGCGCTACATGCCGCCGGACGTCATGCTCGGCTCCGTGCGCCGTCTCGATCTGCATCGCAGGCAGTTGCTGCTGGAAGACTCGCTGGACACTGCGAGTCTGAACTTCCAGCTTGCGCAGCAGCTCGCTTATTTGGAGCTGGGGAGCGAAATCACCACGGCACTGGAAGACAGCCAGTTCACCAGCAAGAGTGCCGAGCTGCTCGCGCGCCGCGCGCTGGCAAGCTATGCCGCAGGCGCGATCGTGATGCCCTATGCGGCCTTCGCGCGCGCTGCCGAAACGCGCCGCTACGATCTGGAAGCGCTGGCGCGCCAGTTCGGCGTGAGTTTCGAGCAATGCGCGCATCGCATCACCACCCTGCAGCGGCCGGGTTCGGAGAAAGTCCCGTTCTTTCTCATCCGCGTCGATCCCGCCGGCAATATCTCGAAACTGCTCGATGGCGCCGGCTTCCCGTTCGCAAAGCATGGCGGCGCCTGTCCGCTCTGGTCCGTGCACAATGTGTTCCGCACGCCGCGCGAACTCGTCACGCAGTGGCTGGAATTGCCCGATGGCCAGCGCTTCTTCTCCATCGCGCGCACGGTGACGGCGGGCGGCGGCTCGTTCGGCGCCCAGCGCATCGAGCGCGCCATCGCGGTCGGATGCGCGGCCGAACATGCGGGCCAGTTGATATATACCCGCGATGGCGCAGGACCGCGGGCGGATGCGCCGACGCCGGTGGGGGTGGCGTGCCGCGTGTGCCATCGCCCACGTTGTACAGCACGCTCGGCACTTCCTATCGGTCGTGAACTCTTGCCCGACGATTTCAGAACGCTCAGCGTGCCGTTCGGATTTTCAGCCGAATGACGCTGCTTTGCGCTTGGCGCTGTGGGGTGATTGAGGCAGCATCGCGCCGCCTCAATCGCAAACGTCAGTGAGACCCTCATGAGCCCGCGCACCCGCCTCGATGAACTGCATGCCGAAATGACCGAATGGCGTCGTGATTTTCACGCGCATCCGGAGATCGGTTTCGAGGAGGAGCGCACCAGCGAGATCGTCGCCAAGCGTCTCGCGGAATGGGGCATTGAAGTGCATCGCGGCTTTGGCGGCACCGGCCTTGTCGGGGTGATCCGCGGCAAGCATGGCGCCGCCGGCAGCAACCGCGCCATCGGCCTGCGCGCCGATATGGACGCATTGCCGATGGACGAGGGCAACGACTTTGCCCATCGCTCGCAGAATCCCGGTCGCATGCACGCCTGCGGCCATGACGGCCACACCACCATGCTGCTCGGCGCCGCCAAATATCTCGCGGAGACGCGCAATTTTGCCGGCACCGTGCATCTGATTTTCCAGCCTGCCGAAGAAGGTCTCGCCGGCGCCAAGGCGATGATGGATGACGGGCTGTTCGAACGCTTCCCCTGCGATTCCATCTACGGCATTCACAACAGCCCGGACCTGCCGCTCGGCACCGTGCGGGCGCTGACGGGCACCGCGCTGGCGGCGATCGATTATTTCACCATCACGCTGCGCGGCCGCTCGTCCCATGGCGCGCATCCACAGCAGGGCATCGACACGGTGGCAATGGCGGCGCAGGTGATCAACGCACTCAACGCGATCCCGTCGCGCCAGATCGATGCGCTGGAATCGGCGATCATCTCCATCGGCCAGATCCATGGCGGCACCTCGAATATCGTGTTGCCGGAAACGGTGGAGCTGCGCGGCTCCGTGCGCACGCTGAAGCCCGAAGTGCGCGACCGCGTCGAAGAACTGTTCAAGCGTGCGGTGAAGCTGACCTGCGAAGCGCAAGGCGGCAGCGCCGAGATCGACTACAAGCGCGCCTATCCGCCGACCATCAACACGGCCGACGAAGCAGCGCGCGCGGCGCAGGCCGCTGCAGCCGTGCCGGGGGTCACCGAGGTGCAGCGCGAGGGCAATCCGGTTCTGGCCGGCGAGGATTTTGCGTTCATGCTGGAGAAGAACCGCGGCGCCTATATCTTCTTCGGCCAGCGCGGCGCGGACAAAGGCGGGGTGCCCGTGCACAATCCCGGCTATGACTTCAACGATGATCTGCTGCCGATCGGCGCCAGCTATTTTGCGGCGCTTGTCGAGCAGGAGCTCGCATAAACGCGATCAGGCCGCGCCACTCTTCTCGATGGTGCGGCCGACCACGCGCAGGAGGTCGCTGCGCACGGCTTCAATATGTTGCTTGAGAAAGCTGCAGGCATCCGCGATCTGCCCTGCGCGGCAGAGGGCGATCAGCTGCGCATGTTCCTTTTCCGCGATCCCCATCGCTTCGGTATTCGATAGCTGCATCCGCGTATAGCGATCGCTGGTCTGCAGCAGCGCCGTCACGATGTTCTGGGTGCGCGGTTGCCGCGCATTCACATACATGGCCATGTGAAACTCGGCATTGATCTGGCCCCATTCGCTGACATTGCCCGCCGCGATTGCGCCCTCGAAGCGCCTCTGGATGGCATCCAGGGTCGCGAAATCGTCCGCCGAGAAATGCGGCGCGGACTGCGCCAGCATGCGTGGCTCCAGCATCACCCGCAGGTCGAACACGTCATTGATCTCGTCGAGCGACAGCTCCGACACCACAGCGCCCTTCTGCGGCACGATCCGCACCAGCCCTTCGGCTTCGAGCTGGAACAGCGCCTCGCGCACCGGGATCCGGCTCACCCCATAGGTCTCGCCCAGCGCGTCCTGGCGCAGCTGCGCGCCCGCCGGATAGGTCCCGTCCAGGATCGCCTGTCGCAGCTGATCAGTGATCATGGCCGAGAGCGTGCGGTGCTTCATCGGTTCGCTCATTGATATATCTAGCCTTTTCGCCGCCGATCCTGCCGATATCTCAGTGTTCTCGCTGCTGCACAAAACCGCCTCAAGCCGTGAATTTGTGCAGGTAATCGTTTGACTCGCAAAATGTATAAATTATACGATCTTAAAAATCACCTCACTTTTGTGACATGCGGGGGAGCATTCATGAGTGATCAGACGATGTCGTCGGCGCGCGAGGTCGGGTTCCGCCACATGGTGATGGCGGCGTCCCGCGGTCTGCTCGCCTTCGAGCGCCTCGCGATCATGGGCTTCATGTATCTGCTGACGGCGCTGATCCTGGTGAATGTCGTCACCCGCTATTCGCATATGCCGATCTACTGGATCGACGAATCCGCGGTCTATTCGGTGGTCTGGCTGACCTTTATCGGCGCGTCGGCGATGACGCGGCTGCGGCTCGATTTTGCGGTCACCATGATGACGGAGCGGCTGTCGGCGTCGAGGCAGCGCCTGTTCAAGATCATCGCCACCGGCATGGTGATCGTGTTCGGCATCAGCCTGATGATCACCTGTGTGCTGTGGATGGATCCGGTCGGCATCGCCAGCGCGGGTTTCGACGCCAAGAAGTTTGCCGGCCAGACCTTCAACTTCCTCTACACGGAGCGCACCCAGACGCTGAACTGGCCGACCTGGGTCCTGTATCTGACGCTACCGATCTTCGCGGTGTCGATGACCATCCATGGCATCGCCAACCTGCTGGAAGATCTCGATCTCGTTCCGCGCGTGGCGCCAAAGGGCTTCCAGCTGTCCGAGCTGGACGGGGTGAACTGACATGATCACCTCCGCTGCTTTCATGATCATCATGCTGGTCGGCGTGCCGATCGGCCTCTGTCTCTGCCTTGCCGGCTTCGTCTACATCATGGCGTCTGGCAATCCGGTACTGTTCCAGTCCTATCCGCTGCAATTGTTCGGCGGCGTCGATAGCTATGGCTTGATCGCGATCCCGCTTTTCATCCTGATCGGCGAGATCATGAATGGCGGCGGCATCACCCAGCGCATCGTCGATATGGCCATGGCCTTTATCGGCTCGCTGCGCGGCGGCCTCGCTTATGTGAACGTGCTCGCCAACATGTTCATCTCCTCGATCCTCGGCTCGGCCACGGCACAGGTCGCCATCATGGCGCAGATCATGGTGCCGGAGATGGAGAAGAAGGGATACGACAAGACCTTCGCGGCCGGCCTCACGGCCTATGGCGGCATGCTCGGCCCCATCATCCCGCCCTCGGTGATGTTCGTGGTTTACAGCGTGCTGGCGCAGGTCTCGGTCAGCGACATGCTGATCGCAGGCATCATTCCCGGCGTCATCCTCACGGTGATGTTCTGCGTGATCATCGCCATCATGGGCTATATCCATAACTATCCGCGCGCGGACTACCAGACGCCGAAGCAGCGCGTGATGACCATCCTGCGGACCTGCCCGACGCTTTTGATCCCGATCGTAATCGTCGGCTCGATTTTGTCAGGCCTTGCCAATGCCACGGAGTCCGCAGCCGTGGGCGCCGTGGCCTCGGCGCTGATCGGCAAGTACTGGACGAAAGAATTCCACTGGTCGCAGCTGCCGCAGATGATGCTTCGGTCCGGCATCTATTCGGCCATCGTGCTGTTTCTGGTCGCGGCTGCTGCCGTGTTCTCCTGGGTGCTGATCTTCGGCAAGGTGCCGCAGGAAACCGCGGCCTGGATCCAGACCGTGGCCAAGGATCCGATCAGCTTCATGCTGCTTTGTAACGTCATCCTGCTGGTCATCGGCACGGTGATCGACGGCGTGCCGGGTCTCATCATGACGGTGCCGATCCTGCTGCCGATCGCCACCGAGATCTATCACATCGATCCCCGCCAGTTCGGCGTCGTTGTCGTCATCAATCTCGTGCTCGGCCTGCTGTCGCCGCCCGTCGGGCTCTGCTTCTTCGTCGCTGCGGCCGTCACCGGCGCCAAGCCCGGCAAGATGTTCATGGTGACGCTGCCGTTCTTCTTCATCTCTTGCGTCCTCCTGATTTTACTCTCGCTGTTTCCGTATCTGTCTCTTGCTCTCATCAAGTAACGCATCACTAAGGAGCTCTCGTCATGACCATCTCACGTCGTCGCTTCCTCGCAGCATCGGCTGCGGCCTCTGTCTTCGCGCCGTCGCTGTCGCTCGCACAGGCCAAGGAAATGCGCCTCGGCCTGATCACGCCGAACGGCCATTCCTGGAACAAGGCCGCTTTGAAGCTGGCCGATCAACTCAAGGAAGAGACCAAAGGCCGTCTGACCATGACGGTGTTTCACTCTGGCCAGCTCGGCAATGAAGCGGCCATGATGCAGCAGCTGCAGACCGGCGCGCTTGATATGGGGTTCATCCAGGCTGCCGAGCTCGGCTCGCGCGTGCCGCATATCGCTGCAATCAATGCGCCTTATATTGTGCGCTCGACGCCGTCGGTGGCGAAATTCGTGCGGCATCCGGTGGCGGTGAAGCTGTTCGACGTGCTGCCCGCGGAAACCGGCACCATCGGTCTCGGCTGGGGCATTACCGGCATGCGCGCGGTATTCTCGGTGCGCGACCTCAAGACCCTCGACGATATCAAGGGCATGAAGCTGCGCATCAATCCGACGCCGGTCTATCGCGATTTCTATTCGTCGCTGGGCGCAGCACCGACGCCGATCCCCACGCCGCAGGTGTTCGACGCCATGTCCAATGGCCAGGTCGATGGACTCGAGGCCGATCTGGAATTCTCCTGGAATCAGCGCTTCGACAAGGTGTCGAAATCGATCCTGCAGATGAATGCCGTCTTCATGCCGATGGCCGCCGTCGTCTCCGGCCGCGTCTGGCAGTCATTGCCGGCCGCCGACAAGGAGCTGATCACCAAGGCGGTGAAGTCCACGCTCGATGCGCAGATCGATGATCTGGCGGGCGCCGAGCCGGCCTTGATCGAGAATTTCAAGGGCACGTCGGTGCCGGTGCGTCAGGTTGCAGCGAAGGATACCGAAGCCGTCATCGCCGAATTCGACAAGCTCTGGCTGCCCAAGGCGCCGGTGCTGGCCGAACTGCGCAAGGTCGGTGCCACGCTATAGACGAAAACCTCTCCGTCATTGCGAGCGCAGCGAAGCAATCCAGAAGCCAAGTGAAGAAAGACTGGGTTGCTGCGTCGCTTCGCTCCTCGCAATGACGGCATTTTCCTATCTGCCATCGTTCTCACAAGCCGGCGCGCACCACGCGCCGGCACATAACGGAGTTTTGCCATGAGTCCCCGCATCTCCTGGGAAGGCGTCTTCCCGGCCGTCACCACCCAGTTTCACGACGATCTCTCGCTCGACATCGATGCCACCGCCAAGGTGATGGACGGCCTGATCCGCGATGGCGTGTCCGGCCTGATCATCTGCGGCTCGGTCGGCGAGAACACCTCGCTCGAGCGCAAGGAGAAGATCGCGATCATGGAAACGGCGAAGTCCGTCGCCAAAGGGCGCGTGCCGGTGCTGTGCGGGATCGCCGAATTCACCACGGCTTTTGCCGTCGAGACTGCCAAGGAAGCCGCGCGTGTCGGTATCGACGGCATCATGGTGATGCCGGCGCTGGTCTATTCGTCGAAGCCACACGAGACGGCCGCACATTTCCGGTCGGTGGCGACGGCGACCGATCTGCCGGTCATGCTCTACAACAATCCGCCGATCTACAAGAACGACGTCACGCCCGACATTCTGGCGACGCTCGCCGATGTCGAGACGGTGGTGTGCTTCAAGGACTCCTCCGGCGACACCCGCCGCTTCATCGACACCCGCAACATGGTCGGCGATCGCTTCGTGCTGTTCGCCGGCCTTGATGATGTCATCGTCGAAAGCGTCGCCATGGGCGCCGTCGGTTGGGTGTCCGGCATGTCGAACGCCTTTCCGCGCGAGGGCGAGACGCTGTTCCGCCTCGCGAAGGCTGGCCGTTATGCCGAGGCGATGAAGATCTATGAATGGTTCATGCCGCTGCTGCATCTCGATGCGCGGCCGGATCTCGTCCAGTGCATCAAGCTCTGCGAAAACATCATGGGGCGCGGCACTGCGCTGACGCGCCCGCCGCGTCTCGCCTTGCTGCCGCATGAGAAAGCGGACGTCGAAGCCATGATGGCCAAGGCGCTGCGCACACGCCCGACTCTGCCAGAAGTCGGGTTGAAGGCAGCCTGAGCGACCAGGCTCCTTCATGCAAAACGGCGCGCCAGCAATGGCGCGCCGTTTTCATGTCTCGTTGTCGCGTTTCTCGAACATCTCGGCTTCGTCGTCGCGATCGCGCTTCGGAGAGGCGATATCGCCGTCCTCTTCGTCGTCATCGACAGGTGGTCGAGGTGTCGGCTTATCCGACGTGTCCTTTGGCTCGCGGCCGGATCGTGGTGTCATCGCGTTCCCCGCATTCGCGTCATGCGGGTGATTGAAGCAGATTTCGCGGCGATGAGGCAATCCACTCTTGTCGTCGCCCCACTTGATCGGGCGATCCAGTACACTCGGACAGAGCGGTGTATACTGGGCCACCCGGTCAGGCCGGGTGGCGACATCCGATCGTTACGTCCGAAACCCGCCCTTACGCTGCTCGGCGAGCCATGCGGCGAGAGCAACCGACTTCTCGGCCGGTTTGCCGGCTGAACTCTTCCCGGATGACGTCTTGCCGGTCGTGCTCCGGCCGGACTTGGCCGCAACCTTCTTCTTCGGCGCCGCTTGTGGCATCGCTGCCTCGCGGGCGAGCCGCATCTCTTTCAGGCGCGCCATATTGTCGAGCACCGCCTTTTGGGCGGCATCGCGCTCGGCTTTGGTGGATTTGTCGTTATCTGCGGACATCAATTCAGCTTCGTTCTGGAATTTGGGGTGTCAGCGCCACGGGCATCGGAGCAAGCGTCGCGCGATCGTTGCGTGGCTATATAAATGCCCGTACCCGTTCAGCCAACAGCCGATCACGCCGGTGGGCCATTTCTGAGGCACATGCGCGAGATTTCATGCGAAATCGCCGCAGTTGCGTCACTATCGCCGGTCTGAGACAATCGCTCCCGTCAATCGGACCGATTTCTCCCCATGCTTCGTACGCTTTTCAACGATGGCGCCGACAATCTGCGCGGCCGCATCATCGCCATCTACGCCATTCTCATTCCGGCCAATGTGCTGGCCTGGATCTGGGCACTGGTCGCGTTTCGCGATCAGCCGGTGCTGCTGGGTACCGCTATTCTGGCTTACACATTCGGTCTGCGCCACGCCTTCGATGCCGATCACATTGCGGCCATCGACAATATCACGCGCAAACTGATGCAGTCGGGCAAGCGCCCGATCTCGGTCGGTATGTTCTTCTCGCTCGGCCATTCCACCGTGGTGATCGTGGCCTCGATCTTCGTGGCGCTGGCAGTGTCCGCGCTGCAGGAGCGGTTCGACAATTTCAAGGAAGTGGGCGGGCTGATCGGCACCGGCGTCTCGGCGTTCTTCCTGCTGGTGGTCGGCATCGCCAATCTTTTCATTCTCATCGCCGTCTATCGCGTGTTCCGGTCGGTGAAACGCGGTGAGCGATTCATCGAAGAGGATCTCAATGCCGTGCTGGCCCAGCGCGGCATTATCGGCCGCGCGCTGCGCCGTCTGTTCGGGGCGATCACCAAGAGCTGGCACATGTATCCGCTCGGCATCCTGTTCGGCCTCGGCTTCGACACCGCCAGCGAAATCGCACTGCTCGGCATCGCTGCCTCACAGAGCGCCGAGGGCATGTCGATGCTGTCGATCCTGATCTTTCCGGCACTGTTCACGGCCGGCATGTCGTTGGTGGATGCGACGGATTCGATCCTGATGGTGCGCGCCTATGGCTGGGCCTTCGTGAAGCCGATCCGCAAGCTCTATTACAACATGATGATCACGGCGGTGTCGGTGATCGTGGCGCTGGTGATCGGCGGCATCGAAGCGCTCGGCCTGATCGGCCGCAAGCTCGATCTCTCAGGCAGTTTCTGGGAAGCCATCGAGGGGCTGAACGAGAATCTCGGTGCGATGGGCTATCTGATCGTCGCGATCTTCCTCGTCAGCTGGCTGGTCTCCGTCGCCATCTATCGCATCAAGGGCTATGATGATATCGAGGTGCGCGAGGCGTGAGCCTCGCGGTCATTTGCCCGGCATCTTCTCCAGCGCGGCACGCTTCCAGAGGTCCCAGGCGCGGCCGTGGATCTGGTCGATCACCGCCAGCGTCTTCGCGCTTTCATCGTTTTGCAGATAGGTGACGGTGCCGCCCAGCGCGAGCGCCTGCGATTGCAGTTGCGCATTGACGTTGCTGTAATGCGCACGGAACACCGCCATCGGGATGGCGGCGGCGACCACCACGCTGCCGTGGCCGCGCATCAGCGCGACGTTGCGGCCACCCAGTGTTTCCGCCAGTGCCTTGCCGAGCTGCGGCGTGCTCACCAGCATGTTGCTGGCGCCCGCGGTGTCGCGGATGTCGAAGATCGGCACATCAGGTGCGAGAAACGCACCGAGATGAAAGATCGGCCGCAGTGGCACATTGCTCGCGCCGAACGGGATGATGCCCGGCGAGTGCGTATGCACGACGGCTTTCACGTCCGGTCGCGCCTTGTAGATCTCGCCATGGATGAAGCGCTCGAGGAAGCTCGCACGTCCGCGCGCATCCACCGGATTGGAATCGAGATCGTATTCGAGGATGTCGTCCGCCGTGACCAGCGCCGGCGCCAGCGAGCGGCCCATCAGATAGCGATTGGGATCGGTCGGGTGCCGCATGCTGACATGGCCGAAGCCATCGATGACATTGAGATCGGTGAGGACGCGGTTGGCGACCACGAGATCCTGCATCAGCGCGGGATCGAAGGGACCGGCAGACGCTGGCGCTGCAGTCTGCGCGCTGGCGGGGTGGATTGCGAAAATGAGCGATGCGGTCAGCAACAGCCGTGCGGCCAGGCGCATGGACATGATCGGAATCCTCCCGGATGGCGCGGGCGATTGATTCCGCCTTACGCGCTTGATCTATGCAGCTAATACCGGCCCGCCGGCCTTCTTCCAAGCATCAATGCCGCCATCGAGGTGCGCGGCATGCGCAATGCCGGCATCTTTCGCCGCGTTGACCGCCATCGCCGAGCGCTCGCCATACGCACAGAAGAATACCAGGCGGCGACGCGTCGCGCTGGCGACTTCGCGCAGCATGCCGCCGGGCTTGAGATTGTCGGCAATCGACGGATAGGGCGCATGCAGCGCGCCGGACAGCGTGCCGAATTTTGCGCGTTCGCCACTTTCGCGGAGATCCACCAGCAGCATGTCGGGATCGCCGAGATGGGCGATGGCTTCCTGCGGCGACAGCGCGAGGCCCTGTTTCACCAGCTCGTCCGGCTTGAGGCCGACTTTCATATTGGCGGGGATCACCACGTCCATGAGCTTGGGGTTCGGCAGGTTCAGCTTACCCATCAGCTCGATATATTCATCGACGGAGTTCACCTGCAGCCGCGGATTGAAGCGCTTTTCCTCGCCGATGGTGGAGACGGTGTCGCCTTTGTAGTCGTGTGCGGGGAAGACCATGGTCTCGTCCGGCAGTTTCAGCAGGCGATTGAACAGCGAGTCATATTGGGCGCGTGCGCTGCCGTTCTGGAAGTCGGTGCGGCCGGTGCCGCGAATGAGGAGCGTGTCGCCGGTGAAGACGCGATCCTTCATCATGTAGCTGTAGGAATCGTCGGTGTGGCCGGGCGTATACATCACGTCGAGGCTGACGCCCTCGATCATCACCTTGTCGCCATCGCTCACGCGCATCGCGACAACGTCGGCCTTGCTCTGGTCGCCCATGACCGTGACGCATTGCGTGCGCTCACGCAGTTCGGCGAGACCGGTGACGTGATCGGCATGGAGATGCGTATCGACGGCTTTCACCAGCCGCAGATCGAGTTCGCGCAGCAACTGGCAGTAACGATCGACCTTTTCCAGCACGGGATCGAGGATCAGCGCCTCGCCGCCGGGGCGGCTGGCGAGGAGATAGCTGTAGGTGCCCGAAACGCTGTCGAAGAGCTGTCGGAAGATCATGCCGCTCACCGTCAATCTTGGTCGAATATTCCATACAGTCAGTGTTAGGAAGAATAATAGCCCAAGATATAGCCTTTGTGCGAATGCTTTCTGCTGTGAGAATTGATTTTGCGCAACGCTCCGCCTAAAGCTCCGGGGCGGAGGCCGATATGGCGGAATATGTGGTTCAGTTTGGCAAGGATGGCGGAAAAGTCGAATCCGACGGCCGTCTGGATGCGGCGGCTTTTCATCGAAATCACACCGCGATCTGGGCAATTCTTGCGGCATCCTTGCGGCATCACAGCGGCGACGTTGTGGAGGTCGGCAGCGGCACCGGCCAGCATGTCATGCACTTTGCCGAGCAGTCGCCCGACATCACTTGGTGGCCGAGCGATCTCAACGATGCGCATCTGATCAGTATCGAGGCATGGCGCAATTTCACCCAGCGCGCGAATGTCCGCCCGCCGCTGCGAATTGATCTCACTGATCCCGATTGGTGCCCCGAATTGCGCGATGGCAGTGCGCGCGAGCTGCTTGCGGTGTTCTGCGCCAATGTCGTCCACATCGCACCGTGGCCCGTGGCGGAGGGGTTGATCGCAGGCGCGGCACGTTATCTTCGGCCGGATGGCAAGCTCTTCATCTATGGCCCGTTCAAGCGCGGCGGCGCGCATACGGCTGTGAGCAACGCGGCCTTCGATACCAGCCTGCGCAATAACAATCCTGCATGGGGCGTGCGCGATGTGGAGGAGCTGGAGAAAGTGGCTGAGAGCGTCGGGCTGAAGCTCAACGAGATCGTCGAGATGCCGGCCAATAATCTGATTCTGGTTTTTGCACGCGTGGCTACGTAGTCATTTCATAACAAAAGGCTTGGCCAAACCGAGCCGATACCCGGGCGGAATTCCCATGAGCGATACGACGATTCCAGACAATTTCGACGACGCGCGTGCGCGTGCCACTGTATGGCGGCTTGCGGCGGCACAGGCGCTGGGCGGCGCCAATTCTGCGGTGATCTTTGCGACCGGCGCGATCATCGGCGCAACGCTGGCGCCGAGCGCGTCGCTCGCGACAGTGCCGATCTCGGTCTATGTGGTCGGGCTTGCCGCGGCGACGCTGCCGGTCGGCATCATCTCGCGGCGCTATGGTCGGCGTGTGGCGTTCATGATCGGCAGTGGGGCAGGGGCGTTGTGCGGATTGCTCGGCGCTATCGCCATTCTGCAGGCATCTTTTGCGCTGTTCTGTGTCGCGACGTTTTTCGGCGGGCTCTATGGTGCAGTCGCGCAGTCCTATCGCTTTGCGGCCGCCGATGGCGCGAGCCCGGCTTACAGGCCGAAAGCCGTATCATGGGTGATGGCCGGCGGCGTGTTTGCCGGCGTGCTGGGGCCGCAGCTCGTGCAATGGACCATGAATATCTGGTCGCCTTATCTGTTCGCGTTCAGCTTCCTCGCGCAGGCGGTGGTGGCGCTTATCGCGATGGCGCTGCTGTCCACTGTGGACGCGCCAAAACCTGCGCCGGCAGATATGCATGGTGGACGGCCGCTGGTGGAGATCATCAAGCAGCCGCGCTTCGTGGCTGCCGCGATCTGTGGCGTGGTGTCATATGCCATGATGAATCTGGTGATGACCTCAGCGCCGCTGGCCATGAAGCTGTGCGGGCTCAGTCTCAGCGATTCCAATTTCGGGATTCAGTGGCATGTGGTTGCCATGTATGGGCCGAGCTTCTTTACCGGCGCGCTGATCACGCGCTTCGGCGCACCGAAAGTCGTCGCAGTTGGCCTCATACTCGAAGCGCTGGCGGCGATCATCGGCATGTCGGGCATTACCGCGATGCATTTCTGGATTGGACTGGTCGTGCTCGGCGTCGGCTGGAATTTCGGCTTTGTCGGCGCGTCCGCCCTGGTGCTCGAAACGCATCGGCCGCAGGAGCGTAACAAGGTGCAGGCCTTCAACGATTTCCTCGTCTTCGGCCTGATGGCGGTGGGCTCGTTCTCGTCGGGGCAGTTGCTTGCCAGCTACGGCTGGAATGCCGTGAATGCGGTGGTGTTTCCGCCGGTGGTGCTGGGGCTTGTGGTGCTGATGATTGCAGGTTTCGCGAAGCGGCGAGCGCTGAAGCAGGCTGAGGCGTTTCCGGACCCGGCGATCTAGTTCGGGACGCGTAGCTTGCATGGAGCGAAGCGTAATGCACGGGCCGGCGAGGTGATGAAGCGCCGGTCCCCGGATGGCGCTGCGCTCCATCCGGGCTACGGCCGAGAGATTAATCCACTTCCATCAATTGCCCCGCCGTCTCAAACGCCTCGCGCGGCCATGCGATTTGCACCACGGCGCCGTGGTCGGGGAAGATGCGGTTGCTGAACGTCACCTTGGCACCGGTGCGCTCCAGCAATGTGCGGGCGATGAAGACGCCGAGGCCAAGGCCGCGGCGGGGGCCGTCTTCGGTGTTGCGACGGCGCGACAGATAGGGTTCGCCGATGCGCGTCAGGAGATCGGGCGGAATGCCGGGGCCGTCGTCGGAAATCGACAGCACGATGGCGTCGGCATTCCACCAGGCATTCACCTCGACCTGCTCGCGGGCGAAATCGACGGCGTTTTCCAGAATATTGCCGACGCCATAAAGGATCGCGGGATTGCGCATGCCGACCGGCTCGGGCGCCGTCGAGACGGCGATCCGTACCTTGATCGATACGCCGAAATCGCGATGCGGCGAGACGGATTCTTCGATCAGCTGCGAGATGCGCATGCGATCGAATGGCGCGCCGCTGGAATTCAGCTGGGTGATTTTCGACAGGATTTCGCGGCAGCGCTGAGCCTGCTCCGCCATGGTGCGGAGATCGCCGGCGAGTTCCGGATTCTTGTCGACGCTCTTCACCAGTTCGCGCGAGATCAGGAAGATGGTGGCGAGCGGCGTTCCGAGTTCATGGGCGGCAGCCGCAGCGAGGCCGTCGATCTGGGTGAGGTGTTGCTCGCGTGTCAGCACCAGCTCGGTGGCGGCAAGGGCGTCGGAAAGCTTGCGCGCTTCCTCGGTGACCTGGAAAGCATAGAGGCTGGTGACGCCGATGGCGGTCATGATCGAGAACCAGACGCCGAGCAGATAGATCTGCGGCAGCACCAGCGGATCGGCGGTGTCCCATGGTAGCGGCAGGTGGAAGAAAGCGAGCACGCTGGTGCAGGTGCCGGCAAGGACGCCGAGCGCAATCGTGTAGTTGGTCGGCAGCGCGGTGGCCGAAATCAGCACCGGCGCGAGGAACAGGAACGAGAACGGGTTCTGCAGGCCCCCGGTGCAATAAAGGAGGCCTGCGAGTTCTATGATGTTGAGCGCCAGCAGGGCTGCGGCGCTGACCGCTTCCAGGCGATGCACGGGATTGAAGAGCGTCTGCAGCACGAGGTTCAGCGCCGCCGACAGGCCGATGATCGTCACGCAGGGGATGATCGCCATGTCATATTCGAGGCCCTGCACCACCACGAAAATAGCGGCGAGCTGCCCCAGCGCTGCCAGCCAGCGCAGCCGCAGGATCGTGTCGAGGCGCACATAGCGGCGGGGATGACGGAAGTCGGAAACGGAAATGTCGGTCATATCAGCGTTTTAGCGGGTTGGCGGGGGAGGCACAAACGAACGGTGATGCGGCAAACTCGCCCGTGTCGGCTTGTCGTCCCCGCGAAGGCGGGGCCCCATAGCCTCCGAAAGTGTGTGGCGAAGAATCTCTCCGTGTGGTGTTCCACTTACTCCGTCGGAGGTTATGGATCCCCGCCTTCGCGGGGATGACAGGAGAGCGTGGGGCCGCCCCAACTGCTCAACTTGCGTTCAGCGTCCCGATGCCGCAGAGAACGGCCTCAATGACCGTCGATGACATCACGCACACCAACCCCGCTCCGCTGCGCCCGGACACTCCGGCTGCGATCGAGGTCGCGCATCTGGTCAAGATCTATAAGACCGAGCGCGCCGTGGACGATATCTCCTTCTCCATCGCGCGCGGTAGCATTACGGGCCTGCTTGGCGGCAATGGCGCTGGCAAGACCACGACCATCGCCATGATCATGGGTCTGGTGCTGCCGACCTCCGGCAAGGTGTCGGTGCTCGGCCATGCGATGCCGGAGCAGGCGGCGAGCGTGCTCGGGCGGATGAATTTCGAAAGCCCGTATGTCGATATGCCGATGCGCCTCACGGTGCGGCAAAATCTGACCGTGTTCGGCAAGCTCTATGCCGTGCGGAACCTGCGCGAGCGCATCGCGCAACTGGCGTCCGATCTCGACCTCACCGATTTCATTGATCGCGCCAGCGGCAAGCTCTCGGCGGGTCAGAAGACGCGCGTGGCGCTGGCCAAGGCGCTGATCAACGAGCCGGAACTGCTGCTGCTCGACGAGCCCACCGCCTCGCTCGATCCCGATACGGCGGACTGGATCCGCGGGCATCTGGAAACCTACTGCCGCAGTCACAATGCGACCATCCTGCTGGCCTCGCACAACATGCTGGAGGTCGAGCGGCTGTGTGATCGCGTCATCATCATGAAGAAGGGGCGCGTCGAGGACGATGACAGTCCGACGGGCATCCTGCAGCGCTATAACCGTACCACGCTGGAGGACGTGTTCCTCGATGTGGCGCGCGGCCGCAACAGGGAGGCGGCGCAATGAGCATCATGAAGCATACGAGCGGCCTCGCGATGCATCGCATCAATGCGATGGTGCTGCGCTACTGGTATCTGCTGCGCTCGTCCTGGCCGCGGATGCTGGAGCTGATCTATTGGCCGGCGCTGCAGATCATCACCTGGGGCTTCCTGCAGAGCTATATCTCGCAGAATGCCGGCTTCTTCGCGCAGGCGGGCGGCACACTGATTGGCGCCGTGATCCTGTGGGACATCCTGTTTCGCGGCCAGCTCGGCTTCTCCATCTCGTTCCTCGAGGAGATGTGGGCGCGGAACCTCGGCAATCTGATGATGAGCCCGCTGAAGCCGATCGAGTTCCTGATCGCGCTGATGATCATGAGCCTTGTTCGTCTGGCGATCGGCATCATCCCGATGGTGATCCTGGCGGCGGTGTTCTTTCACTTCAATCTCTTGAGCTTCGGTCTGCCGCTGATCCTGTTCTTCTGCAATCTGATCTTCACCAGCTGGTCGCTCGGCATCTTTGTATCGGGCCTCGTGCTGCGGAACGGGCTGGGTGCGGAGAGCATCGTCTGGACGCTGATGTTCGGCTTGATGCCGCTGGTCTGCGTCTATTATCCGGTCGCCGTGCTGCCGGCCTGGCTGCAGCCCGTCGCGTGGTGCCTGCCGCCGACCTATGTGTTCGAGGGCATGCGGGCGCTGCTGTTCGATCAGGTGTTTCGCGGCGACCTGATGCTGGCGGCACTGGCCATGAATGCGGTGCTGTTCGTGGCATCGTTTGCGTCGTTCCTGTGGCTGCTGAACAGCGCCAAGCGCGCGGGATCGTTGATTTCCGGCGGGGAGTGAGGCTACTCCGTCCCTCATCCTGAGGAGCCGCGCAGCGGCGTCTCGAAGGATGGCCGCGAACCTCGAGCCGGCCAACTCATGGTTCGAGACGCGGCCTGCGGCCGCTCCTCACCATGAGGGGGAGCAACTACTCTGCCCTCATCCTGAGGAGCCGCGCAGCGGCGTCTCGAAGGATGGCCGCGAACTTCGAGCCGGCCAGCTCATGGTTCGAGACGCGGCCTGCGGTCGCTCCTCACCATGAGGGGGAGCAACTACTCTGTCCTCATCCTGGGAGCCGCAAGGCGGCGTCTCGAAGGATGGCCGCACGCTCCGAGTCCAGCCAGCTCATGGTTCGAGACGCGACCTGCGGTCGCTCCTCACCATGAGGGACAGAGCCAAATTCGACCAATGGCCTGCCGGAAAAGGGGTGATTTTACCTTGTTCCTCACCTGCCCATGGCACAGGCGCATTGACGCTTTCTAAGTCAGTCTTCACTATAGTGCGCTGCAACACGCTCATCAACGGATGTGAGGACAGATGCCGATAGGTGAATTTGGCAGGCCGCCGGCGCTGCCGACGGAAACCAGCCCCGGTATGACCGCGCCGATGTACTGGATGTATGAGATGGCCTATGCCTCTCTTGGTCCGGCACGCGCGATGTCCGATGCCACCAAGATGATGCTGCAGAATCCGCTCAATCCGTTCGGACAGACGGATTTCGCCAAGCAGATCACTGCCGGCTGCGAATTGTTCGAGCGTACCACGCGCCGCTACGGCAAGCCCGAATGGGGCCTCAAGGACACCGAAGTGAACGGCGTTCGCACGCCCATCGAGATCCGCTCGGTGTGGGAAAAACCGTTTTGCCGTTTGCTCTATTTCGATCGCAAACACCCGCGCCCGCTGCGCCATCCGCAGCCGCGCGTGCTGATCGTGGCACCGATGTCCGGCCACTATGCCACGCTGCTGCGCGGCACCGTGGAAGCGTTCCTGCCGACCCATGAGGTCTACATCACCGACTGGTCCGATGCGCGCCAGGTGCCGCTTGCAGCCGGCCGCTTCGATCTCGACGACTACATCGACTATGTGATCGAGATGTTCCACGTGCTCGGCGGCAATGTGCATGTGCTGGCGGTGTGCCAGCCGGCGGTGCCGGTGCTTGCGGCCGTGTCGGTGATGGAAGCCGATAACGATCCCTATGTGCCGCTGTCGATGACGCTGATGGGAGGCCCCATCGATACGCGCAAGAATCCGACTGCGGTGAACGATCTCGCCGGCGAGAAGGGCATCGACTGGTTCCGCAACAATGTCATCACCAAGGTGCCGTTCCCGCATCCGGGCGTGATGCGAGATGTCTATCCGGGCTTCCTGCAGCTGAACGGCTTCATCAGCATGAATCTCGACCGCCACATGGACGCGCACAAGAAGCTGTTCGAGAACCTGGTGAAGGGCGACGGCGATCTCGTCGATAAGCACCGGGAATTCTACGATGAATATCTCGCGGTGATGGACCTGACGGCCGATTATTACCTGCAGACCGTCGATACCGTGTTCATCAAGCACGCGCTGCCGAAGGGCGAGATGCTCCATCGCGGCAAGCTGGTCGAGCCTGCGAAGATCGTGAACGTTGCGCTGATGACGGTGGAAGGCGAGAAGGACGACATATCCGGCATCGGCCAGACGCAAGCAACACACACGCTGTGCACATCGATCCCCGATGATCGTCGTGTGCATTACATGCAGCCCGGTGTTGGACACTACGGTGTCTTCAATGGATCGCGATTCAAATCCGAGATCGTTCCGCGCATCTGCGACTTCCATGCAAGCGCTGCGCATGCACGTCGTAACGCCGCTGCAGAGTGATTCATTTTCGCAGCGTTGCGCATCAATGCGCAGCGCTGCAGAGACGCTTTGAATCGCGCGCAAAAGACGCGGTCGGTTGCAGGATGAAATCGGTTAAACCCTTGAAAAATTAGCGGTAAACCGGATTTTCCACCTATCCCCAAAGGGTGGTGCGCGATTCAATTCTAAACTCGGTTCTTGAGCTTACTTTTGAATCAGGATTCGGGTTTCCTGCTACATTCCGTAGGGGACAAATCGGCCCAAGACCCCTTATCTTGGGCAAATGATTTGTTTTTGCGCCGAGCCCTTTTCCTGGCGGCGGTTATGGCAGTCTCCGGTCGATCTCTTGACGACCGGAACTCCTGACATGGCCTTTCGCGCACTACTTTATCGCCGTCCCACGGAACCAGACACCATTGCGGTCAAGCATGGCTCGCAAATCTTCGCCATTCGGCTGCGCAGGCACCGCCGCGCGACGAGATATACACTCCGGATTCATCCAAGCGATCGCGAAGCCATTCTGACGATGCCGCCGCGCGGCACTCTGGTCGATGCAAAGGACTTCGCGCAGCGTCACGGCGCGTGGATCGCCGCGCGTCTTGGTCGTTTGCCGAAGGCAGCACCATTCCAGCATGGCACTGTCGTGCCCCTGCGCGGCGTGGATCATAAGATCGTTCACCGTTCCGGTCGCGGAACCGTGTGGACGGAGGTGCGCGACAGCGGCGAGAAGATCATCTGCGTCGCTGGCGATGTCGAGCACATTGATCGACGTGTCCACGATTTCCTCAAGCGCGAAGCGAAGGCTGATTTGACCAAGGCGTCGGCGAAATATGCGGCGCAACTGGGTGTGAAGGTGAAGCGCATCCAGATTCGCGACCAGTCGAGCCGCTGGGGTTCGTGCACGACGGAAGGCTCGCTGTCGTTTTCATGGCGGCTGATCCTGGCGCCCGCCTTCGTGCTGGATTATCTCGCCGCCCATGAAGTCGGGCATCTGGTGGAGATGAACCATTCGGCGAAGTTCTGGCGCGTGGTGGGAAAGATCTGTCCGGCCACCGAGCGGGCCAAGACCTGGCTCGATACCCATGGCAATGATCTGCATCGGTTTGGGGTGAGCGAGTAGGGCTCACTGTTCTCCGTCCCTCATGGTGAGGAGCGCGCTCCTGCGCGCGTCTCGAACCATGAGATGGCCTGGCTCCAAGCGTGCAGCCATCCTTCGAGACGCGCGCGAAGAGCGCGCTCCTCAGGATGAGGGTGGAGTGCTGGGAAGCGCCGCCCTCTAGCGGCCGAACAACCGCTCCGACAGCCATCCATCGATCCCGCTTCCCGCTTCCGGCCGCACATTCTGCTGCTGCGAGCGGGCGCGTTGTTGCGCGGGATAATTCGCCTGGGTCGGTGGCGCATCATTCGGCTGGGCGCGATAGCCATTATAGACGGGCGCGCTCGGCACATAGCCGCGCTCGGGGGGCAGTGACGGCGGGAGCGGCGGCGGGGGCTGCTGCGGCGTGGTCGAACCCGGCAGCAGGCTCGACAGCGCCTGGCCGATCGGATTGTTGCTGAACGCGCTGGATGGCGCCAAGCCCGGCACTGGTTCGGGCGTCAGGCCCTGATGGGCGACCTTCATGAAGCGCGACCAGATATCGACCGGCAGACCGCCGCCGGTCGCCTTCTTGGTCGGCGAATTGTCGTCATTGCCGAGCCAGACGCCGGTGACGAGCTGCGAGGTGTAGCCGATGAACCAGGCATCGCGGAAATCCTGGCTGGTGCCGGTCTTGCCGGCGGCGTACCAGCCGGGCAGTTCCGCCTTCTTGGCGCTGCCGGTGAGGATGGTCTGCTGCATCATCGTGTTCATGGCAGCAACGGCACGCGCATCGATCACAGCGCTCGGGGCGTCGTTGCGGCGGGCATAGAGCGTCTTCTTGCCTTCGACGGTGCGGATCCGGGTCACCACATAGGGCGTCGTTCCATAACCGCCATTGGCGAAGGGCGTATAGGCGCCGACCAGCTCCATCATCGACACTTCCGACGTGCCGAGTGCGATGGAGGCATTGGCCTCAAGCTTGGAGGAGATGCCCATGCGATGCGCCGTGCGCACCACGCTGGCGGGGCTGACTTCCATGCCCAGCCTGACGGCCACCGTGTTCAGCGACATCGACAGCGCCTGGGTCAGCGTGACCGAGCCGAAATATTCGTGGGTGTAGTTTTCCGGCTTCCAGCCCTTGATATCGAGGGGCGCGTCCTGCCGGATCGTCTCCGGCGTCATCCCGGACTCGATGGCGGTGAGATAGACGAACGGCTTGAAGCTCGATCCAGGCTGGCGCTTGGCGGTGACCGCGCGGTTGAACTGGCTGTCGGTGTAGTTGCGGCCGCCGACCATGGCGCGCACCGCGCCTTGCGGCGTCATCGCCACCAGCGCGCCCTGGGTCACGTTGAACTTGACGCTCTTGGCGGCAAGTTCGTCGATGATGGCGGCTTCGGCGGTGCTTTGCAGCTTGGGATCGATGGTGGTTTCGACAACGATGCTCTCGTCGACCTGGCCGACGAGATCGTCCAGCACTTCGCCGATCCAGTCGGCGACATAGTTCACGGTGCCGGCGCCGACCGGCTTCACATTGTATTGCGGCGCGCCCACCGAGCCCCTGGCCTGGGCGGCCGTGATGAATTCCGCATCCTGCATCGCTGCCAGCACCACCTTGGCGCGGGCTTCGGCGCCTTCGGGATTGCGGTTGGGCGCGAGGCGCGAGGGCGACTTGACAAGACCGGCCAGCATCGCAGCTTCGGCGATGGTGACGTTCTTGGCGCTCTTGCCGAAATATTTTTGCGCGGCGGCTTCGACGCCGTAAGCGCCGGAGCCGAAATAGACGCGGTTGAGATACAGTTCGAGGATCTGGTTCTTCGAGTGCTTGCGCTCCAGCCAGAATGCCAGCTCCACCTCCTGCAGCTTGCGCTGCATAGTGCGTTCCTGCGTGAGGAACAGGTTCTTGGCGAGCTGCTGGGTCAGCGTCGAGCCGCCCTGGGAGACGCCGCGATGCATCAGATTGGTCACCGCCGCCCGCGCCACGCCGATGGGATCGACGCCCCAATGCGAATAGAAGCGGCGGTCTTCGATGGCAATGAAGGCCTTCGGCAGATAGGGCGGCAGATCCTTGATCAAGACATTGTCGCCGGCCTGTTCGCCGCGGGTGGTCAGCACGGTGCCGTCCATGCCGACGATCTGGATGGTGGGCGGCCGTTTCGGAATTTCCAGAGACTGGATCGGCGGTAGGTGCGCGCCGACATAGACAATGGCGCCGCCGATGAGGATTGCGGCCCATAGACCAAGCACGGCGGTCCAGTAGAACATCCGCTTGATGCTGCGGCCAAAGCCGCCGCGGCTCTTGCTGCGCGCCTTGCTGGAGGTGCGGGTCTTGCGCGGCTTCTCGGCCGGCTCACGTTTCTGTGCCTTCTTCGGCCGCTCTTCATCGCCGCCGGGCACGCGATCGGCAGCAGACAGGCGCAGATCGGACAATGCGGCAGAGATGCCGAATGTCGGCTCCTTGCGTCCGCCGCCCTTTTTCTTGCCCCATGCCATACGCAAACACCACGCTCCGTTCCCGGCAGGGTACCGGTCGCGGTTTAAGGCGCCGTAAAGCGAAGATTAATGGTTAGGAAACGGAGTTCCATCTTGCGCGTTAGTGTCGCGCGATGTGAATGCCATGCATGAAGTCATTGAACTTGTGCGCGGAATTCGATGAAGTGAAATGGCGCGCAGACCATCCGCGCATGGGGAAGGCGATCCAAGGTTGAGTATCGATCCGGCGCTTACCGGCCAAATCCCCGCAGCGGTCACGGATCCGCAGCGCCGTGCGGTGCTGCACAGCTATGGCATGCTTGATACCGGGCCGGAGCCGGAATTCGACGACATCGTCATGCTCGCCCGCCAGGTCTGCGGTGCGCCCGTTGCGCTGATCTCGCTCGTCGATGCCGATCGGCAATGGTTCAAGGCGGTGTCGGGCTTCGATGTCTGCGAGACCTCCATCGAGCAGTCGGTCTGTGCGCATGCGCTGGCGGTGCCCGAGACGCTGAACATTCCCGATCTCACCCTTGATCCGCGGACAAAAGACAATCCGCATGTCACCGGCGAGCCGCATCTGCGCTTCTATGCCGGTGCGCCGTTGATCGCGGCCGAGGGAGTTGCCATCGGCACCGTCTGCGTGGTCGATACGGTGGCGCGGCCCGGGGGCTTGCGGTCGGATCAGCTCGCGGCGCTGGAAGCGCTGGCGCGGCAGGTCATGACGCAATTCGAGCTGCGTCGTGATCTCGTGCGCGCCTATGGGCAGTCGCGCGGCCATGTTGCTGCGCCTTCGGTGGTTGCCGGTGATCGCCACGGCGATCTGGAGGCGCGCTACTATACGCTGTTCAATTCGCTCGATGCCGGCTTCTGCGTGATCGAACTCGCTTTCGATGCCGAGGGTACGCCGACCGACTACAAATTCGTCGAGGTCAACACGGCCTTTGCCGACCAGACGGGATTGAAGGACGCCGCCGGCAAATGGATGCGCGATCTCGCGCCCGAGCACGAGCAGCACTGGTTCGATCTCTATGGCAAGGTCGCGCTGACCGGCCAGCCTGTGCGGTTCGAGCAGCATGCCGGGCAGCTAGGTGATCGCTGGTACGATGTCCATGCGTTCCGCATCGGCGCGCCGGAGGCGCATCAGGTGGCGATCCTGTTCAACGACGTGACCGTGCGTCGCGCCGCCGACCAGCAGATGCGATTGCTCAACGAGGAGCTCGGCCATCGCATGAACAATGCGATGGCGCTGGTGCAGGCGATCGCCTCGCAGACGCTGCGCGGCGTTCAGGAGCGCGACGCGGTGGAGGCGTTTGAGCGCCGCCTCGATGTACTCAGTCGTGCGCATCATGTACTGGAGCAGCAGAGCTGGGCGTCGGCCGCATTGCGCACGGTGATCGCTGGCGTGCTCGCCGCCCATGCGGACAAGGCGCGTGTCAAACTCGACGGGCCGGAGATCGCGCTCGATCCGAAAGCAGCGCTGTCGCTGTCGATGCTGCTGCACGAACTCGCGACCAATGCAGTGAAATATGGTGCGCTCGGCGATAACAGTGGCCATGTCGCGGTGTCGTGGACGACGGAGAATGGCACGCTGGTGCTGGACTGGCGCGAGAGGGGCGGGCCCGCGGTGACAGCGCCGACGCGAAAAGGGCTTGGCACGCGCTTGATCGATCTCGGGATCGCGGGGAACGGCGGCGTGACCAAGAGCTACGATGCGGACGGTTTTCACGCGACGTTTCGGGCGCCGCTGGAAAAGGTGGAGTTTTCATCCCTTCCCCAAGCGGCGCAGCCGCGCGGTGGGGAGGGTGGATCGAACACGTAGCGTTCGAGACGGGTGGGGTGTTTCCCCAAACTCCGACGTCACGTGGGGAGAGTCCCCACCCCTGCCTATCGGCGGACCCTCCCCACTGCGCAGCTGCGCTGCTTGGGGGAGGGAAACCATTCGCTTCGCCGTTTTACTCGAGTCCCTGCACCACAGCGGGCTTATCCCCCGTCGGTGCAGGCGTCTCCGGTCTCGCTTCCGTTGCCGGCGGAGCCCCCGTTGGCGGTGTTTCAGCCTTCTCAGCCGGAGCAGGCGTCACAGCCGCTGCTTCCGGTGCCTTCGCTTCCGCCGGCTTCGTCTCCGTCACCGCGGACTGCTGCACCGGCGCCGGTGCTGGCACGGCGGCCGGTTCAGCAGGCTTCTCCGCGATCGGCTTGTCGATCACCGGGGGCTTCTCCACCGCAACAGGCTTCGCGGGTGTCGCAACGGCCTTGGGCGGCGGCGCTTTTGGCAGCGGCACGGTTGCGGTTTGGCTTGCCACTTTTTGCTTGGGCGCGGGCGTAGTCGCCGACGGTGGATTCCCCGCCACAGCCGCTGCCGCCTTCGGATCGAAAGGCGGCCGGCGATATTGCGGGAGTTCCGGCATGGCGGCTTCCGGGCCGTAGCGCGCCACGACTTCCTGATTCATCCGATCGCCCATCTGATAGGCCGGCATGAAACGCAGGATTCTGCCGCTGCGGGCGTCAATCACCATACGCCCGTCCTCGCCGCGGCGGTCGACTGCGGCGATCGTGTAGAACAACCCGCGCTGCTGCGGCGCGCCGAGGGGCGAGAAGCCGGCCTCGCGCAGGATCGCGTAAATTTCTTGCGGCGGAAGAACCGCAGGCGCGTAGCCGTCGCCATAACGCGGTCCGGGCACGTAAACCCGCGGCGGTGGCATGGATGCATAAGGGCCGGGTTCCTCGAAATCCGATACCCGCACGTCGCCCCGCATCGGCGGCAGGACTTGCGCCTGCGCGGCCGTCGCCAGCATCAGGCCAGCCGCGGTCAGACAACCTACAGTGAATTTCATTGCACGCTCCATCGACGCCCCCGCGCCCGGAGATGGGCCCAGTCCTGAGCCCGAATTGACTTATGTCCACGCCTCGCGAAGTTCCCCGTCTCAGGCGTTAACGAACGGCGCCAACCTCGCTTTGGATTTCGGCAGGGAAAGGGCCGGATCGCGGCACCTTTAGGTTTGCCGTTGCGGTTTGGTTACACACCGAAACAAGCGATTTGCCATGCGCTGTTGCATTGCGGCGGCGGACTCCCTTGCGCTTGTGTGCTAGATAAAAGTTTGGCAAGGTGATGGTTAGGACAGCATCACTGTCGCAATTTTTTGTGGCAGAACCCGCATTGGGTCTGCGACATAAGCGAGCGCTCCCGATAAAGAGGCGCTTGTTAAGGCAGGATATGGGGTGGTCACCGGATACGGCGGGCTGCCACCAGTCTTAATTCTGAAAACCAGGCTCGCTGAAGGCGCGAGCGGTAGCCCGTACGGGTTCCGCGAGCGTCAAAGGTGCGCCGACAAGGGTGGCAGAGCCCCGATGTGGGGGCTGAGAGGACGAAGATGAGCGGATCAGAGCACGAGCGCCAATTGATCGAAACCGGCATGCATGCGGCGGCCCCGGCTATCAAATCGGCTCACGTGAAAGATTCGGCCATCAAACCTGAACTGCATACCTACCGTCCGCCGGCGCTGGGCATGTACGACCCCTCGCAGGAAAAGGACGCCTGCGGCGTCGGTTTCATCGCCAATATCAAGGGCGTGAAGTCGCATCAGATCGTCTCGGACGCGATCAACATCCTGTGCAATCTCGAGCATCGCGGCGCCACCGGCGCAGATCCGCGCTTCGGCGATGGCGCGGGCATTCTCGTGCAGATTCCGCACAAGTTCTTCAGTCGCAAGGCGACCGAGCTCGGCTTCGAGCTGCCGGAACCCGGCCAATATGCCGTCGGCGCGCTGTTCATGCCGCGCGACGTGCCGTGGCGGAAGGTGCTGCAGGGCATCATCGCCGACCAGATCAAGGCCGAAGGCCTGAAGCTGCTCGGCTGGCGCGAAGTGCCGACCGACAATGCCTCGCTCGGCGAAAGCGTGAAGCCGACCGAGCCGACCAACATGCAGGTCTTCATCGGCATCGGCAAAGCCAAGGTCGTCGATGCGACGGATTTCGAGCGCCGCCTCTATGTCCTGCGCAAGTCGATCTCGCAGGCGATCTATTCGCGCCGCGAGCGCGGCCTGTCGGGCTATTACGCGTGTTCGATCTCGTGCCGGACCATCATCTACAAGGGCATGTTCCTCGCCGATCAGCTCGGCAGCTATTATGCCGACCTGCACGAAGCGGATTTCGAATCCGCGCTCGCCCTCGTGCATCAGCGCTTCTCGACCAACACCTTCCCGACCTGGTCGCTGGCGCATCCGTTCCGCATGGTCGCCCATAACGGCGAAATCAACACGCTGCGCGGCAACACCAACTGGATGGCGGCACGCCAGGCCTCGGTGGAATCCGATCTGTTCGGCAAGGATATCAGCCGTCTCTGGCCGATCTCCTATGAAGGCCAGTCGGACACGGCCTGCTTCGATAACGCGCTCGAATTCCTCGTGCAGGGCGGCTATTCGCTCGCGCATGCGGTCATGATGATGATTCCGGAAGCGTGGGCCGGCAATCCCCTGATGGATGAGCAGCGCCGCGCCTTCTACGAATATCATGCGGCCCTGATGGAGCCGTGGGACGGCCCGGCCGCGCTGGCCTTCACCGACGGCCGCCAGATCGGCGCGACGCTGGACCGCAACGGCCTGCGTCCGGCACGCTATCTCGTCACCAAGGACGATCGCATCGTCATGGCGTCGGAAATGGGCGTGCTCGACATTCCGGAAGAAGACATCATCACCAAGTGGCGTCTGCAGCCCGGCAAGATGCTGCTGGTCGATCTCGAGGAAGGCCGCCTGATCCCGGACGAAGAGATCAAGGCCCAGCTCGCCGCCAGCCATCCCTATGCGCAGTGGCTGCAGAACACCCAGATGCGCCTGGAAACGCTGCCAGACGCGCCGTCCACCGGCCAGCGTTCCAACCTGCCGCTGCTCGCGCGGCAGCAGGCCTTCGGCTACACCCAGGAAGACATCACGATCCTGATGACGCCGATGGCGTCGCAGGGCGAGGAGGCGGCGGGCTCCATGGGCACCGATACGCCGATCTCGGCGCTGTCGAACAAGCCGAAGCCGCTCTACACCTATTTCAAGCAGAACTTCGCGCAGGTGACGAACCCGCCGATCGACCCGATCCGCGAGGAGCTCGTCATGAGCCTCGTCTCGATCATCGGGCCGCGGCCGAACCTGCTCGACCATGAAGGCGTCGCCACCACCAAGCGCCTCGAAGTCCGTCAGCCGATCCTGACCGACCAGGATCTCGAAAAGATCCGATCGATCTCGGATGTCGCCGACTCGCACTTCGTGTCGCGCACCCTCGACACCACCTTCCATGCCGGTCTCGGCGCGGCGGGTATGGAGCAGGTGCTGGATGAACTCTGCGCGCGTGCCGAAGGCGCGGTGCGCGAGGGCGTCAACATTATCATCCTGTCGGACCGCATGGCCGGCTCGGATCGTATCCCGATCCCGGCACTGCTGGCCTGCGCCGCCGTGCATCACCATCTGATCCGCACCGGCCTTCGTACCTCCGTCGGTCTCGTTGTCGAATCCGGCGAGCCGCGCGAAGTGCATCACTTCGCCTGTCTCGCGGGCTATGGCGCCGAAGCGATCAACCCGTATCTGGCCTTCGAATCCATCATCGCGATGAAGGACAAGCTGCCGACAGCGCTCGACGACTACGAGATCGTCAAGCGCTACATCAAGTCGATCGGCAAGGGCCTGCTGAAGGTGATGTCCAAGATGGGCATCTCCACCTACCAGTCCTATTGCGGCGCGCAGATCTTTGACGCCGTCGGCCTGCGCACCGAATTCATCAACAAGTACTTCGCCGGCACCCACGGCAAGATCGAGGGCGTCGGTCTGCCGGAGATCGCCGAGGAGACCGTGCGTCGCCACACCGAGGCGTTCGGCGAGATCCAGATCTTCAAGAACGCGCTCGATATCGGCGGTGAATACGCCTATCGCAGCCGTGGCGAAGATCACGCCTGGAGCGCCGAGACGGTGTCGCTGCTGCAGCATGCGGCGCGCGGCAATTCGCAGGAGCGCTACCGCGCTTTCGCCAAGATGCTCAACGACCAGGCCGAACGCCTGCTGACGCTTCGCGGTCTGTTCAAGATCAAGACCGCCGAGGACGAGAAGCGCAAGCCGGTGCCGATCGAGGAAGTCGAGTCGGCGGCCGACATCGTCAAGCGTTTCGCCACCGGCGCCATGTCCTATGGCTCGATCTCGCGCGAGGCGCATACCACGCTCGCCATCGCCATGAACCGGATCGGCGGCAAGTCGAACACCGGTGAGGGCGGCGAAGAGTCGGATCGCTTCAAGCCGATGCCGAATGGCGACTCGATGCGCTCTGCCATCAAGCAGATCGCGTCCGGTCGCTTCGGCGTGACGACGGAATATCTCGTCAATTCGGACATGATGCAGATCAAGATGGCGCAGGGCGCGAAGCCCGGCGAAGGCGGTCAGCTGCCCGGCCACAAGGTCGACGCGACGATTGCTGCCGTGCGCCACTCGACCCCGGGTGTGGGCCTGATCTCGCCGCCGCCGCATCACGACATCTATTCGATCGAAGACATCGCGCAGCTGATCTATGACCTGAAGAACGTCAATCCGACGGGCCAGGTTTCGGTCAAGCTGGTGTCGGAAATCGGCGTCGGCACGGTGGCCGCAGGCGTCGCCAAGGCGCGTGCCGACCATGTGACCATCGCCGGCTTCGAAGGCGGCACCGGCGCATCGCCGCTGACCTCGATCAAGCATGCGGGTAGCCCGTGGGAAATCGGCCTCGCCGAAACCCACCAGACCTTGGTGCGTGAACGCCTGCGCTCGCGCATCGTGGTCCAGGTGGACGGTGGCTTCCGCACCGGCCGTGACGTCGTCATCGGTGCCCTCCTGGGCGCAGACGAGTTCGGCTTCGCGACTGCCCCGCTGATCGCGGCCGGCTGCATCATGATGCGCAAGTGCCATCTCAACACCTGCCCGGTTGGCGTCGCCACCCAGGATCCGGTGCTGCGCAAGCGCTTCACCGGCCAGCCCGAGCATGTGATCAACTACTTCTTCTTCGTTGCCGAGGAAGTCCGCGAGATCATGGCCCAGCTCGGCTATCGCAATTTCAGCGAGATGGTCGGCCAGGTGCAGATGCTCGACCAGGGCGCGCTCGTCTCGCACTGGAAGGCCAAGGGTCTCGACTTCTCCAAGCTGTTCGTGCGCCAGCCCGAACTGCCCGGCCAGAAGATCTATCACTCGGAAGAGCAGAACCATCACCTGGAGAAGGTGCTGGACCGCGAACTCATCGCCAACGCGCAGCCGGCACTCGACCGCGGCGCGCCGGTGAAATTCGATGCCAAGATCAACTCCACCAACCGTTCCGCCGGTGCGATGCTGTCGGGCGCGGTGGCCAAGATCTACGGCCATGCCGGTCTTCCTGAAGATACCATCAAGGTGTCGTTGAAGGGCACCGCCGGTCAGGCCTTCGGCGCGTGGCTGTGCAACGGCATCACCTTCGATCTCGAAGGCGAAGCCAATGACTATGTCGGCAAGGGCCTGTCGGGCGGCAAGATCATCGTCCGTCCGCCCGCGCATTCCAGCATCGTGCCGGAAGAGTCCATCATCGTCGGCAACACCGTGATGTATGGCGCGATCGAGGGTGAGTGCTACTTCCGCGGCGTGGCCGGCGAACGTTTCGCCGTGCGTAACTCGGGTGCGGTCGCGGTCGTCGAAGGCGCCGGCGATCACTGCTGCGAATACATGACCGGCGGCATCGTCGTGGTGCTCGGCAAGACCGGCCGTAACTTCGCAGCCGGCATGTCCGGCGGCATCGCCTATGTCCTCGACGAGGCCGGCGATTTCGAGAAGCTGTGCAACATGGCGATGGTCGAACTGGAGCCGGTCCTCTCCGAGGAGCTGGTCGCGCAGAACACCTATCACCACACCGGCGATCTCGAGGCCCATGGCAAGGTGGACGTGTTCGCCAACCTGCTGGAATCGGACATCGAGCGTCTGCACATCCTGATCTCGCGCCATGCAAAATATGCCGGCTCGAAGAAGGCGCAGATGATCCTCGCCGACTGGAAGACCTGGCTGCCGAAATTCCGCAAGGTCATGCCGGTCGAATATCGCCGCGCGCTGAAAGAGCTGAAAGCGAAAGCCGCCGAAGCCGAACCGCAGATCGCGATCGGCGCGTAACACAGGTACCCTCTTGGTGGGGCAGCGCGCAGCGCCGTCTCGAACCATGAGGGAGTGATGAGCACCCATCCTTCGAGACGCGCGCGAAGATCGCGCGCTCCTCAGGATGAGGACCGAGTTTTGGACTTCTCGCTTAAGGCGTCACTTCTATGGGCAAGATCACCGGTTTTCTCGAAATCGAACGTCACGATCGCAAGTATGCGCCGGTCGCGGAGCGGCTGAAGAACTACAATGAGTTCGTGATTCCGCTCGGCGACAAGGATACGCAGAGCCAGGCCGCGCGCTGCATGAATTGCGGCATTCCTTATTGCCACGGCACCGGCTCGGTGCAGCCCGGCACGCCCGGCTGCCCGGTCAACAACCAGATCCCGGACTGGAACGATCTGGTTTACGCCGGCAACTGGGAAGAAGCCTCGCGCAACCTGCATTCCACCAACAACTTCCCGGAATTCACCGGCCGCATCTGTCCGGCGCCGTGCGAAGCGTCCTGCACGCTGAACATCGACGACAATCCGGTGACCATCAAGACGATCGAATGTGCCATCGTCGACAAGGCATGGGACAATGGCTGGCTGAAGCCACAGGTGCCGAGCGTGAAGACCGGCCACAAGGTCGCCGTGATCGGCGCCGGCCCGGCCGGCATGGCTTGCGCGCAGCAGCTCGCACGTGCCGGCCACGAAGTCCATGTCTATGAGAAATTCGCCAAGGCCGGCGGGTTGATGCGTTACGGCATTCCTGACTTCAAGATGGAAAAGACCGTGATCGATCGCCGCGTCGAGCAGATGGTCGGCGAAGGCATCATCTTCCACTACAACACGCCGGTGGGCGGCACCGCGCCGAACGCTATCGATCCGGTCGAGCTGGCAAAGACCTATGACGCCATCGCGCTGACCGGTGGCGCCGAGCATGGCCGCGATCTGCCGATCCCGGGCCGCGAATTCGACGGCATCCATTTCGCGATGGATTTCCTGCCGCAGCAGAACCGTCGCGTTGGCAACGAGCCGCTCGGCGACATCAAGGAGATCCTGGCCGGCGGCAAGCATGTCGTCGTCATCGGCGGCGGCGACACCGGTTCGGACTGCATCGGCACTTCGCTGCGTCAGGGCGCGCTGTCGGTGACCCAGCTCGAGATCATGCCGGCTCCGCCGGAGAAGGAAAACAAGGGTCTCACCTGGCCGAACTGGCCGCTGAAGATGCGCACCTCGTCGAGCCAGGCCGAAGGCGCCGAGCGCGAGTTCGCCGTGCTGACCCAGAGCTTTGAAGGCAAGGACGGCAAGGTCACGCAGCTCAATTGCGTGCGCGTCGACGACAAGTTCAAGCCGATCCCGGGCAGCGAGTTTGCGCTGAAAGCCGATCTCGTCCTGCTCGCCATGGGCTTCGTGCATCCCGTGCACGAAGGCATGCTGAAGACCCTCGGCGTCGAGCTCGACCAGCGCGGCAATGTGCAGGCGGGCCTCAACGACTTCGCGACCTCATTGCCGAAGGTGTATTCGGCCGGCGACATGCGCCGCGGCCAGTCGCTGGTGGTATGGGCGATCCGCGAAGGCCGTCTGTGTGCACGCTCGATCGATACCGCGTTGATGGGCACCACGACGCTGCCAAGGTAAAACGCGGCCGTAGGGCGGATAAGCGAAGCGTAATCCGCCATTCTTCGCCACATGCACTCGGCCGGCGGATGACGGCTTCGCCTCATCCGCCCTACGGCCAAACGCCAAAACGACCCGGCCTGCTCAGCAGCGCCGGGTCGTTTCGCGTTCAGCGATGATGTTATTTCTTCATCGCTGTCTTGTTCGCAGGCGTGGTGACACCAGCCGCCTGCAGGATCAGGTTTGCGACGTCGCGGGCATGCGACACCATGATGAGATGGCCGCCATCGACTTCGACGGTGGTGGCGTTCATGCGCTTGGCAAGGAAGCGCTCGAGATCGGGATTGATGGTGCGGTCCTGCTTGGCCACGGCATAGAAGGATGGCTTGTCATGCCAGGCCGCAGCACTGGTGCGATCCGCGAAGATGCTGGCTGCCGTATCGCCCTGTTCGGCGAACAGCACCTTTGCTTTCGTTGGCTCGACGCCATTGGCGAAATCCTTGAGGAAGGCCGGCTCCGACAGCAGCGTATAGCCATCATGGGTCTGGATGCCTGCGCGCACAGGGCCCGTCGGGAATTTGCCGGACAGCGCGACGAAATCCTCATTGGCATCGGGTGCGCGCGCCGCGACATAGACCACCGCGGAAACCTTGGGATCGGTGCCGACATCGCTGACCACGGTGCCGCCCCAGGAATGGCCGACCAGCACCGTGGGGCCATCCTGTAGCGCGAGCGCGCGCTTGGCGGCGGCATTGGAATCGGCGAGCGACGACAGCGGATTCTGCACGGCGGTGACATGCAGGCCGGCCTTTTGCAGCAGCGGGATCACCTCGCCCCAGCTGGATCCATCGGCCCAGGCGCCGTGGATCAGCACGACATTCTTGGCCTTTACGGGGGCAGTCTGCGCATCGGCTGTGGTGGCGGTGAAGATGGCGGAAAGGGCGCTCAACGCGAGCGCGGCAAGTATCCGGGTGGTGGTCATTGCATGAACTCCTGATGGGTTGAGACAGTGGCTCTGTCTTGCCAGAGGTTCGATGCAGGGGTCTTGGACGTTACGCAGGCGGAGGTTTGTGATCGATCACGGATGATCACGAGAATGCGAGAAAAAAGCGCCCCGGATGGTTCCGGGGCGCTCGCAACACACAGCTACACTTACTTCACGTAACAGTCGCTATTACGCAGCGACTTTCTCGGCCGAGCCGTCAACCACCTTGGGTGCGCTCACGGCGCTGGTGGAAATCGGAATGCTGCGCGGCTTCGCAGCTTCGGGAATCTCGCGCACGAGATCCACATGGAGCAGGCCGTTCTCAAGCGAGGCATTCTTCACCTGCACGAAGTCGGCGAGCTGGAAGGCGCGCTCGAAGGCGCGGGCGGCGATGCCGCGATAGAGCACTTCGGACGAGTTGCCATTCTGGTTGGCAGCCTTCTCGCCCTTGATCGTCAGCGTGTTTTCCTTCGCGACGATGGAGAGCTCGTTCGGCGCAAAGCCGGACACGGCGACGCTGATACGGTAGTCGTTCTCGCCGAGGCGCTCGATATTGTAGGGCGGATAGCCCGACGCGGTTTCAGCCGTGGTCTGGTCCAGCAGGTTGAACAGGCGATCGAAGCCGACGGTGGAACGATAAAACGGGGTGAGATCATAGGTACGCATAGGGTAGTCCTCCATTGAGCGACTGTTGAGTTACCCGCCCGCCAATCGGGCCGGGCTTTCGTCACATGCAGCCTAGAGAGGCCTGCATGAAGGTGATATGGGAGGGGTGTTGCGGCCTGCAAGGGGAGGCGAAAGAATCTCGCCGGCGCCTCTCAGGCTCTTGAAAACCCGCCTTTTTCACCTAGCCGGTCCCGCATGACGCTTGTCTCGATCCCCGCCAATCCGGTCCCCGAAGGCGCCACGTCCGGCACGATCAAGACATCCGATGGTGTCGAGCTGCGCTTCGCGCGCTGGGCACCGCCGGCCGGCCATAAGGGCACGGTGTGCGTTTTCACCGGTCGCGGCGAATTCATCGAGAAGTATTTCGAGACGGTGCGCGATCTGCGCGATCGCGGTTTTGCCGTGGCGATGATCGACTGGCGCGGCCAGGGTCATTCGGCGCGGCGGCTGCGCGATGCGCGCAAGGGCTATGTGCGGAATTTCTCGGATTTCGAAATCGATGTAGAAGCCTTCGTGCAGCAGGTGGTGATGCCGGATTGTCCGCCACCTTATTATGCGTTGGCCCATTCCATGGGTGGTGCCGTGATGCTGCGGGTGGCGCATTCCGGGAAGCGCTGGTTCGATCGCATGGTGCTGTCGGCGCCGATGATCGATCTGCCAGGCCGCTCCACCTCGCTGCCGGCGCGGCTGTTGCTGCGCTTCCTGCGCTGGACCGGGCAGGGCGGCAACTATGTTCCCGGTGGCAATGGTGAGCTGGTGGGCTCGTCGTCATTTCCCGACAACAAGCTGACCAGCGATGCCGTTCGCTATGCGCGCAATGCCGCGATCCTGCAGGAAGATCCGACGCTCGGCATCGGCGCGCCGACCATCGCCTGGGCTGATACCGCGATCCGCGCCATGCACGGGTTTCGCGCGACAAGGTATCCCGTCGATATCCGTCAGCCCATCCTGATGCTGGCGGCGAGCCATGATCAGGTGGTCTCGACGGCGGCAATCGAGGAATTCGCCTATCATTTGCGGGCGGGATCGCATCTCGTCATTGCGGGGGCAAAGCACGAGATCCTGCAGGAGCAGGATCGCTACCGGCAGCAATTCTGGGCGGCGTTCGATGCGTTTGTGCCAGGGACGCCGTTGTTTAAGTAACGCGCACACTGTCATCGCCCGCGAAAGCGGGCGATGACGATGAGACGATGAGGAAAGACTAACCATGCTCGGCATTCACGATCTCTGGCTGTTCGTTCTTTCCGGCCTGCTGCTCAACATCACACCGGGGCCGGATACAGCTTACATCATTGGCCGTAGCGTGCAGATCGGATGGCGCGGCGGCGTTGCAGCTGCATTGGGTATCTGTGCTGGGTGTCTCGTCCACGTCTTCGCAGCCGCGATCGGACTATCCGCATTGCTTGCAGCGTCATCGACGGCCTTCACCGTCGTGAAATGGGTCGGTGCGGCCTATCTGCTCTATAGCGGCATCCAGATGCTGCGCTGGAAGGCGCCCGACGATCTTCTGGCGTCGTCCATCGACAGGCCGGCGATCAGGCTCAGCCAGGTGTTCTGGCAGGGCGCGCTCACCAATGCGCTGAATCCGAAGGTCGCGCTGTTCTTCCTTGCCTTCCTGCCGCAATTCGTCGATGCGGATGCGCCGCACAAGGCGCTGGCCTTCATGGTGCTCGGGATGATGTTCATCGGCACGGGCGGAGCGTGGTGCCTGCTGGTCGCGGTGTTTGCGGCACGCGCAGCGCGGCGTGTGCGTCAGTCCGGCCGGGCGCTGGTCTGGATCAACCGTGCGCTTGGTGGCGTGTTTGTTTATCTCGGGATTCGTGTGGCGCTGCTGGAAGCGAAATAAAGCGCGGAGCCGTAGGATGGGTAAGAGCGAAGCGAAACCCATCGGCGGAATGATGGGTTATCGCACCGGCCTTCGGCCTCTGCTCAACCCATCCTACAAACGTCACTTCATCACAGCGATCGTTGCGCTCACCGCGAGATAAATTCCGAGCAGCAGCATCGCGATCAGGAACCAGCGGCGGAATTGCTCCGGCGCCATGCGGTCGCGTACGGCCTGGCCGAGGAACATGCCGGCGAAAGCGGTGATCATGGCGATGACACCCGGCACGGCGGTCGCCGCATTGAGCAGGCCGGCGCTGGTGAGATTGAACGCCTGCGCCAAGGTTGCCACGGTGAAGTAGAGCCCGAGCGCCTGTACCAGTTCGTTCTTCTCCATGCCGATCGACTGCATGAAGGGCATCGACGGAATGACCTGCACGCCGGTGGCCGCCGAGACCACGCCGGTGATGGCGCCGACGATGCCGCCGACCCATTTTTCATCCTTTGGCGCGGTCCTGAACTGGAATTTCACCAGCGTCACCACGGCATAGACCACGAGCAGCACGCCGAGAATCACGGCGCAATATTTGGCGTAGGGGCCTGTCATCAGGCCGCCTCCGAGCCAGATCGCAATCGCGGTGGTGAGCAGCAGCGGCCACAGCCGGCGGATGATGTCGCGCAGATAGGGGCCGGCGAAAGTCTGCCAGATATTGGTGACGACGGCGGGCACGATGACGATGGTCAGCGCCTGAACTGGGGTCATGGTGGTGGCGAGCAGGCCCATCGCAACGGTGGGAAGGCCGAGGCCGATGACGCCTTTGACAAAGCCTGCGAGTGCGAAAACGAAGGCGATCAGAATGAGCATTGTGTCGGTCATGGTGCGACACATTGACCGATCCTCGCGAGGGGCACAATCTGGAGGTTATGGAGAGTGCCTTCGCCTGATCCGAAGGCTGGAGGATGCGCGATGCATTTCGATCTGGTCGATCTCAGGCTGTTCGCGGCCGTGGCCGAGGCGCGCAGCATCACGGGCGGCGCTGCAGCAGCGAATTTGGCGTTGGCCTCGGCAAGCGCGCGCATTCAGGGGCTGGAGGCAGCCGTCGGAGTCGCGCTCCTCAAACGCGGGCGGCGTGGGGTGACACTGACGGCGGCGGGCGAGAGCCTGCTCGGCCATGCCCGCGTGGTGTTGCATGATGTGGAAGCGCTCCGCAGCGATATGGCGGCCTATGCCAGCGGGACCAAAGCGAGCATCGTTCTGCTGGCGAACACTGTTGGTCTCTCCGAGCATCTTCCAAAGGCGCTGGCCGCGTTTCTGCGCGAGCATCCGCAGGTCAGCCTCGAGGCAGAAGAGCGCGAAAGCGCCGATATCGCCCAGGCGATTGCGGCAGGCAGCGCTGATATCGGCTTTGCGGCCGAGCATACGCTGCCGGAAACGCTCGATCGCTTCATCTTCAGCGAGGATCGACTCGTGCTGGTGACGGCTCCGCGCAGCGATCTGGCGTCGCGCCGGGTGATCGATTTTCGCGAGGTCGCCGATCGCGATTTCATCGGGCTGACCAATGCGACGGCGCTGCAGAACCACATCGGCAAATATGCGGCCCGCCTCGGCGCGCGGCTGCGCTATCGCGCCCAGATGCGCGATTTCGATGCCATGTGCCAGATGGTGGCGGCACATGTGGGCGTCGCCATTGTGCCGGAAGTGGCGGCGCGGCGTTGCGCGCGCTCGATGCCGATTGCGCTGGTGCGGATCCGGGACAGCTGGGCCAACCGCAAGCTGGCGATTTGCTTTCGCGATCTGAAGGCGATGTCGCGCCCGGCACAGCAACTGGTCGAGCATCTGCGCGCCGCGGCGCGAGGCTGAGGTCAGGGATTCAACAGCTTCATCGCCGCCGCATGCACGCGTGGATCGCCGGCGGCGATGATCTTGCCGCCGTTCTGGGCCGGCTTGCCGTCCCAGGTGGTGACGATGCCGCCGGCGCCGGTGACGATGGGGATCAGGGCCGCGATGTCATAGGGCTTGAGGTCGGTCTCGATGACCAGATCGAGATGGCCGGCGGCCAGCATGCAATAGGAATAGCAATCGCCGCCATAGCGGGAGAGGCGGACATGTTTCTCGACGCCCTGGAAGGTCGCGCGGTCGGTCTCGTTCATCAACAACGGGCTGGTGGTGAAGAGCACGGCCTTTTCGAGCGAATCGCAGCGCCGCACAGCCAGTTTGCGGCTGTTGCCACCGGCGCCCTGAAAGCGCGCCGAGCCGTTATCGCCGGAAAAGCGCTCGCCGATATAGGGCTGGTGCATCATGCCATAGACTGGCGTGCCCTTGTGCAGCAGGGCGATCAGGGTGCCCCAGGTCGGAAAGCCGGAGATGAAGGACTTGGTGCCGTCGATGGGATCGAGCACCCAGACATACTCGGCGTCCTCGCGCTCGACGCCGAATTCCTCGCCGACGATGCCATGCTGGGGGAAGCTCTGCTTGATCAGGCGCCGCATCACGGCCTCGGCGCCGCGGTCGGCTTCGGTGACCGGGTCGAAGTCGCCAGCCTTCTTGTTGTCGATGCTGAGCGAAGTCCGGAAATAGGGAAGGATGGTCTCGCCCGATGCGGTGGCAAGCCGGCCGATGAAGGCGGTGAAATCGATGACCGTCACGGCTGGATCCTTTACGGCGAAGAGTCGTTGGGTGGTTGTATCAACCTATATCGCGGCTTGGGCCAAGCTGCATATGAGGCCCTCGCATTTGCCCACCGGTCGCGAATTTTGCGCAGACCGCGCAATTGGATTTATGCGCAATGTGCGCAATTTGACTCGCCAAAGATTATGAGCCGAAGAACTGGAATTTGGCATTAAGAATGAATTTTTGTTCATTTCTAAAATGCGTCAAAATGGCTGACCATTTTTCAAGTGCCTGTTTTTGCTAAGTTTAATTGTGACAACCATGCTGCGAGCGGCAAAAAGCCTTGCATTTTTTGCATGAGAAAATGCCCGAAAACTCTTGCACTTCGAAGCCCAGGGATGCATATTGTTGCGGTGCGGTAGCGCCTGGCGCTATCGCTGCCCTCCTTGGGCGTTTCCTCCCTAGACTTGGGCCGCTTGCTTTCGCAAGTGGCCCTTTTTTCTTGTCTATGGAGTTTTTGCAAGTTGCGCGGCGATCGGCCAGCAATCTTGTTTGCGCTCGTTTATCCTCGCAAGCTCAGCCGACAACTGCTGGCATCCGCTGCGGCCGACGTCAGTGCCAGCCGCAGCCAGGAAAGAACGAAGCAAGCAGATCGCTCTGGCTGAGAACCGGAGCCAATCGAAGCGCTGCGCGGACTTACTTCAGCGACGTGTTGATCTCGGCAAACTTGCCGTTGAGGTTCGTTCCGAGACCGTTAACGACGGCGATGATGGCAAGTGCAATGCCGGCGGCGATGAGGCCGTATTCGATGGCCGTTGCACCCGACTCGTCGGCGACGAACGTCTTGATGATGCTCTTTATTTTGATCATTTTATCCCTGCCCAATGGTTATCGCGGTCAATGCCGCCGGGATAAAATGACGATATATAATCTAAGGTTGTATGAATCGCGGTGGTAAAAGAGTGGGGTATCGGGCTGTTTCGCACGATTTGTCGCAGGTAAATTAGTCCGCTATCAGGCTCTGGGGCGGCTGAGCGCGGCAGCTGCGGAAGGTCACTCCGCCGCCGTCTGGAACGGGCCGAGCAGACGGAGCGGAATGTCGATCAGGGCGTCCGCCAGAACCGTGAAGTCATCGGCGATCTGGTCGAAGCGTGCGGTCCGCTCGCGCTTGCGCTCGTCCATATAGATGGAGCGGTTCAGCTCGATCTGGACGGCATGCAGGCCGCTGGCCGGGTTGCCGTAATGCTCGGTGATGAAGCCGCCGGCATAGGGCTTGTTGCGGCCGATCGAATAGCCAAGCCGCCGATACGTATCCTCCACCACATCGGTGAGGAGCCCGGCGCAGCTGGTGCCGTAGCGGTCGCCGATCACCACGTCGGGCCGGCGCGGCTCTTCGCGGGCGATGCCGATCGAGGGCATCGAGTGACAATCGACCAGAATGGCCGTGCCGAAGGTCTGGTAGGCCTTGTTGATCAGGCGGCGCAAAGCGCGGTGATAGGGCTTGTAGAGGCTCTCGATGCGGGTGAGGGCGTCGTCCACATTCAGCCGCTCGCGATAGATCTCCTGGCCGTCGCCGACCACGCGCGGGATGGTGCCAAGCCCGCCGGCGACGCGCATGGAGCGGGTATTGGCGAAGCTCGGCAGCCGGCCCGTGAACATCCGGGGATCGAGCTCATAGGGCTCGCGATTGACGTCCACATAAGAGCGCGGGAAATGCACCCGCACCACCGGGAAGCCGCGATTGGCCAGACCGCCGATCAGGTCGTCCATGAACGAATCCTCGGAACGGCGAAGGGCAGCGATATCGATTCGCGAGGCGCTGAGGAATTCGGCGGGATAAACGGTGCCGGAGTGGGGCGAGTTGAAAATGATCGGCGCCCGCCATGCGGAGGGCTCGTTGATCTCGAAGGGGGGCGACAGCTCACCGTCAAACTGGGTCATCGTCGCGTTTCGTCCCTGCAGGCACGTTCTTCTGGACCATCAGTCTGGCAGAAAACCGGCAATTTGCGAGATGTCATTGTCGGTATCCGCGCGCGATCATGCAACGGTCGTCCGGACCTCATCCGCCGCGGAAAACCGGTTCTGTTGCTCTGGATCGCAATCTGGCGCACCATAATGAAACGGTTATCCACATGCCCGCGGCGCAAACTTCACCCGAAATTTACCAACCACGGGGCTTAGTGGGTGCCAGGTTTTCCTCATTCGGGTTCGACGTCTCACAGCCATGCACAAGATCCTTCTCGCCGAAGACGACAATGACATGCGCCGGTTCCTGGTGAAGGCGCTGGAAAACGCCGGGTTCTCGGTGTCGCACCACGATAACGGCATGTCAGCCTATCAGAGGCTGCGCGAAGAACCCTTTGAAATGCTTCTAACGGATATCGTGATGCCGGAAATGGACGGTATCGAGCTGGCCCGCCGCGCCAGCGAACTGGATCCTGACATCAAGATCATGTTCATCACCGGCTTCGCCGCCGTGGCGCTGAATTCGGACTCCGAGGCGCCGAAGAACGCCAAGGTTCTGGCCAAACCCGTGCACCTGCGCGAATTGGTCAGCGAAGTGAACAAGATGCTGGCGGCCTGAGGCTGTCGGTTTTTCTTCACAAACGGTCGTAATTGGCGCCCCGGCATCCTTGCCTCGCCGGGTCCGACCCGTTATAGACCGCCTACCCGTAACGACCGGTTCTTAGGGCGCGTAGCTCAGCGGGAGAGCACTTCCTTGACATGGAAGGGGTCACAGGTTCGATCCCTGTCGCGCCCACCATCTTCTTCAAGGGTTTAGCCGCATCGCGGCTGATCGGCGAAAAGATGATTTTCACGAACTTTCCACGAGCCCCATCCACGATGCTTTTGCCATCGAGAACGCTTCGACAAGGCGGCCGATATCTGATCGGTGCATCTCGACGCAATTTGAATGTCCGAAGCAAACATCTGCTGCCACCATGTTACTCCGATAGTAACGTCGCCGAGACCTGCGCCTTAAAGGTCGCCGCCACAGACGTCGCCGCCACATCCCTTAGCGGTTCCACGCATCGCGCGAGCATCTGAAGCGCCTGTACTCCTGACGCCACAATACGCTCTCGTCATCCCATTGCAAGCAAAACAGATGTTAGGCATCATCCGGCGTGTGATTCGCTTTCCGTCATGAGACGATAATGGTTGGCAAACCCAAGCTTCCGAATTGGCTCGCTTACATTCGACCTCACGTGGCGCCCTACTTGGCCCTAGGGAGAGGGGAGCGCCAGAGGTACGTTGCGAAACTTTCGAAGAAGACCGATCTGTCCGACAACAGCTTGCGGCGTATGATTGCCGCAGCGCAGTTTCTGGATGCCGAGGGCATCACGGATCTGCCCCCTGGCGGTCGCTTGCCCTTAGGGGCTGTCGAAAACATTGCGCGAATCGCTGCCCTCGAACCTTCGCGCCGGCGGGAACTGTTGAATGAGGTGTCGGCCGGTCAGCTGACGATCGATCAGCTCGCGGGAGAGCTGGAGAAAACCAGAAAAAACGCAAAACACCGCGCAACCGTCCGAAAATTCGGTCCTCAGCCAAGCTTAAATGAGATTTTGGCGTCGAGGGCGCTTCGGACACTGGAAGCCAGGAATTTCGAACTTGAGGGGATATCGGTTTTCAGTTTCGACGACGACGGCGATCTGCGCTATTTCGATTCGCAGACCAGACCAGCCCTTGTTATTCGGATCCCGACCAAACCGCCGATCGTGGTGCTGGATGCCCATCGGATAGAAGGCACAGCCGCTTCCTTCATGAGGCAACGCAAGGAATTTCTGCGCAACATTCTAGTCGCAGCAGGACTGTACGAGACAGTTCTAGTCGCCGCGCCGCATTGGCAAGAGGACGTCGCGAGACTGATCCACCATGTGCGCCCATCGGTTGGCAGTCGAATCATTCAGATTGAAAATGCTGCAGGGGATATCGACCGAATGATGTAACGCTCTGCCTCGACCAAATAGACCTTTTCCGATCGCACCACTAGTTCGCGGTGGGTCGATTTTAGCATTGAGAGAGGTCAGAATCCCCCCCTCTCCGCCACATTTACTGTGGTCCCGAAAAAGCCAGTAAAATCAGGCCTTTCCAATGCCTTCGGGCGATGGTGTAGCCCCAGGGTGTAGCCCCTGAGGCAGTCTAAGTTTGTCACGAAGTTCAGCCAGAAACAATGGCTGTGTCACACCGCAAGCCTAGCTCGTCGATAGCGCCACCCAAGAAACTTTCAAAGCCATGGATCATTGCATCATCATGCCAAGGGCTATGCATAAGATTCGACACCGCGATTGTGCTTTCCATCGAAGCATGAAACGATCACGATAAGTCCTTCAGATTGATTGTGCGGAACGCGCGCCTTCCCAGAGCGTTTCCGACGCTCCCGCCTAATTAGTCATTGTCGTGTTTTTCGGTTGAGAGATCGGGCCGGTGCCGGTATACGGCGCTGCCGATCCGCTTGGTTGCCGTGCAAGGATAGAACGAATGCTAACGCTTAAGTCCTTCGTCAAAGCGTCAAAGCAGATGGTCGCCTACGGCGAGAACGGCACGGGCGCGCTCGACCATCTGCCGTCACGCGTGGCCGGGCATGGCCAATTAAAGAGGCCCAAGGCACGCTCGCGCGACGCCTCGTCGTCCAATGCGCGGCAATGGGACGATAAATTGAAAATGTACGTTTATTCCGACAGCAAGTGATCCTCGAGCAAAAGCCGAATTATCTCGTCGTTTGCAATCAGTCCGAGCAAGAACGGACAGTCGAGCTATTGGGAGATCTGCCATCGGTCTTGGCAGCATGGCGCTCCGGCACCCGGGTTTCGCCGATCTGGGCGATCCGAGATTTTGGGCGCTTTAACGCGAATCCCGCCCCACTTTCCGGTAAAACGACGCTGTTCTTTCTGGGGCCGGTTCAGCCAGCGCGCCTTACGAGCGAACTCGCCGCCGTTTCTGACCCGACAAAGATTCGTATGTGGGCGACGACCGGATGCTTTAATACCGTCATCCGCGTCTTCGACAAGCGCCGTGTCGACGAGATTGTCGCCTGGGCCACCGAGCAGGCCATTCCGTTCGAGTGTTGGCGGATCGTCGATGGCCGCATCCGGGAGGTGAGGCACTCGACTCTGCAGGCCGCCGATCTGGATGAGACCCTGAAGGTGTTGGCAGCGCTCGGTAGCGTGCCGACCGAGTCCGCCATGCGGGCTACTCTACAGGAGCATCTCGCCGTCACGGCGACCGTGCTTGCCCGCTCGGCGGCGATCTATCCGCCCGCATACGAGGACTTCAAGGCTACCGCGGTCGTCACCCGCGAACTGGTCCGCGCATGGGAAAAGAAAGAGCTCAGCACTCTCGAGCTCCAGTCGCGATTGATCGCGGCGAACGCGGCCATTTCTCGCTTCTCGTCCCAGGCATTTTCGGGCGTGCCGCCCATTCTCGGAACCGAGTGCCATTTCTGGATCCATTCCCTGTTGGGCACGGGAAGCGCGAATATTGCGCTCTCGCGACTGGTCGATTGGGTTCAGAAGATATTAGGCGAGGCCGATCTGCCGGGACGTATCGCCCTTCTTGAAAGCGATACGAACGATGTACCTGAGCTCGGTGAGCTCACCACGAACGCCGCGCACTTGGACCGCGATCTGCTGGACGGATCCTTGCCGGTGTCCGAAGATGTCCGTGTCCCGCTCGTGACCTATTTCAGCGGGCGAGACGGCTTCAGTAGCCACTTGCAGACGTTGAGCGCGCCTCTGACGACTATCGCGGAATGCAATTCGTACCGCTCGAACTTGCTGACCGTAACCCACGAGATCGCTCACATTCTGGTGCAGGTGCTCTTCGTTCACATCTACCCGGACATCGATGATAGCAACGGTCTCGACTTGGCGAGGCAGATCGCTCAACCGCGTTTCCGTGCGACGAACTGGCTCATGGCTGCGCGACAACTGGTTCTTGAAGGCGTCATAGGTATGGCTCAGGCCGATATCGGGCATGCCGTGTCGGCCGAGGAAATGTCGGAAGAACTGCCGGACATCCTCAAGGATCAGCGGCGCGAAGCCCAGGAAATTATCGTCCACGCGCTTGATTTCTGGTACTTCTATCGAGGCGAACCAGACTTCTACATCAAAAGCATATGGCACTCTTGGTGCGCCATCCCCGGCATCGGCGACCGCGTGTCCGAATATCTAATGCGGACGCTATGCGCGGTGTCGATCAACCTTCTGCGCGAGCCGTCCGAAAATCGCTTCCCTGCAGCGTTACGCGACGTACAGAAGTTTTTGGTGGCGTTGCAGACGCAGGGAGGCGTTCTGAGCGACTACATCTCGATCGCGCTCGAACACATCCGTTGCATAGAAAACGATCAGGACTTGTGGAAAAACTTCGAGAAGCGCTACAGCGCCCGGCTTCTGTTGGTGCGGCTTGTCGCGATTTTCCTTGCGTCCGATCGTCTGGTGGGCAAACTCTATGCCGATCCGCACGAAGGAAAGGGCCGCGGTTACGAGAACAAGCAGACTTTCCAGTATGACCAGGAACCCATAGGCAATCCGCTGACGTTCTTCCGCGGATACCTGAAGGACGATCCCGGCGAAAGCGAGTCGCTCTGGGTGCTTCATTGCCTTGCGTTTGACATGGTGACCGACGCATGACCCAATTCAGTGGCTATCTGATGGCGCGAGCTGGCGATTCTGAAGTCCCGCGCGATTTGCTGGATCTCCCCCACCCGAGCGTGGCAAACGGCCCGTCTCTCCACTTCGTCGATACCGCCTACTCGTTGCGCAGGTGGGATTCGTTCACTCTCGAAAGTCCTGTGCCCCTTGGCGAAGAGGCCGATACGGCGCGCCCTCCTTTCCAGTATCAAGTCTTCATCGTTCGCGGCCTAAGCAAGTTTGTCATACTCGCTCCACGCCGGAAGATCGCAGACTATCTGATCCAGCACGTTTTGGACCGCCAGATATTTCCCAATTTCAGGCGGACGCCGATCAATATTCAAAGACTGATCGAAAAGTCGGAGACCCCCGACAGCGAGTTCTTGGTGACTTCGCTGCATGGTCGATTCTCCGGACCGGGACGGACGCTACGCATGATGTCGTTATACGGCGACGATGTCACCGACTCGATCGTCTTCAGGGATCATCACCAGCTGTTCAACTTCTTCTCGTGCGGGCTGGGACGCCGCCTGTTCGACGGCTTACCGCGCTTGCGCCCCAACGAAGAGGGAGAGATCACTCGCATTACTAACGAAGGTTCTCTTACGCTGAGTCTGATAGATCGAAGACGAGCGGTCGAATTCCTGCTCGTCCTCGGTTTCGTGCTGCGAAACAGGTGCGCTGACACTTGGGTGCCTGTCGCGGAAGGGCCGGATCAATTGTGATGAATATGAACCTTCCCGACAGCTGGAAGAATCGCACGGCACTTATCGAACACCTTGCATATCAACTCGTCCGCGGCCGCCTCGGGATTTTCCTCGGTGCGGGCGTTTCAGCGTTCTACGGGTTGCCCGATTGGGTAACCTTGGTGAATCGCCTGCTCGCCCGATCGGGAGAACCAGCCATGACAGGTTCAGAGGATCCGATTACTCGCGTCGGAGCTTTGAGAGCAAAGCATTATCGCAGCAAGGCGAAGGATTTTCTGGGAGCCGTGAAAACCGATCTTTACGAAGGCACCTCATTGGACTTCGAGAAGATTCGCAAGAACGATACGTTGGCAGCCGTCGGTTCGTTGGTGATGTCGTCGAAGCGCGGATCCGCCGCCAAGGTGATCACGTTGAACTATGACGACCTGCTGGAAAACTACCTCGAATTCCACGGCTTCGTCACCTCTTCGGTCTGGAAGCCGGCCCATTGGGCGAACAACGACGATGTCACGGTCTACCATCCGCACGGATTTCTTCCGTTGGCACCGGACAGAAAAGACAGTGATGACATCGTGCTAGGGACTAGCGAATATCTCGACGTAATGAAGTCTCAGTGGCGCCCGCTTCTCGAGTCCTTCCTACGTACGCACACATTTCTGTACATCGGTCTTTCCGGCACCGACATGCATCTGCAAAGTCTCATCCACGGCATCAAAGATGATCACGCGATCACCGAAGAACGCATCCTCTATCATACCGTGAGGTTTTCTGTTGAGGGAAAACGCGACGATATCGGAGACTTGCTCGAGCCGCAGGGCGTCTTTACCCACAAAATCGCAGTTCATTCAGAAATTCCGCCGCTGCTGTTCGCGATAAGTCAGGCCGCTCGAAAGATCAGGGCGGGCAGCTGACCGAACCTCTCAGGGTACGCCTCTTCCGGGTAGGAGAACAGAGCCGTCCCAGTTGACGATCGGAAGTGCGCTAAACCGGCTTCCGTCGCGTTCGGTAATGTGTCTGCCCAGATTCTTCGGCGCGTAGATTGTGGAGGCGTCGTCGATCGGCGCGTTGCGTTGCCAGCGGTGGAGCGCGGAGATGTGGATCATCTCCCCGATCGGCTCCTCGTTCCGATTCCTGCCAACATTCTCCTCCGACCAAGGAGATAAGAGAGGCCACCGTTTGCATTCCACCGGCGCATTGTTCAGCGATCGAAGTGCTCGTGGCCATCCTCGATAAACGCCACTGCGCGACTGGTGCTGCGTGGAGGTCGCTCTCTCCATAAGCTGAGAGTCCGACAGTCCCGGCCAACCGGCCTCCGTCACTGGAAAGTCGGGAAAGAAGAACTTGATCCGTTTCAGCATCCAATCAAGCGGCAGGTCGTCCAGCGCAGTGACCTTGTCGCGATTCCTTATCTCCTCGTCGATGTAGCCGCCGCCGATATCTGCATGTGCGCCGGGAAACCAGACCTGCTCGACAGCCGTGCGGAAATTCTTGAATTTGCTGCGCCGCCATGGCGTAGACTCGAATGGATGCCGTTGCTCGTCGATTGCCATTGCGTGAAGATTTACATTGGTAATGGCGCAGAGCTCGACATCGTGGAATTCGTAAGTATCTCGGTTCAAGACCCTGAATTGACTGATAGGAACTCCGAGAGCTCCCACGGTGTCGAAAACCCCCAGGCAGGAAATTCGAAGCCCGTGCCGGTCGTTCAAATAAGCAGCAAGAGACGTCCACTCGCCTGGCGACCGGTCGTTTGGGCTACACCGATAGAACTCCCAAGATCGTTGTTCGAGCTCGGGCGTGCAGTTCTCGCGGGTCAGGAGACCTGCCGCATGGATGTAACCGACGAGCCACCGGGCTGTGAAAGCGCCGCGGGAGAAACCGAAGATAAATACCTGATCCCCTGGTCGATAGTGAAATGACAGGAATTTGTAGGCGCGGCGAATATTACGACTGAGCCCCTTCCCAAGAGCGCCGCCAAAAAATCGATTGAGGAATCCGCCGGTGCCCACGCCACGCTCGTAGAAGACGATATTATCTTGGTTCGCGAACGTCTTCGGCGTCACAGGGTCTGTGCCGGAGCACAAATCAGGTTCGCTCGGCTCGGCTGCGTCGTTCTCTGCCCAGAGGGCGCGGGCAATAATGTCCCGAATCCTAACGATATTTGTGTCCTGCGCACCGAAATCGGAATCGTTCCACGTGCCATCTAGCAAGAGGATTATACGCCGTCCCATGGCATTCTTCAGTTTCAAAGGCTTCTATTTTGTTTAACGGCAATGCGGCACGACCTGGAGGCGACCACAAAGCGCTTCCCGCGCGCAGGATTGAACGTTGCCATGCGAGGAATGCTATGTCGATGGCGATTGGGTTGACAGCCCGCTCATGGTTGCTCTGCTCGCTTCGATGTTCGGCTTACTACCTAGGGGGCGGCATAGATCTCGGTGTCGCCGGCCATCCAGATGTAGCGGCCGCAAGTTCCGGCGTAAAGGCACGCCGGTACCGGACCACGTTCGCCGATTCCCGCGGCAGCAGTCGGGACCAGCAAGAGGCAACGCGTGGTCCGAAGGGTGCTTAGCAACCGGACTTCTCACTTGGGTCTGGACGCAGCGGGCGCGGGTGCGAACATTTTGCCCGTCAGAAGCAGCGCCACCGTCATGACGACCAATGCGACGATCACGACGTTAGCGACGGCGAATAGCGCGGGCCCGATGACCACCATCGCACCCGTGTCGCCGTGCGCGATCAGCCGCGCCGGCGCGGCGGCAATGGCGGTCGCGCCGAAGCTGAACGCCCAGAGGCCGGGGACGGCGCCCGCTTCCGCTATCCATCGCGAAAGGCGGGCCAGGACGAGGAGCTGCAGAATCCCGTAGCCGATCAGCGCGTGGACGAAGATGTCCGGCGCCCCACCGCCGACTGCAATGTAGGCCAACGCGCCGACGGGAGCCGGCGCGAGCTGCACACCGAGCGTCGGACGTAGCGCCGCCGATTTAACCGGTCCGGTCAACAGTCGGAGCAGCAGTACGGATTCCATCGCGAGCCAGGAAAAGACGCCCGCGCCGAAAGCGAACTGTCCCCAGTCCGGGTAGCCGAGGGCCGCGATCACGATCGCCGAGACGAAGCTTCCGGCGACCGTTGGTAGATAGAGCACCGCCGTCGTGTGTTCGTGATCCCTTTCCCCGAGCCACAGGCCTCCGGTGCGCCACACCGCGAACGCCAGCGTGAAGGCGAAGCCGACCGCAAAGAGGGCGCCAGCGGCCGTCGCGGAGTAGGGGATTAAGCCGCCCGCGACAAGCATGGTCGCGACGCCCGCAAGCCCGATGAAGCAGCACTGCACGGGGTGGGCAGCCTCCTCCGCGAGCTTCGCCGGCGCGAGCAGCGCTTTCATTGCGTAGAGCAGAAAGAGAACGCTCCAGACCATACCGGCCGCGAGATAGATGTATTCGGAGACCACCGCAGGCAGCGACCACGCGTGTTCGGCCGCGCGCCAGGCATTGCCGAGTCCGGCGATCCCGAGGACGATCCCGAAATAGCTTGCAGGCATGTTGCCGGCGATCCGCGCGAGCCAGGCCGGCCTATTCGTCTCGATGAGCGGTCCCGAAACTGCGTTTTTCATGATCGTCTACTCTCCGGGCTGATTTAAGTTCTACGGGTTCGCGACGACGGCTTCCGCGACCATCGCGTCCAACAGTTTCGTCATGGCTGCGACGGGTCCCGACTCCACGTCGAGACCGTGACGTAGCGCGAGGTGAACCGGTGCGTTGTAGGACAGGAAGGTCGTGCCGGATCCGTCCTCCCAGACCAGCGCCTTCAGCGGCAGATCTATGCCCGCGGTCTGCGCGGTCTGCATCAGCGGCGTGCCGCCCTTGGCCGCGCCGAAGATCAGCAGCACAGTCGGCCGCAGCGCCATATCGACCTCGGCCGCACCCGCCGCATGGTCGATGCGGACGAACACCGTCAGGTCTCTCGCCCGGACGGCATCCTCGAACCGCCTCATCGTCTCCTCCGGTCCGTGGCCGCTTCGCGTCGTGACAAGCCCTCCGATCGTCATGGTCATTCTCCTGTCGGTCACTTCGCCAACGCGTCCCGGAATGCATCGAAGGTCCGCGTGGAATAGACGACGGCGGCGCCCGCGTTGATGGAGACGGCGACTCCCAGCGCTTCGGCGAGCTCGTCTGGCGTCACGCCGAGCGATCGGGCCTTTTCGGCGTGGACTGTGATGCAGCCGTCGCAATCCAGCGACACCGCGACCGCGAGCGCGATAAGTTCCCGCGTCTTGGCGTCGAGATGGCCAGTCTTGGCGCCCGCGCCGCTCAAGGTTGTGTAGCCGCGGACGGTGTCGGGACTCAGCTTTGCGAACTCTCCCACGTCGGCGACAAGTTGACGACGATAGTCATTCCAATCGTGCATGCTCATGGCGATATTTCCATCTGGTAGGTTCGGTTCGTCGATGCCGCCTTCGGTGAAAACGGCGTATCGACGGTCTCGCGACGCGGCGCGGGCGCCTTCTTCATGCGGGCACGCAGATCGATGGGTCCTTCCGTCGGATCCTTCAGAGCGAACAGTTCGATCGGGTCGCCAAAGCCGCGTACGTGATGCCTACCGACGCACTCGAGCTCCGCATCGCCGTCGACGAGATCAGAGAACTAGCGGGACACCAGCACCGTCCTTCCGATCTGCTTGGTGAGCGCCTCGAGCCGGGAGGCCAAGTTCACCGCCGGACCAATGATCGTGAAGTCGAGCCGGTCGTGCGACCCGATGTTGCCGTATATGACGTCCCCGACGTGGACGCCGATGCCGTAGCGGAGAGCGACGCAGCCGGCCTTCCGTCGTCTGGCGTTCAGTCCGATCATGTTCCGGCGCGCCATCTCCACGGCTTTCAGGAGATCGTTGCATGCCGACGGCCGATCCGTTGGAAATACGGCGAGGAGCCCGTCACCGATGAACTTGAGAATCTCGCCGCCGTACTGCGCGATCGGCCCAGACATCGCGTCGAAGTAGTCGTTGAGCAGGCCGATGACTTCATCGCGGGGATGGTCGTCCGAGATTTTCGTGAAGTCCCGCAGATCGCACATCATGATTGCCGCGCTAACCGTCGTCCCGCGGCCGCGACGAGTAGCGCCGGCGAGGATGAGTTCGCCTGCGTGAGACCCGACGTAGGTATCTAGGAGCGTCCGGGCCAGAAGGTTCTTGATGCGGATCTCGCTGACCAGTGAGAGCACCGGCAGCAGCTCGCGGAGATAGTTGACGTGAGACTGGTCAAAGCCACCCGGCTGGGCGGTCGCGAATGTCACGACATGCCGCTTCCCGAGCGTGTGATAGAAGGGCCAGGCGAGGTAGTCGGTAAGCCCCTTCGCGCGCAGTTCGGCGTAGACGTGATGGGTCCGCCCTGACGAGGGCTCGCGTTGGAGATTTTGGCGTACTTCCGCCGCGCCCAATCTTATTTCTTGGACCGCGCTGCCGATGTATTCGGCGCGCTGTTCGACGTCGTGCGCCACATGTTGGAAGTCCGCCTCCTTCGCGTCTGAAGACCACGTGACGCGGGCACCAATCCACTGCGGATGCTGGATGTCCAGATGTAGTGAGGCTCGCTCCACGGGTACGCTGGCGTTCCTTAATCGCCGACACATCTCAGCAAAGATGCCGTCGATGTACTCGTCGTTGCGGGTGCCGTGTATCAACCAGCATGCGATCGCGTTGAACTGGCAGTCCAGGAAGGTCTTCTCGATTCCGGACGTGATCTCTCGTCGAGCCATGATCCGCTCTCCTAACGTCTTCCCCGAGGGTGCCGCCATGCCAACCCGGCCGGCGGACACCCGAACCTTATCGCTGTAGCTACTTGCGCAGCGCGGCCGCGACCTGGCCGACGAGCGTGGCCCACGGCATGTCGAGCGCGGCGTAGAGAGCGGCAGACTTCGGAGCCGCGTTGTCCTTCAGGATCTCGACCATCAGGGTCGCATAGTCAGAGACGATGACGCCGCACTGCTGCATCCGGACGAGCGCCGCTTCATGCTTGGTCTGGCTGAACGTGCCGGAGGCATCGACGGCGACGTAGGCGTCCAGGCCGCGGGCAGCCGCGGTCATCGCCGGGAAGGCGGCGCAGACTTCGAGCGAGATACCGGCGAAGATGAGCTTTTTGCGGCCGGTGGCTTCGATCGCCTTGGCGACGGCCGGATCGTCGTAGGCGTTCACTGTCGAGCGGTCGATGATCTGGACGTCGGGCCGCGCCTCGACAAGCTCGGGAATCGTCGGACCCCACATGCTGTCGCGTGCCGTTGTTACGATCACGGTAGGCAGCTCGAGTACCTTGGCCGCCCTGGCGAGGGCAACGACATTGTGCTTCAGCTCGCCCGTCGAGAAATCGCGCACGCCGGTCATGAGGCCGACTTGATGGTCGACGAGGACGACGGCGGCGTTGTCGTGGGTGAGCGGGTCGTACTTGCGGATGGTCATTGTGAACTCCTGTGTAACCGGCCCGGATCTGTCCTAATCCGGAGGGGTGGATCACGACGTTCGCCGCGATGTCCGAAAGCTAGGCTGCATCGGTCCGGCCCAAAAGGCGGCAATATCGGGACTTAGCGTCCGATTGATTGGACGATGCGCGGACGAAATGTTGGATGAATGGGCGTATCGTCAGCCGCTACCGAACTGGACGTTCGGCCAACCATGAGGCATGTTTGGCTACAAACCGTCCAATGGAATGAACGACGAGAATTCCATGCTCGATTTGAACGATTTCTATCTCTTCGTGCAGGTGGTTGACCGCGGCGGATTCACCGCCGCAAGCCGCACGCTGCGGACGCCGAAGTCGACGTTGAGCCACCGCATGCAGCAGTTGGAAGCCAGTCTTGGGGTACGCTTGCTCAACCGCACGTCGCGGCAGTTTGGCATGACGGACGTCGGCGCGGACTTCTACCGTCACGCCGTGGAGATGCTGCGCCAAGCGGAGACGGCCGAGGCCGTGATCAAGGAGCGCATCGGCGAACCAAGCGGCACGATCAGGTGCACCGGCGGTGTCGCGACCATGCAGTTTGCGATGGCGGACGTGGTCGCCGACTTCCTTGTTAAATTTCCGAAGGTCAACATGTTCGTCCACGCGGTCGACCGGACCGTTGACATCGTCGGCGAGAACTTCGACGTGGCGATCCGCGCGCACAGCAACCCGCTTCCCGACTCTAATCTCGTCCAGCGGACGCTGGCACCCGCGCCTTGGTATCTGTTCGCTGGTGCTGCCTACCTCAAGAAGCACGGACAGCCGGAGAAGCCGCAGGAACTCGCCGACCATCCCTCGCTGTTCATGCATCGGACCGGGGTGGATCCGATCTGGCGCTTGCGCCACGTGCGGCAGTCGAAGAACGAGGCCGTGGTGTCGCTGACGCCGCGCCTTCTCAGCGACGACATGATCGGTCTGCAGCAGGCCGCGATACGCGGGCTCGGGATCGTGGCGCTGCCGGGCTACATCTGCCGCGCGGCCGTGAAGTCCGGGAAGCTCCAACGCGTGCTGCCGAACTGGATTGCTGGAGGTTCCACCCTGACCGCGCTGATCCCCTATCGTCAGGGCCTTCTTCCCTCGGTCCGCGTTTTCCTCGACCACCTCGCCGCGGAATTGCCCAAGACCGTGCTGATGTAGCCCGCGGCGCAGCCTGACACATTCCGACCGCCCAAAGGCGCCGGCGCCGTCGTCCAACTCGATGGACGATGCATCTCCGCTCGTCACTCGCGGCTTGCCGACGCTCCCGGGGGAATCGCTCTGAGGAGTGGACGTTTTCTCTTGATCACGTGACCGGTGGAGAATTGTGAGCCCAGCATCGTCCAACCGTTTGGACGTTAAGTCTCGAAAAGGACGACTTCTCGGAAGCGCCCTGAAGCGTAGTTTCCTCGAAGAAAGGCAGCGACTGCTGGGAGGACATAAGATGACCACGACAGCGACGGCAAAGATAACAATCGACTGCACCGAACGGTTCGGCGGGATCGTCTCCGCCAAACCCCACCGGATCGGCGATGGATTTGAGGCCAAGCATTTCTCCGAGGAGATGTTTGGCGGAGGCATGGATCCACTCCTGATGGCCGACGACTTCACGATGACCGCCCCGACGTTCGATCCGCACCTCCATGCCGGCATCTCGGCGGTGACGGTGATGTTCGAGGACGCGAAGGGCGAGTTTCTCAACCGCGATACGCTCGGACACAACATCGCGCTGAAGGCCGGCGATCTCTACTGGCTCACGGCGGCCCAGGGCGCCGCGCACGAAGAAAAGCCTGCTAACGGAGCACGGATCCGTGCCCTGCAGATCTTCGTCAACCTGCCATGCCGCCTTAAGAAGGAGCCCGCACGTTCGATCCACGTACCTTTGGGTACCCTATGCCGGCTATGGCATGAATGCCGGGATTGCGGATGCTGCGAATCTGGCTTGGCTGTTGGCCGCCCGCATCGCCGGTTGGGGAGCAGACGGAATCCTCGCAGCTTACGAAGCCGAGCGTTTGCCGATCACCGAGCAGGTGTCCCATTTCGCGATGAACCACGCCCATGCGATGACGAAAGCGCGCGGAGCGATCTCACCGCAGATCGACGCCGAGGGACCGGAAGCTGATGCCTATCGCGCCTCGGTCGCCCGGTCGACCTACGACCTTAACGTACAGCAATATTGCTGCGCCGGATTGAACTTCGGCTAGTATTACGAGCGGTCCCCACTGATCATTTACGATGATGAGGCCGCCCCTCCTTATTCGATGGGAGATTTCACCGCCTCCACGGCGCCGGGCGCGCGCCTTCCGCATTTCATGCTGGCTGGTGGGCGATCCATCTACGATGCCCTTGGGCGCGGCTACACCCTGTTGCGGTTCGATACTGGTGCTGGCATCGATGCTTTGCTGGCGTCAGCAAATGCAGCAGGCTTCCCCATTAAAATTCTCGATCTGGCAGCAGAAGCAGCGCCTGATGTCTATCGGCAGAGACTCGTACTTGTCCGTCCGGATCAACACATCGCCTGGCGCGGCAATCAACTTCCAAACGATCTGGATGCATTCATAAATCGAGTTGGTGGACAATTCAGGGCTGAGCAGAGCAACACGACCCCTGTTTAATGTCCGCTCCTGGCGCAAAGCGGCCGATGCAATGAAGCCGGACCTGCGGCGCCGAAGAGGCGTCCTAGACACGCTTCTGTATCCGATACCTGGCGCGCAAGAGTGACAAACCGGCGGTCGGCGAATGCCTGCCGCTCATCTCGTCGAGTTGTGAGTGATCGATCGAAATGCAAGATCACTGAGTTGCGGAAAGAATGACGGCAACGGTCTCGGCCGGCATATCCCATGCGGGGAAGTGGCCGCTGGACTCGAACCAATGAAAATCTGCTGATGGGAAAGCCGCTTTGGCACGCGTTGCCTGGCGGGGCAGGCAAAGCCGATCCTGCCTTCCCCATCCGATTACGACGCGACCGGTGGATAGCGCGGCTGGCCCAGTCTGCTCTGGGCCTGTGGCAAGATCGTCGACCAGCGCGTCGAACGTCGGCGTGGTGCTGAGTCCCGTCAGTTCGGTTGTCACGACATGCGGGTCAAGCGCCCAAGGCCGCGCTGACAATTGTACCAGCAACGCCGTGCGCGTGACTGCATTTCGGCTAAGCGTCGGCAGCAGCGGTCGGATCGCGCGCAGCAATCGTCCTGACAGTCCGATGGTCACTTTGAAAAAGGTTCGTTCCCAACCGCGCCAGAAGCCACCCGGATCGAGTGCAACCACGTTGCCGACGCCGCCGCGCCGTGCAAGTTCGAGGACGATCCGTGCGCCCATCGAGCAGCCGACCACGTCGACGCCCGTCAGATCATTCGCTGCGATATAGCGCTCGACGCTGCCAACCAGTCCGGCGAACGTGCCGCTATCACCCTCACCCGGCGTGGCGCCATGTCCGGGAAGGTCGACGGCAATCACCGTGCGATGCGCGCTGAGCTCGTCAAGGATCGTGCTCCACGATTGCCAGCTTCCGCCGAGACCGTGAATGAGCAGCAGCTTTGGCCCTGTGCCGCGTTGGATATGGTGCATCTTACGCCTTTTAAGTTACTGCAAACCCTAACGCACCAGATCGCCTTATGGGCCATTGACGCGCGTGGTCCGGCAGCGCCGGTGGTCGAAACTGGTTGAGTGGTATAGGTAAACAAAGCACGCTGGATTTACGGGCATAGTCGAGAGCTTCCGCAGCACGGTCCCGGGTAGTTTCATCTTTCGGCTGGTGCCGAGACAAGATGGCGCTGACACCGTCAAGACTGTCGGCAGAGGAGAGCATCGGGTCGGTGACAATCTCAAATCCGTAAAGGCCGGTTCATGGGGGCGGCAGCTCGATTGGCCTTCTATCTTGACTTCCTCATCGGCTGGACGTCCACCTCTCCGTAGGACGGCCGCGGGCCCTTTAAGGCGACGCGGCTGTCAGTCATGTTGCCGCAAGGGCGGCTCAGGACGGAATATCGGTAACCGCCGTTGGCATGACTTCCGTGATTCCATTCTCGCTCTGCCGGAATTTTGAAAGTGCTTGGTAGACTTGCAACCTGGCACGCATCACAGAGCCAAGCGGTCGGTGCGCCGCAAGCGCGTGTGCTTGCTTAAATGTGATCTGCTCGTCGAAGAAGTGCTGCCGCTCGATGCTGTAAGCGTTTTGCGGCGGGATTGTCAGGGTGGCAATGCGAATATACGGCGATACGTCCTCGGGCCAGACAACCGAAGCGTCTTCGATTGGCTGCTTGTCGGCATCGTTCCAAAGCTGAGCACGCATTTCATAGACTGTAGTGCTGTTCGCACAAAAATCGACCGCAGCCGAGCGGAAGCCGTTTTCGTCCTGGTGGCGCGCTCTCGACCTTGGTGCCGGGCGTGGTTTTCAGCATCGATTGTCCAATTCAGTCACGCCGCGCAATCGGCGTTGGGCTGTAAAAAACTACGGTGCCCGAGGCGCCGTAGTTTGCGCTGTTGCGGATTTAGCGACGTGACGGGCCGGCGCCGGTCGTGCCGGACTCAGGCACGAACTTGAACAACGTAAAGTTCTTGTCCGTCCATCCGGTCGGGTGGAACCAGGGCGAGTCCTGGATGTGCGATGCCGTCACGTAGAGCGCGCCGTCCGGGCCCTGCGCGAACGTATCCGGCCAGCGCAGCCGCACATCGGTCAGTTCGGTCTTGAGTGTGCCGTCGGCATTAAGACTCTTGACGGCGTTGTCAGCGATCGAGCTAAGGAACAGCTTGCCGGACTTGTCCATCCAGAGGCCGTCGACGGGCTCCGTGGTCGCCACCTTCTCGGCCTTGCCAACGGCCGCATCCGGCTTGCCGGCCGCAGCCTGCAACACATCGGTGCCGATCTTGTACAAGGTCTTGCCGGTCAGCGCCTGCCAATAGAGCGTCTTGCCGTCGGGCGAGAGGGCGATGCCATCGGCGTTGAACATCGGCTGGCGATTGTCAGGTCGCTTGAGCGGCTTACCGTCGACAACAACCACGGCGTCTTTTTCCATCTCGGTAGAGGGATCGCCGCTCAGCACCCGCCATGCCTTGCCGCTGGCGAGGTCAGCGACGACCAGGCCGCCGGGCACGCCGGAATCGGTCATGTAGGCGTACTTGCCGTCCGGAGAGATTCGAACATCGTTGAGATAGCTGCCCGGACCGGCAACGTCTGCCGCAATCGGGTAGATGCGCTTGACGCCGTTGCTGGCGAGGTCGATCTGCACCAGCTTCGGTCCGTCCTTGACGGTCTTTTCCGTGTTCGGTGCCGCAGGATCGACCACCCACAGCGAACCGCGCCCGTCCGCAACAACGCTTTGCACGGTGACGAAGTGATCACCCGGCGTGACGCCGGCCATGTTGAGATTGCGCCACGAATTCCATTCCTCGTTCGGGTAGGCCTTGATGGTGCCGTCCTTCATCACTTCGGCGACCGAGACCGGGACATCCTCGGACCAGCGCGGGAAGTTGACGAAAATGCGCCCGTCCTCGGCAACGGTGGCGCCCGTCACCTGATGATCGAATTTGGCGACCTCCTGAAGGCGGTCGTCCTTGTTGCCGGTCAATGGCGCGACGATGCGCTCAGCCTTTGCCTTAATGTCCTGCATAGCAGATTGGGCGTTTGCCGCGCCGATCTGGCAAACGAGCGATAGGGCGAGCAGCGACGATGCGGAAAGTAAGCGGTTCATACCGGTCCTTTTGGTGTGCAGGGCTGAATTGTCTGGATACGTAAATGGTGGGCGCCCGTTCTGTTCCGGAACGGGCCACGATCTCAATCGGCATATGGTAAGACACACCGTATGCCGAGTTTCTCCATTCTGAGATACTGATACCGCAGCGTCGCAGGAGAGCGAAAGGATTCGATGGATTCCGAGGAAGCTCGTCGGAACAACGTTGTCTTCAGATTGTTGGCACGCGCATCCTTGAGGGAGAATACAATGCGCGCACTTTGCTGGCACGGAAAAGGCGATGTCCGGGTTGATACGGTTCCGGATCCCAAAATCCAGCATGCCCGTGATGCCATCATCAAAATCACTGCGTGTGCGATCTGCGGTTCCGATCTTCATCTGCTCGATGGCTATCAGCCCACAATGGAAGAGGGCGACATTCTCGGCCACGAAAATATGGGCGAAGTGATTGAGCTCGGTTCGGAAGTAACTAACCTGAAGATCGGCGACCGAGTCGTAGTGCCGTTCACCATCAGTTGCGGCCAGTGTTGGTTTTGCCAGAAGGGCTTGTTTTCCTGCTGTGACCGCACGAATCCCAATCATGAGATCGCCGCCAAGGCGATGGGTCAGTCGCCTGCGGGCCTATTCGGCTTTAGTCACATGCTGGGCGGCTATTCCGGCGGCCAAGCCGAATTCCTACGCGTGCCGATGGCCGATGTCGGTCCCATCAAGGTGCCGGACAATGTCACCGACGAGCAGGCGCTGTTTCTGTCGGACATTTTCCCGACCGGCTACATGGCCGCCGTCAACGCGCAGATCGAGGACGGCGACACCGTGGCGATTTGGGGGTGTGGCCCGGTCGGCCAGTTCGCGATTCGCTCAGCCTTCATGCTAGGCGCCGGCAGAGTAATCGCGATCGACGAGGTGCCGGAGCGGTTGGCGATGGCGCAGGCCGGAGGCGCTGAGACCATCAACTTCTCGCATCTCGACGTTCATGACGAACTGATGCGTTTAACCGACAAGCGCGGCCCGGACAGTTGCATCGACGCCGTCGGCGCAGAGGCAGCTGGACATGGGGCTGTCGATGCCGTGATGGACAAGATCAAGGCGGCGACGTTCCTCGCCACCGATCGCGTCCACGTGCTGCGACAGGCGATCATGGCCTGCCGCAAGGCCGGAACTATCTCGATCCCCGGCGTCTACGTTGGGATGGGTGACAAAATTCCACTTGGTGCGGCCATGAACAAGGGGCTGACCATCAAGACTGGGCAAACCCATGTGCAGGCCTACACCAAGCCGTTGCTGGAGCGCATCATTAAGGGCGACATCGACCCCAGCTTCGTCGTTACAGACCAGGCGAGCCTGGAAGATGCCCCCGAGATGTACCGCAAGTTTCGAGACAAAGAGGACGGGGTGATCAAGGTCGTAATGCGTCCTGGCCGATGAGCCGGTGGTGGAGTAGCGAGCGATTATCGCAAAGCCCGCTTCTGGCGGATTGTGTTGAAGAAGTCGGCGAGTTGGCTGTTGGCACGCGGAAAGGGATCGAGCGCGCGAGTGTCTATCCCAGTTCAGATGGGCATCGGAGCCGGTGCCGGGATCAGTTTTGCCAGCTTCCGAAGGTTCTGAGCAGCGGCGGCGAGCAAGAACTCGTCGCGAGCGCCGCATGGACCTCTCAGACGAAGCCGATCGAGGCGCAGAATGCGCTTCAGATGCGCGAACAACATCTCGATCTTCTTGCGTTCGCGCCGCGAGGTTACATACGCCTCTGTCTTGGCAATCCCACGCGCTACGTCCCTGGCGCTCTCGTAGATCGATCGCGGCACCTTGCGGGCTGGCATCTTCGGACAACACCGCTGTTTGAGGTCGCAGATATCGCAGTCACGTTTGCTGGCGCGATAGAGAAGCGTCGCTCCGTCATTCACCAGTGTTCCGGTTGAAGTTAGCACGTTGCCCGCGGGGCAGCGATAGATGTCAGCTGCCGATCATAGGCGAAGTCGTCGCGGGCGAACGTTCCATCCTTGCGAGCCGACTTGTCGAACACGGGTATATGCGGCTCAATCGCGCGCTTGTTGACCAGCCACCCCAGCATGTCGGCTGAGCCATACGCGCTGTCGGCAGCCAGACGCTGGGGATGGATGCCGAAGCATTTCTCGGCACGTTCAATCATCGTGCGGGCTGCACCAACCTCGGCCGTTCGAATGGCGCGTGTCGTCTCGACATCAACAATGACCGCAGCCTTCAGATCGATCAGGTAATTTGTCGGCATAAGCAAAGAAGGCGTGGCCTTTGTGAGCCCCGGTCCATTGCGCGGCCGGATCGGATCGGGAGACGAACTTCGGCACCGTCTCGCTCGCTGCGCCCCAGGCCGCCTCGTCCAGTGTGTCGAGGTACTCACGGACGGACCGCCGCGTCCGGGCAAGCGCGTCCCAGTCATGGTCCTCGGTCCCCGCAGCGGAGCGCTGCTTGTTGGCGTCGGCAGCGATCAGGCTGGCATGGACGGCGAAGGCTGTTCCATCGACCAGCCCCTCCGCCATGCAGCGTCGCACCACCGCCTCGAACAGCTTGCGTAGGAGATCGCAATCGCGGAAGCGACCGTGTCTGTTCTTCGAAAAGGTCGAATGATCCGGAACCTCGCCATCGAGATTGAGACGGCAGAACCAACGATAAGCAAGGTTCAGGTGAACCTCTTCGCACAATCGTCGTTCCGACCGGATGCCGTAACAGTAGCCTACCAGCAGCATCCGGACGAGCAGCTCAGATCAATCGATGGCCGTCCCGTCGAACTGTAGAATGGCGCCAACTCGCTCCGAATGACTGACAGATCGACGAACCGGTCAATGTTCCGCAGCATGTGAGCGGCTGGTACGTGCCGCTCCAGCGAGAACTCATAAAATAGAGCCGCCTGATCAGTCTGCTGTGGACCCATCATCGATTCAGCCTCCGCCGAGATCGAGATTGAATCAGCGATGGCGATCCGCTTCAACAGGGGAGTTTTTCAACACAATCGGCGCAATGCGGTCATGGCGACTCACCGGAGGCAATGGCTTCAGGGTTCACGCGGAGCGTACCCCTTAATTTGCTGAGATGAAGTGGCAGAATGGCTGGTCGTTCGCTTGGGCAGTACAAGCCCTCCGCTAATTGGCGTAAAACGGAACTTGGGGCATCTGCCGAAGATTCAGCGCCAGCGTAAAGGATTAATTTTTGCGTTGAGCAGCGTAGTATGCTGCTGCTTGAAGTACGCTCCCTTTGTCCTCGAACAATGACAACGAACCCTCTGCGGCAGCTGTCAGGCTTTCAAGGCGCTTGCGTGCGCTATCAAGACCGAGTTGCGTGACGAAGGTCGTTTTCCCGAGCGCCGCATCAGCTCCAGCCGGTTTGCCAAGAATTGTTGCTTCTCCTTCGACGTCGAGAATATCATCGGCGATTTGGAACGCTTCCCCAATGGCGCAGCCGAAGTCGTCCAGAGCACGGTATTCAATAGGCGTGGCCTGGCCGAGCAGCGCACCTGCGATGCAAGCGTAGCGCAGCAGTGCACCAGTTTTCATGCGGTGCGTGATAGAAATATTTACATCGCCGACGCCGCCGAAGCGGCCTTCTCCAGCGAGATCCAGCATCTGACCACCAACCATGCCGCCAAGACCGGCACAGCGAGCCAGTGCGCGGGTCAATCGCAGGCGGACGGCGGGATCTGAATGCACCTCATCGCGCGTTACGATATCGAAGCCCAGCGTGAGAAGCGCATCGTCAGCCAGAATGGCTGTCGCTTCGTCGGTTGCTAAGTGTAAGGCAGGTTGACCCCGGCGCAGTTCGCTGTTGTCCATCGCAGGAAGGTCATCATGAATCAGCGAGTAGACGTGGATGCACTCCAGCGCCGCGCTGACCAACAGTGCCTGTTCGCGGCGAACGCCGAATATCGCAGCACTTTCGAGGACGAGAAAGGGGCGCAATCGCTTGCCGCCGGCGAGCATCGAGTAGCGCATCGCTTCCATCAATCGCTTTGGACGGTCGATCTCATCCGGAAGTGCCCGATCACCAAGTATGATGGCGATCACCCGCTCGACGTCGTCAGCAGTCTGATCCAGCCGTTTCGCGAGATCGGTATTCATCGCCAATTATGTATCCTTTGGGCCGCGAGGCGTTGCTGTCTTGGTCAGATTTGACGCCTGCGGCTAAGCGCCATGAGATCACGGCGAACCTGTGCGAAATGGGGCATGGGAACGCTCGCATGCTTTAATAAGTGCGCGAGCCAGACCCCGTCTGCGGCAAGGCGGACCGTGGCGAGGGAAGGATCTGTATCGGTTTCTCGGTGCCTTTCGAGTTGAACCGTCAGCCATTCACCCCAGATGCGTCGAAGAGATGGATCAGACAGCAGGGCGACGGAAAGGGCAGCCCAGAGATTTCCACGTTCGCCGTCGAAATCAACGAAAGTCGTCGCGACGTAGGCGCGCGTGAACCGGCCGTAAGGCTCCGGATCGTGCGTCATGTGATCGTCGATGTCTTTATCGAGCTTGTTCAACAGGTCGGCAAGCACTGCCTCGATCAGCTTTTGCTTGTTCGGGAAATGGTGGAGCAGGCCACCTTTGCTCACCCCCGCGTTTCGCGCAGCAGCATCCAGCGTGACCCCATGAACGCCCACGCTCACCAGTAGCTGTGCCGCAGCAAGAATCCGCTCACGAACATTTGCCGCCCTTTTGACTTGCGCCGGAGATAGACCCATGTTTATGGACTACCGTCCAGACGGTATGTCGTCAAGTGTATCGCGCCCGGGCCGGGCGCCAATTCGTTCCGGAACTCGCATGCAAGCCAATCACCTTTCATCATCAGAACTCGCCGAAGTCATCTCGGACGCCACTACCGCGCTTTCGGGGCTTCAGAAGAAGGACGGCCATTGGGTATTCGAACTCGAAGCCGATGCGACCATTCCAGCCGAATTCGTGATGCTGGAGCACTATATGGATCGGATCTCGCCAGATAAGCATCGCAAGATCGGGGCCTATCTCCGCCGCACCCAGGGGGCCCACGGCGGCTGGCCGATGTATACGGACGGCGACTTCAACATGTCTGCGAGCGTGAAGGCCTATTGCGCTCTCAAGATCATCGGCGATGAAGTCGATGCTCCCCATATGATTTGCGCGAGGGAAGCTATCCTCGCCAATGGCGGCGCCGAGCGCGCGAATGTTTTTACCCGCATCCAACTAGCCTTGCTGGGCGCCATCCCGTGGCGAGGCGTGCCCTCGATGCCGGTTCAGATCATGTATCTTCCCAAATGGTTCTTCTTCAACATCTGGGCGATGTCCTATTGGGCGCGCGTCTGCGTCGTACCGCTCCTTGTCATTCAGGCTCTACGGCCCAAAGGACATATCGCGGTGCGTGTCGAATTTTCGGAGATTTTCAGCAAGCCTCCGAACGAGGTTCGCGACTGGATCCGCGGTCCGTTTCGCTCGCGGTGGGGGCATGTCTTCAAATGGATCGACGTTGGTCTCAAAATGATCGAGCCGATCATTGCGCCGATCCTTCGTGAAAAATCCATCAAGCGCGCGGTCACCTTCGTCGAGGAACGGCTGAACGACAGGGATGGGCTCGGCGCCATCTATCCGGCCATGGCCTATTCGCTGATGATGTATGATGCGCTGTCGCCGACGCATGGTCATCCGCACATGGCAATGATCTGGCGTGCCATCGACCTACTGATCGTGGAGAAAGACGACGAGGTTTATTGCCAGCCTTGCGTGTCGCCGGTGTGGGACACCTGCCTGTCCGGTCACGCGATGTTCGAGGCGGCGCAGGCCGGTGGCAGCGAGGCCTATGCGCATGTGGAGTCCGCCTGCGACTGGTTGCTCGAGCGCCAGATCACCGATGTGCGTGGCGACTGGGCCGAAATTCGCCCGGATGCCAAGCCTGGCGGCTGGGCGTTCCAGTATCGCAACGACCACTATCCAGACGTGGACGACACCGCCGTGGCCGGAATGCTGCTGCTGAAGAGCGGCAAGGCCAAATATGCTGACGCGATCGAACGGGCGCGGCATTGGATCATTGGCATGCAGAGCACCAATGGCGGGTGGGGCGCTTTCGATGCGGATAACGACAAGGAGTACCTCAACAACATCCCATTCGCCGATCATGGTGCGTTGCTCGATCCGCCGACGGCGGACGTCACTGCGCGCTGCATTTCGTTCCTGTGCCAGCTCGGACATATAGAAGATCAGCCGACGATCGAGCAAGGGATCGCTTATCTGCGGCGTGAGCAAGAGAAGGATGGCAGTTGGTTCGGGCGTTGGGGGACCAACTACATCTATGGTACGTGGTCAGTGCTGTGCGCTCTCAACATCGCGGGCATCGCCCATAACGATCCCATGGTCCAGCGTGCCGCTGACTGGTTGATCTCGATCCAGCGCGCCGATGGCGGTTGGGGAGAAGACGAGCGAAGCTATGACAATGGTCGCTACACCGAAAACCAGTACAGCCTGCCGACGCAAACGGCTTGGGCCATGCTTGGCCTGATGGCGGTCGGCCGAAGCGACCATTCAGCGGTAGAGACCGCAGGGCGCTTCTTGAAGGAGAGCCAGAAGAACGGCGAGTGGGAAGAGCGAAGCTACAACGCGGTCGGTTTCCCGCGGGTCTTCTATCTCAAATACCATGGCTATCGTCTCTTCTTTCCGTTGATGGCTTTGTCACGCATGCACAACCTTCGACAGAGCAACAGCAAGCTTGTCACGTCCGGATTTTAGAAAAACTCCACTGCCTCAAGAAAACCGACTGGTCGTCACAGAACCGTGCCGGCTGGTGTGTGACTTTGATCATGCGAATACTGACGTAGAAGGACCTGCTATCTATGCATATCTCCAAGAGCTTCCGCTTTGCTTCGATCTCTGCGGCACTCCTTGTTGCAGCCATCGCCTCATCGACGGCGCAAGCGCAGCAGGCAGCCTCAAGAGATGCTGCGGCTGTGAAACCGGGGAACTACAAGGTTGAGCCAGAGCACACCCAGGTCACTTTCTCGCTATCGCATCTCGGCTTCAGTGAATTCTCCGGCCAATTTTCGGGAGCATCCGGCAGTCTCAAGATTGATCCAGCCAAGCCCGAGGTGTCACAGCTCAAGGTGACGATACCAACCCGATCGATCCAGACGACCGTTCCTGAATTGACCGAAAAGCTCAAGGGCGAGGGATGGTTCGAAGCTGCGAAGTATCCGGAGGCCACCTTCACCGCGACGAAAATCACATCGACAGGCGGCGACACTGCAACCATTGCCGGCGACCTGACACTGCATGGCGTCACCAGCCCGTGACGTTGAATGCGCGATTGATCGGTTCGGGGATTAATCCCATCGACAAGGCAACAACCGTCGGATTTCAGGCGACGGGAATGATCAAGCGTGGTGACTTCGGCATCAGCCAATATCTGCCAGTTCTCGGCGACGAAGTTCAGTTGAAGATCGATGCCGCGTTCATTCTGGAGTGAAGTGGAACGTTCGATAAAGTGCGACTGCCGAACGCTACGTAATGCATCTTGCGCAATATCCTCGAAGGCCTAATGTCCGCTCATGGCGCAAAGCGGACATCTTTCCCGAGCCTTTTGACCGATCCGCAGAGATCGACGCCCACTCAACAAAGTCTCGGCGAAAACTTAAACGCGGCTGTCTCCGATCGCTTGCCCGTCGATAGATCGACGGGCACCTCTTCATTGAACCGTGAGGCCTCGGTTTGCGATGAGCTGCTTGTAGATCGTCGCTTCCTTGGCGAGGCGGTCGGCCATGTCTTTTGGCGTGCCGCCGATCAGTGTATATCCGAAGCGATCGACGAAGGACTTCATCTCTTCGGACTTGAGGACCAGGTTGGCCTCCTTGTTCAAGATTTCGATGATCGGGGCGGGGGTCCCGGCAGGAGCCGCGATTCCTGACCAGGACATGAGGTTAAGGTCGGGATAGCCCAGTTCGGCGGCACAAGGAACGTCCGGCAACAATGGTGAGCGGGCGTTGCCGCTGACTAAAAGCGGAATAGCGCGTTTAGACTCAATCTGTGGCGTGGCGCTCGGGACCACCTCGAAGAACACATCAACCTGTCCGCCGATGAGATCATTCATCGCAGGGCCGCCGCCTCGGTAGGGCACATGCGTCATCTGCACGTCGGTCAGGGAACTGAAAAGCTCCGAGAAAACGTGCGGGAAGCTTCCGTTGCCGGCGGAAGCGACAGTCACGGAACCCGGCTTGCTCTTCGCCGCGTCCAGAAGGTTCTTCAGCGTCTTGAACCCGCTCTTCTCGCTCGCGACCAGCACCGTGGCAGCTTCCGTCAACCCGATGATCGGGGCAAAATTCATCAACGGATCGTAGGGCTGCGGTTTGTAGATGTAGGGGGCGATCACAAATGAGCTCGTGGTGCCGAGCAAAAGCGTGTTGCCGTCCGGCGCCGCCCTCGACACGTATTGCGCGCCAATGGTGCTTCCCGCGCCGACCTTGTTTTCGATGATGAATGGTTGTCCGAGGACGGTCTGCATATGGTTGCAGATCAGGCGGCCCAGCGAGTCCAGGTGTCCGCCTGCCGCGAACGGGTTCACGAGCGTGACGGGCCGCGTTGGATACTTGCCCTGTGAGAATGATGGTCCTGCAACGGATGCGAAAAGCCCGGCGAGCAGAAGCGAGCGTCGGTCGATCATGTTTCCTCCAGATGCAATGGCGTTCTCAGCGCGCAAGGGCGCACTGGTGCCTTTTCAATTCAGGTTTTACTCAGACCGCAACAGTGTCCGCGTTGTAGTGGTAGAGCCAGGCGTAGCGCTCCAGCAGGCGGTCTTCTGCCCATTCACGTTCGACGTAAGCTCCCGCTGAAGCCGGGTCGCCGAGCGCGGGATTGTGGAAACGCTTGGTGTTGTCCGCCGACCCATTCACGGCTCGTGACGTCCGTTCAAGCCGAGCGGATTCATAGGCTTTGAGCGCTTCGGCGATATCCGTGTGGGCGTCCAGCGCACGCGCAAGCACATATCCATCCTCGATCGCCATCACGGCTCCCTGAGCCAGGAATGGCACCATCGGGTGGCATGCATCTCCCAGCAGGGTGATGCGGCCTTCGGACCAGCGCGGAAGCGGCTTTCGGAGCTTCAGCGCCCATAGATAGGGTTGCGGGATCGCGTTTATCAGTTGCTGGACATCGTCATTCCAACCGACGAAGTCTGCGCGCATGTCGTCGTGTGACCCTGGCGTAGTCCAGGACTCTTCGGTCCAATCCGTTCGTTCCACGATGCCGACGAAGTTCATCAATGCGCCGCGGCGGAGCGGATATTGCACGATGTGGCGACCCGGGCCGACCCAGTTCGAGGACACGTTGCGGGCAAGGCGTGCGGGCAGGGTGTCCATCGGGATGACACCCCGCCAGGCGACCAGGCCAGTAAATTCTGGATTGTCGACACCATGCAGCGTGGCCCTGACAACCGAATGGATGCCGTCGGCACCGATCAGGACATCACCGGTCGCCCACGTGCCATCAGCGAAATGCAAGGTGACCCGATCTCCCGTGTCCTCGCACGCGATCGCCTTACGGTTCAGCTTGATCGCATGGGGGGCAAGCGAGGACACAGCCTGCGACAGGATGTCCAGGAGGCCGGGCCTGTACATGGTGACATACGGATTGCCGTAGGTCTGAACCGAGATCGTGCCGAGATCGAAGGCGGTCCAGGCTTGCCCGGTATTCCACATCCGGATTTCGCGCCGTTCCGGATGCGCTGCTTCTGCCATGATACGGTCTGTGAGACCCAGTTTGTCGAAGACCAGCATGCCGTTGGCGCTTACCTGCACGCCTGCGCCGACTTCACGGAGTTCGGGTGCTTGCTCATAGACTTCAACGCTGAAGCCCCGCTTGAGGAGCGACAGCGCCGCCGTCAAACCGCCGATCCCGGCACCGGCGATGATCACCTTCGGCTTTGTACTGCTCACCTTTTCCCACCCTTGTCGTGCGCATGCAGCGCTTCAGTTTCGTCGCCGGTTCGCTCGGCTTGTGTTGTCAGCGCGTTATTCCGCGATGACCGGATTCCGCAGAATGCCAATATTGCTCACTTCGACTTCGACTGTATCTCCGGCCTTCATGAAGAGCGGCGGTGTGCGCTTGGCACCCACGCCTCCGGGCGTTCCGGTCACGATCACGTCGCCGGGAAGCAGCGGCAAAATCGCTGAGCAGTAAGCTATGATTTCCGGAATGCTGGTGATGAGTTTGTCGGTCGTTGTGTGCTGGACCACCTGGCCGTTGAGGCGTGTTTCCAGCGTCAGCTTTGACGGATCCGGGATTTCGTCGGCCGAGACGAGCCAAGGGCCGAAAGCGCCCGTTCCAGCGAAGGTCTTTCCCGAAATGAACTGCGTGGTGTGCCGCTGCCAGTCGCGTACGCTTCCCTCATTGTAGCAGGAATAGCCAGCGATATAGCCGAGGGCCTCGCTTTCCGGGATGTGGCGGCCGGTCTTGCCGATCACGATGGCGACTTCGCCCTCGTAGTCGAAATGGTCCGACACCTTGGGCTTGATCATCGGCTGCAAGTGGCCAACCTGGCTTCCGGCGAAGCGAGCGAACAAAGACGGCTTCTCGGTCGCCGTACGGCCAACCTCTGCCACGTGATCATGATAGTTCATGCCAACGCAGATGATCTTGTCGGGGTCGGGAATGACGGGAAGGAGCGTCAGGTCGGCGAGCTGGTAATCCACGTCACCGGTTGCGACCAAAGCCTTGGCAGCAGCGAAGTCATCCCGGTCAATGAATTGACGCAGCGACTTCGAACGATCAAGCCTGCGCCCGAGGTCGATAACCCCCTTGTCGGTCACCACGCCAAATGAAGCGTTACCAGCGCGCGTGAACGATATGAACTTCATAATATCCTCCTTGGAGGGCGAAGACGCGGTCGTCGCGCTGAAGCGACAGCAACCAAGCGGCCTTCGGCTCTTCCTTATGTTTGTTGCACTGCGCGCGTGACCGATTGACTTCAATCATTTCGGTCCTGCCAATCTGTCCCGTACGGGCAGGCGGTGATCAACGTCGGAACTTAAAACTGTCCGCACCATGGACAGATCGTGCCCGCTCTGGCGGATGTCCGCGCCGCGGACACCTTAGGCAGGCAGCCTCCCAAGCCAGGCATCCGAGGCATAGGTTCGTGTAAACCCGGCTTCAGCGCTGGACAATCAGAAGGAGTTTGGGATGGAATTGAAGTCGCTGGGATATATCGGTATCCGCTCCTCCCGCCTGGACGACTGGTCAAGCCTCGCGAGCGGACTGCTGGGGATGCAGCAGATCGATCGGGGGGCGAAGGTTCGTGCCTTCCGGATGGACGACCGGAAGCAGCGGCTTGTGGTAAGCGGTGAGGAGGGGGATGGCCTGGCTTTTCTCGGTTGGGAGGTCGCGTCGAAAGCCGATCTTCTGGCATTGGCTGCCCGCCTGGAAGCGTCCGGAACGCGCGTCACCGCGCATCCTGCATCGGTGGCAGACGAGCGTCATGTCACCGATCTCATCTCTTTCAAGGATCCCGGCGGTAACACCGTCGAGGTGTTCTGGAAACCGCATATCGCAATCGAGCCGTTCATTCCGGGGCGTCCCATCTCCGGTTTCCGGACGGGCCCATTGGGCATGGGGCACGCGGTGATCAATGTCGCCGACATTGCTCCGATGCTGACCTTCTATCGCGACATTCTGGGTTTTCACGTCAGCGATTTCGGCCATGCGCCTTACAAGCTCTATTTCTTCCACCTCAATGGCCGTCACCACAGCTTTGCGATGGTCGAGTCTGGAAAGCAGAGCCTGCATCATTTCATGGTCGAACTCGGATCTCTGGACGACATCGGCCAGGGATACGATCTGGCGCAGCAGGAGGACGGGCGCGTCGCCTACACGCTCGGGCGTCATACCAACGACCATATGACCTCATTCTACTCACACACTCCGAACGGGTTCTTCATTGAATACGGCTGGGGTGGACGCACGATCGATCCCGACACCTGGGAGCCGCACGAAACCTTCGACGGACCCAGCCTCTGGGGTCACGAGCGCCTTTACATGCCGGAGGAACAGCGCGCGCGGCTCAGGGATATGCGCCTCGACGCAGCGGCTCGCGGTGTACGCGTGCCAAATCCGGTTTTGCCCGCGATCGACTGCCCGTGGCTGGATTCGGTCATTCGACGCGAATAAGACCGATCAACCGCCGGAGCGCAGGCTCTGATCGCGCGCGGTAATTTTCCGCGCCGCATCGCTCATTGTCTCGTAAAACTGTTCGATGCCTTCGGCCAAGGTCATCGCCTTCGTGATCCAGATAACCGCAATGGCCCCGACCAACTCGCTGTCCGAGAAAATGGGGACAGCGATACTTGATGTGTGGCTGTTGTATTGCTCGTTGAAACGCATGGCGAAGCCTTGCGCGCGTGTTTCGGCAATCAGCTTGTCGAGCCAGTTGCTCGAGAGAAGATAGCGCTCTTCCTCGCTTCCGTTCCTTGAAATATCCGCGATCAATCGTGCTCGTTCGGACTCCGTACAATATGAGAGGTAGCAGCGGCCAGCCGCCGTGTGGAGCATCGGCAGATGCCGCCGGATCACACCACGATCAATCGACAACGGGCTTCGGGGATGGGTCGATTCCTGGATCTGCATTTCGGTGCCGACGCAGACGGAAAGATCGAAGGGCCAGATGAAACGATGGCTTAGCTCGATGAGTACCGGACCTGCGGCCTGGCTGATGGAATTGACGGCATCGTATCCAATTCCGAGCGATCGAGCCTCTTGGGTGACCCGAAACCGATTGTCCGACGAACTTCGCACGATGTAACCCTCTTCCTCGAGGGTCTCGATCAGGCGGTACACCGTGGGACGCGCGAGACCGACCTGCTCGGCGATTTCGCCAGCCTTGATCCCCGCATTCCTGCTGATCAGCCGGAGAATCTTCAGCCCTCGCTGAAGCGACCGGACGCTTGACGCGTGGGTCTCCGGCTTCCTCGTGGCTTTCTCCGTATCGGTCGGGGCGTCGATCGTCATCACGTTTTTCTCTGTCTCGGCGCGAACCTAGCAGTGGCCCCCATGAGCGACAAGGAACGCTCGGTCGCAGGGTTGGCGCCGCGATGCAACAAGGATTGGTCGCGTCCGTAGCGCGGACAGTCGTGAGTTGGTGTGCAAAACCCCGCGTTCGGAACTGTAGATTGCGGCAAGATTTTCAACGTTTGGTCGGACGCTTTAGTTCGGCCTCAACAGAGGCGACCGCCTTTTGCAGATTTCGCAGATAGCGTCCCGCGGCCTTCTGAGGCGCCATCGTGGTGCTGAAGAAAATGATGTTCATGCTGCCGATGACGCCGCTCGATCCGACGATCGGCAATGCGATGGCGCTGATGTTCTTTTCGGTTTCACCGACCGACCAGGCAAAGCCGTCGCGGTTGAACTGCTCGAGGAGTCCATAGATGGCCGCTTGATCCTCGGCAAGCGCGGCGTCGGCATTTCCGGAAGCCGCAGTGATTTCCAGCATGGTCTTGCGCACCTTTGGACGCGCGGCCGCAAGTATGGCGCGGCCCAGCGAACTCCTCAGGAATGGCCGGCGTCGGCCAATCATCGCGCGGTGAACGGAGAATGGGCTGTAAGGGTGCGTGGTTTCCCGAATGATCACGGAGCCGGAGTCGAAAACCGCAAAGTCGCTCGGCCAGGAAACCTCCTTCATCAGATCGAACATGGCGGGAAGCGCTGCCTGGCTCATGGCGTCGCGCGCCGAGAGGCCGTCGCTCAGTTGGCGCACTTGCGGCGTCGAGCTGAACTCACCGCTGGGCTCGTCAAACGTCACGAAGCCGTCTTCGATCATGGTGTGGAGGAGGCGATAGGCCGTCGTCCTGTTGATCCCCGTCTTCCGTGCGAGGGTTTGGGCCGAGCTTGGGCCCCCGACATTCAGTTCGGACAGAATTGCAAGCCCCCTCGAAAGGGCCCGGACATTGGGATGCATCGGTCGTGTCCTGTTCACCAGATGAACATTTTGACAATAGAGATGGCAGTTCCGGCCGCCATCCGTCAATGCGAACAAACATAAAAATCAATGGAGGAGACCATGTTCATCCGCAATTTTGCACTCGCATCCACCCTTCTTGTTTCCACGGCTCTGACGACCACGGCTTGGGCGCAGTCGACGGAGAAGGCGGGTGGTATCAGCAACGGGACAGTAAAAATCGGCGTCCTCACCGACCTCAGCGGACCAGCTTCGAGCTCCAACGGCATGGGATCCGTCGTTGCCGCACAGATGGCGGCTGAAGATGCCGCGAACGGTCTCAAGGTCGAAGTGGTGTCGGCTGACCATCAGGGCAAGCCGGATGCCGGAATGGCGATTGCTGGCCGCTGGTTTGACGTAGACGGCGTCGATGCCGTTGCGGACATGCAGGGATCGCCGATCGGTTTTGCCGTGCAAAACCTGTCGAAGCAGAAGAGCAAGATCATGCTGCTGTCGGGTTCGACGTCATCGGACTTCTCCGGAAAACAGTGCTCGCCGCTCTCGGTGCAATGGACGGTTGATACCTACGGTCTCGCGCAGGGCGCCGCCAAGGCGATCTCCGCCGCAGGCGGCAAGAAGTGGTACTTCCTCACTGTCGATCAAGCCTATGGTCACGCACTGACGCGCGACACGATCGAGCAGGTGACGAAGAGCGGTGGCGAAGTCCTCGGTAATTCGGTCTTCCCGTCGCGCAATTCCGATTTCTCTTCCGTGCTGCTGCGTGCTCAGAGCACCAAAGCGGACGTGATCGCGATCGCATCCGCGAGCGGCGATACCGAAACGGCGATGAAGCAGGCCGAGGAATTCGGCCTCAACGCGAGCGCCAAAATCGTACCTCTGCAGTCAACCGTGCAGGACATGAAGGGCATTGGCGTTAAGACGGCTCAGGGCGCGTACGAAGTTGCGCCGTTCTACTGGGATCGCAACGACGAAACGCGGGCCTGGGCGAAGCGGTTCTTCGAAAAGGCGAAGATCATGCCGAGCGGTTTCCATGCGGGCGTCTATTCCTCGGTCGTTCACTACTTGAAGGCCGTGAAGGCAACAGGCACGGACGACGCCAACACCGTGATGAAGCAGATGGAATCCCAGAAGGTGAACGACTTCTTCGCCAAGGACGGATACATCCGCGCCGATCGCAAGATGATCCACGACATGTACCTGCTGCAGGTCAAGAAGCCCGGCGAGCCGAAGGGTGAATGGGATCTCTACAACGTCGTTCAGACCTTGCCGGGTGAATCCCTGGCGCGGCCGCTCGCCGAGAGCGAGTGCTCGCTCGTCCAAAAGTGAGCGAGCGGCTGATGAGAACTTCAATGCAAGGAGATAACTGATGTCTTTGGCTGTTGTTTGCGCTTCGCACACACCGTTGATGTATCGCGGTCCGGCGACCACCGAGACCGAGCAGCGCGTCAAGGACGCCTTCGCGGATCTCGGGGCGTGGCTCCGCGATTACAATCCCGATTACATCATTCAATTCGCGCCGGACCACTTCAACGGGTTCTTCTACGACCTGATGCCCGCGTTCTGTGTCGGCGCGGGGGCGGAGTCACTTGGAGATTGGGGAGGCGGCCTCGGGCCGCTTCCCGTTCCGGAAGATACCGCTCTCGAGCTCACCGACTATCTCCGTGCCGCTGATTTCGACGTCGCGCTCTCATATCGAATGCCCGTCGATCACGGCTTCGTCCAGATGTGGGAAGCGATGTTCGGCAATTTCCGCTCGATCCCTCTTCTGCCGATTTTCGTGAACGGTGCTGCCCCTCCGCTACCGACCTATCGCCGCACCCGCATGCTCGGCGAGGCGGTCGGCCGTTTCGCCGCCAAATCCGGCAAACGTGTGCTGTTCGCGGCGTCCGGCGGCCTGTCGCACGATCCGCCGCTTCCGGACATCCGCATTGCGACGCCAGAGGTGCGCGAGCGCCTGATCAACAATCGGCATCAATCGCCTGAGGCTCAGAAAGCTCGCGAGGAGAAAGTCCTCGAAGCGGGCGTACTCGCCGAGGCAGGGAAAGGCCCATGCGCGCCACTCAATCCTGAATGGGACGCAGAGTTCATGCGTATCCTTCGCTCGGGTGATTTCGTATCCGCCGACAAGCTGGACACGGATGAAGTCCGTAAGGCCGCCGGACGCGGAGCCAACGAAGTGCTTTCCTGGATCGCAGCATTTGGCGCCTTGTCCGCCGCCGGCGAATACAAGGTTGAACGCGAGTTCTACGAAGCGATCCCTGGTTGGATCGCAGGTATGGCGATGATCGCTGCACGTGGATCGGAGACGGCCGCCCGCTGACGGGCGTCTCCGCAAATCAATAAAATCGAAGGAGGTCTCCAATGAGTGCGTATTTCAACACGGACGTGTTGATCATAGGTTCAGGTCCTATGGGTGCCACCACAGCGCTCGGGCTCGCCACTTACGGCGTGCGCGCGCATATGGTGTCGCGTTCTGCATGGCTCGCGGATAGTCCGCGGGCCCACATCACCAACCAGCGGGCGAACGAAGTGTTCCGCGATCTCGGCATCGACGACGAGATCGCACGCTTTGCGAGCCACTGGGATGTGATGGGAGACACCACCTTCGCGACCAGCCTGGCGGGTCCGGAGCTGATCCGGATGCGCACCTGGGGAACGGGTGACGACCGCAAGGGCGATTATTTGAAGGCCAGCCCGTGCGGCATGATCGATATCATTCAGCCCTTGCTCGAACCGATCCTATTGCAGAAGGCGGCCGAACGCGGTGCGACCTTCACGTTCAATACCGAATATCTCGGCCACGAGCAGGACGACAACGGCGTCACCGCCCGGATGCGCGATCGGCTCGATGGGCGGGAATACACGATCCGCGCGAAATACATGGTCGGCGCCGACGGCGCGCGATCTTCGGTGGTCGAACATCTCAATCTGCCGATCACGGGACAGATGGCTCGCGCCGGCACCGTCTATACAATCTTCGATGCCGACCTTTCGAAGTACAGCGCCCATCGGCCAAGCATCCTGAACTGGATCGTGACGCCGGATGCCAGTTTCGGCGAAATCGGCATGGGCCTTCTGCGCGCCGTCCATCCGTGGACGCGATGGATCGCGGGGTGGGGCTTTGACATCAACAAGGGCGAGCCGGACCTTTCACCGGACACAATAATCTCGAAGATCCGCATCCTGATTGGCGATCCTAAGATCGAAATCGATATCGTTCGGACCTCGCTCTGGTACGTCAACCAAGCTTACGCGACCGAATATACGAAGGGCAGGGTGCTGTGCGGCGGCGATGCGGTGCATCGCCATCCGCCGTCGAGCGGCCTCGGGATGAACACATGCGTTCAGGACGGGCATAACCTCGCCTGGAAGCTCGCATATGTCATCAAGGGCTATGCGGGACCTGAATTGCTGCAAAGCTACTCGGCGGAACGCGTTCCTGTCGGCGAGCAGATCGTCAAGCGCGCCAACCAGTCTCGTATGGACTATGCACCGCTGAATGCGTGCTTCCGCGTTCCGGAAGCTGCGAACCCTGTGGCCGCAGGCATCGCGCGCTTCCAGGATCCGGGCCCGGCGGGTGTCGCTGCGCGCCGTGCGGTGCAGGATGCACTCGATCTCAAACAGACGGAATTCAACGCGCAGGGCACCGAAATGAACCAGCGCTACGAAAGCGGCGCTGTCCTTCCGGATGCCGATGCCGAGCCCGAGGTCTGGCGGAGAGATCAAGGTCTCTACAATCAGGCCACGACGAGACCCGGGGCAAAGATCCCGCATGCGTGGATCGTCGGAGCCGACGGCAAACGTAAATCGACCTTAGACGTCACGGGGAAGGGCTCTTTCACGGTCGTGACCGGTCTCGCGGGCGAGAACTGGACGAAGGCGGTCGAGAAATTGAACCTGCCTTTCCTACGCGTTGTGGTTATCGGAACGTCCGACCAGCAGGATCTCTACTGCGAATGGCAACGCATTCGGGAGATCGACGAGGCTGGTGCTGTGCTCGTGAGGCCGGACGGCGTCGTTGCGTGGCGCCAATCGGAAACCGTGAGTGATGAACGCGAGGCCCACGAAAAGCTCGCGAACGCTCTGCGCAAGGTTTTGGCTCGCAACGATTTCAACAATGTCGAAGCAGGCGACGCACCTCCATACCGCGAGCAGACGGACGCTCCGCTTTTTGCATAACCCCTCGAAGGCAACTGGATAATCCTATGAGCGATACACGACCGAACAATTTTTCGAGCGTCTGGGCGGATCTGAAGGGCGTCTCCTTCAAGCAGCACTTCATCGACGCGGGCGGGATCCGAACCCGATGCATGGAATCCGGCGATCCGTCGAAGCCGCTGGTCCTAGCGCTCCACGGCGTCGGCGGACATGCGGAGGCGTATTCGCGCAACTTCGGACCGCACGCCGACGCCGACTTCTGGTTCGTCGCGATCGATATGCTCGGTCATGGCTGGACAGATCAGCCGCCGATCAACTACCAGGTCAAGGATTACGCCGAGCATATTCTGGCCGTCCTCAAGACCCTCGGTCGGGACCGCGCGATGCTGACCGGCGAATCCCTTGGCGGCTGGGTTTCGACTTATCTCGCCGTCCATCATCCGGAGGTCGTCGAAAAGCTCGTGCTGAACACGGCTGGTGGCTGGACCGCGCATCCGCACGTGATGGAGCGGTTGAAGACACTTTCCAACGAAGCGGCATCGGATCCAACCTGGGAGCGCATCAAGACCCGTCTCGAATTTCTGATGTGCGACAAGAGCATGGTTTCCGACGATCTCATCGAGACGCGCCGGGCGATCTATTCCCAGCCCGGTTTCTCCGAGACCATGAGGCGCATCATGTGCCTCCAGGAGATGGAAATCCGCAGGCCCAACATGATCACGGCCGAGCAGTACAAGTCGATCAAGGCTCCGACTCTGGTGGTCTGGACCTCGCATGATCCCACGGCAACGCCGGAAGAGGGCAAGCAGATCGCGGACATGATCCCGGGCGCCAAGTATGTCGTCATGAACGAATGCGGCCACTGGCCCCAGTTTGAGGACGCCGAACTGTTCAATCGCATCCACATCGAATTCCTGAAGGGGTAAGGCTGATATGGCAAATGTTGCAGAGAACATCGACGGCATCGCGAAAGCGATCCGCGAGGCCTATTCCGGAGAATCGATCCCGCCGATCAGGACGCAACTGATCTTCCAGGAAATCGACACGGCATACGCCATCCAGGAGGCCAACACTTCGCATTGGCTGGCCGAAGGACGCCGCATCGTCGGGTGCAAGATCGGCCTGACCTCGCCTGCCGTGCAAAAGCAGTTGGGTGTCGACCAGCCTGACTTTGGCATCCTCTTTGCGGATATGCAGGTCCAGGAGGACGAACCGGTCGCAAAGGGGCGGGTGCTCCAGCCCAAGATCGAGGCAGAGGTCGCGTTCGAAATGGCACGGGACATCGTCAGTGCCAATCCGACGGCAAAGGAGATTGCGGATGCAACGGCATTCGTGATGCCTGCACTCGAGATCGTCGGCAGCCGCATCCGCAACTGGGAAATCTCGATCTTCGATACGATCGCGGATAATGCATCGTCGGCCTTGTTCGTCCTCGGCCGCAATAAGCGGCCGCTGGGCGATCTCGATCTCCGCGAGGTCACCATGAAGATGACGCGCAATGGCGATGCGGCATCGGAAGGAAAGGGCGCCGCCTGCCTCGACAACCCGCTCAACGCGGTGGCGTGGCTCGCGGCTGAACTCGGCAAACGTGGCCGCCCGCTCCGCGCTGGCGACATTGTCCTGTCCGGTGCGCTTGGGCCCATGGTCCCAGCGAACTCGGGTGATGTTTTCGAAGCCACCATCAGTGGCCTCGGCTCGGTCAGCGCACATTTCGGCTGATCGCACAACAAAAGAGAAACTCATGAAACTTGTAAGATTTGGACAGCCGGGCTCGGAGAAGCCCGGCCTAGTCGGTGCCGACGGCGTCCTGCGCGACCTCTCGTCGGTAATCCCGGATATCGGCCCCGCAACGCTGTCTCCCACGGCATTGAAGGCGATTTCCGAGGTCGCGCCGTCATCCTTGCCCGCCGTGCAGGGCCAGGCGCGTTTCGGCGTGCCCGTTTCCGGGATCGGCGAGTTCGTGGCCATTGGCCTGAACTATTCCGACCATGCGAAGGAGGCCAATCTGCCGCTCCCGTCGGAGCCGATCATTTTCCAGAAGGCGATCACCTCTCTCAGTGGTCCGAACGATACTGTGATGCTTCCGCAGGGATCGAAGAAGTCAGACTGGGAGGTCGAGCTCGGGATCGTAATCGGCTCCAAGGCGACCTACGTATCCGTAGAGGAAGCTCTGTCCTTCGTCGCCGGATATTGCGCCGTTAATGACGTCAGCGAGCGCGAATACCAGATGGAGCGCGGCGGCACATGGGACAAGGGCAAAGGATGCGATACTTTCGGTCCCGTCGGCCCATGGCTGGTGACGGCAGACGAGGTCGGTGACGTCCAGTCGCTCGATCTCTGGCTCGATGTCAATGACCGTCGGATGCAGACGGGCAATACAAGCAAGATGATCTTCAACTGTGCCGAGATCGTCAGCTATGTCAGCCGCTTCATGACCTTGCTTCCGGGCGATGTGATCGCTACGGGAACGCCACCAGGCGTCGGAATGGGATTCAAGCCCGACCCGATCTATCTCAAGCCCGGCGATACGATGACCGTCGGCATCGAGAAGCTCGGCGTTCAACGTCAGAAGGTCGTGGAATGGACCAGGGACGGGGTAGGTTCGTGATAAACTTTGCCCATGGAAGATTTGCCGGGCGGACCGCAGTCGTGACTGGAGCGGCTTCCGGCATCGGCAAGGAAGTGGCTTGGCGTCTGATCGGCGAAGGCGCCAGAGTGGCAATTTGGGACGTCAGCGACGACCTCGATCGCGCGGCGGCCGATCTCGACGGGCCGCATATCGAGAAATTGGATATCTCATCGGAAGCAAACGTTGACGAGGCTATGGAGCGGTCGATCGCCGCTTTGGGCGGCAAGCTCGATATCCTTGTTGCGGGCATCACCGGGCCGAACGTCGTTCTACGGGATTATGTCGCTGATGATTGGCGTCGCGTGTTCGACATCAACGTGAAGGGAACATTCTTGGTCAACCGTGCCGCCGTCAGGGCCATGGAGCCCAATGATTACGGGCGAATTGTCAACATTGCATCGATCGCAGGCAAAGAAGGTAACCCTAACGCTTCGGCATACAGCGCATCCAAGGCAGCGGTGATTGGCCTGAGCAAGTCGCTTGCCAAAGAAACCGCATCAACCGGAATTCGCGTGAATTGCGTGACGCCGGCGGCGATCAAGACGCCGTTGTTCGAGCAAATGACGCAACGACACATCGACTTCATGCCGTCGAAGATTGCATCGGCGTCATAGGCGTTCGAGATCAGTTCGCGTAGAGCGGAGGCAGGCTGGCGATAAATGCCGTCAGTTACTCGGGCGATCACCTGCTCATTGGTCTGAAGCGTCGTGTGAACGACAACGTCTGCGTCGTCAGAAAGATGAATCTTTTCGACGAGCTCGCTCTCGTTCGGAATGTCTTGGTTTCCGGAAAAACATGCGTGATACAACTCGATCGCCGAAATCTTGGTCGAAAATGCGCTTGAAGGTCGGATATTGTTTAGCGAAGTGCTGCGCAACGAGCCCCAGTTTGTGTTCGCCGCCGCAGCAGGTCAGTTCATGAAACGCGTTCTCAGTAGCCAAATGTCATCTGTCGAGGGTAACCAGTGTTTCACCGCCCTAGTGAAGGACTTTCACTGGTCCGCGATGGCGTGATCGCGGAAATTTCCCAATGAACCACGTTCACTATGGCGGTTAGCCTGAACAATTCGTATCTCTCCGCGACGCCTGATACCACTTCGCTATTGCGGATCGACAGCAATATCCTAACGTACGAACCGCAATGAGCATATTAGTTGGGATCATAGGATGTCTGACTTCTCTCCTGGCAGAGAATTTGAATTACTTGTCGCGTCGCCGCCGTTTTCTTCGGACTGCAGCAATGTCGTGGCAATTAGCCTTACTGAGAAGGCAGCGGTTCTGAGGGCACCCCCTTGTGGCGATTTGGCTGACATGCGCCGCAGTCGCCACGTTTTTATGTCCATCATCGATCTGGCGATGCGCGCCGCATTGCTTTCTGGAAGCAAGTTTCAAGAACGCGGGCTCGCCAGTAGCATTCGGATCGACTTCTTCGAGGAAGTGACGGTTGAGGCGGTCGTGGCTAAGTGCTCGGTCATCGAGTGTGAAGATCGATACGTCGGTACTATATCGATAAATCCGGAGACAAAACCCAACATGGTCTCTTGCATCGCCACGTGTACGTTCATGCGGTGAAAAGGGGTACCACCGGCTCGACAACCGCCGTGTGCAGCAGCGCCCTTGGTTCGTAGGTATCGGAGACATAGCCGATCACTACGAACTTCTTGTTCGGAAGGAGACAGGGGGCAACGATGCTGTCGACAGCGTCGTATCTGCTGCGGACATCGATCGCCTGGGGCTCAGCCTAGAGATGCTACAATGGCGGCCAACTCAGACCTGTAACCTGCCGCTTCGGTTGGTTGTCGATCGAGCGCTCGAGCTCAGGCGTCCACAACCCAAGTTCTTCAAGGACTGATCGCGTCTTATCCATTGTATCAACGACCGTCGCAATCTTGTCGGCGTTGGAGAGTATCGGTACAACCGGCACTCTATCCGGACGAAGGTCGGGATGGCGACTTGTGTTTTGTTTGTGGGAAAGTGCCTCGACAGGGTCCAGCACAGGTGTGACGCATGCGTCCTTGTTCACGAAGAGCTCCGTCCATTCATCGCGGGACCGAGTTTCGAAGAGTTTCTCGAACCTTTCGGTCATTGAAGACCATGTGTTTCGATCGAGATGGTTCGGAAGCGCATCTCCGATACCCAAACCTGCCCACAAATTCTCGAAGAAGCGCTTCTCCAAAGCGCCCACGGCGAGAAACTTCCCGTCGGCACATCGATAGCAGCGATAGAAAGGCGCGTTTCCTGCGACAAGTCCGTCGCCTGGGGCCTGAAGAACGGGTTGTCCCCAATCTGGATAGTGCATGGCCATCAGCGAGATACAGCCATCGACCATTGCAGCGTCGATGTACTGTCCGGTTTGAGTGCGCTCGCGCATGATCAGGGCCTGGAGTATACCCAGCGTCGCGAAAAGGCTGCCGCCAGCAAAATCAGCGAGCAGATTCAGGGGAAACGATGGGACACCGCCGCTCGGCCCGAACGCCCCTATGGCACCGGAAACAGCGGCATAATTCAGATCGTGGCCTGCCTCTTGTGCCATGGGGCCGGATTGTCCGTAGCCGGTAAGGGCGCAATACACCAATCGCGGATTGATCTGTTGAAGGGCATCGTACCCCAAGCCGAGACGGTCCATGACGCCGGGACGATAGCCTTCGATCAAAACGTCGGACTGACGCACGAGGCCCTTAAAAGCGGACTTGCCTTCGGCGGATTTCAAATCGATTTCGATGAACCGCTTCCCGCGGGCCAGTGCGGCAATGGGAAGGCTTCCGGCTCCTCCGCCGACAACGATCACTTCTGCGCCCATGTCGGCGAGAAGCATAGTGGAGTAGGGACCCGGAGCCAGCCGGGTCAGGTCGATGACGCGAACGCCGTCCAATGGGCGGCCAGCGGATTTTTTGCTCGATTCAGTTGCCATGATACATTTCTCACAAAGCGCCTCGGCACGGCGCGGCAGCATTCCGCCGGTGCGCCGTGTCTGAAAAAATCTCGTTCATTCTTAAGCGGGTATTATTTCGAACGCTCGGCGTTGCGATCATAGACATCCTTGGCGATGATCAATTTCTGGATCTCGTTAGCGCCTTCGTAGATCTGCGTGATCTTTGCGTCGCGGAGCATTCGTTCGATGGGGAAGTCATTCATGTAGCCCGCGCCGCCGTGCATTTGCAGTGCATCGACCGTAGACTTCATTGCGGTGTCGCTGCAGAACAGCTTAGCCATCGATGCAAGTTTGCGTGCGTCCGGGTATCCTTCGTCGATGGCTTCCGCGGCGCTGTAAAGCAGCGTCCTTCCAGCCTCGATCGCTGTCGCCATGTCGGCGATCATGCCGCGCAACATCTGGAATTTCGACAGCATCTGGCCAAACTGCTGGCGCTCGGAGGTGTAGTTGACGGCCTGGTCGAGCGCGCCCTGGGCGATACCGAGAGCCTGAGCTCCGATCAGGGCTCGGGTCCAAGTAAGGGACTCGCTGATGTAGTCATAACCTTTGGTTTCGTCGCCGATGGCCCGGAATGCAGGAATGCGGCAATTCTCGAAATGCAGATCGGCGGTCGGGCTGCCCTTGATCCCGAGCTTGCTTTCCCTCTTGCCGACGGAGAAGCCGGCATCGTCTTTATGAACGGAGAACAGGCCGAACGTCTTCTCTCCGGTGCGGGCGAGTACGGTGTACCAGTCGGAGCGTCCGGCATTGCTGATATAGCGCTTCTGGCCGTTGATGACCCAGTCGCTGCCCTCGCGCTTCGCGGTCGTCTTCAATGCGAACAGATCGGATCCGCAATGCGGTTCGGTCAAACAGATCGACGCGACGGTTCCACCGGCCATCGCAGGCTTGATTACCGTCTCGATCAATTCCTTATTGCCATGCTTGGCGATCGGCACGAGACCGGCCCAGATCACCATCAGCGTCAACGACGATGATGCGCAGACCCGCGCAATTTCCTCGAGCGCAATGCATTGCGCTAGGACATCGCCGTCCTGACCGCCCGCTGTCTCGCTAAATGCCAAGCCGACCAGCCCGAGCTGCTTGAAGGCTTCAAGCGATTGTTCCGGAAACCTTACTTCCCGGTCGTAGGCCGCTGCGTGGGGCTCGATCTTGTCGAGAGCCAGACGCCGAAGGTTGGAGCGGAATTCCTGGTAATCGTGCGCATTGCTCATTTTCGTTTCCTCAAAGCCAATCAGTTACAAGGTTCTTTTTTCGACTGGAATTTTACATACTGTTCAGTCAGTAAGCAATGTTCCGATGATGGGGTGGACGCAGCGGTATTTGCGTAGATATCAACGTCCGACGCGCACGTGCGCGCGAGGGGGAGCACGTCATCGCAATTCCGGGGGCAAGAGGGCTGCAGGGAGATCCTGATAACAGACCGGACGCAGGAATCGCTCGATTGCGAGGCTGCCCACCGACGTGCTGCGGCCATCCGATGTCGCCGGATAAGGACCGCCATGGACCATAGCCGCTCCGACCTCCACGCCGGTCCCGAAACCGTTCACCAGAATTCGGCCCGCTAGACACTCGAGCTGCGGCAGCATCTTTGCGGCGAGCTCTTGATCTTCGCCTTCGATATGCAAAGCCACGGTGAGTTGGCCTTCGAGCGATGCGATCACCGTTTCGACCTCGCTCCAATCCATTGCTGCGACGATCAAAGACGTTGGGCCGAACACTTCGGCATGCAGCGCCGGGTTGGCGAGGAACGACTTTGCCGTGGTCCGGAAGAGATGAGCGGAAGCTCGTCCGGCCTCCACGGAACAGCTTGCGGTCACGCGCGTAACGCCCTTTTGCGACGCTAGGGCTTCGCCTCCCTCGCGGTAGCTTTCGAGGATAGATGAGGTGAGCATCGGTGTTGGCGGGAATTGTTCGATGGATGCAGCAGCACTCGCGATAAAGCGTTCCAGCGCGGCGCCCTCGATCGCAATGACAAGACCGGGGTTCGTACAGAACTGTCCGCAGCCCAATGTGAGCGCATTGGCAAACGCGCCGCCGATGGCTTCGCCGTTGGTCTCAAGCGCACGCGGGAAAAGCAGCACGGGGTTGATGGAACTCATTTCCGCGAAGACCGGGCTCGGTTGGCGCTTGGCGGCGGCGATTTTCATCAACGCAGTCCCGCCGCGCCGGGAGCCTGTAAAGCCGACAGCCCTGACTTTCTCGTGCGCAACCAGCGCTTCGCCTACCACCTGACCAGAGCCGGACAGGAGGGCGAACAGGCCAAGGGGTAGGCCCAGTTCGGTAATCGCCTTCTGAACCGCTTGTCCGACCAGTTCGGACGTTCCGAGATGCGCCGAATGAGCCTTGACGATGACCGGGCAACCGGCCGCGAGAGCCGAAGCGGTGTCGCCGCCGGCGACCGAGAACGCCAGCGGGAAATTGCTGGCTCCGAAAACTGCTACCGGACCGAGCGGCAAGTTGCGCAATCGCAAGTCGGGGCGCGGCGAAGGCTTGCGATCCGGCTGGGCGGTCTCGACTCGAACGTTCAGGAATGATTTTTGGCGCACCACATCGGCGAACATCCGCAATTGCGCGACCGTACGCCCGCGCTCGCCTTCGATTCGCCCCTGCGGAAGACCTGTCTCGGCCATGCAGCGAGTAACGAGTTCGTCGCCGAGTTCGAGGATATTCTCTGCGATCGCGTCGAGAAGGTGTGCTCGGCGCTGCAGATCGATCTCGCGAAATGCGTAGAAGGCTTCATCGGCATGTTTGACCGCAAGCTCCAGTTCCGAGATTGAAGCCGCGCTGAACTCACCAGGCAGAATATCGCCGGTGGAAGCGTTCCGAGCCTGCAGGGTGCCTCCAGTACCTCGAACGCGCGTGCCGCCAATAAAAAGTTCGCCTGTGATGGTCACTGTCATACTCCCAATGAAATAGCGATTCCTTCGTTTGCCGAATACGGTGGGCGCCGTCGCATCATGCGCGAGCATCCGCGGCAACCTTCACTCGAAACTGCAATCGCTATCTCGCCACTTACTAGCCGGATGGTATGTTGTCAACGCGGACCAAGGATGATAAAGTGGATGGCAGGCCTGAAGGTCGTAAACGCCGGATATCCCGCAAGTTTGCGGTCCATTCCCGGCGCATTTGTTGCTGCTTTCCGTCGTCGGTCCGCGATGGAGCGAACGGGCGATGTCGCACGTCCGCGACGCTGTCGCTCGCAAGAGTGGCTGCCTGAGCAGCCGTAACACTTGCGGGCTTCAATCCGCACGGACTACTGTATCGTACGATTTTTTGATGGTGACGCTTCGCATCGTTAACCGAGACACTCACAGGACCAAAGTGCCAGCTCCACTCAAAGCAACAGCCAGCAAGCGATCGAAAACGGCGGCCACTCCGGTGGTTCGCGGGACGACGACCAAAAAGCGAGCACCGAAGTCGCCCAAACCCGCGACGAATCTGGAGCTGCGCGAAGACAGCATCCGTCGTCTTTCGGAGGCTTCCTTCGCACTGTTCGTCGCAAAAGGTTATCACGCGACATCGCTTGACGAGATCGCGAGGGCCGCGGGTCTCACAAAGGGGTCGATCTATTTTTATTTCAACAGCAAGCAGCGGCTTTTGCTCGGTTTGCTGGAAGACGCGCGCGAGGCCGTTGTCTCGCCACTTCTGGATCACGTCCATAAAATCGAGGGCTCGGCGACGGACAAGATTGCAGGCTTCTTTCGGTTCAGTTCGCTGAATGGAATTGAGCAGCCCCAAAAGTTGCTTTGCCTCATCAAGACGTCAATCGAATTCCGCGATCGTGACGACGCGATCAGCAAGCGGATCGTCGAGATATATGACGAGATTTACTCCGCGCTCGAAGCCATCCTGGAAGCGGGCAAGAAGCGGGGTGAAATTGCTTCTACGTCCACGAAGGAGCTCGCATCGATGATTGTCGCAACGAACGACGGAATGATGCTGGAATGGCATCGTCGAGGTGCGAATATCGACGGGCGAAAGTTAGTCCGGACAGTATGGACGACCTTCCTGCACGGTATCGAGCCCTCCAACTGATCGAGCCAGCGGATTTGCATCCGCGGCGTTGATGACGCCGCGGAAGCGTCGGGAATTCGTATAATCCGATTGCATACTATACGGTCAGTATGTTAGTTGCGAATTTCATTGTTTCGTGCGCTGCTGCGCGAGCTGCGTCTGTACGCCTCGGCGTCTGCACGAAATGCCTTCAAAGGAGAAGAAGATGGGCCTGATTACCTACCTGACGCGCATCCAGTTCGAGATCGGGGCGAGTGGACTCATTCCGGAAGAGCTAAAGCTGTTGGGCGTCTCGCGGCCGTTGATCGTGACGGACAAGGGGATCGTCGCCGTCGGGTTGCTCGATACGTTCATGAAGGCCGCTCGGCTGGATGAAGCGACGGCGGTGTTCGACGGCACGCCCGAAAACCCTACGGAAGCCGCGGTCCTGGCCGCAAGAGACCAGTTCAAAGCAGGAAATTGCGACTCGATCATCGCGTTCGGCGGCGGCTCGTCGCTCGATCTTGCAAAGGCGGCGGCTCTGCTGGTCTCGCATCCGGAACCGCTCGCTCAATACGCGGCGATCCTCGGAGGAATTGCCAAGATCACCGCCGATCAGCCGCCTGTAATCGCCGTGCCCACAACCGCCGGCACCGGAAGCGAGGTCGGTCGCGCGGCGCTCATCACGCTTTCGGATGGACGCAAGCTGGGCTTCATCTCTCCGCATCTCATTCCGAACGTTGCTGTTTGTGATCCGGAACTGACGTTGGGCCTTCCTCCGTTCCTCACGGCGGCGACCGGTATGGATGCCGTCACGCATTGCATCGAGACCTATCTCAGCCCAAAGGACAATCCACCCGCCGAAGCGATCGCGTTGGACGGTTTGCGACGGGCGATGGGCTTCCTAAAGATCGCCGTCAAGGACGGTAAAAACATCGAAGCCCGGAGCGAGATGATGATGGCGGCGTTGGAAGGGGGAATGACCTTTCAGAAGGGACTCGGCGGCGTTCACTCGATGTCCCATGCGCTCGGCGGACATAAGACGAAGAAGCTGCACCACGGATGCCTGAACGCCGTCATTCTCCCGCATCTTCTTCGTTTCAATGCATCCTCCTGCGAGCGGAAGTACGAAGCGTTGCGTGCAGCAATGAGGCTCTCTGCCGGAGCGGATCTGTCGCAAGCCATCGTGGACCTCAACGCCGATCTCGGCCTGCCTGCATCGCTCACTGAAATGGGGCTTACGCAGGATGACTGCGAACCATTGGTCAAATGGGCTTTCGAGGACCATTCCACCGCGACCAACGGGCGTCCGCTTACCGAAGACGACCTGCGCCAGTTGTTCACAAACAGCCTGAAGCCATACGTCGGTTAAAGGCTCGTCGTCGCCCTTGCCGACGATGCTTGCATCGACGCCACCTCATAGCAGCGGTCGCAAACGCCGCTGCTATCTCGCCACGCCGCGAATCCTTCCGCCATGTACGTGTCGAGAGTACGGCCTGCATCCGTTCTGCCGCTAACGGGCGTATGTACGGCAGGGTCAATCCCTTTCAGTCCTTGTAAAAATCCCGTAGCCGGACATTCGCACGATTGCGGTCCCAGGTATCGGGGCCAACGCCGCTTTCGCTCAGTGCTCGCTTCCTGACCTTATTGGTAGGCGTTCGTGGAAGGGCCTCCATGATCTCGATGTAGCGAGGGATCATGAAATGAGGAAGCTTCGTGGTCAGGAATGCAATCAGATCGACGGGTGAGAAGGGCTTCTCGCAAGACACGCACAACTTAATGTCGTCATCGTTCGTGAATTCGGACGGCACGCCAACGGCGGCGACCTCGCGGATGTGCGCGAATCCGAGCGCAGCAGTCTCGATGTCGTATGCCGAGATATTCTCGGATCGTCTCCGGATACGCTCCTTTAGCCGATCGACGAAAAACATGTTCCCGCTCTCATCGAGGTACCCTAGATCGCCCGTGTGGAACCATAGATTTCGCCAGGCGCGAACGGTCTCCTCCGGCATTCCCAGATAGCCCTGCATGATCGTCGAAGGGTGGCGAGGACGCACGACGATCTCGCCTGCCTGGTTCGCCGGACATGCTGCGTCGGTGTCGGGGTCAACGATCTGCAAATCGTAGTAGTCGGTCAGCACCCGTCCGCAAGATCGTGGCACCCTCGGTGCGTCAAGCGATGTCCATGTCGGGCAACCAATTTCGGTCATGCCCCACATGTCAACGGTTTTCAGATCGAAGCGGGCTTCGAACGCGTCAGCCAGATGGGGCGGCATCGGGCAACACATCAATCGCCTCAGATTGTGCTTGGCGTCCAGCGGCGTCGATGGCTCGCCAAAGATCATTTCGATCATTGGACCATGTGCGATGCTGATTGTCGCATCATAACGGCGAACGGCGGCGAGCCACGACCCGGCTTTGAAGCCGTCATCGAGCACGATCCTTCCGCCAGCCATGAACGTTGCAAGGACCCCCATGTATTTCCCGGCAATGTGGTTGAGGGGGTGCGCTCCATAAAAGACATCGTCGCGGGTGATCCTCATGACGTCGATGACTTGGTGCGCCATCATGCATAACTGGCCGTTCGGCATCATGGCGCCTTTCGCGGGACCGGTCGTTCCACTGGTGAACATGATCGATCCAATATTTGAGGTCGTCGCGGACGTATCCGGAATTTCGGATGTCCCTGTCTCCATGACTTTGTCGTAGCTGACGGCGTTCCGGTGCCCCGGAGCGGCGGTCGCAAGAGGTGATCCAACGACGACCAGTCCGCGCAAGCTGGTGATCGCTGACGCGGCTTCGAGCAGATGAGGAAGCAACTCGGCACTGACGATGGCAGCGGTCGGCTGCGCTGTTCGGAGGATGTGCTGCAACGGCTCTCCGCGAAGCGTCGGGTTGATTGGCACCTCGGTGGCGCCGAGTAATGCGCAAGCCATCCATGCGTGAAGATGCGGAACGCTTTCGGGGCACAGGATCGCTACCGCACCTTCAGTCGTTATCCCCATAGCCCGGAACGCGTTTGCAAGCTTCGCCGCGGATTCGATGAACGACCCGTATGTTTCGAATTCATTGCCGCACTGCGAGAGAAACGGCCTGTCGCTGCATGTTGAGAGGCGCTCCAGGGCGACCTGACGGATCGTCCAGCTGTTTACTCCACCATTTAGCATGCGTGTCTCCTTCGCTTCTTCGCTTCATAGATCAAACCCCTTGCCGTCGTCGAGTGGACCATAGTACATACTGTCCGTATAGTAGGTAAGTTGCAGGAAACGATCATGGAAGAACGGTCTGGCGCGCTCGCAGGTATCACGGTGATTGAGCTTGGTATGGTGATGCAAGTGCCGCTTGCCGGGCAGATGCTGGCGGACTTCGGTGCGACAGTCATCAAAGTCGAGCGACCTGGATCGGGCGACATTCTGCGAACTCTCGATCCTGTCGCGAACGAGCAGGGCGTGATGAGCTGCTATTACGCCGCGCTCTGCCGGAACAAATACACGGTGTGCATCGACATCAAACAGCCCGACGGACAGGCTACGTTGTTGAAGTTGATCGATCAGGCAGATGTGTTGATCCATAACTTCCGGCCGGGGGTGATGGAGCGGCTCGGTCTCGGTTACGATGAGTTGGCCAAGCGCAATCCGAAGCTGATATTTGCTGGTGGATATGCGTTCGGCCAGCAAGGGCCGATGTCGAAGCTGCCTGGGCAGGACATGCTGGCACAGGCCTTCAGCGGCTTCACCATGAGTGGCCGCGATCCTGACGAGCAACCGAAACTCAATAATACGCCTTTGATGGACTATTCGGCAGCGCTTTCCCTGACCCAAGGGATTCTGGCGGCGGTGATCGAGCGTGGGCGTTCCGGCATGGGGCAGGCGGTATCGACGTCGTTGCTCGAGGTTGCTGTCGGAATGCAGACTCTAGAAATCGCCAGTCAGACAATGCATGGCACGGACACAAGCTGGCTCCGGCAATCGATGGTGTTTCGCGCGAAGGACGGCTGGATCGTCGTGCTGACGCTATTTCGCGACAATCCTCTTCGGTTGCTGTGCGACGCGTTCGGTGTTCCGGATATGAGCGAGAGCGAGCAATTCCGAACCGTCGAGTTGCAGATCGTCAGCAAGGCGCGCATCCACGAGAGGTTTGCGCCGCTCTTTGCGCAGGAGAGCCTGGCGGAGGTAACCAAGCGCCTCGCAGGCGTAGACATTCTGTATTCGCCGATCAATCGGCTTCCCGACACTCTCAGTCATCCGCAAATGGAGGCGAATGGTTCGATCTGGTCAATCGACGTTCCGGGTCACGGAGAACTGAAAGTCGCAGGCAGTGCCGTCAAACTCTCGCGGACGCCTGCAACCTATCGCCGTGCCCCGGCATGGATGGGGGCGGACAACGAAGAAGTGCTTCGGTCATTCGGCTTCAGTGAAGACGAAATCAACGCATTGAAAAAGTCAGAAGCGCTCAAGAGCGATCCGCGCTCGGATAGCGTTGGCGCGACCAAATAGGGAGTTCTCCATGAGCACATCAGCGCACAATTCAGTCTCACCGTCCTGGGACGCAGCGATCGAACGGATGCTTGGACGTATCGATCAGACGCTCGCAATGAATCTCGACGGGTTTCCAAATATCGGCAATCCGGAAACTGGCGTTTGGACGACATCGCCAGACGGATTCTGGACCGGTGGCTTTTGGGTGGGCATGCTGTGGTTGGCGGGCAAATACACTGGTGACGCCCGCTACGGCGCCGCGGCCGAAGCCTGGCTTCGGCGCCTGGAAAGCCGGGTCGAAAGCCGTACCGTGTTCCGCGGCCTGTTATTTTATCCGGCTGCGGTCATGGGGGCTGAAACCGCTGCGCATGGCCATAGTCGCGAGATCGCAGTGGACGCGGCCGTTTCACTCGGACAACAATTCATTGATAGCGTGGGCATCATTCCTCTCGGAAACGAGGCGGAGGAGGCACACAGCGTTGGCGACTACGACGCCAATATCGATGGCCTCATCGCGTCGCCATTGATGTTCTGGGCGGCTCGCGCCGGTTCTCGTGACGACCTGTATGCGAAGGCGTTGTCTCATGCACTGAAGAGCGCCGAGTTTTTCGTGCAAGCGGACGCCTCAGTGATCCAGTCTGCGACGTTCGATCCCGGGACAGGGCGAGTATCGCGTCGCTACACCCACAAAGGAATTGCGGAAGACTCGATTTGGACGCGCGCACAGGCGTGGGCAATGCTCGGCTATACGCTGTCCGCGAAGAACGCCCCCAATGAGCAAAAACTGCTCGACTACGCATCGGCGACGGCTGAATGGTGGATGAAGAACGTTCCAGCCGATTACGTCGCATACTGGGATTTTTCAGCTCCGGTAACTCCAGCAACCTGGCGCGATACGTCGGGGACCGCGATCGCCGCTTCGGCTCTCTTGGGGCTGGGCCAGCTTGTTCGTGGGGAGGACGGACTCCGCTTCCGAAATCACGCCGAGAGCACGGTGCGCGCGCTCGTGGACAGACATCTCACACCTGTCGGCAACACGGATCGCCGTCCTCAGGGAATCCTCGGCGATGGCTGTTTCGACGTCCGCCACAACAACGCCCTCGCGAATGAACTGATCTGGGGTGACTACTTCCTTTTCGAAAGCCTTGGTCGTCTCGCGGGACGACTAGACGGAATCGGCGCCTGAGCCGATCGCGACGGCTCTGGCCGTACAGACTTAATCACACTCAGCGAGAATGAGGGGAAACGACCAATGTTGAAGCAATCTTACGTCAAGAAACTCATGTGTACGCTCGCAGTAACGATGATGCCAATCACATCATACGCGCAGACTGCGGTGAAAGTGGGCGTACTGAATGACAAGTCCGGCCTTTACGCAGATCTGAGCGGCGAGGGCTCGATCGTCGCTGCCCAGATGGCAGTCGAAGACTTCAAGGCTGCCGAGAAAGGACTGAACGTTCAGATCGTGTCGGCGGATCACCAGAATAAGCCGGATGTCGGTACGTCGATTGCACGGAAATGGTACGATCAGGACGGTGTCGATATGATCATCGACGTGCCGACGTCCTCCGTGGCCCTGGCGCTCAGCTTGCTGACGCGCGACAAGAACAAGGTCTTCATCAATTCTGGCGGCGGCTCGTCCGATCTCACGGGAACGGCTTGCACGCCCAATACCATCCATTGGACTTACGATACTTGGGCTACGGGGAACGGAACCGGAAGCGCGATGGTCAAGCGCGGCGGCGATACCTGGTATTTCATCACGGCAGACTATGCATTCGGCCATGCCCTCCAGCGGGACACCGCAGCCACTGTCGAAAAGACCGGCGGCAAGGTGCTGGGCCAGGCACGCCATCCGTTGTCGACGTCGGATTTCTCCTCGTTCCTACTCCAGGCGCAAAGTTCGAAAGCTAAAGTCATTGGTCTCGCGAATGCCGGCGCCGACACGGTCAATTCGATCAAGCAGGCAGCCGAGTTCGGCATCACGCAAGGCGGCCAGAAGCTGGCGGGACTGCTGGTCTTCATCAATGACGTTCACGCCCTTGGGCTCAATGTTACGCAGGGACTGGTTCTTACCGAGTCCTTCTATTGGGATTTGAACGACGACACGCGGGCGTTCTCGAAGCGCTTCGCTGCCCGGTTCAAGGGCAAGATGCCGACCATGGCGCAGGCCGGCGTCTATTCCGGAATGATCCATTATCTCAAGGCCGTCGAAGCCAACAAGGATACGAAGGACGGCGCAGGGATCGTGAAAAAGATGAAAGAAATGCCGACCGACGATCCGGTGTTCGGCAAAGGCAGCGTTCGCGTCGATGGCCGTAAGATCCATCCGATGTATCTGTTCGAGGTCAAGAAGCCGGAAGAATCGAAGGGCGAGTGGGACCTCTACAAGCTGCTGGCGACGATTCCCGCGGAGCAGGCCTTCCGTCCGCTCGATCAGGGCGGCTGCCCGCTGGTCACCCAAAAGTAAGTCATCTGATGATGAAAAAGAGCGGACATCGGCATGTATCCGATGTCCGCTCTTGATCCACAACGTCCCATCGACATGTCCGCGACGTTCTCCGAGCGATCGTGGTGCTGGAGTGTGTTTGCTTGACTGACGATCTCATCCTCGAAACCCACGGACTGACCAAGCAATTTGCGGGATTCTACGCCGTTCGCGACGTCAATCTGCAGGTTCGCAAGGGTACCATTCACGCGCTGATCGGGCCAAACGGTGCAGGCAAGACGACGTGCTTCAACCTGCTCACCAAGTTTCTGCAGCCCTCCGAGGGCCAGATTCTCTACAAGGGCAAGGACATCAGCGCGATGGCGCCGGCAGACGTCGCCCGTCTCGGCCTCGTCCGCTCGTTCCAGATCTCGGCGGTATTTCCACATCTGACCGCGCTGGAGAATGTCCGCGTCGCGCTGCAGCGTCAGCACGGTGCGTCCTTCGATTTCTGGCGCTCCAAGAGCGTGCTCGACAAATACAATCAGCGCGCCGCCGAACTGCTCGAAGATGTCGGCCTGTCCGAATTCGCCAACACCCCGGCGGTCGAGATGGCCTATGGCCGCAAGCGCGCGCTGGAGATCGCAACCACGCTGGCGCTCGATCCGGAAATGATGCTGCTGGACGAGCCGATGGCCGGCATGGGCCACGAGGACATCGACAAGATCGCCGCGCTGATCAAGCGCATATCGACGAAATACACCATCCTGATGGTCGAACATAATCTCAGCGTCGTCTCGACGCTGTCGGACAAGATCACCGTTTTGACGCGCGGAAAAATCCTGGCGGAAGGCAATTATGCCGACCTCACCAAGGACGAACGCGTGAAGGAAGCTTACCTGGGAGCCGGACATGGCTGATACTTTGACGGCCGCTCCGGCTTCTTCTTCTGCCAACGCAAAAACCGTTCTCGAAGTCCGCGACCTGCAGGCGTGGTACGGCGAATCGCACATTCTTCACGGCATCAATTTCGACGTGAAGCAGGGCGAGGTGGTCACGCTGCTCGGCCGTAACGGCGCCGGCAAGACCACGACGCTGAAGTCCATCATGGGCATCATCGGCAAGCGCACCGGCTCGGTGAAGTTCGAAGGCAACGAGATCATCAAGGCCGCCTCGGACAAGATCGCCAAGCAGGGCATCGCCTTCTGTCCGGAAGAGCGCGGCATCTTCTCCAGCCTCGACGTGCGCGAGAACCTGATGCTGCCGCCGACCATCCGTCCGGGTGGTCTCTCGGTCGAGCAGATCTTTGAACTGTTTCCGAATCTGAAGGAGCGTCTCAACAGCCAGGGCACCAAGCTCTCGGGTGGTGAGCAGCAGATGCTGGCCATCGGCCGCATCCTGCGCACCGGCGCGCGCTTCCTGATGCTGGACGAGCCGACCGAAGGTCTGGCGCCCGTCATCATCCAGCAGATCGGCCACACCATCGCGCGGCTGAAGTCGGAAGGCTTCACCATCCTGCTCGTCGAGCAGAATTTCCGTTTCGCCTCCACCGTCGCCGATCGCTTCTACATCGTCGATCACGGCCAGGTCGTGGACGGATTCGCGAGTTCGGAGCTGTCCTCGAATATGGACAAGCTACACACCTATCTCGGCGTTTAGGACGGGAATATCATGACATTCAATCTCCAGGCCCTGTCCGCCCAATTGCTGGTCGGGCTCATCAATGGCTCCTTCTATGCCTTGCTGAGTCTCGGTCTCGCGGTGATTTTCGGCATGCTCAACATCATCAATTTCGCTCATGGCGCGCTCTATATGATGGGCGCCTTCGTGGCGTATTTCCTCCTCAATCTGGCAGGCATCGGCTACTGGCCTGCGCTGATCTTGGCGCCGATCATCGTCGGCGTCTTCGGCATGATCCTGGAGCGGACCATGCTGCAATGGATCGCGTCGCTGGATCACCTGTATGGCCTGCTGTTAACCTTCGGTCTGGCGCTGATCATTCAGGGCGTATTCCAAAACTATTTTGGTTCGTCGGGCCTGCCTTACGCGATCCCCGACGCGCTCAGAGGCGGCGTCAATCTCGGCTTTATGTTCCTGCCGATCTATCGTGGCTGGGTCGTCATCTTCTCGCTGGTCATCTGTATCGCCACCTGGTTCCTGATCGAGCGTACGCGCCTCGGCGCCTATCTTCGCGCAGCGACCGAGAACCCGACGCTGGTGCGCGCCTTCGGCATCAACGTGCCTTTGATGATCACGCTGACCTACGGCCTCGGCGTCGGTCTGGCGGCGCTGGCCGGCGTGCTGTCGGCACCGATCAACCAGGTTCGCCCGCTGATGGGCGCGGACCTCATCATCGTCGTGTTCGCGGTCGTCGTCATCGGCGGCATGGGCTCGATCATGGGATCGATCATCACCGGTTTCACCCTCGGCATCATCGAGGGCCTGACCAAGTATTTTTACCCCGAGGCCTCCAACACCGTCGTCTTCGTGCTGATGGTCTTGGTGCTCCTCGTGAAACCCTCGGGCCTGACGGGACGGACCACCTGATATGACCACCATCACTGACAATTCGATCCCCACCACGCAGACCCGTGGCACCAAGGACGAGATGATCGCTTTCGTGATCATGACCGTCCTCCTGGCGGCCGTGCCGTTCTCCGGGCTGTATCCGTTCTTCGTGATGCAGGCGCTGTGCTTCGCGCTGTTCGCCTGCGCCTTCAACCTGCTGATCGGTTACGGCGGCCTGCTGTCCTTCGGCCACGCGATGTTCATGGGCACTGCGGGCTATGTCACCGCGCATATGGCCAAGGTCGGCACCATCGGCTTCAAGGTCCCGCTGATCGGCGAGTTCATGATCAATATGGGCCCGCTGTCGCCGGAACTGTCGATCGTGTTCGGTCTGGTGGCTGCCTTCGTGCTCGCCGTCGTCACCGGCCTGATCGCGATCCGCCGTCAGGGCATCTACTTCGCCATGATCACGCTGGCGCTGTCGCAGCTGATCTTCTTCCTCTATCTGCAGACGCCGTTCACCCATGGTGAAGACGGCATCCAGGGCATTCCGCAGGGCATGCTGTTCGGCCTGTTCGACCTGTCGAAGCCGACCACGCTGTATTACGTAATCCTGGTCGGCTTCCTGATCGGCTTCCTGATCATCTTCCGCACCACCAATTCGCCGTTCGGCGAGGTGCTGAAGGCGATCCGCGAAAACGAGCCGCGCGCCATCTCGCTCGGCTACAAGACCGATCATTACAAGCTGATGGCCTTCATCCTGTCGGGCGTGCTGGCCGGTTTTGCAGGTTCGCTAAAGGTGTTCGTGGCGCAGAACGCCTCGCTCACCGACGTGCACTGGACCATGTCGGGTGAAGTCGTGCTGATCACGCTGGTGGGCGGTCTTGCGACGCTTTACGGCCCGGTGGTCGGCGCCTTCGTGATCATCGCTATGCAGCAATATCTGGCCGGCTTTGGCCAGTGGGTGACGGTGATCCAGGGCGTGATCTTCGTGGTCTGCGTGCTGACCTTTCGCCGCGGCGTTATCGGCGAGATCGCGCATCTGTCCAGACGTTCGCTGTGAGGCCGCGGAAGTCCAGCGTGCGGGCCTGAAATTCCCCTACGATATAATACAATCTTCCAGATACCGACCCACATCACCACCCCACGCGTCACTCGATAGCCATCGTATTGCAGACCCCGGGATCGCCGAACACGGTATTGAGAGCGGCGGTCCAGGGCGGCTTCCGCCGCGAGCAGGACGACGCATCGGAGATATGGGCGACGGATCTTCGTCATGCCGCCGATCATGGCGGCCGCCACGAACGCGGAGACGAGAATGGCGGCCCGATAGCATGCTTCGAGGTCGCCATGCTCGAGGTCCACGCCTATCGAGATGCTGGCGCCGCTCGCGAAGGAGATGAAAAGCCGCCCAACTCCTTGAAGCTGACCGCGTTCACGAACCCGGCGAAGCAGGTCATGAGCAATCCCGAGCACGCGACAAAGCTCCGGTTCATTGTCGTTACCTTTCGAATGCGATGGTGAGGGATCGGCGGAGAAGAGCCCTGCTGTCGCCGACTCTGACGTCCCGGCATGTCTACCCGCCCGGTCGGTTCGCTATCCGTCTCCGTGGCGACAAGGCCCTGCGTCGCGGACGCTCGCGCGACGCCGCCGAAGGTTGGCCCCCTCGACGGATGGGTGCTACCTTCCGAGGCATGCGGCCGCCTGCCTTTTTGCGTCATGGGCCGCGACGAAGGAGAGGTGAACCGAAGTGGAAAGAAGGCACGGAGCAATCGGAGCGGTCTTGATCGCCTGGACTCTCGCCGTCATCGGCGTCGCGACGATCGGAGCGGTTGCCGTCTTTCTTCTCGGATAGCGAGGCGGAGATCCGGGTCTCCGGAAGATGCCTCGTCACCGATGTCGCCGCAGCGACATCGGTGACTCCGGAGCCTTACTTCGGAAGCACCTCGGTCACGGTCAGATCGCGCACCTCACCGGTCCGCGTCTGCCAACTGATCGACTCCCCTGCGGACATGCCGATCAACGCGACTCCGATCGGCGTCAGCACGGATATCTTCTTGAGCGTGATGTCGGCTTCGTCCGGGTAGACGAGCGACACGGTCTGCACCTGGCCGGTCGTGTTGTCGCGGAACGCGACGCCGTCGCCCATGCGCACCACGCCGGACGTCGAGCGTTCGTCGCGGATGATCCGCGCCCTGTCGAGTTCATCCGCCAGCCAATCGGCGACGTCCGGCATTCGGGTCGTGGCGGCCTCTGCCAACGATCTCAATCGAGCATGATCGCTCGCAGTGATCGAGATCTTCGGTTTCAGGCGTCGGGAAGGAGAGGCCTTGCCCCGACCGTTATCATCGACTTGGTTCATTTCCGTTCACCCTTCAATTCCGTTGGCTCCCGCAGAAGTCCGGTACCACCGGGCTTCGCACGGATCGCGCGCGTATCTGGATTTACATATGTGACGTTCAGAGAATTGATGTCGTGTCGCCGCGCGGCCTCGCAGGAGGCGCTTTTGACGGCGGCTAGTCCGCAGCCGCGGGGAGACCGGAGAGCCGGTCGAAGCTGGGCACGATAGACATCATTCCATGATGCTAGGCATAGTTTTCGCGATGTCAATCTCGTCGTTGAGGTCGAGAGGGACGCCGACCGAGATGTGGAGCGAATTACATGCGCGACGGAGTGTCGCGAGGGTGGAGTTGACTTCCTTCCACGCGGCGCTACGTTCGCACCATGTCGCATCTTCGCAAATATCGCTCGTTGCTTCGAGCAGGACGTCTCCAAAACCGGAGTTAGCCCGTCGCCGTCCTCGCGGACGGTCACGGGTGTGTTGCGAACGACTTCCCAGAAATAAACGGCCTTCCCAAGCCTACCGACCGCTCCGGTCGGCTTGCGCGTCGGCTTTCCGTCTTGCCGCGTCCCACGGTTCATCGCGGGGCGTCGTCTCCGCGTGCGTCGCGAAAGCTGCGATTGGAGACGACGTACGCCTGTCGATGGGACATGGCATGACGACGAACATGCGAGGAATGATGATCAGCCATCTGGATCCCAGGCTTCCCCCGATCGCGGTCAAGGCGTCGGAAATCGACTTGTTGTGGAACGTCGCCGAGCACGGCTCATGTGTCGAGCCGCGGGCTTCCGCATTCCTGAAGAACGAGATCGGACGAGCCGAGATACTTCTGGAGCCGCGGGTGTTGCGCGGTCTCGTCATGATGAACTGCAGGGTTTCATTCCGCGACGTCGGCTCGTCCGAGGAGATGACGGTCGAACTCGTCTTTCCCGAGGCGGCGAACGAAGCGGCGGGCAGGATCTCCGTGTTGTCTCCGCTCGGCGCGAGCCTGCTCGGAATGTCCGTGGGACAGGCCATCCAGTTCGCGGACGAACGCGGAGTGCGACGAACCATCGTCGTTACGGCCGCCATTCCGCTTTCCCGATCGTGACCGCATCCGGCGACCGGGCGGCTCGACGTCGCCGCCGGTTGCGCTGCATTTCAATGGAGTTTCTCAAGATGACCGAACGACAGATACATGGACGCATCACTGGTCCGATCGTGATGATCGGCTTCGGCTCGATAGGCAAGGGCGCGTTGCCGCTCATCGAGCGCCACTTCGAATACGACAAATCGAGATTCGTGATCGTGGACCCTCAAGCGGACGACGAACTCGCGAAGAAGCACGGCGTGCGGTTCATCAGGAAGGCCGTCACGAAGGACAACTACGAAGAGGTCCTTACGCCTCTCCTGACTGAGGGCGGCGGTCAGGGTTTCTGCGTGAACCTCTCCGTCGACACCGGCTCCGTGGATCTCATGCGTCTGACGAGAAGGATCGGTGCCCTCTACATCGATACGGTCGTCGAGCCCTGGGCCGGCTTCTACTCGGACACGAAGAGCACGCCTGCGCAGCGCACCAACTATGCGCTGCGGGAGACGCTGCTTGCCGCGAAACGCGAAAGTCCCGGCGGAGTGACGGCCGTATCGACGTGCGGTGCCAATCCCGGGATGGTATCATGGCTCGCGAAGCGAGCGATGCTCGATCTCGCACACGATCTGACGTTCGACCTGCGGCTGCCCGAAAGCCGCGAGGATTGGGCAAGGCTGGCACGCAGGCTCGGCGTCAAGGGAATCCAGATAGCCGAACGGGACACCCAACGCTCAAACAAGCCGAAACCCGCGAACGTCTTCGTCAACACCTGGTCCGTGGAGGGATTCGTGTCGGAGAGCCTGCAGCCCGCCGAACTGGGCTGGGGCACGCATGAGAGATGGAGGCCTCGGGAGGCCCGGACGCACGAGACCGGTTGCCGCTCGGCGATCTATCTCCTCCGCCCGGGTGCCGCGACGAAGGTACGCTCCTGGTGTCCGACACCGGGGGCCCAACACGGTCTTCTCATCACGCACAACGAGGCGATCTCGCTGTCGGACTATTTCACCGTGAGGGAGAACGGCGCGGTCGTCTACCGACCGACATGCCACTATGCCTATCATCCCGCCGACGACGCCATGCTGTCCGTAGGAGAACTGCTGGGCGCGGAGGGGCGGATGCAGGGAGCGTCGCGCATTCTGGACGAGACCGAGATTGTCGACGGTATCGACGAACTCGGCGTGCTCGTCTATGGGCACGCCAACAATGCGTATTGGTACGGGTCGCAGCTCTCGATCGACGATGCGCGCAGACTGGCGCCCTACCAGAACGCGACAGGACTTCAGGTCACTTCGGCGGTGATCGCCGGCATGGTTTGGGCGCTGGAGAATCCGACCGCCGGCATCGTCGAAGCGGACGAGATGCATTTCGACCGCTGTCTGCAGATCCAGAAGCCGTATCTGGGAAAGCTGCGGGGATACTATACCGACTGGCACCCTCTGGCTGGCCGACCCGGCATCTTCGACGACGACGTGGATACCGCGGACCCGTGGCAGTTCAGGAACGTGCTGGTCAGATGACGATGCCTGCATCGATCCGACGGCTACGCTACGGCCGCAGTTTTCGTCCTCGAGGAGAAGCGGCCGCACGAAGGCGGCCGGGCAACCCGGAGGAATGAGAGGTGTCGGGGATCGCCCATGTGATCGGTGCAGGTTTGGCGGGGCTCGCCGCCGCCCTGCGTCTGTCGGAGAACGACTACGCGGTGCATGTCCACGAAGCGACGATGCAGGCCGGCGGTCGATGTCGCTCCTATTTCGACCCGAAGCTGGAGATGGAAATCGACAATGGAAACCATCTGATCCTGTCAGGAAACGTCGACGTTCTTGCTTACGCGCGATCCATCGGATCTCTCGACGGTCTTGTCGGCCCCGACACCGCCAGACTGCCGTTCGTCGAGCTGGGATCGGGGAAACGCTGGACCATCGATCTTGGACGGGGGCGCCTTCCGACGTGGATCTTCGACAGACGCCGGCGCGTGCCCGATACCCGCATCGCCGAATATCTTCGGCTTTATCCGCTCGTCGCCAACCGCGAGGACCGGCGCGTCGGGGACGTCGTGCGTTGCACTGGGCCGCTTCATGATCGATTGCTCCACCCGTTTCTTCTCGCCGCACTCAACGTCGATCCCGAAGAGGGCTCCGCCAAACTGGCAGGAAGCATTCTGAGGGAAAGCATCGTCGCGGGAGGCGTAGCGTGCCGCCCGCTGGTTGCGCGACCCGGGCTCGGCCGCGTCCTGGTGGACCCCGCCGTCGCGACGTTGAAGCGCCGCGGAGCGGTCATCAGCTACGGGCATGCTCTGAGGGCCTGTGGTTTTCGGGACAGCCGGGTCGCAGGCCTGGTTTTCGCGGACGGGAATGTCGCCGTGGGCCGGACCGACGTCGTCGTCATGGCCGCGCCGCCCTGGGTCGTCGCGCCTCTGATTCCCGATCTCCGCGCGCCCGACGAATTCCGCACGATCGTCAGCGCTCATTTCAAGATCGCTCCCACGGCCGGGCAATCACCGGTCGTCGGGGTCATCGGAGGACTGGTCGAGTGGCTGGTGACGTACGACGATCGGTTGTCGGTCACGGTCAGCAACGGCGACCGTCTGAACGGGATGCCCCGGGATGTTCTGGCAGCCGCGCTTTGGGACGAGGTTCGGCGGATCTGCGGAATCGACGCGGCTCTCCCGCCCTGGCAGATCGTCCGCGAACGTCGCGCGACCTTCGCGGCCGTTCCGGAGCAGAACTCTCGACGTCCCGGGACCCGCACGGCTTTCGGCAATCTCTTTCTGGCGGGAGACTGGACGGATACGGGCCTGCCAGCCACGATCGAAGGTGCCGTCCGCTCCGGCCATCGTGCCGCCGACATGGCTCTGGGGCCGCCCGCTTAGAAGACGATGCCGAGATCCGCGTTCACGCAACCGTCGCCCGACCTTGTGCCGGCGGCGGCCCGGGCAGGCACCCGTGTCGCCGGTCGGCGCTGGCGTCAGATGACCCCAAGCGCGTCCATGGCCTCGGCTATGCGGACGAAACTCGCTATGTTCGCGCCCAGCACGTAGTTGCCCGGCGCGCCGTAGTCGTTGGCCGTCTCGGCGCAACGATCGTGGATATCGCTCATGATGGCCGCCAGTCTCGCTTCCGTCTGGTCGAAGGTCCAACTGTCGCGGGAAGCGTTCTGCTGCATCTCGAGCGCCGACGTCGCCACGCCTCCCGCGTTCGCGGCCTTTCCCGGCCCGAAAAGGATGCCGGCGTCCTGAAACGCTCTCACTGCTTCGGGGGTGCAGGGCATGTTGGCGCCTTCGCCGACGGCGACGACGCCGTTGCGGACGAGGGTCGCCGCATCCTTGCCCGTGAGTTCGTTCTGCGTGGCCGATGGCATGGCGACGTCGCAAGGAACGTCCCAGATCGATCCGCCTTGGATGAAGCGTGCGCGGGAGCCCTTCAGCCGGACATATTCCTCGATCCTCTCGCGTCTGACCTCCTTGATCTCCTTGACGAGCTGGAGATCGACGCCGTCCTCGTCCACGACGTATCCTGCCGAGTCCGAGCAAGCCACGATCTTTCCGCCGAATTCGGCGATCTTCTCCATGGCGTAGATGGCCACGTTGCCGCTTCCGGACACCACGACGCGCCTGCCGTCGAACGAGAGCGACTTCGTCGCCAACATGCTATTCACGAAATAGGTCGCTCCGTAGCCCGTCGCTTCCTTGCGGGCGCGGGAGCCGCCGTAGACGAGACCTTTCCCCGTCATCGCGCCGGCTTCGTAGCGGTTGGTCAGCCGCTTGTATTGGCCGAAGAGAAATCCGATCTCGCGTCCGCCCACGCCGATGTCTCCCGCGGGAACGTCGGTGTACTCCCCGAGATGACGGTAGAGCTCGGTCATGAACGACTGGCAGAAGCGCATGATCTCGTCGTCAGACCTGCCCCTCGGGTTGAAGTCGGAGCCTCCTTTGCCGCCGCCGATGGGAAGCCCCGACAGCGCGTTCTTGAAGGTCTGTTCGAATCCCAAAAACTTGATGATTCCGATGTTTACCGATGGATGGAAACGAAGGCCTCCCTTGTACGGACCCAGCGCCGAGTTGAACTGGACGCGGAAGCCGCGGTTGATCCGGACCTCTCCGGCATCGTCCACCCACGGAACGCGGAAGATGATCTGCCTCTCAGGTTCGCACAGTCGCTGGATGAGGGCCTTGTCCAGGTACTGGGGGTGTCGGGCGACGACCGAACCCAGGCTTTCGAGAACCTCCTGAGCAGCCTGATGGAACTCCTCGTCACCGGCGTTGCGCCGAACGATCTCGCTCAGAATGGGAGAAAGCTTTTCGTCTAGAAGAGGCACGTGCTCAAAACTCCTGTCGTAAAGCTTGCGGCCGCCCGCAGCTTCTTGGACTACAGTACATCCACGACGAAGCCATAGCCAGACACCGCACCGACCCTGCGGCGTGGAGGCGCGAAGATGAAGCGGCGGGTCAGCGAACAACCTGTAACGACCGGAGACGTTGAAGGACGCTCAGTTCCTTCCGACGGCCCGGAGGGACAATCCCGGGATCTGCCGATCTACACAGACGCTCCGATGCGCGTGCCGCTCACACGTTTTCAGCGGGGTCTACGGGAAAGGCGGCGCGATCGATGGTGCGCTCGGTCCGATCGCGGGAGGCGGGACCATTAGACGACCGTGACGTAGTTGCCGTCGGCGCGTCGAAATTCCTTTCGGCGGGTATTGATCACGACCTCGGCTTTTCCCACATGGCAGTCGCCCCAACGAAAGGAGAAAGGAGGCCAAACATGACAACGTCCGCCATGTCCGAGTACGACGATATCCACGCGAATTCCCTACTTGCCAGCACCTTCAGCCACCCGCGGGAAGTTCTCGCCAATCCTGTTTTGGATGTCCTGCAGAAGCGATGCATCCTCGCCACTTGGGCTTCGGACGCATTCGCTGTCGAGGGCAAGCCGTGGCTTCGCCAGATCCCCGGCTCCGACCGTCAAGTGCGCATTGGCGACGTCCTCGCGGCTCTGCGGACCCTCGACGGAGGTGACGGCCCTCCGCCGCGCCGCGGTGGCGCGATCCATTTCACCCGGAAGCGAAAGGTCGGCCAGACGGCCTACGAACGAAAACGCCAGATGATCGCCGTCCACCCGTGACGTCTGGACAATAGGTGACCGCTCACGCGCACGGACCTTCAGCAGCGGCCTGTGCCCGGCGGCAACGCGGTCCGTTCGGATCGCGTTGCCGTTTGCTTCTGCGCGGTTTGGCTGTCTACGCATGCCGTATGGTAGGTCTCGTCGCACGGGACACCGATGAGTGACACAGTTCACCGACAGCTCCGTCGGAAGCTTATGCTCGAGCGGTGGCTTCTGTGTGCCGTCCAGGCATGCCGGATGCCGGCTAGATTTCAGGCTGTCGGGTCGAAAACCGTCGCTCTCGGCGGGCTCGCATCCATGGCGCGATCCACCACGCGATCGGATATGCCAGGGCGAAACTGAGGACGACGACTAACGGAATGAAATATTTCGAATGTTCGGCCAGCGGGCGCACCAACAAGACGATGATAATGCCAGCGCCGAAGAGGACGGCGTTGGTCAACCCGAAGACCAGCCACGATAGTCGCGTTCGCGTTTCCATCAGATGACCATAAGCGCCGCATGTGCAGACGGACGGTCAGTTCTTGCCAAAAATCAAGCGCGCCGAAAAATCTTGGGCTTTCGTTCACCTGGCTGTAGCTCAATAGAAGTGTGGGATACGATAACGGAAGGCGCCGTCGGGCATCCAAGCGCGGCTGGAGCCTGATTCACGAATCCGCGAGATCCTGCACCTTCCGTCGTCTTACAGGCGTTCGGCGATCGACAGGGCGTTTCCCAGCGCCGCGCCTGCCGCGGTGTTGTCGAAAATACACCATTTGGAAACTGCGGGGCTCCGACCCAGTTGTTCGGCGATGCGATCGAGCGCTGCCTCGTCGTAGTCGGAGTAGTACGTCCTCGGCGCGCCGTGCAGACGGTAGTACATCAAGCCGTCCCATCCTCCGGGCTCGCCGTCGCCGTGAAGCACGGGGTGGGCGGCCACGCGGGCCACACGCAGGCGTTTGAGTAGCCCGTCTGCATCCGGGGTGAACCAGCTTGCATGGCGGGGTTCGACGACGACAGCAGCGGCAAGAACCGAGCAAGCGTGTCCGAAGAACCCTCTCGCGATGTCGGCGTCGAAAGCCAATTTTGGCGGTAGTTGCACAAGCACGGCCTCAAGCTTCCCAGACAGGCCTGCTACCTCTTCGGCAAAAGCCCGAAAAAGGGTTTCGGCATCGACTAGACCCCGATCGTGCGTGATGGCCTTGGGGACCTTCCCGGAAAACCTGAAATCAGGTTTTACGGTCCGTGCCCATCTCTCGTAAGTTGCCCGTCGATGAGATCGCGAAAACGAGGAGTTGATCTCCACGGCCGAAAGGCGTGATGCGTAGCGTTCCAGGTGGCTGCCCTCCGACGGGAAGGGGCCTGCGCGCGATGCCGGGACGGACCAGCCGGCCGTTCCCACATGTCGTGCCGCGCGCACCATCTTCCTCCACCCCATCATTGTCCCGCCAAAAAAACGGCCCGCCGAAGCGGGCCATCGTGGCTCAGCGGTACAAAGTCCGTTCCTTTCGGACCTCTTCGGCGTCGTACGGCTGGCCGGCCGGATCGTACCCGGTCCATCCGTTCTTCTGCCAAGCGGCGCTGCGGTCGCGGAGGTTCACCGAGGAGGTGTCCAGCACGGCTTCCAGACGAGCCTTGTCGCCGTCCGCGACCTTGGCGGTCACTAGCGAGCCACCGCGGCGTACGCCTTCCGCATAGAGCGGAGCTTCGTCCTTCGAGACGCCGGCTTCCGTCAGCGCGCCGACGAGGCCGCCGGTTGCCGCCCGCGGCGGCGCCGACCGCGGTCGCCGCCAGCCAGCCGGCCGCCACGACGGGTCCGAGACCGGGGATGGCAAGCAGGCCGAGGCCGGCGAGCAGACCAGCCGCGCCGCCGACTCCGGCACCGACGCCAGCGCCGGTACCTGCCGCTTCGGCACGGTCGTCGACGCCGTCGCCGTCACGGTCCTTCTTGCCGTCGAACCAGCCGTCGGAGTTGTTCGCGACGATGCTGATGTCGGAATGGGGAACGCCGGCGGCCTCGAGCTTCGTCACGGCGGCCTGGGCGTCGGAGTAGTTGTCGTACAGACGGGAAATGGTCGAGGTCATGATGTTTCTTCCTTACTTCGCCGCGTTCACGTTGCCCTGGAAATCCACGCTGATGCTGCTCGTCACACCGCTCTTGGAGGCCTTGCCGCGCCAGACGCCGTTGTCATCCTTCTTGAGCTCGGTCACGTTGCCGTAGCCGGCTTTCTCGATGGCCGACTTGGCCTGGCCCTCGGTGAAGGAGTTGCGACCGGCGACTGGAGCGTTGGAGTTCTTCTGCTCGGTGTTGACGGCGTTGATGTTCGGTCCGTCCTTGGCCTGCGGGTTTTGCGCGAAAGCGGCTCCGGACGCGAGCAGAGCGGCGGCTACGATGAGATTGGAGATCGGTTTCATGCAAATCCTCACATGTTGGTGACGGGTCCTTCCAACATCTTCGAACACGCCCGGTTCCAATCCTTGAAGGATGAAACATTCAGCGGCCATTCGGATTATCGTGTGTACCACGCGATATCCTGGTTCGGGCCGAGCCGGCCAAGCCGCTTCGGACACCGCGCTTCCGGGACGACGCTCGGGCTCATTCCCCACGTTGACGTCCCCGGGCGCCCTGCCGCGCCCGTGGGCCGCGAAGGCCCGCTGCTTATGTTCTTCGCCGCGTTGACGTCGCGATCAAGCGTCGAGCCGCAGGCGTAGCGGTGGGCCCGCTCCGCCAAAAGTCTTCACTACCTTCGACCCGCATGCCGAACAGTCCTGCGACGTGATGCGCGGACCGATCTTCACCGCCATCCCGCCGGCTCTCTCAGCCTTGCAGATTTCGGAAACGACAAAAAAACAACTACCGAATGGTTGCGCGACCGCAGATCCGGAACGCACGGTTCGACCCAGTCCGCAAGGATATGCAGCCTCGAAAAAATTTAGGTCGGCCCTTGAAATCGCGCTGCGAGTTTTTCTAGATATCGGATGTCGGACGCCCATAGGGTCCGACGGAGGCGGGCGCCGGTGGTGTCCGGCGTCTGCTCATACCCATCTTGCTCAAAGGAGGATTTGGCTATGAGAAACTACGACTTCGCCCCGCTCTGGCGCTCGAGCATCGGCTTCGATCGCCTTTTCGATCTTCTGGACGCGACGCAGCGCTCCAATGAGGAGGGCTTTCCGCCCTACGATATCGAACGTCTCGGCGATGACCGCTACCGCATCTCGCTCGCACTGGCTGGCTACTCTCCCGAGAACATTTCCCTGACGGCCGAGCAGAACGTTTTGACGGTCGAAGGCCGCAAGGACGAGCAGAAGCGCGATCTGCTCTACCAAGGAATCTCGGCGCGCGGCTTCAAGCGGCAGTTCAACCTGGCCGACCACGTCAAGGTCACCGAGGCGAACTTCGACAACGGTTTGCTGCGGATCGGTCTGATGCGTGAAGTGCCAGAGGCCATGAAGCCGCGAAGCATTCCGATCGGACAGCCGGGTAGCAGCAGCTTCGAACAACTGGAGGCGAAGGCCGCCTGACGGTGGCTCCAAACCCGCGCGCCTGTATTCGGCGCGTGGGCTTTCTTTTGACGCGCATCACGGAGTTCGACAATGGCCGCCACGGCTCTTCCCGCCCTGGATTCGGGGGACGGTTTCACACGCTACATGAACACGATCAAACGCTTTCCCCTTCTGACGCCGGAGGAGGAGGTTTTCTTCGGGCGAAAGCTTCGAGAAGACGGCGACGAAGAGGCTGCATACCAGTTGGTGACCAGCCATCTGCGTCTCGTCGCGAAGATCGCTATGCGATATCGCGGCTATGGGTTACCGATCTCCGGCCTCATCTCGGAGGGCAATATCGGACTGATGCAGGCCGTCAAAAAGTTTGACCCGGATCGCGGCTTCCGGCTCGCGACGTATGCAACCTGGTGGATCAAGGCGACAATCCACGAACACCTTCTGCGATCATGGTCGATCGTCCGGGTCGCCGCCTCCAATTCCCAGAAGCGCCTCTTCTTCAATCTGCGCCGACTCAAGAGCAGGATAGGGGCGCTCGAGGAAGGCGATATGCTGCCCGAGCATGTATCTAGCATCGCGCGACGTCTGGACGCGCCCGAAAGCGAAGTCGTTGACATGAATCGGCGCCTCCAGGGAGACATATCCTTGAACGCGACGTTGCCCCATGACGACGATGACGGCATGGAATGGCAGGACCGTCTTACTCACGATATGGATGTGGAGGAATCCTACGCGGAGCGGAGCGATAGCGCTCGGCGTCGGCAAGCGCTCGAACAGGCATTGTGCGGCCTTTCCCTAAGAGAGCAGCGCATCATTCGTGCAAGGTGGCTCACCGCTCACCCGTTGATTCTCGATGAGCTCGGCGCCGAAATGGGCATCTCAAGGGAGCGCGTACGCCAGATCGAAGAGAGGGCGATAGAGAAGATCCGTGGCGCCGTTGCATCTTCCGGTGGAGCCACCGCCTTTCATCGCTGATCGATACCTCCTTTGCGATGCACCATAGGTCGCGGTGGTGCACACCGATCGATTTGTTAATCTCACGGAAAGGGCGGCTCCGTGCCGGGGCTCGCCGTACCAACGGGCGAGAGGCGATGATGTTCTTTGTTGAATCCTTCAACGATCGTACGAAGGCAAACATGGAAGTTGCGCTTGAGCGGGGCTGTGAAAGTCTCCCGATAAATCTCAGGTCGGATCACGGAGCGCGCAAGCGCATCGGCGAGAAGATCGTCGAGTGCGCGGAAGCGGGACGCCGTACCCTGCATGAACTCACGGTCGCGGCAAAAATCGCTGCTGCTGAATTCGGCTCCGAATAGCTCGACGAAAACGACTGTCTGTTCAGTTCCCTTTGGCCAGGACCCGAACGAGAGAAGCGAAAGGGCGCCAGTGATCCGTCGCCCTAAACGGTGAAGCAGCCATCCTCTCCACCCCTGCAAACTCGCAAGACGGTCCTGCCGAGGCTTGCCTTCGAGCGGACCTTCACCGTCGATGGCAGCAGGCCACTTTTGCGTGCTGCAGCAAAAAGCCGCCGGCATTGGCGCTCGGCGGCTGGTGCCGGTACTCAATATACTTTTTCCGACTGAAATTCTCCCCTGCCGGCGATCAACTATAGTACCGGCCTGCGAACATTCGCAATAGGAACCGCTGCTGCGCGTTGAACACCGAACATTCCGCGAAAAGAACGCAATTGGGGTCGGGAAAGAGACAAAGGTTTTGACGTTTCTCCGGTAGAATCTTCGGAGAGAAGGAGCTGCCATGCCAACCTATCGTTTGCACGTCGAGTACGATCGAGGCGGCAGGCACCTCGATCTTTACGGTGCTGATTTCATCGACCGGGACGCAGCTTTGACAGAGGCTCATCTCGGCCTAAGGGAATTGCTTGCAGCAGCAATTGTCGGGGCAACAGATGGGCCAGTTGCTATCACTCTGGTAGACGCCGACGGACGTCACGTCGCGACCGTAGCGCGGCAGGAAGTGGTTCCGCCTAGTTGGAGGTCAACTTACTGAGCGGGTCACTGGCTCCGGCGCCGTCTGATCGCGCCGCGCGGCGCGCCTCCCGACGATTGGCTCCCCGACGGCCATGCGATGGTGCAGGCCATGTAGCTTGTGCGTCCTTGTTGGATTTGCGGCATTCGGAGCCAGGTTAGGCAAGCCCGACAGCGCCTCCAGGCCGTCTTGCACCACACAAGTGAATCGGTCGCAGTGGCGTGCCCGGCCCGGCACACGTCATCTTCGCGGGACGTCGTATCCCGAAGCGCCGAGCATCTCCTTGGTCAATTTCTTTGGCCGGTCCGGCACGGTTATCGGCTCGGCGGTTTCAATCCGCCTTCGAGCCACCCCCGGCCTGTTCTAGCGGAACCGGTTCAATCTGAGTGCTGATAAAGCCGCAGCGCGGGCATTCATATGCGTGAACGACAAAGCCCGGCGTGCCCGGTATTGACCGAATCCACGCGGTGGCGGCTTGGCACTTGGAGCAGGCGGGAGTCCGATTTTTTGGCATGACGGGACGCGGATGTACGATGCCAAAAATTCGCAGATGTCATTTCGGAAATCAAGACCAACCGCTAGAGATCCGGGTGCGGGCAGCGGACTGCTGATTATCGGAAACGTCCCGCTATCGGATCGTAACCCGCATATCTCACGTCGACCCTCCGGGCCCGGTTTCGCGAAGCGATCGCGTCGGTCGACCATCACTTTCGGCGCAAAGCGGAAAGCAGGCCTTCGATCGAGTAGGGCTTCTTGAGAAGGTCGAAACCGTGAGTGCCTTCGTCCGCCAGCACGTGACTATAGCCACTGGTGAGCACGACCTCGATCCCCGGCCACTCCGCGCGGATCGTCCGCGCGAGCTCGATCCCGGTCATTCCCGGCATCACCACGTCGGAGAAGACCAGATCGTACTCACCCTCCTCGCGGAGAATATCGAGCGCAGTCTGACCGTCGCCCACCCATCGGACGGATTGTCCCAATTCCCGCAGCAGGTCGGCTGCAAAGGATCCGACGGTTTGATTGTCCTCCACCAGCAGGATTCGGCGTGCGACGGGTGCGGACGAGTTCGAGGATATGCCCGAGCGGCCCGTGCCTGAAGGCGTTTCCGTGTCTGAGCGCGGAAGGTAGAGCGTGAAGGTCGTGTCCCGGCCGATTTCGCTCGTAGCATCAATCTCGCCGCCGGACTGCTTGGCGAAGCCATAGACTTGGCTCAAACCAAGACCTGTCCCTTTATCGACGGGTTTCGTCGTGAAGAACGGCTCGAATATCCGCGTAAGTGTCGCGGGATCCATGCCTGTCCCCGAGTCCTCGATGCTGACGGCGACGAAGTCTCCGCTGGCGGCGGCATGACCTCTCACCGCGGGGACCGCGACGGCGGCGGCGATGCGGATCGAGATGCGGCCCCCGTCGGGCATCGCATCGCGGGCATTCACCAGAATGTTGAGGACGGCGGTCTCGAACTGGCTGGGGTCGGCCTCGATAGCGAGTCGTTCGGCCGGGTGCTCCACTTGCAGTTCGACCATTCCTCCCACCGTAGTGCGCATGATCTGATCCAGATCGCGCAATCGTTCCGCAACATCGAAGATTTCCGGGGCAAGGGGTTGCCGCCGCGCGAAAGCGAGTAGCTGACCGGTCAAGATGGTCGCCCTGCTGGTCGTGTCGGCTATCGCCTTCACGTACCTTGCGCGTTTTTCCTCCGAGAGGTCCGGCCGCTGAAGGAAATCGACCGAAACGCGGATGACGGTGAGAAGGTTGTTGAAGTCGTGAGCGACCCCGCCGGTCAGGCGGCCGATTGCCTCGAGCTTCTGCGCCTGCACCAGCGCCTCGCGGGAACGATCGAGTTCCTCCTGAGCGATCCGACGCTCGGTGATGTCCCTTGTGACCTTCGCGAAGCCGACCAGCTTTCCGGTGTCGTCGTGGATCGGGTCTATCAGCACGTGAGCCCAGAAATGTTCGCCGGATTTGCGTACGCGCTGGGCTTCGCCCTCGAACTTGCCGCTGTTCACCGCCGTCGCAAGGGCCAGCGCGGGCTTGCCGCTGGCACGGTCTTCATCGGTGTAGAAGACGGAGAAGTGTCGGCCGACGATCTCGGCTTAGCCCTTGATGGCCTGGGCGCCCGCATTCCAGTTCGTGACGTGGCCGTCCGGATCGAGGAGGTAGATAGCGTAGTCTTTGACGCCCTGGACGAGAAGTTTGAACCTGCGTTCGCTGGCAAGCAATTCTTCGTCGATCGCGCGCTTTTCCGATATGTCGCGCGTTATCTTCGCGAAGCCGATGACTTCGTCGGCTGCGCCATAGACCGGATCGATGACGACATGGGTCCAGAAGCGGGTGCCGTCCTTCCGGATACGCCACCCTTCCGACTCGAAGCGGCCTTCCGCTGTGGCCGTCGCAAGCGCGCGGCCGGGTAGACCGATGGCTCTATCTTCATCCGTGTAGAATACGGAAAAGTGCTGGCCGATGATTTCTTCCGCCGAATAGCTCTTGAAGCGCTCGGCTCCGGTGTTCCAAGTCGCGACATAGCCTTCGGCATCGAGCAGGTAGATGGCGTAATCCTTGACGGCGTCGATCAGGATCTGAAATCGGTCACGCTGCGCGATGTCGCTCAACGGGGACGGTCTGGGTTTAAGCATATCGTTCCCTCGGCGAGCAAAGCGTCCGCGCATAGAGAAGGTACGATAGACCGGCATGGTGTCGGCGCATAGCCCGACTGTCGGCTCTCCCTCAACGTGAGATGTCAGGTCGAACTACCCAACGTCGCACTTCGGCTGTTGGCGGTTGCTGCTTGGGTCGCAACGCGGACGTCGCGGAACTCCACCGCGTAGAGCCGCGGCGAAGCCGGGGAGGCTTCGCGACGATCTCCACCGCATGGCGGATTTGAGAGGCGTGAGGATAGATGGTTTCCAGGTAGTATGGAACCGGTTTGAAAGAAGCGGGTTTCGCAACTACCGCAAGTACAGGAGGCTGATCGATGGCTACCAACAAACCTAAAGGCGACAACGCGCGCAAGGGCGCCGTGAAGAAACGCAGCCAGACGAAGACGGCGATGGGCGGCGCGACCACCTGACCAAGCGAGATAAGGGCTCCGGCGAATTCATGGCTATCAAGAAAGCGCCGAAAAAGCCTGCGACCAAGAAGACGGCGAAAAGCTCCGCATCGGGCAAATCCGCTGCAGCGAAGAAGAAGTCGGTCAAGAAGAAGACCGTTGCCAAGAAGTTCAAAGGTGTCCGGCGCGAGAAGAAATGATGGCACGACCGTTCGGCGCACGCTCCAGCATAAAGAAGCGATCAGTTGTAATCGGCGGCCGCAAGACCAGCGTCAGTCTTGAGAACGAGTTCTGGGCGGAGGTGCAGAACTTGGCGCGCAGCCGTGGCCAAAGCGTCGTCCAGTTCCTCGCAGACGTGGTGAAGAGCTACGAAGGGCACAATGTATCCTCTGCGCTGCGCCTGTCGGTCCTCGGACACTATCGGAACCTGGGACAGGCTGACGGCTCTTGACGCAGCATGATGGGTAGGACGCGTATGCGCCGCCCGTCGTCGAACTGCTCAGTCCACTTGGATGCGGAGTATTTTCAGAACACCACCGATTTACTTGTCGATCTGAAGGGCAGCCTCAGCGATCCAGCGTTCGAGCAAGGCGTTGATTTCTTCCCAATGGCTCGCAATCGAGGCCGGGCCGCGATCCTGAACGCGTTCTGCCATCTTCACCAGTCCGGCCAACGCCAGACCTTCGGCACGACCGATCGCGGGAGAGGTGCCCGCCGTAGGTGTTTCCGTGGCTAAGGCATGGACCAATCGACGGGCATCATCTTCCGGACTATTCCGCGCTGTCCTCAGCACCGCGCGGCAATATCGAGCTTTTAGATAGCTAACTCTATTAGGCATTCCCTTCTGATATCAGCTTTGGTCGGGAAGGGCGTAAATTTTGAAGGTATCGGGTCAGAGAAAAATCGACTCTCGGGAGCCTTTCTGCCTTTCAGTCGTAGCCTTTCTGCGAAGCGCGCCGTCCACCCCAGCGGATGCGTGCCAATCGCCTGACGGTTTGGTGACGCCCACGCGGCCGGGCCGCTTGCCTGACTCGATTGTTGGTCGCGCGCGGGGTATGATGTCCGCATGGCACTTGGCGGCTGGAAGCCCGAAGAAGATGATCGGCTACGAGAACTAGCGGCTAAGGGCGCGACCTTGATGCGAGCCAGCGCCGCGCTCGGCCGAGCTACGGGGGCCGTCAGGAAGCGGGCAGTCACCCTCGGACTGACCTTTCCGGGCGTGCGACAGGTTCGAGCCGACTATGTTGCTTCCGGCGCGATCGAGCGAAAACATAGGACGTAGCGGGCGACAAGCTTGGAGCGACGGCGTGTATGTCGAGGCTGAGCCCCGCGCGCTTCTCTTACTCAGCGACGGCTGCAGAAACTCACGGGCCGCGGCGACGGCAGTGGCGGCCAAGTCGCGCGCCACTTCAGCCCAAAGTCATCTTCAACGGTGATGCTCGTCTTCCTCGGACCGATCTGAAAGGATCGCTTGCTCATGACTTCTACCTGCCGCAGGAGGCTCAGGCGATCGCACCGCGCGTCTAACGTCGGACCCAGACGAGGCGCCGACCATCAGATGCTGAATCTCCAACCACTGGCGAAGCTGTGCTTCGGGTAGCGGGTTGCTGAACAAATATCCTTGGAACGCCTGACATCCAAGCTCCTCCAGCGTCTTCAGGGGCTTGTGTGCCGACGAGAGGGGCTATGCCTGCGTCTTGTCTGCTCTACCGAGACCCGGCCTGCGCCGAGCAGCTCCGCGATGACGGGCGCGGAGACCGGGCGTCCGAACAGGTAGCCTTGCATCTGGTCGCATCCCAATTCCCGGAGCATCTCCCGCTGCCGCTCGGTCTCCACGCCTTCGGCGGTCGTCGTCATTCCCCAGGCCGCGGCGATGCTGAGAACCGCCCGCACGATCGAAGCGGATCCCGGCGTTTCCAGATCCGCTACGAACGATCGGTCGATCTTGACCTTGTCGAAGGGGAAACGGCGCAGATAGCTCAGCGAGGAGTAACCAGTTCCGAAGTCGTCGAGTGCGATCGCGACGCCCATCTCCCGCAGTCGGTGCAGAACGCCGAGAGCGACGTCGTCGTCCTTGATCAGAACGGCTTCTGTGACCTCGATTTCGAGACGGCTCGGACTGAAGGCGGTCGACATCAAGGACGACGTGACTGTCAAGGCGAACGAAGCCGATCTGAATTGCAGAGGCGATACGTTGACTGCGAGGCAGACTTCTGGAGGCCATGACGACGCCTCCGCGCAGGCGGTCCGAAGCACCCACTCCCCCAGATCCGCGATGAGACCGGCGTCTTCGGCGACCGGAATGAATTCGGCGGGCGATATCATCCCGCGGACGGGATGGCGCCATCGCACGAGAGCCTCGCAGGCGACGACGGCCCCGGTGCTCCCGTCCACGATAGGTTGATAATGCAGTTCGAGTCCGCCGTCTGCGATCACATCCCGCAGGTCGTGTTCCAGAACGAGGCGGGCGCTGGCCCGTTCCGTCAAGGTCGTCTCAAAGAAACGGTGGCTCCGGCGCCCGTCCGATTTGGCGGCGTACATCGCGAGATCGGCATGTCGGATCCACTCGTCGATGTCGCTGGCGTCGTCCGGGGCCAAGGCGATTCCGACGCTGGCGTCGCTGGACAGACGATGCCCACCGATATCGAATGGCTCACGCAGCCGGCCATGCAGCCGGGAAACCATTTCCAGAACATTCTCGCGCGAAATCGCCATGCGCATGACGATGGCGAATTCGTCGCCCCCGAGTCTGGCGATGAGGTCGTCGGCCCCGAGGCAGCTGCGTAGACGTGTGGCGATCTGCTGCAGGAGACGGTCGCCCACGTCGTGACCCAGCGTGTCGTTGATGTCCTTGAAGCCGTCGAGGTCGATGTACAGGAGAGCGGAACGTCGGGTGTCGCCGGTCTCGAGCCAGAGATCCTCCAGTTGGCTGCGGAATAGAACACGGTTGGGTAGCTCGGTCAGTCCATCGTAGTGCGCGAGATGCGCGATGCGGTCTTCCGCGAGTTTCCGCTCGGTCACGTCTTCGTACACGCTGACGATGTAGCGCGCCTGCCCATCGGCATCCCGGATGGCTACGCGGGTCGAATTCAGGAAATGCGTCTTTCCGTCCGGTCCCCGGAAACGCCGCTCGCTTCGGACCACGCTCTCTTCCGACCGGACGAGACGGTCTTCCATTTCGGAGACAGCCTCCGCGTCGCTCGCCGGAATCAGATCCGATATGGTTCGCCCGACTATCTCGGCGCCGGTCAGGCCCAAGTAGCGATCGGCGTTCCGGTTGGCGAGGAGATACTTTCGGGTGCCGGCGTCCTTCACGGTGATCAACGCGGGGATGTTGTCCATGATCTCATGGACGAACGCCAGGTTACGGTCGCGTTCATGTTCGATCTGCGTACGGTCTGTCGTGTCCTCGATCGTGGATACCCAGCCACCGTCGCGCAGCGGCCTGTTGTGGGCCAGATACGAGCGGCCGTCGGTGGTTACGCTCGCCATCCGGATGACCTGACCGGCGGCGATGGCCTGCTGTACCTCGGCACAGAAAGCGGTCGCGTCACCATGAAAGTGGCCGAGACGCTTCCGTTCATCGACCAATTCCCTGAAATGCCATCCGATGACGGACACGGCGGGGTCGAGGCCGAACATCTCGAAGAAGCTGCGGTTGATCGAGACGACGTGGCCATTCTTGTCGTAGACCACCAATCCCTGGATCATGTTGTTCAGGGCCGTGTCCAGGCGCTCACGTTCCGCCTCCAGACTGCGTCGGTTCTCCCGGCCATCGCGCAGGATCTGCATTATGATCCGGACCAGAACCATGGCGACCGCAAGCGCCGTCAATGCCGCGACCGTCAATGTCGCGCGGGTCTGAAGCTGCCAGTCCTCGAGCGCCGCCTCCACGGTCTTGCTGGCAACGACGGTCGCCGGCACATGCTGGAGTGGAACGCCGGCGGCCAGGCGCTCCGCGGCATCCAGCGCTCCTGGACCTCTGATGGTCCGGCGATCGGCGCGCAGCAGCGACAGCGGTGAAGTGCCGAATTTCCTGCCGACTGCTTCCGGAGCCGCGGGATGCCTGGCCAGCAGGGTCCCATCCGAGCCGAAAAGACTGATCGCATTGTCAGTCCCGGGAGCGATCGAGCCGAAGAACCGCTCGAATTGCCGCAGGTCGATCCGGCGGACAAGCACGCCGACGAAGATCCCGTCGATGCCTCGCAGCCGTTGCGCGATGATCATGTGCCACTTGCCGGTCAGAAGGCTCGGGGCGGTCTCCGTCAGCACGTCGGGCGCGGAGGAATCGGTCGTGAAGCGCTTGAAGTATCCGCGCTGAGCAACGTTCAGCTTCGGCACTGGCGACGTCTGGGACCAGTTGACCATGTTGCCGTCGATATCGAATATGGAGACGTCCCCGAGGTATGAGATACCTTGCGATCGCATCATGGCGCGGGCATTTTCGCCCGATAGCCTGGATCGGAGCTGATCGGCCGAGCCCAGCCCGGGAATGTCTAGCCGCCGGATCAGGTCTGAAGCGATCGTCGCCGAATCCGCGAATTGTTCGTCGAAATGGCGGGAGAGCATCTGGACGGTGCTGGACAACTCCCGCTCCGCACTAAGCAGCGCGCGTTCGCGAAAATGGTCGATGAGAGACACGGCCGCGCATGTGATGGTGGCCAGCAACCCGAGTCCCGCCAAGGCCAGACACAGCGCCGGGCTCTTCCGTATGCTCGTCTCGCCCAGTGGCAAGAGCGTCTTCCTCAACGTCTGGATCATCTGCCTTCCGAACGCGATGTTTGCGGTCGGTAGAAGATTATGACGCGAAAGTTGCAGAAGTGATCAACGCCCCCGCACCGGCAAGGCTCTATCGTCGAGACCGTCTACGCTGGTGAACAGCTGATTAAATCGTAGGCAGCTGCCGAAGCTAACCTCGAATTAAGGGGAGCGGCATACGTTTGCCAGGCATTAACCAATAAGGCATTCGGTCGAAATGAAGATTAGCACTTTGCTTACGGTCGCCATCGTGTCGCTCTCGGTAGTCGGGGGAGGCGTTGCCCTCTACGTCGCTGGCACGAAGTACGCCGCTCTCGACCGGGTGCACGAAGCGCAAGGGCGGTTGGCGATCGTCCGCTCCGTCGGCGACATTCCGCGTTACCTGAATTCGGAACGGGGCTTCGCCACCAATATCCTGTACGGGCCGGCCACCATCGATCCGAAGGCGAAGGCGGAGCTGATCGACAGATACCGCAAGCAGACGGATGGCGCGCGCGCCAAGATGTTGGAACTTCGTAAGGGACTTCCGGGTCCGTTCGTTGACGGCGCGCGTATCGCGAACGAGATCGACGCCTTGAACGCCAAACTCGTTACGTTGCGGGAGGCCATGGACAAGGCGATGGACGGCCCGGCCGACGCCCGCAAGGATGCCGGCCGCAAGATCGTGGCGGACAACGCCGTGTTCAACAACGCCGTCACCTCTCTCCTGGACGAGCAGGTCCGTAGGATCGCAAAGCTTGACGGCGATGCCTACCGCCAGGCCAGTCTGGCGAACATCTCCTGGACGCTCCGAGACGTCGGCGGTCTGAACGCGAGCCTGCATAAGAACGTCGTCGGCTCCGGCAGGCCGGCGACCGATGCGGAGCGGCTGGAGCTCAGTCGCATCCAGGGCCGTTCGGACCAGATACTGGCGTCCCTGCAGGCGCTGCGCGGTGTCGCGACGACGCCGGCCAACGTGTCCGCCGCCCTCGATAAGATGAATGCGGCCTACGTCGATAGGTTCGGCAAGGAACTGAAGATGGTGAAGGACGGCGCGGCGACGGGCAAGTTCGAGCACGACGTCGACACGTACTACGCCGAGTCCCAGAAAGGCCTCGGCGCGATCATCGACGTCCGGGACGCCTTCTACGCGAATGCGGAGCAGGTGCTGGAAGAGGCGCGCTCGTCTGCCGGCTTCGGTCTGATCCTGGCCCTCTGTGGTCTCGCGATTCTTGCCGCAGCGGATGTCGCGGTCGTCGTGATGGTGCGGCGACGGATCTGCAAGCCCATCGTGGACCTCACTGCGAGCATGTCGCGACTGGCCGGAGGCGATCTCGCCGGCGAGGTCCCGAGCGCCGGTCGAAACGACGAGATCGGGGCCATGGCGGCGGCGGTCGAGGTGTTCAAGACGAGCATGATGGACGCCGAAAGGCTGGCAGCGGACAAGGCGGCGGATAGCGAAGCCAAGGCAGGTCGTGCGAAGATGTTGGAGAAGCTGACATCCACATTCGAGGTGGCGATCCAGGAGCTTGTCGGCGGACTGTCGCGCGCTTCGGGCGCCATGGAGGATACGGCACGATCCATGGAGGCTACCGCGCAGACCGCGGGTAGCCAGGCCGTGGTGGTCGCAGGCGCCTCCGATCAGACATCCGGGAACGTTCAGTCGGTCGCGAGCGCGACGGAGGAGCTGTCGTCGTCGATCACCGAAATCGGGCGCCAGGTCGCTCAGTCGGCGGATATCGCGGCACGCGCCGTGGAGAACGCGCGCCAGACCGGCGAAACGGCGCTGTCGCTTGCGGACGGCGCGAAACGGATCGGCGACGTGGTCACGCTGATCAACAGCATCGCTGCGCAGACCAACCTTTTGGCTTTGAACGCCACCATCGAGGCGGCCCGTGCGGGCGACGCCGGCAGGGGCTTTGCCGTCGTCGCTTCGGAGGTGAAGTCTCTGGCGGAACAGACGGCGAGGGCGACGACGGACATCGCGGAACAGGTGACGTCGATCCAGTCGGCCAGCAATCATACCGTCTCGGCCATCCAGGACGTCGCCAACGTGATCGGGGAGATGAACCGGATAAGCTTCGCGATCGCGGCCGCGATCGAGGAGCAGGGATCCGCGACGATGGAAATTTCCCGCAGCGTCCAGGAAGCTGCGCGAGGGACGCGTGAGGTGAGCACGAACATCGCAGGCGTCAGGCAGGCGGTGGACGTTTCCGGCGCGGCGGCGGCGCAGGTGTTGAACGCCGCGGAGGGGCTGTCGCGGCAATCCAGAGATCTGACCGATCAGGTCAATCAGTTCCTGTCGGCGGTGCGGGCGGCCTAGAGCGGTTGTAGCCAAGGGGCGATCGAGCGGACGCATGATCGCGTCACCGACTTCGCTAGGTGACCTGAGGCGTGGGCACCGGTCTGCCCGGAGCGCCGCAGGACGATGGCGGGAGAGGCACGGTCGAAGAACCAACCTGTCCGTCCGTGTCGGTCCTGAGAAAGAAAATGCTCTTTCTCGATTTCGGCCGTGTCTTCGATCACGCGTGATGCGGAAATTCCTGCAGCGTAAACTTCTCATTCACAGCCGTCATCCGAAAGGCAAAGCCGTGACTTCGGACGCAACGAGCGGCCTGAATCTTTCGTTGATATCCTCCACGGTTCGGACGTCGACCGAAACGCCCAATAGCTCTTCGACGGCCTGCTGGAAATCTACGATGTGGAACAACGTGGTCACGTCAGGCGTCGGCTCGACGAGCAGATCGAGGTCGTTGTCTTCAAGATCGTGGCCTCGCGCAACAGACCCGAAACGCGGACGTCGCGCAATGCGTGCCGAGCGGCCATGGCCAATATGGCTTGGTGATGCTTTTGAAGTGCGATCGAAGGTTTGATCGCTCACGCCGCGTCCCTATTGCCGGGGGAACATAATCACTTCGTCGGCAAGCTTCAAAATCGGACCTGCCGGAACCTCCGCCATCGACACCCTGCAATGAAGGTCGACCGGGACCGCGCCGACCGAGCAGGAATTAGTAAGGGGCTCGTTTCACGCGTTTTGCGCCTCCTCTGAAGGACGGAGAGGGCCTAGGTTGAGTATCGATTCCGGATAACGCTCGTTCACCAATTGGAATTGACGGAATATCTCCTTAGCCAAAGTCTTGTCGGCTGGACCGATGATGCCGTGGCGCGGCTCGTCGATACGGGGAAAGAACTCGCGCGTGAACGGGATGAAGCACGCTTTCTTACATCGATGAAGAAGGGCTTCCGCTGTCCGGCTAGGGTAGCTCGCTCATTCGACACCTGAATTACCCCGATGGGCAGCCTGGGACCGGCACCTGGATCGTCTACGGGGCGCTGAAGGAGGACTGGGTGATCCTCGCAGGCAATGGCGTCGGTGCGGCGCTTCCCGCCTTTGTGCTCGGCTGTAAGCTGCGCGACATGCGATCGACGACTTGAAGGAGCGGCGCCAACCGTGCGGCCCTTCGCATAAGGTTCGTTGGTGCCGAGGGATAATTGGTCAAGAACGATACCGGACGCCCCGCAGGCGCCAATTCTCACGCAAACCCGAGATTGCACGGTTAGGGTATCCGGCATCGATCGCAATTCGGATGCGTCTTCGACGTCTCGCGGGCGTGCGTTGTTTACCTGACTTTGGTTGGTTGCGGTAACCGCTCCCAGACAGGTGTCACGATGTATTTCGCCGCGGGTATCAGGGCGGCGCCGAGCAAAAGTCCGAAGATGCCCGATCCCGCCGCGCTCACGATCCAAACGATTGTCGCATCGAGCGCCGGAAAAGCCTGAGCGGCGGGCTCAGCAACCGATGCAATCAGATGTTCGATGCCTGCCAGACCGTAGCCGGCCAACGCGTGAACGATTATGCCGCCGCCGACCCAGATCATGGCGGCCGTACCAACGACACTAAGCGCTTTTAGAAAATACGGCATGCCGCGTACTAATCCGCGGCCGATACAGGCCTTCGTGCGTCCAACACTCGAGGTGAGATCACCCTTCGCCATCGCCAAGCCGACATCGTCGGCCTTCACGATGAGCGCGACGCCGCCGTAGACCAGAACCGTGATACCGGTTGCGACGATCGCGAGAACCATTGCTCTCACGAAGAACGGTCCAGGAGGCACGGCCGCAAGGGTTATAGCCATGATTTCCGCAGAGAGGATGAAATCGGTCTTGATGGCGCCGGAGACCTTGTCTTGCTCCATCGTCGTCGGGTCAACGGCCAATGTGCGAGGGCCGTCGGTATCGGCGGCATGCCCAGGAAGCGCGGCCTCGGCAACCTTCTCAGCACCCTCGTAACAGAGGTACGCGCCGCCGATCATGAGCAATGGCGTGACAGCCCAAGGTGCCAAAAAGTCCAGCAGTAGCGCTGCCGGCAGAAGGAACAGTAGCTTGTTCCTGAGCGACCCCACAGCAATCTTCCGGACGATCGGCAGTTCACGCGACGGGTCGAAGCCGACCACATAGCGCGGCGTCACCGCGGCGTCGTCGATGACGACACCGGCCGCCTTCGCGCCGGCGCGCGCGGCTTGTCCGGCGATGTCATCCACGGAAGCAGCGGCCACTTTCGCGATACCTGCGACATCATCCAGTAACGCGATCAGTCCGACGCTCATGATGTTTCCAAGCTGCAAAGCTCTCCATGCGACACAGAACGCCCTGCTGGGCGGCGGGGCCATCCTCTCTCAGGTATGAACTCTTACGGACGCTCTTTAAAATTCGACCCACGGCGCCGACGGAATATCGCACGAACCCCGAATTCACACCTGGTTCATTACTGCGGCGGTTGCCCGTTTGATGCGGAAACGCCTCCGTCGACCGCAACATTGGCGCCTGTCATGAAGCTGGCGTCTTCGCTGGCGAGGAACACAATCACCGCCGCAATCTCCTCGGGTTCGCAAACGCGGCCCAGCGGAATCCGCTCTGCAAATTCCGCCAACAGCTTTTCGTCGTCCATCATGTCGGCGGTCATGCCTGTGCGGGTGAGGGTAGGGCATACGGCATTGACGCGGACCCCCTTCTTGCCGAGATCCATCGCAAGCGCGCGTGTCAGGTTGACGACCGCGCCTTTGGCGGCGTTGTAGGGGCTCATGCCCCAGTCGCCGCCGGTGCCGGACACCGATGCCGTGTTCACGATGGAGCCCCTGGTCTTCGTCAGATGCGGGATGGCAGCCCGGCAGCCGAAGAATACGCCGTCGACATCGGGCGCCATCACCTCCGCCACTGGTCGTCGGTTATCTCGTCGGGGGCGCCGCCAGCGTGGACGCCGGCATTGTTGACCATCACGTTCAGTCCGCCGAAACGCGCGATAACTTCGGACACCATCGCCGTGACCGCCGCAGAGTCCGACACATCGACGACGTGATGGGTGGTCCGGTCAGACGGCAGGTCTTTCGTTACGGCTTCCAGTGATGGCTTGTCGCGGTCGACCAGCGCAACTTGGGCGCCTTCGGCGGAAAAACGCCGCGCTGTCGCTGCGCCGATGCCCGACGCGGCGCCGGTTACGATCACTATCTTGTCCTTGAACCGGTCCGTCGACATCGGGCTCTCCGCGTTGATTGTCGAAGGACAACAGCGAGGCCACGGAATGGGTCCGGACGGTGACCGGTCAGTTTCCGAGCGATCCAATCCATTCGGAGACGACGACCGCGATGTCGGCCACGACCTCGCGATCGGTCCGACCGCTGCGGGCCGGAACGTGAAAGCCGTGATCGGCGCCATCGACGCGATGCGCGGTGGCCAGTGATCGCCGCCGCTTCACGACGCCGCGCAGCAGCGCAGGCTCCGCGAGCTTGTCCTGGGTGCCGTGGACGAACAGCATCGGGATTTGGACGTCTTTCAGGTGCTGGGCACGCGCGGTCGATGGTTTGCCCGCAGGATGCAGCGGGAAGCCGAGGAAAACGAGGCCGACGACGCCAGCCAGCGGTTTCTCCGCCTGCGCCTGAGATGTCATGCGGCCGCCGAAGGATTTGCCGCCGGCGACGAGCGGCAGACCACGGCATCGCCGGGGGGCCTCGGCAACCGCCGCCCGGATCGCCGCATGCGCGATAACAGGACTATCCGGCCGTCGACTTCCTCGCTGCATGAATGGAAACTGGAACCGCAGCGTGGCGACGCCATGTCGGTATAGATCGGCCGCCACATCCGCCATGAACGGGTGAGCCATGCCGGCGCCGGCGCCATGGGCAAGGACGAAGCATGCCCGCGCCTTTCGCGGCTTCATGAGCAGCGTCGACAGCGCCGGCATATAGCCGCTTTTGAGCGCCACCGGCGTTTCGGCTGGAGGCCGTACCGTCATTTCGCCGCCGCCAGTGGATCGCGCCGATCCTCTTCCCAACCGAACACTGAGCGCCCGCCGAGGGACGCGGAAGCCTCGAGTTCGCCATCGACAAACTCCTTAAGCGATGGACCGGACGCCATCCGCTCGAGCTGCCGTGCCTGGTCGTCGAGCCGCTTCAGGGTGTCCAGTTCCTCTTCGCGGCCGAGCCGCGCTTTCTGCACGGCCGACTTCAATACGCGGATGGTCTCGTCATAGACCTTGATGGGCACCGGGTAGGGATGGCGGTCCTTGCCGCCATGAGCGAGCGAAAAGCGGGCGGGATCGCGGAAGCGATAGGGGGCGCCGTGGACGATTTCCGCGACCATCGCGAGGGAGCGCACAGTGCGCGCGCCGACGCCCGGTGTCAGCAGCAAGTCCGGAAAGTCGATCGGGCCGCGCTCGGCCGCCGCGGCAAGGGTACCGTGTAGGCGCCGCGTGAAGACGTCGCTCGAGCGGACATCGTGATGCGCTGGCATGATCAGATGCGGCAGCAGCGGCTGCGCGGCCTGGCCGCCCGTCAACGCGGTGAATTCGTCGACGATGCCGTCCGCGCCGAGTGCCGTCAGCAGGTCCAATTGCGCGCTCCGCGACGGTGCGGCGCGCTGGTCGGTCAGATTAACGACTTCGCCATGCGGCGGCCCGTCGATGGCGCTGTGCGGCGCATCGACGAAGCTCTTCACGGTTTCGGAGTGCCAGTGATATCGGCGCGCCTGCTTGCTGTCCCCGTTCATGCCCTGCTGGACGACGGTCCAGCGGCCATCGTTGGTGACGAAGAAGCCGTGCAGATAAAGGTCGAAGCCATCCTGGACGGCGGCGCTGTCGACTTTGGCGACCAGACGGCTGGCGCGCGTGAGGGCGACGGCATCGAAGCCTACGCGGTCGCCGAGCGCGCGGAGTTCATCCGGCGTCTTGCGGGAATGCTGGCCACGGCCGCCGCAGACATGGATGCCGAGTTCGTCCTGCAGCGGCCCCAGACCTCGCTTGAGGGCGCCGATGACGCTAGTGGTGATACCGGACGAATGCCAGTCCATCCCCATCACCGCGCCGAACGATTGAAACCAGAAGGGATGCGACAAGCGGCGAAGGAATTCGTCTCGGCCGTAATGGTGCACGATTGCCTGGGTCACGATCGCGCTGAGCGACGACATGCGGGTCGCCAGCCACGCCGGCACACGGCCGGCGTGAAGGGGAAGATCAGCGCTACCCGTTCGTTTCGCCATCAGCCGTCAATATCCGATTCTGCGCCCTCGCACGCCGCCTCCGCAGCCCCGCTCGATCGCGTCAAACCCGTTTTGTCAGCGATGCTCCTTCGCGTGATCTAGGGCGGCGCGCAACTTGTCACGTTGTCTTTCCCAGCGCTGCTGTTCCGCATCCGCACGCTTGTCGAGCTTCTCGCGTTCCGCTTGTAAGGCGGCGTCCTGTGCGTCGTGCTCCTGCTCTGCCGCGTCGAGTGCTTGTTGCGCTTTGGCGATACGTGCCGATCGTCGTTCCCGCTGCTTCGCCTCGGCTATGTCCGCTCGGCGCTGCGCCTGTTCGCGCTTCCGCTGCTGCCGGTCGAACGACGCCGCAGCCTTGCGCGCCGCGGCCCCATCGGGCTTCGCCGTGTTGCCATCAAGCCGCCGCGCCGGCTCCTTTCGCTGCCTTGTCCGGGCGGACCCTACGACCAGATCCTTCGGCAGGCCGCTCGTCACCCTGAACGCGCCGTCTGTACCGACAGGCCTTCGCAGCACCTTGCCGGGATGCGCAAGCGTCGCCGCGACGACCGCGGTACCGTCGACCTCCCTGGCAAAACCCTGGTGAAATAGGTTGCTGTCGGCGCCCCAGATCTCCAGGGCAGCCTTCATGGATGGAGCGGCGACGGCGAGGTCGTAGAAGCCGATGGAGGTCTGGTAGGTCTTAAGCTTCCTGGCCATTAGTCGCCGACCGGGCGCATCGGGGTACATCTGGATCTAAGCAAGGCCAATTGCTCCCAAAAGGCTCAATCCGCGGCGGTTTAGAGAACAGCGCGGCAGATGCTACGCGCGGAAAAGACCTCGACGACTCGAGGTCTTTTCCTTCCGAGGTCGGCTGTCTGAGTTATTTCTTCTTGTTCAGGTTTTGCGCCATTTCGAGGTGATGCTGCAAGTGCGGGAGCGTTTTCCCGGCCCAATCCTTGAGCTTCGGATCCTCTCCGCCTTTTGCGTAGCGTTCGAATAGCGACACCGCGTCCTTGTGTGCGCTGACTTGCATGGACGCATAATCGGACGTGAAGTCTTCCGGCTTCGCGTCCTTGAGCTTGTCGACCATCTTTCGGTGGGCATCGTCCAGTGCGGACGGGATTTCCGCTTTCACGCTGCCGCCGACGAGCGCTTTGAGCTCTTCTGACGTCTTGGTGTGGTCGGTGATCATCTGCCCGGCGAACGTCTTCGCCGCAGCGTCACCACGCTCCTGCGCCAGCTTGCTGGTGGCGATCTCGGTCATGTCGCTCATCGCAGCTTCCTTGACGAAATCGGCGGTGGTGGGCGCGACGCCGAGGACCGAATTCACGCCGGTCTTCTCTCCCAGGGATTGCGCCGAGGCGTTGGCGGCAAGGGCAAGAGACAGGATTGCGGCAGCGGCGAGAAGGGACTTTTGCATCGTGTGACCTTCGTGGTTGATCAGCGGAAGCGCTGCAGCCCGCAAATGTCCGAACTCGGTCCATGTTCCATAGCTGGCCTGCGCTTGAGAGGAATGCCGCATCCGGGCTTGCGGTCACGTCCGGTCCGCGTCACGACTGCAGGATCGAGGCACCTTGCGAGGACACACATGCGAGCGTTGGAGCTTTCCCATCCTTGGGGCACCGAGAACCTGAAGATCGTCGAACATGCCGATCCCGCGCCCGGCAAAGGCGAGGTCGTAGTGAAGATGCGCACGATCTCCCTCAATTTCCGAGATACGGCGATCATCGCGAAAGGCGGCTATTCGGCTGGCGCAGCCGATGCGCCGCCCATCATTCCATTTTCCGACGGTTGCGGCATCGTCGCGGCGATTGGCGAAGGCGTGCGCCGCGTCGCCGTGGGCGACCGCGTCTCGACCTTGTTTTTTCCCAACTGGCAGGCCGGCCCGCCGACGCCGGACAAGCGCGACGGACCGCTCGGGTCGCCCGGCGCACCCGGCGCGGCGAGGGAACTCGCTCTGTTTCCGGAGATGGCGGTTTCGAAAGTCCCCGACTATCTCACGGACGAGGAGGTGGCCACGCTTCCGTGTGCCGCTTTGACCGCATGGCGGGCGATGTTCGTCGACGCGCGCCTCGAGCCCGGCGACACCGTGGTATTGCAGGGGACCGGCGGCGTTTCGATCTTCGGTCTGCAATTCGCGAAGGCGGCCGGGCTGAGGACGATCATCACATCGTCCTCAGATGAGAAGCTCGCACGGGCCACGGTACTCGGAGCGACCCACACGGTGAACTACAAGGACGTTCCAGAGTGGCACCGTCCGGTCCGCGAACTGACAGGCGGTCGCGGAGCCGACTTCATCATGGAAGTCGGAGGCGCGGGTACGTTGATCGAAAGCCTGAAGTCCGTCCGCATGGCGGGACATATCGCGGTTATCGGCGTGCTGACCGATGCGAGTGCCCCACCGGCGAAACTCTCCGCTTCGGTGATGATCGCGACCGCGGCGAAGGTGCAGGGCTTGTCGGTTGGTTCCCGGGAAATGTTCGAGGCGATGTGCCGGGCGTTGATCCTGCATCGCATCCGGCCGGTGGTCGACCGTGTGCTCCCATGGACCGATGCTCGGCTCGCCGTCGAGGAAATGGCGCGCGGCAGCCATTTCGGCAAGATCGTGCTGACCTTCGATAGCTGACGTTGCTTAAGCATTCACCTCGGCACTACAGGTCGGAACGCGCATCAACGGAGCCGCTCTTTCTCGTCGGGAGTAGTTTCGGGACGCCATTCCCAACCGCCAGCTTTATATTCATAGAACCCAACGAGCTGTCCTTCAGTGTCGCTTCCAGGCGCTATGACCGGCACACTGTTGCTAGGCGCGCTTAGTTGCTCGCCAGCCTTCGGCCCATTAACGCAGCGGCCAGTGTAGTTCTCTGCCATCACAATTCCCGGCTTTTTGCCCACCAAGCGTCGGTCGCGATCTTCTTGAAGCGATCGGTCCAGTCGGGGCCATTCCGCGTGCAGACCTTGATGGCTTCGTTGATGATGTGGACCTGCACCCGATAGCCTCGAACTTGATCTCATGCACCCAGCGGTCGCCCGCAGGGACACGGCCGATAGAGGACGCCAGCGCAGGCTTCACGAAGCCCGGATACTTCGCGCGGAGGCCGCCATCCGGCGCCTTGATCTTGGCGTAGGGCATATGTGCCTCACGCTTCGACGGAATGGTATCGGTGGTTTCCGCCCGATGAAGTGTAGATCGAGCGCCAGCCGGTGAGCGGATTGTAGGTGATCGACAACGGTTGAGTCGGTGATCTTGTCCGACTTGATCAGCGCGGCGCCTAGGTGTCCGACGATATCGAGCAATGCATCCGGACCAAGCCGGGCGGCGTCGATCTGGGGCGCGATGGAGGAGCTGAGATCGGTCACCGCTTCAGCCTCAGCGGCAACTGGCGCTCCGGATGTACATGGCGATGGACCAGATCCTCCAGCCAGGCCGGCACGTCTTCATAGGCGAGATCGCATCGTTCCTGGACCTCTCGGGCGATATCGGAGGTCACATCCCTCGACCAGTTCTCGGTCGTGTTGAAGGCGACGATGCAGAGAGGGTCGGAATATTCCCCGCGCATCAGGTCGGTGATGACGGTCTCCAGATCGGTGCCGTTGATGTCTGCTTCCCGCCAGACACAGCCGCCGGGACCGTGACAATCGACGACGAGGTACACAGTATCGTGGACGCCGGCCGGCACCACGGATGGGCTCCACCCCGAACGCATGACGCAACTCCGCAACTGAACGGCGGATTCAAGAGACACCCCGGTGATTCGTTCCGTCGCGCGGCTAGAGCACCGCGGCGAGGTATCTGAGGGTGAAATACGACAGGGCGATCAGAGCCAGCGTCGCCGTCAGCGCGAACAGAACGCGCCCGAGTTCGAGCATCATGCGGCAGCGGCTTCCAGCTTTCGGATGGCCGCCCTAGCCTGGCGTATGCCGATCAACGTGAAGCCGTGAACGCGACAGACATTCTTTACCGCTTCGGTTTTGCGGTTCAAGGCTGCAGCAGCACGGTTCACAGTTGCACCTTCATCGGAGAACTTGCTCAGGCGCGCGATGTCGGCATCCGTCCAGCTACGGCTTGTCACGTGGGGCATGATCCACTCCTTCAGGTCGGGGGTTGCAGGTCTGGCGAGTCGCCAGGCTGGGGCGTTAGCTTCAGCCTCGTTCTGGCGGGCCTGTTTCATCAGTCGATCGCGTTCGACGCACGGGGGCATCCGCCGTGCTTCGGCGCGCAGCAGCGTGGCTCGATCCACAAGGACCTCTTACGTGCTTCGATGTGCTGAAAACATAAGAAGGTCATGCGCGCATTCCCTTCCATGCCGGAGGAGGGCGGGAGCGCGATGAGGCGTTCTCATCACCGATATCGGCCACCCGCGCGGTGACGAATTCAGTGGGTACCAAAACGCGGCAAGAATCGAGAAATCTTTCGCAAAAAGTTTTTGGAACAAATCCGGCGATTGCACTTCCTCCGTTCGAGGTGCTCATGTTTCGTTGGTTCGTCAGTCAGTTGCGGATTCCTGCCGAGATGGTCGGCCAGATCAAAGAGGTATCGGCGCCTCTGATCGACCGACAGATCTCGCTCAATTGGTGCGCCTGCTGCAGGAGGACGACCCAGATTCGATCGCCGACGACGAAGTCGAGGCCTGATCCTCAACAATCTGCACCACGATCTCATCAGTCAGCATCTGACATCGCGAACATTCGAACCAGTAGCGATCGGGGCCGGAAAGCGGCAACGACGCACGCACCAAGCTCATGCGGATATCGCAATCGGCACAGATCGACGCGTTGAGAAGACAGCTATTCGGCATCCACACCTTCCAAGAATCGCAGAATGCATCAGGGAGGAGGCGCGGTCTGCAGATCAGATCGCGAGATTGCCAGCTTGCCTCACTGCCTGGTTGTGTCGTCCAATCGTTCGTCACGACCTGTGCCTGAACAAGCCTGATGCTCTGTCCGCTTCGAGCCGCCTCGATCGTGCCAATTCTGCGAGAACGTCTGGACGTGGAGAGGTCGGCAAGTCGACGGGCTGCCTCATCGGCAGTTTGGAAAGGTGGTCGGATCCGCAGCATCGCGCCGCGTTCGTGAACCAAACCTGGTGACTCCCGTTGAGGCCAAAACGGACCGTTCAGATGCCTCTGAAAGACCAGATCAAAAACGTCGCGCGGAAGTTCATCGAGGATCGTCCGGACGCCACCGCGTTGAAAAAACTGACACGGCCCAGAAAGCCTTTAGCGGTTCGTTTTGCCGACGACGGAATCGTGCCCAACAATCCGCGCCTGCCGTCGATCGTGTATCGAGGCGCGATCGCGGTCGACCGTGACGGCTTTGATGCGGCGGCGGTCATCGACGCGCTTTTCGAACTCAACGGCTGGACCCGGTCTTGGCGCGATACGGTCTACAACTTCGTGCATTACCATTCACAGATCCATGAGGTCCTAGGCGTATCGAAAGGGTCCGCCAAGCTCGAATGCGGCGGCGTTAAGGGCCGCGTGCTGTACTTGAAGGCCGGCGATGTAATTGTTCTGCCCGCAGGCACCGGTCACCGTCTCATCGAATCTACGCGCGATTTCAAAGTGGTTGGTGCCTATCCGGAAACGGGCACCTACGACGAGGTCACCGATACCCGCGACCGCATCGAGGCGAAGAAGCGTATCAGCAAAGTCCGGAAGCCTCTCAAAGACCCTGTCTACGGCAGAATGGGGCCGCTGAGCCGCCTGTGGGGGCGGTCGCGATCGCGTGAAGGCTGACGCGGTATGGACAGCATCACGTCATGGATCGGTTTGATCGCAGCGGCCTCTACCTCCTTGTCCTACATTCCTCAGGTCCGAAAGGCGCTGCCACGTGGATCGACGAGTGATCTGTCTCTTAAAATGCTCGCAGTGCTTACGTCCGGTCTGGCGATGTGGGTCGTATATGGAGTCCTGAAGACCGACTGGGTCATCGTCGTCGCCAACACGGTCGGCGCCGGCCTCAGCGGGGCGGTCCTGCTCTGCAAACTTCGCGACCTGCGTTCCTCAAGCAAAGCGGCCGCCAAGTAGGTAAACGCCTCCGACCAATTGTAGTCGCGCGCTCGCTATCAAGCAGAAGCGCCACGACGAAGTTTTGGACGCTCCCGTCTGCCACCATGCCTCCGCGTTCTCAAAATCAGGTAATGCGGTCCGGTGATGGATGCGTCGAAATGGTTGGCCCGAGGGTCAGAACTTGACGACGGCTCTCAGGCCGACGACGGCAGCATTTCTGAGTCTGCGACCTGCGTCGGCGCTCAACGGGTCCGTTGCGCCGCCTCCTGGGCGAACGACGTACTGGAGGTTGGGTTGGAGGCTTAGACCCGGCTTGATCTCGTATTGATAAGCGGCGGTGATCATCGTCTCCGACGTCCTGCGTGGCCAAGTCGGCGAATGGACGCGTCGGAAGTCCGCATCCAGCGCCTGGGCTCTAGGCGAGACATGGGCGTAGGCGATCGCCATCCCGACCTTGTCGTTCGGCCGAGCGTCGGTCGGGCCGATCCATTCGATCCCGCAATCGGCGTAGATATCTAGGAGGCTCCGGTCGGGCGGGCTGTAGGCTGCTCGAGCGAAAACGCCGATGCCGCGATCATCGTCTCCCGCCACCCGGTAAAGCTGCTGCTCGAAGACGCCCCAAAAGCCGTAGTTTCCGGTCAAGGTCGCCGGCGATGCGGAAGACGACGGGTCGGCCATCGACCGACCGTCGTCGCCGTATCGAAGGTCCGCGAACGCGCCTGAGTGATGCCAACCCCCGATCTTGAAAGTACCCGCAAGATGCTCGTCGCCTTTTTTGTTGTTCCATGCATATTGCAACTGCCCAAGCACAAGCGGCGGGTCGTTGATCCGGAAATTCAAGCCGTAGCGATTGCGTTGCTGGGCGTCGCCTGCGCCCGGGCCCGCCGCGTCGCCGTCGAATACGGCGGTTTGCAGCGACCAATCCTCGCCAAGGTTCAGGGATAGCCGTGCTCCCAGCGCCGCCAGGGGCGGAGACGGTCCTCCGCTCGGCAGAACGATTGACACTACGGCCGGCCAGCCGAGCGAAGCGTTGGTGAAGACCTCCGTGTACTTCGTGTTGAAAAATTCCGGGTCGGCGGCGAGTTGCCCGATCTTCAGGGAACCGAGCGAATCCCATTTCTGCTCGAACCAGGCTTCGTAGAGGCGGGTCGTCGGAAGGGCCTCGATGCCGCTTACCACCATGAAATTCTGGAGGTAGCTTCGGGACAATCCGTCGCCATGAATCTGAAAAATATTTGCATGGAAGGTCAGTTGCCTCGCATCGATGAAGCTTCTCCATGTCTATGTCGACGGCCAAGTTCAGACGTCCTTCGTACACCGCCCCCTGCCTCGATCCGCCACTGACGTTTCCGAGCGTTTCGCTGATATACGTCGCCGCGAACTTCACTCCGCGGTCCATGAACGGGTTCGGGAGGATGCCAAGGGTCGTCTCTTCGATCGTGCTCTGGCCCGTGTCCGGATCCGCGGGCTTGTCGTCGTCAGTCTTTTTGTCCTCCTGGGCCCAAGCCGTCGCGACGCTTAGGTGTGCGGCGATCGCCACGGCCAGCCAGCCGACCGATATGACGAACCGTCGCCTCGCCCTCATTCCACGGCCTGGTTGGCTGCCTCACGGGCCTTCTTTCCAGCCCGTCGAACCGACTTCTCGCCGACCTTTTCGGCGGCGGCTCGCGCTTCGCATCTGGTTCTGATGTCCTCGAGTTCCTCGTCGGTCAGGTGTTCGATGCCGACGAACGAATTGTGCGCAGCACTCGTTCGGATGAGCTCATCGAGTTTGACCTGGATGGCAGCGCTGTCCCGGTTCTGAGAATTCTGGATGAGGAACACCATCAGGAAGGTCACGATGGTCGTGCCTGTGTTGATGACGAGTTGCCAAGTGTCGGAGTATTCGAAGAGCGGTCCCGTCACGGCCCAGATCACGACGACCGCGAACGCGATGGCGAACGTCGAGGCGCGCCCCGCCAGCGTGGACGTCTTGTTGGCGACGTCGCCGAACAATCGGGCAAAGCCGTGTGGCCGATCGGCCTTTTTCGTTTGCATTACGGTCCTTTCCAGGTGCGACATTCGACCACATGCGGCCATTTCCGGAAAGGTAATTTTCATTTCATGGGCGTCGTATATCGGACGAACACATCAGCAATTTTCAGTGTACCGTCAAAGTTTTGCGGAGAGACAATGCCCATCACCAGGCCCTGGACCAGCGAGGACATTGAGAAGCTCGAAAAGTTGGCGGACGAGGGAGCCACGCTGTTGCGTGCCAGCGCGGCGCTTCGCAGACCTTCGTCGGCTGTTCAGAAAAAGGCGCGCGAACTCGGCAAGCCGCTCGCGGGCGTCCGGAAAGTAAGGGCGGATCTGCGCGCCGCCGGAGTGCTGGAGGAAAAGCGCAGGTGACGGGCGAGATTTCCCGGATTGATTGCCGTCCGGCCTGATGCCAATCTTCTCGAGAGCATGAGGCGCGCATGAAATCCACCATCCGCAAGCGGTCGTTGGACATCGCGGGGCACAAGACCAGCGTCAGTCTGGAGGATGAATTCTGGTCCGCGTTGAAGGAAATCGCGCGGTACGAGGGTTTTACCGTCTTCGAGCTGGCGACCAGGATCGATAAAAGACGAACCGCCGTTTCGAAGTCCAACCTTTCGTCTGCCATCCGCCTTTTCGTGCTAGATCACTACGTTCGGAGGCGATCGCCGCCCGGCGTCGCCGATCTTCCGGATTAGAAAAAGGTGTCGCGTGACAGACGAACGGGCCGCCGGCTCGCTGAGAGATCGGGAGAATGAGCTCGCCGAGGTGCAGCGCATCGCGAAGGTCGGCGGCGTCCTCGTCCACCTCACCAACGGGTTCGAGAACAAGCGCTCGCCTGAATATCTCGCGATCCACGGACTGCCGCCCGAGGCGGTCAACGAGACGCACCAAGACTGGGTCAGGCGGCTTCATCCCGACGATCGGGAACGAGCCGAGCGCCAATTTCTGGATATGCTCGAAGGCAAAGCCAAGCGCTATTCCTCCGAGTACCGCATCATCCGCCCCAACGACGGCGAGGTACGCTGGATAGCGGCTGAGGGCCGCATCGAGCGCGATCGAAACGGGCGCCCCGTCCGGATGGTCGGCGCCCACATCGACGTCACGGATCGGGCTCAGGCCCGCGAAATGCTCCGGGAAAGCGAGGAGCGGTTTCGGCTCATCGCCGACAGCGCACCGGTCCCGATGTGGGTCACCCGGATGGATCGAACCCGGAGCTTCGCCAACAAGGCCTACGTGGACTTCGTCGGTGTCCCCTACGAACAGGCACTGGCATTCGACTGGCGGACCATCCTCCATCCCGATGACGCTCAGCGCGTGGTGAAGGAAAGCATTGCCGGGGAGGCGTCCCTGAAACCCTTCGTGCTGGAGGCGCGCTACCGCCGAGCCGATGGCGAAATCCGCTGGATCCGCTCGGAATCGCAGCCGCGCTGGGACCCAGCCGGCCGGCACATCGGCTTCATCGGCGTCGCGCATGACATCACCGTCGCAAAGCAAGCGGAGATCAATCTGCGATCGGTGAACGATGATCTCGAGCTTCTTGTCGCGCAGCGGACCGCCCAGCTCCGCAGCAGAGAATCCCAGCTTCGTGCGATTCTCGAGACCACGAACCAGCATCAGGACCTTCTCGATCTCGAGGGACAGGTCGTCTACGCCAACGCCACTGCCCTGTCTGCTGCAGCGGTCGGCCCGGAGGATGTGCTCGGTAAACGTTTTTGGGAAGCGGCTTGGTTCGACGAGGCGCCGGCGGTAGCGAAAGCGGTCGAGGAGGCGTTCCGCCAGGCGTCCAATGGTGCGACTTCGAGAATGGACCTCGAATTGAGCCTCCCTGCAGGCCGCCGGCTTTTCGAGCTCGCCTTGCGCCCCGTGACGGACGAGACCGGCGAAATAACGGCCGTCCTGGCGGAAGCCGTGGATACGACCGAGCGGCGGACCAACGAGGAAGCGCTTCGCCAGGCGCAGAAGATGGAAGCGGTCGGACAGTTGACCGGCGGAGTCGCCCACGACTTCAACAATCTTCTCACGATCATCCGGTCGGCGACGGATTTTCTCCGTCGTCGCGACCTTCCGGAAGAGCGCCGGCGAAGATACGTCGATGCCATCTCGGACACGGCAGACCGGGCATCTAGGCTGACCGGTCAACTGCTCGCATTCGCTCGCCGACAGCCTCTGGCGCCCGTCGCCTTCGACGTCGGCGTGCAAATCGACAGCGTGGCGAGCCTGATCCGTCCGCTCGTCGGTGGCCGGGTCCAGATCGAAGTGAACGCTCCGGACAAAGGGATGCTCGCCGTCGCGGATATCGGGCAGTTCGAGACGACGTTGGTCAACTTGGCCGTCAACGCCCGCGACGCGATGAACGGCGAGGGGCGGCTCGTCATCTCCGCCGAGCCCGCTGTGGAGATCCCGGCAGTCCGATCCCATTCCGCCCGGCCTGGCGATTACGTCGCAGTCTCGGTGGCGGATAGCGGCACAGGCATTCCGCCCGAGCACATTCAGACGATATTCGAACCGTTCTTCACGACGAAAGAGGTCGGGCGCGGCACGGGGCTGGGCCTGAGCCAAGCCTTCGGCTTCGCGAAGCAGTCGGGCGGCGACATCGTGGTGACCAGCATCGTCGGAGAAGGGGCTGTCTTCACGATCTATCTGCCTCGCAGTCGTTCCACGGCCGCAGCCGATCCCGCCCCGGCGCCGCATACGGATCTCACCAGCGGGCAAGGACACCGGATCCTAGTGGTCGAGGACAACCCGGATGTCGGCCGGTTTTCCACCGAGCTCCTGGAGGATCTCGGTCACTGGACCGAATGGGTGCGGTCTGCCGACCAGGCCCTCGCGGCGCTGTCCGAAAACGAGTTCGCCTTCGACCTGGTCTTCTCGGATGTCATCATGCCGGGGATGAACGGTGTCGAATTGGGGAACGTCATCCGCGAAAGATATCCCGGACTGCCCGTCGTGCTCACGTCCGGCTACAGCAGCGTTCTCGCTGAAAACGCCCATCGCGGATTTGAGCTCATTCAGAAGCCGTATTCGGTGGAAGCGCTGTCGAGAACGCTGCGGAAGGCGATCGGAGATCGATCGCGCAGATAGGTGAGCGGCTCCGTCAACGTCCGCGTGGCGAGCTCTCCGTTGATGACTTCGAGACGCTTCCGCATGGCGTAGTCGCTTAGTACGGATGCAGACGCCGCGCGTCGGATCCGAAAACGACGCCCCTCGCCGCCGATGGGCGAGAGGCTCGATTGGTGGTAAGGCCGAGTTCTCAGGTCTTGATGTCGTCCGGAAGCTTTCCGCCATTCGCGGCCAACTTGGCCATCACCTGCTTGTGCAGCCAGATGTTCATCGTAGCCGAGTCGTTCGTGTCACCCGAATAGCCGAGCTCCTTGGCGAGCTCCTTGCGTGCCGACAGGCTCGAATCGATGTCGAGGGCCTTCATGAGATCGACGATCGACGTCTTCCACTCCAGCTTCTCACCCTTCGCCGCGACGGCCTTGTCGAGGATCGGAGCGACATCGACGTTCGAGGCGCTGCCGGTTGGTGCTGTCGAAGGCGCGGTGGCAGAGGGCGACGATGCCTGAGACGACGCCTTGTCCTGCGCGGCAGGTGCCGCTCCGCCGGCCGGCGCCGCTTCCGCGTGACCGAAGATGGCGCCCATGATCTTTCCGAAAATGCTCATTTTGCTCTCCAATGATATGAAAAAGGACGCCGCGGCCGAGCCGCGGCGTCCTTCAACGTTTATGCGTCATGCCGCTTCTGCGTTCACCGCCGACAATGCCAGCTTCGAGAGCGCATCGTCGGTCTTCTTTTCTTTCGCGAGGGTCTGGTCCAGCAGCTTGACGGCATCCTTCAGTCCAAGGGTCTGCGCCCAGGTCCGAAGGGTGCCGTAGCGGGAGATCTCGTAGTGCTCGACGGCCTGCGCGGCTGCGAGCAGGCCCGGGTCGAGAGCCGATGTGTCGGCGTACTCGTCCATGATCTCCTTGCCTTCATCGAGGATGCCCTCGATGGCGTCGCACTTCTTCCCGCGCGCAGCCTTTCCGAGGCTTTCGAATATCTGTTCGAGGCGTTCGATCTGCACCTCCGTCTCGGCCTGATGCTTTTCGAAAGCCGCGCGTAGCTCGTCGGAAGCGGCGGCTTTGGCCATCTTCGGCAGGGCTTTGTAGATCTGCTTTTCGGCGTAGTAGATGTCCTTGAGGGTGTCGAGGAATAGATCGTTGAGGTCTTTGTCAGCCATCGCGGCCTCCCATGCTTCTGACGCCGCTGAAACGCGGTGTTCCCGTCCAGGTTCCAAGGATTCGCTAGTGCGGATCGCGCCATAAATCCGGGAGGTCAGCCAGTGGGACGAGATCGATCTGCTCTGTGTAGCGGGTCCGATAGATCGTCATGAGAGCATCGTGCCCTTCGTCCGACGAACTGCAAAGGGCGTCCTCTACGACGACGGTCCGGAAGCCGAGCTCCACGGCGCTCAGCACCGTCGACAACACGCAGACGTCGGTCTCAGCGCCGGTCACGATGACCGTGTCGACCGCTCTTCCGTGAAGGCGGGCGGCGAGGTCGGTGCCTGCAAACGCCGAATAGCCCGGCTTGTCCACGACATGTCCCGGCGGCACCATGCGGGCCAAGGCCCCGATGAGATCCAATTGATCCGGCGGAAGGCGGTCGCGGGTAGCTCGCTCCCATCGCTTGAAATACTGCCGCCAACGGCCGGGGCGTTCGTCCGCGGATCGGGGCGTTATGAAACGGGTGAACACGTTCCGGGGCGGGTTCAGTTCTGCGGTCGCCATGATGCCCGGCAAGACCCTCGCCATCCAAGGCGTCTCCCACATTCCGCCGCGGGCGAAGATCCGCTGCATGTCCACGCACAGATGAACGGCATTCCGGATGGGGTCCCGTGATACCTTGGCAGCCATTCAGGAGGCTCCGGAATGATGTGCCGTCCGAGGATGCCGGTCGTGCAGGAACGTCGCGAGCTCCGTGCGGAGATCGGGCGAAGCGGCCATCACCCGCTCAAACAACTGCTCCTGGAAGTCCCGAGGCAAGGTGGGCCGCAGTTCGATGGCTGCTTGCCCGAGCGTCATCGCTGCCTTGGTCTCGTCCATGATCATCTCCTTTCGCCGGAAATGGACAAATTTGAGCTTCGTTCCGGCAGCTGCGGAGCTTCGCTTTCCCGTACTTCACACCTACACTGACGGCGTCGCAGTTCGGAAATCATGATGCTCTTGCTCGTCGCCTTCGGGGCTTTGATACTGCTCACGGCCTGGCTTCCCATGGTGCTGAAGGAAGCGCCGCTTTCGCTGCCCATCGTCTGCATCGCCATCGGCGCAGCAGCGTTCTGGTCCTTTCCGGAAATCCCGGTGCCGCACCTTCCCGCCGAACTTCCTCTGGTCGAGAAGATGACCGAGTTCGTGGTCATCATTTCGCTCATGGGAGCCGCCTTGAAGATCGACCGCAAGCTCGGGTGGCGGAGATGGATCACGACGTGGCGGCTGCTTGCGATCGCGATGCCCCTTACGATCGCCGCGTTGTGGGCTTCCGGCTACGCGTTGCTCGGGCTGTCTGGTGCATCCGCACTCCTGCTGGCCGCCGCTCTGGCACCGACGGACCCGGTCCTTGCCAGCGACGTGCAGGTGGGACCGCCCAAGTCGGGAGAGGAAGACGACACCCGCTTCGCGCTCACCTCCGAGGCGGGCCTGAACGACGGCTTGGCGTTCCCCTTCGTGATGGCGGCGATCGCCATGAGCCAGTCGGGCGGACCGCTGGGCTCCTGGGTCGCTCATTGGCTCGCCCTCGATATCGTCTGGCGCCTAGCTGCCGGGATCGCGATCGGGGCAGCGCTGGGTTACGGCCTGGGATGGCTGGTCTTCCGCATTCCCAATCGTGCCAAGCTGTCGCGGACGGGCGATGGCTTTGTAGCGTTGGGGATCACTGTCGTCGTTTTCGGCGTGTCGGAAGCCGCTCAAGGCTACGGTTTCGTATCCGTCTTCGTCGCGGGACTGGCGCTGCGGGCCGCTGAGCGCGACCATGAATATCACCAGACGCTCCACGACTTCGCCGAACAGCTTGAACGCCTTCTGATGATGACGCTGCTCGTCCTTTTTGGCGGGGCGATCTCAGCAGGTGGTCTGCTGAACTCGCTGAGTGTCAGCGGCGCGGTCTATGCAGGCCTGGCCATCTTCGCGATACGCCCCTCGCTGGCGTGGATTTCGTTGTCGGGGACTACGTGCCCTCCGACCGAGCGGGCCGCCATCAGCTTCTTTGGGATCCGCGGCATCGGGACCATCTATTATTTGGCCTTCGCCTTCCAGAAAGGCTCGTTCGATGGTGCCGAGACGATGTGGAGCATATCGGCCGCAATCGTCCTGGCGTCGATCGTTCTGCACGGGATCACGGTGACGCCGGTGATGATGCTGATCGACCGGCGACGGAAGCGAGGCCAGACGGCCCGAGAGGAGAAAGCGCTCGCATCTGATAGCAACTAGAAGTCCTCGCTTATTTGGACAATGGTCGTCGGGAAGACCCGTCAGACGCGAATTGCGTCCCGAAGCCTCTCTCCGATGTAATCGTGAAGATCGCCGACCTCGGCTTCCAATTCGGCACGTGAAATGCGTTCGGCCGATGCCATATCGACGCAGCGGGCGACGAGCTCGGCCACGTCCTGCGACGCCCCCGGGGTGTCAACAAGCGGCTGCCGAACCTCCTTGCGTGGTTGAAGTCGTCGAAGCCGGATATCGTCTGTCTGCAGGAGCTCAAGGCCGCTCAGGCGGATTTTCCCCAGGATGCACTGTTGAAGGCCGGCTACACGTTGGCCTGGGTCGGGCAGCGGAAGTGGAACGGCGTCGCTATCCTCGCGCGCAA
>NZ_JBXAQK010000003.1:0-120903 GCF_058807155.1 Tardiphaga sp. GW821-FHT12E02
CCTATTCGTCAATCAAGGCGAAGGCTCGGAGACGATCCGGACTTACCTTGCAAAAGAAAACCTAAAGCTCGATCGCGTCCTGCTTGACCAGTCGATGCAGATTCCACGGCATTACGGGACATTGGGGCTTCCGGTCACCCTGTTTCTGAGAGCTGACGGAACGCTTGCCTCGATGCACATGGGCGAGATCTCGCGCGAGGCGCTGAACGCCGCCATCGACAGGCTGGGAGCCTCCATATGAGGTCTGCCTGGGCCATCCGATGGCGAGCGGCCTTTACCTTTAACCCCGAAACTAAACCATCCGCCTTCCTTGACCGGAGCGCGGACAACGATGTGTGATACCCGATGAGTTTGTTAAAAAGGAGCGGAGTACTCTCCGCTTTTCTGTTCAGCCTGCTCGCTGCAGGCTGCACCACGACAGCCACGCCGACAGCCGCTGTTACCCAACCGCTTGAACGCAGCCGGCCGGCGACCCTCGCTAATTACGGCCCTCAGACCAACGAGAAGTTTCCCGTCGCGGGGATCGACACGTCGCGCGTCGATCCGAAAAATCTTCGCCAAATGGTCGATTATCGTACCAGCGAGCGCCCAGGGACGATTGTGGTCGATACGCAGAACCGCTTCGTCTATCTCGTTCAAGAAGGCGGAAAGGCTATGCGTTATGGTGTCGGCGTCGGCCGCGAAGGAATGGAATTCACTGGAACGGCCAACATCGCCTGGAAACAGGAATGGCCGAAGTGGACGCCAACCCCCGATATGATCCGGCGCGAGCCAGCGAAATACGCGCAATGGTCGGGTGGCATGGACGGCGGGGCAAACAATCCTCTCGGCGCCCGCGCGCTTTATCTTTTCAAAAATGGCAAGGACACCCTGTTCCGTATCCACGGGACTAACCAGCCGGAAACGATCGGACATGCCGTGTCGTCCGGCTGCATCCGTATGATGAACCAGGATGTCATAGATCTATACCGACGCGTGCCAACGGGATCGAAGGTCGTCGTGATCTAGAACGTCCAAGGGTCTGAACACTGACTTCACGCGGGCTTTCGACCAAGAGGCCGGAAGCCACTTCCATTCATCAGGACGATTATCATGGAGAACAACTGGGATCGCAGATTCGATCGAGAGGATTATCTCTTCGGGACAGAGCCAAACGCATTCCTCGCCTCGCAGGCCTTCCGGCTCAGGCCGGGCATGAAGGCGCTCGCGGTTGCCGACGGCGAGGGGCGCAATGGTGTCTGGCTCGCCGAACAAGGACTCGACGTCGTATCGATCGATGCTTCAACGGTCGGTCTCGCCAAAGCGCGTGAGCTCGCGCGCCAGCGCGGTGTCGGCTTGCAAACTATGCATGCCGAACTGGCCGAATGGGATTGGGAGCCGGAAACCTATGATCTCGTCGTCGCTATCTTCGTGCAGTTCGCGCCGCCTGAACTGCGCCAGACCATGTTCGAGGGCTTCCATACCTGCTTGAAGCCCGGCGGGCTCCTTATCATGCAGGGCTATCGTGTGGAGCAAATCGGCTACGGCACCGGTGGCCCGCCGCAGGCCGAGCGCCTCTACACCCAAGATCTGTTGATCAGATCGTTCGGGCATTGGGAAATTCGTCATCTTCTTTCGCACGACAGCGTGATCGAAGAGGGAGCTGGCCACTCGGGAATGTCGGCGCTCATCGATCTTGTCGCCGAGAAAGCCAGACACGATATCCTGCCGCTGCCGAATTTCGGGATGGACCATGCGGACCTTCAAGTTGCCGCTCGGGCTTGGCAGGGGCACGGCTGATACGATCCGTCACGACAAAGGAGCCGAAATCCCATTTCGGCATTCTTGGCGGCTGAGTGGTCGGTCAGATTTGAACAATGCCCTACACACGCAGCTCGCTCCCTACAGCAGGTCCTAATCGTCCAATGGCGTCGTCAGTACGATCGACCTAAACACTCACCCGCGGTAAGCGCTGGGAAACACGATGTCCTGATCGACCAATACGTTGAACATGTAGCCGGGGCGGATCTCCAGCGTCGGCTGGACGTCGAGGTTTTTGTTGATAGTTCGCTCGGTGACACGCCCAAAGGTCTCGGCGAAATTGCGTCGCGCCGCGTCCGACGCAGTGTCCTGTGTCGCGAGGGTCGAGCTCTGCGGAATGGCCATGTCCATGCCGGTGCCGATAATGGCAAGCAGGATCGCGGAGCCGAAGGTCTTGAGGTAGTGGTTATCGACCTTGTCCTTGAAACCGCCATAGCCTTCCGCGTCTGTCCCGGCCATGCCTCCGATCTGGAGCGTCGAACCGTTCGGGAAAATGATGTCGGTCCAGACGACGAGGACCCGGGACTGGCCGAACGAGACCCGGCTGTCGTAGCGGCCCATCAGCTTCGTGCCCTGCGGAATGAGCAGACGGTGGCCGGTCGCGCTGTCAAAGACGTTCTGTGAGACCTGCGCGGTGATGCGCCCTGGCAGGTCGGAGTTGATGCCGGTGATGAGCGTCGCCGGAATCACGGAACCGCGCTTGAGCTCATACAAAGAGCGCTGCGGCACGACCTGGTTGGGCAGATAACCGAGCTTTGCGAGATCGGAATTGAAGAAGCTCTCTTTCTTCGTCTGGCCATTGGGGTCGAGGTTCTGACCAGTGAGACCGGCCTGCAGCGCCGCGCTGTAGAGATCGCTCGCCGTGGGTGGGACGCCCCCCGTCGAACCCGAGGAATTGACGGGCTCGGCGGCGTTCGCTGAGGTAGCCTTGAGCTTGTCGGTCGCGATGGCGAGCGGAGCGTCGTAGGCGACATTGCTCGCCTGCACGCGGGCCATGCGCTGGCGCTGCCGCTCACGCCAATATTGCTCTTGTCCTTCGCGCTCGAGGCGCGCCCGCCACACTTCCTCCGGTTCCAGCTCGACGCGGCGAACATCCTCCGCGCGAGCCGGCGTGGCAACGAAGGGATTGGTGGCTTCATCCTTGCGTTCGACCTGCGGCGTCACGATGATGGGCTGCACTGGCGGCTGGTCGCCGATGATGCCGTCAGTAACGCCGCGCTTGAGCTGATCGGCGAAGGTGGTCGCCGGCTGGCCGCCCGGGGTCGCGACGTCCGGCGCTCCCCGAAAGATAAGACCGCGCGAGGTCAGGCCGTAAAAGATGACGCCGAGGAACAATACGAGCACCACGATCGCGACGATGATCGGCAGCCGATTCAGGCGGCGGATATCCTTTCTAACCGTGGCGGCGGCGGCGGCTCCGCCAAGTTTCAGGGATTGTACCATTTTCCCTCCCCCTTAACCCCGCTTCATGACTGAGACCGGGCTCGCTGGCGCGGCGCCGCTCGAGGTCATCGTGTAAACTCGGCCGATCTCCATCGATCCCGTAGACAGCCTGGCGAGCACCTGCCCGTCGGCGGGCAGCAGAACGTAGGCCAGCCGGATAGCCTTGGTGTCCTTCGCGTCTTCATCGGTAGTCACAGCATAACCCCAGGTCCGCAGCGAGGATTCCAGCGCCGATCCGAACGCGGAGCCATCCGAATTCAGTACGATCGTCGCCGTCCCCGGTCCGATCTGTTCGGCAAAACGCGGCACGAGATCGCCGGCAACGGCGGAGGCCGCCGGCGCTGAGAGCTCGGCCGGCGCACTGCTCGCGACGAGGCCGCCGCTGCTCAGAGTCTGGCAACCGGAAAGGACGGCGGTGGTGAGGATGAGAACTGTTGCGCGTGCTGAGGGAATGGGAATGAGGAAGCGGCTGCGCATGGCTCACCCTCCCCGCTTGATGGTGATCTTGTCCTGCCACCAAAAGCCGACGCCGGAAACGAGGATCGCCCTGTCGACGGCGAAGTCGACGATCATCATGTTGCTCTTCATGCGATAGTTCACGATCCTGTTTTGGCCGCCCGAGACGACAAACAGCACCGGTGCGTCGCGCGAGGCGACGGAGGGCGGGAACTGAATGTAGGTTTTCGTTCCGTCGGTGTAGACACGCGTCGGCCGCCAGCTCGCGTTCCCCGAGATCGAGTATTGAAAGTTGAGCTGCTCCGCCGGTACTCCCGCGCCCGGAATCGTGCTGGCTTCGAGCCGGGCATTGACGTCGGCAAGTCGCGACGAGACGTCCTCTGGATAGTCAAATCCAACGCGGGCCATGTATTGCGTTCCGTGCGACTTGAGCTGGATGTGGTATGTGCGCCTTGACGTCGTCACCACCATCGAAGTGACGAGGCCAGCTTCCGTCGGCTTGACGATCAGATGGATCGCCTGTCCGCCCGGCGCGCCGGAAGTGGCCGGTTCGACTTTCCAGCGCACGGTGTCCCCGACGAGCACGTCGCGTACGACCTCGCCGGCCTGAAGTTCGATATCGCAGACCTGTAGGGGCGAGCAGATGACGGAGGGCTGAACTTCGCCATAGAGGAAGATCACCTTGCCGTCAGGACCACGGGTCACAAGACCGGTGCGCCCGCGCCACTGGCCGGAGATGTCCATCCCCTTGACCTCCTTTCCGGTGAGGCTTTGGGCTTCGGCATTTTGAGCCAAGGTGTGAGAAGAGATGGTGGCCGCAATCAGGAGGGCCGCCCGGGATAGTGGTTTAATCTTTCGCATGAGCTCGGGCGCGCCTTTCAGATCTGTGCTGTCCAGTCGAAGTCCTTGAGATAAAGGCCGATGGGGTTGAGCCGGATGACCGCTTCGTCCTGCGGCGGGATCAGCACGACGGTTGCAACGGCACGAAAGCGGCGGGTCGCGACCTCCTTTCCCTTCCGGTCGCGTTCGAATTCGGTCCAGTCAATCTGGAAGGATTGGGTGGACAATGGGACGACGTTGTTCACCTCGATCGAGACGGTGGCCGTCTTCGCCTTCTCGAACGGAGAGGCGGAACGGAACCAGCCATTGACCTTCTCGGTCGCGGGATCTGTAGTCCGGAGCATCGCATAGACGCGGTCGATGTACTGCTTCTGGACGACGGCGTCGGGCGTCACCGAACGGAAGTTGGTGACGAAACCGGCGAGCACTGCGCGCACAACGCGCGGATCGGCATATTCGATCTGTGCCGGAAAACCGGCGTTTACCGCCGAGCCGAGCTTGTCGACTTCCACGAGATAGGGAACGAGCTTGACCTGCGTGCTCTGATAAAGCGCGTAGCTCGTGCTCACGAGCGCCAGCGCGAGGCTGGTGACGCCGACGATACGCCAAGCCGCAGCCGCCTTCACGTAGGAGCCGTAGCGCTCGGTCCATTCCTGGCGCGCGGCGATATAGGGGTTGTCAGGAGCATCGGATCTGCTGGCCAAGACGCGCCTCCTCTATCGATCGTCTGGCTTGGGCGGGGGCGTCGGCCCACTGCGGCCACTGCCGGAAGCATTGTCGAGCTTGGCGTTGGCGAGACCTAGCAGCGAGCCGGCATAGGCGCCTGGCGAACCGATCGCTTTGTCGCGGGCGGCCGACGCGACGGCTCCTCCCGCAGACGCCGCGCCGCGTAGACCGGCCACGGCGGCGCTTCCGAATGACGCGCCGCTCGCGCGTGCCGCCGAATAGGCCGAGGCCCCTGCCCTCGCTCCGCCCCAGGCAAGCGCCGTTCCGCCGGCGGCGAAACTCGCGGCTTGCGCGCCATGACGGATCGCTTCCATGCCGCCTGTGACGGAAGCGCCCTGCACCACACCCTGAACGATGTTGGGCACGTACATGGAGATCACGAAAACCACGACGGCGAGGCCGGCGATGGCGAGCGCGGTTTGGTACTGGTCGCCCACCGCAGCATCGTTTGCGAGCCCGATCAGCACATCGGAGCCGATCTTCGCGATCATCACCAACGACATAAGCTTCATGCCGACCGAGAAGGCGTAGATCAGGTAACGGACGGCAAAATCCTTGGTAAAGGATGAGCCGCCAAGGCCGAGCATGATCATCCCGGCCATCAGCCCGACATACATCTCGATCAGCACCGACACGAAGATCGCCGCAACAAGGCTGAAGGCGATCACGCTGACGATCATGGCAAGGGCGGCAGCAAGTGCCAGCGCGTTGTCCTGGAACAGGCCGAAGGAGATTTTCTCCGACATTTTAGAGGCCACAGTTAGCCCGGCATTGAAAACGTTGGCGGGCGAAGCAGATCCGCCGCCAGCGCCAATCTGGAACAGGCTGTCGACGACAGCCTTCGCCACGGTCGGCCCTTGGTCGAGGACGAAGGCGAACAGTCCGATGAACAGGATGCGGCGCACGAGCTCGGCGAACCACGCGTCGAGCGAGGCGGCGTTGATGGCGAGCCAAACCGCAGCGATGCCGATCTCGATACCAGCGAGGATCCAGAACAGCGAGCGTGCCGCGTTCATGATCGTGGTCTCCCAGCCCTTTGCGGCCGTGACCACCTGATTCTCAAGCGTGTTCAGGACGCTGCCGTCCTGCGCCAGCGCCGGCTCGGCCGCGATGACGAGGACAAGCACGACGAGAACGACGCCGAAGCAGGAAGACGACCGGAAGGAAGGAGAACCTGTCACCATCTCGGCCTCATCTCTTGGCCGCTCTTCGTGTCGTATTCCTTCGGCGCGGAGAAGAAGTCGCGCGTCCGTTCGCGGCGCTGCTCTTCCGACAGTGTACCTGCACTGTCCGCCGGCGCGTCGCTCCATCCGTCAGGGCGCGTGACGATCCAGATCGCGACGCCCGCGCTGAAGCTGAGCCCAGCGGCAATGACGATCGCGATCATCTTTGTGCGGCTCACCATCGCGGCTTCATCTCCTGGCCGCCGCTGGTCGAAGGCGTCGTCGCCTTGAAGAACTCCTCGCGCCGGGCTTGGGCGAGATCCTTTTCCGATTGCTGCGACTGATACCAGGTTGCCATCATCGTCATCTGTTGCGAGACGAGGCCGCGCAGCTTCTGCATCTGCGCGACCTGCTGGTTGGCGATCTGGTGACCGACCTGCAGCGCCTTCATCTGCCCGTCTGCTGTCTGCGATAGGTCCCGCAGCTGGGCCATCGTCGTCTCTTCGGTCGAGAATTGATCGGCCGTGAGATTCGCGGCCTTCAACGTGCCGGCGATCGTGTCGCGGTTGGTCGTCGACCAACTCTGATAGGTCTGCGAAAAGCTAGCGCCGGTCGGCAGTTTGGTCTTGAAGTCGGCGAAGCTCTGGAAGCGCTGCTTGAGCACGTCGTCGATATTGCCCATCGAGAACGCGATGCCCTGTCCCTGCGCGACGACGCTCTGTAGTTTGTTCAGGTCGCTGGCGACCTGCCCCCAGATGTGCGTCGGCAGCTGGGCGGTGTTCTGCAGCAGGTTTCTGTAGATGTTCAGCTGGTTCTGAATCTGCTCCGCGAGCTGAGTGATCTGCTTTATCTGATTGTTGACCTGCTCGGCTGACTTGCCGACGAGGCTTATGAGCTCGCCATTGTTGAGAATCTGCGTCCATTCGGTGGCGCCCCCAGTCAAGCCCCCACCAGCAAGCGCCGATCGCACCATGAAAGGAAGCGTGAGGGCCACCGCGGCCGTGCCGCGCAGGAACTCAAGTCTGGTTATCTGCGAGAAGCGCTTCGGCATGGCCGATCCCCCTTTCCTCCATCCAGCGCACTGGCCATTGCCGGTCGTGCGCCGCCTTCAATTCCAAAATACGTTTGAGGTGATCGCGGCCGGACGCGCCGGCGAAGGCCAGCGCGACGGGACCGAGCGACATGTCGAAAAGGCGCCGGCCTTCGGCGCTGACGACGTAATATTCGCGCTTAGGTAATGCTGACGCGACGATCTCGATCTGTCGCTCATTGAAACCGAGCTTTTCGTAGAATTCGCGTGTGCCGGACTCGCGTGCCGATCCGTTCGGCAGGCAGATCTTCGTCGGGCAGGATTCCTTAAGCACGTCGATGATGCCGGAACGTTCGGCGTCCGAGATCGACTGGGTCGCTAGTACAACGGCGCAGTTCGCCTTGCGCAACACCTTCAGCCACTCGCGAATCTTGTCGCGGAAAGTCGTGTGACCGAGCATCAACCATGCTTCGTCGAGCAGGATCAGACTGGGCGCCCCGGTAAGACGCTTTTCGATCCGGCGAAACAGGTAGGTAAGCACGGGCACAAGGCTCCGTTCGCCCATGTTCATCAACTCCTCGATCTCGAACGTCTGGAACCCACCAAGCGTGAGCCCGTCTTGTTCGGCGTCGAGGAGATGCCCCATCGGCCCGTCGACCGTGTAGTGATGCAAAGCGTCCTTGAGGTCACGCATCTGCACGCCTGACACGAAGTCGGAGAGCGAACGCCCCGGTGCGTTTGCCATGAGCGCGATCTGTCGCGAAATCGCATTCCGATGCTCTGGCGTCACCTTGACGCCTTGCAGCGCCACAAGCGTCTCGATCCACTCGGAAGCGAAGGCGCGGTCACCGTCACCGGCGAGGTCACCAAGGGGGCAAAAGGTGAGCCGAGGCCCCTCTCTTCCCCCGTCGCCACCAATCTCGTAATGATCGCCGCCGGCCGCTAGCGTTAGCGGCATTAGCGAGCGTCCCTTGTCGAAGGCGAAAATCTGCGCTCCATGATAACGTCGGAACTGCGCTGCGATGAGCGCGAGCAATGTCGACTTTCCTGACCCCGTCGGCCCGAAGATTAGACTGTGACCCACATCGTCGACGTGAAGGTTAAATCGAAAGGGCGTGGACCCGGACGCAACCTGCATCAGCGGCGGCGAACCTTCAGGATAGAACGGGCATGGAGCTACAGGCGAGCCTGACCAGACAGAGTTGAGCGGCAAAAGGTCGGAGAGGTTGCGGGTGGTGATCAGCGGCTCACGTAAGTTGGCGTACCAGTTTCCGGGCAGCGAACCGAGGAAGGCCTCGGTTGCGTTCAGTGTCTCGACCCGGGCGCCGAAGCCTTCAGCCTGTACAAGACGGCGGATGCCCTCGCACTTCTCCGTCAGTCGGTCTGCGTCGCTTTCATGCAGAACGATCACCGGTGTGTAGTAGCCGTAGGCGACAAGCTGCGATGACGCCTCGGCGATCGCATCTTCTGTCTCGGCGACCATCGCGATCGCGTCCTGGTCGACGGAACGGGATTGCGTTTGGAAAAGCTGGTCGAAGAATGGTCTGACCTTCTGCTGCCACTTTTTACGTGTTCGCTCGAGCTTGTCGCGCGCCTCGATCTCGTCGAGGAACATAAAACGGCTCGACCAGCGATAGGTCAGCGGCATTTGATCCAGTATATTCAGGATGCCTGGCCAACTCTCGGCTGGCAACCCGTCGATTGCGACGACGCCGACATAATGTCCGTCGACCGTCGGCGTCAGGCCATGCTCGTATTCGGCGGTGACCAGCCAGTCGAGATACATCGGGATCTCGGGTAGGCGCACCGGATTGTTCTCACCGGTGATGCAAAATCGAAAGAACTGGAACAGTTCGTCATAGCGTGCAATGCGTTCCCCTCCCCGCTCAGGGACTTCGCGAGTACGCATGCGCTGGATCGAGAGAACGTTGGCGAGATACTGCTCGATCTCGCGGATTGAGGTGTGGAAATTGCCGAGTGCCGTGTCCGCGAAGGTTGCGGACCGGCTGTCGCGGTCGGAATAGACGTATTTCGCGACTCCCGACTTGCGCCGCTCCGGCGGGCGCCAAGTCAGGATGAGCGCGTGGCGGCTCTCGAAGTGCCCTCTCTCCAGCTCGAAATGACTACGACGCTCGGCATCGATGGCCCGCGTCACGGCATCCGGGAATGCGCCGGCGGTCGGGTAATCGGTGGTGGGTATCCGTAGCGCCTCGACCTGGATCATCCAGCCCGAGCCAAGCCGAGCGAGAATGGCGTTGATCTGACGGGCGACATCGTTGCGCTCGGCGTCGGTCGAACTCTCACTGTCGGGCCCGGCGAAGTACCAGCCGGCCATCAGCGAGCCGTCCTTCAATAGGACGATGCCATCATCGACAAGTCCTGCATACGGCACGAGGTCGGCGAAGGATGGGCCAGAATGACGGAAGGAGCGCAGCGCAACCAATGTACGACCCTCAGAATCGCCGCCAAGGCGAGGAGGTCGGCCGGTAATGTTGGCGGTAACCAACATGGCGCAGATAGACACGGCGCATCATTGGATCGGCCTTGGCCATCATCCGGAGAAGGCCGACTGTCACGGTCCAGATAACGACGCCGAACAGCGCCGCGTACCAGGTCAGTACGACGAAGATCAGAATGACAGCCGCGAGCCCCGTCAGAAGGACAAGTTCGCGGTCCGCACCCATCAGCAGATTGGGCCGCGACAGCGCCCGATGGATCCGCGACCGTGCGAGCTTGGAGCCAGCCTCAACCATGCGCTCCCTCCCCTGCCCCGCGCGCCGGTGGAGTTGGCGTCGAAGGTTCGGAGGGAGCCGCGGCCTCAGGTGTACCAATCGACGCGCCGGTGGAGCCAAACAAGGCGACGATCTGCGTGGCGCCAAGCAGTATCCCGGCGACGAGCACGACATACATCAACCTTCGCGCGAAATCGTTGAGCTCGCCCCCGAAAATCAGCATGCCGCCGGCGATTGCCACGGCGGCCAGCGCGATGAAGCCGGCCACAGGCCCGGTGATGGATTGCTGGATCTGCTGTAGCGGACTCTCCCAAGGCAGGCTTCCACCACTTGACGCCAAGGCGGGTAGACTTAGCGGCAGCAGGATCAGCACGGAAAGGACGCCGGTCGTCAAAATTGTGCAGCGATCATGCGACATGGACGTCCTCGTCGAGCTGTGCATAGGATTCGGTGTGGTAGCGGCCGGCCTCAAAACGCTCGACATGTACGACGTCGCGAACGCGTCGGCCGCGACCGGTGCGCTCGATTGAGACGAGCAGATCCACGGCCTCGCCGATCACTTCCTGCATTGGCTGTTGGCTGACCTCAGCCGTCAGTTGCTCAAGCCGGCGCAAGGCTGACATGGCAGTGTTGGAATGGATCGTGGTGACTCCTCCGGGATGCCCCGTGTTCCAGGCCTTGAGAAGGGTGAGCGCCGCCCCGTCGCGAACCTCGCCGACGACAATCCGGTCGGGGCGAAGACGCATCGTGCTCTTGAGCAGCCGCGCCATGTCGATCGTGTCGCTGGTATGCAAAGACACGACATTCTCGGCTGGGCACTGGATCTCTGCAGTATCCTCGAGGATCAGGATGCGGTCGTCAGGAGCGGTCCCCGCGATCTCCGCGATGACGGCATTGGCGAAAGTCGTCTTGCCAGACCCCGTACCACCAGAGACGACAATATTAAGCCGCGAGGCAATCGCGTTCCTGACGATGTCGGCTTGACGGCGCGTCATCACCTTGTCTCGCACATAGTCATCGAGGGGGATCAGCCGTGAGGCTCGACGGCGGATGGCGAAAACCGGAGCCTTGACGATCGGTGGCAGAAGTCCCTCGAAACGATGGCCGCCGATCGGCAGTTCGCCCGAGATGATCGGACGTTCGTCATCGGCCTCAGATTGAAGCGCGTGGGCGACGCTTCCGATGACAATCTCAGCTGTCGCCGGAGTCATTTCGCCTGCAGGCGCGACACCATGGCCAAGGCGCTCGATAAACAGCTTACCGTCGGGATTGAGCATGATCTCAACGACGCTGTTGTCATCGAGTGCGACGCAGAGCTGGTCGCCGAGCGCTTCCTGCAGTTTGCGGATCAGTCGTGGATGGGAACGCAGTTGCGTCATGCCGCCGCTTCCCTCATGCCACGCGCCGCAGCGGCGCAATGGTTGATAGGTATGCTGCTGGCCGAACCTGCTCAAAACTCGCAAGATCGGTCGGGAGCAAGCCGACAACGGCGTTCGTATTGCCGAGGCGCTTGGGGGTGCCGATCCGGGTCATCGGCCAGCCGGCACGACGCAGGATTCGCTCGATCCGGACGTCGGTAGCCGTGATTAGCTCGGAATAGCCGTTCGCTATCGACCATTCGATGATCGCGGCGAACATGGTCCACGTCACGTCGTGCAGAACCTGACCCGCCCTCCCCGCGTCGACAGACGTATCGACGCAGAAGCGCGAACTCTCGATCATCGCGGGGTGGGGCTTGAACAGTCTGCCTTCGCCGAGTTCCGGAAATAAAACGGACAGAAGCATCGGGCCAGTTGACGGAAGCAGTCGTGCGCAGCCGACGACGTTGTTTCGGCCAGTCACAGCCAGGATGTAGGTCGGGCCGCATCCGTCGAAGCTGTCGGCCTCGCGTCCATCCCTCACATCGACATCCCAGTTCAGACGATCGCGAAAGATTCGTGCGCGAAGCTTATGCATCCCGTCGAGAAGATCTGGAAATTTCTTGTAGGAATCGGCGGCGATGGCCACTGCGTGCATGTTCGGTTCTCCGACACGGTTGATGTCAGGAGACAAAAGCGCACCATTAGCCGGCAGCCGCGACTAGTGAATTTATCAGTGCGATTCTCTGCCGAGCGAGGTGAGTCGGGGGCTAATCGCGCGAGAGTCTCCGCGGGCCGTGAAAAACTGGCGGAATATACCTAATGAATTTATCAGTCCAAGTTCGGACCCTCGATCCGGAGCCAAGCCTGCTATCGCACTGAAAAGAAATAGGAAAATTGCTCTACAGGCCTCGGAAAATGGATGCGAGTGTCGGCCTGCGTTAAGGACTCGTTTACCATTAACCTCTTGCAACCGCATGACCAATTGCTATCGTCACGGAAAATATGGGCGTTCGCCTAATTCTCCGTGATGAAAGTTTTGAACGTGAGTCTACCCGCAGCGCATTCGCGAAAGCTGATCCCGTCGGTCGAGGATACTATCGGCGCACAGGCCGATCTCCTCAGCTCACAACTTCAGGCGATGAGCGAAGCGCTATTTCCTCCGACGTCGAGAAAGGTGCTCCGGAAGTTTACGTCCGGTGAAGCGGCTCGTCTGATCTCGGTATCTGACTCCACGCTTAGAAAGATGACACTCGCCGGCGAAGGGCCGCAGCCAGAGCTCGCAAGCAATGGCAGGCGCCTCTACACGCTAGGGCAGATCAATGAGCTCCGCCAAATCCTTGCGGAGTCTTTGCGCGGACGTGATCGCACGGATGTCGTTCCCCATAGGCGGCCTGGCGAGCATTTGCAGGTTATCGCCGTGACGAACTTCAAAGGCGGGTCGGGCAAAACGACGACGTCGGCGCATCTCGCGCAATACCTTGCTCTCCAGGGGTACCGGGTCCTAGCCGTCGATCTCGATCCGCAGGCAAGCCTTTCAGCTCTCCTGGGCGTCATGCCCGAGACGGAGGTATTAGCCAACGACACGCTTTATGCGGCAATCCGGTACGACGATCAAAAGCGCCCATTGAGCGAAGTCGTCCGCAAGACGTATTTCGATGGACTCGATCTGGTTCCCGGTAATCTCGAGCTCATGGAATTCGAACACACAACACCGAAGGCTCTCACGTCCGGTGTGCAAACGCGCGAAGGCCTGTTCTTTACACGTGTCGCCGGCGCCTTGGATGAAGTGGCCGACCGCTACGACATCGTTGTTATCGACTGCCCTCCCCAGCTCGGATTCCTGACGCTCAGCGGACTTTGTGCCGCAACCTCGATGGTGGTGACGGTGCATCCGCAGATGCTTGATATCGCGTCAATGAGTCAGTTCCTCTTGATGACTCGCGATTTGCTCGGCGTGGTGAGGGAGGCAGGCGGAGAACTCAAGTATGATTTTGTCCGCTACCTGCTTACCCGGTTCGAACCTCAGGATGCGCCGCAAACGAAAGTTGCCGCCCTGCTCCGGAACATGTTTGACGACTTCGTTCTGACTAATCCGATGGTGAAGTCGGCCGCCGTCTCGGATGCTGGGCTGACAAAGCAGACGCTTTACGAAATCGGGCGCGAGAACATCACTCGATCGACCTATGACCGCGCCTTGGAGTCGCTTCAGGCGGTGAACGGCGAAATTGAAGCGTTGATCAAGGCAGCATGGGGGCGCGCATGAGCCAGTCCTCGCTGCCTTCGCCATCTTCATTCGCCCTGATTTGTGCACAGTTGGGAGCTCCCAACTTTCGAGCCATATCGCCCGTGGCGAAGCCGAATTTCAGCCGAACTCCGACTTCAGTTGGGAGCTCCCAACTGAAGTCGCCGCGGTCCTGCGACAGCGGCAGGAGGTTGGTCCTGCGCCAGTTTGGGCTGCTTCCACCTTCTTCCTTCACTCTGATTAACGCGAAGTTGGGAGCTCCCAACTTGTGTTGCGCACCGCCGTTGAAGAAGCTGCATCTCAATCGAGTTGGGAGCTCCCACCTGAAGTCAACGCGCCCTGCGAAAGCAGCAGGAGACTGGTCATGAGCCGAAAGGATGCCATCAATTCGCTCTTCCTGAAGAAGCCGGAGCCGGCTGCGACACCGCCCGCGAAAAATGAAGCGCGCGTGCGCACCGGAGCGATTGCGGCAATGGGAAGTTCGCTTCAGGAAATGACGGAGGGTGCAAGAGCGGCCGAGCGGCTGCAGCAGCAACTCGCCGAGGGCGAGACGGTCATCTCCCTTGACCCCTCGAAAATTGAAGGGTCCAGGATCGCGGACCGGATTACAATCGACGTCGATCCGGATTTTGAGGACCTGGTAGGGAGTATCCGAGAATACGGGCAACAAGTCCCGATCTTAGTCCGTCCTCATCCTGACAAAGGCGATAGGTTCCAAATAGCCTACGGGCGTCGGCGCCTACGCGCTGCCGTCCGCTTAGGGATTCCTGTCAAGGCGATCATTCGGACGCTGTCTGACGCGGATTTGGTTATTGCCCAAGGGCGGGAAAATCTCGATCGCGCCGACCTGTCTTTCATTGAAAAGGCATTCTTCGCAAAACGGCTGGAGGAGGCGGGTTACGAGCGCACGACCATTATCGCAGCTCTCTCAACCGACAAGTCTGATTTGAGCCGATACATCGCGATCGCGCGCCGCATCCCCGAAAAGATCGTCGCACAAGTCGGACCGGCTCCTAAGGCCGGCAGGGCGCGTTGGCTTGGATTGGCCGAAAAGCTTGATGATGGGAGTTTGGCTGCGGCCATCGAATCCGTCCTCGCGGATCCTGCTGTTATCGCGCTCGATAGCGATGCCCGATTCCAGGCGATTTGGAAGGCGGTCGACAAACCGACGAAACGCCAAAGCAAGCGCTCGGATGTGTGGGTCATTCGGTCCGGAAAGCGGGCGGGACGCATTGAGCGGTCAGACGGGAAGACCGCGCTCGTATTCAACGAGAAGGTCGTGCCCGATTTCGCGACATGGATCTCGTCCCGATTGGACGAGCTCTATTCAGAGTTCTCACATGCAAAGGATCAGGAGGAATAATGAGAAGCTGAAACGTCGGGCCGGCGACGCGCATATGCGCTTTCAACGTCACTAGCACGCAAAGAAAAAGGCCACCGAAACGGATTCCGGAAGCCCTTTCTCAGTAGTTTGGCGACTTCGAGAATCGCACTTCCACGAATCACAGTCAAGCATCCTTTGCAGGATGAACGCCGTTTTGGCGAGCGGATTTTCTTTGCCTAACAGAAGGTAAAGGAAAATGCAGACGCATATCTCAACGACGCCCTTCGGGCGGCGGCCGATGACGCTCGGCCAGATTTCAACGCAGATGACGGTAAAGGCCGTGAAGCCGGAAGCCGTCGCCAACAAATGGAAAGTCTTCCAGGACATACGGGAAGCGCGTGATCTTCTCGGCGCCACAGATCGCTCGCTTGCGATCCTCAACGCGTTGCTCACCTTCCATCCAGAGACGGCACTCGCGGGCGATTCTGAAATCATTGTTTGGCCGTCGAATGAGCAGCTCGCCGCTCGAGCAAACGGTATGCCGGCGACGACGCTACGCCGGCACATTGCAGTCCTGGTCGATTGCGGCTTGGTTATCCGACGTGACAGCCCTAACGGCAAGCGCTTCGCTCGCAAAGGCAGGGGAGGGGAGATCGAACAAGCCTACGGCTTCGACCTAGCGCCGATCGTAGCAAGGGCAGAGGAGTTTCGTGACCTAGGCGAGACAGTCCGCGCCGAAAAGAAAGCATTCCGAGTTTCCAAGGAACGTCTCTCCCTGCTGCGTCGTGACGTCGTCAAGCTGATCGAGACGGCAATCTTCGAGGGCGTCCCGGGCAATTGGGGCCAGGTGCAACAAACCTATCAGACGATCATCGGCCGGCTGCCCCGCTCAGCTCCTGGGCAGTTGGTGGACGATGTCTGCATCGACCTCCACGGCCTCTATATTGAAATTCGCGAGGTGCTGGAATCTTTTGCAAAAACCCAGAATCCGGACGCCAATGAGTCCCATTCTGGCTGTCACATACAGAATTCAAATCCAGATATCTCACTTGAATCTGAAAATGGCATTCGAGAAAAGAAAGAAGCGAGCGGCACCGTTGCGGACATCGACAACGTACGGAGCTTGCCGAAGCGGGAATTGCCCCTCGCAATCGTGCTGGATGCTTGCCCCGGGGTGCGGGAGTTTGCTCAGGGCGGTGAAATTCGCCACTGGCGGGACTTCCTTGCGGCGGCGGAGCTTGTGCGGCCCATGCTGGGGATCAGCCCTAGCGCGTGGCGGGAGGCGCGGGAGGCACTCGGCGAACAACATGCCGCAATCACTCTGGCCGCGATCTATCAGCGGGCTGACCAGATTGGATCGCCCGGCGGGTATCTGCGCAGCCTGACGGACCGGGCGAGCGAAGGAAAATTCTCGACTTGGCCGATGGTGATGGCGTTGCTTAGGGCCAAGCTCGACGCCCAGAAGAGTTCCAACGGCGCGGCGCCAGTGCCGCAGCACACCCATCCCGGCGGGTTGGATAGCGGCCTACGGGTGTCGGAATCGCTTCTGCGAAGCCTCAACAAGCCTAAAACGCGATGATGGTGGGAGGGAGGTCAGCTTCCGGGGGACGTGGTGTTTCCAACCGGGAGAAGTCCGGCCCGGCGCGCGCGGTCGATAAGGTTCTTGACCGAGGAGGGCGCCCATTTCGAACCGCCGCGCGGCGTTCGTTCGTGAAGCCGTTCGAGCTGACTGGCGATTTCGCGCAAGGTGAGGTCTGGATTGGACGAATGAATGCCCGCAATCAGCGTCATCAGTCGATCTTCGGGAAGCCGGGGAGGGGACTTTTTGAGCAGGATCGGCTCGGCCATGCGTTCAGTGACCATCCACTTGACGGCACGGCGCAGGCGTTCGGGAGTCCAGTCGAGACCGCGCTGCCGCAGAACCCGAGAAATATCATCCCAGGTGTGGTCTGGCCGCATCCGCCTGACCGTTGGCAACCATTGACCTGCCATTGCCTGGACGCGATCGCCGTAAGCTGCCTTCTGGGCAGCGGTCATCTTGGCCAGCGCCTCCGGCCGACGTTCGCGGAGGCCTGGATTGCCGGGTTTCTTTCCCCTCGCCTTTGCGGCTCGGATGCCGGCCTTGGTGCGTTCGGAGATCAAAGCGCGCTCGAGCTGGGCCACAGCGCCAAGGACCTGAAGCGAGAACATTCCCTGCGGGGTCGAGGTGTCGATCGGATCGTGCAGCGATCGGAAGTGAGCGCCTTTGACGGCAAGATCCTCGATCATTTCGAGCAGGTGGCTGACCGAGCGCGCCAAACGATCGAGGCGAACGACGACAAGGGTATCGCCGGCGCCAATCTCGCGAAGCAGCTTAGCAAGGGCAGGGCGGACACGAGAAGCACCGGATCCGTGTTCCCGGATGACCTGATTGCAGCCGGCCGACCGGAGTTCAATCTCCTGTGCTTCCGTCGCTTGGTCATCTGTCGACACACGCGCATAGCCGATCAGCCGGCTCTGTGGTCGACCGGAAGCTCGATTTTGCGTTGTCGCTTTCCCTTCCCAATTTCAATTTGAACCGCTTAAGGGGACGGCGACGTCTTGCGTTCCCTTTTTGATTTCATGCTCTTCCGCCCAAGGATATGATCTCGTTGCGCTTTCTACTCAGAGTCCGGCGGCTTTAGTGAGGTTCACGCGGAACCGATCGCGCCGGCGCTGATACCGGCGGGTCATTTCGACAGAGGCATGGCCGAGCTGCTTTTGGACATAGCGTTCGTCGACTTCGGCGGAGGAGGCGAGACCGGCGCGCAGGGAGTGCCCTGCGAATTTTGATTCCCGTTCGCGCTCGGGCAGATCCGCGCGAACGCCGGCCGCCAGCGCCGCGCGCTTGACTAGGCGCGCGACCTGGCCGGGAGTCAGCCGATCGGCGCCGACCTCCTTGCCTTCGCCGGTGACACGCCGGAACAGGGGGCCGTGGGCGATCCGGGCGAGCTTGAGCCAGGTCTGCAGCGCTACGACCGGGCAGGTGGCGTCAGCTGAGCCGCGACCGATCTCGATATCACGCCATCCAGTCTTGCCGGTCAGCGTCACGAGCAGGCCCTTGTCGAGGATCTCGACCCAACCGCGTCCATCCTTCGTGTCGTCGCGATGGAGATCCAGGCCGACGATCTCCGAGCGCCGCAGGCCGCCGGCGAATCCGAGCAGAAGCATGGCGCGATCCCGGAGGCCGCGGAGTGTGCCGCGATTGAGCGTCTCGAGCATGGCAACGACGTCGTCGCCCAGCACGGCTTCCTTCCGGCGCGGCGGTGCGCCATGGGTATTGCGGATGCCGGCCATCACTGTGGCGATGTGGCGGTCCTTGCGATCGAGCGGCGTGCCGCGCTGGGTGTAGTGCCAGCTCAACGCCGATAGACGCCGCTCAATCGTGGCTACGGAATTTGCTTTGCCGCCCGCGATCGCCGCGCCAGTGGCGCAGGCGGTTATGTAGATCCCGACCACCTGCGGCGAGGGCGGAGCGACTTCGAGGCCTTGGCGCCGACACCAGCTGCAGAAATGCGTCCAGTCGCTCGCATAGGCTCTGCGTGTGTTCTGCGAACTGGCGGCCTCGGCATAGCCACGGGCCCGGCCGGCCAGCCGTTCCAGATGCGCCGGCACACTGGCGGTGTCGGATGGGAGCGGGGAGGGGAGGTTGCCGGTCTCGGCCGAAGCTGCGCCGGCGGCGCGATCGACACCTGCCGCCGGGCTCTCAGGCGGCGCGGAGCTCTCCGAAGCGCGATTTTCGGGGTTTTGAACGTCGAATCCAGCCATTCTCTACATAAAGAGCAAAACGCGTGATAATGGAAGGTTATCACACGTTTTTGTAACTTCACAAGGCGTGCGCTTTTTGTCCATATAGTTGGCATAAAGCGCAAAGCTTCTCTATCTTCCAGAACGATGCGCGCTCCAGATTCGACGCCCGTTCAAACCTATGAGCCACCCGCCGTGCCCGGCTGGGCGGTCCCGCGCGGGCCGGTGACGAGCGACGTCGAGGCCGCCTTCCTGGCTGGTGCTGCGTTGAATTCGCTCGACAATCTCGTGCGCTCCGATCCGCTCTGGATCGGCGCGTGGCGCCAGCGGCTCGCCCTCAAATGTGCAGCCGCGGCCGTCGCGCTGGCCGGACGGACCGAGACCGAAGCGCAGTTGCGCGACGCCTGGCATCTGCGGCAGCCGGGAGCCGAGCCCGGGCCCGCCGGCAACATCTTCGCGGCCTGGCGTCGGATGGCTGCGCGGTCGACTGTCGTCGATGCGGCGGCGCTGCGTGCGGCCGTCGATCTGCTCGGCCTGCGCTGGAGCGAGGATCTCGCGGCGTTGCCGGAACGTCTCGACGACATCGTCCGGACAGGCCGGCCGGCGCCGCTGGTCGCCGCGGCGATCGTCACAGAGGTTCAGCGCTGCCGGCCGGAGGCGAGCCTCCTCGGCTGGTGGCTCGCCGACCAGGCCCTGGCGCGCCGGATGCGCTGGCCGGTGGCGGTGCCGCTGCTGGCAATGCAGGCGCGCGGTTCTGCCTTCCGAAGCCTGAGCGATCGCGGCCGGATTCGTCCGGGAGGGGAGGGGTTCGAGCGGGCGAGCTGCGTCGCGCTCGCGCTGGCGGCGACCGAGGCCTGCCGGATCGCCGGCGACATTGCGCCGCGCGCGGCGCGGCTGATCGAGGTCGCGCCGAAGTTGCGCGCCAAAGGAGCAGGGGAGGTGATCCAGTTTCTGCTCGACGACGACGCGATCTCTGGCACGTTACAGACGAAAAGCCTGACGCGTTGGGGTTCACGCCGGTTGTTTGAGCGGCTGACCGCGCTTGGCGCTGTACGTGAGCTGTCTGGCCGTGCCAGCTTCCGGCTCTACGGGCTCTGACCATGGCGCGGTCGACCCAGACCGAAGAGCTGTTCGATGTCGAGCTCGCCGACCTGCCGCCAGACATGCGCTGGCGCGAATGGATGGGCCGGGTCGAGGCGGTGATCTTCGCCTCGCCCAAGCCGGTCGGCCGTGAAACCCTGGCCCGGGTCGTCGGGCGCGACTGCAGCCTCGACCTGCTGATGGCCGATATCCGTGACGAATTGCGCGGACGCCCCTACGACCTCGTTTCGGTCGCCGGCGGCTGGCAGCATCGGACCAAGAAGAGGTTTGCGGTCGCGATCCGCACCGCGACCGGGCTCGGCACGTCCGACCGAAAGGCGTTGTCGCAAGCTGAGAGCCTGGTGCTGCTGTGCATCGGCTATTTCCAGCCGATCACCCGCGCCGAGCTCGGCGCCGTGTTCGGCAAGGAGATCAGCCGCGATACCATCGGCCATCTGCGCAAGCTCGGTTTCATCGCGGCCGGGCCGCGCAGCCCGCTGCCGGGGGCACCTTACACCTATGTGACGACGCCGGCCTTTCTGTCGGAATTCGGGTTCGAGACCTTGCGCGATCTGCCGGATTTCGAGAAGCTCGAGGATGCTGGACTGCTCAGCAAAGACAGGCTGCTCGCCGGAGAGCTCATGCCGTCTTTCTCAGGAGAAGAGCCGGTCGAACGCGAGCCTGATGACGATCTGAGAGAGGCTTCTGTCGACGAAGACTGAGCCGGGGAGCGAAATAGACCAACGCGCACCTCGAGCCGGTACCGTTGAAAACGTCGGGGTTGCTGCGGGTATGAAGTTCTGATTCAGCCGCTTCTGGATGGAGGGCAGCGCGATGATGAGCGAGCGAACTCAATTCAACCAGCTGGCGCGGGCCAGCGCCTGTGAAGGTCGTCGATGACGATGGTGTGCGAATGGTGCCGGCCATGCTCCACCAGATGAGGGTGGTCACGGGGTAGCTCGGGATGCTTGTGCTCTGCTGCGTCCGCAGTCCCCGCAGGCCAGAGCCAAACGGCGGCCGCTGTCGCGGCCAACGTCGCCAAGCAGAACAACCCCGCCAGCGTTGCCAGGGGCAGGCTGGCCCCGAGCCAGCCGGCAAGCGGATAGGTGATCAGCCAACAAGCATGCGACAGCGCGAACTGCGCGGCGAACACGGCGGGACGATCTTCGGCATGTGCGGATCTGCGCAGAAGACGGCCGGACGGGGTCTGCGTCGCCGAGTAGCCGATGCCGAGCAAAGCCCAGGTCAGGAGCAGTGTCAGCCAACCGGCTGGGGTCGCCGCGGGTGCGAATGCCCAGCCCTCGGCCAGTAGCAGGGCGGAAAACCCGCCGAGGACGACGGCCAGCAGACTTGCGGCAGTCAGCATCACTTTCCGGTCTGCGACGCGCTCCAGGATGCGCGGCAGCGTCAGGGCCGACAGCATCGAGCCGCCGCCAAAGCAGGCCAGGGCCAATGCCACGGCATTGTCGTCGTAGCCGAGCCGCCCCTTCACGATGACGACGGTGTTGACGATCACGAGCGCGCCGCCCATCGCGACAGCCATGTTCAAGGCAAGTAGCCCCCGCAGGCGTGGCGTTGCCAGGTAGATTCGCATTCCGTGTGTCGTCTTGTCATAGATGCCGCCTTCGCGAGGCTTGGCCGGAGACACGGGGAGCGTGACGGAAAGCACCAGCGCGGCCGAGACCAGGAAGCCGACGACTGTTCCGGCGAAGAGCCAATGAAAATTGATGAGTGTGAGCAGGGCAGCGGCGAGCATCGGGCTGACGATGCTCTCAAGGTCATAGGCCAGCCGCGAGAGGGACAAGGCGCTGGTGTAGTCGTCCTCTTTCGGCAGCAAATCCGGGATCGTTGCCTGAAAGGTCGGCGTGAACGCGGCCGAGGCTGACTGCAATAGGAAGACAGCCAGATAGACCTGCCAGACCTCGGAAATGAAGGGAAGCATCAGTGCAATCGCCGCGCGCACCAGGTCCATCGCGATCAGGAAAGCCCGCCGCGGCAGCTGCGCCGAAAAGGCGCCCACGATGGGAGCCACCGTGACATAGGCGATCATCTTGATCGCCAGCGCCGTCCCCAGAACCGCTCCGGCGCGCGCTCCGGCGATGTCGTAGGCGAGCAGCCCGAGCGCGACTGTGAGAAGGCCGGTCCCCACAAGGGCGATGATCTGGGCAGTGAAGAGGCGTCCATAGACGCGGTTCGACAGGACCTTGAGCATTTCTCGGCCTCAGAGGAATTTACTGATCAGCTTGAACTCGTCGATCGGCCGGCGCTGCTCGGGCGGGAGCTCGCCGACGACTTCGTCCAGGCAATGGTCGAGATGGTCCTGGACCAGTGTTCGCTTTGCCTGCGCAATTGCGCTTTCGACCGCCTGCAACTGCGTGGCGATGTCGAGGCAGGAACGCCCGGTTTCGATCATCTCGATAACCTTGGCGAGGTGTCCGCCAGCTCGCTTTAGACGCTTGGCGATGGCGGGGTGGCTGGCGTGGCGGTGGGGCTCCGGCATTCGCTTCCTATATCCCCCTCGGGGGGATATGGATAGCCGGGGTCTTTGCGCAACGCGACGTCCGTAGAGTGCTCTGACATCGGCTTCCGGAGCGACGGCGAGCGTTGAACAATTGGCAGGTCCCACTCCAGCGCTGCTGATATCGCTTCGTGCTCAGTCCTGCGATCCGCGACAACGGATCTGCTGTTGGCCGTACAATATTCTGCATACCAGCGGATGGTGGTTTCGCCGGCGGCAATACCTGAGGAGATCTCTATCCACGCATCGGCAATGGCGTCGTCTCCCATAGCGCCATCTGCCTCGCTCACCGATGGTCGGACCTCAATCGTGCGGCCACGAGCCTCGCAATGGCCGCCGGCGCCTCGTCTGGTATGGCGAAGACCGAGCTGACATTGATCTCGCAGAGCACGTAGGTGTCATCGCCCGTGGCCGTGTGCGGCCCATAGAGGAAGTCCGCATCCCAGATGATGGGCAGGGAGGCTGCGTCGAGACCAAGGACCTCCATCATCTGAGGCGTCCATTCCGCCTCCATCATCGACCGCAGCTTCTGAAACGGCTCGGCCTCCGCCCCATGCATGATCCGAGGGCCAGGCTGCGCCGCTTCCGAATCCGGCCCTTCGGGCGGCGGCGGAACGAGCGCCTTGATGAGTTGATGGCCGAAGCCGACGACCTTATCCGAGCCCATGTAGCAGCGGATCATGCCATCCGGCAGACGAGGCTGAAATGGCTGATCGACGATGCAGCCACCGGCCGCGAAATAGGCTTCGCAACGCGCCATGAAGTCCGGGAGGGCGAGTTCTTCCGGCATGCTCCCCCGTTGCGCATGCAACACCTGCACGCGCTCAGAGCCCTCCGCTCCGCCGATCAGCTCGACCTTCCAGACACCCTGGCCACCATTGCCGCGGTTCTGCTTGAGCACGCGCGGTCCCGCCGTCCTCAAGCGCGCCGGAAACTCCTCTCCGAAGGACGCTGCGGATCGATAGAGATGCGTATCGGTGCCCCATCCGAGATGCTTCGTGCGGTGCAGGACCTCTTTCACCCCCATCTTGAGGATGGTGTCGGGATGGGCGCTGACCCAAGGCCCGCGGGCCGCGACTTCGCGAAGCAAGGCATCGAGTTGATGCCGCGTCTTGCCCGCGTGCAACGGGTCGACCCAGACAAGGACCCCGTCCGCGGCCAGGAGCTGATCACGAACTTCATCCGAGAAGGCCTCGTCATAAACGGCGGGTTCGGCATCGATGCCGATGGCGCTTAACTCTTCGAAGATGCGATGGAAGCGGTTGTTCCGCAGTGTCGCGGTGCTTCTCGCTTCCCTATCGCCTCGCCAAACTATGGCGACCTTGGGCTTTGCAGTCGCCATGCTTTCACCTCGGCGCGGATTGGGTTGACTTCGAAGAAGCTCGGTCAGCCAGTCTATGTGGAGGCGGGGCGGTTCCCGAATGTGGGGCATCGATCAGGACCCCCTCGAAGGGAAAGTCCGTCGAGCCCGGGATCCTCATCTGGATTGCGCGGCCGGATAGCCAGACATCGAAGCAGGCGCTTCCGCCGCCCTCGGGATAGGTTTTGCAGAGCTGGTTCTTCATGATGTGCCAGGAGCCCACACGCGTGTTGCCCATCTCGTCGCTGACGAGCCGTCCGTTCGGCTGGTAGATCTCGCCCCAATGGGATTCGTCGGTCAGTTGCCTGCCGACTAGCTTGGCTCGGATCTGGGCACCGCTGAGCTTCTGGAACACCTCGGCGCCGGCAGCGGTGCTGAACCCGATCGCGATGGCGATCACGGCAAGGATGGGTGCGCGCTTCATGGTTCGCCTGGGCCCTTAAGTTCGTTGGCAGGCATCGGTCAGCGCCGCGCCATGGGCCGCTGAACGATGCCCTCTTCGTAGATGTCGAAGCCAGGCTCCTGGAGCCGGTAGGTCTTTCCCGAGTGCAGGACGGCGTAACATCGCTGCTCACCGGGCGAACGATCGAGGCAAAGCTGATCCCGCTTCACCTGCCAGCGGCCGAGGGTCTTCCTGCCCATTCCCGTGTTCGTGAGGGTTCCGTCCTGCCCGAACAGAAGCACCCAGTGGACCTCGTCGGTGAACTCCATGCCGGTGAACCGGCTGCGGATTTCCGATCCCTTGAGCGGTCGAAAGGTTTCCGCGTAGACGGTGCCTATTCCCAACAGAGCCGCCAGACCCAGGATCGCGCCCGCAGTCGCCGAAGCGCGATGCCAAATGGTGATCATCACGCAGCGGTCGCCTTCGACATCCGCGGCCAGTTATGCGTCTCGCCCTTGCGACGGGACGCCCAAGCGTAGAGCGCGTCGTAGATGATGAACCCGCGCTTCAGCACCTCGTGATCATCTGGCGAGAGATCGCGAAGCCCCATCGAGATCGCCAGGAGCCCGGCCGATTGCGGCGTCAGGTCATGCCTGTCCGTATCGGCGCCGCGAACGATGGCAGCGATCGTGGCGATGGCCGGGTCCTTGGCGAGGTTGTGCTTCTCGACGAAGGTGTCGAAGCTGCATCCCTCGCCGACATGCGTGTATTCGACACCGGGCACGTCATAAGGGATGGCGCCGGTTTCCTCGGCCACCTTCCGGACCTGATCCGGCGGCACGAACAGGAACTCCGGCTCCTTGTCGATGAACCGCGTGATCAGCCAGGGACAGGCGATCCGGTCGATGACGGGGCGTTCACGTGTGACCCATTTCATGGTGTCGGCCTCCCTTCAGCGGTGACAAGTGGAACGGTCGGGGCGCCGATCGCGTGCCAGGCGGCGATGCCGCCCGCGAGTGAATGGGCATCGAGGCCGCGGCGGCGGAGTTCGGCGACGGCGTCGCCGCTGACCTGGAAGCCGTAGACGCAATAGGCGACGATCGGCTTGTCCTTCGGCAGCTCCTTAGCCCAATCGGCGATCAGCTCGGGCGCGCGCAGCTGCGCTCCCGGGATCATGTCGCTGCGCTTCGCCAGGTCTTCTGCCAGGCAGACATCCAGCAAGACAAGATCATCCCGGCGTTGCAGGCGGGCAAGCAGGTCCTCGGCGGCGATACTGTCTCCGGCAGGGACAGGTGCGGCTGCGCCGGTCACAAGACCGCTCATGGCGAGTCTCTGGAAACGGGCGCCGACCCGTTCCCAATGGATGTTCTTCATGAAGGCGTCGACATAGGCGCCGGCCTTCGCCCCGAAGTCGATGTGATAGGCATGCTCGTACATGTCGAGTGCCATGATCGGGATGCTGCCGGCGAGGCAATTCGTATGATCCTGCCCCCACTGGATCATCAGGCGCTGATGCCGTTCCGACCAGACCAGCAAAGTCCAGCCCGAGCCGCCTGCCTGCGCCTTGGCACATGCCGCAAACTTCGAGCGCCAGCCGGCGACGCTGCCGAAGTCGCGCTCCAATGCCAGCGCCAAGTCGCCCGCAGCATCGCCGCTACCGCCGAGGCCGTCGAAATAGATCTCATGCAGGATCGCCGAGTTGGCGGCAATGAGTTCCTCCCGCTTGAGGCCATTGATGTCGAAGACCGGGGCCTGGCTCCAGTCGAGTTCGTCGAGGCGGCGCTCGATGGCGTTGAGGCGCCGCACGGCGCCTCCGTAATTGTTCTCGTAGTGGCTCGCCAGAAGCCGCTCGGAGAGCCCGTCAAGGCGCGGCGGCTTGAAGGGCAAGGGCATGATCCGATGCATGGCATCCTCGTTCGGGATACGTGATGGCAGCGGACGCTACGCTCGAATTTAAAATGATACAAGTGTTGCTTTTGACAGTTTTGATGATACGGTGACGACATGAGCAATGATGCCCCCTCGGCAGAGCAGCGCTGGCTGCTGCTGATCCACCAGTTGCCGAGCAAGCCCGCCTACTTCCGGGTGAAGGTCTGGCGCCGCCTGCAAGGGATCGGGGCCGTCGCGGTGAAGAGCACGGTCTATGCGCTGCCGGCGAATGCCGAGACGCAGGAGGATTTCGAATGGCTGCTCAAGGAGATCATTGAAGGCGGCGGCGAGGCCATGGTCTGCGAAGCCCGTTTGATCGACGGCCTTTCCGACGCTCAAGCGCGCGCGCTCTTCGACGCGGCCCGCGACGAGGACTACGAGGAAATCTCCAAAGAGGCGCGAGCCCTTTCGGCCCGTCCAGTCCAGGACTCGCAGGCGGACGCTGCCGCGGAACTCCGAACCCAGATCAACCGCCTGCGCAAGCGCTTGGCGGATATCGCGGCCATCGACTTCTTCGCGGCGACCGGCCGTCTCACCGCTGAAAGCCTGATCGCGGAACTTGAGCGCAGGCTCGCAAAGGATAACGACATGGCCGAAACGCCAAAGGAAGCTCCACCGCAGGCCGCACCAGACTTCAGAGGCCGGGTTTGGGTCACGCGCCAGGGTGTCTTTGTCGATCGGATCGCCTGCAGTTGGCTGATCCGACGCTTCATCGACCCCAATGCCATCATCCGCTTCGTTCCGGGCAAGAGCTACGAACCCAAGCCTGGAGAACTGCGCTTCGACATGTTCGAAGGCGAGATCACCCATGAGGGCGACCGCTGTAGTTTCGAGGTCCTGCTGGTCCGTGCCGGCCTTGCCGATCCCGCGCTCCAGGCCGTCGCCGAGATCGTCCACGATATCGACCTGAAGGACGGCAAGTTCGGGCGAGAGGAAACGACGGGTATTGCGAGCCTGATTTCGGGCGTCTGTGCTGCCAACCCGCAGGATGAAGAGCGCATCGCGCAGGGCGCGGCGGTCTTCGACAACCTCTACCAGTACTTCAAGTCCAAGCGTGCCTGATCGCCGGGAGGCGCCCATGAACAAGATCGAGGCCATCCAAGCCGCGCCGATCGGCCAGAAGGCCGCCCCTGAGCATGGGGTTTCGTTCGGCGAGGCTGTGCGTGTCTGGGCCCGTGTCGCGGCGCTGAGCTTCGGCGGCCCTGCTGGGCAGATCGCGGTGATGCACCGCATCATCGTGGAGGAGAAGCGCTGGATCGGCGAGACGCGCTTCCTGCACGCGCTGAACTACTGCACGCTCCTGCCGGGACCGGAAGCGCAGCAACTGGCCGTCTATATCGGCTGGCTGATGCACAAGACCAAGGGCGGCCTGGTTGCCGGAACCTTGTTCGTGCTGCCCGGTGTCATCGCCATCATGGCGTTGAGCTGGATCTACGCGATCTTCGGCAATGTCGGGAGCGTCCAGGCGCTGTTCTTCGGCCTGAAGGCGGCGGTTCTCGCGATCGTGCTGGAAGCCGTGCTCCGGATCGGCCGACGCTCGCTGAAGAACGGCGTCATGATCGGCCTCGCTGCAGCGGCCTTTCTGGCCCTCGCCCTGTTTCAGGCACCATTTCCGCTCGTCGTGTTCGCCGCAGGCCTCATCGGCTATGTCGGCGGTCGTGCGGGCTGGTCCGCCTTCCTGGCCGGAGGTGGTCACGGCAAGGTCGGAGGCAAGCAGGTCGCCGACGTCGACTCGGCACTTGGCGAGGGCATTCCCGCGCATGCCAGGCCGCCCTTGAGCTGGTCGCTGAAGGTTGCGGCCGTCGGTGCCGTGATCTGGTTTGGCCCGATCATCGTCCTATTGGCGACGCTCGGCCGCGGCGACGTGTTCACCGAGATCTCCATCTTCTTTTCCAAGATGGCGATGGTGACCTTCGGCGGGGCCTATTCGGTCCTGTCCTATGTCGCCCAGCAGGCTGTTGATCACTATGGCTGGCTGAAGCCCGGCGAAATGCTGGACGGCCTCGGCATGGCCGAGACCACCCCCGGCCCCCTGATCATGGTCACGCAGTTCGTCGGCTTCATGGGCGCCTATCGCGCGCCAGGTTCGCTGAGCCCGCTGCTGGCTGGTACGCTCGGCGGCCTGCTGACCACCTGGGTCACCTTCGTGCCCTGCTTCCTCTGGATCTTCCTCGGCGCGCCGTTCATGGAGACGATGCGCAACAACAAGGCGCTGTCGGCTGCGCTCGGGGCCATTACGGCCGCCGTCGTCGGCGTGATCCTGAACCTCTCGATCTGGTTCGCGCTGCATGTCCTGTTCGCCGAGGTTCACCAGGTTCGGGCTTATGGCATGGAGCTCGATGTGCCGGTCCTGAGCACCGTCAACGTCGCCGCATCGCTGCTGACGATGGCAGCCATGATCGCCGTCTTCCGCTTCAAGGTTGGGATGATCCAGGTCATTGCCGCCTGCTCGGTCGCCGGATTGCTCTATGGCTTGGCCACCGGGATGGTCTGAAGCGGGGCGCGTTGGCACGGGGAGCTGACAGATTTCCGGATTGTTGGATCCGTTCGACGGCGATGAATCTGACGACGACAGCCGCGGTCAGGTTTTCGCCGGGCGCGATCGCTCGCCCGTCGGTCGAGCCTGCGGCCGGCTCGCGATGGCCGCATAGGCTTTCACCAAGCCATGGAGATTGGCCTGCGGCAATGGCAGTGGCGTCTTGGCGAGCGCGACAATGCGCGGCCTGGCAAAGGTCAGGCAGCGGGCTCGCATCAGCACCGAAAGCTGCGTCAGCGGCCGGGAGGCGGGCGGATCGAGCTCCAGCGGCAGTGACAGGATTTTGGCGCGATCACCGGGATCCGCCATGTGGCCGGCGCGCTCGAGCATCAGTGCGGCGCGCAGGGTCGACGCCCCCAGCCGCGGTGCAGACGCCAGGCGCAGATCCTGACCGCAAGCCGTGCAAGTGATGAACGGAGCCAGCGAGGCTGCGTCACAAACCGCAAAGCCCTGGCGGCAGGCCGGGCAGCGGTCGATCAACCGCCGGCCGTGATGCTGGCAGATCAGCTTGGTTGCAAGCCGCCAGCTGCGGCGAAGATAGGGCGCTTCGTCCCCTTCGAGGCAGTGCGGACAAAGCTGCAGCCAGGTCGCTTGGCGCCGGCCCATGGGTGACGTCGAGACGGTCACCCACGGTGCCAGCATCAGGGCCTTGTCCGTTATCGGATGGACGAGTGTCAGCCATGAAGCGGTCGACAGCGCACTTGCCGTCTCGATGGCGCCGGCGATCGCTGGCGATAGCCCGAATTCGATATTCACGGCCCAATTGCCGCTTCCCAGGCCCAGCAGTGCTCCAAGAGCGCGCGCCGGAACGCCGTTGGCCGCACCAAACCGGATCAGCCAGCCCGGCAGCCATTCGTCGGGGTAGGGAACGACCATGATGGGCCAGTGACCCGATGGCGCCGACCGATAACGCGGCTGCAACGCGATCTCGATGGGCGCGGGTCTCATGCCAGTGCCTCGCGGATCACGGTCTGGCGTCGTTGCGACAGTGGGATGTAGCCGAGATCTCGCAAGCTATTGCGGCTGATGTGTTCGGCTCCGGACCTCACCGCGGCGACCGCGGCCGCCGTGACGATCGCGACGGTCTCGCCGATCAGCCCCTCCGAGAGCTCGAAGATCAAGCGCGCCATCGGCTCGTCGGACAGTCCGGAGGACTTGGCGAGTGGCAGTGCGCCTTCAAGGCTGTCGAGCAGCGAGAGATAGGCCTCGTCATAGCTCCAGCGTGGCACGGGCGCGAGCTGGAAACGGCTCGCCATCTCAGCTGTCACCATGATGTGGTCGAAGATCGTCAGCTCGCCAACCAGCACCGGCGAAAGATCATAATCGCGCCCGAACCGCCGCAGCACCGCGAAGATCGCCTCGATGTCGCGGTTGCGGCCGCGCAAGCAATTATGGAACTCGTCGAAGACGATCACGCGCGGCTTCAGCTGCCGCAGCAGATGGTCGAGTTGTTCGGCCTTCGCTGCGGTGTCGCGCGTTCGGATGAGCGGCGCCTCCAGCGCGGCCAGAATCCCGGCGTAGAAATTGACCAGGCCAGAGCCTTCGCGGGTCTGCACCAGCACGACGCGTCGCGCGTTTCGCTCGGTTTCCGCGCGGCGACGGTCCATGATCGCGAAGCGTTCCGCGATCATGCTCTTGCCGTTGGCGTAGGGGCCGATCAGCATCACCCCGCGCGTGCGCAGCGCCGGCGCGCGATCGAGGCACGCCTGCAGCAGGTCGAGCGCGTTCCGCGCCGCTTGCGTGCCGATCCAGCGTGGCGCCTGCAGATGCGCGATGCGCGCGGCGGCAGGTTGTTGCAGCCAGGGTCGCAAGCTCTCGGCCAGGTGCTCGCTCATGGCTCACCAGTCCTCGACCGGGAGCGGGTTTCGGGCGCGGGCAGGGTGGGGCGCCGGAGGCGCGGATGGCGAAGCCAGCGCCTGATGCGGTTTTGGAGCCGCTTGCGCCAAGGCCGTCCGCGCCGCCTGTCGCCTCTCATGCTTGCTCAGCTTTTTCGTATCGGCCCCTGCACTCGGGCGCGTCGCGCTGTCGGCGATCGCCCGTATCGCCCGCCGGAGCGCAATCCTCGATTCAGGTCCGCCAGCGAGGCTGCGCCGCAAGGCGCGAGCCCGCTCATGCTCCCACAGCGTGATCGCGTCTGTATGACCATCGCGCCGCCCAACCGCCAGAAAAGCGCCGGTGTCGGGATGGCGCAGATAGATGTGGCTCAGATCGCGCGGATCGGTTCGCATCGCGAGTTTGCCGATCCGGTCGCGCCGCGGCACGAGCTCGCCCAGCCATGGCGCATAATAGTCGATCGCATGCACGCTGACGCCCTGGGGCGTGAGCCGCCGGTCTCCGCCAGGCAAGAACGCGATCAGCACCTGGTCGGGGTCGTCCCGACGCGGAAGCAAGGCCGCAGCATGAGCGCGCCAGATCTGATCGGGTATGTCCAAACTCTTCTCATTCGGCTGGGCGTTGTGCTCAAGCACGGCGAGTGCGACGCAGCGTTCGAGTTCCGCGAAGCTGAGGCGGGCGCAGGCCTCGGAAGGATAGTGGTCGCGATCCGTGACTGAGCGGCCGGTCTGGCCCGGCAGCGTCCGCAGCACCATGTTGAGCGTGCCGAGCAGCCGTTCGATCACGCCGCCTTGATGGACGTTTCCCTTGTGCCGCCGCCGGATCGTGATCCCAAAATCATCGCAGCCTCGGGCGAAGGCATGGCCCGTGAACTCCTTGGCGCTATCGACAACCAGGACACGCGGTCGACCGAACATCGGCCAGGCGTGAGCGCCAAGACCATGCGCCGCGAGCCATGGCACCTTGGGCGTCAGCGCTTGCTGCAGGCAGAGCGCAACCGAGAGTGAACTCGGCTTCTCCAAGGTCAGGCAAAACCCCAGAATGGCACGCGAGAAGACATCAACCGCAACCGTGAGATAGGGCCGTCCGGCCACAACGCCGACACTGTCGATCACCTCGACGAACTGAATGTCGGCCGGCGTATGGTCGATTTGGCCGATATCGAGCAGGCCATTCGCTGAAATGTAGCCCGGACGCGCTTTCAACCGCCGCGCATGCGCGAGGTTGGAGGAGCGGCCCTTGGCGATAGCGAGATCGTCGAACAGGATCGGGATGCGTCGCTGCACTGCGCGATACGAGGGCAGGCGCTCGCCGGCCTCGCAGCAGCGCGCCCGGATCTCGGTGACGACGGGACGAAGCTCTGGCGCCTCCTTGACCAGCCACTGCTGACGCAGAACGCCGGCGATGATCGCCTCGACGGCCGCGGTCAGCCGTGTCGCGCGCTGCCCATCCCGCCGCGGCAACAGCACTGTGATCCGCCGCTCCGGCTCATAACGCTTGAGCAGATTGTAGACGTGCCGGGTCGTGAGCCCAAGCTCAGCCGCCGCCCGCGCGATCGACACGTGCCGCGGAGCAGACCCGTCAAGTATCCGATCGAGCTCGCGAGCCTGGCGCTTCGCCTGCGCCCAGGCATCATCTCGCGCGATCGCCACGCGACCAGAAGCCGATGTCGCCATGTGACGTTCCTCACGCGACAGGTCGAAATCGTAAGGGGAAAGTCGAGCCCCAGATTCAGGCTAAACCTCGGCAAGGACGTGACGATCCACAATTGAAATCGGCAAGGGAAAGCGACAGAGGACGAGCTGGCACGTCTCGACGAGGCCGTGCGCCATAGCGGGGTCGGCGAGGGCTTTATCGAGAGGGGGCATTTCTTTGACGCGGCCGCCAGCATGTGGGTGTCTGGCGAACTCGTCCACATCGCGGACCTGGTTCTCCACGACGCCCGCATGGATATCCGCGCGCCGACGCACGAACTGACCATCGCGCACGCTATCCTGCGATCACGTCGCCGGATCGCTGGCGCGCAGCCGGGATGGGCTCTCAGTGAAGCAGGCGTCTCGTCGCTCGCCGGATCGGCCGCCATTAAGCCGGAACCCGATCCCGTTCCAATACATCCGAAAGGGGAGGGGGCTTTCGACGTAGAAGATGACGACCCGCTCTCTCGCGAGTTCGCCCATATCGACGCCATCATCAATCGGTCACAGCGTGTTCTGGACGGAATTGCCCATGGCTCGATGCCGAGCCCATCTGAACGGCCTTCATTGATCGTCAGCGATCTCGTCATCCGGGATCCGGACTGGGACGAGCGCGAGCGGATGGGGCAATGGCGGGCTGTGCTGAAGGAGACCGCAAGCCTGCCGGCCACCCTCGCTGGGGCAATACTATTTGATGCGTGGGAAACCATCGAGCCTTTGCAACGGCAACATCCACTTGGCGGGCAACTCGTCGCCGCTCATTTGCGGGCACGCGGAAAGATCGCGTCGCACCTGCCGGGGTTTCATGTAGGGCTGAAGGCCATACCCCGTGAGCGCCGGCGGGCGCATGGGAGGATGACACGATTGCTCGCGTTCCTCGATGCGATGTCGGCCGTAGCAGAGGCAGGCATGAAGGAGATCGTCCGGCTCGGACAGGCGCGAGAGCAGATGGAGCGAAAGGCCAGGGGGCGGCGCTCATCGAGCAGCCTGCCCGTAGTGATCGATCTGGTTCTCTCGCGCCCTATCGTCTCCGCTTCCATGATTGCGAAGGCCGCCGAGATCACGCCGCGCGGCGCGCTCAATCTGATCGCCGAGCTTGGGGTAAGGGAGGCGACCGGACGAGGGCGATATCGAGCTTGGGGTATTCTGTAAGAGCCTAGGCGCTGTGAGCCGAGATCCAGAACTTCACACCTTCGCCCGCTTCAGCGTTCGCTGAAATAGTCTGTTTCACTGAAATAACTTGACACATTTCACCTTTTCGGCCATTTTCAGCACATGCTGAAATCTCCGCCGAACGTGAACGACATTGAGCGCCAAGGAGCAGATGCGATCCATGCGCTGCTGCAAAGTGTGCCAGTTATCCACGTCGACGAGGTAAAACTTGCGCCACCAGATTCCGGCGTTGATGTCGTCGTCAGAGTGAATCTCGACGGGCGCGGACGATTGCTGGTCTGCGAAGTCAAGCCAATCGGACAGCCGCGGCATGTGCGAGCGGCTCTTCTTCAACTCCGGAAGGCGGCGAACGGCTTCGATCCGCCGGCGACTCCGCTCTTCATCGCACCTTATCTATCTCCGGAGGCGCAAGCCATTTGCCGCGAGTTCGATGTGGGTTTTGTCGATCTCGTGGGAAACGCTCGGGTCACGTTTGACAGTGTGTTCATTGAACGCCAGGTCGATGCCAGGCCGCCTGCCGTCCAACGCAACTTGAAATCTATCTTCAAGCCGAAATCCGCACAGGTGTTGCGCGTCCTCCTTCGCGAGCCGGTACGGGCCTGGCGGGTCGCCGATCTGGCGCAGGCGTCCGATGTGAGCCTCGGACACGTCAGCAATGTTCGCGGCGAACTGGTTGATCGCGAATGGGCCGAGATTGCCGACGACGGCCTTCGCCTGTCGCAGCCCGACCGTCTTCTCGACGCTTGGCGCGAGGCTTATGAGCCTCCGCAAGGCGAGCGTTCAGAGTTCTACACGACGCTCCATGGGCAATTGTTAGACCGGGCTCTGCGCAATGCGCTGCACTGTCAGCAGAATGCAGCTAACGCAATCTTGGCATCGTTTTCGGCATCGCATTGGCTCGCTCCCTACGGGAGGGTGCCAACTCATTATTTCTACGCGGATGGGGACGGGCTTACCGCTCTGCGAGCCGAACTAAAGATGTCGCCTGCTCGCTCCGGAGCAAATGTCGTTGTGACGATCCCGAAAGATAACGGTCTCTTTCTGGATACAGTTGAACCAGCGCCCGGCATCTTCTGTACGAGCCCGGTCCAAACTTATCTTGATCTGGGTATGGCCGGGGAGCGCGGCGCCGAGGCTGCCGATCATCTGCGACAGGAGCTTCTGGCATGGCGAAAATAGTGCCACCTGATCCTCAATCCGCATCGGATTACGAGGACCGCACCACGAGGGCGGTTAAAGGTGTTCTGATCGAGATCGGTCAGATCCTTGGCAGTTTTAAGGGCAAGTTCGCCGTGATCGGGGGCGCCGTGCCCTGGCTTCTGCTCGACAATGAGGACATGCCGCATGTCGGAACGCTCGACGTCGACCTCGGCCTCGATGCAGAGGCTCTCGGCGATGGTGAGTATGTCACCCTGGTCGAGGCGTTGATGGGGCAGGGCTACACGCAACGCGAGGAGCTTCGCCGCTTCCAGCTCGTGCGCCAAGTTCCTGTCGACGACGCAGGCGCTCCCATCGACATCGTGGTTGACTTCCTCATGCCGCGCCATGCGGAGATCGTGAAGAACAATCCGCCGATCCTGAGCGATTTTGCCGTCCAGCGGGCCGATGGGGCGGACCTCGCACTTCGCTTCTATCAGCTCGTCGCCATCTCCGGCGAAATGCCTGACGGCGGCACAAATCGCGTCGAAGTGGCCGTGTGCTCGATTCCGGCCCTGCTGGCCATGAAGGGCCATGCCTTGAACGGTCGACACAAGCAGAAGGATGCTTACGACATCTACTACTGTATCCGAAATTATCCAGACGGGATCGACGCTCTCGCGGACGCCTGCAAACCTCTGCTCGATCATCAGAGTGGCGCGCAGGGCTACAAGTTTATCGACGAGAAATTCGACGCCCCGGAGGGATATGGCCCGACCAACGTACGAAAATTTGTCGACGAAACGGCAATTCTCGACGGCCGGACACCGGAGCAGTGGCAACAGGACGCCTTTGGCCAAGTCGATGCTTGGCTGCGGGCACTCGGCTTGCGTCAGTGACGCGATCGGATTGTGACCTTGTCGAAACGATAAAAACCGAGGGGGGAGAATGGGAAGATCAGGCTCGAGATGGCTTCGCTGGGAGCCGCATATTCATGCCCCCGGTACCGTCCTCAACGATCAGTTCAAAGGTACGGAAAGCTTCGATCAATATCTCGCCAAGATCGAGGCGGCGACGCCGGCAATCCGAGCACTCGGCGTGACCGACTACTATCTGCTCGATACCTACGAGCGTGTCCGCGAGGCCAAGCGTCGAGATGGGCGACTTGCAGACGTCGACCTCGTTTTTCCGAATGTCGAGCTGCGACTGGCCTTTGGCACAGTCAAGGGCAACTGGGTAAACTGCCATCTTCTCGTCAATCCGGAGGATCCGGATCATGTGGGCGCCACCCAGCGCTTTCTTGCGCAGCTGACCTTTGAGTATTCTGGAGACCGCTTCGCCTGCACTCCAGATGAGCTGATGCGGTTGGGGACGAAGGTCGATGCCACTCTCTCCGGCCGAGCGGCACTGGCGCGTGGGGCGACGCAGTTCAAGGTCAGTTTCGAGCAACTGGCTGAGCTCTACCGGGCGATCGATTGGGCAAAAACCAATATTCTTGTGGCCGTAGCCGGTAGTGAACATGACGGGACGTCGGGCATGCGCGGTGAATCCGAAGGCGCCCAGCGGCAGGAGGTCGAACGGTTCGCGCACGTGATTTTCGCCAGTGGCGCAAGTCAGCGGGATTTCTGGCTGGGACGAAAGGCGAGTGCGACGCCGCAGGAGATCCGCGCACGTTATGGCGCTCTCAAGCCATGTCTGCACGGCAGCGACGCCCATGAGACGGAAAAGGTCGGAGTTCCTGACGGAGATCGCTATTCCTGGATCAAGGGCGGCGCTCATTTTGACTCGCTCCGTCAGGCGGCTATCGATCCTGCCGGCCGCGCTTTCGTCGGTACCGCGCCGCCGATGCGTGCCACCCCGTCTCAGGTTATCTCCCGGGTTGAATTCCAGGACGCGTCCTGGGCGGCAACACCGATCATTGAGCTCAATCCTGGCTTCGTAGCCATTATCGGCGCGCGAGGCTCGGGCAAGACGGCCCTTGCTGACGCGATCGCGGCCGGCTGTGATGCGGCTTCCGAACACCTCAGCTCGGCCTCCTTCCTGGTTCGGGCAGGTGACCTCCTCAGCGGGGTTGGCGTTCGTCTCGATTGGGGTACGGGCGAGCCTTCAGAGCGGCAACTGCTCGACTACCAATATGACGCCAGCCTCGATGGCCGCTTTCCTCGCGCGCGATATCTTTCGCAGAAATTTGTCGAAGAACTCTGCTCGGCCGACGGGATGACCGATGCGCTCCTGCGCGAAATCGAGCGTGTGATCTTCGAGGCGCATCCCGAGAAGGACGGGACGTTTCGGTTCGATCAGCTTCTGGATCTGCGCGCCAGCCGGCATCGCCTCGCGCGCGAGCGTGAAGAAGAGGCGATTGGCACCCTCTCAGATAACATCGGGCAGGAGCGGGAGAAGCGGCGGCTGATCGCGGGACTCAAGCAGCAGATCGCTCAGAAAGAGCAGGTCGTAAAAGGCTTAGAGGCGGACCGTGACAAGCTGATCGTGAAGGGCTCGGAAGCGCGGGCCGATCGGCTAAGCGTCGTCGCGAACGCCGCCGAAAAGGTCCGTTCCTATGTCCGGTTCTTCGTTGGCCAGGAAAACTGGCTGCTCTCCCTTCAAGATGAGGTTCGGGCGTTTCGTCAGAACAAGGCGCCGGAGGCTCTTCGGCAGACCAAGGCGAGCTTTGTTGCCGCGCGATTGGAAGATGTGGATTGGCAGGCATTCCTGCTCGAGTATCATGGCGATGTCGACGCTGCACTCTCCGCAAAACTAGAGACTGCACGAAAAAACGCGGCGAGCTGGCGCGGGACACCGCCGTCGCCTTTCACCGACCCAAATCGGTCCTATCTTGCCGACGATGCCGATCCGGAAAAGACAGCGCTTGCCGCGCTCGATGCAGAGTCGACGCGGCTTCAGGCCCTGATCAATATTGACACCGAGACCGCCAAGAAATTTGCGGGTCTGGTCAAGCGGATTGCCGAAGAGAACGCCCAGATCGAGGCAACGCGCGCAACGCTCGCCGATTGCGAAGGGGCTGCGGAGCGCATGGCAGATTTCAGCAAGCGCCGACGCGACACCTATCTCCGCGTGTTCGAGTCGATCATTGCCGAGGAACAGGTCCTGCGCGATTTGTACCGACCGCTGGTCGATCGACTCCAGGATGCGCCAGGAACCCTGCAGAAGCTATCCTTCTCGGCCCGTCGGCGCGCCGACGTCAAGCAATGGGCTGCTTTGGGCGAAAAGCTTTTCGATCTCCGGCGGGCGGGCGACTTCAAGGGAAAGGGGTCGCTCGAACAATGGGCCAACGCCAATCTTAAGGTGGCATGGGAGACAGGAGACATCCAAGCGATCGACAACGCCATCGAGCACTTTACCGAGGAATGGCAGGACGAACTTCTGGCTGTTGCGAATGTGCCGGCGAACGATCAAGTCGGATATCGGAATTGGCTGATGCGCTTCGCCAAGTGGCTCTTCAGCACCGACCATGTTCAGATCCTCTATAGTATCGACTACGAAGGAACCGACATTACGAAACTCTCGCCTGGCTCGCGAGGGATTGTGCTTCTTCTTCTCTACCTAGTGCTGGACGAGACCGATCATAGTCCCCTGATCATCGACCAGCCTGAGGAAAACCTCGATCCAAAGTCGATATTCGATGAACTCGTTAGCCTGTTCGTCGCAGCGAAGAGCAAGCGTCAGGTGATCATGGTCACCCACAACGCCAATTTGGTCATCAACACGGATGCCGACCAGATCATCGTTGCGACCGCAGGATCGCACAGCCCGGGCCAACTTCCTCCGATCACCTATCAATCCGGCGGACTGGAGGATTCGGAGATGCGAAAGGTCGTCTGCGATATTCTCGAAGGCGGGGAAGCGGCTTTCAAGGAGCGCGCCCGGCGCCTGCGGGTCAGCCTTGAGCGATAGCACCGTTAGCGTACCCGCCATCTCGCGCGTCGGCGCCGCCAGCGTCGCTATGAAAGCACTTTTATGAAACCGGAGTCAGGAACCAGAGGTCAGAACGAATTCGCGAGCTGGTGCGAGCCGGAGGGATTTCATGTTCAGCGATCTGATCCAGACCGTCTCGGGTGGGACTTCATGCTTGAGGCCGATCCGGAGCGTTCGACGGATAGTCCACTTGATCAGCAGAACGCTCTCCCGAAGTTTCTCGTTCAGGTCAAGGCAACTGAGCATGCAACCGCGATCCCGCGGATCAAGCTTTCGGCGCTGAAGCATCTGGTTGATTCTGACCTGCCGGCGGCGATCGCAATCCTGTTCTATTCCAGCGGGGGGCGGCGCTCGCTCCGCAGCTTGATCGTGCCTGTCGATGAAGCCCTCATCGCCGACACGTTGCGCCGGGTCCGCGAGCTTGAGGCCAAGGGTAATCGAGACATTCACAACATCAAGGCACCGATCCCGATCGATCGTGCTACGGAAATCGGGCGCGATGGCGAAGGGTTGGCAAATGCCTTGTACAAGATCATCGGGGGCCTGCCCAACGATTACGCGGCGAGAAAGGTCCACTACCGGGAAACCTGCGGGTTTGATGAAGAGCCGATCGTCGGTCGGTTCTTCGTGCCAGGGGCGGATGCACGCCACAAGATCGGGGATCTCTTTCTCGGTGGCAGGAGAGAGATTGAGATCAATCACCTGACCGTCGAGCGCCGACGTTTCGGCATCCCGCTCAGCAATGACCAGCTCTACTTGCGCGATGCCATCCTCGAGATGGATGCGCCGGCGCTCTTTTCTGCCTCGATTGAGCTCGAGTCAGACGTTGGTGATTGGGTCGCACTTCCCGTCGATGTTTTTGTCGTGCCGCCTTTCATAGGCGATCATGGCCATTCGAAGATCCGGCTCGCGAACCGATTCTTCGAAGTCATTCTCGACTTCGAGAAAGAGTGGGCGGGTATCACCTTCGACTATGCTGGCGACCGCGATGTCGAGCTGGAAGAGGCTGTTTCAATCGTCGAGGTTGGCGCCATTCTGGCGCGACCGCAAAAGAAGCTGACCATTCATTTCAAAGACACGCAAATGATGCTGCCTGCGGCCAGCGAGGAAGGCCCCTTCCACCACTGGATCCCTGTCGCATCGGTATTGCGGAGAATCTGCTCGGCGATCGGCCGATCCGGTCGTCGCCCACGAGCTCCGTTGCGGCTGGCGTCGTTCTACGATTGGGTGGAAAAGCATGCCGAGTTGTTGGCCTTAGGCTCGACCCCAGGCGTCAATCTATTTTTTCCACGATGGTCGGACGATAAGATCGTTGATGAGCAGGACGCGATTTTGACCCCGATGACGGTCGAGCTTGCAGGCCTGCAATATACTGCTCTCATCGAGGTCCCCATGGTTGGGGCGACACGCGATGAGAGAGAAATCAAGATTGTTGGCGGGCAACCTTCCTTGGTCGATGATGTCGTTCGCTATCCAGGCGCGGACGTCTCCGATTTCATCGACCTCGCGGTCCAAGCGGCCAAACGGCGCCGGAATATCACCGGACCGGTACTCGTTGCGGGCGGAATCGAACAATGGTCGTGCTCCAACGCTCTCGAGGAAGTTCCGGGCTCTGCTGACCATTGCGTCGACACGGAGATGCAGAAGCTACGCGATTGAAACAGATACTCGGGGCGGCTGATCGGCTTCTTCTCAATAAAGGCCGCGGCGTGCTCCGGTGCCGGCCGAGCCGGAAAAAGACGTGACGATAGACCCGTCGCCCAGCGCGAACGGCGGAGCGTCATTTTCGATGATGATGAACTGGGCGATGTCCTTCTTTTCCAGCAGGAAACGATAGAAATGCTCCTTGAGCCCGCTTTTTTTCACCTCCTTCTCGTCAGCGTCCAACTCTCCATGCCTGGAGGTGAGGGGATCGCGGTAGCTAAGTAGAGGACTGTCGAGAACGAGAATTCCCGGATGTGGAAGCTTCTTCTCCCGGCAGTATATAAGGACGCCGATTTTGAAGGCGGCGTTCATCAATGCACGGACACCCTTGCCGTTAGCTCGACGGCTTTTTCCATCAATGAGAATATCGTGCGTCTTATCGTCGAACGAGACGGTCGGCAGCCCCGGAAACTGCCAAGCATGCAGCACCGTCTGCACGGTGGTGGCAAATTCGTGTCCGATCACACCGTCTATGCCGGATGTCACGCTGCCGCGGGGAAGGGACTTCGGTTTGAACGCCTCAAGCTGCGTCTTTCGGCGATGAAGCTCGTCAATGCGCTGTCGAAGGGCGAGGCCCTGCCTGGTCACGAAGCGGGCCGTGTCCAGCTCCTCATAGGTGCGGCGCGTGGCGACTTCCAACGGCTTCACCTCGTCGAGCTGACGATCGATGTCTTCGATCTCGCCTGATAGCCGCTCGGCGCGTTTCAGCAATCCTTCCTGTTCGGCCTCCAGAGAACGTGTTGCCTTCGCAAGGTCGGCTCGCTCCGACGCGATCTTCGCCATCTCGGCCCGAACCGCCCTTTGGGTTTTCTCGACCTCATCGACACCGTGTGCGTGAAGCTGATGCGATGGATCCGCGCCGCAGAGAGGGCAGGGACGGCGCGCGCCCGCCAGCAGAGCTGCACCCCCTTCCTCGAGCGATGCCAGTCGCTGCAGATCGCTTTCATAAACGCTCTTGAGCAAAGCAAAGCGTTGCAGCGAGAGCGATATTTCGGTCCGCCGCTCCTGTGCGTCTCTGAGAGATTCCATTTTCGACCGGCGATCCAGGCGAAGATCGTCCAGGAGCGATTGGCGATCCGACATCGTCTGCTGGAGGCCGCGAATTGCTGCGGTCTGCTTTTCGGCCTGATCGTTCAGGTCCGGATCGTCGGGATAATCCCGCTCCCATTCCAGTTCGGCCGCCGCAATCATTTCGTCGATGATTTCGACCTTGCCCAGATTCGCGGTTCGCTGGGAGTCAGGGTTCTGCGTAGTGACGATCGCGGAATCGTCGACCCCGGTCAGGATGAACTTCAGAACGTTCTTGTCGAAAGTCTCGCCGCTGCGGTCTGAAATTCGGATGGGGCTCCATTCCCCCATCATGTTCGTTTCCTCGGTGTAAACGAAGGCGGCATAGTGGCGGAAGGTGAAAGCGTTCTTGTCGCCCGTCAGCGTTCGAGCAATCTCCTTCGTGCCGACCCCGAGTTCGCCGAGCAGGAAGCTCGACAGGCTCTCGCCCTTGCCGCGATGATCCCAAGATAATGTCCGATCGGGCCGACCAGCCGCCGCCGGATCTACCGAGCCGAGGTGGAGACCGAAATCTCCACCCTTCATCGCCCGCTCCAGCGTCACAGTGCCGCTTTCGGGAAGCTCGATCTCAAGCCAGCATTTGTCGTAGCCTTGGGCCTCGGTGATCGGTGGCAGGGGCGTCTTGGCGCCCGACATGAAGTCGAGCGCCTTGACGATATAGGACTTGCCGCTGTTCGAGGCGCCCCAAACGACGTTGATGTGCTCTCCGAAGATGAGGGTGACGAGCTTTTTTCCAGGCCCTGTAATAGCAAGCCGGCGAAGGACGAAGCGCGCGCGATTGGAAGTGCTCATGTTGGACCTGTCTGGAACGCTTCGGTCCAATCGCCGATCCGCTCCCGCACCAGCCGCTTGAACTGTACCTTGCTGTGAGTCTTCACCTGCTCGGCAAGCCAACGGGCACAAACCTTCATCTGCACGGAGTAATCCGTTTCGAGCAGCTCGACATAGGCCGCGGCCTCTTCGGAAGCGCGATAAACGATGCCTTCCTCGGCGCTCTCCTGATCGACGAGATGGCATCGCTGCATGAGATGCAGGCTCGCCTCGATCAATCTGCGCCGGACCAGCAACTCACCCTTTCGGCCGGGGACCTGCGGATGCAGGCTAGGGGGACCACCCAGATCAGCGGTATGCACGACGACATGGTCGAACAGGACCATCTCGGCGAGGTCCAGTGTTTCCGGCCGCAAATGCTCCAGCACAACGACGGCTCTGATGCCAGCCTCGAGAGGAGAGTTGAATGGTCCTGCAAAATCGCTCCCGCTCAAGGCGCCCATTTTAGACGCCCTTCGTTCACGAGGTGATGGCAAATGCCCTGCTTGACCGGGATACGAACTGTGCGACCGATCAAACTCGCCGGCAGGATCGATGCGTGCTTCATGACCGCGTCGACGCGCCGGAGCAGCGTCTCATGTCGATCGCGGTGCACCTCCATGACGCCGTGATAGACGTCCTCCTCGAAGGTCCCGATCGCGCCTGGAGCCGTATTGTCCCGGTGAAACCGCTTGAATGAGGCGGCTTCAAAAAAGCGCGTTCGTTGATCGCGGAAATGCTCGCCATGATCGGCGTGCGCCAAGATGTCGTCGGCAGTTGTGAATGTGCCGCCGCTGGCCTCCCCATAAACTTGCCGGAGTTGGTCGACATAGTGGGCCTCTTCCGGCTGAATGGCCTGCGGCGTGTCGCCGGTAGGCGCCTCATCCGGCACCAGACCAAGCACCTTGGACAAGGCTGGTGCCGCAGCCTGGTCCTTTACCAGCATAGGAGCCGTCAGATGTTCAACGCGCGAGAAATCAAAGCCGTCGATCGCTGCTCTGATTTCTGGGGTTAGCGCCACCGTCTCGCGCCGGGTTATGCTCTTCGAGCAGTGCTCGTCCCAGCCGGAGATCAATGCGGTTCGCAGGGTCGAAGGATTGTTGATCAGGTCCATCAACGAGCCGACGATGCCACGCGGCGCGACAAACACATATTTTTCGGGCAGGGTTTTGTATGCCCCCTGACAATGATGGAAAAACACCTTGCCAAGTTCGGCGAGGCCCTCGAACCTTCCAAGTTTTCCGCCTCGCGTCTTGCGTTTACACTGGAAGAGATGCCAAGCCCCCTCGTGGCGAGCGCGGGTCAGGAAGCCGATTACGTCGCGGCCCTTGTCGTTTGCCGCGCCAATTCGCTCGATGCGATCGTACAGTTGAGAACGACGCTCCACCCATAGCTCGATGAATTCTTCGAGCTGCGTGTCGTCGATCTCCATCAGCCGAACAGCAAGGCTAGTCATCTTTGCCTCCGTTCAGCCGCTTCTCAAGAGCGTGGATGCTGTCGAGCACGGCTTCGAATTGCGGAGGATCACCGAAAATCATGCCCTGCATGGCCCTGTAGTCAGCTCGTAACTGCTCGATCATTTCGTCGTGCGGTGTGAGCGCAAACGTTCCTGGCGCCGCGCTTTTGAGGTCAAAATCCGGACGGTCGAAGAACATCCGGGCGTGCGCGACACAATCCGCGCCAAGCGCCGGTTCTGCGATGGCTGCCGCGCCGGTCGATGCTTCGGCGAGCCGATGAAGGTCATAATAGTGGCGCGACACCCGCTGTCCGCCCCCGCGCAGTTCACCGCGCTTGTCGAACCAGCGCCGTAACCCGTGGAGGATCACGACCTTGTCCCAGAAGGTGCGTTCGGGATCGACCGTTCGCACGTCTGGCACTGTCAGGTCGAGAGTCGGGAGATCGTCGTCGACATAGGGCTTGATCGGCATTTGGCTATTCGGGTCGAGCGCGGACTTTGCGCCGGACTCGATCTTGATCGCGGCGCGGACGTAATCCGATCGGGGGGTGGCCGACGGATACCAGAGCAGCAGGGTCTGACCGTCGGGGTCAGTCTCGTCGGCCTCCACTCGTGCCGCACCGGCAGCCATTCCAGTGGCCTTGAGCCTAGCCTGCAGGATTGACGTCAGTTCAGCGCGAAGCGGGCCGTCGATGTAAGCCTTACAGGCGTCCTTGACAGCATCGAGCCGGGCTTTGCGCTTCTTGCCGCTGAGCCCCTCGAGCTCTTCGACGCTCGCTGGCTCGCCAATATCGTCACGGAACACCGTGACATCGATATCCTCGGAGAAGCGGCTTATCAGGCCAAAGCCCTTGGAAAGGGAGGTTCCACCCTTGAAGAGAAGGCGGGGACCGCCCTCCTTCAAGCCGTTGAACAAGGCATCCAGCGTCCAGCAGACCCAGAAGTCCTTTTCGATGTTTTGTGCTGGTGTGCCGAGACGCTGTGCCGTCGTGTCGAAGGCGCTCAGCATCGCGTCCGATCCTGCCGCGAGAACCTCATCGAACGCCGGGTTCATGCCTTCACCGCCTTGGCGTCACGTTTGGCGGCCTTTGTTTTCTGTGCAGTGGTCAATTTTCGGCTTGGGTGGAGAGCAGTTGCGCGACGCTGTGCATGATCATCATTGACGTGCTGACGCTGACGGTCGGCGTCGTTCTCTACGATGGGCTTGAGGAATACCCACATCCATGTCGGAAGCGCTGCCGCACCGCCAATGAGATCTTCTCGAAGAGATGGCCCCGTTGTCGGATCCTCCAAAAGCCTTGCAAGCTTGCGGTTGACCTGTTCACTTTCCCCTTCTCGGGCCAAGGTATCGCGCAGCCAGTGAAGCGCCTGGACGATGCGCATCGCCGGCCTTCCAGCCCAGAACAACTTGCTGGCCGCTGTCGGACGGAAAGTGATTGTCACGTTGCCGAGCTTGATCGGGCGGCGACGGGCGTCCGTGTGGACCACGATTTTGGCCGGAACAGCATCGGTCAGGCCCAGATCGTTCGCCGCGGTCATGCCATCAACGAGCATCCGGGTCTGATCGCGTCGCCCGACGGCATCTATGACCGAGCGCGGATCAGGAGGATTAGAAATCTGAGTGAGCTTGTTGAAGCCGGGCTGATCGTAGAGCCCACGATCGATCCTTCTGAGGGTCTGAGCCTTCGTCAGGCGCTGCAATGCCTTATCGACCGCGTCTCGCGAAGCGAGGTCGATGAAATCGGTCGGGGTCCATACCTTGCGGGGCGCATCGGTGCGGATGCGATCGAGTACGGCTGTCTTGAGATCGAGTGTGGGTCCGTTCATGTCCGAAACTTGTAGTCTTTTTTCGGACTTACGCAAGGTGGATGTCCGAAAATAGTATACGTATTTCGGACAAAGTTGCGCATTCGCGTCGCCCTTCGGGCCGGGCTGTCGGCAGAGCTGAAGTCCTGATGGTCTTCACCCATGTGGGCATCCATCCCTGACGCAAGGCCGGCTGCAGCCGCAGAAGAGAACCGATTTCTCGGGATCCAGCACTCGCTGGCTTCAACACGCCACACCATTCGCCCGCACTGGCAAGCCGACACTCGTCGTCTCCTCCGGAAGAACGAGACCGGCGCTTATCACCATGCCCAGCGCCTTGCGGCCCGAGCACGCGATGGAGGCAGGAGCCGTGAGCTCGCCTATTGGGCCAAGGTCGCGCGGGGATCTGCCGCCCGGAAAGGATCTCGCGATCATGCAGGCCATCGTCGACGCGGAGATCCGGCGGGGCGGCAGGACATAGCGGCGTCGCGCCGGGCGGCGGTGCAACAGGGACCATCAGCGGGGAATGCGGCGACGGGGTCCCTGTCGAGACAGTTCGTTCGGGAGAGGCGCCGACCAATGGAAGCAGCCCAATTCCGCTCTTCTGGGATGTCTCCTGGTCCGGTTCCGGATCTTCCACGATCAACCCGCTGCGGGGTCGGCTACGCAAAGCGTGCCGCCACTGCGTCTGCGACTTCGTGGTGATCGCGACCGGTCCCAGCCCCTCTGGGGAGCCATCGAGCGGGAATTGGCCCGCTCCCGATGGAGCCTCACACCATGTCGAACGACCTCGATCTCGCCCAGAACGCCGCCTTCCAGCTCGCCCGCACCCTGATGGTCCCGGTCTCACTCTTCGAGGTAGACGGCGAATAGGGCGTTTATCTGAACAGTCAAGCTGTCTCACTGGCATTTCGCTGAGCTCGCCGGCTCCCGGAACAGCGTCTCGATCAGCGGACATTCCCGCCGATTGCCTTCTGTGCATTGGGCCACCACGTCCTTCAGCACTCGCTCCATGCGTTTCAGGTCGGCGATCTTTTCACGCACGTCGTCGAGATGCGCGGCGGCAACGGCGCTTGCCTCGGCGCAGGGCTGGTCGCGCTCGTCGACGAGGCGCAGCAGTTCACGGACTTCATCGAGGGAGAAGCCGAGCTCGCGCGCCCGCAAGACGAAGCGAAGCCGTCGCTCGTGGGTGCTGTCGTAGCTGCGATAGCCGCTCGCCGTGCGCGGCGGCTCCGGCAGGAGGCCGACCTTCTCGTAATAGCGGACCGTCTCCAGATTGCACCCTGTGCGCTGTGCGAGTTCGGCGCGCTTGAGGCCTTTCACGCCAGCGTGATCGCGCATCCAAAAATACCCCTTGACCCTGTAGTTGCTACAGACCGCACATTAGCGCCTGGATAGGTTTTCGACAAGAAGAGCGAGGTCGAACATGAATGCATCCCGACACGGACCAGCAGACGTTGCACCGACTGCGGCAAACCTGACGACGCCAGAGCGAAGCGAGGCCGGGCGACAGCGCCTGGTCGCCGTCGGCGGCATACTCGGCGCCATCGCCGCCTCGTCCTGTTGCATCATTCCGCTCGTCCTGTTCAGCCTCGGCATCGGCGGCGCCTGGATCGGCAATCTGACGGCGCTTGCGCCCTACAAGCCACTGTTTGTCGCCGCAACGGCGGGCATGCTCGGCTACGGCTTCTACCTTGTCTACTGGAAGCCGCGACAGGCCTGTGCCGATGGGGCTGCCTGCACGCGCGCCGTCCCCAGCCGCCTCGTTCAGATCGCGCTCTGGTTCGCGACCGTACTCGTCGCCGCTGCTTTCGCCTTCGACTACGTCGCGCCGCTGCTGCTTTCCGCCTGACACCAAGAGGAGACTACCCCATGAGGAAGAGTTTGAGCGCTTTCACTTTGATCGCGTCGGTGATGACTGCGCCTGCCGCCTTCGCCGCCGAACGCACTGTGACGTTTGCCGTCGACAACATGACCTGCGCCTCGTGCCCCTACATCGTGAAGACCACGATGGCGGCAATCCCCGGTGTCGCGAAGGTGACCGTCTCCTTCGAGGCGAAGTCCGCGACCGTGACCTTCGACGACGCTAAGACGAGCACCGATGCCATCGCAGCCGCCAGCATGAATGCTGGTTATCCGGCCCACCCGACGCAGCAAGGCAGCTAGATGACTGATCGCGCCGTAATCCGCGCAGGTGCCGTTGGCGCCGTCCTCGCCGCGATCTGCTGCGCGGCGCCGCTCCTCGCCGTCGGCCTGTCTCTGGCGGGTCTTGGCACGTGGCTGACAGGTGTGGGTGCAGTGGTGCTTCCCCTGATCGTCGCGGGCTTCGGCTTCGGCGCGTGGGGGCCCCATCATCGCCGGGCAAGAGCCACGGCCTATGAGACGAAGATTCGCAAGGAAGGCGTGAAGCCATGAACGATTGCTGTGCAACCTCCTCCCGGGACAACCCGGCCGTTTCTCAGCCCGCGACACTGGCGAGCTTTGCCGTTCGACCGGGCGTAACGTTTCCGGATTGGTCGGCGGTCACGTCGCCTGTGGTCAAGAACGCTCTGCAGGCGATGGTCGGGTCCGACCACGTGCTCAATCGCTGGAGCGGTTACGATCCCGCCACCGACAGGGTGCGTGTTGCGTTGCTCCGACTCTACGCCGACCACGGGGGTGCCCCGACCATAAGCGCGCTTGCGGAGCGTACAAAACTCAGTGAGATGGTCATCCGGCCACTGCTCGACGAGCTCCGCCGGCGCGACCTCGTCGTTCTCGATGGCGAGCTGATCGTCGGCGCCTATCCGTTCAGCGATCATAACACCGGCCATCGGGTCACTCTGGACGGACGCACGCTGAATGCAATGTGCGCGGTCGACGCGCTGGGCATCGGTGCCATGACCGATCGCGACACCGCGATCGCCTCGCCCTGCGGCCATTGCGGCGCACTGATCCGGATCACCACGCAGGACCGAGGGCGGGCACTCGCCGACGTCGAGCCACAGTCGGCCGTCATGTGGCAGAGCGTCCGTTATGAAGGCGGCTGCGCCGCGAGCTCGCTCTGCGCGACGACCGCTTTTTTCTGCTCGGACGAGCATCTTTCCGCCTGGCGCGACGAACGTTCCACCGACGAGCCAGGTTTCCGGCTGTCGATCGAGGAAGGACTGGAAGCCGGCCGTGCTCTGTTCGGGCCGAGCCTCGCTGGTCTCGATGTGGCGTCGAAGAGCCTGGTGGTCGCCAACCGACCCTTGCGCACAAACGGTCGCAATGGAGGCGCTTACGATCTCGTCGTCATCGGCGCCGGCTCGGCCGGCTTCTCGGCCTCGATCACGGCCGCCGATCAGGGCGCACAGGTGGCGCTCATCGGCAGTGGCACCATCGGCGGCACCTGCGTCAATGTCGGCTGCGTGCCGTCGAAGACCCTGATCCGCGCGGCCGAGACGCTTCATAACGCTCGCGTGGCGGCACGTTTTGCCGGCATTACTGCTGAAGCCGAACTGACAGACTGGCGCGGAACCGTTCGTCAGAAGGACACGCTCGTGTCTGGGCTGCGCCAGGCCAAATACGCGGACCTGCTCCCCGCGTACAATGGTATCGCCTATCGCGACGGGCCGGCTCGCCTCCTCGACGGCGGTGTCGAAGTTGACGGCGCGCGTATTGCCGCTGGCAAGATCATTATCGCAACCGGCGCGCGGCCGGCAGTTCCTGCTATTCCTGGCCTCGAGACCGTACCGTATCTCACCAGTACGACGGCGCTCGACCTCGAGGAACTGCCGCGATCGCTGCTGGTGATCGGCGGCGGTTATATCGGCGCGGAGCTCGCCCAGATGTTCGCCCGTGCCGGCGTCAAGGTGACCCTCGTCTGCCGGTCCCGACTGCTCCCCGAGGCCGAGCCCGAGATCGGCGCGGCGCTCACGGGGTATTTCGAGGATGAAGGCATCACCGTTATCTCCGGCATCGCTTACCGCGCGATCCGCAAAACCGAGGGCCGAGCGTCACTGACCGTCACGCGTGACGGTCACGATGTCCAGATCGACGCCGATCAGGTGCTGATCACCACGGGCCGCACGCCCAACATCGAAGGCCTTGGGCTGGCCGAGCACGGGATCACCGTCTCGGCGAAGGGCGGCATCGTGGTCGACGACCGCATGCGCACGACCAAGGCTGGCGTCTATGCCGCCGGCGACGTCACCGGCCGCGACCAGTTCGTCTACATGGCCGCCTATGGCGCCAAGCTCGCCGCCAAGAACGCCCTCAATGGCGACAGCCTGCGCTACGATAACAGCGCCATGCCCGCTATCGTCTTCACCGATCCGCAGGTCGCAAGCGTAGGTCTCACCGAGGCGGCGGCGCGTGCGGCCGGGCATGAGATCCGCGTTTCGACGATCGGTCTCGATCAGGTGCCGCGCGCACTCGCCGCCCGCGACACTCGTGGGCTTATCAAGCTCGTGGCCGATGCTGCTGGCGGTCGTTTGCTCGGCGCCCACATCCTCGCGCCGGAAGGTGCCGACAGCATTCAGACCGCGGCTCTCGCGATCCGCCAGGGTCTCACCGTCGATGACCTCGCGGACACGATCTTTCCTTACCTCACCACGGTCGAGGGGCTGAAGCTCGCAGCACTTTCGTTCGGCAAGGACATCGCCAAACTCTCCTGCTGCGCCGGGTGAGCACAATCGGCGTCAAGGGCGTTTCCTGCCGATGATCGGTATGACGTCGGCGGTGCGGTTATCGCGCCGCCGTTCCATAAGCTGGCACAGCGCGCGGACTTGACGATGCTGGGCGAGCACGGTTTCGACGGCGCGCCGCTCCTGTTCGGCCCGGGCCGTCCCCGCCGGCCGATCCGTCGCGTTGCGCCGGGCTCTCGACTCGGCAACTGCATGGCGGAAGGCTTCCAGCACCTCGGAAGCGCGGTTCGCGGTCGCGCGACTGACACCTGCCTCGATGGCCAGATTCACAACCGTCAGCCTGCCATCAGCCACGCGGGGGCACCCATAAAGGAGGCGCGCCATCGCCTCACGAAGCGCCTGTTCCGTGGCTGCACTGACCGGCTTCATGATGTGCGTTCCTTCAACGGCGCGATGAGCCTGCGTTTTCTGTCGTTGTCCAGGCGCAGCGCTTCGCGTTGCAGCGGGGAGAGACGCTTGTCGGCGAGAAGATCCTCCGCCTGTGCAATGGAGGCTTCCCATGGCGGGAGATGTCGCTCGACGAGGCAGGCGTTGGGACATCGGTCGGGCGCGCATCGCGACAGGACCGGCACCGAGGCTGAAGGTTTCTCAGACTCCCGCAGGCAGAGCGCCGTCAATGGGTCGAAGAAGCAGTCGTTCAGATATCCGACATGCAGCGTGCGCGCCAGATGCGCCAGCATCGCCTTCAGGCGCTTGCGATCGGCCAGTTGCCCCGGAAGCGGGCCGAGTTCGCGGCCGACCCGCTCCAGTTCCACGCCGACGCGCTTACCGGCGGGTCCGCCTGGACCGTGACCGCGTCGATGGTTTTCGAAGTAGTCGATGATGTCGTCGAGTTGTCCGAGCGCCAGTTCCTGTTCGACCTCCTGCCTGAAGCCGGATGCGGACGAGCCGGCATAGCCGTTGAACATGGCCACGGAGGCGTGCTTGTACTGGATTTTGCCGGCGACAACCCCGAAGGGCCGGTTCGCGATGTACCAGGCCAGCGTTCGCCTGAACTGACGGGTGTTGAAGCGCCAGACGTCTTCTCCCACTCGGGGGATCACAGGACTATCGTCCGCGCCATATCGCTCATCGAGATGTTCTCGGAATTGGTTGATCTTCTTGGCGATGAGTATCGGCGTCTCGGCATTGTTCGTCTCGCGGTCGTCAAGGGCAAGCCATAGCCGCTCTGTCCCCGCATTCCGGCGGAATCGTTCCGAAAGACGCTCGGCAACCCGGATCGCCTGGACGGCGGCCTCGATGGTGATCCATTCGACCTGTTCGCCGCGAGCGCCGCGATCCTTCCAGGTCACGCCCTCGATCGCCAGCCTTTCTGTTCGCCCGTCCCGGTCGAGATTCCGTTTCAGGCAGCCGGATCGCAGCGACTGCACCTCACCGTCGCGCATGCCCGTCAGATAGCAACACACGATATAGGCGGCCGTCTGCAGGTGCCGTTCTTCCCGCGCCAGGCTGATGGCATCGAAGCGCTCCCGCCACGGTCGCCCCGTGTCGGGATCCGGGGAGATCGGCGTGTCCATCCCGCCCACCTCGAACCCAAGCTCGTCGACAGCATCATGAACCATCGACAACAGGGCCGGATCTTTGTGGACGGTGGTGAGATGCAGCCCGCATTGCATCGTCAGGAGCTTCAGATTGATGACCTCGCCATCAAACCTGCCGCCCCGCGACAATCTGCCGGTCAGCCCCCCGATCGAAAGAGGTCTTTCCCAGACAGGAATGCCTCTTCCTTCCTCGCGACGCTTGTCGATCCAGGAGGCCAGCATTACCGCGGGCCGCGTGTGGCGGGCGCGCGAGCGTGCTGCGAACCGGCTGTTCAGTGCATCGGCTTCAGCCCGGGCAGTGAAGATGTCGTCGCAGAGGTGCTCGACATATTTCAAGGCCCATCGCAGCATTGCGCCGATGACCGGCTCCGGGATGCGCGCGGTCCGGTTTTCCGAACAGCGCGTTCCCTGGCCGGTTGCCCGATAGACCGGTCGGCCGCGCCACGGGGTGAAGGTGATGCCACCGCACGTCAGATAGGGCGCCAGGCGATGAAGCTGGACGATGGGCCTGAGGCACACACCCACGCGCCCCGGCGTGATCGGCCGCGCCCGGTGATGGGTCGCGTATGCATCGATCAAATCCTGATCGACGTTTGCCAGATCGAGCTTGCCGATCCGCGAGCGCACGAAGTCCAGGAACCGGCGCAGCGTCGCAAGCGCAGTATGGCCGGAGACTGGCCGCAACCGCGGCTCACCGTCGGCGCGCCGTTCATTCATCCAGGCATAGATGTATTCCTTCGCAAGCAACCGCTCTGCCGCGCAGGGGATCACGCCGAAGTCGACCGTTCGAAAGGCCTTTCTGGCCATGTTGAACATCGCCGGCGCCATATCCCAGACATCATCGCCGAACCGCGAGAGCGCCGCTCGGTCGGTACCATCCCTGAGAGGCATCGAAGCCAAAACGATGTCGTCATCGACCCTGAGGCGTGAGACGGCACGCTCATCGTTCAAAGGAGAGGTAGTGGTCATGAGCCGTAAGCCTCCGGCGGAAGATAGAGCAACCGCGCCGAGGATTCTGCCGCCTCAACCCGTGCGCCTCCGACGACGGAGGACGGGAACATCGGCAGAATTTGCTCCGTGATCCTGCGGTATGGCCGATCGAATTTCTCGTTCCAGTCGCCAGAAGGCAACGCCTCCCGCAGCTCGTCCATGAACGCCTGGAACGCGATCAGCGCCGGTAGTTTCCGTGCGGTAATGACCGCGTTGGAGCATTCCAGGCACCCCCAGAACGGCGTCGGACAGGCTTCGCCTTCCCGACCGAAAGGGCTGACGCGGAAGTTGCTGCACGCCGCCAGCCAAAGATCCTGCTCTCCGTCCAGGAGCGGGCCGATCTTTTCCGACGGCACCGGCAGCCCGGTCGCGTCGGCTGAGGTTCGCAGCCGGGCTTCATCCGCGGGCACAACGATCCAAGGTCGCAGAGCCGGCGCCATCGCGTCGGTCAGTGCCTCGACTATCGTCTGCTCATGCAGATGCCGAAGGGCGGGGATGTCGGCATAATGGTTGGCCGCCACCGCTACCGTGTGGCCGACGGCAAAGTTCTCCAACTGCCCTCCGGTCCGCTTATACCAGTCAGCCTTCTGGGTCTTGCGCAGCCTGGAGAGATTGAGCGCCAGCGATTTTCCGGCGTCATCGACGATTCCGTACTTCTCGACAAACGCGGCCACGCAGGTCCCCAGCTTTTTCGGCGACGACAGGCGCCCCGGCTTCCAGGTGATCCAGAGCTTGCTCGATCCAGTGTGCTGCCGAGCCTTTTCCGTCAGCTTGATCGCCAGCCGCAGGACGGCTCCGGGCGTCTCCCGTCCGCCATCGCGGACACGCAAGCGCTTCCACTGGGCATGATGCGCGCGCCGCTTTCGATACTCGATCTCGACATAACCCCGGTTGGGATTGCGCAAGCAGTCAGCCTCAAGCCCACGCAGCGCTTCGATCTCCATGCCGGTCGTCAAGGACAGCCAGACGAGGAAGCCGACGACATCGTACCGGGTCAGATGGAAGCCGGCATGCAGTTCCTCGACCGGAGGCGGCTCGAGCCCGCATCTATGAGCGTGGTAGCGCAGATTGTCGAACAGCGCGCCTTCCCCGGCGACTACTCCCGCCGTCACAATCTGTTCGACCACTAGGTCATAGCGACGGCGCAATTCTGGATCACGGCCTACATCCAGAAGTGGGGGAGGCAGAGCCTCGCCCGTCGCTATCCGGTCGCGAGCCTCGATGATCTGGCGCATCGCTGCCTGCAGCAACGTCGAGGCAATCCTCCCACTGTAGGCATCGCGCGGCTTTGAGACGCCGTGCTCGCCGTGACCGATGTATTTCAGGCGCAACAGTGTTTCGGGCGGAAGCCTTTCAGGATTGAGCTCGGCGGCGACGCGCAGCACCCCGATCAGAGCACCGAGCACATTGCGCTGATTGGGTCGCTCGCCGCCGTTCTGCTCCAGCCAGTCCTCATAGGCATTGATTACCGCCGGAGTTAAGTCGTCGAGACGACGAGGTTTTACCGACGCCCCTTCCAGGAACAGCCAGAACCGCCGCAGACGGCGGATAAAGGTGCCTGCGGTTTTCCAGAGTGGTGCCGGCCCCATCCGGTGGAGATACTCCTGCAGGAATGGCGCAACCTCATGGGTCAGCGCCGTCAGCGGCCAGGAAGACAGATTGACGTCGATCCTCCCGGCATCTTCCGTCCGAAGGACGAAGACGAGCGGATTTTGCGGATTTTCCTCTTGAGTGTCGAACAATTCGATTCCAACTGGGAAGGTGGCACGACGACCGCGTTTCATCACAGGGGTCCACCAGCATTAACGCGCAGTTCCCAGGCCTCGACCGCAGCGTCGATCATTTCCTGGCTTTCTTCCATGCAATCCAGGTAGATGTGAGTGCTTTCGATGCGGCTATGGCCCAGCAAACGCTGCAACTTCAGAAGAGGATCGCCAATCAAGCGGCGGTACGCCGCGCCGATATGGGATCGGCGTTCGTCGAGTACCCATCCGATCTGTTCACGCACGAGCAGCGACAGCATATGAACCGCAAAGGTGTGGCGCATCATGTGCGGAGTGACGTCGAGGTCGATCCCGAACCGCCTGCACCGTACGCTTGCCCTCCGGAAGACCACCTCCCAAGCGGCCGGGGGCATGGGCCGCGCCCCTTCCGCCAGCCAAAGACACAATGGTTCGGATGTTTCCGCCCATACCAAGCGGCTGCGTTCGCGCGGCGCCAGCACGTCGACACTGGCTCGAACTGTGTCCTTTTCCAGAAGGAGCCTTCCCCGATCGTGGCTGACGACACGGATCGGATGTTCGATTGACCTATTGCGCGGTTGCGAAAGGCGCATGAGGACATTGGTCCGTTCCAACGCCGCGTATTCATGCAGACGCTTCAGCACGCGCTCGGGCAAGCGGATCTCGCGCCCCTTGCTACCCTTGGCAATGGCCGGCGCCAGTCGGAAAGATCGGCTCCTCAATGCACCGACCGGCTCCGTCCTCGGGAACTCGATCCAGAGCAGACTTGCCGCTTCCTGGAGCCGCAGGCCCGTCGTGACGAGCAATTCGGCGAACAACGCATTGCGCTCGCTGTTGCGGCCCTGCCAGGTGGGATCCTCGCTCCCGTCTGGAAGACGACCACGCAAGCCGATCTCGCGAAACAGGAGATACCGATCCAGGGAAAGGAACCGGATATCGCGTGTCCGTGCGCCGCGCTCGGTGGCAACATTGGCAGCGACCGCTATGGCCCCGCCGCCGTTCGTCCGTCGCCATGATTGCCGATAGGTGAAAGGCGATTTGGCGATCATTCCCTCTTCAAGAGCCCATCGGTAAAGCTTGTCGAGCGCTGCTACCGACCGGTTCCAGCTCGCGGCCGAGATGCGCGCCGGAGGAAGCGCCAGACGTCGCGCCGCATGGAAGGCTGCGACATCGTGCCGATCAGCCGCCCAGAGGGCTCTGTTGTCTCGGCGCTCGGCAAGAAAGCGCATCCAGATCAGGATATCCCAACCATAGGCGCGCAAGCTGTTGGGCGAACGAACCCCCAACGTGGGGCAAGCTCGAAAGAACCGGTTCAGGTCGTGATCGTAGCTGTCGTCATCGCCAAGAATGAACGGCATGCCGTCCACGAGGTTCAGCTTCTCGGCGGCTGCGACTTCATCCACCGACAGCCTGTGGACGACGCCATCAACCGTAACAGACTGCCGCAGCGTCGAAAGATCCGTGAAGAAGAGCTGGGGCATCCTGTTCTCCTCGGCCGCGATTTTCCCGCCGGGACGGGCTCGAGCCCGTCCCGGCGGGAAAATCGCATCGCCTCACCTCAAGCGAAGGGGAATGTCGTCAACGTTGATCGTGTGCTGCGAACGTCACAGCGGTAAGACAGAACACAGAGTCAGGATAACGGCGTCCTGCCGGCCGACGAGCTCGACGGCGAGGATGTCACCGTGCTTTTCGAATACGATCCCTTCTCGGGCAGCCGGCCGGTTCACTGAACCGGCCCTTGGCCGCGCAGGGTGCCGCTTGCGAGCTGGCGCCCGCAAGGGAAGCTAACGCCGCGGGCCGGGTCGCCCGTTACTGGTATGACGAATTCACCAGTTGCCGGCCCGTGCCCTTGCAGCCTTGCTCTTCGCGGCAGGTAGGAGCGATCCCGCGAATTATGCGGGCAGGCAAGATATAGGAAAGGCCAGACGAAGATCGTCCGGAGAATGAAATGGAGACAAGCGAGGTTGAATATCTGAAAAGCCACGTGTCCTGCGCGGCGGTGCTGGAGAAGTCCGGCTTCGCGATCGACGTGAGGGAGAGCACGCGGCGGGCGGTCAAGCATCGCCGCGGTGAGGACATCATCATTGTGATCCATGACGGCAAGGGTTGGTTCGATCCGCTGTCGGATGCGAAGGGAGACGTATTCTCGCTGATCCGCCATCTTGACGGTGGGAATTTCGCCGAAGTCCTTGCAGCTGCCGCCGAACTTGTCGGATACGTGCCAGCAGAACCGGCCTGGACGCGGCAGGCTCGGGAATATCAACCGGCGGCGCCTCTTTATGAACGCTGGAGCCTACGCCGCCAACCGTGGCCGGGTTCGGCGACTTGGCGCTACCTGCGCGATGACCGGTCTCTTCCGGATGTCATCATCCACGCCGCCGTCCGCCAGAACCAACTACGCGAAGGTCCGCGCGGCAGTCTATGGGCGGCGCATGTCGATGATGCCGGTGTCGTCACCGGTTGGGAGGAGCGAGGCCCGCTATGGCGAGGCTTCTCGACTGGCGGATCGAAAGTGTTGTTCCGGCTGGGCGCCACCGATGGTCTGCGCTTGTGCGTGACAGAGGCGGCGATCGACGCGATGAGCCTCGCAGCTCTGGAAGGGTTGCGGGAGCAAACCCTCTATCTCAGCACCGGCGGCGGATGGTCGCCGACGACTGCGGCGGCGTTGCGAGTGCTCGCCATGCGTCCCCACGCGCAACTGGTTGCCGCCACGGATGCCAATGCGCAGGGCGAGGCGTTTGCCTCTCGCCTGCGCACTTTGGCAGAGGAAGCGGGTTGCGACTGCCTTCGCCTGACGCCGGCGGCGGAAGATTGGAACGATGCGCTTCGTGCCCGGGCGAAATAGGAAAAGGCAAGATGAGGTGGCCGCCCTCACAGAGGAATGCTGGCCAGACGATGTTCCGGCTCAATGAGCAAACGCTCCGCATGGGCGAACTTTGGGACTATGCGTTCACTCGAGTTCTCGAGAGCTCGAGCCGAGGTCGGCTCCTTACTGCTGTCCCAATTTCATCTCGGGAGAATAAGGCTTTTCGATCGTTTTGGTGACGGCCTGACCAGCAACCACCTTTTGTGTGTTCGTATCGAAGGTCATTGTCGTTGGCCCATGCAGGGCCCAGCCTTTGCTCAAGGCTTCGGAGATTTTATGGCAGAAGGTCGAGTCGTCCGGACCTGTCAGGAAGCGGTATAACATCGTCATTAATCTTCTCCTTTGTCCGTCGGGAATCGAAGGCTGAAGCCCAAAGCAGTTAGACTGCGTTGAGCGTCTGCTTAACGTCATCGATGGCCGTCCGTGGCCATTATCAGGACCATCCGAAATTTCGCGTTGCCTGACCTCATTCGCTGGTAGGCGTCAGGTGCGTGCTCGAGAGACATGGTCTCAATCCAAGGCCGGACCTCCGTAAGGGCGCTGAAGGCTAGGGTCCGCTCGTTCTCGTAGGGGCGTACCGGTTATGGAGCCTTGCACGCTCCGCTCGCCACCAACCAAGATACCGGCCGATATGGCTACGGGCTCCTTGCCGGTTCCGAGCATGACGAGCCGCCCTCCCGGGGCAAGCCCGGCCACCAGTGGCGATACCACCGTCGTCAGGCCGACCGTCGCTATGATGGCTTTGGCCCCGCCCATAGCATTCAGAGCCTGGGCCGCGTCCTGTACTTCCGTGTCGATGTAACTATGAGCTCCGAGCCCATGCGCATCCTCGGCGATATCCGCACCGCGGCCGATAGCTGCAACCCTGAAACCCATGCGGCGTGCGTATTGGACAGCCATGTGGCCGAGCCCACCGATGCCGAGAACGGCCACCGTATCGCCCGCCTCGGCGCCGGATTTCTTCAGGGCGTTGAAGGTCGCGATACCCGCACACAGGATCGGAGCTGCTTCTTCTGAACTCAGCTCGTCGGGAATGGAAACCAAGCCGGTGCTGCGGGCGATCATCATCTCCGCATAGCTGCCCTCATTCTCGACCAACTTCGTCGCGCACCGCAACTTCCGAGCGCGCTGCCGTGGCCACGAAGCGAGGCGCTGACCAAAATTTGCGAAGCGCTCTTCCTCGACCCGAACGACGAGCGAAGTGCGAATGACTGGGCTCGGGAACTCGGCATGTCGGTTCGGACGCTGACCCGACGCTTCGAAGCCGAGGTTGACGCCCCACTCCGCTCGTGGAGGCGCCGATTGCGCGTATTTCGCGCGATCGAACTGCTAAGCAGCGGAATGTCCGTGACCAGCGTGGCGATGGAGCTGGGTTACGGAACCCCCTCGGCCCTGATCTTCGCGTTTCGAGGGGAGATGGGCAAAAGTCCCCATGCCTTTGTTCGTCAAAATGCGGGTCATGCAGCGGGAAGATGAGATCGACGAGCCGTCCGCAAGTTAATTCGGCAGCGCTCTGGCTGCCTGTCTGAATCTTTACCCTCTGCCGCCGAGTGAGGTTGACCCGTCTCGAGTTTCCCACCCCTCCTGCCACCGGCGGCATTGATCCGCCGGTACCCGAGGTGCGCAGCTCGTCTTCGTTTCGACGGCAATGCGCGAGGAGACGGATTCGTCACGGGCCTGCGAAGGATTCTTGAAGCGGCTCGGACCGGCCTCGCCTCGCACCGTCGGGGCATTGGAACCCTCTAAAGGTCCGAAAGTGGGAGAAAGAGGGCGGGATGGAGGAGAGACGGGGCCTGCCGCATGCCCGCCGGCCGCGTCAAGGGTGAAGCTTCGCCCGGCTGCGCCGGCCCTTGACTCGTCCGGACGGAGAGGCGGCGGCGGGGGAGGGGTCATGAAGGGCTGAAGAGAAGATGGTGATCCCATAAGGGGAGCCGCGCTCCGGCCTGGACGAGGCCTTGAAGGAGCCCGCCAATGAACCTCTCCGTCCATTCCATCCGCAAAGTGTATCAGGGCGTCGCCGACCGTCGCCAGATGTTTCGCCTGTTCGACCGCCATGCCCAGCGCCCGAACCGCTTCAACGGCGACGACGGCCATTTCTACCGTGGAGAATGGTTCGAGATCGGCCAGGCCGAGCACGATTACATGTTCGAGATCCTGCCGCCGCTATGGATGCGTGGCGACATGTTCGCGATGCGCGAGTACCTGACCGGCTCGATCACCTCGATCTTCTTCGCGCTGTCAATCGAGGGCCGCCTCAGGCATTTCCACGGCTATTGCGATCTGGCCGACAGAGGCTCGCCCGAGCGCATGCGTTCGGCAATCGTCGAGCGTGAATCCCGGCCCGTGCGGGCGATGAGCCGCGAGGAGCGTCTCGAGCACATCTGGAGCGCGACCGAGGACGCCTATCGCGGTTACGCCGATGAGGGATTCGCGCAAGCGCAGCGCGGTGAGCGCATCGTGATGATGTGCGCATCCTGGCAGAAACGGGCTTTCAGGATTCTTGGCGAGCTGAGCGATACGGATATCTCGGCCAAGCTGCCTGTGCATCTGCGCCACCTCCCCGACGCGATCGCGGCGTGAGGGATGGCCATGTTCACCTTCACTGTGACGGCGGTCCGCGCCGTCATCACGAAGGGGCGCATCGACGCGCTCCTGAACGGCGGCTTCCGCAATCCCTATTACGGCTTGCGGCCCGGCGAGGGTGAGAAGCCCGGCGCCTGGCTGGTCGGGGATGAAGGGGGCTACTTCCTCTCGAACGGCAAGCTGCCCGAGGGGCAGTGCCCGTTCGTCGTCTACGCCGAAGAGTGCGATCCGAAGACGAATCCGGACTTCTGGCACTACAAGCGCCGACACTTCGGAGCGGATGACGGCATCGATTTCCTCGACGCCGAGATGCTCGTCAGGCTGATCGCCGCCTCGCCGACAGCGACCCACCTGCAGATCGTCATGACCGCCACCAGCCTGTCGGTCACGGCGGTCCGCCGCTGAAATACCGGGCCGCAAAGGCCCTTTTCCTCAACCTGCTCGCGATCTTCGCACCTGCCCTTCGACACCCGGCGGGCCGATGGCGCGCGCCTTCACGACAGGAGACGCTTCCATGGCGCATGACGACCCCTTTACCATCGACCTCTTCGGCAACACCGCCGTGTCTTCCGGGCTGTGCCTCGGCGTCACGGCGTTCGCCGGCATCGCCGACAACGATCCGGATGACGATCCCGATCCCACGACGCCGGCGCCTGCGCTTGCGCAGCCAGCGCTTGCTCAGGTACGAATCCTCGGCAAGCCAAGGGAGAAGGGGACGAACTTCGTCCTCGACGGCGACCGTGGACTCGCCGCTGGCTGGAAGGCCCGGGCGCGCGACAGCATCGCCGCGATCCGGCTCGCCTCCGAGATCGAAGAGCAGGAGAGGCCAGCGACCGTCGAAGAACAGGCGCGTCTGATCCGTTTTACCGGCTTCGGCGCGTCCGATCTTGCTAATGGCGTCTTCCGCCGGCCGGGCGAGATGGAATTCCGCGCCGGCTGGAATGCGCTCGGCGCCGAGCTGCAGGACGCCGTGACCGAGGCCGACTACGCCTCGCTGGCGCGCTGCACGCAATATGCGCATTTCACCCCGGAGTTCATCATCCAAGCGATCTGGACGGGTTTGCAGCGGCTCGGCTGGCGCGGAGGCAGGGTGCTCGAGCCGGGGATCGGCACAGGGCTGTTCCCGGCGCTGATGCCGGCGGGCCTGCGCGACGCCTCGCACATCACCGGCATCGAGCTCGATCCGGTCACGGCGCGAATCGCACGGCTGCTGCAGCCGCGGGCCCGGATCGTCAGGGGAGATTTCGCGCGCACCGACCTGCCGGCGGTCTTCGATCTCGCCATCGGCAATCCGCCATTCTCCGATCGCACGGTCCGCTCCGATCGCGCCTATCGTTCGCTTGGCCTTCGGCTGCATGACTACTTCATCGCCCGGTCGATCGATCTGTTGAAGCCCGGCGCGCTCGCGGCCTTCGTCACTTCGCACGGCACGATGGACAAAGCCGACGCGACCGCACGCGAGCGCATCGCGAAGTCGGCCGACCTGATTGCGGCAATCCGCTTGCCCGAAGGCAGTTTCCGCAATGACGCCGGCACGGATGTGGTGGTCGACATCCTCTTCTTCCGAAAGAGGAAGGTCGGCGAGCCCGAGGGAGATCAGACCTGGCTTGATCTCGATGAAGTTCGTGCCGCTACGGCCGACGATGGCGCCATTCGGGTCAACCGTTGGTTCGTGCGGCATCCGGATTTCGTGCTCGGCACGCATGCCCTGACCTCCGGTCCGTTCGGCGAGACCTACACCTGCCTGCCGCATGAGGGCATGGAGCTCGGCGCAGCACTGGACGCCGCAATCTCTCTTCTTCCGGAAGCCATCTACGACGGCGAGCCGACGGAGATCGATCTCGACGATCATGGTCATGACGATCGCTTCAACGCCGTGGCGCACGCGGCTCGTCATGTCCGGGAGGGCAGCTATTTCTTCGACGCCAGCCATGGCCTGAAGCAGATCGTCGACGGTGTGGCGGTCGCGATCAAGGCGAGGAAAGCCCGGTCCGGCGACGGCGTCCCCGAAAAGCATATCCGCATCATCCGCAGGCTGATCCCGATCCGCGATGCGGTGCGCGAGGTGCTGAAATGCCAGGAACAGGACCGGCCCTGGAAGGAGGCGCAGGTACGGCTGCGGATCGCATGGTCGAGCTTCGTGCGCGAGTTCGGTCCGATCAATCACACCACGGTCTCGGTGAGCGAGGATGACGAGACCGGCGAGGTCCGCGAGACGCATCGCCGGCCGAACCTTCAGCCGTTCGTCGACGATCCCGATTGCTGGCTGGTCGCTTCGATCGAGAACTACGACGTCGACATCGACACGGCGAAGCCCGGGCCGATCTTCTCGGAGCGCGTCATCGCGCCGCCAGCGCCGCCCGTCATCACCTCGGCGGCTGACGCGCTGGTCGTCGTGCTGAACGAGCGCGGCCGCGTCGATCTCGAGCATATCGCCGAGCTCGTCCATCGCGATGTTCCCGCTGTAATCGAGGACCTCGGTGAGGCGATCTTTCAGGATCCGGTCGACGGCTCATGGCAGACGGCCGACGCCTATCTCTCCGGCGCCGTTCGCGAAAAGCTGAAGGCGGCGGAGACCGCGGCCGTGCTCGATCCGGCTTTCGAACGCAATGTCCGCTCCCTGATCGAGGTACAGCCGGCCGATCTCGGCCCCTCCGACATCACCGCGCGCCTCGGCGCCCCATGGATCCCGGCGGCCGACGTCGTCGGCTTCGTGAAGGAAACCACGGGCGCGGACATCCGCATCCACCACATGCCGGAGCTTGCCTCTTGGACCGTCGAGGCGCGCCAGCTTGGCTGGCTTGCGGCCGGCACCTCGGAATGGGGAACGGAACGCCGCCATGCCGGCGAGCTGCTGGCGGACGCGCTAAACAGCCGGGTGCCGCAGATCTTCGACACCTTCGAGGAGGACGGCAAGGAGCGGCGCGTCCTCAACGTCGTCGATACCGAGGCGGCGAAGGAGAAGCTCGCCAAGATCAAGACCGCATTCCAGAACTGGGTCTGGTCGGATGCCGATCGCACCGATCGGCTGGCGCGGCTTTACAATGATCGCTTCAACAATATAGCGCCGCGTACCTTCAACGGAGATCATCTGAAGTTGCCGGGCGCCAGCAGCGCCTTCACCCTCTACGCGCATCAGAAGCGCGGCATCTGGCGGATCATCGCGGCGGGCTCGACCTATCTCGCCCATGCCGTCGGCGCCGGCAAGACGATGACTTTTGTCGCCGCGATCATGGAGCAGCGACGGCTCGGCCTGATCGCCAAGGCGATGCTGGTCGTGCCGGGCCACTGCCTGGCGCAGGCCGCGCGCGAATTCCTGGCGCTCTATCCGTCCGCCCGCATTCTCGTCGCCGACGAGACTAACTTCACGAAGGACAAGCGCGCCCGGTTCCTGTCGCGTGCCGCGACGGCGACCTGGGATGCGATCATCATTACGCATAGCGCGTTTCGCTTTATCGGCGTGCCATCCGCATTCGAGCAGCAGATGATCCATGATGAGCTTGAGCTCTACGAGACGCTGCTGGCCAAGGTCGAGAGCGACGACCGTGTCTCACGCAAGCGGCTCGAGCGCCTGAAGGAAGGGCTTCAGGAGCGGCTGGAGGCGTTGTCGACGCGGAAAGACGATCTCCTCACCATCGCCGAGATTGGCATCGACCAGATCATCGTCGACGAGGCGCAAGAGTTCCGGAAGCTTAGCTTCGCCACCAACATGTCGACGCTGAAGGGGGTCGATCCGAACGGCTCGCAGCGGGCCTGGGATCTCTATGTGAAGTCCCGCTTTATCGAAACGAAGAATCCCAGCCGCGCTCTGGTGCTCGCCTCCGGTACGCCGATCACCAACACGCTCGGCGAGATGTTCTCGGTCCAGCGTCTGATGGACCATGCTGCGCTGATGGAGCGGGGGCTGCACGAGTTCGACGCCTGGGCTTCGACCTTCGGCGACACCACGACCGAACTCGAGCTGCAGCCATCCGGCAAGTACAAGCCGGTCTCCCGCTTCGCCAGCTTCGTCAACGTGCCGGAGCTGATCGCGTTGTTCCGCTCCTTCGCGGATGTGGTTATGCCGGAGGACCTGCGCCGCTATGTGAAGGTGCCGGCGATCTCGACTGGCCGGCGCCAGATCGTCACCGCGAAGCCGACAGCCGCCTTCATGCGCTATCAGACCGTGCTCGACGCCCGTATCAAAGTCATCGAGGAACGCGACCGGCCGCCGGAACCCGGCGACGACATCCTGCTCTCCGTCATCACCGACGGGCGCCATGCGGCGATCGACCTGCGGCTGGTCGATCCCGACAATGACAACGAGCCGGAGAACAAGCTCAACGCGCTTGTGGGCAATGCTTTTCGCATCTGGAGTGAGACGGCTGAGCGGACTTATCTGCAGCCCGACGGCAAAGCCTTTGAGCTGCCTGGCGCGGCGCAGATGATCTTCTCAGACCTGGGAACCATCAGCGTCGAGAAGACGCGCGGCTTCTCGGCCTATCGCTGGATCCGAGACGAGCTCATCCGCCTGGGTGTGCCGGCGTCCGAAATCGCCTTCATGCAGGACTACAAGAAATCCGAGGCGAAGCAGCGGCTGTTCGGCGATGTCCGCGGCGGCAAGGTTCGCTTCCTCATCGGCTCGTCCGAGACAATGGGCACCGGCGTCAACGCTCAGCTTCGGCTGAAGGCCCTGCACCATCTAGACGTGCCATGGCTTCCCTCGCAGATTGAGCAGCGGGAAGGCCGGATCGTGCGGCAAGGCAACCAGCACGACGAGGTTGATATCTTCGCCTATGCGACGGAAGGGTCCCTCGACGCTACCATGTGGCAGAACAATGAGCGCAAAGCCCGCTTCATCGCGGCCGCGCTCTCCGGCGACACCTCGATCCGCAGGTTGGAGGACCTCGGCGAGGGACAGGCGAACCAATTCGCCATGGCGAAGGCGATTGCCAGCGGTGATCAGCGCCTCATGCAGAAGGCGGGTCTCGAAGCCGACATCGCCCGGCTGGAACGCCTGCGCGCCGCGCATCAAGACGACCAGTTCGCCGTCCGCCGGCAGATCCGCGATGCCGAGCGCGATATCGAGGCCTCGACCCGGCGCATCGACGAGATCGGGCAGGACATCGACCGGCTGATTTCCACTCGGGGAGACGCCTTCGCCATGATGGTGAGCGGCCTTTCGTTCTGCGAACGAAAAGCCGCCGGCCGCGCGCTGATGAAAGAAATACTTACCCTTGTACAGCTCCAGCATGAAGACGAGACTGTCATTGCATCCCTTGGCGGGTTCGAGCTGGAATATTCCGGCGAGCGCTTCGGAAAGGATGGTTACCGCTATGCCGCCACGCTGCTGCGCACCGGTGCCGATCATGAGATCGAGCTGCCGGTGACGGTCACGCCGCTCGGAGCGATCGGCCGCCTCGAACATGCACTCGACGGGTTCAACGCCGATCAGGACCGCTATCGCCAGCGTCTAACCGAGGCCGAGCGGCGGCTATCGTCCTACCGGTCCCGCCAGGGCGGCCTGTTCGCCTTTGCTGACGTGCTTGCTGAAAAGCGGCGGCAGCTTGCCGGGGTCGAGGCGGCGCTTGCTGCCGATTTGGGAGGTATTGGCGCCGATGCAGACAGGCTAGTGGCGTAATAGATGCCGGAGTTGAATGATTCGCTCCAAACGAATTGGCGGATAAAAGTTGTCGGTCCACCCGGCCGGTGCGCGCCGTCTATGAGCGTTCTGCGATCTGGACCGAGCGCGCTGTCGGAATGCTGCTCACTGACTTCGAGCACGCGCCTTATCTTGGAGAAGATTTCATTTTGTCGCGTAGTTCCAGGAGTTTTGCGACTGCTCCACTATTTCCGATTTCGGCCCCAATCCGGTCGTCCGGATTCGTCGGTTGTTACTCAACCGGCCATTCACCAAGTGTCCGGCGGCTTGGGTTCCGGGTGAATAGCCAACTTACGCGAGATTGAGTTGCCACGATACGCCGAAGCCGTCGGTCACCCATCCGTAGAGCTTGCTGAAGCCGTAATCTCCCACGGCCATCATCTCGCTACCTCCTTCTTGCAAGGCTGCCGCGAGTTGCCTCAACTCGTCCTCTGTTTCGCACTCAACAAAGATCGAGATCGACGGCGTGAAGTTAAATTTATGAACTGCTGGGCTGTTGAATAACCGGATCGACTGACCCGCAAAAGAAAGGTTTGCCACCTTGAGCGTTCCTGAGGGAAGCAACTCGCCTTCGGCGTAGTAATCGACAGATTCGACAACGACATCAGGGAGAACGACTTTGTAAAATTCAAGGGCAAGGGCCCCATTTTCTTGAAACATCAAGAACGGTGTGACGGAACGAGGCACGGAATCTCCTTCGTTGCACTAGTGAAGCGTGACCTTCCAGCGATCATGCCACGCCAGCGTGGCAATACATAGTCAGTATGGATTCGTGGGCGATCCCGGCGCTATGTCCGCTTCGATGCAGCGGCCTTCCGCAAGAGGGCTGGCAGAAACCCACCCGATTTTAGTCATTCGTCCGTCCAAGTCCTACAAACAGTCCCAAAACCCTTTGGGCTATCGATGACGCCTGTTCGATCAATGGGTCGACCGAGTTTAGGGCGAGCTTGATCGCTTCGAGAACATAGGCCGGGCGCCTTTCCTCCATGGCGCAATATGCCACCTTGAAGGTGGCAATTCACGAAGAGGGAGAGAGGGGGGAAGAAACACCTCCTCGCAGACCGGACTGGCCGTCGGCGCTGACGCTCAACCGCGCCCTGCGCGATCCCGGCCCGGCGTCCTTCGCAGGGCTTTTAGCCCTGCTCGTCCGGCCGGGCAGGGATGCTCGCGCGCAGTTGCACCGGCCCGTCCGCTCCGCGGGCCGGTGGGGGTCTTCGGGAAGAAGACGGAGAAGGACTCAGGACTAGCGCCTGTGTCCGCAACCCCTCGAAAGGAGCATTCCCATGCATCTCATGAAGGTCGACCCGCGCGCACTGAAGGATAATCCCGACCGTACGCGCCAGACAAAATCCACTCCGCAGGCGGACGCCCTGCTGCTCGCCACCATAAAGGCGGTCGGTCTCGTACAGCCCCCGGTGATCGCTCCTGAAACGGGCGGCGGCAACGGTTACATCATCGACTCCGGTCACCGCCGGGTGAAGCAGGCGATCAAGGCCGGGCTCGAGGAGATCGAGGTTCTGGTGGTCGATGCCGCTAACGACAATGGCGCGATGCGCTCCATGGTCGAAAACATCGCCCGCGAGCCGCTGAACCCGGTCGATCAGTGGCGCGCTATCGAGCGGCTGGTCGCGCTCGGCTGGACAGAGGAGGCGATCGCCGTCGCGCTGGCTTTGCCGGTTCGGCAGATCCGCAAGCTCCGGCTGCTGGCGAACGTCCTCCCCGCCATGCTCGACCAGATGGCAAAGGGCGATATGCCCGAGGAGCGGCAGCTTCGCATCATCGCGGCCGCCTCGCTCGACGAGCAGAAGGAAGTCTGGAAGGCGCAGAAGCCGAAGAAGGGCGATCCGCAAGTGTCGTGGTGGAGCGTCGCGAACGCGCTGTCCAGGAAGCGCATGTATGCGCGTGACGCCTCCTTCGACGACGATCTCGCCCAGGCCTACGGCATCCAGTGGGTGGAGGACCTGTTCGCGCAGGCCGACGAGGACTCCCGCTACACAACGGACGTCGAGGCCTTCCTCGGCGCTCAGCAGGAGTGGATGACGCAGAACCTGCCAAGGAAGGGACTGATCACTGAAGCCAACAATTGGGGCCAGCCCGAACTGCCGAAAAAGGCTGAGCGCGTCTACGGCAAGCCGAGCAAGGGCGATTGCACGGCGATGTATCTTGACCGCGAGGGCAAGGTGCAGACGGTGCACTACCGCATGCCCGAAGAGCAGAAGGCAAAGGGCAAGGCCGATGCCACGATTGACGACGTCGGCAGGCTGGCGAAGGCGCGGCCTGACGTTACCCGCAAGGGCATCGAAATGATCGGCGACCTGCGCACCGACGCGCTCCACGAGGCGCTGTCGCGGGCGCCGATCGAGGACGACATGCTGATGGCGCTGCTGGTGCTCGCCTTCGCCGGGCAGAATGTCCGTGTCGATTCCGGTGCGGGCGGCGACTTTCGCTGGGGCCGTCGCTTCGGGCGTCATGCGGCTGCGCTGTTCGATCAGGAAGGCAAGCTCGCCATCGACGGCGATACGCTTCGCATCGCCATCCGGGGCGTGCTGATCGACGCGCTGTCATGCCGGGAGAACGCGACGAAGTCCGGCATCCTCGCCCTCGTTGCCGGCGATGCGATTGGCGCCGACGGGTTCATGCCCAACATGGGCTCGGAGGAGTTCCTGTCGTGCCTGTCGCGCCCGGCCCTGGAAGCGTCGTGCAAGGACACGGCCGTCCTGCCCCGCCAGCGCGTCAAGGATACGCGCGCCGCGCTCGTCGAGCATTTCAGGGAGGGGCACTTCGTCCACGCCTCGGCGCTGTTCGCGCCGGGCGCGTCCGCGCTGATCACCTGGCTGACGGAGAACAGCGCCGTCGCGGACGAGGATGATGGAACACCGGCCGAACTGGACGAGCTCAACGGAGACGTGCCGATCGAGCCGCCGCACGACTTCGACACCGACAAGGACGGCTTCGAAGAGGCTGACATCCCCGGCAGGTTCCGCGAAGCCGCCGAATAGACCGCTCCGCTTCTTCCGAAAGCAATTTGCTGCCGCCGCCGGTCACTCCGGCGGCGGTTTCGTTTCCACCCATCTCGAAGGAGGACAGATCATGTCCGCGCATCTCATCTACGATCATGCATCTATCGGGTGCCTCGTCGCCTGGTCAGACGACACGCCCCGCCCGCCGGAGCGACACCGCAAAAAGCTCGCAGCGTGGCGGAGCAGTAACAGTTGCGGCCGGTTGATCAGCAAACGCGGTGGCCGTGCGATCGGGAATCTCTCACTCTCGTCCACGTTCACCCTGCACGAGGCCGACTTCGGCGCAGACGGCGTCATCGCTATCCGTGTAAATCGGACGTTCGCGGTGGAATCTGCTCTCCGCTTCACCATCATTGAGCGCCCCGCCATCGGCGCGGTGCGCGTGTTCGATCGAGCTGGCGAGGATGCCGAACTCGTCCATTTAGCTGCGCATCACGCGGCGGCTGAGGAATGGCTGTCGCGCCACGGCTATCCCCGCGCCGTGCTCGAGGAGGTCGTGGCCGACGAGATCGGCGCCGATATCGTCGAAGGGAGAGCGGCATGACGATCCCTCTTCCTTCCGAAAGTCTTGCTTCGCCCCCGGCGCCGTTTCCGCAGGTGGCGTTCGGCACCGCAGCCGACGGTTTCCCCGTCGCGCGGGTCGGCGACAACGCCTTCGCGATGCTGCCCAGCCGCGACGGACGGCATTATCTCGGCAGTGGCTGGAGGATATTCAGGCCGCTCGCCGAATGGCGACGAGATGATTTCTACGGGCATTCCGGAGAGCTGGCCGACGAGGCGGCCTTTCGCGCAAGAGTGCTGGAGAACGCCGAGCATCAGCGTGAACGCAACGCACTCGGCCGCCGCGATGTCTCGACGCGTCGCCGTACGCCGTGGGGCATGTCGCAGGGCGCGACCATCTACGCCGAGGGCGTCGAATGCCATTCGACCGCCGGGCATGGGGGATTCAAACTCTCATCGGAGCGCAACCGCAAAGTCGATCCCGTGTTGCGCATCGCCGGTGGTTTCTACGAGGAAGATGAGGCCTGGGCAATCGTGGCGATCACCTTCCCTCATCTCTTTACCAGTTTCGAGCGGCGCTGCGCCGAGCAAACCATCAAGGATTCATGGCCTGACGCTTGGGAAGCGATCTTCGGCATGATCCTCGCCCCCGGTGAATCGCGAGAGAAAGATCGGCGTGCCTTCGAGGCCGTGCATTCGGACGACTGGATCGTGATCTCGGCGATCACGTCGGAGCAGCAGCAGGGCTTCGTCGAGTGTGTGGCGACGCCAGGCGGGCGCCGCGGTGTGGGGACAGAAGAGCGCCGGTTCCTTGTCCCCTCGTCCGAGTATTCGGCCGGACGCTTCGGCTTCGTGATCGATCCGGATCGGCATACCGTTTACGGTGGGTCATCGAGCTTTATTGGCGGGCAGAGGAGGGGATCATGACGTCTCCTGCAGACCTGCGCGCCCGGCTGCTTCGCATGGAGGAGGCGCGTCGGCAGGTCCAGCGCCAGCTCGACCAGATAGAGCGGCAGATCACGCGGCGCATGACAGCGTTGATACCGCAGTTGCACCCGAAGCGAACCGTCTACCGTCATGGTAAACCGCTCGATCCGCGGGCGTTCCTCGAGCGCTATCGCTCGAACCTCGCCGCTCTGACTGCTGAGCGCCAGCCGGAAATCGACGCGTTGTCGCGCAAGCTCGCGCGTCAGGACCGGGCCATTGCCGCGCTCCGCGAGCATCATGCTCTTGACGTGTCGCGCGCGGCCTGATCCGCGGCGGGTTTTCCCAACATTGTCGAGGAGCGTACAGGCCCGAATACGTCATCGAAACCACCTACCGCTTACTCGTCTATCGGCAGCGAAGCTATCAGGCCGAGACGCTCGATGAGGCGTGCCGGCTCGCCGTCGAGGAGGAGGAATGGGGCGACGAGCGGTCCGTGTTGACACGTCGCGAAACCGACGCCACCGGCATATTGCTGGGCGCGGAGCGGGCCTTTGAGGGAACAGCGCTTCCTGTCCCGGAAGCCTTCCACGAGATGGTCTAACGCAAGGCCGCGCGCTTCGACAGACTTCTGGAGCTTGTCCGGGAGCCGGCAAGGCCGATGGGCTTGTCCCGGAAGGCGTTTGTACGCGGGCTGCCCAAAGGCCCTCGGCACGATCGAAAAGGTCGATGCGATACAGAATGGCAGGTGAATAGCCTCAGATATTATGCCATATCTGCTTGGGAACAGAGAGCGCCGTGATGGACGAGATGACGAGTGCAGCTTTCGAAAGGCTTCTGCGCATCGCACGCGGCGATACCCATCAGTCGCGCCGTGTCGCGAACTTCATCCTCGCCTGGTGGAATGCTGACAGCCTCGGGGGTTTCGATCTCTCAGACCTGTTCGCTGTCGATGCGGCCATCGCCAGGGACATGGCGCAGGTGTTCAGCCATATCGCCAACCTCTCCGGCGCAGAGTACCCCAGCGAATACCGGGCCGAGATCGAGGCCGTCATCGCGCAATGGCGCCCGGACATTTGGACTCGCTCCCTGGAAACGGTCTGAGCAAAGCCGGCCGGGGCCGTTTCGACATATGCGCCGATACGCGGCGGCATCTTCTTTCCGTTAGCAAGGCCTTCCTGGGCAACGCCATTCCGCCATACTGATCACGCGCCCGCTTGATGCCGGTCGGCACAGGCCCATGAACGAAGCGCTCTCGAAACGGGCGCATCCTGGCGGCGGGCAGGGGCCTGACTCTCCGGCAACACCCGCGGCGGAACACCTGGCAGGTTGGGACTATGGCGGCGGGAGGCCATTGCCTCCATTCCGGTTGCCTCGGTCACCTGAAACGCGCTCACCGGCATCTCCTCGGGTTTGCTGCGGGTCTGAACCGTCTGCCGTGCGCTTCAAGGCCGCGTGCCGCGCCGCGTGGCGGCCGGCCCCCGCCGATCTCGGCAGACCGGGTCCGCGTCCTGCGCGAGGGCTGACGCCCTGCTGATCCGCACACCCGGTCCGCTCGCCTGGCGGAGGCCGGACCCTGAAGCGCCCGGCGGCCACCGGTTCCTGTCGACCGCGCCCGAGGGGACGCCGGCAAGCGCTGGCCAGGCCTCGGGATACAAAACCGGAAAGGAACCTATCATGGCCAAGACCGCTCAGTCTCCCCGTTCAACCACCCGCATCGTCCAGCTCCGCAAGGGCACCACCCTCGAAATGGTACGGCTCGCCTGCCCCGACGCTCACCAGGTTTCCCTGATCTCCGAGAGCTTTGGTCTTCCGCTCCTCGACAGCGACGGCATCCGCGACCAGCACGAGCGCCTCATCGTCGAGAGCGCCGACGGGCTTAAGGAAGGTCTTGGCGAACGAGCGATGCAGATCCATCTGCAGCGCATCGTTGGAGCCTATGTCGGCTCGGCCCACGGTGCCGGCCAGTTCTACAGCCGGGCTGTCACGGAAGCGCGCGACGCCACCGCCAAGTCGGCGAACGACATGCGCGACGAAGATCTCGACGGTCCGGTCGGTTTCGATAGCGCCGCGCAACGCAAGCGCGAGTTCGCTGCCGACATGGGGCTTCAGGCCCACGCGCTCCGGATGGCGGCCGAAGGCGCTGTGGCCGCCTACGAGCAAGTCGTCGGAGAACGCTGGAAGCCCTTCGAGCGCCCGATCGACAATCCAGGCCAGAGCGTCGACCGCAAGGCGGCAGATCTCCAAATGGCGGCTTTCGGTTGAGTCGCACAGGGCGGAGCCTCGGCTCCGCTCTTTTCTCTCCACCGGCCGGCGTCGCAATGCGGCTACGGCCTTTCTTCACGTCCCGACGCTCCGAGTAGGGGGAGTCAGACGAGAGCGACCCGCCTCAACCCCATCGCGGCTCTTGCTCCTGCCGGGTCCAGCAGTCCGCGCAACGGCTTCGCCGTCCTCCACTTTCGTTCCGGTCCCTGCGGGATGCACGACCTCCCGATCGCCCCGGCTCCCGGACCGCCGTGACGGGGTCGCGATGGGCGCGACCTCCGAGACGGAGGTTGGAAATGAGCAGGAAAGAAGAGAAGCCACGCAACGACATCTATGCGCGCATCACGGACAGAATCGTTGCCGATCTGGAAAAGGGCGTTAAGCCCTGGATGCAGCCCTGGCGTTCGAGGAACGCCATCGGCCGAGTAACGCGCCCGCTGCGCCATAACGGTTTGCCTTATTCGGGCATGAATGTCCTGCTGCTGTGGTCGGAGGCGATGGCGCGAGGCTATGTCTCGCCAGTCTGGATGACCTTCAAGCAAGCGATCGAGCTCGGCGGCGCTGTGCGCAAGGGTGAAACCGGCTCCATGGTGGTCTTTGCCAGCCGCTTCACCAAGGCCGAGGCCGACGGCCATGGTGGCGAAGTCGAGCGGGAAATACCCTTCCTGAAAGCATACACCGCTTTCAACGTGGCACAGATCGACGGGCTGCCGGATCGCTACTACGCGAAGGCGCAGCCCACCCCCGATCCGATCGAGCGGATCGAAGACGCCGATCGCTTCTTCGCCAACACCGGCGCGGTGATCCGGTATGGCGGCGATCGCGCCTTCTATTCGACTGGCAGCGATCACATCCAGATGCCGCCGTTCCAGACGTTCAGGGACGCGGCGAGCTTCGTCGCTGTCCTCAGCCATGAGGCCACCCACTGGACGGCGGCGCCACATCGCGTGAATCGAGATCTGAGCCGTTACGGCAAGGATAGGACCGAACGCGCCCGCGAGGAACTCATCGCTGAATTGGGAAGCTGCTTCCTCTGCGCCGATCTCGGCATCGTGCCGGAGCTCGAGCCGCGGCCTGACCATGCCAGTTATCTTGATTCATGGCTGAAGGTGTTGGCCGGCGACAAGCGGGCGATCTTCTCGGCCGCCGCGCATGCGCAGCGCGCCGTCGCCTTCCTGCACGGGCTGCAGCCGGCGGTCGCCGAAAAGCGTGAGGCCGCCTGATGTTCCATGCTCCGAATGTCACGGGGGAGGGCTACGAGCCCTCCCGGATCCGGCTGCGCGCGCTTTCGTTGGGCGCAGGCGTCCAATCCACCACGCTGGCGTTGCTCGCCGCCCAGGGCGAGATCGGGCCGATGCCCGATAGCGCTATCTTTGCCGATACTGGCTGGGAGCCGAAGGCGGTCTATGAGCATCTCGCCTGGCTGATGTCGCCGAACGTGCTGCCGTTCCCGGTGCACATCGTCTCGGCCGGCAATATCCGCGACCAACTCGTGCAGGCCGGCGCGGGCACTCGTTGGGCTTCGATCCCGGCCTTCGCGAAAACCGTCACGCCGGCCGGCGTAGAGGTGGGGTCCTCGACGAGGACGAGGACGGGGCGCTGATCGAGGTCGCGACGCGGCGCACCACGGCCGAGACCATTTCCATCGGCATGATCCGCCGCCAGTGCACCACGGATTTCAAGGTTGTGCCGATCCGGCGCAAGATCCGTGAGCTGGCCGGTCTCACTCGAAAGCGATCCCCTCGGTTTCCGGTTGTGGAAACCTGGATCGGGATCTCGACGGACGAGGTCGTGCGCGCGAAGCCGAGCTTCGAGCCATGGCAGATCAAGCGTTTTCCGCTGATTGAGAAGCGCTTCAGCCGGAGGGATTGCCTCGCCTGGTTGCGCCGGCACGGCTATCCCAAGCCTCCGAAATCCGCCTGCATCGGCTGCCCGTTCCATGACAGCGCGCGCTGGCGGCAGATGCGCGACCATGATGCGGAAGCGTGGTCCGACGCCGTTGAGGTCGATCGCGCGCTGCGCCATGGCCTGCGCGGAATTCGCGGCGAGGTTTTCCTGCATCGCTCCTGCGTGCCGCTCGACGAGGCCGATCTTTCCACCGCGGCCGATCACGGTCAGCTCGACCTTTTCGGCAACGAATGCGAGGGCATGTGCGGGGTCTGAGATCGATGTCGCTCGTGCGTGCAGTTGCGGCGCCTCTCGACATCCCGGCGGGAGGTTGGTGCATGGTCCAGATCCGCCGGAGCCGAAGCAGAATTGCCCTTTGCCGTCCACCTCGACCAGGGTCGAGCACGTCTGGTCTGGGACGATCGGCATGTCAGCACCAACCCGGCGGGGTGTAGGCCGCCGTCATAGCGGTCGATCAGGCAGGCATCGTGGTCCAGCGGGTCCGAGATCAGGTAGAGGCGGGCCGATCGGACGGGGCTGCCCAAGGCTCCATGGCCTGCGGTTGGGGAATGGCGATCGATACTCGGCAACACGTGCAGAGCGGATAAGCCGCTGGTTCGGCAGCGTCATGGCAGTCCTTCCCTGCTTCGAACTGCCAGCCCTCCCGTGGGCTCGATGAGGCATGTCTGACCGGAAACCGGCTTCGCCTCGATCGTTTTCCCGCAACGGCATCGCTCGATTTTCTGACCCCTGGCGGTCCCTGCGGGCGCCGCCATTCCTCACCGACTAACAAAATCGATAGTTGCCGCCCTCCACTTCGTTTCGGCCCCTGCGGGGTGCGGTCCGATCGTCTCCGGTCTTGTCGACAGCCATCGAGGCCGCGAAGGGCGTGGCCCGAAAACAGCAAAGGACAAGCACCATGGCTACCATCGGCACCTTCACCTCCACCTCGAACGGCTTCTCGGGTTCGATCAAGACTCTCACCCTCAACGTCAAGGCCCGGCTGGAGCGGGTCGAGAACCCTTCCGAAAAGGGCCCGCACTTCCGCATCTTCTCGGGCGCCGTGGAGCTGGGCGCGGCCTGGCAGAAGCACTCCGAGCAGAGCGGCCGCGACTACCTCTCGGTTAAGCTGGACGACCCAAGCTTCCCGGCTCCGATCTACGCCACCCTGGTCGAGGTGGAAGGCGAAGACGGTCTCCAGCTCATCTGGTCCCGGCCGAGCCGGGACTGAGGATCCGGCTTCAACCGGCCCCGCCACCAGGCGGGGTCGGTTTTCTGCTCGCCACAATCGGCGAGCCAGCGTCGCCGTCTCCAATGCTTGGGCGATAGCCCTTCTTTCGCTTCTGCTGCAGCAGGTCGAGAAAGAGACGCACCGCCTCGTCCTCCCGCTCGAAGGAATGTTGCATGACCTGCCCGCGTGCACCGATGCGACCCCAGCGCCGGACCAGGCAAGCCTGTCCGAACAACGTCTCTTCGATCGACATGGCATAAAAGCGCGACATGTTCTTCGCGTTATCGGTGCGTTCGACATAGAGCTGATAGGGCTGAGCGAGCATGGGACCAGAATCGCATTGCCGGAATTCCACGTCCAACAAGTCTTGTGAATCGATGCAGGCAAATCGATTCATTTTGGTGAATATTCGAAGCGCAGCATTAGAGAGCGCACCAGTCCCGGCGGGGCTCATCCCAACGACGGGCTAGACCCTCTCCAACTAGCATCTCGCCGATAGAGCGGCCGGCGCGCTCGACCTTCCGCAGCTTCCGGCCATATCGATCCTTGTCGCGCCGGCCTGACGCCAAGCTGAAGGCGCCGGCGTTGAGCAGGACCACCAACCTCTCGCGGGCAAGCTCACCTGCATGCCGTTCGTCGGGACAGCGCGGAGAAACGATCTCGGGCGCATCGATATCGGCGATCCTGATCTTGTCGCCTCTGAACCAGAACGTATCGCCGTCGACGACGCAATTGGCCCGGACCGGTCCGTCGCATAGCGCGAACCGCGCCTCGTACATGTCGATCCGGACGAGCTGACGCAGTCGCCCTGCCTCCATGCGAGACTCGCTGGCGAATTCCTGCGCCGAGCCGGGGCGCTGGAGCGCGGCGATCACCAAGATGCCTAACAACAGCGCGCTCGTGATGAGCACAAGCACGCGCGGCACCGTCACGATTTCTCCTCCGGTCGAAACCTTCGTTGCTTGACGCACGCCTTCATGTCGTCACGACGGAACCAGATTGAGCGGCCACATCTGAGAGGCGCGTTGCCGGCCGTGAACACAATCTGCTCGTCGGCCCGCATGCGCAGCACCTCGTGCGGCTGGATCAGTGGGCGAGCGGCGAGTTGCTTCGATCGTGTCCGCGAGGAACCGGAGGATTGCGAGGAACGGCTGACCTGGTCGATCTCGACCGTAGTCATACCGCAGCGCTTCGAGATATAGTCGGCGGTCTCGGGGTCGTTAACGGCCGCGAAGCTAATCCACGACGCCGACTCGAACCATTTGCTTGCCGCATCACGGCCGCCCCAGGTCTCGCGCATCTGGCCGATGGATTGGAACAGCAGCAGCAGCGTGATGCCGTATTTGCGGCCCGCGTCACGCGCGGTCTCGAGGATCCGCATGAAGCCGAGCCGCGCCACCTCGTCGAGGAGGAAGAGAGCGCGGCCATGCACTTCACCATTGCGGTTGTAGATCGCGTTCATGAAGGCGCCGATGATGACGCGCGCGAGCCCCGCATGGGTCTCCAGCGTCTTCAGATCGAGATTGATGAACACGTCGGTTTCGCCGCCCGCCAGATCGTCGGTGACGAAGGACCGGCCGGACACCAGCGCCGCATAGTTCGGATAGCTGAGCCAGTGCGTTTCCTTAACCGCGTTGGCGTAAACGCCACTGAAGGTCTCCGGCGTCATGTTGACAAAGACGGCGACGTTCTCCTTCACGAAATGCGATTCCGAACCGTCGTAGATCGCTTGCAACCGCTCACGTAGCTTCGGCTCCGGCTCGGAGAGATTGGCCCGCACCTGGCGTAGCGTCTGGTCCTTGGCTTCGGTATGCCCGGAAAGACAGACGTCCGCGATCAGCGCGGTGAGCAGCTGCAGGGCCGAGGCGCGGAAGAAGTCGTCGCGGACACCGCGCGTACCGCCGCTGTCGCTCATGATCCACGAGGCCACAGCGGCGATGTCCTCTTCCTTCGTGCCGCCGAAGCGGCCGATCCAGTCGAGCGCATTGAAGCCGGTCGCCGGCTGCTTCGGATCGAGGACATGCACGGTGCGACCTGCGCCCCGGCGATGGTCGATCACCATCGGCGCGACCTCGTTCGACGGATCGAGCGCGACGAGTGCGCCACCCCATTTGAGCGCGGTCGGGATCGTCACCGACGTTGTCTTGTAGCCGCCGGAACCGGCAAAGACGATACCGTGCGACGAGCCAAAGGAAGCATCGAAGCAGAGCAGAGGCGACCGGCCGCCTGCGCCCCAACTCTGCCGATCCATGCCGCGGAAGGGCCGGCCTTCGGTGCTGTCCTTGTCGACGCGATAGCGCTCGCCGATGACGATACCACCAGCGTCGGGAAAGAGCGTTGCCGCCTCCGGCATCGACATCCAGTCCGCGTCGCCATGCAACGCGCGCCTGCCGTGCACGCGCTTTGGTACCGGCGCGGCGAAGGCGACGTTGCCCTTCACCACGACGCGCAGGGCGAAGCCAGTTACGATCAGGATCGCGCTCGCCCCAATCGCGTAGGCCGGGTCGATCTGGGCGAGAGCGGCTGATCGGGATGTTGCGCGCAGCCCGGCTATTCCCATCGCCGTTACGCAGCCGGCGAACACGCCCCAACCAGCTGCGCGGATGTTGGTCGCGCCGGCGCCAGCAAAGAGAAAGATCACGCCGATGGATGCAGCGGCAAGAAAGGGCAGCGCCAGTCCAGCGCGGCCAAACAACAGCCGTTGGGCGTCGGTCTTCCCGAGCGCCGCAAACATCTGCTCGAACCCGGACAGGCCGATTAGGACCCCGATCATCAGCGTGATCGGCGCTATGGCAAGCAGAAGCTTATTTGCCGTCACGGCCGAACGCCTCCGCGCCGATTGCGGCGAGCCGCGCCCGCTCGGCATCATCGGATTCCAGCCGGCGACCGAGCTCGATCAGCGCACCGAGCAGGACCGCGCGCTTCTCATAGCGCAGGCCTGCCTTGGCGATCAGGCCGCCAAGCTCGATCTTCTCGCGCGTATCCTTTTTGCGGGCATCGGAAGACGAGGTCTGGCGCATGCGCTCAATCCTCGCCAGCGCCGCCCGAAGACGCGCCAGGCGCGACCTTCGTGGACGAAGCGCCGGGCTCGCCGGCCGCATCGCCTGTCTTCCTTCCGGTCGCTTTTCCGCCTTTCCCGCGAAACCGGCTGGTAATTTCCTCGAACGCGACCTGTAGCTCGCCTTCATCGATTTCGATCTCACCGAGCCCGGCCTTCAGGGCGATGCGCCCGATCCGCTCGGCCTCTCGCGTCTCGGCGGCCTTGAGCTGGTCCTGCAGGCGCGCGATTTCTTCGCGGATTTTCGATGACGGCTTCTTCATTCCGGTTGGATCTCCATGCTGTTCCCGGTTCGGCGGATTGCATGGAGAATCGCGGAGGTCGCCGAAGTGAGCGACTAATAAAAAAGCTAGTCGGCGAAGCCGACGCCGCTTGAGATCATCCCGACCGTTCCGAAGGAATGGTCCAAGGGCGCAGTAATACGTCGCTGCCGCGACGCCCTGCTTCCCCCCGACCAATGGCCCGCCGATCTGGCGGTGCCGTGGCCGGCGCTCCCGACGAACATGACTGTTTCAGCGCTGTTCGGGAGCCCGCGCCGCCTTGGCAATTACGCATTTCACGCCCCAGCTCATTTCGCGCGGCTCCGGCCGCAGCGCCGTGTTGTCGGCCGCGTATCGCCATTGCGCCCGGATGGAGCACGAGGCCGAGGGACGGACCGTCGACTATTCTGCAAAGCGGGGTCTCAGGCACGAGGAGTTTTTGCTACCGGCCAACGCGCCGGATTGGGCGCGGGCGCTGATCGCCGATCGCTCAGTGGCCGGCGCGGCGGAAGCGTTCTGGAACGCCGTCGAGGCCTTCGAGAAGCGCTCCGATGCCCAACTCGCCAAGGAATTCATCATCGCGCTGCCGATCGAGCTCACCGTCGACCAGAACATCGCCCTGGTCCGCGAGTTCATCGAGACGCAGGTGCTGGCGCGCGGGCAAGTCGCCGATTGGGTCTTTCACGATGAACTCGGCAATCCGCATATCCACCTGATGACCACCTTGCGTCCCCTGACGGAGGACGGCTTCGGATCGAAGAAGGTGGCCATCACCGGCGAGGACGGGCAGCCGCTGCGCAGCGAGTCCGGCAAGATCATCTATCGGCTCTGGTCGGGTGAGAAGGCCGAGTTTCTCGAGCAGCGCGAGGGCTGGCTCGGTCTCCAGAACAAACATCTGTCGCTGGCAGGGCTCGATATCCGCGTCGACGGACGATCCTACGCCGAGCGCGGCATTGATCTCACGCCGACGACCCATGTCGGCGTGGCGGCGAAGGCGATCGATCGGAAGAAGGAGACTGCTGGGTGGTCGCCCCGGCTGGAGCGCATCGAGCTCCATGAAGAGCGCAGGGCCGACAACCGAGAGCGCATTCTGCGACGGCCGGAGATCGTACTCGATCTCGTGACGCGGGAGATGAGCGTCTTCACCGAACGCGACATCGCCAAGATTCTGCATCGCTATATCGACGATGCCAGCACATTCCAGGTAATGATGGCGCAGATCTTCCAGAGCCCGGATGTGCTCCGGCTGGAGACGGAGCGCATCGAGTTCGCGACCGGAGCGCGGGCGCCGGCGAAGTACACCACGCGGGAGCTCATCAAGCTCGAAGCCGAGATGGTCAATCGTGCCATGTGGCTCGCCGGCCGCGCTTCGCACGGCGTTCGGCAGCCGGTCTTGACGGCGACGTTCGAGCGTCATGCGCGATTGTCAGAAGAGCAGCGCGTGGCCATCGCGCATGTGACCGGCGAGGGACGACTCGCCTCTGTGGTTGGCCGCGCCGGCGCTGGCAAAACCACGATGATGATGGCGGCGCGCGAAGCCTGGGAAGCGGCAGGTTATAGCGTCGTCGGTGCGGCGCTCGCCGGCAAGGCGGCCGAGGGCCTGGAGAAGGAAGCCGGAATCGCCTCACGCACCCTCGCCTCATGGGAGCTCGCCTGGTCGAAGGGACGTGACCAGATCGACGACAAGACCATCTTCGTGCTCGACGAGGCCGGCATGGTGTCGTCGCGCCAGATGGCGCTGTTCGTCGAAGCGACCGTCAAAGCCGGCGCCAAGCTGGTGATTGTCGGCGATCCCGACCAGCTGCAGCCGATCGAGGCCGGCGCCGCGTTCCGCGCAATCGTCGAGCGCACCGGCTATGCCGAGCTCGAGACCATCTACCGCCAGCGCGAACAATGGATGCGCGACGCTTCTCTCGATCTGGCGCGCGGCAATGTCGCCGAGGCATTGCAGTCCTACCAGGCGCACGGCAAGCTCGAGCCGCGCAAGTTCAAGGCCGAGGCAGTCGCAGCACTCATCGAGGACTGGAACCGCAATTACGATCCGGCGAAGTCGACGCTGATCCTCGCCCATCTCCGCCGCGATGTCCGTGCCCTCAACGATATGGCGCGGGCGAAGCTTGTAGAGCGCGGCATTGTGGGCGAAGGCGATGCCTTCCGCACCGAGGACGGCATCCGCCGTTTCGCCGCCGGCGACCAGATCGTCTTCCTGAAAAATGAGGGCTCGCTTGGCGTCAAGAATGGCATGATCGGCCACATCGTCGAGGCGCGCGGAGGCTGGTTCGCCGCGATGGTCGGCGAGGGGGAGCATCGCCGCCGCGTCGAGGTCGATCAGCGCTTCTACGGAAATGTCGATCACGGCTATGCGACGACGATCCACAAGTCGCAAGGGTCGACTGTCGATCGGGTGAAGGTTCTCGCGACCCTCTCTCTCGACCGGCATCTCTCCTATGTCGCGCTGACCCGCCATCGCGAGGATGTCGGCCTGTACTATGGAGCGATTTCCTTCCGGAAGGCCGGAGGTCTGACGCAAATCCTGTCGCAGCGCCGCGCCAAGGAAACCACGCTCGACTACCGAAATTCGTCGCTCTACCGCGCCGCGCTGCGCTTCGCGGATTCACGCGGTCTGCATCTCGTCCGGGTCGCCCGCACGCTTCTCGCCGATCGGCTTCGCTGGACCGTCCGACAGAAGCAAAAGCTCGCCGACCTTGGGGCACGGTTCGTCGCGCTCGGCAAGAAACTCGGATTTGGCGGCGCTTCAAAACAGACGGTCCCGCAAACGGAGAAGGAGGCTAGGTCCATGGTCGCGGGCATCACCACATTCGCGAGATCGATCGATCAGGTGGTCGAGGACAAGCTCGCCGCCGATCCTGCGCTGAAGAAACAGTGGGAGGAGGTCTCGAGCCGCTTCCACTTCGTCTTCGCCGATCCGGAAGCGGCGTTCCGCAAGGTCGACGTCGACGGCATGATGAAGAATGCCGAGATCGCGAAATCCACCCTCTCGGCGCTCAAGGATAGGCCCGACAGCTTCGGTGCGCTGAAGGGCAGGACCGGCCTACTCGCCAGCCGCGCCGACAAGCACGATCGCGAGCGGGCGAGCCTGAATACGCCGGCGCTCGCGCGGGATCTGGAGCGATATCTGCGCCTGCGCGCCGAAGCCGAACACAAGCATCAGACCGAGGAGCGCGTCGCTCGCATCAAGGTCGCGCTCGATATCCCGGCGCTGTCGCCGCTCGCCAGGCAGACCCTCGAAAAGGTCCGCGACGCGATCGACCGCAATGATCTTCCGGCCGCTCTCGCATTTTCGCTCGAGGACAAGATGGTGAAGGCCGAGCTCGAAGGTTTTGCCCGGGCCGTCTCCGAGCGATTCGGAGAGCGCTCCATGCTCACCAACGCCGCGAAGACGCCGGATGGTCCGGCTTTCGAGAAGCTTGCCGCCGGCATGAACGCGAGCCAGCGCGACGAGCTCAAGGCCGCTTGGCCGGCGATGCGAACAGCGCAGCAGCTCACCGCCCATCAGAGGACGACCGAGGCGCTGAAGCAGGCCGAGACGATTCGCCAGTCGCAGCGGCAGGGGCTGTCGCTTAAATGATGGCTGTCGAGCAAGCGGAGGGCGGGAAGGCGACCGGAAGGGCGAGGGGCGGGGCACGCCGGGGGGCGCTTGCCGTCCTCGCCAGCGGCCTGATCGCCGTCTCGGCGATCGCCGGCCTCGGCTTGCTGGGAGGGTTCCGGATCAATCTCACGCCGAGTGAGCCGCTCGGGCTGTGGCGAATCGTGCCGCTCGATCGTCCCCTCGCTGTCGGCGATTTGGTTTTCGTCTGCCCGCCGCGAGGGCCAGTTTCCACCATCGGGCTCGAGCGCGGGTATTTCCGGTGGGGATCATGCCCCGGCCACGTGGCGCCCCTTATTAAGACCGTCGCCGCGCTTTCCGGCGCTCGCATCGGTGTCGTCAACGAGATCGTGATCGACGGCGTCGCCCTTCCTCATTCCCGTCTGAGCTTCCACGACGGGGCCGGCCGCCAACTCGCGATATGGTCCGGCGGCATCGTGCCGGCGGGCCAGTTCTTCCTCCATTCTCCTTTCGCAGGTTCCTATGACTCCCGCTACTTCGGGCCGGTTCCGCTCTCTGGCCTTCTCGGCCTGGCGCGACCGGTTCTCATCGTCGATCCCTAATCCCCGCCGCACCTTGGTGCTCGTCGCTGCCGCTGCAGCGATCGGCTGGGCCGGCTGGAGCGGGCACGTCCTAACCTTGCCGTTCGCCATGTTCTTCCCGGCGATGTGGGCGTGGGCGCCAAACCGGGTAACGGCCGCAGCGGTGTCGGCGGCATACTTCTTGGCTGCGTCGCGAGGTTTGCCGCAGGGCGTCGCTGCCTTCTTCGATGCGTCGGTCTGGGCTGGGGTCCTGCTCTGGCTGCTGGCCTCGGTTTCCTTCGTCGGCGTGCACGCCTTGCTGTGGACCGCGCGGCCGGGATGGAGAAGGGCGCTGCGCTACCTGATGGCTGCGGTGCTGATGGCGGTCCCGCCCTTCGGCATCCTCGGCTGGGCGCATCCGGTGACCGCCGCCGGCGTCCTCTTTCCCGGATGGGCATGGTGGGGACTGATCGCGACGGCCGCTTGCCTCGCTGTGATGACCACGAGGTATTGGCCCGCCGTCGCCGCCGCGCTGGGAGGCATCTGGCTCTGGTCCGCGGCGGACTGGACGGATCCAGAGCGGCCGGAAAGGTGGATGGGCGTCGACGCGCAGCTGGGCGCAGCGCTGGGTCGCGATAGTGCGCTGGACCGGCACCACCAGCTCGCGGGGCTGGTGCGAAGCCAGGCGCTCCGGGGCGCGAAGGTCGTGGTGCTGCCCGAGAGTGCGCTTGGCCCACTTACTTCGACGGTTGAGGATTTCTGGATCGAGGCGATCGCCGGCCTCGATCTCACTGTCATCGCTGGCGCTGCCGTGATCGATGGCCAAGGCTACGACAATGTCATGGTCGAATTTGGCGCGGCCGGCGCTGCTGTCCGCTACCGCGCGCGCATGCCGGTTCCGGTTTCCATGTGGCAGCCTTGGCGCTCCTGGGTCGGGGAGAGCGGCGGCGCCCGCGCGAGTTTCTTTGGCGATCCTGCCATCGAGATCGCCGGCCGCCGTGTCACGCCGCTGATTTGCTACGAACAGCTCCTGGTCTGGCCGATCCTGCAATCGGCGCTGTATCGCCCAGATGCGGTCGTCGCAATCGCTAATACCTGGTGGGCGACCGAAACCTCCGTGCCCGCGATCCAGCTCGCCAGCCTCAAGGCCTGGTCACGCCTATTCGGCCTTCCCCTCGTCACATCCTTCAACCGCTGAACAGGAGCCCGCCCATGGTCTTCGATGCCGACTTCCTCCAGAGATGCGCCGATCCATCCTTGAAGCCCGCGATCGTCGAGCAGTTCGTCAGGCAGGCAGGGTCACCGGACCCGCTTGCTGTCACCGTGAGCAGCGGCTCCCGTATCATTCTTGTGCCGCCGGCGAAAACGCCCGAGCAGGCGCTCGAGCTCATCCGCGAGCATATCGGGACGGCCGTCGTGCGGGTCGGCATCACCCAGTATCCCGCGGGCATCGGCGTCCGGGAAGTGTCGGAGCTCACTCCAGCCCTCGTCGATCCTTGTGAGAACATCCGCATGGGCACGGCCCTGTTCGGCAAGGTCTGGCGGATTGTTCTCAAATGGTACGGCAATCCGAAAGCCGAGGAGGTCATGCCCCAGGTGCTCGATGACGCGCTCGACGCCTGGAAAACAGGAAAGTTCGAGGGCACGGCGGTTTTCAGCGCGCCTGATCCGGGGCAGCCGAAAGTGGTCGAGCGGAAACACGATGATCCCCCGCAGCCGGCGCCGGAAGCTGAACGGCCCTCCGAGGGCGAGGCGCCGGTTGGTGACCCGAACACGGCAGCGATTCGCGTCGATCTTTCAGGGATTGGCGGACGGACCCCATAAGAAGCCTTCAGGCACGCGGCGGACCAAGCAAGGCTTGGAGCTGGACGGCCATTGCCAGGTGACCATGACAGCGCTTCTTAAGGTAAGCAGCGCCTTCACTTGCATGCTTCTTTCACACAAATGCACGCGCTGCGATCTAGCGAACGACAACTGTTCCATCTATGAAGGACGCAGGGCGGTACGCGCCGCCTCGGGGCTTAGAATCCCCTGATGAACGGTTGGTGTCGGCCGTAACGGCACCGAGATCCTCTGACCTACGGCCGGGGGCCTGTGACGCATGTCCAGGCATCTCGCTAAAGGTCTCAGGGCCGTTTCATCACGGATTCTAACCCCCGGCTTGGGGTCATGGGATGTCTGTTGGCGGGGGCGCACCGCTGACATAAGTGTAGATTGGTTACGATGGAAAGCTCCGATAATGATCACGCAAACACGCACGCAAAGACGATCCTGAGGCCGATCGTTGGACTGACCCGCGGCCTCCCAAAATCTGTTCTCGAACTTTTGGTCGTCGAGGCAATCCGCAAACACCGCTATTTGCGCGACCTTGCCGAGATGCGGGAAACCGAATCCCGCCAACCCGAGGGCTCTGAACCGATCGTGGGGCCGGCTGGCACGGCCTATGTCAGAGCAATGATCGACCTTCACGCTCACCAGACGGTGTTGTCCACTTTGCTCGATGTGCTCGGCTATATTCCAGACGTTCCAACCGACTGACGTTGGCAAGATCAGCGCTAGCTTGATCGCCGGCGCAGTCAACTGCTACGACAGCCGAGCGCCCGCAAGGATGTCGCGAGCATTGCGCAGATGAATGTTTACGGAATTGTTCTCGCTCCATCGGATGGGCGTGAGGACCGCTCATTCTTGGCCTTGTCGTCTATCAGCTCGTACCACATGGCGTTGAGGACGGCGAAGGCGGCGGCAAGCGGCAAGCCCAGAATCCATGCGAAGTACCACATCGTATTTCTCCTTCAGTAGGCGTGGCCGTTTTTGTTGGTGACGCTCTCTTCGTCGACCTTGCCCCACAGGACTTTGTAGACCCAGCTGGTGTAGGCGATGATGATCGGCAAAAAGATCATCGTGGCGACAAGCATGATGAAGAGTGTTTGGTGGCTGGAAGACGCGTCCCAAACCGTCAGGCTCGATCTTGGATCGATCGACGACGGGAGGATAAAGGGAAACATCGAAACTCCGACCGTCGAAATAATCCCGAAGATCGAAAGTTTGCTCAGCAGCAGGGTCGCAATCTCGCGCCTTGCCCGCATGCCGATCAAGGCCAAAAGCGCTCCGAGGAAACCCAGGACAGGCGCGACCAATAGCCATGGCTGGGACTTGTAGTTCGCAAACCAGGTCCCGCCCTGTTCCACCGTTTTCAGAAGAGGGTTCGACGGGCCTATGGGACTGATGTTGCTGGTGATGCGATAAGCATCGACACCTACTGCCAGGAAAAGGCCTCCGAGCGCGAACAGTGCGATAACGGCGACTGCGGCGATGCTGCCGAAAGTGCGGGCTCGCGCTGCGACCGGACCTGAAGCCTTCAGTATCAGCCAGGAAGCACCGTGCATGACGAGCATGGCGACTGACAGTAGGCCGCAAAGCAGTGCGTATGGGTTCAGCAAGCCGAAGAAAGTCCCGTCGTAAAAGATGCGCATGTCGTCGGTGAAGCGGAACGGCACGCCCTGCATGACGTTCCCGACCGCAACACCGAAGATCAGCGAGGGAACGAAGCCGCCGATAAAGAGCGCCCAGTCCCAACCATTGCGCCACCGCGTGCTCTCGCGCTTGGAGCGGTATTTGAAGCCGACCGGGCGGAGGATGAGGGCGAAGAGGATCGCGAACATCGCCAGATAGAAGCCGGAAAACGACACTGCATAGAGCGGTGGCCACGCGGCAAAGATCGCGCCGCCGCCGAGAATGAGCCAAACTTGATTGCCCTCCCATACCGGTCCAATCGTGTTGATGGCGATACGCCGTTCGACGTCCGTCTTGGCGACGAAAGGTAGAAGCGTCCCGACGCCAAGATCGAAGCCGTCCATCGCGGCAAAGCCGATCAGGAGCACGCCAAGCAATAGCCACCAGATGACGCGCAGTGTTTCGTAGTCGATCAGTTCGTACAGGATCATGGCCGATCACTCCGCAGGAACAAGGGTTTCGGAAATGAGCTCGGCTTCGGGTTCGTCGTCGGGCTCCGGGCCGTGTTTGATGGCTTTGATCATCAATGCCATTTCGATGACGATCAGCACCGTGTAGAGCGCTGCAAAACCGACGATCGTCAAAAGCACAGCCCATGCGCCATGGTTGGATACCGCCAGCGCAGTCGGCAGCACGCCCTCGATGACCCAAGGTTGACGGCCAATCTCGGCGACCACCCAGCCGGCTTCGATCGCAATCCACGGTAATGGGATGGCAAAGACCGCAATCCGCAGCAGCAAAGGGTATCTGTCGAGGCGGCGCCGCGCCGACAGCCAGAAGAAGGTCGCAGTCAGCACAATGAAAAACATGCCAAGACCGACCATGATGCGGAACGACCAGAACAGCGTCGGCACGTGAGGGACCGTGTCCCGTGCGGCCTGGGCAATCTGCGCATCGGTCGCCTGACGGGGATCGTCGATATAGCGCTTGAGAAGGAGAGCGTAACCCAGATCGTGACCAAGATCCTCGAACGAGGTGCGGACTTCCTGCGCGACTTGTTTGTCAGGCGTCTCCGCGCGGATTTGCATGAGCGCGTCATAGGCCTTGATTCCATCGCGGATGCGCTGTTCGGCTTGCTTCTCCAGCTTGTCGATGCCGGGAATCTCGGTCGTCAGCGAGCGGGTGCCGATCAGTCCCATCGCCCAAGGAATGTGTATCGCAAAATGCGTCTCGCGTGCTTGCTGGTCGGGGAAACCGAAAGCGGTAAATGCAGCGGGCGCCGGCTCGGTCTTCCACATCGCCTCGATGGCGGCGAGCTTCATCTTCTGGTTTTCGGTGGCGAGATAGCCGCTTTCGTCACCCAGGACGACGACGGAAAGCGCCGACGCCAAACCAAAGGAGGCGGCGACCGTCATCGAGCGTTTGGCGAGCTCGATGTGCCGGCCCTTGAGTATGTACCAGGCCGAAACCCCAAGCACGAAGATCGAGGCGCAGACGTAACCGGCCGAGACCGTATGTACGAACTTTGCCTGGGCAACCGGATTGAAGATCACGTCGAAGAAGCTGGTGATCTCCATGCGCATAGTCTGCGGGTTAAGCGCCGAGCCCACCGGGTTCTGCATCCAGCCATTGGCGATCAGGATCCATAGCGCTGAGAAGTTCGAGCCGAGGGCGACCGCCCATGTGGCGACCAGATGTCCGACCTTGGAAAGTTTGTCCCATCCGAAGAAAAACAGGCCAACGAAGGTCGCCTCCAGGAAGAAGGCCATTAATCCTTCAATGGCGAGCGGTGCGCCGAAGATGTCTCCGACATAATAGCTGTAATAGCTCCAGTTCATGCCGAACTGAAACTCCATGACGATGCCAGTCGCGACGCCGAGCACGAAATTGATGCCGAACAGCGTGCCCCAGAATTTGGTCATCTGCCGCCAGATCTGGCGACCCGTCATCACGTAGGTCGTTTCCATGATGGCGAGCAGCACGGAAAGCCCGAGTGTCAGCGGCACAAACAGGAAGTGGTAAAGAGCTGTCAGCGCGAATTGAAAGCGCGATAGCGAGACGATGTCGAATTCCATGGTCCTTCTCTCAAGGCTGTGTGGGGCGGGTTCCGCGTGCGCCGCATGAGCGCGCGTGGGCGTTGAAGCTCAGTCCGGCCGAAGTCGGTCGAGAGCCCTTTCGAACGCCGCCTCCCCACGGCGTAGAACGGCGGTTAGGTGACCGCAGTCGATCACCGCGATGACGTCGGCGTCGGCTGCCTCCCGGCGCGTGTGGCTGGCGATCACAACCGCGCGGCCCATCGATGTTTTGATAAGCCGGCGCATCACGTCGCGCCCGGTGTCGCCGTCTAGTCCTTCGGTCGGCTCATCGAGCAGCCAGAGAGACGCATCGCGGAGGAAGAGGCGCGCAAGCGCTAGACGTCTGGACTGCCCTGCGGAAAGGCCAAGTCCGCCCTCACCAAGCATCGTATCGAGGTCGCGCGGCAAGGCATCGATGGTCGCAAGCAGGCCGGCCGCTTCCAGTGCGCCGCGCAACTGTTGCTCGTTTGCCAGTGGGTTGGCGATCAGGAGGTTGTCACGGATCGAGCCTGTAAACAGCTCTGTGCGTTGCGTGAGCAAGGTCGCCTCGGTGACAACCGCCGATCCGCTTCGTGGGCGCAGCTCGCCCGCTAACAACGCAAGCAGGCTTGACTTGCCCGCGCCGCTTGTACCGACGAGAGCGAGTTTTTCGCCATCCTTCAGATGCAGTGAGAGTTCGTGCAGCGCTGGCCGCATGCTCTGATCATATGACGCGGTCACAGCGTTGAGCCTGAAGGCCAAGCCATCTTCGGGCATGCCATACCGGATCGCTACTTCGGTTGCTTTCAGTCTTTCACCGACCCGTCGTGCGGCGATCAGCGTGCGCCCGAGTTCGACAGCGCCACGACGCAAGGCGCCGAAGGGTTCGATTGCCGCAAACGCGATCAGCATCCCAAGCGCGGCGACCGGCGCACCAATCAAACCGGCGCCCGCCAGGGACGCGACGGCGACTAGTGAACCAGCGAGGAGCAATGCGGACGTCAGCGAGAGGCCAAAACCGACGCGGATCTCGATACGGTTTAGCTGGTCGTCCGCAGCTGATGTGTAGCTGTCAGCCGCGATGACGGCGGCGCACTGAGCCTCCAGGCGTCCGGCCATCAGCAGGTCCGTCTGGCCGGCGACGAGATCGATAACGCGGCCGCGCACCGCCGCGACGCCATGCATTCGGCGGCGTGCGGATTTTGCAGCTGCGCGGCTGGCGGCATAGGGAATGCCAAGACCGACTAGCAGGAGCAGCATCCCAGTTGCGGCGCCAAGCAGCGGATGAATGAACCCGAGAGCCACGCTCGCCGCGATCGCGGCGCAGATTGCCACAGCGGCGGGCACGAGGACGCGCAGATAGAGCCCGTCAAGCGCATCGATGTCGGCGGTTAGCCGGAACAGAAGCGTTGAAGGCCGGGCCGCGAGGTAGCGCGCCGCACCGTCCTTGGCCCAGCCGCGAAACAGGCGTTCCCGCAGCGCAGCCAGCACCGACAATGTCGCGTCGTGTGTCGTCATCCGCTCGCCGTAGCGCGAGACTGTGCGTCCAATGGCGAGCAGGCGGATGCCGGCGGATGGTGCGAAAACGTCGAAGGTGACGGCCGTGGCGACAGACAGGCCGGCAATCGAGGCAGCGGTGATGAACCAACCGGAAAGGCCGAGGAGCGCAATGCCGGCTAGAACCGTCAACGCCGACATCAAGGCACCGACCACCAGTCTGCGGCGTTGTTCGGATAGAAAGATGGTGATGACGGGCTTGAGGTCGCTGAGACGCGTGATCATTCCGCAGCCTCCATGAGATTTTCCTCGCCGATGGCGATCACCCGCTGCATGCGGGCGGCGAGCCGAGGATCATGTGTCGCGACGACAAGCGTCTTGCCTTTGGCGAGATCGATCAGGCTCTCTGCGATTTCGGCCCCTGTGTCCGCATCGAGATGCGCAGTTGGTTCGTCGGCCAGGATGATACGGATATCGGGATTGCAGGCGGCGCGGGCGATGGCGAGCCGCAGGGCTTCGCCGCCCGACAGGCCAAGCCCGCCTTCGCCGAGCGGCCGCTTGCCGTATGCTGCAGCGACAACTTCCAAGCTGGCGGCGTGGAGCGCATCATCGACTTTGGTGCCGGCGCGACCGAGCGTGATGTTGCCCGAGAGCGAACCAGCAAAGATATGCGGCTTCTGTCCGATCCAGGCGACATGGCGGCGCCAGTCACCAGCCTGGTCGAGCGGTAGACCGCCAATGCGGACAGCACCTTCTGAAACCGGAGCAAGCCCGGCGATCAGCGCAAGCAAAGTCGATTTGCCGTTGCCGCTAGCGCCGAGCAGCGCGACATGCTCGCCCTGGATAATGCGACAGTTGAACGCGTCGATCGCAAGCGGCTTATCGGCGGCGTAGCGGAAACCGGCATCGGCAAGTTCGATATCGAAACGCGCGAATTGTTTGCCGTTTGCTGCCTTGACGATATTGAGACCACCGGTTGCGATTCCATCGAGTGCGGCGAGCGCTGCTTCACCGTTGGCGCGGTCGTGCCAGACATTCGAGAGGTCGCGGAGCGGCTCGAAAAAGGCCGGAGCAAGCAGCAGCAGGAAGAAGCCGGTGCTCAGGTCTAGGCCGCTGGTCCAGGCGCCGAAGGTGATTTCGCCGAGAAGGCTGAAGCCCACATAGACGGCGAGCAGCGCGACACCCAGTGCGGCAAAGAGTTCAAGCACGGCGGAGGAGAGGAAGGCGATCCTGAGTACCGCCATCGTCCGGCTCTTCAGGTCGTTTGCGTCCGCGCGCAGGCGGGCTGCTGTCTGATCGACGGCGCCGAGTGCACGCATCGTCGTCAGCCCCCGCAGCCGGTCGAGGAGGAAGCCGTTCAGTCCGCCGGTTGCGGCCAGCTGTTTTTCGCTGGCGGCCTGGGCGCGCCAGCCGATCAGGGCCATGAAAAGTGGGATCAGCGGCATGGCGATCAGCAGGATAAGGGCTGCAATCCAGGAAATTGGAAAGATGCAGACGAGCATCACGAAAGGCACAGCCGTTGCCTTGAACCGCGCCGGCTGGAACCGCGCGATATAGGGCACGATCAGCTCGGCCTGCTCGCCGATGATGCTGGCCACTTCGCCTGATGGCTGCCGCAAGGGATCAGCGGGTGATCGCCTGGCAAGCGCTGCAACAGCTGCCGCGCGGCGTTTGCTAAGCTCGGTACGGGCGATCTTGAATGCCAGGCGGCCGCCGGCCGCCTCGAGACAGTTCCTTACGATCCCCAATATGGCGATGAAAGCGGCAGGCCAGAGAACGTCATAGAACCCGCCTTCATTGGCGATACGACTGATGGAATGGGCGATAAGGCCAGCCTGGGGAATAAAGAAAAGGGCGGCGACGACTTGCAGGGCCGCGGGCAGTCGAGTGGAAGGCAGTAGGTGAGATGGCTCGCCCCCGTGCTTCGCGCTATGGTCCGAATTGATCACACTAGCCTCATCAGGCGTGCCCAAGGCACGCCAAAGCACTTTTCGGCGGTGGATTGGCTACCACTGCACCGCCGAGCCAGGCCGCACTGCTTCAGTTTACTAATCTCTCTAACTATGTAATTATGTAATCGTATTGCGTCAACCCGTCCGCCGTGCAACATGGTTTCAAAATCACACTGCCGAGATACCTAATTGATGAGCGACGCCACGAACCGCCTGCCCCTCTCGACATTGCGAATGGGCGATACTGCTCCGGACTTTGAGGCTCGCTCGACGCAGGGGCCTGTCCGCCTCTCCGACTACAAGGGCCGTTGGCTGGTCTTTTTCTCGCACCCGGCCGATTTTACGCCCGTCTGTACGACAGAGTTCGTTGGACTCGCCAAAGCCCATGAGCGGTTCGCCGAGCTCGACTGTGCGCTATTGGGACTATCGGTCGACAGTCTCTATTCACATCTTGCCTGGACCCGCGCGATCCGCGAGCTCTTTTCCGTCGACATCCCTTTCCCGGTCATCGAAGACCCTTCGATGTTTGTCGGAAAGGCTTACGGCATGATCGATGAAACGTCTGAAAGCAGCGCCGGTGTTCGCGCGACCTACTTCATCGATCCAGCAGGCGTGATCCGGGCGATCACCCATTACCCCCTGACGCTCGGCCGATCGGTAGACGAGATGGTAAGGATGGTCGCTGCACTGCAAGCCACCTATTCGGGTGAGAGGCTGGCGCCAGCCGACTGGAAGCCGGGCGAGCCCCTGCTTCAGCTCGCCGACGAAAAGGCTCAGAAAGACGCCGATTGGTTCTGCCGGAGCGAAGCATGAAGACGCTCTGGCAATCGCGCGAACAGGCGGATGTTGCCGCCGATAAGCTGCGCAAATTCGCGCAGGCTCAACGTCTGATGATCCTTTCGCTCCTGCTTGAAGGGGAAAAATCGGTCACCGAAATCGACATGGCGACAGGAATCGGCCAACCGGCATTGAGTCAGCAGCTCGCGGAGCTTCGCAAGGCAGAGCTCGTGACAACGCGCCGGCAGGCAAAGCAAGTCTACTATAGCCTCGCCGATGATACAGTTGTCCTGTGCGTGCGCAGCATCGAGGCGGTCTTCGGGGCCGGAGACCCCGAGCGGGCGCTCATGAGCATGGTGCGACCGGATGTGCGGCCGGAGCGAAGCGGAACTGTAAAAGGGGCGGCGAACTTCGCTCGAATACGCTGATTCAGCCGGAGGTCTTAAGCCGCTCTTAAGCTTCAAGGCAAGGCGCTCTTCCGAACAACCGCGTTGGAGGAGAGTGTCAGAAATGGCAAAAGAAGTACGCCGCAGTCTTACGCTTTTGCAGGTCAACGATACGCATGGCTATCTGGAACCACATCCTGAATTGATCTGGCACGGCGCGAACCCGCATTTCCCAACGCTTGGCGGTTATGCACGCATAGCAGGCTACCTAAACCAGGTCCGATCCGAATGCCCTGACGCCGTCATCGCTCTCGACAATGGCGATACATTTCACGGCACATATGCGGCCGTCTCTTCGAAGGGTGAGGCCCTCGTTCCTCTGACCAACGCGCTCGCGTTCGACGCGATGACCGCACATTGGGAGTTTGCTTGGGGACCGGCGCACTTCAAAGCGCTTGCCAAGCGGCTCGATTATCCAGTCCTGGCGATCAACTGCTTCGACCAGAAAACGGGGCGCAGGCCGTTTGCCGCATCGCGTGTCATCGAACGCGGGGGCGTAAGGATCGGCGTAATCGGCGTCGCTGCGACCATTGTCGACAAGACGATGCCGCCGCATTTCAGCGAAGGCTTGCGGTTCACCAACGGTGAAAAGGAGTTGCCGCGCGAGATCCGTCGGCTCCGCCAGAAAGAAAGCGTTGAGCTTATCGTCATTCTCTCCCATCTCGGCCTGCCGCAGGACATCAAGCTTGCCGGACTGGTGAATGGAATCGACGTCATTCTCAGCGGCCATACGCATGACCGGCTGGAACGACCCGTCTTGGCCAACGGTGCGATCATCATTCAGTCAGGATGCCATGGCGCCTTCGTCGGCCGGCTAGACCTGAGCGTCGGCAATGACGGTGTCCGACTGGAGGGCCACGAGTTGGTCGCCATGGATGAAACGGTCGATCCTGATCCGTCGATGGCAAAACTCGTGGAAGGCGTGATGGCGCCGTTGCGAGAGCATCTCTCAGTCCCTGTCGGCCAGCTCGATATGGCGCTTCATCGCAACACGATCCTCGACTGCACGATGGACGACTTCTTGTTGGCTGCCCTATGCGATACCTCCGGACGGAAGATCGCCTTCTCGAACGGGTGGCGCTACGGCGCGCCGATACCGCCCGGCCCGGTTACGATGAACGATCTCTGGAACATCATCCCGGTCAATCCTCCCGTCTCGACGGTAACCATGACTGGCGCAGAGATCCGCGAGATGATGGAGCAGAATCTCGACCGGACATTCTGCGCGGATCCGTTTGGCCAGATGAGCGGCTATGTGAAGCGCTTCTGCGGACTAACGATCTTCGCCAAGATCGAAAACCCCTTTGGCAGCCGCATCGTGCAAATTTTCGCCGGGGAAAAAAAGATCGATCCGGCGGCGAGCTACGAGGTGGCATTTGTCACCGCCCAAGGAGTGCCAGGTCGGTTCGGCCGCGACCGAGGCCAGATGCAGATTTCAGCAATCGAGGCGCTGCAAGCATATCTCGCGAAGAACACTCCAGCTGCCACGACACCGGGACGCGTCATTCCGATCTAAGTCTCAAAGACGTGCGTTTGAAATAAGCTACACGATGGCTTCCTCGCCTGGGGACGCGGCCTCATGGTTCTCGGTCCGGCGTACACGCTTTTCCGAAGAACGCGTTGTCGGCATTCTTGACAGCCGCAGGCTATTTCCCGCCACGGATAAAGAACTGGCGAGCATGGCCAGCGCGGCCATGGATGGTGTGAGGATGCCGGCGATTGCAACGGGGAGAGCGATCAAATTGTAGACGATAGCCAGACCGATATTTTGCCGGGCAACTCGTAGAGTACGCCGTGATAAGGCGATCGCCGTTATGAGCTGGGCGATGCCGCCTTTGACGATCACCAAGTCAGCCGTCTGTGCAGCGGCTCCATGCGCTTCGGCGACAGACACGCCGCACTCTGCTGCCGCGAGCGCAGGCGCGTCATTGACGCCGTCTCCAACAAACAAAACCGGACCAGCCACGCTTTTCAGGAGGCCGACCTTGTCGGCAGGCGAGCAGCCGTATAGGGCCTGCCGCGATGGAATACCGAGTGCTGCGGCGACCCTGAGCGTCGGCCCTGCAGCGTCGCCAGAAGCGATCCACACGCCGACATTCATCTGTTTCAATTGGTTGACGGTGGAAAGCGCCTCGTCGGTGTGCATGTCGGCCAGACTGAGCTTGCCGATTTCCTTACCGTCGAGGCTCACGGCGAGCCATGTCAGACCGTCATCTCCCTCAAAGCCGCAGATGGCAATTGACCGGCCATTCCGGTCCACGGCCTCGGCGCCGCGGTCCAGGCGGATGCCGCCCGTCCCCTCTTCGCGGCCGTAACGTGCGACGATCGCACGCGCCAGCGGATGATCGATGCCGGTCTCCGCCCGAGCCGCAAGACGCAACACCTCGTCTTCGGTCCAACCCTCGGCGGCGGAGACCGTGCCAACCGTCGGGTGGCCGGCCGTCAGCGTTCCGGTCTTATCAAAGATCGCGGTCGCCGGCTTGGCCAACGCTTCGAACGCAACAGGATCGCGCAGGCGAAGCCCGCACCTGGCCGCGATGCTTGCAGCGCGCGCCTGCGCGAGGGGGCCTGCGATCGACAAGGCACAGGGGCACGCCGCCGCCAGCACCGTCAGGCCTCTGATCACAGCTTCCGCCAACGCTACGCCAGCGATTGGGAGGACCGCCGTCGTCGCGAATGCGAGGCAAGGAATTCCCCAGCTCAATGCTGCAGCGATCCGGTCCGCCCGTGACGCCGCTGTGCCTTTCTGCGCGACCTCCAACGCGATTGCTCCGCCCATCCGATCCAGATCGCAATCTCCGAAGGCGCGATCGACCGTTACGAGAACGCGACACTGCAAGTTTATCGAGCCCGCCTCGACGCGATGCCCGATCTCGACGGGAATTGCGCGACTTTCGCCGGTCAGCACCGCGCGATTGATGAGACTCCGCCCATCGCAGATCTCTCCGTCCATACCGATGATGGAGCCAGCGTCGACGACGATGGTATCACCGATCTCAATCTCCTTGACGGAGATGGCCTCGTCGCCCGTCTCAGTTCTCCTGACCACCATTCGGATGGATGTATCTTCGAGGGCCTTCAGCGCGTCGATCGCGTTGCGTCGGGTGATTAGGTCGACAAGGCGCCCTATGAGAAGCAGCGTGATCAGCATCGTCGCAGTGTCGAAATAGACATGGGAAGAGCCCGACGCGAGCGAGACGACGGACAGAAGGAACGCGCCGCCGGCGCCAAGCGCGATCAGAAGGTCCATGCCGGGCGCGCGCAGGCGGATCGATCGAAACGCCATCCAGAAAATGCCGGCCCCGGCCCAAGAAACGACGGGCAGCGCCAGAAGGCCGGAGCCGAGCGCCATCCACCAGGCAACCACCGGATCGAGAACAGAAACATAGAGCACGACTGCGAGCGCCATCGACCACATCCCCGACATGACGGCGACGGCAAGACGCAGGGACAGGCGGCTTATGTCGTCGGACAGGATCGCCGAAAGTTCTTCGGGCCTGTGACGATCGATCAGCCTATATCCTGCCCGTGATACAGCTGCAGCGATGTCGTCGACGGAGATTCGCTGCGCGTCCCATTCGACAAGCATCGAAGCGGTCAGGTGATGCACACCGACGGCGTTGATCCCTTCAAGCCGACCGATTTGACGTTCCAGCCCGCGAGCGCAGCCGCCGCAGGCCATGCCGCTGACACCGACCAGACGACGCATACCGTTCAGTCCACGGCGCCGACCGGACGATCCGGATTCGGCGTACCGACACCGAGCAACACGCCATTGACAGTACGACCGTAGTAGATCTGATCACCATCGTGATATTGCTTGCGCGTCTCCTCGATCGTCTTGTCCTTCTGTCTCGCATCCTTTGGACGCTCGAAGCTGTTAATGTAGGCGGCGACGTCCCAAGCCTCCTGGTCGGTCAGGCGTCCAGGTTGCGATAGCGGCATGTTGTGCTTGATGAAGGCCGCGGCAGTGTCGATCCGGGCCATGCCGGCACCCCAGTTATAGGAGCTGGCTCCCCACAGAGGCGGGAAGACATAACGCCCGTTGATGTCCTTCTGGCCTTGGCCATCGCCACCGTGACACACGGCGCAGTTGTTGGCGAAGACCTGCGCGCCGCGCTCGGGAGCATAACCCAGATCCGTTTTGGCGACTTTGCCGAAGCCGACACCCTCCAGCTCCTTGTTCGTCGGCGCGTTGGTCGCGAGCCAGAAGAAGTAGCTTTCGAGATCACGATAGATGTCGTCGCCGTGAGGCGGCGGGCCGCCCTTGACCGAGTGCTGGGCATTCATCGAAAACGTAAAGCAGCCCTGGACACGGTCCTCCATGGTGTTGATCTGTTTATTCTTGGACCGATATTTCGGGTATTGGACCCAGGCGGCCCACATGGGCGCCGAATAAGGCTGGCGACCGGCACCAAGGTGGCAGTTGGAACAGGACAGACCGTTGCCAACATATTGCGAGGCATTGGTCGAGGTATTCATGAAGATCGCCTGACCGCGGCGGACTGCCGCTCCGAACTGATCGTTCGGAATCTGATCGTCGGTCGGCGGCTGAAACGTGCCGGCGCTCGCCTGGCCGTTCTTGTCCGGCGCCGACTGTCGACCCGGAATGAAGCCGCTTTCATAAGCGAGCGCACCGAGCGCGGCGACGATCAAGGCGGCTCCGGACGCATGGATCCACGTTCTCGCCACCCGCCCCTTTTGAGGGTCGGCGGGCTTAGCGCCTGGGCTGTGTTCTTGCTCCGTCATGGCCGTTCTCCAATCCTAGCGATCTGGGCGTCTTCTCCTGCCGGAACGGGGGGAAGCGAGGCGAGATAGTCTGCGACCGCTCTGCGATCGGCGTCGGAAAGCTCGCGTGAAATCCGACCCATCAGGTCGAGCGAGGAATTGTTGCGGTGACCACCGACCCAAGCTGCGAGCTGACTTGCGGTATAGGAGGCGTGCTGTGCGGCGAGAGCGGGAAACTCCGGCGCGACGCCAAAGCCCGATGGCCCATGACAGGAGAAGCAAGCGGGCACATTGCGACTCCAGTCGCCGTGCAGCGCCAGCGCCTCACCGCGCGCAAGGTCGCCACCGAGTTCCGGTTTGGCGTTCGAAGGCACACGCAGGCTGGCATAGTATTCGCCGAGCTGGCGCTTTTCCTGATCGGACAGGGACGTCACGACGATACGCATGGATTCGTTGAGACGACGTCCTTGCGCGAAATCGTTGATCTGCTTGACGATGTAGTCAGCCGGAAGGCCTGCGAGGCGCGGGACATTTTCCTTGCCCTGGCCGAGATCGCCATGACAGCTCGCACATGCCCATTGCTCGCCGCGCCCGGTGAAGATCATTGCAGAGACATCAGGGCTGAGCGAAACGGCCGTCTGCGCCACGAAAGGAGGCTGGCCACCAAGCGCAGTGCCGGCGGAGGACGCGATCTCCGCCCCTCCCTTTAAGCCACCCTTATCGGCAACCTCGGTGCGCAGCTTGGCGACGGCCGGCGCTTCGATCTTCTCCGACGATTTGCCGAACCGATGCGCCACATAGGTAGCCAGTTCGCCGATCTCGATATCGGTCAGCACGCTGGCAAAGCTCGGCATGTGGCCGTTGAAGTTATGATCTCCAACGCGAATTGGCCCATCAATGCCGCGCAAGAGTATCCTCGAAACAAGGTCCGGGCCTTGCGCGACGAAGGCAGATCCGGCGAGCGGCGGGATAGCGCCTCGTACACCCATGCCGTCGGGCTGATGGCAGGTCGAGCATCGGGCGGTGAACAGCGCGGCACCCGGCTCCGTGCTTGCGCCCGTCGCCTTGCGGCTTTCTGCGACCCGCTCGTCACGCTGAGCTGCGGCATCCTCGCGGGTGTCGAAAAGTGTCGCAGCGCCCCATATGCCAAGGCCAACTGCAATGGCGATCAACGGCCACGGCATCTTGCCATGAAGCTCGTAGGGCTCGAAGTTTTCGTCGGGCCGTTCTGCCTCGTCGTTGCGGGAAGATTTGTCCATCGTCATCGCCCACCCTCCTGACGGTTGTAGCCGTCGTCGCGCAGAGCGTTTGCGGGCGCGGGATAGGTCCGGTCGAGCGATTGCAGGTAAGCAGTCAAGTCGAGCGCTTCCTGCCTAGCGACAATGGCGCCGGCCTTCGGTGCATACTCTGATGGCAGAGCCACGACGACGTCACCGGGTGCGGCCGCGCTCTTCTCCTCGAACAAGAAGGGATAGGCCGGCATGATGCTCCATTTGAAGATGGCGCGCGGCTGATAAAGATGGGTGAGATGCCAGTCTCGCGACGGGAGACGCGCGCCGACATTGAGGAGGTCCGGTCCGGTGCGCATCGTCCCGAGCTGGTGTGGGCTGTCATAGGTGTAGTCCGCGGCGATTGCCGGCCGGCCCCAGCCTCGAACGCCATCGGGCGCCTGGTCAGGCGAGCGCGGCTGTTGGCTATGACAGTAGACGCAGCCGAGTGACACGTAGACCTCCCGACCGCGCAATTGCTGCTCGGTATAGGGTTTGAGCTCAGACGGAACATCGTGCCGGCCGATCTGGATTCCTGGCGCGATGACGAGCATCAGCGTCGCGAAAGCGAGGATACCCAAAGCGATGATCGAGAGGGGGAGATACCGGTTCATTCTGCGGGCACCACTTTTGCGGCTGCCGATGCCCGCCATGGGAACAGGATCGTGGCGACGTTGAACGCGAAGACGACGTGGCCGAGCGTCATGAGGCTGCCACCAACGCTGCGCGCCTCGAGATAGGGGATCGTGACAGTGACGCTATCCGCGAACGGCCGGGTCGCGTCGAGCATGGCGAGACCCTGCAGAATGCCGCCGATCGACAGTCCGAAGAAGTAGATCGCGAAGCCGACCACGATCAGCCAGAAATGCGCGTTGATCAGCGCCGGCCATTGGAACGCTCGTCCGGTCATCCGCGGAAGCATGTGATAGGCAGCGCCGAACATGACGATGCTCACGAAGGCGTAAGCACCAAGATGAGCATGCCCAACGGTGTAGTGGGTGAAATGTGTGACGGTGTTGATTGAACGCAGGGCCTCAGTCGAGCCCTGGAAGGATGCCAGCGTGTACATGACGGCGCCGAACGAGATGAAGCGTAGCGGGAGCGATTCCTTCAGCGCCCAGAGATTGCGCGCGACCGTGACGTGCTGGTTGATGGCAACCGCGATCACCGGGATGAACATCATCACCGAATGGACGATCGACAGGGTCACAACCCAGGTGGGCACCGGTCCGCCAATCAGATGATGGATGCCCACCTGGCTGTAAAAGAGCGCGAGGCCCCAGAACCCAAGCAATGATACGGAATAGGAGTAGATTGGTTTCCCGATGATCTTCGGAATGAAGTAGTAGGCGGTTCCGACACCGAGCGGCGTCAGCCAAAGCCCCAGAACGTTATGGGCGAACCACCAGTTGACTGTGGCCTCTTCGACGCCCGAATGGATGTAGGGGATATTGGCGATGACGAAGAGACAGGGAAACCACAGGATGCCGGCGAGGAAGTACCAACCGGACACATAGATATGGTGAACCTGCCGGGCGATCGTCGTCTTCACAAGTGGGATGACGAAGAATACGCCCGCCAGCGCCAACAGCATATCGAGCTGCCAGGGGATCTCCAGCCACTCTTCGCCGTCGGTCCAGCCGTTGGCGATCGCGAGCGCGCCCAGACAGACGGCGATATTCCACAGAATTGCGCCTATGACGGGCAGCTGCGGCGCGCGCAATGGTGTGTGGAAGATGCGTGGCAGGATCCAGACCATCGAGGCCACGCCCATCTGCGACAGCCAGCCGTAAATAACGAGATTGAGATGCAGGGTACGGACGCGGCCGAAGGTCAGCGGCGCGTAGGCCGAGAGCCAGTCCGGCCAATGAAGTTTTAGCGAGGCGACAAGGCCAAAAGTCGAGCCGATCAGAAGCCAGATTGTGGCGGCGACGATAAGGATCGCGACGGGCTTGGTGGAGATGCGATCGATGCCCGCGGTCTCTGCATCGAAGTAATGGCGCCTTGCAGGATTTTTCTCGGCGTCCGGGCTGTCGAGGTGCCCTTCCTCTCCGGGTGTGAAAATTACCTTGGCGTCTTCCTGATCGAGCTTCAGCTGCCTGTTGCTGATCGCCCAAATCAGGAAAGCAAGCGCGAGCAGCGAGACCGCGAAACTCAACGCTAGCAAAAGTCCCATAGTCACCATGCGCTTCCCTCCCGCACGCGTCCATGCTCTTGCGGCAGGCACACGGAATTCAGCGCTCGGAAACCAACCTTAAGGCAACCTTAAGAAAGCTGCGTTTCGGGGAAGAAAGGCACCAACTTCAGCTAAAAGCGGTCGAGTTGGTTGCGATGAGGTCGAGTGGCCTCAGGACGAGGGTAAGCCAATCTCCCGCGTCAGAGATAAGCATTTCTAATTCAACGTAACGGCATCGGCGGAATGTCGACGCGTACCGGTCTCGGATGATCGATGTCGATCCGCCCCCGCCCTCGTGCCGGCGAATAGCGGTAACTCATCCTGCTCCACTCCGTTGGACAACGCGGCGAGCTGCACGCCGTTTTTGCTGCTGCGCTTGACGGCATACATCACACGGTCTGCCCGCCTCATAATGTCCTTGAGGGGTAGGTTCAACCCCGGCGGGATGATCACCGCCCCCATACTGCATGTGGCGCAGTGTATGGTCTCAGATAATGCGCTGGAGAGCTTTCGATGCAGATGCTCGGTGACATGGCTCGTTTCGTCATGAGGATCGAGAGGCATGAGAACAGAAAATTCGTCGCCGCCCATGCGACCGAAGCAGGCCCCAGGCGGGAGCTCTGAACCGGCGGCTGCGCCTAGGCTTTCGAGCACGCGGTCACCAGCTTCATGGCCGTAGCGATCGTTGATGATCTTAAAGCCGTCCAGGTCGAAATAGATCAGCAGGAGCCGGACACGCTTCGAACTGGCTTTCGATATCATCTGCTCGGCAATCTGTTCGAATGCGACACGATTGTAGGCGCCGGTCGTACCATCGCGGCGGGCCAGAAAATGCTCGCGATCGAAGCTGCAGCGGAAGCTGGCGACGATTGCGGCCAGCACTGGAAGCGTCACCAACTGAAGCGCAAGATTACTGAGAGCCAAGGCCTTGGCAGGGCCTCCGCAAGCCAGGCAGATCGCGAGTGATGTCGCGGCCGCGGTCCGGGCGACGGTAATGCCGGCCCGGAGCCCGAGTCGCCAGCTCACCAAAGCGACCGGAACCATATATAGCGGCGCAACGTGTAATCCGCTTGAGTGAAGCGCGAAGCTGAACACGGCGATCGCAGCAAAGCAAACAGTGGTCAGGATCCCGAGACCCATGAGGCTCAGTGTATCGACCCGGTTCGCAAGATAAAGAAGAAAGGAACAGGCCCGTTCGTCTTTTGATTTTTGAATGTGAAGCCGCAAATCCTATCATCTCCCGCGCCCAATGCGACGCAACGCATTACCAAAGATCGGATGACATAACGCAGCGCTGGCGGCGCGGGAGGATGATGACCATCAAAATTGGCTGGAATTACATTTCGTCCAACGCGAGCGGTTCAAGACCGATGCTGCCGCGCGACCTCGATGTCGACATTGCCATATGATTCAGGGCCACATGCTCTTCCGGCGCCGGGCGAGCAAGATCCGGTATAAAGACGAACCGTTAATTTACACGTGCAGAGATTGTTAAAATACCGACGGTCAGGTGGCACGGCTCTCCCACGCCTGACCGCATGCTTGCGTCAATACCTGGCATCCTTCGGCTTCTTGACGCCCTTCCAGTCGTTGACCTTGCCCGCGAAATCCGGCCGCGGCATGTGAGTGAAAAACTCGGCCACGTCCACAGCATCCTGATCCGACAGGACCCCGCCCGCTCCAAGTGGGGCTTGCAGATGCATAGCTGGAGGCATGGCGTATTTGACGAATTGCGCCGCTTTGTAGGTACGGGCGAGGCCGGCGCCGATATTGAACGATTCATCACCCCAGAGCGGCGGGAAGATATAATATCCGGCCTGGTCTTTCATGCCTTGCCCATTGGCCCCGTGGCACGAGGCACATTGAGCGGCATAGATCGTCCTGCCCCTCTCGGGATCGGGCACCAGGCTTTCATCGATCGGCCCTGCGTTACGCACCGCAGCCTTGTTGCCCTTTTCCACTCCCTGACGCAGCCAGTCCATGTAGGCAAGCATGGCATGCATCTCGGTGCTTTCTGGGCCGAGAGGCTTGCCGTTCATGGAGCGTTGGAAGCAGCCATTGATGCGCATGGTCAGGTCGACATCGCGGTTGGCGCGGGGGTTGAAGGACGGATAGCTGTTGGTCGTGTTGATGTAAGGGTTCGCGTCCGACATCTTGCCATGCGCCATGTGGCACGAATTGCAGTTCAGACCATTTCCGACATTGGCCGGCAGCAGGCGTGCGGTTTCATTGAGAAGCCGCTGGCCGAGCAAGACGGCTTCCGCGTTCGGCTGCGCGGCAATCGTGCTGTCTGCCGGAATGCGATAGTCGCCGATCCGCTTGTTGTTGGCATCCAGCACCGCGATCGCATCCGCAGCCGGCGCGTCCAGAATGGGCTCGTGCATGAGGGCAAATGCCCCGGCGGTCGCGGCGACCGCCACGATTGCGACGCCGGTCAGGAAAAGGGAGCGCTTCTTCATTTTTGTTCTCCCGGCACGTAATGCTTCGGCTTGCGCGCAATCTCGTGGCGCATGCGCGAGATGTCCGCTTCGGTGATCTCACTGCCATGGTTGCCCCAGCCGTTGCGGATGAAGTTCAAGACATCGGCGACCTCCCGGTTGGTGAGATTTGCGAAGCCCGGCATCGTGAATGCCATCGTGTCATGCGGGGTCTTTGGCATGCGCCCGCCGGCAAGCGTCACCTGAATGAGTGAACTCGGATCGTCGGCGAACACCATCGAATTCCCGGCGAGCGCCGGATAGATGCGTGACGCGCCCTTGCCGTCCATCCGATGACAGATGGCGCAATGCTCGGCATAGGAAGAGGCACCAGGCGCGCTGAAGTCGCCGGCTTTCAGCGCCGCGGTGGTGAAATCGTCCTTCGGGTGCCATGTCGGGCTGCGGCCCTCGCGAGGCTTCAGGGATTTCAGGTAGGTCGCGATTGCCGTCAGGTCGTCGTTTGACAGGTGCTGGCTCGAGTGCTCGACGACATCGGCCATTGAGCCGAACGCGGCCGTCTTGTCGTTACGCCCGGTCTTCAGGAAGTCGACGATCTCGGCCGTTGTCCATGTCGACAGACCCGTATCCTCGCCGCGCAGGTTCTTGGCGTACCAGCCTTCGAGGACTGAACCCGACAGGAAGCGACTGTTGTTGCCGTCGGCCATCGCGGTTTCCTGGAACGCGATACCGCGCGGCGTATGGCAGGCACCGCAATGAGCAAGCCCCTCCACGAGGTAGGCGCCACGCTCAAGCTGCGGATCCTTGGTGACCGTGGCGAACTCGCGGGGCTGAGCGAAAGCAAGCTGCCACCAGGCAAGCGGCCAGCGCATGCTGAGGGGCCACGGCATGGTCGTTGGCTGGTTATCCTGGCGCACCGCTTCGACGCTCGACATGAAGTAGGCGTAAAGCGCCTTGATGTCGTCGTCGCGGACGACGGCATAGGAGACATAGGGCATGGCGGGGTAGAGATGCGTCCCATCCGGCCGGATGCCCTTACGCACCGCTCGCTCGAAATCTCCGTAGCTGTAGCCGCCAATCCCCGTCGTGCTGTCCGGCGTGATGTTGGTGGAATAGATCGTGCCCATCGGCGTCTGCATTCCGAGACCACCGGCGAAATGCTTGCCGCCGGGGGCGGTATGGCAGGCGATACAGTCGCCCGCATGCGCCAGATATTCACCTTTCCGGACGAGCTCCGCGTCCTTTATGTCTACCTGCGCCTCTTGCTTAGGCTTGAACCAATACGGTGTTGAGAGAGCGGTGGCATAGGCGAATGCGAGCCCGGCGACGCCGACAAATGCGAGCTTGACCAATAGTTTCACAGCACGTTCCATCAGATTCTTTAATTATGTAAGTATCCTAGCCATCCTCTGTGTCACATTGATCTCAATCAACGAACGCCAGGGCTCCGACGCCGTTGTGGGCTCAGGCGAATGGGCGTAGTCGGCGGATAAGATCGCTGGCCCTGAACGATCCCACCGACCGCGTCCCGGAATATTCACGGCCGCTAGCCGTCTGTACCACGAACAGCGTCGGCGGCCCTTCGGCCCGAAGGTGCGCCAGCAGCTCCCGGCTCGCCTGGTCCATTCGCGTGACGTCGACTTTGACAAGCCCCACACGCGCCATCGCCTGGCGGACCTGGGGATCGGGAAGAATTCTGTTATCGATGGTCTGACAGAACGGGCACCACTCCGCCCCGATATCGACCAGCGCGACCTCGTAGCGTTCGGAAAGCCGGCTGAGCCCCTTCTTATACTGAGCGAGACTGGCCACGATCACCGTGTCGGCAAGAGCGTCGCGCGCAAATCCCCCTGTCGCTGCGGCGAAAAGGCCTCCAAGCATGAAGCTTCGGCGGGTCGTGAGAGGCGACGAGCGGGACAGCATCGCCATGCCGGCGGCTTCAGCGTGGGTAAGCGATTTCGATTCCGAACAATCCATGCACGTCTCTCCTTATTCGCCGGCCATCGTCGGTTGCAGCCTTAAGGCAGGCTTAAGGTGAGGCAGGCGTCTGGGATTTCGAATCCGAAATGACCCGGAAAGGCCGAGAGACAAATTGACTGAAAAGATACGCTGCAAGCCGCTCGCTCGACGGGCATTCCTACTCGGTGCAAGCGCCTTTACGCTGGCAGGCTGCGTATCGATGCAGCAACCAGCTCCGATGATGCCACCGGTTGCCGAACTCACGCCGGAGCCTCAGGTCCCGCTCATGTACGCGGCGCTGCCGAATGAGCAATTTCCGATCCCTGAAGTCGATGTCACCGAGGTCGATCAGAAATGGTGGCGTACCGAAGTAGATTATCCGACCAGCGAAAAGGTCGGAACGGTCGTCGTCGATACGCCAAATCGATATCTATATCACGTCCGATCAAATGGTCGGGCGACACGGTATGGCGTTGGTGTCGGACGCGATGGCTTCGCCTGGGCCGGTCAGGGGCACATCGCCTACAAACGCGAATGGCCTCGTTGGCGTCCGCCCAACGAAATGGTCGCGCGCCAGCCTGAACTCGAGCCGTATAGTATCGACAATGGCGGCATGCCGCCTGGCTTGAACAACCCGCTCGGGTCCCGCGCCCTTTATATTCACGAGGGCAACCGCGATACGATCTATCGGATCCACGGCACTCCCGAATTCTCGAGCATCGGGAAATCGGTGTCCTCCGGCTGCATCCGGATGCTCAATCAGGATGTCATTCATCTCGCCGACAACGTCCGGGACGGTAGCGCCATCGTGGTTATTCCTGATCCCGCAATGTCGCATTTGCTAGTCGGATAGGCGGTCAGCCATGCAAAAAGATGTCGAAAACTTCGATGTCCCGATGCGCGGCTACACATTACACGCGAGCTATTTTGGCCCGCGGGAGAGAACGGCGCTACTGCTTCATGGCGGCGGTGACACGTCTTCTGCCGACATCTTTCCCCTTCGTGTCGACCTCGCTGAGCGCGGCATCGGAACACTGGCGCTGGACCATCGAGGCCATGGGCTTACCGGTGGCTCTCCTGAAGAGAGCTCGTTAGCCCTCAGAGTCGAAGAAGCGCGGGCCGCAATTGACGCTATCCGCCCACGCCAGCTTCTCGGCGCGGTTTCCATGAGCATGGGAGGCTATGTCGCCGTACGATTGTCGCAAGTCGTCTCGCTGAATGCTTTGGTGATGATTGCGCCAGCGATGTACGACGGCAAAGCGTTTACGGCACCATTTGGCCCTGCGTTTTCGCATATCATTCGGCGTCACGAGAGCTGGCGCGATAGTGATGCCTTCGCCATTCTGAAAGAGTTTGCAGGGCGGATCCTGATCGTTGCGGGCGAACAAGACCGAACTATTCCTGCGGGCGTGATCGAAGCTTGTGTGGACGCAATAACTCCCAGCCGTTTCGCCCTGATCTCCCTGCTCGGTGTCGACCATTTCGTGATGAGCCGTCTCCGAGCAGGCCCAGCTGATCGACTAACCGAAATCTTGGACCGGATGGCTTCGGTTCTCCTTTCAAATGTTCAGACGCTGGCGTCTGCAGATCATTTTCCCGGTGGCGTGGAAACTGTTCGCAGCGACGCGGAACCACGAGACCGATCGCGTGAAATGACAGGCCACACGGCGATATGCACGGAGGGCCGTAGCTAGGGGAGTGTCTGCAATTGAAAACATGGTTCCAAAGGCTGACGGACGTTGCGGCGGTCGCGCGCACCGAGGATGTGCTAAAGAACGCATTGCCGTCGCTGGTGCAGGAGTTGGGTTTCGAGGGATACGCCTATCTCTATGTCGAACCGGTCCGAATGCATGCCGTTTCGAACTATGCCCAGCAGTGGCAGGACCGCTATTTCAGCGAGCGGTATCGACACGTCGATCCGGTTGTTCAGACAGCTTGCGCGACCATGCGCGCCTTCACGTGGTCTGCTCCCGCGTCGCGTGAGTGCAAAACCAAAGCGGTCCGTCGCTTCTACTCGGAAGCCGCCGATTTCGGGATTCGGTCCGGGATCACAATCCCGGTGCGCACCGCCTCCCGCCACATGTCGATGCTGACGCTCGCATCGAGCAGGCCGTCCCTATCGCTAGACCGCGATCTTGACCAGATCGCCGCCGTGACGGCTGTCGCATTTCTCCATGCGACGCTGGAAGCCCACAGTGTTCGCCCGACCGCGTACAACAAGTTTCAGCTGACAGCGCGGCAGGCGCTTTGCCTTAAGTGGTCCGCTGAGGGAAAGTCGATGAAAGATATCGCTGTCCTCGAGAACCTGTCCTTCGGTACGGTGAACTTCCACCTGAATAATGCGCGTGAGATCCTCGAAGCTTCGAGCCTCGCACAGGCCACGGCGTTGGCGACCAAGCTCAACCTGATCTGACGAGCTTGGCGTGCTTACGGATCAAGCTCCACCGCCCTGCGTGTCATCAACCGCTGACACTTAGTGATTTCGGTTGCCGTTGTCGGGGCTGGTCTTTGTTCACGCAATCGGTCTTTACCGTGTTGGCAAACCGCAGTTCCGTATGTAGACCGCCCTCGCGCCGGTTTTCGAGATGCAGCTTTCCCCCAAGACGCCTCATCGCGAGATCCGCGATCGCCAGACCAAGGCCACTACCCATTGCGGTCTTGTTGCGCCCTCGGTAAAATCTGTCGCGCACTTTCGGCAATTCTTCCTCGGGTATTCCCGGTCCACTATCGTCGATGACAACGGCAATTCCGTCCACCTCGCTGCGCACTGAGCAGTGCACCACCCCATCAACGCCCGAATGCAAGGCGGCATTCTCCATGAGGTTCCGCGCCGCAAGGGTGAACAGCGACGGATCGACAGAAAGGCAAAAGCTCGATAATTGCGGGCTCATCTCGATTACAGCAGTTTCTGAATAATGTTGAAGGATATCGTCCGCTAACTGTCTGAGCGTCTGTCCCAAATTGACATCCTGTTCAGCCGTTACGATCTCGCCGCTCTCGGTATTCGTCAGATCGGTCAACTGCCGCACCAAGCGGGAGGTCCGGTCCACCCCGATCACCATCTGACGTAAGGCATTGTTGCGTATCCCGGGATCCTCACTGCTTAAAGCGACCTGCGCCTGCGTCTTCAGCCCGGCGATGGGTGTACGCAGCTCATGTGCCGCAAATGCAGTAAAGTCGCGCTCGCGTTGGCGAGCCGCGCTGACACGCCCAAAGAGTCCGTTGAGTGAGCGGATCACAGGCTTGATCTCCGAGGGCGTATCCGCGTCCGGCAGCGCGCTTAGATCCGACGCCTGCCGTGTCTCCAACGTGCTCGCCATTGCGTTCATCGGTGCGAGACCTTTGCGTACGCTCAGCCAGATGAATCCCGCCAATATCGGCAGGATCAGCAGGGCGGGCAGCGCAAGGCCACGGATGACATCAGCGACCAACCTGTCGCGAACGCGCATATTGTCTCCAACAAGCACTCGCATGCCAAGGTCGCTATTCATGACCGCATAGACGCGCCAGATTTCTCCGCCAACCAGCGTCTGGGAGAATCCCTCGCCGCTGTCGGTTAGGGGTGTTGGCGGAGCTGCATCCGAGCGTCCGACCAACGTGCCGTCGAGCGCCCAGATCTGGCACGAGAGCTGACGATCGTAGGACGTGTGCAGGGCCGGCTCGATCGACGGGATTTGCGCCGCCCTTTTGGGATCGATCTCCTGGCTGGTGATTAGCGAGCTGACCATGCGGGCGGCTTCGATCAGACGTGCGTCGAGAACCCGTTCGACTTGGGCCCGCGTGCTGAGATAAATCCAGACGATCGCCGACATCCAAACGACACCGGTCGTAATCATCAGAATCATGAAGAGCCGGCCGCGGATCGACCTCATGCGCTTTCCTCCGCGAGCTTGTAACCAACTCCTCGCACCGTCTCGATGATCCCAGGCCCGAGCTTCTGACGTAAATTGTGAATATGAACCTCGATCGTATTGCTCTCCACGTCCTCCTGCCAGCCGTACAGCCGTTCTTCGAGCTGCGATTTCGACAGAATCTGACCCGGCCTATCCATCAGCGCATGCAGGACGGAGAATTCGCGACGCGATAGGCGGACTGGCTCCCCGGATTTCGAAACCACCATGGTGGCGGGTTCCAGGCGGAGATCCCGCCACACCCGGCAGGCGGATCCGCCGCCGTTGCCCCGCCTCGTGAGCGCGCGCAGCCGCGCGGCCACTTCGTTCAGATCAAACGGTTTACCTAGATAATCGTCTGCGCCCGCATCCAGACCGGCAATGCGGTCGGGAACGCTATCGCGCGCGGTCAGCAACAGCACCGGTGTGGCGACCCGACGTCCGCGCATTTCGCCGAGGACCTGCAGGCCGGATCCATCCGGAAGCATCAGATCGAGAACGACCGCGTCGAAAGCGGAGCTGCGCAAGGCCGCTGAAGCATCGGCGCAGGTAGTAACGGCATCCACTGTAAAGCCGGCCAGACCCAGTCCGACCTGCAACCCGTTCATCAACACCGCGTCGTCTTCGACCAGCAAAACTCTCATGCGCACAATACCTCGGACCCGACAGAACAGTGGAGATCCCGCTCCGACCTTAAGCCAGCCTTAAGGTGACAGGCGTGGATCGCAGGCCGCGCAGGCATCGACCTGTCCGTATCAAGGCCGAAAGGAGATTCTATATGCCAGCTCTCACGCGTCGTGGCGCAGTGCTTGCCATTGGTGGCGCCGTATTGACCGTTCCCCTGCTCAACCACGCGACCTTCGCTCAGTCCGCTGCTGAAGCCGATGTCTCCAAGGAGATGATCCTCAACGATCCGGCGGCGCCGACGGCCGGCAATCCAAAGGGGGACGTCACGATCGTCGCCTTCCTCGACTACAATTGCCCATTTTGCAAAAAGTCCGCGCCCGACCTTGACCGCATCGTCAAAGAGGACGGGAAAATCAGGCTCGTCTACAAAGACTGGCCTGTCATTCGCCCGACATCGATCGATGGGGCGATGATGGCGCTCGCGGCAAAATACCAGGGAAAATACGACGTCGCACACCACGCTTTGATGGGGATCCCCGGCGTCGGCGTTCCGAAGGACAAGATGCGGCAGGGGCTGCAGGCCGCCGGCATCGATATGGCCCGTCTCGACGCTGACATGAAAGGAAAGTCGGCGGAGATCGACGCTGTTATCAAGCGCAATATGGCGCAAGCCGATGCCATCGGTTTCCAGGGTACGCCAGCCTATCTTGTCGGCCCGTTCCAAACCTCGACCCTCGATTATAAGGGGTTCAAGCAAGTCGTTGCGGACGCGCGCAAGAAACAGGCGGAGGGCAAGTGAGAGCGCCACGCTCTCACCACCCGCGCTCGCGATGCTTGATGTCGAACATTCCACCCTTCAGCATATGAGACCAGTAAAGCCAGGGCAGGAACTTGGTTTTCAGGTACCACATGCTTCGGCGAGGCACCCTGGGATCGAGCGGAAAGCTTGGGGTGACCTTGCCGCCATAGGCAAATTCGGCAAGCACGATTTTGCCAATTGCCACGGTCAGCGGGCACGAACCGTACCCATCATAAGTTCTGGGCATGGCTTTTTCCTGCATCGCCGCCAGCAGATTGTCGACGACGACAGGGGATTGGAGCCGGACAGCTGCCGCCGTTTTGGCGTTGGAGGTCGATGCCGCGTCTCCAAGCGAAAACACGTTCGGATACCGCACATGGCGAAGGGTCGCGGGGTCGACCTCGATCCAGCCCGCGGCATTGGCAAGCGAGCTTTCGCGCACGACGTCAAGCCCCGTCTGCGGCGGGACGACGTGGATCATGTCGAACCGCATCTCAACGTCCCGAGCCCCACCATCCTTGCCGGTCACGGAAAACAGCGCCGTCTTCGCGGGACCATTGATGGCGACCAGATTGTGTCGGTAGCAGACGTCGATCCCGTATTCGTCGACGGCTTTTTGCAGCGGCGGAACGAAGAAGGGAACGCCGAACAGCGCCTCGCCCGCCAGGCAAAACTTCAGCTGCGAGGCGCTGAGCTTGCCGCGGCGGCGCAGACGGTCGGCCATCATATACATGATCTTCTGAGGCGCGCCGGCGCATTTGATCGGCATGGCAGGTTGGGTGAACAGCGCGGTCCCGCCCTGAAATTCCTGGATAAGCCGCCAAGTGTATTCGGCCGTGTCGGCCCGGTAGTTGCTGCACACGCCGTTCTTGCCAAGCGTCTCTTGCAGCCCCTCAATCGCGTCCCAGTCGATTTTCAGGCCCGGGCAGGCAACGAGGTAGTCGTAGCCGAGCGATCGGCCATCGCTCAGCATCATGCGATTATCGTCCGGCTCGAACGCCGTTACCGCCGCCTTGATCCATGTCGCGCCTTTGGGAATCAGCGACTTTTCGGCGCGTTGCGTCTGTTGCCGCGTAAAGACGCCGGCGCCGACCAGCGTCCAACCCGGCTGGTAGGAATGCGTTTCAGACGCCTCGACGATTGCGATGTCGAGACCGGATTCGCGGCGCAGCAGCTCGGCTGCGACGGTGATGCCGGCGGCGCCTCCGCCGACGATGACGATCCGATGCTTGAGTATGGCTGCCTGGCTGGCCTGCGGCTGCGATGCGACGTCCATCATTATCCTCCCACTTGCAGAGTCTCATATCTGATTATATGTAATTATGTAATTCATATTGAGGATCGTCAAGGAGCGGCGCTATGAAACCTATTCCGGTCACTGAGAAGTTTTCCGTCGTCGGGCAAATTCAGCCGAGCGATTTCGCGGAATTACGCCGTCTCGGCTTCAAAACAGTCATCAACAATCGTCCCGATGGCGAAGATGCGACGCAGCCAGGCTCCGACGCGGAGGAAGCCGCAGCCAGGGCTGCTGGGCTCGACTACGTGTTCATTCCCGTTACCAGTACATGCATGCCGGAAAACGACGTTCGCCGTTTTGCCGAGGCTATTGTCGCCTCGAACGGCCCGGTGATTGCCCACTGCCGCTCCGGCGCCCGCTCGTTTTACATGTGGATTCTGGCCGGTGACGCTGACGTTCAGGGCTTCAGTGACGACAAGCTCATCGCCGTCGCAAGCGATGTGGGCATTGCGCCGGACGCATCACGGGCCTGGCTCGCTTCGCACCGTCGCATCGGCAAACCTGACGTGAAGGGATTCTACGATCCCAAAACCGGCAGCATCCAATATGTCGTCAGCGATCCGGCGACGAATGCATGTGCGATCATCGACCCGGTTCTCGACTATGACGAGAAGTCCGGCGCGACCAAGACCGAACATGCCGACGAGATCCTCGCTTATGTCGCCGAGCACGGCCTGATTGTCGAATGGATCCTCGACACCCATCCGCATGCCGATCACTTCTCGGCGGCCCGTTACCTGAAGGAAAAAACCGGCGCATCGACAGCCATCGGCGCCCGTGTCGTCGATGTGCAGACGCTGTGGAAGAAGATCTACAACTGGCCGGACTTTGCAAATGACGGCAGTCAGTGGGACCGCCTGTTCGAGGAGGGGGAGACTTTCAAGCTCGGCACGATCGACTCGAAGGTGATGTTTTCGCCCGGACACACCCTCGCCTCGATCACCTATGTCATCGGCGACGCGGCGTTCGTCCATGACACGCTGTTTATGCCGGATTCCGGCACCGCTCGGGCCGATTTCCCGGGCGGCAGCGCCAAGCGACTATGGCGATCCATTATGGATATTCTCTCGTTGCGCGACGAAACACGCATCTTCACAGGTCATGACTACCAGCCGGATGGACGTGCAGCACTGTGGGAGAGCACGGTCGGTGAACAGAAAAAGCTCAATTCCCACATCGCCAATCAGACCGAAGAGAGTTTCGTCAAGTTGCGCAATGAGCGTGATGCGACGCTACCGATGCCCAAACTCATTCTGCATGCATTGCAGGTGAACATGGCCGGCGGTCGACTCCCCGAGCCGGAGGATAATGGCAAGCGCTACTTGAAGATCCCGCTCAACGCACTCGACGGAGCGGCATGGTGATGGACGCCTATCTCGCACCCATCGCTGGCGGCGCATTGGTTGGCCTGTCAGCCAGCCTTCTGATGCTCCTGAATGGACGCATCGCCGGGATCAGCGGCATTGTCGCAGGACTGCTTGGCCAGCGCGGCGAGCGCTTCGGTCACGATATCGCCTTTGTCGCGGGCCTGCTGCTCGGGCCAATGGCTTACCTCGCAATCTTCGGCATTGCGCCGCAGGTGCAGGTAACGGCGGCATGGCCGCTCCTGATCGTCGCGGGTTTGCTGGTCGGCTTTGGTACCCGCATGGGCTCCGGCTGCACCTCCGGGCACGGCATATCCGGGCTCGCTCGACTGTCGCCGCGATCCTTCGTGGCTGTCTTGACGTTTCTCGGTACGGCCATCCTCACCGTGCTGGCGATGCGTTTCGGAGGCTGGCTATGAACCCGGCTCTTCGTATCCTCACGGCTCTTGCCGCCGGTCTTTTGTTCGGTCTGGGTCTGGCCGTTTCTGGTCTCCTCAACCCCGCCAAGGTCAAGGCTTTCCTCGATATCACCGGGGCATGGGATCCTAGCCTGATATTCGTTCTCGGTTCAGGCGTACTCGTCGCCTTCATCGGCTACAGGATCGCATTTGCCATCAACAAGCCATTGCTCGACGATCGACTTCACCTTCCGACCAAAACCCGCATCGACCGGCCACTGGTCGTTGGTTCGGCGATCTTCGGTGTGGGCTGGGGTCTGGTTGGCTTCTGCCCCGGCCCCGCGATCGCATCGCTTTCGCTCGGTTTGGTGCCGGCTGTAATCTTTGCGATCGCCATGTTCGTCGGAATGGTCACGCACGACCGTTTCCTGGCCGGGAAGGGGTGAGCCATGCTTGCCAATCTTGGCCCGGCGCTCGCCTCGGGCGGCCTCGTCGGCTTCTCGCTCGGGCTCGTCGGCGGCGGCGGCTCGATTCTAGCCACCCCGCTACTGCTGTACGTCGTGGGCGTCACCCAACCCCACATCGCGATCGGGACGAGTGCGTTTGCTGTGTCCGTCAACGCCTTCGCCAATCTCATCGGCCACGCGCGCAGCGGTAATGTCCGATGGCGCTGTGCGATCATCTTCGCAGGCGTCGGCACGCTTGGCGCATTCGCCGGCTCAACCCTCGGCAAACTCGTCGATGGTCAGCGACTGCTGTTCTTATTTGGCCTGCTGATGATCCTGGTGGGCATTCTCATGCTGCGACCGCGCAGGGACGGCGCCTCACCCGAGCGACCGGTAAACTTGAGGACATGCCTTATCACAGCCGCGATAGCCTTCGCTGCCGGCACGGCCTCCGGCTTCTTCGGGATCGGCGGCGGTTTTCTGATCGTGCCTGCGCTTATATTGGCAACGGGTATGCCAATGATCAACGCGATCGGTTCATCGCTTCTGGCGGTCGGCAGCTTCGGGCTCGCCACGGCGCTTAATTATGCCATCTCTGGCCTTGTAGATTGGCCGATCGCCTTCGAGTTTATCGCAGGAGGGGTCGCCGGCGGCATTGTAGGCATGATGCTGGCCAATCGTCTGTCCGCGGGCAAGAACACGCTGAACCGCATCTTCGCAGGCCTGATCTTCGTCGTTGCGGTCTACGTGCTTTATCGCAGCGCAGGGGCCTTCCTGACCTGACCTGCATTCGCGAGTGCTCTGGCACTAACCGGCTAGCCGCCGCGTCGTACTATCCTTGAAACAATGGAGATGACAATGATCCAAGACTGGAAGAAGCTTATCGACAATATGAATGGTGGCGTTAAATCCCTGCGACAGGACGCGCCTAATGTCATGAAAGCCTTCAGTGACATGGCCCGCAATGCGCGTGGCGGCGAGGCGCTCGACCAGACGACAAAGGAGTTGATTGCGCTCGCCATCGCAGTGGCGACCCGATGCCAGCCATGCATCGCCTACCACGCAGAAGGCGCCGTCAAGGCCGGCGCAAGCCGTGAGCAGATCAGCGAGACCTTGGCCATGGCCATTTATATGGGCGCGGGGCCATCGGTGATGTACGCGGCTCATGCGCTCGAAGCGTATGATCAGCTCGCTGAATGACGACGCCTTTATGGTCAAAGGTTTGGACCTGCTCATCACGGGAAGAATGGGAAGCGACGGCGCTTGGGGCGTCGTCATATGGGCGGCGCTGAAGATGCTCCGATAGGGTCGCTGCCCAGCAACTCTCCTGAGTCGAAGTCGTCACGGGTGTGCATCCGGCATGGCAGATGCCGGATTAATCAGGCCCCACTTAAGGCTAGCTTAAGCTTGCGACTGCGTTTCGATCCCAAAATTCACGAGGGACCGAATGAATGCTTTCACGACGATGTCTTCTGATTGCAACCGGCGCGCTCCTATCGATCAATGCCACTGGCACGAGCGTGACTGCCCGGCAGCCGACTCGTGAGGAAGTGTTTTTCGATCCTGTGACGCCTGTACTTGGAAATCCGAACGGCGCCGTCACGATCGTTGAGTTTTTCGACTATCAGTGCCCGTTCTGCAAAAGCACCTACCCGGCACTGAAGGAATTCGTCGCGGACGATGGCAATGTGCGCCTTTTGATGCGCGACTGGCCGATCTTCGGCGAAGCCTCGCGCTTTGCTGCCGAGCGCGTGCTTGCCCTTGGCCCGCAAGCTTACGGGCGAGCGCATGAGGCCTTGATGGGCACGAAGGGACGCCTTGCCCAGAGCGACATCCTCGAGATCCTCGATGAAGCCAGCAACGGAGGTCTTCCACCCGCTCATTCGGCGGACTCAGTAGCCGACACGCTGTCTCGCAACGAAAGGATGGCCAAGGCTTTCGGTCTGTCAGGCACCCCGTCATTCGTCATCGGCTCGAAGGTTTACGGAGGCGTTCTCGACCGGGCCGGTCTTGCTCAAGCAGTGCGTGAAGCAAGAGGAAAGCGGACGTGATGTTGAACCGACGCACTTTACTCGGCGCCGGCCTCGCATCGACAGCCTTCGTCGTCGCCCCCGCCCGCGCCTGGGAAAGACCTTTCGATACGGCCAATGCCCGCATGGACGGCCTCCAGGACGTGGAGACGCCTCTACTATCGGCGACGACGCTGCACGCAACGCAGGTGGCGGCCGAAACCTACGCCCGCTGGGCAAATGAAGGCGGATGGCCGAAGTATCCTTTTACGCAGCGTCTATCGCTTGGCGCTCAGGGCGAGCAGGCGTCCTGGTTGCGGCAACGTCTTGCTCTGACCGCAGACTTGGCATCGCAGTATCGCTCAGGTGATGTCGTCGACAGTTTTGTCGACGCCGCTATCCGCCTGTTTCAGGCACGGCATGGTTTGGCAGTCGATGGCGTCGCTGGCGCTGCTACCTATGAGGCGCTCAACTATCCAGCTGAGGACCGGGCCAGAAGTCTTGCTGCCAACGCCCCCAGATTGCAAGCCGCGCTGGTGGAGGACCGCCGTCAGGTAACGGTCAATGTCCCCGCGGCGCAGATTGAAATGGTTGAGGACGGCGCGGTCGTGCTTCGGCAGTCGGCCGTCGTTGGCCAGCCCAATCGTGCTACGCCGCTGCTTTCGAGCAGCATCCATGAGGTCAACTTCAATCCATATTGGCATGTGCCGAAAAGCATCATCCGGCGCGACATCATCCCGATAATCCGTAAAGACCCCGGCTATCTGACGCGGATGGGCATGCGGATTCATACCGGCAACTGGAAAGAGGTGTCGCCGTCCAGCATCGATTGGAACACCGACGAGGCGACCAACTACATGTTCCGGCAGGAGCCGGGGAGCCGCAACGCTCTGGGGCGCGTCCGGATCAATTTCGCAAACCGACACTCGGTCTATCTACATGATACACCCGATCCCGGGCTGTTCGGAGACGCAAGCCGCTTTCATTCATCGGGCTGTGTCAGGGTCCAGCGTATTCCGGAATTCGTGACCTGGTTGCTCAAGGAGACACCGGGGTGGTCCGCTGAAACCGTCGCCGAATTCCTTGGGAACGGTCAGCGTCGGGATGTCACGATCTCGAAGCCCGTACCAGTACACTTCGTTTACATCACCGCCTGGGGCGTGCCGGCTTCTCCGGCCCAGTTCCGCAAGGACATCTACGATTTGGTGGATCGGTCCTGACGGCGGTCGAGGACAGGCGCTGCTTAATGCTGCCTTAAGCTATCGCGCGAAAACGGCAGAAAACCAGTTCTCCAGATAATATCGATTGGTGCCACGAAATGAAAAAGATTTTGGCTGCTATAGCGGTGACGACTCTGCTCGCCGGCTGCAATGAAAAGACCGAAACGACATCATCAGCCCCCAAGGGAAACGATGAAGGCATCTTGCAAACACTTAAGAGCCAGGGTTTGACCATTCATGGACCCTTGCAGGTACCTGGTGGACTTCAGGCCTACGCCGCGAGCTCGGGCACGCAGCCGCTGGCAGTCTATATCACACCCGATGCCAAACATGCCCTGATCGGAACCTTGATCGACGCGAGCGGCAATTCGGTCGCAGATGCGGCTTTGAAGCAGGCAACAAGCGAACCGATGCAGCGAGAAGCCTGGGCTGCGCTCGAAGCCGCTGCTTGGGTTCCAGACGGGAAGCCGGACTCGGAGCGAATCGTCTATGCTTTCACCGACGCGAATTGCCCGTTCTGCAACGAGCTATGGCGCTCCGCCCGTCCCTGGGTCGAGGCCGGTAAAGTGCAGATCCGGCACGTCATGGTCGGAGTCATTCGCGCGGACTCGGCGGGTAAGGCCGCCGCAATCATCGAAGCCGCCGACCCGGGGGCCGCCCTGACCCAGAACGAGATAAATCATAGCACTGGGGGAATCGCCCCTTTGGAGCATATATCCCCGCAGACCAATGCCAAGCTCACCAACAATGTGGAGCTGATGAGGCGGCTGGGCTTCAGCGGTACGCCCGGTCTCGTCGCAAAGCGGAGTAATGGCGAACTGACCTTGCAAAGCGGAGCTCCAAGGGGGGCCGCTCTCGAAGCTCTATTCGGCCCGCTTTAGCCTGGAACGCAAGTTTGCACCGTCAATCGCACGCAAAATGCTCTTAAGTCTGCCTTAAGCTGACGATCCGACCTCTCCCGCCGTCGTCACATCAAGCGGGAGCGTGCATTGCCTTCGAAAAGAATCTGGTCCGTCATAACCGCCGTCATGATGTTGGTATTCGCGGCGCTGGCAATTGCGCCGGCAGCCGCTCAGGTAACCTCGTCAGGTGGAATGCCGCTCCCCGTCGACCAAGCGTTCAAGCTTTCGGCGACGCGACAAAATGACGGCACCGTGCAGATCCGGTGGGCGATCGCGCCAGGTTATTACCTCTACGAGGACAAACTCAGCTTCAGCCGCGGCGGCGCGGCAGTCACCGCTCCGAATCTCGAAGGTAACGGGCAGAGCAAGGACGACCCCACTTTCGGCCCCTCGACCGTCTTCCACGATCACGTCGCCGCCGTCGTCTCGCTTGACGCCTCGGGGTCCGCTCCCCTCGAGGTTCGCTATCAGGGCTGCCAGGAAAACGGCATCTGTTACCCGCCGCTTGTGCGCCATGTCGATGCGACGACGCTCGCCATCACCGACCCCGATGAGCGCGCGCCAGCGACGCAGGCGAGCCAGTGGTCGGCGCCGACCGAAGCTGCGCCCGCATCGGAAGGTGGGACCGGCATCGCCATTGCCGCAGACAATGGCGGAATGATCGGTTCGCTGCTGAAGGACGGCGGCGTTGCGATGGTTCTAGCCAGCTTCATGCTGTTCGGCGTGCTGCTCGCCTTCACGCCTTGCGTGTTCCCGATGTATCCGATCCTGGCTGGCGCGATCGCGCGCCAGGGCGAGGCCGTCACGGCGCTCAGAGGCTTTACCCTCTCGCTCGCCTACGTGCTCGCGATGGCGAGCGCGTTCGGCCTGCTGGGCGTGGCGGCAGCGTGGTCCGGGCAAAATTTGCAGATGGTCCTCCAGTCGCCGCTTGCTGTGGGAGCGGTCTCGGCACTCTTCGTCGTGCTCGCCTTGTCGATGTTCGGCCTGTTCGAACTGCAACTGCCCTCCGCCTGGGTCAATTCGATTGGCCGGCTTGGTCAGGGAAATCGAGGCTCGCTGGCGTCGGCCGGCCTGCTCGGCTTTACGTCCGCGCTCATCGTTGGACCTTGCGTGACCGCACCGCTGGCCGGCGCGCTGATTTACATCGCTCAAACCGGCGACGTCGCGCTTGGCGCGGCATCGCTCTTTGCCCTTGGCCTCGGCAAGGGAATTCCCCTAATCGCCTTTGGCACGCTCGGCCCGAAGGCGCTCCCCAAGGCGGGAGCGTGGATGTCCACGGTCCGCCAGGCGTTCGGGTTCGTCTTCGTGGCGACTGCGATCTGGATGGTATCTCGTATCATCCCGGCGGAAGCGGGGCTTGCGCTTTGGGCCCTGTTCGCGATCGGACTGGCAGTCTGGCTCGGCGCATTCGACTCACTCGGTCCTGATGCTCCAGGCAGACGCCGGACGGCTAAGGCGGCAGGCATCGCCGCCGCGCTCTACGGTGTCGTGTTGGCCATAGGAGCAGCAAGCGGCGCCGGCGATCCCTTCCGCCCACTGGGCAATCTCGTTGCTGGAACAGGCGGCAGCACCGGCAGCCCGGAAGCACTGGCGTTCCGCAGCGCTGGTACACCTGCAGAACTTCAGACGAAGATTGCCGAGCGGAACGGCAAGCCGAGCTTGCTGTATGTCACGGCAGACTGGTGCGTCACCTGCGCGGTCATTGATCGCAGCGTGCTGTCTGACCCGACCATCCAGTCCACACTTGCCCAGTACAATCTCATCAAGCTCGATGTCAGCGGCAACACGCCGGACCAGCGACAGATTATGCAGGGCCTGCAGGTCGTCGGCCCTCCGACAATGATCTTTGTCGATCCCAACGGGAAGGAGGCTGTCGGAACGCGGCTCGTGGGCGACGTGACGAAAGCGACCTTGCAGGCGTCAGTCGACAAGGCTGGCGCGGAGAAAACAGGAATGGTGCGATGAACGCCGTCGCAATCGGACCATTCGTTTTCTCGTCGGGGCAATTTGCTGGCATCTTGGGAATCTTCGCCTTTACGATCGTCACGTCGATCCTTGCGCGCCGGGTCGATCCAGTCATTGCAAAGTGGTCCACCTGGGCGCTGATCGGCGGTTTGGTAGCCGCTCGCCTTGGCCATGTCGCGCTGCATTGGCAAAGCTTTGTAGGCGAACCATTGCGCATCTTCGCCTTCTGGCAGGGCGGCTTTCAACCGCTCGCCGGGTTGGTCGGCGTATTGATCGTCAGCGCGCTCTTTATTCGATCGCTCAAGGCCGGGCTTGCCGCTGCCGGTGCCATCGCTTTCAGCCTCGTTCTCTGGGTGGGTGTAACGCAACTGACTCAGGCTACGCTTGGACAGCCTGCGCCGACATTCGCTCTCCAGCAGCTCGACGGGCAGCCCCTCGCCGTGAGCGATGCAAGAGGCAAGCCGGCCGTCATCAATCTCTGGGCAAGTTGGTGCCCGCCGTGCCGCAGAGAAATGCCGTTGCTGGCGGAGGTCGCAGCAAGCCGCGACGATGTCGCCTTCCTATTCGTCAATCAAGGCGAAGGCTCGGAGACGATCCGGACTTACCTTGCAAAAGAAAACCTAAAGCTCGATCGCG
>NZ_JBXAQK010000004.1:0-10307 GCF_058807155.1 Tardiphaga sp. GW821-FHT12E02
ATCGTCGAACATGCCGATCCCGCGCCCGGCAAAGGCGAGGTCGTAGTGAAGATGCGCACGATCTCCCTCAATTTCCGCGATACGGCCATCATCGCGAAAGGTGGCTATTCGGCTGGCGCAGCCGATGCGCCGCCCATCATTCCATTTTCTGACGGTTGCGGCATCGTCGCGGCAATAGGCGAAGGCGTGCGCCGCGTCGTCGTAGGCGACCGCGTCTCGACCTTGTTCTTTCCTAACTGGCAGGCCGGGCCGCCAACGCCGGACAAGCGCAACGGACCGATGGGGGCGCCCGGCGCACCCGGAGCGGCGAGGGAACTCGCTCTGTTTCCGGAGACGGCGGTTTCCAAAGTGCCTGACTATCTCACGGACGAGGAGGTGGCGACGCTTCCGTGTGCCGCTTTGACCGCATGGCGGGCGATGTTCGTCGACGCGCGCCTTGAGCCCGGCGACACCGTGGTGCTGCAGGGACGGGCGGTGTCTCGATCTTCGGCTTGCAGTTCGCGAAGGCGGCAGGGCTGCGAACGATCATCACATCGTCCTCAGATGAGAAGCTCGCTCGGGCCACGGCGCTCGGGGCGACCCACACGGTGAACTATAAGGATGTTCCCGATTGGCACCGTCCGGTCCGCGAACTGACCGGCGGTCGCGGCGCCGACTTCATCATGGAAGTCGGAGGAGCGGGCACGTTGATCGAAAGCCTGAAGTCCGTCCGCATGGCGGGACATATCGCGGTTATCGGCGTGTTGACCGACGCGAGTGCCCCATCGGCGAAACTCTCCGCTTCGGTGATGATCGCGACCGCGGCGAAGGTGCAGGGCTTGTCGGTTGGTTCCCGGGAAATGTTCGAGGCGATGTGCCGGGCGTTGATCCTGCATCGCATCCGGCCGGTGGTCGACCGTGTGCTCCCATGGACCGATGCCCGGCTTGCCGTCGAGGAGATGGCGCGCGGGAGCCACTTCGGCAAGATCGTGCTGGCCTTCGATTGCTGACATGGCTTGAGCAATCGAAGCCACTCCATCGCAGCAAAATTTGACGTCGGGCTTGTGATGGATGGTAGCCATTTCCGCGGTGGTATGGCGGATGAAGGAGTCAACGGATCGCGTTCGACGCCCAATTCCTCTCGGGCTTTCGGCCCGAAATGCTAGGATACACGCCAGCAGTCCAATTTCCTGAGTTGCGTGACTCTCACGATCGCATTGCTTTTTACTACGCACTGCAAATCGGGACGCGCATTACCGGAGCCGCTCTTTTTCATCGGGGGTTGTTTCGGGACGCCATTCCCAACCGCCAGCGTTGTATTCATAGAACCCGATGAGCTGTCCTTCGGTGTCGCTTCCAGGCGCTATGACAGGCACACTGTTGCTCGGCGCGCTGAGTTGCTCGCCAGCCTTCGGCCCGTTCACGCAGCGGCCAGCGTAGTTTTCTGCCATCACAATTCCCGGGTTTTTGCCGACACGGACATGCTTCACGCATGTCTGTCGCGTGGGTTCGAAAGATTTGGACAGTGCAGGATCAAAAAGACCCTGCCAAAATGGGGCACACGCCGAGAACAGGTTAGATTGCCACGCGTACCGATGCGTTGCTGTCGCGACGAGAAACCGGCAAAACCGCCGCGTCCATCATCCCCGTTATGGCCGGTTGACACCCGGCGTGTGCTGCCTCGGCAATGGCGCTGACGTGGAAAGGTTTCAGGCGAACGCCCTAATCGCGGAGACGACCTCTCGAGGCGCGCACAGGTGCGGACAGTGGCCGGTAGCCTTCATGACCGTCATCGTGCTGTCTGGAATGGCATGATGGACATAAGCGCCCGCTTCGAGCGGAGCGATCGCATCATCCGAGCACTGCAGGATCAGCGAGGGGCGGGAAACGTTCGGTAGATCGGCTCGGCTGTCGGACGTGAACGTGATGCGTGCAAATTCCTTCGCGATCGCAGGATCCATGCGGCAGATGCTCTCGCTGAGTTCTTCGGCGAGATGAGGGCGGTCCGGATTGCCGACGATCGCTGGTGCCATCGCCGCAGCCCAATCGGTGTAGTGGCTTTCAAGAAATTTCAGAAGCTCATCGATGCGGTCCTGCGAAAAGCCTCCGATGTATCCGACGTCATCCACGTAGCGTGCCGATGGTCCGATCAGAACCAGGCGTCCGAACATCGCCGGAGCTGCGACCGATGCGAGCACCGCGATCATCGCGCTGACCGAATGGGCCACCAGCACGGCGTCCCTGAGCCCTAGAATGTCTCCGATCTCGTTGAGGTCGGCCGCGTATCCGTCGAGAGACCCGTATTTCTCGCTGCTGTATGCCGAGAGATCAGATTTGCCCGAACCGACATGATCGAAGAGGACGACCTTGAAGTCGTTCTCGAACTGTGGGGCCACGAACCGCCACATCTGCTGATCGCAACCGAACCCGTGAGCGAAGACCATCGCCGTGTCGCCGCGGCCGGACAGATGCACGTTATTGCGGCGGATAACGGCAGTCCTGCGGTGCCGTTCCGCGGACAGGTATTGCTCACCCTTCTCGTCGATCCATGCGGAAGCCGCTTCCTCGCTCAGATAGAGACCCGCGAGAGCGATCCAGACGCCTGGTGCCCGCCGATGTTCGACGGCCCAGCCACCCCCGCATTCGGATTCCTTGACCCTCAGCACACGGCGCAAACAGACCTCCAACCATTACGGAGGGCGCTCGACCTTCGCGGATGGGGGAAGATGAGGGATTGGATTGCAGGGATTGAGACCATGAATAGCAATCGCGTGCGAGAGGATCGTCGTGGGCCGAACCGAAGCGAACTACCAAAATGCCTTCCAGTCCATACTCCAGGGGGACCTGTTGGTTCCTTGAAGCCTCGGTCCATCAGCGGCCAGCGTCACCCTCACCATTAAAGGGCTTTCAGCCGACGGCTTGGTCGGCGGCTTCGCGGGCCTTCTCGCCGGTCCGGCGGACCGATTTCTCGCCGGCCTTTTCCGCGGCGGCCCGCGCCTCGCATTTGGTCCTAATGTCCTCGAGCTCCTCGTCGGTCAGATGTTCGATGCCTACGAACGAGTTGTGCGCCGCACTGGTTCGGATGAGCTCATCGAGCTTGACCTGGATGGCTGCGCCGTCCCGATTCTGCGAATTTTGAATAAGGAAGACCATCAGGAACGTCACGATGGTCGTGCCGGTGTTGATGACGAGTTGCCACGTGTCGGAGTAGCCGAACAGCGGCCCGGTCACACCCCAAATGATGACGACGGCAGACGCGATGGCAAAAGTAAACGCACGCCCCGCCAACAGCGACGTCTTGTTCGCCACGTCGCCGAAGAGTTGGGCAAAGCCGCGTTGCTGATCTGCGTTCGGCTGCATTGTAATCCTTTCCGGTGCGACATTCGACCACATGCAGACGGTTCCGGGAAGGTAATTTTTAACTGACGTATGTCGCCCATCCGACCGAAGGTGTCGGCAGACTCAGTGTAGCGAAGGGGCTTTGCGGAGACACGATGCTTATCACAAGGTCCTGGACCGACGAGGACATAGCGAAACTCGAGAAATTGGCTGACGAAGGAGCGACATTGATGCGGGCCAGTGCCGCGCTGCGCAGACCGTCGTCGGCCGTCCAGAAGAAAGCGCGCGAGCTCGGAAAACCACTCCCGGGAGTCCGGAAAGTGCGGGCGGATCTACGGGCGACCGGAGCATTGGAAGAAAAGCGGAAGTAATCCCGGGCGGGGAGTCCCGGATTGATTGCGAGTTCGCCCAAGTGCAATCTGGCATCTGCCTCCGGAGGTCCCGCGTGAAATCCACCATCCACAAACGGTCCTTGGAGATCGCGGGGCACAAGACCAGCGTCAGTCTCGAAGATGAATTCTGGTCTGCGCTGAAGGAAATCGCGCGGGACGAGTGCGTAACCGTCTTCGATCTGACGACCAGGATCGATAACGGAAGAGCTCCGAAATCGAATCTTTCATCCGCCATCAGGCTCTTCGTTCTCGACCACTACATTCAAAGGCAGTCCCCGGCAGGTGTCGCCACTCTTCCGAATGAGCAGAAGGCGCCCCGTGATTAGGAGGCGTCGGATCGCTGCATGATCGGGCAAGCAAAATGCTTTGGCGGAATGCAGCACGCCGCGGAGTTGGAAGCAGGGCTGGGCCGGTCCGGAAGTTTACCCCTCAATTCAACTTAGGGCAACTGTGCCTCATGCATCGACGGGACGGTCTCGCTGACTCCCGCCAGACCAGGCGTAGAGATCGAGCGCAAGCCGGTGAGCGGATTGCAGATGATCGACGACCGTGGGATCGGTGATCTTGTCCGACTGGATCAACGCGGCGCCGAGATGCCCGACGAGATCGAGCAATGCCTCCTGACCGACCCTGGCAGCGTTCATCTCGGGCGCGATGGACGGGCTGAGGCCTGTCATCGCTTCAGCCCCAGCGGCGGTTGGCGTTCCGGATGAACATGACGATGGACGAGATCCTCTAGCCAGGCCGGCACGTCTTCGTAGGCGAGATCGCACCGTTCCAGGATCTCGCGGGCGATGTCGGCGGTGACATCCCGCGACCAGTTCTCGGTGGTGTTGAAAGCTATGACGCAGAGGGGGTCGGAATATTCGCCCCGCATCAGGTCGGTGATGACGGTCTCAAGATCGGTGCCGTTGATGTCGGCTTCCCGCCAGACACAGCCGCCGGGACCGTGGCAATCGACAACGAGGTACACGGTATCGTGGACGCCGACCGGCACCACGGATGGGCTCCATCCTGAACGCATGACGCTACTCCGCAACTGAACGGCGGATTCAAGAGACGCCCGGATGATTGGTTCCGCCGCGCAGTTATAGCGCCGCGATCGGATCTGCGCATTGGACGTCGCTTTTTTCGGGAACGGGTGGCCTCACGTTTCATTGCACTCGGAGAACGATGGGAGGCACCATGGACGATCATCGCGTTTGGGTATTCGAAGAAGGGCTTTGGACCGGCGATGCCGCGCATTATCGCGACGCTATCGACGACGAATGCCTCATGGTGCTGCCAGCGGCTCCGTTCGTCATGACGGGCCGGCAAGCCATCGACGCGGTGTCCGATACGCCCCGATGGTCGAAGGTCGCTCTGTCGGAGCGCCAGATCATGCGGCCCCAGGAAGGATTGATCGTCGTGGCGTACAAGGCCGTGGCGGCAAGGGATCGATCCGTCTACGAAGCCTACTGCACCTCGACGTATCGGCGACTTTCGCACGAAAAATGGCACGTTGTGCAGCATCAGCAGACGCTTCCGCCCCCCGCAAAGACTTGAGAATCGACCGCGAGATGGTCGCTCCGACCCTGAACAGCGCCTTGGACAGGCTTTCGCCAAGTGAGGCACTGAACGGCCCTGGGGCGACTGTCGCCTGCTTCGCGCCCAAGCCGTCGCAGTCTGAGCGATTTGGCATACAGGAACGGTTTTCGCACCCGCATGTTCTCGGTGCTCACCGTCTCAATCGGGAGAAGACATTGTCAGAGAAGAGATCAACCCGCCGCGCCGTTCTCGGGACCACGGCTGTCGGCCTTGCGACCTTGGCACTCTCGAACAAGGAGACGACCGCGCAGCAGGTCCTGCATCTCGAAACGGCGGCACTGCGCGATCCGCGCGCCAAATATCGGAAGGAGCCCTTCCCGGAGCAGAAGCAGCCGTGGCCAGCTCTGGCGAGCAAGATGGACCCGCCGCCGGATCACGGCGAGAAATCTTACAAGGGCTCGGGACGGCTCGCAGGCCGCAAGGCACTGGTGACCGGAGGCGACAGCGGCATCGGCCGCGCCGCGGCGATCGCCTTTGCCCGGGAGGGCGCCGATGTCGCCATCAACTATTTCCCGACAGAAGAGCCCGATGCGAGGGAAGTCGTCGACTTGATCCGGAGTGCGGGACGCAAGGCCGTGGCTCTTCCGGCCGACATCCGGACGCTGGAGGCGTGCGAGAAGCTTGTCGCCGACGCGGTCGAGGGTTTGGGTGGTCTCGACATCCTCGTCAACAACGCAGCCTACCAGCAGAGCAAGAAGGACATCAGCGAAATCACCGACGAGCAGTTGGTGCGCACCTACGAAACCAACATCTTCGCGCCGTTCCGCATCAGCAAGGTAGCGATACCCTATCTGAAGCCAGGCTCCGTGATCATCAACACGGGATCGGTGAATTCGTACGACCCGGAGATCGAACTGCTGGACTACGCGTCGACCAAGGGGGCCATTCTCATCTTCACCAAAGGGCTGGCAAAGCAGCTTGCCGGGAAGGGCATTCGCGTGAACATGGTCGCGCCGGGTCCGATCTGGACTCCGCTGCAGGTCGCCGGCGGTCAACTGCCGGGCGATATGGCGAAGTTCGGTCAGAACACGCCACTCGGTCGGGCGGGACAGCCTGCGGAGTTGGCGCCGTTGTACGTGATGCTTGCGTCGGATGAGGCCAGCTTCACGACCGGCACGGCCGTTGGCGCAAACGGAGGCAAAGGCAGCCCGTAAGCTGCTCGACGCCGCACCACGGTTGGAAGCGCTGCCAAGGAAGCCGATGCGCGATCGGTTCAGGAACCGAGTTGAAGGCAGGTAATTAGAAAACGACGACAGATAAGGAGTTTGCCGTGCCAAATGTCACCGATGCTCAAATCCGAGAACACGCGCACAAACTTTGGGAAAGAGAAGGAAGACCCGAAGGACGATCCGAGGAGTTTTGGCATCAAGCGAAAAATGAGTTGGAGGCGGATGAAACCGGCAACGAGGAGCAAACACCTCAACCCATGCCTGAATGAAGCCTGATGGTTGCCTCGGGACGGCAGCGCCGCGAATTGTCCGCGAACTATGGAGCTTTTCCGGCTCTCCGTCGTAGCCGTCCCGCGACAAGAGAACTTGTTCGCGTCGAGACATCTGTCATGAGGGAGGACTGAATGCCGGATACCAGAGGCGAACGGGTCACGGCGACGCCGACCGAAGCCCGACAAGCGGAGCGGGGGCCATCCGTGCGCAATGTCCTCGTGATCAGCGTTGTGCTGGCTCTCGTTGCGATGGTCGCTCTCTGGCTACTGTTCTTCAAAACCTGATTTGGACGGCTCAACGAAGATAGCGCGCGCCTCCCGATCCGTAGCGTTGATCAAAGCGGCACGATGCCTTGCGAGAGGACCTCGATCTTCTCTTGCGTGACATCGACAACGGCTCTGTTTTTCCAAGGAGAACCAAAAATGACCAAGACGCTCGCCGATATCGCACAGGACATGGCCGGTATCGACATCGCCATTCTCTCGACGCACACCGAGAACGGCGAGATCGCCAACCGGCCCATGAGCAACAACGGTGACGTGGCCTATGACGGCACGTCGTACTATTTCAGCTACGAGCAGGCGCGTGCCGTATCCGATATCCAGCGCGATCCCAAGGTGGCGCTCGGTTTCTCGTCGGAGGCGGGCCTCTTCTCCAAGGGCATCTACGTGGCGGTCGAGGGAACGGCCGAACTCATTCGGGACAAGGCGGCCTTCCAGCAGCATTGGACCAGCGATCTCGACAAGTGGTTCGACAAGGGCGTCGATACGCCGGGCATCGTCCTGATCAAGGTCAAGGCGAAACGCGTGACCTACTGGAAGGGGCGTGACGAGGGCGAGGTCAAGCTCTGACCGTTCCAGAGGCCCTGCGATGGCTCTTTTGCGATCGTAAAACCGGTGCAATCACGATCATTCAAGCGCCTAATCTGGTGCTGTGGATCGTGATTGTTGCGGGCATGTTGCTTTTGGTCTGGCCTCAGAGCGGCGCGTTGACGGTCGTCATGACGGGCGGCCTGCTGGTGTGGAGTGCCGACGAGATGGCGCGAGGCGTCAATCCGTGGCGCCGATGTCTCGGCTTCGCCGTTGCGGCCTATGAACTTTCCACCTTCCTGTAAGTGCATGCGAGTTTATCATGTTCAAAGCCGTCATTTTCGACGTGGATGGAACGCTGCTGGACTCGGTCGATCTGCATGCACTCGTCTGGCATGAAGCCTTGGTGAAGTTCGGTCATGACGTCAGCTTGGAGCGGGCCAGATCTCAGATTGGCAAAGGCGGCGACAAGCTCATTCCCATGTTCTTGTCGGCCGATGAGCAGCGCGACCATGGGAAGGAGCTCGAGGATTGGCGGGGCAAGCGTTTCAAGTCCGAATACCTGCCGCTGCTACGTCCATTCTCTGCTGTCCCCGATCTTCTCAGACGCGTTCACGAGGCAGGCCTGCACGTCGCTGTCGGATCGTCCGCCAAAAGCGACGAGCTGGAAACCTATCTCGAGATTGCCGGGATCGCTGATCTGATCGACGTCAAAGCGTCGTTCGAGGACGCGGATAGGTCGAAGCCATCGGCGGACATTTTCGAAGTCGTTCTTCAGAAGCTGGATATGCAGGGGCCGGACGCGGTCGCCATCGGCGACACGACCTATGACGCCGAGGCCGCCGTCAAGGCGAAGATCACGCCGTTCGGCGTGTTGAGCGGCGGCTTCACGGAAGCTTCGCTCAGGCAGGCCGGATGCGTCGCGGTATATGCCGGCCCCGCGGCCTTGTTCGCAGGGTTCGCTCAATCGGTAATCATGACACCGTAGTCCTCCCGCGCCGCCATTGCGACTGCTTAGGCGAGCTGGGCGGGTTTCGACGGATGGAGCGTCCTGGGGTGACGGTCGTGCAGATAGACCGCCAGCGAATTTGCGATGATGCCATCATCGACGGCCGCGATGAACAGCCGCTCCTGAGCTTCGCGCGGGAGGTCGGGCCATGCTTTCAGTGCGGCGTGCCCCAGCAGCAAGGCGTATCGCTCGTGTTCGGTCAGTGCTGGTGCGTCCGGAGCGGCGGTGGTTGCTGTCGCAACATATTCAGGATTGTGTGCGACTGTCGTATCTCCGTCGAAGAGCGCGGGACGAGCGGCTTCGCCGGTGCTTTGCCGCGAACCTTCCTCCGCGAGGGCGCCGTCGCCGACGATCTCTGCCACCAAACGTTTGGTCGTCCCGATGACTGTGTCCTTTGCACTCATCACGATCCTCCTCGGTGCCAAACCTGATCTGTCATATCGCTCTCGGACTGTTCGCAAATCGTGCAGCGCGATAGTCGTCGAGGCGTTGAATGTCGGGGCCCGGCGCCGATTTCTTCGCCAGGAGATGGTAGACGCGGGCGACGGTGCGTTGCTTGTCGCGGATGCGGCCGCGGGGAAGCCGTCTCGCCTTCAAGGCCGCCGCGACGGCGTGTGCGCGAAAGTAGTCGTAGGCGTCGGACATGATGCGGCCTTTCAGATACGGGAGATAATCCAGCCGGCGAGCAATCCACCCAGCGATGCGGCCGCAGCCGTCACCACCATGCCCCAGGCGATGTCCGGGATTACCAGCGACCACTGCCACTGTTTGAGGATCGCCATGTTGGTGAGCGCGAATGTCGAATAGCAGAACAGGCCAAGCAGAGCGCCCAGCAGCAGGTTCGCCGACCAATCGGCGGGACGGGTGCCGTTCACGAACACGACGATTCCAGCGAGATAGAGTGCATAGAAGAGGATCGCGGCCGACACCCGCGGCGTATCCAGCATCAGCCCGCCGATACGGGATTGATACATTTTCTTGCCGACCGTGCCTAGAAACGCGAAGTCGAGGGGGAGCATGATGACGAGCGTGCTCAAATAGACGATCAAATAGCGCATCGGTCCTCCGTGGCGCCTCAACGGCACAACACGCGACCTGTTCCGGCGCTAGACGCCGGATGGAACGGTGCTGACGGAATGACGTTGCAGGGGCTCCCGCCTGTCCAGTCGCGGCACCAATGCGGAGCGCATTCCCGGTGACATCATGACATTGCAGCATCCGGTCACGCCCGACGGCCGGTATTTTGTCGTCCGTGGTCGGCTCTGGCGTCTTGCGGATCCGGGGCTGTCTGAAGACAGGAAAGCGGCGCTCGTCGCCGAACTGATGTCCGCGCGCCGGGCGGTAAAGGACGCCAAAGCCCAGGAAGATCCAGCCGCCGAGGCTGCGGCGCATCAGGCGGTGGATGAGGCGAAGCGGTCGCTTGGCGAGCGCGGACCCGTCTGGTGGAACGATGGCGCGCCGGATCTCAACCGGCACATGGTCAAGAACACGCCCTATGCCGAGTGGTTTGCGGGGTTGAGGGGAAACCGGAGGCGGCAGTGAAGATCGCGACGTTCAACATCAATAATGTCAACAAGCGGCTGCCGAACCTGCTTGCGTGGCTGAAGTCGTCGAAGCCGGACATCGTCTGCCTGCAGGAGCTCAAGGCCGATCAGGCGGATTTCCCGAAGGACGCACTGTTGAAGGCCGGCTACACGTTGGCCTGGGTCGGGCAGCGGAAGTGGAACGGCGTCGCTATCCTCGCGCGCAA
>NZ_JBXAQK010000005.1:0-5428 GCF_058807155.1 Tardiphaga sp. GW821-FHT12E02
GAGACCATCGAGGCCGCCGGGGCGAGGCTGCTCTACCTCCCGCCCTACAGCCCGGACTTCAATCCCATCGAGCAGATCTTCGCCAAGCTGAAGGCTCTGCTCCGGACAGCGGCGGCCCGCACCGTCCCTGATCTGTGGCACGCCATCCGGCAGGCTTTGGCTCGCTTCACGGCAGATGAGTGCCGCAACTCCTTGCTGCCGCCGGCTACGATACCGACTTGGCCGTCGCTACGTGACCGGGCACGGCTCTAATGCGGCCTCTGCCGCCGGCCACATTCCACGTCCTATCAAGAGACGCCGCGCAAACGCGCGGCGTCTCTTCGCGTGGCCGGTTGCCCATTCTCTAGGCCAAAGACTCTCCTTCATCATCCCCGCCCACGCGGCGAGCAGCATCCCTTCAAGGTCATTATCCTCCCCAACCACTACGCTGAACACAGCGAGCGTGTCCGCAAACTCTTCGACCTTGAGATGTCCGCGAGCCTGCAGCGCCGTGACCAACATCGTCAGCGCCTTGCCATTTGCGCCGATCATGGCGCGCTCCACCCGCGAAAGCCTCAGGTTCGCGCCTCGTTGCACAGATTCGCAAACCAACGGCGCAATCCGCTTGGCGCGTCCTCAACAGCCGTCGTGCTCATTATCGTTCTCCGATTAACTCCAGCGTCGGCATCCCGCCCGACGAAGGGAAGTGACGTCGAACAGTATCTATGACGACTATTATAGTCGGGCTCGACATTCTCCAAAAGCGTTGGTGTCAAGACGAGCGTGAAGTCGTCCGATCGGTCGCTGGCCGACAGTGGAAGATGAGAGAGTTAGAGGAGGGCCGGGATTTCGTGACGGGTTGGAGGTCGAGAGAGAGGCTCTCGGCCGCCCGTCGCGGAGTAAATCCCGATGGCTAGTGCAGCTCAAAAGATCGTCCTGTCGTCTTCGCGCGACATCCCTTTCAACAAACTGGTCCTGAGCCAGTCGAACGTTCGGCGCGTGAAGGCCGGCGTCTCAATCGAGGACCTGGCGGCCTCGATCATCCGGCGCGGGCTTATCCAGGGTCTTAACGTCCGGCCCGTGGTCGATGGCGACGGCAACGAGACCGGGATGTTCGAGGTGCCCGCCGGCGGCCGCCGCTTCAGGGCGCTCGACCTGCTTGTAAAGCAGAAGCGCCTCGCCAAGACCGCCCTCGTGCCTTGCGTGGTGCGTCCGGTCGACGATCCGATCCTCGCCGAAGAGGTGTCCTACGCAGAAAATGCCGAACGCGCCGCGCTGCATCCTCTCGACGAGTTCCGCGCCTTTCAGGATATGCGCCTCAAGGGCACGCCCGAAGAAGATATCGCCGCCGCCCACCGCGTCAGCGTTCAGGTGGTGAAGCAGCGGCTGCGCCTTGCAGCGGTCTCACCGACGCTGCTGGACATCTATGCCGACGATGGCATGACGCTGGTGCAGCTCATGGCCTTCACCGTCTCGAACGACCATGTCCGCCAGGAGCAGGTCTGGGAGGCGATCAAGGACTCCTGGTCGAAAGAGCCGTACCAGATCCGGCGCATGCTCACCGAGACAACGGTGCGCGCTTCGGACAAGCGGGCCGTGTTTGTCGGGCTCGACGCCTACGAGGCGGCTGGCGGCGTCATCATGCGCGATCTCTTCCAGTCCGACGATGGCGGCTGGCTGCAGGACCCCGCGCTGCTCGACCGGCTGGTCGCCGAGAAGCTGAAGGCGACGGCAGGGACGATCGCCGCCGAAGGCTGGAAGTGGATCGAAGTGGCGGTCAGCTTCCCTTATGACGCCGCGCGGGGCCTGCGCGAGTTGCAAGGCGAACCGCTCGACATCTCGGCCGAGGAACAGGTCACCATCGACGCGCTCAACGCCGGATATCAGAAGCTTGAGGGCGAATATGAGGGCGCCGACGAGCTGCCGGACGAGGTCGACCAGCGCCTCAAGGCCGCGCAGCTCATCGACCATCTGAAGAAGGGCGACATGGCCAAGGAGGCCGAGCGCCTGCTGGTCGACACCGGATGGCTCCCGGAGCCGCTCCGCCTGATTGCCGAGGCCGAGGCGTCCGCGCCGGAGATCCAGACCGGCGGCGAGGATGAGGGTGCTGCGCTGCCCGACTTCCTCGCGGGCGATGACGAGGAGCCCGCCGGCGAAGACGACGAACGCCACCTCGTCGCGGCCGAGTGATCGCTAGGGCGGAGCGGCTCCGGTCGCTCCGCTTAACCTTCCAACCAAGGAGCTGCGCCATGTTGCAATCCCCACCGGCGCCCCGACGCGTCGTCTTCCAATATCTCGTGCCCGTGCAAGTCGAGGTCGAGGACGGGCTCGTTGCCCGCGTTGCCGTCATCGACGAGACGCCGGTCCGCGATCCCATCGTCGTCGAGGGCGACCCCGCCTATCTCGACGATGCCGTGCGAGCCGCTGACGACGGCCAATCCTGGCCGTCCTGGCAGTTCGGCTACTAGCCCGACGACAATCCGAACCCTCCCGAGCCCGGCTCAGCGCCGGGCTTTTTCGTTTCTGGAGCCCGCCATGACCGACTTTCTCACCCGCTTTTCCTGCCTACTCGACGTCGGCACCCCCGCGAACGCTGTGCGCGCCTTCGACATCTACACCACGTTGATGGCCGAGAACGCCCGCGAGGACCCGCCGGCCGAGCCGTTTCTGCTCTCGCTGACGCCCGAATATGGGCCGGCCCGGCTCTGGCTGCGCGCCCCGGGCAGCGCCGACCAGCAACTCGCGATCACCTTCGTGACGCGCTGCGCCAAAGCCTTCGGGCTGACCGGGCGCTGGGGGTTTCAATGGGTCACCATCGCCTCCAACCCTGTCGTCGGCGGGTTCTACGGGGGCGCCCATGTCCTTGAACTTTCAACTGGCGCGACGGTCGAGTGGCTGAGCACCCGACGTTGGCTCGCGGAGCGACGGGATGCCCGATGAGCATCCCCGATCATGCCCGCACCAACTTTCAAACGTTGCTAAACGCCGCGACCAGCGGTGACCTGGCGCTCATGGAATGCACCGAGGTCGCGACCGGCGGGACGCGCTACGTCATCTGCGCCGTGGGGCGCGAGGGTGATGACTATATGCTTACGCCCTTCGGTCACCTGGCCGACGGCAACCCCTTCGAGCTTTATCGTCCGCCGGAAGCCTGACCTGAGCGCGATCGCCGCCCCTACCAGACCGCGACCTCCCACTGGCCGTTGACCCGTGCGAAGCCGATCGGACGGTTCTGCGGAGCCGCACCGGTCTTCGCCGGGTCCATGACAAGCTGCGTCATACAGGTCACGCCGGGTCCGACACCGCCAGGCGAGCAATCGCCGAGCTTCAGCGTCGCCCGCTCCAGCGATGTGCCGGTGAACAAGCGATGGCGCCTTACCGCGGCCGTCGCTTCTTCCTCGCTCGACTGCGCCACGCCGGCAGCGATGGCCGGCGATGCCGAGACTGGCGAAATCACCGGCCGGAGAACGAAGCCTGCGCCGAATCCGACTGCCAGGCATCCGGCCGCAATGATGCCAATCGCGCTTCCCTTCATGCCGCCTACCTTCCTCCCCAGGCGCGGCGAGCCTGTCGAAGGGCGCGCCGCGGCCAATTTTCCCAACTGAGACTAGCGTCCCATCACGTCCGCCGGAAGCCGGATCGATGACGACGCGCGTCGACCGCGCCAGAGTGAGAGGTCGGCCGGGACGGGTTGAGCCCGTCCGGTCGAGAGAGAGCGCCGGGCCGGCTCGCCCGTCTTTCGCTCTTTCGAGGTATCTTCCATGCTTCACGCTCCGGTCCAGGAACCCGCTTCGGCCGCCTCGCTCCCGCTCGCGTCCCACGCGCCGCCGGCCGCCGCCATTCTCGCCGCCGCCGAATATCTCCTTCCGCATCTCGAACAGGGCCGGCCCATCGACGCCGCCATCTGCGCTCCGTCATGGAACAGGCCTTTGGTGCATCCGACACCAGCGGCGCCTGGGATTGGAAGACGGCCTACGAGGCTTGCGAGGCGGCGACCGTTCTGTTCCTGCGAAAATACGGAAAGCCGCTTTTCCGCAAGGCCGCAAGATCATCCATGTCGACATGGACGCCTTCTATGCATCCGTCGAGCAACGGGACAATCCGGAGCTTCGCGGCAAGCCGGTCGCGGTCGGAGGTTCGCGGGAGCGCGGAGTCGTGGCCGCGGCAAGCTACGAGGCACGCAAGTTCGGCGTACGCTCGGCGATGCCTTCGGTCACCGCGCGGCGCCAGTGCCCGGACCTGATCTTCGTGAAACCGCGCTTCGAGGTCTACAAGGCGATCAGTCAGCAGATACGCGAGATCTTTGCCGAGCATACGCCGGTCATCGAGCCTCTATCGCTGGACGAAGCGTACCTGGACGTCACCGAGAACCTGCAGAACATCCCGCTGGCGCGCGACATCGCGCTGAAGATCCGCGCGAAGATCAAGGAGGAGACCGGTCTCAACGCTTCGGCCGGAATCTCCTACAACAAGTTCCTCGCCAAACTTGCCTCCGATCACCGCAAGCCCAACGGCCAATACGTCATCTCTCCGGACATGGGCCCGGCGTTCGTCGAAGGCCTCGCCGTCGGCAAGTTCCACGGCATCGGTCCTGCTACCGCGACCAAATTCAACGCGCTCGGTATCCGTACCGGGCTCGACATCCGCAATCAGACCCTCGCGTTTCTCGAAGCTCATTTCGGAAAGTCGGGGACCTACTACTACTGGATCTCGCGCGGCAAAGACGATCGGCCGGTCCGCGCGAACCGCATCCGCAAGTCGGTCGGTGCCGAGAACACGTTCTTCGAGGATCTGACGGAGCTCGACGCCATGATCGAAGCGCTGCAGCCCCTCATCGACAAGGTCTGGCGCCACTGCGAAGCGACCGGAAATCGAGGGCGTACCGTCACGTTGAAGGTCAAGTTCTTCGATTTCGAGATCATGTCGCGGAGCCGTTCGATGCCCGGAGCCGTCGCCTCGCGCGACGATCTGGAGCGGATATCGGTCGGCCTGCTTGAGGCAACAATGCCGCTTCAGAAGGCTGTTCGCCTTCTTGGCGTGTCGCTGTCCTCGCTCCAGGCAGGAGACCACCTCGAAACCCAATTCGGCCTTCCCATTTGATTCAGGAAGCGCCCTATCGAAAAATGGATACTAAGCCACCCCAAGCGCTTACTCGTCTAACAAAAACCATGTCGCCCGTGGGGCTTCATCGCTTTCAACTCCCGGAAGATTCAAGCAATCTTCCGTTTGCGTGGAGCAGCAGTCGCCTTGTCTTCATCTTGCGGCTAGGCTTCACATTGGCAATCTGTTGAAGCGAAGATTCCAACACAGTTCGTTGCGCGCTCAGCCAGAACGCCTCCGAGCGATCGTCCGGGCGACCGGCATCGTTCCACATGTGATAGGCGCGCTCGCGGATAGCTTGTTCCATGTCCTGCATCGACGACTCCTTGTGCGATGCGGGAGACCATGG
>NZ_JBXAQK010000006.1:0-2892 GCF_058807155.1 Tardiphaga sp. GW821-FHT12E02
GCACTGTTGAAGGCCGGCTACACGTTGGCCTGGGTCGGGCAGCGGAAGTGGAACGGCGTCGCTATCCTCGCGCGCAACGCGGAGATCTTCATCACGCGGCGGCGGCTCCCGGGCGATCCCAAAGACGATCAGACCCGGTATATCGAGGCCGTCATCGACGGGATCGTGGTCGCGTGCCTCTATGCTCCGAACGGCAACCCGATGCCTGACCCGAAATTCGACTACAAGCTCGCCTGGCTGAAGCGTCTCAATCGACATGCGGCCACGCTTCGCAAGACCGGCGCCCCGATCGTGCTGGCCGGCGACTTCAACGTCGTGCCGACGGCGGCCGACATCTATCCGACGAAGTCGTGGGACAAGGACGCGCTGGTTCAGCCCGAGGCGCGGAAGTTGCTGGTGGCCTTGCTCGCCAAAGGTTGGACGGACGCGCTGCGCGCGATGCATCCCGAAGCGGTGCCATACACGTTCTGGACCTGTTGGCGGGGCCGGTTCGAACGCGATGCCGGCCTGCGAATCGACCACCTCTTTCTCGATCCGCAACTCGCCGATCGCTGAGGAAAGCGGGCGTCGATCGGAAAATTCGGGCCAAGCCGGAGACCAGCGATCACGCCCCGGCATGGATTGTCCTGGAATGATCTACGCTTGCTTCCAGGCGTCCATGATCTTCAGCGAAGCCTTGTCCTGCTCGCCGCCGTAATACCGCTTCAGAGCTTCTTTATATGGTGCGCCGCCGCGATCGGCTTCGCTGAACAACGTCATCGCCGACCTGAATTTTAGATCGTCGGGCGAACCGAAGATATCGTGCGCTGATTTGCCGGTCACGCTCAGCAGCGCCTCGGTGCACTCCCTGAGCCGGATGCCCAGGAGGGGATGGGCGAGATAGGCCCGCGCCTCGTCCATCGAGCCGATCGCATATCGCTGCGCCATCGCGCTGTGCCCGAGGCCGGCAGCCTGCGGGAATATGAACCACATCCAGTGGCTCCGCTTGTCGCCGGCCTTCAGCTCGGCGACTGCGGTGGCGTAGGCGGGCTCTTGAGCGATGACGAAGCGTTGCAGGTCGAAGCGATTGCGCGTTTGCTCCATCATGCGATCTAGCCCGCCTTGCGTTTGCTCGCCGCCCGCGCAGTCGTTTTTTTGGTCGCTGCGGCGGGTTTCTTTCCGCTGATCGGCAGCAGCATTTCTTTCTGGCCCGCGGCGCGCTTGGCGGCACGCTTCGGTTTTGCCGGCGTGGCTTCGGACGAATTGCCCTTGAGACTTTGCTTCAGTGCCGTCATCAGGTCGACCACGTTGGTGCCGGGACGCGCTTTGCCGTGTGCCTTCACCGTCGTGCCGGCGCGTTTCTGATTGATCAGTTCGATCAGGGCGGATTCGTAGCGGTCATCGAACTTGCTCGGGTCGAAATCTGCGGTCTTTTGCTGGACGATGTGTTGTGCGAGGTCGAGCATGTCCTTCGTCACCTTCACGTCCTGGATGTCGTCGAAATATTCGTCCTCGCTGCGGACCTCGTAGGGGTATCGCAGAAGCGTTCCCATAAGGCCGTTCTTGAGCGGCTCAAGCGCGATGATGTGTTCGCGGCTTGTCAGCACCAAGCGCCCGATCGCGACCATGTCCATGCTGCGGATGGTCTCGCGGATGACGGCGTAGGCGTCGTGGCCGACCTTGCCGTCAGGAACGAGGTAGTATGGCCTGATGGCATAGCGCTGATCGATGTCGTCCTTCGGTACGAATTCGTCGATTTCGATCGTCCGGGTGGAGTCGAGTGCAATGTTTTCCAGTTCTTCCTTCTCGACCTCGACATAGGTGTCGGTATCGACCTTGTAGCCTTTGACGATGTCCTCGTTGGCGACTTCTTTGCCCGTGTCGGCATCGACCTTGAGATACTTGATGCGGTGACCGGTGTTTCGGTTGAGTTGGTTCAGGCTGACCTTCTCCGCGTCGGAAGTGGCCGGGTACAGAGCCACCGGGCAGGTGACGAGCGAGAGGCGTAGAAAGCCTTTCCAATTGGCGCGCGGGGCCATCATATACTCCAACACAACTGACTGAACGGAACCGGGACACCAAGCATGCCTACAAGGATTCGTTCCGGAACGCTTTGAGATGACTCGCGTTTCCTGCTCGGCACGGTACCGAGGTGCCCAATGCGCTGTTAACGGGAGAAAGACGGTGATCCTGCGGAAGACGCCAGCCTTCATAATCGATGACCCTCGTTTGGAGCCGGACAAGAACGAGAAGCCCGACGAGTCTTTGGAAGATCACGGTGACATCGCGACGCCGGAGCCTTCGCCTCCTACCGACGACGATCGGCCGCTGGATTGACCCTACACAAATCGAGGTATGCGATGTCCAAGAAGTTCGATCCCAATCCCGTCGACAAACACGCTGAGGATCCGAAGACGGCGATCAAGGAAGACCGCAAGCAGTCGAGGCTCGACAAGGAATTGGAAGATACTTTCCCGGCGTCCGATCCCGTCAGCGAGACCCAACCGAAACCTTCGCGTGAATAGACGCGGCTCAACCAACGCAACGGAGTTGCTCATGAGCGAAGACACCAACAGCGAGTCGATTGGCGACAAGGCGTTCAATGCCGCGAAGGATACCGTGAACGCTGCCGCCGGCCATGTTGACGAGGTCGGACAGCACTTCAAACAGAAGCTGGAAGCAGCCAAGCGGCCGGAAACCTACTTGGAAATGCTGAAGGATGTCACCAAGGCAGCGCCGCTCGGAATGCTTGCGGTCGCGTTCATAGGCGGAATGCTGTTCGCGCGTCGCCGTTGACCGCCGATATCCGAGTTTCCCGTTTGTTAACCGCGTTTGGCCATGGTCTCCCGCATCGCACAAGGAGTCGTCGATGCAGGACATGGAACAAGCTATCCGCGAGCGCGCCTATCACAT
>NZ_JBXAQK010000007.1:0-1594 GCF_058807155.1 Tardiphaga sp. GW821-FHT12E02
ATCCTGCACTCCTAAATGGTTCGTCCGGCGAATTTCTGAGGCGGTGCGGCCAGTCTTACGACGTAGCAGAGTGCGGAGAGTGGCTGCATTATCATAGCCGGTGCGGGCTGCGATCTCATCCATTCCCAATTTGGTCGTCCTCAGGAGATAAGCCGCTCGTTCAACGCGCAGGCTCTGGAAATAAGACAATGGAGAGCGGCCCAGCACCATATTGATTCTGCGGGACAGAGTTCGTTCACTTGTCCCGACAAAGGCCGCGGCCTGCTCCAAGGAAAAGCCCGTATCGAGGTTTTCACGCGCCCACTTCTCGAAGAGCATCACCAGGTGGTCGGCGTGGCGCAAATGATCCGGGATGGCATAGGTGGCTTGAGGCGAGCGAGGATCGAGCATTAGGTAGCGAGCGACGGTGTCGGCCAGTTCGGGGCTCCGCTGACGAACGAACCAGAGCGCCAAATCGAAATGTGCGAGCACCGCGCCTGCGGTAACGACCCTGTCGTTACCCACCAGCGCACGGCTGTCATCGAGTGCAACGCTGGGATACCGGGCTCTAAAGAAAGGTGCGAGCCACCAACTGGTGGCGGCCTCTTGTTTGTCTAACAATCCCGTCTCGGCGAGGACGAATGTCCCCGTACAAGCAGCAGCGATAGTCGCACCATTTGCCTGCCAGGTTCGCAATAGTTCGACAGCTCGCTTTACATCGGGATGAGCAAGGGCGTCGGCAATGCCTTCCTCCGTCTTCGCTCCCAATGCCGGCACGAAGACAAAGCCGGGAGTCGGGAGGGCGTCGGCCCGAACCGTAGGGATTGCGAGGCCGTGCGCTGTACGTGTTGCGCGACGAATGCTGGAAACCGACGAGTTCAAACTTTCACGCAAGGCGGGGGGCGCCAAGTCGCGCGCCGTCGCTAAGGTGTCCTGAAACGCCGCAAGCCCAGTATCGAACACCCCATCAAGCGCTAAAATTGTCGTAGCTGTGCTCATGGCGAGAATGGTATCAGGTTTGTCAATTCTGCCAAGCGCTAACGCTCCGCTGCGATGATAGTCTAGCGACGCGGCCGACGATGGCGCGATCAAATAGGGAAGAAAATGAGGACCATCAAAGTGTTCCTGCTCACGGCGGCCCTCGTTGTCGCCACCGGCGCGACAAGCGCAATGGCGGATACGACAGGCAGCTCGAAGTCAACCCAACCACACCCAAAGATGGAGACGATGAAGATGACACATATGGGCTTATTCGTGCGGCTCGACGCCAAGCCTGGCAAAGAAGCGGCTTTGGAAAAGTTTCTGAAGGACGCGCTGCCGTTGGCACAAGCCGAAACGGGTACTCCGGTCTGGTATGCTGTAAAGTTCGGACCAAGCAGTTTCGCGATCTTTGACGCCTTTCAGAATGATGGCGACAGAACCGCACATCTCAACGGTCCGATCGCGGCAGCACTCATGCAGAACGCCAATGAGCTTCTGGCCACGCCGCCGGTCATCGAGCGCTGGGATGTTCTCGCGGTCAAGTAAGCTAGACAGAGCGGTATGTGGCATCGCTGCGACCGCTCTGCCGCCATCGTCGTGGTGAGTTTCTTCTTCCACGTAAGCGATGCCGCGC
>NZ_JBXAQK010000008.1:0-870 GCF_058807155.1 Tardiphaga sp. GW821-FHT12E02
TAGAGCCGTGCCCGAGCGGTTTGGGACGGCTGGAGGGTCGGGACGTTGAGGGGTGAAGGAGGATGGCGATGCCTTCACCTTTGTCCGTCGATTTACGCGAGCGTGTCGTGTCGGCCGTAGCCGCGGGCGCGTCCTGTCATCAGGCTGCAGCCCGGTTTGGGGTCAGCGTGTCCAGCGCCAGCCGCTGGTCGGATCGGTTTCGCCAGGAGGGACAGCTTGCGCCCAAGCCGTCGGGCGGCGATCATGCCTCGCACCGGATCGAGGCGCAGGCCGACCTGATCCTGACGATCTACGAGGCGCGGCCGGCGATCTTTCTGCGCGAACTGCGTGACGCTTTGGCCGAGCGCGGCCTGCAGACCAGCACGAGCAGCCTATCCCGCTTCTTCGCCCGGCGTGGCATCACCCGTAAAAAGGGGCGATCCACGCCGCCGAGCAGGCGCGCGAGGACGTAAGGGCAGCCCGCGAGGCTTGGTTCGAGAACCAGGACGCCCTCGATCCCGACAGGCTGGTTTTCCTCGACGAGACTGCCGCGGCCACCAACATGGCACGCCGCTACGGTCGGGCTCCGCGAGGCGAGCGCTGCCGGCTGGCTGTCCCGCACGGGCACTACAAGACCACCACGATCACCGCCGCCCTGCGCAGCGATGGCCTGTGCGCCACTTCCCTGTTCGACGGCGCCACCAACGGCGCACGCTTCCGGGCCTACGTCGCCGACACGCTTGTGCCCGCGCTCAAGCCCGGTGACACCGTCATCCTCGACAACCTGCAGGCCCACAAGGTGGCAGGTGTGCGTGAGACCATCGAGGCCGCCGGGGCGAGGCTGCTCTACCTCCCGCCCTACAGCCCGGACTTCAATCCCATCGAGCAGAT